>NZ_SCSK01000067.1 GCF_004297875.1 Pandoraea sp. | reverse complement strand
CGGCGCGACGCGACGCTCGGGCGGCGCGATTGCGTTACGGCGCTAGCAGGATAGAGAGACTAAAGGCGGGGAAATGCCGCAGAGAGCGCGTGCGCACCGCCCTGGCCAGAGGGGCCAGGGCGAAACGATGATGCGGCGTGACGGGAGTGGAAATCTCAGGCGGCGCGGGCCAGCGCGGGCTCCGGCGACGGATATTCGAGCATCGGGGTTGCCGCGGCTTCGGCCGGCGCCAACGCATCCGCGCCGCTCAGGCGGAACACCGCGACCGCATTGCGCAAATGCCGGGCCTGCTCCTCGAGCGAGCCGGCCGCGGCGGCAGCCTCTTCGACCAGCGCAGCATTTTGCTGCGTCATCTCATCCATCTGCGTGACAGCGCGATTGACCTCTTCGATGCCGGTGCTTTGCTCAGTCGACGCGGCGGAAATCTCACCCATGATGTCGGTCACCTTGGTGATCGACTTGACGATCTCCTCCATGGTCTGCCCCGCCCGCGCGACCAATGCCGAGCCAGCCTGCACGCGCTGCGCCGAATCGTCGATCAAGCCCTTGATTTCCTTGGCCGCGGCGGCGCTGCGCTGTGCCAGCGTGCGCACTTCGCCGGCGACCACGGCAAAACCCCGCCCCTGCTCGCCGGCCCGTGCCGCCTCGACCGCGGCGTTGAGTGCCAGAATATTGGTCTGGAACGCAATGCCGTCGATCACCGAAAGGATGTCGGTGACCTTGTTCGAGCTTTCGGTGATGCCCTGCATGGTTTCAACCACCTGCCCCACCACCGCGCCGCCGCGCGCGGCGGTTTCGGACGCCGTGACAGCCAGTTGGCTGGCCTGCTTGGCGTTGTCCGCGTTCTGCTTGACCGCCGAGGTCAACTGCTCCATGCTGGCCGCCGTTTCCTCCAGCGACGAAGCCTGTTCCTCGGTGCGCGAAGACAGGTCGGCATTGCCGTTGGCGATTTCGCCGGCACCGCTGCTGATCGCCTCGCTGCTATCGCGCACCACCCGCACTGTTCTGACCAGCGCCTCCTGCATGCGCTTGAGCCCGGCCAGCAGATTGCTCATTTCATTCTTGCCCGACACGGCGATGGTCGTGCTCAGATCACCGCCGGCAATTTTGTCGAAGTAGGAGACAGCCTGATTCACCGGCTTGACGATCGCGCCGATCAGCGCCTGGCGGGCAAAGACACCCACCAGCAGCGCCAGGGCGACCGCGCCCCCGAGAACCGCGCGCATCAACATGAAGGTGTGCTGCGCCGATTCATAGAGCGCTTTCTGATGGGCCACGTGAATCGCCTGAAGCGCATTCAGCGTTTTGGTGAATTTGGCCCACACAGGCGGCGCCGACGATGCCTGCAAACCATTGAAGGTCGACAGATCACCCGACTTGAGCGCCCCTGCTGTCGGCGCCAGGATGTCATTGACGAAATGGGTTCGAGTGACATCGGCCTGCTTGGCGAGCGTCTCTTCCTGCGCGTTCAGTTTGGGGCGGTTCATATATTGCTGCCACAGCTTGTCGGAGACCGTGCGGTAACCGTCATAACGCTTCATGACAGCGCCCAGTTCGGCGGTATTGCCAGCCGACAGGTAGGACGACATCGTCGCCAATGCCTGCCGCATGCGCTGCAACTCCTCGGAGCTGTTTCTGATTTCGGTCAGCGTCGGCGTGTCGACCGCATAAATCGACCTGAGAGAGTCATTGCTGGACTTCAGGGACGTCATGCCCAGAACGCTCGCAACAATCAGCAGTACGACGAACAAGCTGATAACGAGCGTAAGGCTGGCGCGGATCGTGAGATTTTTGTGAATGGCGGTCACTGCTTTGGTCTCCAGGAAAGCGTGGGATCCGGCAACAGCCCGGTATGCGCTCAATCGGGTATCCCACTTACTTCCTTATCGGCAGTGAATCGCTCCAACTTAATGGCCAACCGCAATAAAAATCAGGCTGGATCGTCCCGAATTTCAAAATTCAAAGTTTTTTTGACGATTCCCGAGCCATTCCGGACAAAAGACGCCGCTGCCGGCATGCGCGCATGTCACGACGGCAAATGCGGGTATTGGCTCAACGTCAAGCTCGCCTGATCGCCGAGCGTCTGCAGGCGGGCCAGACCGCCAAATGGCAGCGTCAGCTTGTTCTCGCAATGACCGAACGGCAAACCGGTCACGATCGGGATGCCAACGACCGACCGCAGATGCGCGAGCATCGCGTTCAAATCATAGCCATTGTCGTAATCGGTCAGGCGAAAACCCGAGAAATCGCCCAGCACGAGTGCCCGCTGGCGCCCCAGCACGCCGGCCAGGTGCAACTGGAGCAGCATCCGCTCGATCCGGAACGGGTGTTCGTTGATGTCTTCGACGAACAGAATGCCGCCGGCGATGTCGGGAAAGTAAGGGGTGCCAAGCAGACTGCACAGCATTGCCAGGTTGCCGCCCCACAAGATCCCCTCTTCGGCGATGTTTGTCATCGAAGCATCGTCGGACCTGGCGGTCCACGACACCGTCACCGTCGGCGAAGTGACGGTGCGCCAGAAATGCATCATGGTGAATTCACTGGGGGTGGGCGCGCCGAAATCGTACGCCAGCATCGGTCCGCCGAACGTCGTCAGGCCGGCTCGCTGCCATAACGCCATCTGCAACGCCGTGAAATCGCTGTGCCCCACCAGTACCATGGGAGCCTCGCCCAGGCGCCGCCGCAGCGCGGCATAGTCGAGCCCCGGCAAAACGTGCACGGCACCGTACCCGCCGCGCACGGCCAGTGCAATGTCGGGCAACGCATGCCCCGCCTCTGCCAGCCGGTTGATCTCGGCCGCGCGCTGCGCAGGCGTGCCCGCAAAGCGCTGGTGACGGCGCTCGGTCGCCGCGATATTGGTGACCACGCAACCGGCCTGCTCGAGCCGGCCGATGCCACGGCCGACCGCCGCCGCATCGGGGGGATACCCCGATGGCGCGATCAATTCAACGACACGGGACTTCGGCACGTTAGACGGCTCCGTGGGGTAGTGTATTGACGGGTGCGGCCGCGTCAGCCGCGCTGTGAGCGGCCTGTCGCCGCCGTTCTCGGGCCATGGCGCGCCGTTGTGCGAAGAAGCTTTGCAGCAGTTGGGCACAGGCCGCTTCCTGCACGCCGCCGAGCACCGCCGCGTGGTGATTCAGGCGTGTCTCGGCAAACAGATCAACCACGCTGCCGCACGCTCCGGTCTTGGGGTCGGGCGCGCCAAACACCACCCGCGCGATGCGCGAATGCATGATCGCCCCGGCGCACATCACGCACGGCTCCAGCGTGACGTAGAGTTCGCACGACGGCAGCCGGTAGTTACCCAACGCCTGCGCGGCAGCCCGCAACGCCTGCATCTCGGCGTGCGCGGATGGGTCGTGACCGCCGATCGGGCAGTTGTAACCGGCCGCGACGATGCGGCCCTCGTGCACCACCACCGCCCCCACCGGTACCTCGCCATGCGCCATGGCTAGGCGCGCCTGCTCGAGCGCGGCAGTCATGAACGCCGCGTCGTTACCGGAGACGGCTGTATCAGTCATGGGCAGTGGGATCGGACGAGGAAGAAGTTGGGCCCGGCATACCTGCCAGACGCTCGGCGACGGCCAGTCGATAAGTCCCGGGGACCTGCAATGAGCGGCCAAGCGTAGCCTCGAGCGCGGCGTTGAGGGCGTGCCAACGCGCCTGCAGGCGCACCAGCGACGGCTTGTCGAAAGTCTGTGCCAATTGAGTTTCGACCTCACGCAGTTCGCGCAACTGCAGGATTTCAGGCGGTACAAAGCCGGCGTTTTTGAGCACGCGATAAGCGGCGCGACGCTCCTGCGGCACCAGCAGGTCGTCGTCCAGCGCCTGAGGGCGCCCGGCACCGGGCAAGCCGTCAAACTCGCCGCGCCGATAAGCCTCGGCGATCCGCTCTTCGATAATCGCGTCGAATATTGCCATCGCGGGAAATCCCAAATCGGGCCGCTCGGCCCTTCAAGCGGTTATTTTCGCATAAGCAGGACGCGGCAGTCCTGGCTCTGAACGCCGCTCCGTCTTGCCGAATGCCGTGGCAAACTCCGAGGCAAGCCACGCCATGCCTGGGTCCTGCGCGTTGGGTGCGTTCCAGAGCAACGAGACTTCATAGCTCGGCACTTGCAGTGGCAACAGGCTCGCCGCCAGTCCCAGGGTGAAAATGCCATTGGGGCCGGTCGAGCGCCGAGACGGACGATTCAATCGTGCTTGAGCTCGTACCAGTGTTGCGAGCGCTTGACCACGCCCACCACCAGCAGCATCACAGGCACCTCGATCAGCACGCCGACCACGGTGGCCAACGCCGCACCGGAGTGAAACCCGAACAGGCTGATGGCGGTGGCCACCGCCAACTCGAAGAAGTTGCTCGCACCGATCAGGCTCGACGGTCCGGCCACGCAATGGGCCACACCGAGCTTGCGGTTGAGCCAATAAGCCAGGCCGGCATTGAAAAAGACCTGGATCAGGATCGGCACAGCGAGCATGGCAATCACCAGCGGCGCCTCGAGAATAGCCTGGCCCTGAAACGCAAACAGCAGCACCAGCATGGCCAGCAACGCCGCGATCGAATACGGCCCGAGTCTCGACACGACATGCTGGAAATTGGCCTCGCCCTTGGCCAGCAGCACGCGACGCATCGCCTGCGCGAGAATCACCGGCACGACGATATACAGGCCGACCGATGCAATGAGCGTGTCCCAGGGTACCGTGATGGCGGACAAGCCGAGCAACAGCGCAACCAGCGGTGCGAAGGCGACAATCATGATCGAATCGTTGAGCGCCACCTGCGACAGCGTGAAATAAGGATCACCCTTGCACAGTTGCGACCAGACGAACACCATGGCCGTGCATGGCGCGGCCGCCAGCAGAATGAGCCCGGCAATATAGCTGTCGAGTTGGCCGGCCGGCAACCAGGCGGCAAAAACATGGCGCACGAAGATCCAGCCAAGCAGCGCCATCGAGAACGGCTTGACCAGCCAGTTGACGAACAGCGTGACGCCAATGCCGCGCCATTGCCGCCCCACTTGCGTCATCGTGGTGAAATCGATCTTGATGAGCATCGGAATGATCATCACCCAGATCAGCACACCCACCGGCAGATTGACTTGCTCGACCTGCATGCGCCCGATGGCCTGGAAAATCCCAGGTGCGATTTGGCCCAGCGCGATGCCCGCCACAATGCACAGCGCCACCCACACCGTCAGGTATCGCTCGAAGAAGCCGATCGCCGGGCGCGTGCCGAGTTGCAATTGCTCCGAATTACTCATGCGAAGCCTCGGCCGACCGTGCGCCGATCTCGCGCATCTCATGCTGGATGGCGCTGCGATCGAGCAAATGCAGCGGCAGATTGACGAACTGGCTCACCCGGTTGAGGATTTGCCGATATACCCGGTGAAATACCTTGCGCGTCTCTTCCTCGCTGCCTTGAAATGCAGCCGGATCCTCGAAGCCCCAGTGTGCACTCAGCGGATGCCCCGGCCAGATCGGGCAGACCTCCCCGGCGGCCTGATCACACACCGTGATGACGAAGTCCATTTGAGGCGCGTCTGGCGCGCCAAACTCATCCCAGCTTTTACTGCGCAATTGAGACGTGTCGTATCCCAATGAGTCGCACAGTTCGAGGGCGTACCGATTCACGGCGCCACTAGGATGGCTGCCCGCGCTGTAGGCGCGAAAGCGCCCTTTGCCAAGCACATTGAACAACGCCTCGGCCATGATGCTGCGCGCGCTGTTACCGGTGCAGAGAATCAGTACCGAATAAGGTTTGTCGCTCACGTGCGGCTCCGAAATGCGATGGTCGACGCGCTCGGCGTGCAGCATGCGGCCGACGCGGGCTCGCCGGCATCTCGCGCCTGTCCGAAAGTCGGCGCACTCTCCAGCGTCAGGAAGGTCTCCCAGGCCACGCCCTGCGGGTCGACTGTCCATGCCTTGTCGGACTTCGCGTAGCAGCATGTGGTGCCGCTTTGAGCCTCGACCGGCAGGTCTGCCGCGGCAAAGCGGGCGTTCATCTCGGCCAGCTCCGCCTCGGTCTGGACCTGGATGCCGACATGATCGACACCCGGCTTTGCTCCTCGCTGGGAAATCGCGAAATTGACGGCTGGGTCGTCCAGTTCCCACTTGCAGTAGTCGCTCTTGCGCACCGTCGGCTCGGCATTGCCGAACATCGCGCGATAAAACCGGATGCTCTCGTCCAGATTCTGGACAGACACATGGATATGCATGCGCTTCATGCTTGATCTCCACAGCAAAAAGAAGACTCGCTGGCAGCGCATGCCGCGCCGGCACAGCAGTTCTGGGTGAGAAAACCGACCAGACCGTTCATCGCATCGAAATTGGCCGAGTAAAAAATAAAACGACCGTCCTGCCGGGCCCTCACCAATTCGGCATGCGACAGATCTTTCAAATGAAAAGACAGGCTCGATGGCGTCAAGCCCAACTGTTGCGAAATTTCGCCAGCCGACAGCCCGCTGGGGCCGGCTACCACCAGGGCCCGAAAAATCGCCAGGCGCGATTCGTGGGCCAGCGCGCTCAGCGCGCGAACAACGAGATTTTGATCCATGACGAGAGCATAGCCTCATCAATTCAATATTTCAAGTATTATTGAAATATTGAATTGTCCTGCCGTCACTCCGCCGTCAGGCTATCGCGCTCGGAATCGATAATGACGAGATATCTGCCGGCATAAAGGCTCGACACATGGTCCTGCTCCAGCACCCATAGCCTGTCGCCGGCGGCCAGCAGCGCATTGTAGTCGGCATCGAGAATGCCATAGTGATCGAGAAACCGGTTCAGGCTCGCGGGGATACGGATGCAGCCCTTGGAAGCCGGGTGGCCCAGACGCTGAGCCAGCCGATCCGGATCGGTCGCGTGCATTTGCAGTCGCATTGCGCTGGTGCCGCCCTCTCCCCAGCCACGTTCGCCGTCGACCCAGCCGAAATCGAAGACACGCATGCCGCGCACGCCGTAACCTCGAATGCCGTTTTCGTTGAAAGTCCCCTCGGCGCGAAAATCCATATTGTCCGGGGTGTGACGAAACACCCCCAGCGGCGTCAGGAAATGATCGTAAGTTCCAGGCAAGCCGGTGGATACGGGGGACGCGCCGATCAGTTCCCACGCCGCATCCGGCCCTCCACGGTAAAACACAAAAATCGCCTGTATCTTGGGGGCACGGTCGACCATCACGACATATTCGCCCGCAAGATCATGCAAACCGGCACGATCCAGCGCGTGCTGCAGAAACGTCCCATACGCGGCCCGGGTCGCAGGCGGCACTGCCAGACGACGCCTGACTTCGTGCGTGTAGGCTTGTGCCAGCGCATCGGGCGTTTGGGCGAATGTCGGTGCGGGCGCAAGGGCCAACACCAGCCACCAGAGTGCGGCAAGTTTTACGAAGTGGTTGTTCGAAATTTTCATGGGTCAGGAAGAAAGCAGCCCTGGCTCACTTCGCTCCAGTTGCAGAGCAAGCAAGACAGCGGCTCGCCAGGGACCGCGCCATATCTATATTGATTCTAGGATGGATGATTCGATCCCGCCGGTGGTTGACGTAGATCACCACCGCGCCGGCTCAATCGAATGGTGCATCCGCACTCGCATAACACGCCCACGTACCGGCATTGCCGAAATCCCGCCAACCCTTGTCCGAAATCAATCATCGGCCGTCGCGGACAGCATAGCCTGACCCGGCAACGAGTGGCTCGCCGATCGATGCCCTCGCCCCTGGAGGCTCGCCATGCATACGCCCACCACGCCTTTTGTCGCAGTGCGCGAGTACGCGCGCCGGCTTGACGATCGCGATGAAGACTACGATGAATTACTGGATATGACCCGCAATCGACAATTCGTTCTGCTGGGCGAGGCCACGCACGGCACTCAGGATTTTTACCGGATGCGCGCAGCGATCACCCGTCGCCTGATTGTCGAAGGCGGATTCGATGCGCTGGCCATCGAGGGGGACTGGCCCGACACATGGCGTGTCAACCGCTTCGTGCAAGGCGACGGCAACGACGACGCCACCACGGCGCTGGGCGATTTCGAGCGCTTCCCGACGTGGATGTGGCGCAATCGCGAAATGCGCGACTTCATCACTTGGCTGCGCGCGTACAACACGGAAAAATCAGCCGAGCAGCGCGTTGGTGTCTATGGGCTCGATCTGTACAGCATGTACCGCTCCGCCGACGCGGTGATCCGCTACCTGGAACAGGTCGATCCGGAGCAGGCAGCCGTTGCGCGCCAGCGCTATGCCGCGCTGGACCATGTTCGCGAACCACAAGCTTATGGCTACGCTGCGGCATTCGGCGCGCGCCCCGATGCCAGCAAGGAAGTCGTCGCGCAATTGACGCAATTGCGCACCGAGACATTCGCCGCTTTGCCGCACCAGGATCTTGCCGCCTTCGATGCACACTTCTTCGCCGAGCGCAACGCCGAAGTCGTCGTGCATGCGGAAAACTACTATCGCGCGATGTTCGGCCGGCGGGTCAATACCTGGAATTTGCGCGACGCCCATATGTGCCGCACCCTGGCGGCGCTGGCGCACTATCGCGCGCAGCGCGGCGGGCATGGACGGGTCGTCGTGTGGGCCCACAATTCTCACCTGGGCGATGCACGCGCCACGGAAGCTCGCCGGCAAGGCGAATGGAACCTCGGGCAACTCATGCGCGAGGCGGTCGGCACAAACGTTTTGCTGGTCGGTTTCAGCACGTATACCGGCCACGTGACGGCCGCATCCGAGTGGGACGGCCAGACCGAGCACAAATGGGTGCGGCCCGCATTGCACGACAGCTATGAATATCTGTTTCACAGCACGCATCTCGATCGCTTCTTTCTCCCGCTGGCCGCGGAGCCGGCCGAACGATTGCGCGAGCCGATGCTGGAGCGCGCCATCGGCGTGATCTATCTGCCGCAAAGCGAGCGGCAAAGCCACTATTTCGAAGCGTCGCTGGCCGATCAGTTCGATGCCGTCTTTCATCTCGACGAGACCAGCGCCGTGGAGCCGCTTGAGATCTCGCACCAGTGGCGCAAGCGCGAGGAGCCGATGGCAACGCCATGAACCTAGGGGACACCGAAACCCGGCTCCTGGCTGCGGTCGAAACGCTCGCCGGAGAACTGCAAGGCAGCCCGCTGGCGCCGGGTTCAGTCACGCTGGACACCCACTTCGAGCGGGACCTCGGACTCGACAGCCTGTCGCGCGCCGAGTTGATGAGCCGGGTCGAGCAGGCGTGCCAGGTCCATTTGCCGATCGAAACCTTCGCCGCCGCCATGACGCCGGCGGATCTGCTGCGCGCCATCGCGACCGGCGCGACGCAGGCCGCGCAGGCGCCCACCGGCGCTCAACCCCTGCTCGTGCCCGCCGGCGAAATTGACGCGCCCCGGGATGCCCGCACGCTGGTCGACGTGTTGCGCTGGCATGCCGAGCGGCATCCGACACGCACGCACATCGTCCTGGTGGAGGACGGGATGACTGCCACCGCATACACCTACGAAACACTCCATCGGCACGCCATGCGCATCGCGTTTGGCTTGCGCGGCGTTGGCATCGGCCCGGGCGACACGGTGGCACTTATGTTGCCCACCAGCTTCGAGTATTTCATTTCCTTCATGGGCATCATGTTGTGCGGCGCCATCGCCGTGCCGATCTATCCGCCAACGCGGCCATCGCAACTCGAAGAGCACGTGCGGCGCCACACTGCACTGCTCGCCAATGCCGGCGTCAAGGCGCTGATTGCCTCGCCGGAGGTGGTTGGCGTGGCGCGGCTGTTGCGCCTTAACGTACCGACGATTCGACATGTATTGACACCCGCGGCCATCGCGAGCGACGCAGGCGGCGTACTCGTCACGCCCCGCGCCGAAGACACCGCATTTTTGCAATACACCTCAGGCAGCACCGGAGACCCCAAGGGGGTCGTGCTGACTCACGCCAATCTGCTGGCCAATATTCGCGGCATGGGGCAGCGCGTCGATATCGCCGTGACCGACGTCCTCGTGAGCTGGTTACCGCTATATCACGACATGGGACTGATTGGCGCCTGGTTTGCCCCGATGTATTACGGCTTGCCACTCGTGGTGACCTCACCCATGACATTTCTTGCGCGCCCGGCAAGTTGGCTGCGACTGATTGATCAGTACCGCGGCACCATGACCACCGCACCCAACTTCGCCTATGAGCGCTGCGCGCGACGCCTCAAGGACGACGAGTTGCGCGATCTGGATTTGTCTTCGCTGCGTTTTGCGGTTTGCGGCGCCGAACCGGTGAGCCCCGACACCATGCGCGCGTTCGCCGCGCGCTTCAAGCCGTGCGGATTCGACGAACACGCGCTGACCGCCGTCTACGGTCTGGCCGAGAACTCAGTGTGCCTGACCTTTCCGCTGCCCAGGCGCGGGTTGCGCATCGATCGCGTCCAGCGGCAAGCGCTTGCGCTCACGCAGCAGGCGCGTCCGGCTCGACCCGATGAGGCCGCCATCGAAATCGTCGGCTGCGGCCACGCGCTGCCCGGCAGCGAGTTGCGCGTGGTCGGCGAACGAGGGCACGTGCTGCCCGAGCGCCATATCGGGCGCATCGAATTTCGCGGCGCCTCGGCTACCTCGGGCTACTACCGCAATCCCGCACAAACGGCGCGCCTGTTTCGGCAGGGATGGCTCGATACCGGCGATCTCGGCTATCTGGCCGAAGGCGAATTGTTCATTACGGGGCGAATCAAGGACATGATCATTCGCGGCGGACGCCACTTCTTTCCGTACGAGCTCGAGGAGGCCATCGCGCGCGTGCCGGGCGTGCTGCCGCATGGCGTTGCCGTATGTGGCGACATCGATGCCGCCAGCGGTACGGAGCGCATGGTGATTCTGGCGGAGACCGCCGAAGTCGAACCGTCCAGGCGCGCGCAGATCGTCGCACGGATCAACGACGCCACGCTCAGGCTGCTCGACGCGCCGGCCGAACAGGTATCGCTCGTTCCCCCGCACAGCGTGCTGAAAACGTCCAGCGGCAAGATTCGTCACGCGGCGACTTTCGAGCTATTTCGCCGCAGCGGCGGCCAGTTGAAGGTGCACTCGCGCTGGCGACAGATGGCGAGTCTCGCGCGCGCCAGCCTCGCGCCCTCGTTGCGGCGTGGCTGGCAGGCGTTCACGCATTCGCTGTATGGCATTTACTGCTGGATGGTTCTGATCCTGCTCGCGCTGCCGGTATGGTGCGTGGTGGTCTCGCGATCCAACACGCGCCGCAACTGGCGCCTCGCCGGGCACGCCTGCCGCGTTTTTCTGCGCATGGTCGGCATACGTCTCGAGACCGCCTTCAGCACACAAACGAACTCGACCAAACCGCCGATCATGGTAGCCAACCATACGAGTTATCTCGATGGTTTGATACTGCTCGCGGCATTGCCGGAGTCCGTCAATTTTGTGGCAAAACGCGAACTTGCCCAGCAGCGGATCGCGGGCCCGTTCCTGCGTGGCATCGGCACCCGCTTTGTCGAGCGGGAGGACTATCAGGGCAGCCTCCAGGCCCAGGCGCTGCTGAGCACGCAAGCGCGCCAGGGCGACACGCTGTTCTTTTTCCCGGAAGGCACGTTTGGTAGAGCCGCGGGGCTGCGCACCTTCCGGCTCGGCGCATTCCGGGTCGCCTGTGCCACGCAGCGCCCAATCGTGCCGATTGCACTTGCCGGCGTGCGATCGATACTGCCCGACGGCGACTGGCTGCCCCATCGCGGGCGCGCAGCGCTGACCCAACTGGCGCCGATCATGCCCGACGGCGACGATTTCGCCGCCGCGCTGCGGCTGCGCGACGCGGCACATCGCGCCATCCTGGCCAGTTGCGGCGAGCCGCCGATGTCGGGCTATGGGACTCGCGTTTATTGAATTTTCCGGGTGAATTCCAAGGGCTTCTGCAAGCGCGCGACGCATTACCAACGCACGGGCGGGGCCGCATCGACGAGGATGAATCGGAATACTTATTGCCTGGTGTACTCCAGGCTGCGGGGGATGGTGGTGGCGGTTGCAGAGAGTGCGACGGTCGAAAGCAAAACCAATTTCGTTCGGGCCGCACCAGTTAGGACATGCGTCGTCGGTGAAACCACACCCATTTATAAGGGACGACGCACAATGCTCTGGCAAACGAAAATTTCGACACCCCAAGGCAAGCTCGTCGCCCTGATCACCCAGACTCAACTTATCCTGCGATCCGATTCATCGTCGGCGGCGGCCTATCGATCGCGTGCGAGTTGCACGTCTTCATCTGCCGTTATTACCGCCATTCAAGCGCCGGGCATTGGGCGATCCGGCATGTCGACAAAGGTATGGCCATCGCCAGGGCGCTACCTGTCTGGCTGACCAACGGCAGCCGCCGATAGCTGTCGCAACGCATTTCCTTCTACATCAACACGTTACGACAGTTTCTCGATAGCTGGCGATAGTCCTCGAAGGACGTCAAATCACTCCCACTCGATTGTCGCCGGCGGCTTGCCCGAGATGTCGTACACGACACGGTTGATACCGCGTACCTCGTTGATGATGCGGTTCGACACCTTGCCGAGCAGCTCGTGCGGCAGATGGGCCCAGTGCGCGGTCATGAAGTCCTGGGTCTGCACGGCACGCAGCGCGACGACGTATTCGTAGGTACGGCCGTCGCCCATGACGCCGACGCTCTTGACCGGCAGGAACACCGCGAAGGCCTGGCTGGTGAGGTCGTACCAGCTCTTCTGGCTGTTCTCTTCGAGCGTGCCGCGCAATTCCTCGATGAAAATCGCGTCGGCGCGACGCAGCAGGTCGGCGTAGTCGCGCTTGACTTCGCCGAGGATGCGCACGCCCAGCCCAGGGCCAGGGAACGGGTGGCGGTAGACCATGTCGGGCGGCAGGCCGAGCGCCACGCCGAGTTCGCGCACTTCGTCCTTGAACAGGTCACGCAGCGGCTCAAGCAGTTTCAGCCCGAGCGTTTCCGGCAGACCGCCAACGTTGTGGTGGCTCTTGATGGTGGTGGCCTTTTTGGTCTTGGCGCCGCCCGATTCGATGACGTCGGGGTAGATGGTGCCCTGCGCGAGCCATTTGGCCTTGCTGAGTTTTTTGGCTTCGGCCTGGAAGATTTCGACGAATTCGCGGCCAATGATCTTGCGCTTCTGTTCCGGATCGGTGACGCCGGCCAGGTGCCCCAGGAACTGCTCCGAGGCATCGACGTGGATCACCTTGGCGTGCAGTCGCCCGGCGAACATCTCCATGACCATCTTGGCTTCGTTCAGGCGCAGCAGGCCGTGATCGACAAACACGCACGTGAGTTGGTCGCCGATGGCGCGGTGGATCAGCGCCGCGGCGACGCTTGAATCGACGCCGCCGGACAGGCCGAGGATGACTTCCTCGTCACCGACCTGCTCGCGGATGCTACGCACCGCTTCTTCGATGTGATCGCGCATGATCCAGTCCGGCCTGGCTGCGGCGATATCGAGCACGAAGCGCTCCAGAATCTGCCGGCCCTTGATGGTGTGCGTGACCTCCGGATGGAACTGCACAGCGTAGTACTTGCGGGCTTCGTCGGCGATACCCGCGATCGGGCAATTGGGCGTCGAGGCCATCAATTTGAAACCCGGCGGCAACTGGGTAACTTTGTCGCCATGACTCATCCACACCTTGAGCATGCCGTGGCCTTCGGCGGTACGGAAGTCCTCGATGCCGTCGAACAGCGCCGTGTGGCCGTGCGCCCGAACTTCGGCATAGCCGAACTCGCGATGATTGCTGGCCTCGACCTGGCCGCCGAGTTGCACGGTCATGGCAAACATGCCGTAGCAGATGCCGAGCACAGGCACGCCGAGCTCCCAAACCGCCTGCGGTGCACGCAGATCCTGGGCTTCGTAGGTGCTGGCGTGACTGCCGGAGAGGATGATGGCCTTGGGCGCGAAATCGCGGATGAACTCGTCGGAAACGTCGTTCGGATGAATTTCGCAGTAGACGTGCGCCTCGCGAACTCGCCGGGCGATCAGTTGCGTGACTTGCGAGCCGAAGTCAAGGATAAGGATTTTGTCGTGCATCTTGGGAGGCGGATGGTTTGGATTCGGTAGCGGACATGCCCGGCGCGGCCACCGGCGGCACCGGGGCGGCATACGGTTCGGTGCGCTGATTGCCGAGCACACTGGCGGATTCCGCGGCTTTGTCGCTTTTGGCGCTTTGTGCTTTTTCCCGGACGTGCACGTTATGCGAGAGCTTGATCAGGAACAATGCGAAAACGATCAACACCACTGCAAGTGCCGGCAGGAACACCATGCCTGCCCCCTTGGGGTGCAGGCCGAGCGCAAGCACCCAGGCAAGAATGAACGCGCCGCTGATCCAGTTGACGTGGCCAGACACGCGGGCCACCGCAATGGTCAGTTGTCCGTTGATCGTGGCATGCCACTGCAGCCACGCGATGCCGGCGAGCAGCACGCCCAGCAGTTGGCCATATAGCGCGGGATCGGCCTGTGGAATCTGCAGCGATACGTAAAGCTGCTGCCACGGCGAGGCGAGGAACAGCACGCCAAGCGCGAGATTCAACACCGCATCGAGGAACAGGACAGTACGCAACACTGCTTTCATTGGGTGTTACTCCACGTGATAGTTGGGCGCTTCCTTCATGATCTGCACGTCGTGCACGTGCGATTCACGCATCCCGGCAGCGGTGATCTGGACGAATTGCGCGTTGCGGTGCAATTCGTCAATGGTCGCACAGCCGCAATAGCCCATCGAGGAGCGCACGCCGCCATTCAGCTGATGGATTATGGCCAGCACGCTGCCCTTATAGGCGACACGTCCCTCGATACCCTCGGGCACCAGTTTGTCGGCATTGTTGGCCGGATCCTGGAAATAGCGATCGGCGGCGCCGTCCTTCATCGCGCCGACCGAGCCCATGCCGCGGTAGCTCTTGTAGGACCGTCCCTGGTACAGGAAAACTTCGCCAGGCGCTTCTTCGGTGCCGGAGAACATGCTGCCCATCATGACGGTATGGGCGCCCGCGGCGAGTGCCTTGGCCACATCGCCCGAATAACGGATGCCGCCGTCAGCCACCAGCGGCACGCCGGTTTCTTTCAGCGCCTCCGCTACGTTGGCGATAGCGGTAATCTGGGGAACACCGACGCCTGCCACGATCCGGGTCGTGCAGATCGAGCCAGGGCCAATGCCGACCTTGACGGCGTCGGCACCGTGCTCGACCAGTGCGAGTGCGGCGTCGGCCGTGGCGATATTGCCGCCGATCACTTCGATTTGCGGGAAATGCTTCTTGACCCACTGCACCCGATCGAGCACGCCCTGGCTATGACCATGCGCGGTATCGACGACGATGACGTCAACCCCGGCGGCGACCAACAGTTCGACGCGCTCTTCGTTTTCAGGCCCCACCCCGACGGCAGCACCCACGCGCAGCTTGCCGTGCTCGTCCTTGCTGGCGTCGGGGTGTTCGGTCGCTTTCATGATGTCTTTGACCGTCACCAGGCCGCGCAACTCGAAGGCATCGTTGATGACCAGCACGCGCTCCAGCCGGTGGTGGTGCATCAACTGCTCGGCTTCCGCCAGCGGGCGGCCTTCCTTGATGGTGACGAGTTTTTCCTTGGGCGTCATGATGACGCGTACCGGCTCGTCGAGACGGCTCTCAAAGCGCAGGTCTCGGTTGGTGACGATGCCGATCAGCTGGGCACCCTCGACCACCGGGAATCCGGAGATGCCATGCTGGCGCGACAGCGCGATCACGTCCCGCACTTTCATGTGCGGCGGGATGGTGATCGGGTCACGCAGTACGCCCGACTCGAACCGCTTGACCCGCGAGACTTCGCGCGCCTGCTCGGCCGGCTTGAGATTCTTGTGAATGATGCCGATGCCACCCTCTTGCGCCAGAGCAATCGCCAGGCGGGCTTCGGTCACCGTGTCCATGGCGGCCGACAGCAACGGCATGTTCAATGTGATGTTGCGCGTGAGCTTGGTTCTAAGGCTGGTGTCGCGCGGGAGAACGGCGGAATACGCCGGGACGAGGAGCACGTCATCGAAGGTGAGTGCTTGTTGGATCAGACGCATGGCAAATCCTATAGGCGCAAAAGCGAATTATACAGAAATCGCCTTTTTTCGGCATCGCCCGTCGCGCGCATTTTCTCACCTTCTCACCACCCGGCACGTCTTGCAGGTTAGCGCAAAGGATCGCCGGACACCGCAAGAAGGCGATTTGTGGCCATGCTATTCTTGCGCCTCTTTCGCTCCCGGTGATACGGCCTGCACAGGCCCTTTCGACATCATGTGGCAAGGCATCGCTTTTGGTCTGGCGGCGGGCGCGCTGTGGGGTTCGGTCTTTCTCGCGCCACAGTTGCTGTCGGCCTTCTCCGCGCTCGAACTGAGTGCCGCGCGCTATTTGTTGTATGGCGTGATTTCACTTTGCCTGCTGGTGCCCCTATGGCCACGCCTGCGTCATAAGGTGACCCGCGCGGATTGGGTCGCGTTGTTCTGGCTCAGTCTGGCGGGCAATACGGTCTATTACCTGTTTCTCGTGGGCGCGGTGCAATGGGCAGGGATTGCGCCTGCCTCGCTGATCGTCGGCGTTCTGCCGGTCACGGTGACATTGATAGGTAGCCGAGATCACGGCGCTGTGCCGTTGCGCAAGCTGGCCTGGCCGTTGTTGCTGGTGGGGCTAGGCATATTGAGCGTGAATCTCGACGTCTTCATGCATGGGAGCTCGAGCACCCACGGCTGGGGTACCAAGCTGCTTGGTATCGTATGCGCGGTTGGCGCCTTGAGCTGCTGGACCTCGTACGCGGTGGGAAACGCTCGCTATCTGGCGCGTAACGGGCATTTCAGCAGCCACGAGTGGTCGGTGCTGACGGGGGTCGTGACGGGGCTGCAGGCATTGTTGCTGGCCGTACCCGCCTTTTTGCCGCCCCTGATGGGAATTCACCCAGCCATTGGCGGCGACTGGCGGCTTTTCTGGCTGGTATGCGCGACCGTGGCAATCGGCGCATCGACTATCGGCAATGCCTTTTGGCATGCGGCGAGCCGGCGGCTTCCATTGACGCTCTCGGGCCAGATGATCGTGTTCGAAACGTTTTTTGCCCTTTGCTATGGCTTTTTCTACGAGGCGCGCTGGCCTCGCGCGCTGGAGCTGATCGCAATCGTCTCGCTACTGGCCGGTGTCAGTTGGTCGGTGCGTCTGCACGCACCCGCGCGCAATGCCTGAATGCGCGACGCATCAGCGGCGACCCTGCCACTTGTTCCCTTCGCGCGAGCCTTCCGCCCGTTTTTTTGCCACCCGACGCTGGCGCGCCTCTTTGGGGTCGGCCTTCAGGGGCCGGTAGATTTCCACGCGGTCGCCAGCCTGGACCGGCGTATCGAGTGGCTTGAGTTGCCCAAAAATGCCGACGCGCTGCTGTTCGAGGTTGATCTCGGGATGCCGTTCAAGCACGCCACTGCAACGAATCGCCTGCTCGATGGTCGCCCCCGGCGGCACGTTCATCGCCAGCAGAGTCTGCGTATCGCGCTGGGCGTAACAGACCTGGATACGTATCGCTTCATCGGGCATAGACAACCTCAGCCCGCTTGACAAAAGAATCGACAAACGTATTGGCGATGTGGCTAAATACGGGGCCGATCACTTTTTCCAGCAGCAGGCTGGAAAACTCGTAGTGCAGACGGAACTCGATTTTGCAGGCGTTTTCGCGCAGCGGCGTGAAGCGCCAGGCGCCGGAGAATTTCTTAAACGGCCCGTCGACGAACTCCATGTCGATAGCGGTGGGCCGATCATGGCGATTACGCGTCGTGAATTGCTGATGCAAGCCCTTGAACGCTATTCGGATTGAAGCTTCCATCGAAGTTTCATCTTGATGACGAATTTCGACCCCGCCGCACCATGGAAGGAAGTTTGGATAATCGGCGACATTGGTTACCAGATCGAACATCTGCTCCGCCGAGTGCTGGATCAGCACAGTTTTGATGACTTCTGCCATTGCGTTCGCGATCGTGATTTGACAGTAGCCCGCGCGCCATCGCCAAGCCACACCGCCGAGACTGTTTGTTAAAATTGTAATTTTACCCGAGCCTAGCGCCACTTCACGTAAAGTCTTCCTCAATGAGCATAATCGACAACAAAAAGGCCTTCTTCGACTATTTCATCGAGGAACGCTATGAAGCCGGATTGGCGCTCGAGGGGTGGGAAGTCAAGGCGATTCGCGCCGGGCGCGGTCAGATCAAGGAAGGCTATGTGGTGATCCGTGACGGCGAGTTGTTCCTGATCGGCGCGCACATCAGTCCGTTGCCCACTGCCTCCACGCACATCCATCCGGATCCGACACGCACCCGCAAGCTGCTGTTGCACTCCGAGGAAATCAGGCGCCTGATCGGCAAGGTCGAGCAACGCGGCTATACGCTGGTGCCGCTCAACTTTCACTACAGCAAGGGCTTGGTCAAATGCGAAATCGGCCTGGCCAAGGGCAAGAAGCTGCACGACAAGCGCGAGACCGAGAAGAAGCGGGACTGGGAGCGCGAGAAGGCACGACTGATGCGCAACCCGCGCTGATCCAGTCGCTCCACCAGGCAGTCCGGCGGCAATTGGACCGATTGCCGCGCCAACGACTAGCCTTTGGCGGGGTCAGCTGGAGCCGACTCACTGCCTCGAACGATCTTGAGCGCTGCTGCGACCATGCCGCTGATGTCACTCAGATTGCCGGGCACAATCAGGGTATTGCCTGTCTTGGCCAAATTGCCGAACGCGCCGACGTACTGTTCAGCCACTTTAAGATTGACTGCGTCCATGCCGCCCTGGGTCTGAATCGCATAGGCAATTTTTTGAATCGCCTGGGCATTGGCTTCGGCCACCGCCAGGATTGCCGAGGCCTCGCCTTGAGCGCGGTTGATAAAAGCCTGCCGCTCCCCTTCCGATTTTTGAATGGCCGCTTCGCGCGCGCCATTTGCCAGATTGATCTGCTCCTGACGCTTACCCTCGGAGGATGCGATCAATGCACGCTTTTCGCGCTCGGCGGTGATCTGTGCCTGCATCGCATGCAGGATTTCCTTGGGCGGGGTCAAATCCTTGATTTCATAGCGCAGCACCTTGACGCCCCAGTTCGCCGCGGCTTCGTCCAGCGAATCCACGACGCTTTGATTGATATGCGTGCGTTCCTCGAAGGTCTTGTCCAGTTCCATTTTGCCAATGACGCTGCGCAAGGTGGTTTGCGATAGTTGCGTGATCGCCGAGACGAAATTGCTGGAGCCGTACGAGGCTTTCATTGCGTCGGTGACCTGGAAATACAGCACCCCGTCAACCTGCAGTTGCGTATTGTCCTTGGTGATGCACACTTGACTTGGCACATCGAGCGGAATTTCCTTCAGGACATGCTTGTAGGCAACACGATCGATAAACGGCACAACGATCGACAAACCCGGCGTCAAGGTGGTGTGATACCGCCCGAGCCGCTCGACGACCCAGGCGTGTTGTTGCGGCACGATCTTGACCGATCGGACGACAATCAGAACTGCGATCACAAAAATGATCAGCGCAACGCTGTTGATATCGAACATCTTGCCCCCTGGCGATGGAGGCCGGCAGTTGCCGGCAATTGAATGAGTGTCGCGTCGCTGGCCCGTCGCGCCGCGATCAAGTCTTGTGCTGACCGACTGCGGCGACGATCAGGCGACTGCCCCGCACCTCGCGTATCTCGAACCAGCCGGTTGCTGCTACCTGCCCTGGGGCTAGTTCAACGTCCCAATCTGCGCCTCGGTAAGAGACCCGCGCCCGACCGTCGGCCTGCCACGCCTCGACCCGCAGGCGCTGGCCGATATCGAGATTGACATTCGGGTCACGCGCCGCTTCGAGTTTGCGGCGCCGCCCGAAGCGGCTGCGCCGGAGCAGCGCGACAGCTGTGGCAGCGATCACCGCAGTCAGCACGACCTGCACCGGATGGCTCATGCCGACAATGGCGGCCAGCCCGCCAGCCACGAAGCCGATCGCGATCATCAGCAGATAAAACGTGCCGGTCATCAACTCGGCGACGACCGCCAAGCCGGCCAGTCCGAACCAGAACAGCATCATGTCCACCACATCGCTCCCCGGCAACGATGCCAATAAAAAACCCCGGCAACATCTACCGGGGTTTATAACATGGAATGGCGCGCAACTGACGGCGCGGCACCTCGCCGCGCCGTTTTTCGGCCTTTGCTTACAGCTTGAGCTTGGCCAGATGCTGCCACGTGTCGATCACCGTGTCAGGGTTGAGCGACATCGACGCAATGCCCTCCCTTGCCAACCATTCGGCCAGATCCGGATGATCGGACGGCCCCTGCCCGCAGATACCGACGTATTTGCCGTTGGCCAGACACGCCTTGATGGCGCGACTCAGCATGAAAAGCACCGCCGGGTCGCGCTCGTCGAAATCCTTGGCGAGCAGTTCCATGCCGGAATCGCGATCCAGCCCAAGCGTCAGTTGGGTCAGATCGTTCGAGCCAATCGAGAAGCCGTCGAAGAATGCGAGGAATTCCTCAGCCAGGATGGCATTGGACGGCACCTCGCACATCATGATCAGGCGCAAGCCGTTTTCACCACGCTTGAGACCGTGCCTGGCCAGCAGGTTGACGACCTGTTCGGCTTGCGTGAGGGTCCGCACGAACGGCACCATGATCTCGACGTTGGTCAGTCCCATCTCTTCGCGCACGCGCTTGAGCGCCAGGCACTCCATTTCGAAGGCGAGCGCAAAATCCTCGGCAATGTAGCGCGAGGCGCCACGGAAGCCCAGCATCGGGTTTTCCTCGTCCGGCTCGTAACGCGAACCGCCGATCAGTTTCTTGTATTCGTTCGACTTGAAATCGGACAAACGCACGATGACTGATTTCGGGTAGAAGGCAGCGGCAATGGTGGCAATGCCCTCGGCCAGCTTGTCGACATAGAAGGCGCGCGGCGACGCATGCCCGCGCGCGACCGACTCGACTGCTTTTTTCAAATCGGCATCGACGTTCGGATACTCGAGAATCGCCTTCGGGTGTACGCCGATGTTGTTGTTGATGATGAATTCGAGGCGCGCCAGCCCAACCCCCTGATTGGGCAGTTGGGCAAAATCGAACGCCAGTTGGGGGTTGCCCACATTCATCATGAGCTTGATGGGGATGTTGGGCATCTCGCCGCGCTGGATTTCAGTGACTTCGGTCTCCAGCAATCCGTCGTAGATCTTGCCCTCGTCGCCTTCCGCACAAGACACGGTGACCAGCGAGCCGTCCTTCAGCCGTTCGGTCGCATCACCGCAGCCGACCACCGCAGGCACGCCGAGTTCGCGCGCGATGATTGCCGCGTGGCAGGTGCGGCCGCCACGGTTGGTGACGATCGCCGAGGCGCGCTTCATCACGGGCTCCCAGTTCGGATCGGTCATGTCGGCGACCAGGACGTCACCCGGTTGCACGCGCTCCATTTCGGAGGCATCGCGAACGACACGGACCGGACCCGCACCGATTTTCTGGCCAATCGCGCGTCCGGTGGTCAGCACCGGTGCGGCGCCCTTGAGCTTGAATCTTTGCTCGACGGTGCCGGCGGCCTGGCTCTTGACGGTTTCGGGTCGAGCCTGGAGGATGTAAATTTTACCGTCCTTGCCGTCCTTGCCCCACTCGATATCCATCGGGCGGCCGTAGTGCTTCTCGATGATGACGGCGTACTTGGCAAGCTCCACCGTGTCGCTGTCGCTGATGGCGTAGCGGTTGCGCATTTCGAGCGGTACGTCGACGGTCTTGACGCGACCAGCCTCGCCCGCCTGGGTGAACTCCATCTTGATCAGTTTCGAGCCGATCGTGCGCCGAATGATGGGATACTTGCCTTGCTGCAGCGTCGGCTTGAAAACGTAGAATTCGTCGGGATTGACGGCGCCCTGCACCACCGTTTCACCCAGCCCGTAGCTGGCGGTGATGAAGACGACATCCTTGAAGCCGGATTCCGTGTCGATCGTGAACATCACGCCGGCCGCGCCGCAGTCGGAGCGCACCATGCGCTGCACGCCCGCCGACAACGCCACTTCGGCATGCTCGAAGCCCTTGTGCACACGGTAGGAGATTGCCCGATCGTTGTAGAGCGAGGCAAACACGTGCTTGATGCGATCGAGCACATCATCGATGCCGACCACGTTCAAGTAGCTTTCCTGCTGCCCGGCGAACGACGCATCGGGCAAATCTTCAGCAGTGGCGGAGGATCGCACCGCGAATGACATCTCACTCGAAGAATCGCCTGCAAGCTTTTGAAAATGCGTGCGAATTTCTTCCTCAAGCTTCGGTTGAAGCGGTGCCTCGACGATCCATTGCCGAATTTCGGCGCCGGCCTGGGCCAGCGCCTTGACGTTATCGATGTCGAGCCCGGCAAGACGTTGCGCGATGCGCTCGGTCAAGTTGTTATGCGCCAGGAAATCACGGAAGGCGTGCGCCGTGGTGGCAAAGCCGCCCGGCACCCGCACACCTGCTTCGGCAAGCTGGCTGATCATCTCGCCGAGCGACGCGTTTTTGCCGCCCACCGAGTCGACATCCGTCATTCGCAAATGCTCAAACGGCACCACGTAGGCGCCGTCGTGTGCTGCGTTAGTCATAAAAGCCCCTAAAGTGAGAAAAAATTCTGAGCTGCATGTCTGGGCTTTACAGTGCGACACACAACCTGTTGGATAAGGAATCGACTGGCGCCGAAAAGTCCGGCGGCGCCGCGCCGGTTCGGCGTCTGAGGCAATTGCTTATCCAACAGGCGGGTAGCTCCCTCTCTTTGCAGAGAAGGAGCCCCCTAAGAACCGTACGTGCGACTTTCACCGCATACGGCTCCAATCTACATTAATAGTTTCCTATTCAAAGTCCCGTCTTACTTGACCGGAACCGGCTTAGTTACCGCAATTTTACCAGCATGCACCTGTCGGTGGCAGTTAGGGTGCAGCAGCACTCGGTTCGATAGCGCATTGGTACCGCCATGCATCTTGTACACCAAATGATGGTCGTGCCAGCCATTATCAAACTCGAGTGCTTCACCGCAGAGTGCACAGTTGCCCTGCTGCGATGAGTACAGGCTGAACCACTGTCTCAGATAGCTTCTGGATTTCTCCATACGCTTCTGTCGCAGCTCTTCGCCATACTGCTCCATACTCGGATCAAAGGGACTAAAGTCCCCTTTGACCTTCTTGTGCCGCTGAATCACCGTACCGCTGATCTGGTACAGCTCGAGCAGCCCCTTACTACCATCTTTCCGGACTGCGGGGGTGGCAAACACCCAATTTCGTTTACCTACTGTGTGAAAGTATTTCTTTTTCACCCAATCGGTGTTCTTGTTGGAGTGTCGCCTCTTCGCCCACCGCCAGAGCCTCTGAAATATCAGATGCTCCATGCGGCTGTATGCCTGCTTGGCCACCACGGGACTGTGATATTGCGCCCAGCCCCGTAGCATCGGGTTCAGCAGTCGAATCAGTTTCTCCTGCTTCACCGTCATATTGTTGCCGATCGTTTCCGCCACCTTGCGATAGAACGCTTGCGTGTTCTTCTTGCTCGGTTTGATGAGCAGCGTTCCCGAGTACTTCCGGAAATTCCACCCCAGGAAATCAAAGCCTTCGCCAATGTGAACAATCCGCGTTTTCTCCTCAGATAGTTGCAGTCCCCGTACTGCCAGGAAAGCTTCCACCCAAGGTCGGACCTCATTTTCCAGCACCTCCTTCGAGACGCCGGTGATCACGAAGTCATCCGCGTACCGCACCACATTCACTTTCAGCTTCCTGGCTTTCCCCTTGCCCAGTTTCGCACCAAGGTGCGCCACCAGTTCCGATTCCAGCCCGTTCAGCGCAATATTTGCCAGCGTTGGGGAAATGATGCCCCCCTGCGGCGTACCGGCTTCTGTTGCCTGATACCGACCTTGATACAGCAGACCGGATTTCAGCCACTTCCGAAGAATTACCTTGTCCATTGGGACATGGTTCTCCAGCCAGTCATGGCTGATATGGTCGAAGCATCCCTTGATGTCCGCTTCCAGTACCCACTTGGCCGAAACCTTCGCGGATAAGGAAACAAACAGCTGGGACATGGCATCGGCCGTCGAGCGATTTCTCCTAAACCCATACGAGTTCGGGTCGCTCGTGGACTCTGCCACCGGCTCGAGGGCCAGCAGATACAGGGCCTGCATCGCCCTGTCTCGCATGGTCGGAATGCCCAGAGGACGCTTCTTTCCATTGGCCTTCGGGATATAAACCCGCCGTAATGGCATAGGTCGATACCCACGCTGCTCCAACCTGCCGACTGCTGCCAGTCGATTCTCAGGCGTTTCCCACAGTTCGCGATCGACTCCCGCCGTTCGCGCGCCAGTATTTTGCGTAACACGTCGTACCGCATACAGCTTCGCGGACAACGTGCGGGTCAGCATCCGTTGCAGGGCTTTCACCTTGCGCCATTTGCCTTCCCGCGTCGCCTTCGCAATTCGAATCTGCATTCCCTTCACGGTCCGTTCAACCCGGCGCCAATCAATAGCGTGCCAGTCGTCCGGCCCATGGGAGGGCGCAGATCCATCCTTTCGGATTGATACTTTCATGCTGCTCTCCTCATCTGGAAGAAATCCCCAGACGGGAGGCGCATCTTCCCCCTGCGGGGAGCGATAACGCCCCCCGCGGGGAATATTTCAAAGGCGGCACGAACACGTCCGTACCGCCACCAGTTTTCTAAAGGTCAGTCAGACCGTCTTACGACGGTAGACCAGACGGAAGTGGGCTCGCTTTCGCGTGGGGTAATGTCTCAACCCCTATCCGGCCGATTACAGGCCAGCCTTCGCTTTTTCCGTCATCCCATACCCGCACCGCCATCAGTGCCCCTCGCGGAACACCTTGCTGGTCGACTTCGACCAGCGACGATACGGGCTTACCACGTTCCCGGCATGTCACACGACTGAGGCAGGTCCTGCCTTTTCCCCGACGGTCTGATGACGACGTAACCCAAGCAACCAGTGGGTCAACCGACCGCATGCCATTTTGGCTAGAGCCCGATACCGCAAGCAGCTTTGGCTCTTCAATAGTGACGAGGTTTATCAGCAGTTCACTTTACGTTGACCATTTCAGCCAGCCTTGCTCCTTTACCCCCTTGCTGCTAGGAGTATCCGCACCGACCCTTCACAGGATCGACACGCCCGAAACTTCCGGGGGATACGTTGTCGGAAGAGCTTCACACCCTGCCGTTACCAGCAACGCATGTCTTCCTAGGCTACTGCTAGTCGTATAGCAGGTTCACTACACCCACCCAAGCCTCGGATGGGGTCGAACAATGACACACCGAGCTTCGCTCGTTTCCTTTTCACAATCCGGAGCTCGAAGGCTCGAAAGCACAACCATTACCCCCGCCTTGTCGGCGGAAATGATGCCGCCGACTGCGGTACCTGACGGTAATCAGGTAGTTGCGGTGCGAGGACTGTTGGTGAAACCGCCCAACAGTCTCTACACCGGCAAAGCCAGGCCGTGACGACCCGACTTTGCTGTTTCCTCTGACCCTAAGGACAAGCCTTGTTCAGATAAATCGTTTTATAATCTACCGCCCGCCTCACGGTTGGGGCTTCCTCTATTACGGACGAGGTCCGATCCGGACACGAGCACGTGTCGCACAGTTGCCGCTATTCTACCGTGCGAAGCTGCATTTTGCGATGCAAAAAACCGAACCGCCCCTCGCTTGGCCGCCCCCCATATGAACTCCTCCGACCTGCCTGCCGTGACCGATCGCCCGCCCCGCCCCGTCTTTTTGGTATCGGACGGCACCGGCATTACGGCTGAAACCTTTGCGCATTCCATTCTCACGCAGTTCGAAATGCGCTTTCGCCTGATCCGGTTGCCTTTTGTGGACTCGGTCGACAAGGCATACGAGGCGGCCAGCCGAATCAATGAGGTGGAGCGCGTCGAAGGGGTTCGCCCGATCGTATTCACCACGCTGGTCAACAGCAAAGCCAATGCGATCGTGACGCGCACGCGGGGCCTGGTGCTCGACATGTTCCAGAAATTCATCGAACCGCTGGAACACGAGCTGGAGCTGAAGTCGACGCATGCGATCGGACGTTTTCACCAGAATGCGGATAGCGACGCCTATAAGAATCGTATCGAGGCGATCAATTTTTCGCTGGCTCATGATGACGGGCAGTCCGACAAGAATCTCGAGAGCGCCGATGTCATTCTGGTGGGTGTGTCGCGCAGCGGCAAAACACCGACCAGCCTCTATCTGGCACTGCAATATGGCGTCAAGGCGGCAAATTATCCGCTGATCCCTGACGATTTCGAGCGCGGTCGCCTGCCATCGGCGCTGAGCCACTTCAAGCACAAGCTGTTCGGTTTGTCGATCAACCCGACGCGGCTCTCCGAAATTCGCAATGAACGTCGGCCGGGCAGCAAGTATGCGTCGCTCGAGAACTGCCGCTATGAAGTGAACGAGGCTGAAGCCATGATGCGGCGCGAGGGCATCAAATGGCTGTCGTCCACGCACAAGTCGATCGAGGAAATCGCCACGACGATCCTGCAAGAAGTACGTCTGGAGCGCGACGGCTATTGATGAGCCTGCGTGCGGCCGCCTCCTATGGCCGGCTGCGCTGGCGAACCGCCTCGAACAGGCACACGGCGGCGCTGGCCGCCACGTTGAGCGACTCCATGCCGCCGGGTTGCGGAATTTTGACTGGATGGGTCACTACGCTCATCCAAGGTTCCGAGACCCCCGCGCCCTCGTTACCGAAAATCCACGCTACCGGTTGCGTCAGATCCTGTTGGTAGATGGTCTGGTCGGCGTGGGAGGTAGTTGCCAGAATTTGCCCCGAGAGCCGCGGAGCCAGTCCTTCGAATGTGCAGTGCTCCACGATATTGAGCAGGAAGTGCGCCCCCATGCCGGCCCGCAATACTTTGGCCGACCAGCAAAAGGCTGTCCCCGCGGTGCAATAGACGTCCGGAATACCGGCGGCAGCCGCACTGCGCAGAATTGAGCCGACATTACCGGCGTCCTGTACGGCGTCGAGAATCACGCAGTCCGTGGATTGATGCTCCGGTAACCGCCCCGTTGGCACCGTTACCACGAAAAGCAGATCGATACCGTTGACGACGGTGCTCAGGCCGTGAAAGAGCGCCTCGGGCAGGCAGATCAGACGCTCGCTGTCGACCCGCGCGAGCACGTCCTGCACGCCGGCGCTGTCCAGCGCCGACTCCGACACCACGCAGTGCAGCGGCTGACCGCAGGCATCCAGATAGGCATCGGCCAGATGGATGCCCTCGAGCAGCGCATTGCCGGCCCGGCGCCGCTGCTGGCTGGAGTGCGCGAGCTGCTTCAGGTGCTTGAAAAACGCATTGTCCTTGGAGGTGATGTGCTTCATGCCGGGTCCTTAAGCGCTGGTCGCCGCCAATACGTCACGCACCGGGGCAAAGGATCGCCGATGATGAGGGGTCGCACCGAATTCACGCAACGCGGCCAAATGCTGCGGCGTCGGATAGCCACTATGGACATCGAAGCCATACTGCGGGTAGCTTGCGTGCAGCGTGCAAAGCATCCGGTCACGCGATACCTTGGCCAGAATCGACGCGGCGGAAATCGCGGCGACCTTGTCATCGCCCTTGACGATTGCCTCGGCGCGCATCGGCAGGGTCGGACAGCGATTACCGTCGATCAGGGCCAACGTCGGCTGTGGCTGCAATCCAGCGATCGCACGCTGCATCGCCAGCATGGTTGCATGCAGAATGTTCAGGCGATCGATTTCCTCGACGTCGGCAAGCGCGATATGCCATGCCAACGCCCTTTCCTGGATTTGCTCGTAAAGCACTTCGCGCCGCTTTGCCGTAAGCTTTTTGGAATCGGCCAACCCGCCGATTGGCCGGGCCGGATCAAGAATGACCGCGGCGGCCACCACCGGGCCGGCAAGCGGGCCGCGCCCAGCCTCGTCGACGCCGCACGCCAGATCGTCGGGGGCGTCGAACGCAAGGGCGATTTGCGAGGCGTTGTGCCGGCGGTTCATCCTGCGCTCCGGCCGGCCGGCAGCATTCCGACAATCACGTCGGCCGCGCGCGCGGCGGCATCCCGTTTGAGCGTGACGTGCATTTCGGTAAACAAATCAGCCAGGGTGCGTCGATTGTCATCGTCGTTCAACTGCGAGAGCGTCGCCTCGGCGAGCGCCTCCGGCGTAGCGGCCTCCTGCAGCAGTTCGGGCACGACGAAGCGACCGGCGAGCACATTCGGTAAGCCGACGTAGGGCAAATACCCCATGCGCTTCATCAGTTGCGCTGTCAGCCAAGGGACCTTGTAGGAAATGACCATCGGCTTTTTGTATAAGGCGGCTTCCAGCGTTGCCGTTCCGCTGGCCAGCAATACCGCATCAGCGGCTTCGAGGGCATCGTGGGAGGCTCCCCGGGTCACTGTCAGCGCCAGTTCGGGATAGGCGGCGAGCAGCGGCCGCAACTGCTCGCGCAGCGTCTCGGAGGCAGCCGGCAGCACGAACCGCAAACCAGGCTGACGCGTCTGCATCAATGCCATCGCGGCAAGGAAGACCGGTGTCAGCAATGCAATTTCGGCACGCCGACTGCCGGGCAAGACCGCGACGATCTGGCCCTCTTCAGAGAGGCCGAGACGCCGGCGTGCAGCAGCCGGATCGGGGCACATGGGAATGACGTCTGCCAACGGGTGCCCGACGAACGTCGCGGCAACGCCGGCGCGATGATAGATTTCCGGCTCGAATGGAAACAGACACAGCATGTGGTCGACCGCGCCCCGGATCTTTTTTATCTTGCCTCCGCGCCATGCCCAAATCGACGGGCTGACGAAATGCGCAACCGGCACGCCGGCCGCGCGTAGCGCTTCCTCGACAGAAAAATTGAAATCAGGCGCATCGATGCCGATGAAGATATCCGGCGGCGTGGCGAGCAAGGTGCGCCGCAGATCACGGCGAATCGCCAGGATATCCCGCAAATTGTGCAGTACCTCGACGTAGCCGCGTACGGCCAGCTTGTCGATCGGCCAATTTGCGTGAAAACCGGCGGCGCTCATCTTGGGGCCGCCAATGCCGAAATAGGTGGTATCGATCGGCAGTCGCGCCGACAAGGACGACAGCAATGCGCCGCCCAGCAGGTCACCGGAGGGCTCTCCGGCGGCCATTGCCAGGCGCAGTCCTCCCGATGGCATAGTCATCGCGTGGCCCTCAGACCTCAGCGAATGATGCCGCGTGTGGCCGTATTCAGGAAATCGAGCCAACAGCGCAGCGCGTCGGCCACGGCCCCCGTCTCAGCGGCCGCCAACGCGGAAATCTGCAACTTGGCTTCCTCGAGTGTCAAACCGCTCTTGTAGACCAGTTTGTATGCGTTGCGCAGCGCGGCAATGGTCTCGGCGGAAAATCCTCTCCTCCGCAGACCTTCGACGTTGACGCCGTGCGGTACCGCCTTGTCGCCGGCGGCAATCACGAAGGGAGGGATGTCCTGCACGAGTGCAGAGGCGCCACCGAGCATCGCGTGCGCGCCGATGCGCACGAATTGGTGCACCCCCGCCATGCCGCCGAGAATGGCCCAGTCACCGACATGCACGTGCCCAGCAATCTGGGCGTTGCTGGAGAACACCGTATTGTTGCCGACCTGGCAATCGTGCGCGATATGCACGTAGGCCATGATCCAGTTATCGTTGCCGATACGGGTGACTCCCGCATCCTGCGCGGTGCCCGTGTGAATCGTGGTGAATTCGCGGATTGTGTTGCGATCACCGATCTCCAGCCGAGTCGGCTCACCCCGATATTTCATATCCTGCGGCATGCCGCCGACCGAGGCGAAATGGCCGATGCGGTTGTCCTTGCCAAGCGTCGTATGCCCTTCGACCACGCTGTGAGAACCGATTTGAGTACCGCTGCCCAACGTGACATCGGGGCCAATGACCGCATAAGGGCCGATCGACACGTCGTCTGCCAGTGTCGCTTTCGGGTCGACAATCGCGGTGGAGTGGATATTCGCCATCTTGTTCCGGTACCCGTCAGTTGGCTTCAGGGTTCTTCTTGATCATGCACATGAACTCGGCCTCTGCAGCAACGACGCCATCAACCATTGCCCGCCCCTTGAACTTCCAGATGCCGCGCAAAAAACGCTCGAAGTCGACATGAAGCACCATCTGATCGCCCGGCTCGACGGGCCGCTTGAAACGAGCACCATCGATGCCGACGAAGTAATACAGCGAATCCTCACCGTGCTCGGTGTCTTCTGAGAATGTCAATAAAGCCGCGGTCTGCGCCAGGGCCTCGATGATCAGCACCCCGGGCATCACGGGCCGTTGCGGGTAATGACCAGTAAAGAACGGCTCATTGATCGTCACGTTTTTGATCGCCGTGATGCTCTTGTGGGGCTCGAGCTCGATGACGCGATCAACCAACAGCATGGGGTAGCGGTGCGGCAGCAGCTTGAGAATCTGGTGAATATCGATTTTGACGGTGTTCTGGTTCATTTGGTGTTCTGCAAATCTTTGACGATCGCCTCGAGTTGTTTGATTCGATCGCGCATCTTGTCGAGATTGCGCACGATGGCGGCATTTTTATTCCACTCGGCATGAGGAATTGCTGTCAAGGCATTGCTGTAGGTGCCTGGCTTGGAGATCGATTTGGTGACCCCGGATTTTGCCGCGATCGTCACTCTATCGGCTATGGTGACGTGCCCTGCGATACCTGCCGCCCCGCCGATCATGCAGTAGCGCCCGATCGTCGTGCTGCCCGCGATACCCGCGCAACCCGCGATCACCGTGTAGGCGCCAACCCGGACATTGTGGCCGATCTGCACTTGATTATCGATTTTGCAGCCTCGCTCGATCACGGTATCAGCCATCGCACCGCGATCGATGCTGGTGCTGGCGCCAACCTCGACATCGTCTTCTAGAACCGCTCGACCGACCTGAGGGATCTTCACCCACTCGCCGCCCTGCGAGGAGAAATCGGGGGCAAATCCGAATCCGTCGGCACCGATTACCACGCTTGCGTGCAGGATGTTGCGAGCGCCAATCACACTGCCATGATAGAGGGTGACATTGGCATAGATCAGCGTGTCGTCGCCGATCACGGTACCGCGCCCGACGAAGCAATTGGCCTGTATGCACACCCGCTCGCCAATCAACACTCCGGCTTCGATGACGGTATTCGGCCCAATACTCGCGCTGGCGGCAATGCGGGCCGATGGATCTATGACTGCGCTGGCGTGCACGCCGGGAATCACCGCAGGGGCATTGGAGGCGGCAAGCAACTGCGCAACGCGAGCAAAATAAGCGTAGGGGTTTGCCGCGATAATCCAGTTACGGCCAGAGGTGCGTTCGACCTTTTCGAAATCGCGACGCGCCAAAATGATCGCGCCGGCGCGAGACGACGCAACCTGATTCAGATACAGCGGATTCGACAAAAACGCCAGTTGACCGCGCTCGGCATGTTCCAGCGGCGCCAGTCCCGTGACCGTCGTCTCGCTATCGCCGATGAGTTCACCGCCGAATTTCGCCACCAGTTCCGCCAGCGAGAACGACGTCATTTCAGCGCTCTCACTTGCTCGGCGCACTCGCGGCGTTCGGTGACAGCGTGCCGCCGTTCATCACGCGCAACACCTGATCGGTGATATCGATCCGAGGACTGACGTAGACCGCTTCTTGCACGATGAGGTCGTATTTGTCCTTCTCGGCAATCTGCTTGATGACACGATTCGCCTGATCGAGAATCGACGCCAGCTCTTCATTGCGGCGCTGATTCAAGTCGTCGCGGAATTCACGCTGCTTGGTCAGGAACTCGTTATTCAGATCGTTCAGCTCACGCTGACGATTGGCGCGATCGATCGGCGACAGCGTCGGGCCGTCCTTGTCCAACTTCTCGGACATGGTTTTAAGGCGCTGCGCCATCAATTGAAGATCATGATCCCGTTTTGAAAACTCTTTCTCGAGCTTGGCTTGCGCCACCCTGGCCGGCAACGAGTCTCGCAGGATGCGGTCGGAGTTCACCGCGGCGATGCGAGCCTCCTGCGCGGACGCGTGCAGCGCAGTGCACGCCAACAGCACCGCTGCCAAGCCGGTGGTCCAATGCTTGCGTATTCTGTTCAATCTCATACCCCTTCAATAGCGACGCGTCCGAACGGTCGCCTATCGCATTTAGAACGATGTTCCGACCTGGAACTGGAATTTCTGATACTGATCCCCGGCCTTGCGAACCAGCGGGAAACCCATACTGATTTTCAGCGGGCCAATCGGCGAAATCCACGACAAACCAAAGCCGTAAGAGTAACGCAACTCGTTAAGTTTGTAGGGCTGCCCTTCATCGAACACGTTACCGCCGTCCAGGAAGGTGAACACCCGAAGCGTGCGGTCATAGCCGGTGCCCGGCAACGGGAAACTCATTTCGATATTGCCGATCAATTCCGACGCGCCGCCCAGCGGATCGCCATTGGTGTCGTGCGGCCCCAGGGAACTCGGTGAATAGCCACGCACCGATCCGATACCGCCAGCATAATAGTTCTTGAAAATCGGGAACGGTTCGCCGCCAAAACCGTGGCCATATCCGATTTCGCCATTCATCGACAACGTATAGCCGCGAGCGATCGGATAGTAGAACTGGTGCTGGTAGAACGCCCGGTAATACTTGGTGGTGCCGATCGGGGTACCGACTTCGATGTTGGCCTGCTGATAATGACCTTCCGTAGGCACCAGCGCGCTGTCACGGGTATCCCGCGACCATCCGATCGTGAACGGATAATTGTTGCTGACATAGCCGAACTGATTCGCGTAATCGATATAGCGTTGCGGCGTAGTTCCATCGTTAGTCAGATGAAGCTTGGTCTGCTCCATACCGATGCCGAAGTAAACTGTGTCGCTCTCGGAGAACGGAATACCGAACTTCAGGCTACCGCCCGTCGTGTTGATACGGAAATCACTATTGCTCGTCAGCAACAGCGGCTGATACGTGCGGTAGTAGAGATCGGTGATACGACTGATGCCATCGACCGTGAAATAGGGATCGACCTGGGTAACTGTCAGGGTTCGATAGGTCTTGCCCGTATTCACATTCATCGACAGGCTGGTGCCCGACCCAAAGACGTTGTCCTGGCTGATGCCCGCTGTCAGCACGACCTTATCGGTCGACGAGAAGCCGGCCCCGACGTTGATGGTGCCTGTCGGCTTTTCCTTGACTCTGACCGTGATATTGACCTGGTCGGGTGAGCCGGCCACCGGCTGCGTGGTCACGTCGACATCGGTGAAATAGCCGAGACGATTGATGCGGTCTTTCGACAGCTTGAGTTTCGCTGCGTCGAACCAGGAACTCTCGAGTTGGCGCATCTCGCGTCGAATCACCACGTCGCGCGTGCGAGAGTTGCCGACGATGTTGATCTTGTTGACATAGAAGCGCCGCCCCGGCTCCACCACCAGTGTAAGCGCGACGGTATGCTTTTTGCGGTCGACTTGCGGCTGAGCGCTGACGCTGGCAAACGCAAAGCCATAATTTCCGAGCATGCTCGTGATGGCTTTGGTGGTACCTTGCAGCTTGGCTGCCGAGAAGGTGTCGCCTGCCTTCAGTTGCACCAGCTTTTCGATCGCGTCGCGCTTGCCGAGCATGTCTCCGACCAACTTGACGCCAGACACCTTGTAGGGCTCGCCTTCGTGCAAATTGAGCGTCAGATACATCGATTGCTTGTCTGGCGTGATCGACACGTCAGTCGAATCGATGTTGAATTCCAGATAACCGCGATTCAAGTAAAAGGAGCGTAGTTTTTCCAGGTCGCCGGTCAGCTTTTCCTTCGAATACAGATCGTTCTTCGAGTACCAGGAAAACCAGTTGGGCGTCCCCAGCTCCATTTCGGCACGCAGGTCCGAAGCGGAGAATGCCTTGTTGCCCACGAAGTTGATCTGCCGAATCTCGGCCTTCGGTCCCTCGGTCACGGAAAACTGGATGCCAACCCGATTGCTGTCCATCGGCGTGACAGTGGTCTTGACCTCGGCCGCGTAATAGCCGCGGGTCAGGTACTGCCGCTTGAGTTCTTGCTCGGCCTTGTCGAGCAAGTTGCGGTTGAAGCTCTGACCCACGGCCAATCCGACCGCCGAAAGCGCTTTGGTCAGCGCATCCTTATCGAATTCCTTGATGCCAAGAAAATCGACGGACGAGATCGCTGGACGTTCGTCCACGTGAATCATCAGTATGTCGCCGGGTGCTTCTTCGACACTTACGTCACTGAACAATCCCGTCGCGTAAAGCGCCCGAATCGCTTCAGTGCCTTTCTCGTCGTTGAACAACTCGCCGGTCTTGACCGGCAAATAGGCAAACACGGTGCCCGGTTCGATACGCCGCAAACCTTCAACCCGGATGTCCTTCACGACGAAGGGCGTCACCGCATGAGCGGCCAGTCCGTAAGCAGCCAACACTGCCGTCACCAGGGTTTTCGGAAGAAGGTGATATTTTTTGGACAACTTGCTTCCCCAAGAAACTATTTAACCGTAATATCGGATTTCCCGCCGCCGGCGGACATGTGACGCCATCAAAAATGCAGCAATTTTGACAGGTCGTTAGATAGGGCAACGGCGGATAGCAGCACAATGCAAATCAAACCGATCCGCTGCAACACACCCTGCCACTGCTCGGGAACTGCTCGACCAGTGATTGCTTCGACCGCATAATATAACAGATAGCCCCCGTCCAAAACCGGAATCGGCAACAGATTCAGCACGCCGAGACTGATGCTGACCAGCGCCAGGAAAGCAACGAAATAGCTGAGCCCCAAGCGCGCCGATTGACCGGCGTAATCAGCGATGGTGACAGGCCCGCTAAGATTCTTCAGCGACGCTTGCCCGACAATCATCCTGCCCAGCATCTGAAACGAGAATCGGGTCACGTCCCAAGTGTGTTGTACGCCGCGTTGAATGGCTTGCAGCGGACCGTAGCGAACTTCCACGGTGTGCATTCGGTTGACCAGGACAACGCCGATCTTGCCTTCCAAATTCCCTTTACTGTCGCGTTGCGCACGAGGCGTCACGGTTAGCGTTTGCGTCTGTCCATTGCGCAGCACGGTCAACTGGACGGCACGCCCGGCGTCGGCATGCACGGCAGACACCAGCGTCGAGGCGGAATACAGTGGTCGCCCGTCGATTTCGATCACTTGATCACCAGCCCGCAAGCCTGCTTGGGCACCCGACCCATTTGAAATGACGTCACTAATGAAAATTTGGGCGGCTGGTTGCAAGCCGAGCCGTCGCATGAAGTCGTCATCAGTGCCGATGCGGCTTCCAGCGAGATTGAGCCGATAATCGCGCCCCGCCTGATCACCGCCGGCGACCAACGTGATCGAACCCGCGCTGACGACTGGGTCGAGCATTTGCCAACGCAGATCATCCCAGGATCGCACCGGCGTGACGCTACCGTCTCGATCGCGAATTCCCACCACCGTCTCGCCACCGCTGAGCCCGGCGGCGGCTGCGATCGTTCCGGCAGGCGGCGGCGCCAGCCGGGCAGACGGCTCGAGCACGCCGGCCAGATTCAGGCTCGCGTACAGGAGAATTGCCAACAGGAAATTCGCGACGGGTCCGGCCAGCACGATCAGGAAGCGCTTGCCTACGGTCTGCCGGTTAAAGGCCCGGTGCGCCTCATTCGCGGGCACCTGCTGGGTCTCGTCGCGCTCATCGAGCATGCGCACGTAGCCGCCAAGCGGCAACGCGCAAACGGCGAATTCGGTCTGGTCAGGACCATGCCGCCAACTGAATAACCGCTTGCCAAAACCTACACTGAATCGCAGCACCTTCACACCGCATCGTCGCGCCACCCAGTAATGACCGAATTCGTGAATAACCACGAGCACGCCAATAGCGACGACAAAAGCCAGGATCGTGGTCGTGAAGTCAATCATCTGGGCTTCCGATCACCCCAGGCGCGCGAGTACTTCGCGTGATAACGCGCGAGCGCGCCGGTCGACTTCAAGCACGTCGTCGAGCGATGTAGCCTGGCTCGACGGCATGCGCTTGAGAACGTCTTCGACGAGCGTCGCGATCGCGGTAAAACCGATACGGCGATCGAGAAACGCCGCAACGGCCACTTCATTGGACGCATTCAGAATGGTGCTCGCCGTGCCGCCCAACTCGAGCGCCTCGAATGCCAGACGCAGGCATGGAAAGCGCTGCAAATTGGGACGCTCGAAAGTCAGGCGCGCCACCTCGGCAAGATCCAGTGGCTTGACGCCCGACTGGATGCGCTGCGGATGAGCGAGCGCATGCGCGATCGGTGTACGCATGTCAGGATTACCCAACTGAGCAAGTATCGAGCCATCTGCATAAGAAACCATCGAGTGGATCACGCTTTGGGGGTGAATCAACACTTCGATGCGCGAGGCCGGCATGCCGAACAGCCAGTGCGCCTCGATGACTTCCAGGCCCTTGTTCATCATGGTCGCCGAATCGACCGAAATCTTGCGGCCCATCACCCAGTTCGGGTGGGCACAAGCCTCATCGGGCGTAACGTTCGCGAGCGTTGCCAGTTCACGCTCACGAAACGGCCCGCCCGACGCCGTCAATACAAGGCGCTCCACGCCGGTGCCGGACCGCGACGAAGCGCCAGTGGCAAACGGCAGGCACTGAAAGATGGCATTGTGCTCGCTGTCCAGCGGCAACAGCTCGGCGCCGCCATCCGCGACGGCCTGCATGAAAAGCGCCCCGGACATGACCAACGCTTCCTTGTTTGCCAGCAGGATACGCTTGCCGGTTCGCGCTGCCGCCAACGTTGGCGGCAGCCCCGCAGCGCCAACGATCGCCGCGACCACGGTATCCGCTTCCGGCGCGGCAGCGGCGGCGCACAACGCCTGCGGACCATACGCGACCTCGGTTGCAAGCCCCTTGGTACGCAGCCGCCGTTCGAGCTCGGCTGCTTTGTCGGCATCGCCAATGACGGCTAGGGCCGGGCGCAGCGCGCAACATTGCTCGAAGAGCTTGTCGAGATTATGGTGGGCCGTCAGCGCATGCACACTGAAACGGTCGGGATGACGCGCCACCACGTCGATCGTGCTGTCGCCGATCGATCCGGTAGAGCCAAGTATGACGAGGCGTTGTGTCATATTAGACAAATAGCATGACAAGCGGCAGAACAGGCAAAAGGGCATCGATACGATCCAATATCCCTCCATGCCCGGGCAACAATCCACTGGAATCTTTTCTGCCGGCCTGGCGCTTGAGTTGCGACTCGAAAAGATCTCCCACGATGCTGTATATCACCAGTATCGTCAAGCATACCGCGCCAGTTGCAACCCCGAAGCGGTCGACCAGCACCGAAACCAGCGTCGGTTCCCCGTGGCGACCGATCAGCATCACGACGGCCGCGGCCAGCAGCACCAGAAGCCAGCCTCCTGCCGCCCCCTCCCAGGTCTTTCCCGGGCTGATGCCTGGTGCCAATTTACGCCGACCAAACGCTTTGCCCGCGAAATAGGCCCCGGAATCGGCCAGCCAGACGACAACCAGCACGGACAAGAGAAAGATCACGCCATGCTGGCGCGCCAGCCAGATCGCTTGCCACGCGGCAACCAGGACTACCCAACCCGCCAGAAGAAGAAAAACACGCCATGCACCGGAAGTCTGCGGTTTGCGCCATAGCGTATAGGGGCCGATCAAAAGCCAAAAAAGCACTGCGGGGCTCAGCCAGGCTGACGAAGGAATAACCCCCGCATAGCTGGCCGCCACGCCAGCCAAGGCGACCAGCGCATAGGGCACGCTTCCAGCCAACGGCAGTCCCAGCAAACGCGCCCATTCCCAGGCGCCCAAAATCACCGCCAACGCGACCACCAAACCAAATTGTCCTGGCGTGCCGAGAAACAGAGCGGGAAGCACTATTGCCAGCAGAATCAGCGCGGTCAAGACGCGTGTCTTCAGCATTTATCGAATTTTTCCGGAATTTTTCTTGGTTTGCGCGCTGGTCCGCCCGAAACGACGCTCGCGCAATTGGTACGAAGCAATCGCTTGATCAAGCGCCGCAGCGTCGAAATCCGGCCAGTATGTGTCGGTGAAGTAAAGTTCGGTGTAGGCGAGCTGCCACAACAGGAAGTTGCTGATGCGCTGTTCCCCCCCGGTGCGGATAAACAGATCCGGCTCAGGCGCATAGGCCATGCTCAGGTGCCGCGCCAGCATCTCCTCGCTCGGCTCGCCCTCGAGCAACAGGCTCTGGGCCCCGGCCTCAAGCGCCATACGACGCGCTGCCTGCAGGATATCCCAGCGCCCCCCGTAGTTCGCCGCGATCGTCAGCGTCAGCCGCGTATTGCCCGCGGTCCTGGCTTCGGCCTGCTGCACCAACTCTCGGATACGGGGATCGAACGCTTCGAGCGCTCCTATCACCCGCAAGCGAATACCGTTGCCGTCGAGCTTGTCGATCTCGCGCTCCAGCGCGCCGATGAACAGCTTCATCAGGAAGGAGACTTCCTCGCCGGGGCGGCGCCAATTCTCGGAGCTGAAAGCGAATAACGTCAGATATTCAACGCCGCGCCGCATGCACGCCTCGACCGTGCCCCGCACGGCCTCAACGCCACGCGCATGTCCGGCCACGCGAGGCAATTTACGCCGCGTCGCCCAGCGACCATTGCCATCCATCACAATGGCGATATGACGCGGCACCGCGACAGTCTCCGGCACCGCCAGCGTCGAACTCGAATAAGCCATCAGGATGTCAGTCACCCTCCGTGCAACCGCGGTCTCAGACCGTCAGGATTTCGCTTTCTTTCTGTTGGCCAAGCTTGTCGATTTCAGCCACGAATTTGTCCGTGAGCTTCTGGACATCGTCCTGTGCGCGACGCTCATCGTCTTCAGAAATTTCCTTGTCCTTGAGCAATTTCTTGAGTTGCTCGTTGGCCTCCCGACGCAGGTTCCGTACGGCGACCTTGGCGCCTTCGGCCTCACTTTTGACCACTTTGGTCATCTCGCGACGACGCTCTTCGGTCAGCGCGGGCATCGGAACTCGAATCAGGTCCCCTTGCGTTGCGGGGTTGAGCCCCAGATCCGACTCGCGGATGGCCTTTTCGACCGCGGCGACCATTTTCTTCTCCCACGGCTGCACGCCAATCGTGCGGCCATCGACGAGCGTGACGTTGGCCACTTGGGAAATCGGGACCATCGAGCCGTAATAGTCGACCTGCACGTGATCCAGCAACCCGGTGTGAGCCCGACCGGTGCGTACCTTGGCCAGATCGGCCTTGAACGCCTCAATGGACTTTTGCATTTTTTGCTGGACATTCTGTTTTATGTCAGCAACGGTCATGAAAACCTCCGAGCCAGGGAATAGAAAAAAAGAAGAATTTGCGCATGCGCAAATTCTCGTTCAATTTGGAATATCAAACGTGTACGAGCGTTCCTTCGTTCTCGCCCAAAACGACATGCTTGAGCGCGCCGGGCTTGACGATGGAGAAAACGCGGATCGGCAATTTCTGATCGCGGCACAGCGCAAATGCCGTGGCATCCATGACTTGCAGGTTTTTTGAAATTGCCTCATCGAAACTGATTGTCGAGTACTTCACCGCATCGGCCACTTTCTTTGGATCGGCCGAGTATACTCCGTCGACCTTGGTCGCCTTGAGCACGACCTCGGCGCCGATTTCGGAGCCGCGCAATGCCGCCGCGGTATCGGTGGTGAAAAACGGATTGCCCGTGCCGGCGGCGAAGATCACCACCTTGCCCTCCTCGAGCTGGCGAATGGCGCGCGGCCGAATGTAGGGCTCGACCACCTGATCCATACGCAGCGCGGATTGCACGCGGCCTTCGATTCCGGCGTGGCGCATGGCATCCTGCAACGCGAGGGCATTCATCATGGTCGCCAGCATGCCCATATAGTCGGCCGTCGCACGGTCCATGCCGGCCGCGCCACCCGCGACGCCGCGAAAGATGTTGCCGCCGCCGATCACGATCGCCATCTGGACGCCCAGACGAACGACGTCGGCGATATCGGCAACCATGCGCTCGATCGTGGCCCGATTGATGCCAAAAGCATCATCTCCCATCAGGGCCTCACCGGAAAGCTTGAGAAGTACGCGCTTATAAGCAGTAGGCATAAGGATCCTTGCAGGGTCTAGGTGGGCACTGTGATCGAGTTTGAAACAAAGTTTTCCGGAGGCGGCTGGCGCGCCGCCTCCGTCAGCATCACGCCTGCTTGGCGGCAGCCACTTGGGCAGCGACTTCCGCTGCGAAGTCATCCTGCTTCTTCTCGATGCCCTCGCCCACGACATACAACGTGAACCCCTTCACCGCGGTATTGGTGGCCTTGAGCATCTGTTCGACGGTTTGTTTGTCATTTTTGACGAACGTTTGGTTCAGCAACGATACCTCTTTGAGGTATTTTTGTACGCTGCCGTCCACCATCTTGGCAACGATTTCGGCCGGCTTGCCCGATTCGGCGGCCTTTTGCTCGGCGATGCTGCGCTCCTTGGCGATCAGCTCGGCCGGGACTTGCTCGGCCGACAGCGACACCGGCTTCATAGCCGCAATGTGCATGGCCACATCCTTGCCAACTTGCTCCTCGGCGCCATCGTATTCGACCAGCACGCCAATGCGGGTACCATGCAGGTAGGAAGTCAGCTTGACTGGGCTGTCGTAGCGTACGAAGCGCCGAATCGCGACATTTTCACCGATCTTGCCGATCAAATCCTTGCGCACCTGTTCAACCGTCGAACCTTGCAACGGCAGTGCCGACAATGCCGCCAGATCGGCCGGGTTCTGCTTGACCACCAGTTCGGCCACGGTCTTGCCGAACGCGAGGAAATCGTCATTCTTGGCGACGAAATCGGTTTCGCAGTTCAACTCGACCAAAGCGCCCAGGCTTCCCGCGCCCTGGCTTTCGATGCACGCGGCCACGATGCCCTCGGCTGTCACCCGGCTGGCAGCCTTGCTGGCCTTGTTGCCCAATTTAACGCGCAGAATCTCTTCGGCCTTGTCCATATCGCCGTCGGCTTCCGTCAGCGCCTTCTTGCACTCCATCATCGGCGCGTCGGTCTTGCCACGCAGTTCGGCCACCATGCTTGCAGTAATTGCCGCCATATGTCACTCCTGAAATTCAAAATCTGTCGAACACGCCCCACCCGTCTCGGGCGGCTGCCTGGCTGCTGTGCCACGGTTCAGCCTCGGCTGCTCAAACGCTTACTTCAAAAAAAAGGGGCTCAACCGCGGCCCCTTTGTGGTTTGCCTGCGCGAGGGATTACGCCTCGTCGCTAACTTCGACAAATTCGTCGCTGCCGTCGCCACGCACCGCTTCGACGACCTCGTTGACGGCGTTGGCGCGCCCTTCGAGAATCGCATCGGCCACACCGCGGGCGTACAGCGCCACGGCCTTGCTCGAGTCATCGTTACCCGGAATGATGTAGTCGACGCCTTCGGGCGAGTGGTTGGTATCGACCACCGCAATCACCGGCACGCCCAGCTTGACGGCTTCGGTGATGGCAATCTTGTGGTAGCCGACGTCGATCACAAAAATCGCATCGGGAATACCGCCCATATCCTTGACGCCGCCGATCGACTTCTCCAGCTTGGCCATCTCACGCTGGAACATGAGGCTTTCCTTCTTGCTCATCCGCTCGGTTTCGCCTGCGGCAACCGCGGCTTCCATGTCCTTGAGCTTTTTGATGGAAGACTTCAGGGTCTTGAAGTTGGTCAGCATGCCACCCAGCCAGCGGCTGTTGACATAAGGCATGCCGGCGCGCGCGGCTTCTTCGCCGATGGTTTCGCGCGACTGGCGCTTGGTGCCGACGAACAGGATGGTGCCACGATTGGCTGCCAATTGACGCACGTATTTCAGCGCATCCTGGTACATCGGCAGCGTTTTCTCCAGATTGATGATGTGAATCTTGTTGCGATGGCCGAAGATATACGGAGCCATCTTGGGATTCCAGAAACGGGTCTGGTGGCCGAAGTGGACACCCGCCTCCAGCATTTCACGCATCGTTGCGGACATAAAATTCTCCAAAAGGGTTGGGTCTTAAACCGATTGCCGCATTCCCGGCGCAGCCTCTCGCTAAGGCCTGCGCAACGGAAACACCCTGGATGCATCGGTTCGCGCGCTAACAAACATTTCACTACCAAGTCCGGGCTTTATTCGCCGCCGCGTCGATCACGACAATCCTGCTCGAACTGCGCCATCCCGCAAAACCCGCGGACAGAACCCGACTTAGCCGGAGATTATAGCATCCGCGCAGCCGCACGCTCAAGCCGCGCCACCGCGCGCCAAATCGACGCCGGCCGGTGCGCCATACTCAAACGCCGTGAGCACCGGTTGGCCTCACTTGGTGCGATAATGATCGATATTTTCGTTTTTTTGCGCAAAACCATGGCCATTACCCTGAAAACCGCTCACGATATCGAAAAAATGCGTGTAGCCTGTCGCCTGGCGAGTGAGGTACTGGATTTCATCACCCCTTACGTCAAAGCCGGGGTGACGACGGGCGAGCTCGACCGGTTGTGCCTCGAGTATATGGAACAGGAGCAGCACACCATTTCCGCGTGCCTGAATTACCAGCCGCCCGGCTACCCGCCCTACCCAAAAGCCACCTGCATCTCCGTCAACGATGTCATCTGTCACGGCATTCCCGGCGACAAGGTCATCAAGAACGGCGATATTCTCAATATAGACATTACCGTCATCAAGGATGGCTATTTCGGCGACACCAGCCGGATGTTCATCGTCGGCGAGGGCTCCATCCTGGCCAAGCGCCTGGTGAATGTCACCTACGAATGCATGTGGCTGGGCATCGAGCAGGTGCGGCCCGGCGCGCACCTGGGCGACATCGGCCATGCCATTCAACGCCATGCCGAGGCACAAGGCTTCAGCGTCGTGCGGGAATACTGCGGACATGGCATTGGCCAGGTGTTCCACGAGGATCCGCAGGTCGTGCATTACGGTCGCCCGGGAACTGGCCTGGAGATTCAGCCTGGCATGATTTTCACCATTGAACCGATGATCAACGCCGGCAAGCGGGACATTCGGACCATGCCCGACCTGTGGACGGTCAAGACGCGCGACCGCAGCCTCTCGGCCCAGTGGGAGCACACCATCCTCGTCACCGAAACCGGGCATGAGGTGCTGACGGTCTCGGCCGGTACCCCCGCACGGCCCGCGAGCGTCCTGGAAGCGCTCGCTTCATAACGCCATTTTGCGGCGCCCGGGAAGCCATTAGCTTGATTCGGACGGCTCGCGCCACGCGCGTCTTATAACGAATTGATGCGATAATTCGATCGGCTCCGCGCGCGCCGTGCATTCATGCAGGTGCTTTGCGCGGCCTTCCGCCCCCGCGCCAGGAAAATCCGCCCATGCATGCCCATGCTCGCGCCCCTCATCCGCTTCGCCAGGCTCTCAAATCCCGCAAGGACGCCTTGCTCGAACACTACAGTCAGCAAGGCAAAATCGATCCGCTATTGCGCGGCCTGAGCCGAACCGTCGACGCGATCGCGACACAAGCCTGGCAAGTCTGCGAGTTACCCCCGCAACTGACACTCGTTGCCGTAGGCGGTTACGGGCGCGGTGAGTTGTTTCCCTACTCGGATGTCGACATCCTGCTCCTGCACCCCGACACGCTCGATGAGTCGATAGCGGGCCGGCTGGAGCGCTTCATCGGCTTTATGTGGGACATCGGCCTGGAAATCGGCAGCAGCGTGCGCACCGTCGAGCAATGTCTGAGCGAAGCCGAGAGCGACATCACGATCCAGACGAGCCTGCTGGAGGCGCGCTTCATTACCGGCGATCACGCTTTATTCGCGCAATTCGAAGCCCGTTTCAAAGCGTCCCTGGACCCTCGCGCATTCTTTCGTGGCAAGCAACTCGAAATGCGCCAGCGCCACGCCAAATACCAGGACACGCCTTACAGCCTGGAGCCGAACTGCAAGGAAAGCCCCGGCGGGTTGCGCGACTTGCAGACGATTTTATGGATGACGCGCGCAGCCGGTCTGGGCAACAGTTGGGACGAACTTTACCAACGCGACTTGCTGACCGCTCGGGAGGTCAAGGAACTACGACGTAACGAGCGTCTGCTGAAAAATATCCGCGCGCGCCTGCACCTGCTCGCCCAACGCCGCCAGGACATCCTCGTGTTCGACCTTCAAACACCGCTGGCCGAACGCTTCGGCATCAAGCCGACGGCCGCCAAGCGCGCCAGCGAACAACTGATGCGCCGCTATTACTGGGCTGCCAAGGCCGTCACGCAACTCAATACCATTCTGCTGCTCAACGTCGAAGCGCGGCTGTTCCCGCAAAGCAGCGGGGTGACGCGCGTGCTCAACGATCGATTTGTCGAAAAACAGGGCATGATCGAAATTGCCGATGACGATCTCTATCAACGTCATCCGACTGCGATTCTGGAAACCTTCCTGCTCTACGAGCAAATCGTCGGCCCCAAGGGACTATCGGCACGCACCCTGCGGGCGCTTTATAACGCTCGCGAGCTGATGAACGTCCAGTGGCGTGCAAACCCGGAAAATCGACACCTTTTCCTGCAGATTTTGCAGCAGACGCGGGGTATTACACACGCCTTGCGACTGATGAACCAGACCAGCGTGCTGGGCCGCTATCTGCTCAGTTTTCGCGGCGTCGTGGGCCAGATGCAGCACGACCTCTACCATGTCTACACGGTCGATCAGCATATCCTGATGGTGGTGCGCAACATACGCCGCTTCATGATCGCCGAACATGCCCACGAATACCCGTTCTGCAGCCAGCTGATTGCCAATTTCGACCGTCCGTGGGTGCTGATTGTCGCCGCGCTGTTCCATGACATCGCCAAGGGCCGCGGCGGCGATCACTCCAAGCTCGGCATGACCGACGCCCGCCGCTTCTGCGTCAAGCACGGCATGGACGCGGAAGATACCGAGCTGGTTGTATGGCTGGTCGGACAGCATCTGACCATGAGCCAGGTCGCCCAAAAACAGGACACCACCGATCCGGAGGTCGTGCGGCGTTTTGCCGAGGTCGTCGGCAACGAGCGCTATCTGACGGCACTGTACCTGCTGACCGTGGCCGACATCCGCGGCACCAGCCCGAAAGTCTGGAATGCCTGGAAAGGCAAACTCCTCGAGGATCTGTACCGCATCACCCGCCAGGTGCTCGGCGGCGAACAACCCGATCCGCACGCGCAACTCAAAGCACGCAAGGCCGAGGCCTTGAGTCTGCTGCGTTTGTACACCGTGCCGGAGCATGCCCACGAAGCCTTGTGGAATCAGTTGGATGTGGCTTACTTCCTGCGTAATGATGCTGCCGACATTGCCTGGCAGACACGTCACCTATGCCGCTTCGTCAATACACCGACACCGATCGTCAAGGGACGCCCGGCGCCCATCGGTGAAGGCCTGCAGGTATTTATCTACGCGCCGGATCAACCCGACTTGTTTGCCCGAATCTGCGGCTACTTCGAGCGCAAGGGGCTGTCGATTCTGGACGCCAAGGTTCACACCACGCGCCACGGCTATGCGCTCGACAACTTCCTGATCACCGACCCCGGCGCCGGCACCAGTTACCGGGACATCATCAATCTGGTCGAAGCGGAGTTGGTGCAGCGGCTAAGCAGCCAGTCGCCATTGCCCGAACCGAATCAGGGCAGATTGCCGCGCCGCTCACGCACCTTCCCGATCACGCCGCGTGTCGATCTGCGTGCCGACGAGCGCGGCCAATACTATCTGCTTTCGATCTCGGCCAACGACCGCACGGGCCTGCTGTACGCCATCGCCCGCGTCCTGGCGCGGCACCGCATCAGCGTGCATGCGGCCCGTATCAACACCCTCGGAGAACGCGTCGAAGATATATTTCTGCTCGATGGCCGCGGCTTGCAGGACAATCGTCTGCAAATCGCACTTGAAACCGAATTACTTGAAACCCTGGAAATATGAGCGACACACCGCGCGCTAAACTCAGCGCTAAGCATCCCCGTCCGGCCGAGCGCACACGTGCCCCGGTGCGCCCGGGCGGCATTGGCGCGGTACAGCGTCGACGACCGTCCGAGACCGCGGCACAGAATACAGCGCCGAACACGGCGCCCACCACGCCAGCGCGCAACACAACGGCAGCGCCCGCTCGACAAACCAAGGCCCCCGCCGGCAGGCGTGCCGACACGAAACCGGGAGCGGAGCGCAAGCCACGCCCAGCGCCGCCCGCTTCACCCGGCCGCGCAACAAAACAATCGGCTTCGGCCAAGGGACGAGCGTCGTCGGTCGGCGCAAAGCGCCCCGCTTCAGCGGCGCCCGTTCGGGCAACGCGTCAGACAGGCCAATCGCCCGCTTCCCAGCAAAAGCGGCACGGCGCCGCCAGGCCGAATGACGAAGGCATGGTGCGCTTGTCCAAACGCATGTCGGAACTGGGTATTTGTTCACGGCGGGAAGCTGATGAGTGGATCGTCAAAGGCTGGGTCCGGGTGGACGGCGCCGTCGTATCCGAGCTTGGCAGCAGGATCCGTCCGGAACAGAGCATCACGGTCGAGCGCGCCGCACGCAACGAGCAGGCTCAGCGAGTCACCTTTGTCCTGCACAAGCCGATCGGCTACGTCTCGGGGCAACCGGAGGACGACTATCCGCCTGCCGCTGCGTTGCTTACCGCAGCCAATCGCTGGCAGGAAGACGATGCCAGGATTCGCTTCTCGCCCCAGCAACTTCGGGGGCTGGCGCCAGCCGGCCGTCTCGATATCGATTCCACCGGCATGCTGATTCTCACCCAGGACGGGCGCATCGCCCGCCAGTTGATCGGCGCGGATTCGGATATCGACAAGGAATACCTGGTGCGGGTCGCTTACCAAACCCATGAGGAGGACGTGCGGACGCACTTCCCTGCGGCCCTGCTCGACAAGCTGCGGCATGGCCTCTCGCTCGACGACGTGCCGCTCAAGCCGGCCGAGGTGGAGTGGCAAAATCCGGAGCAGCTTCGCTTCGTGCTGCGCGAGGGGAAAAAGCGGCAGATCCGCCGCATGTGCGAACTCGTCGGCCTGCGCGTGACTGGCCTCAAGCGTATTCGGATGGGGCGGATCAAACTGGGCAATCTGCCGCAGGGGCAGTGGCGTTACCTGCGCCCTGACGAGCAGTTCTGAACGATGATTGAGCGGGCCTGCCGCTCAATCATCGGCCGGCGCGTCGAGCCCCGGGAACAGCACATCGGTATAGCCAAACTTTGTAAAATCGGTAATACGCATCGGGTATAGCTTGCCGATCAGGTGATCGCATTCGTGCTGCACCACGCGCGCGTGGAACCCCTCGGCGACCCGGTCAATCGGCTTGCCGTACTGGTCAACTCCTTCATAACGGATCATCGAAAAGCGGTTGACCATGCCGCGCAATCCGGGCACCGACAGGCAGCCCTCCCAACCTTCGTCCATGTCTTGCGTAAGCGGCGTAATCACCGGATTGATCAGCACCGTCTGCGGAACGGCCGGCGCGTCCGGATAGCGCTCGTTTTGCTCGAAACCGAAAATCACCAACTGCAGGTCGACGCCGATTTGCGGCGCCGCCAGGCCGGCACCGTTGGCTGCATGCATGGTCTCGAACATATCCCGCACCAGCTCATGCAATTGCGGCGTATCGAATTGCTCGACGGGCTTGGCGATGCGCAGCAGCCGCGCATCGCCCATCTTGAGAATTTCATGAACCATCGAGTGCTCTCCCTTTTCAGTTCGCATCCAGCAATGCAAGCATGCCGTCTTCGTCGAGCACCGGCACGCCCAATTCCTCGGCCTTGGCCAGCTTACTGCCGGCTTCGGCACCCGCCACGACATAGTCGGTCTTTTTCGACACCGACCCGGCGACCTTGGCACCCGCGGCCTCGAGCCGCTCCTTGGCTTGCTCGCGGGACATCGTCGGTAACGTCCCGGTCAAAACAAATGTCTTGCCGGCCAATGGACTGGCCGCTGCGGCCCGCCGCGGCTCGCTCTCCGGCCAACTGACGCCGGCCGCACGCAGTTGTTCGATCACCTCGACATTATGCGGCTCCGCGAAAAAATTGGCGATGGACTGCGCCACCACCGGACCGACGTCATTGACCTCCAGCAACTCCGCTTCGCTTGCCGCCATCAGCCGGTCCAGCGTGCCGAAGTGGCGGGCCAGGTCTTTGGCCGTTGCTTCGCCCACGTGGCGGATGCCCAGCGCATAGATAAAGCGCGCCAGCGTCGTATGCTTGGCCTGTTCGAGCGCCGCCAGCAAATTGCTGGCCGATTTATCGGCCATCCGATCGAGGGCCGCCAGCTTGGCCAGGCCCAGCTTGAAAAGATCGGCCGGCGTGCGGATAAGTTGCTGGTCAACCAATTGGTCGATCAATTTCTCTCCCAAGCCATCGATGTCGAGCGCCCGCCGCTGGGCAAAATGCCATAGCGCCTGCTTGCGCTGTGCGGCGCAAATCAGGCCACCGGTACAGCGCGCGATCGCCTCGTCGGGTAGCCGTTCGATGGCCGATCCACACACCGGGCAGGCGCTCGGCATGACAAACGCGCGCGCATCGGCCGGGCGCCGGTCCAGCACAGCGCCCACCACTTCCGGGATCACGTCGCCAGCGCGCCGCACAATGACGGTGTCACCAATCAGGAGATCCTTGCGGCGCACTTCGTCCTCGTTATGCAGCGTCGCGTTGGTCACCGTCACGCCACCGACGAACACCGGCGCCAGACGCGCCACCGGCGTGATGGCACCGGTGCGGCCGACCTGAACCTCGATATCGAGCAACGTCGTCAGCGCCTCCTGCGCGGGGAATTTATGCGCCAGCGCAAAGCGCGGCGCGCGCGACACGAACCCCAGACGCTGCTGCTCATCGAGCCGGTTGACCTTATAAACAACGCCGTCGATGTCATACGGCAAAGATGCCCGGGCCTGGCCCACCTCTCGATAGAATGCAAGCAACCCACTCGCGCCATGCACGACTGCACGCCTGTCGCATACCGGCAAGCCAAGCTCGAGGTACCAGCGCAACAACGCGTCGTGGGTCGGCGGCATATCCGCGCCCAGCAATTCGCCAATGCCATAGGAAAAAAACGACAAGGGGCGTCGTGCCGTCACGCGCGAATCGAGCTGACGCAAGCTGCCAGCCGCGGCATTGCGCGGGTTGGCAAACTCCTTTTCGCCGGCTTCGCGCTGACGCTGATTCATTTTTTCGAAGTCCCGGCGAAACATCAACACTTCGCCACGCGCTTCCAATACTGCCGGCGGGGTCGGCGTCTTCAGGCGCAGCGGGATCGCGCGCACGGTTTTGATATTGGCCGTCACATCCTCGCCGGTCGTGCCGTCGCCCCGCGTGGCAGCCTGCACCAGCAGCCCGTTTTCATAACGCAGCGCCACGGCCAGGCCGTCGAATTTCAACTCACAGGCATATTCGACGGCTCGTCCGAAGAGATCATTCCCCTCGTCTTCATGATCGTACAGCGCCTCGCCGACCCGCCGGTCGAATGCAACGACATCGTCATCGGCAAATCCGTTGTTGAGCGAAAGCATCGGCACCTTGTGGGTGACGTTCGCAAAGCCCGTGGCAGGCTGTCCGCCGACGCGCTGCGTCGGGGAATCAGGTGTGACGAGATCCGGATGCTCGGTTTCGATCTGCACCAGGGCCGCGTAAAGGCGGTCATACTCGGCGTCCGGCACCGTCGGAGCGTCGAGTACGTAGTAGGCGTAGTTATGCTGTTCCAGCTCGGCGCGCAGCCGTGCTGCCTGTTCGGCGGGGGAAATGGCACCGGCACGTGCAGCTGCCGTGCCGGATTTAGCGAGAGAGTCGGACATGCGCTCGTTCATTGGCGTTGATGGCGATCATTATGCCAATGAAGTCGCGGTTTGTACCGCGCAACTTGAGCGCCAATCAGGCCGATGCCGGGGCCCTGCTATTGACCGAACAGGCGACGTGTCGACAGTGCGCCGGCCGGCAATCCGCGCTGCTCCAGCCGCGCGTAAAGCGACATCAATTGAGTTTCGATGCCCGTCAGTGCGGTCTCCGGCAACAAGCGGCGCTGATCGTCCACAACCCGCCCGCCGATGCGCTGACCGATTGACTTGGCGTAATCGCACATCAGCCGGAACGGCAGCAAGTCTTCGTCCGCCACCGGCACGTCGAGCAACAGCGTGATGAGGTCGCCGCCCTTGTATGTCAGATCATCGCGCAGGAAATTGGTGTCGCCAAATTGCAGCGTGAACACCGGATTCTGGCGCGTGTCGAGCTTGACGAAACGCGTGCCGTCGCGCGACAGGAGCAGGCCATCCTGGGTCGCCACCGCCTGGATGTAGTTTGCAGACCAGGGCGCGCCGTCGGACAGCACGTTGACCGACAATTGCGCGTCGCACTGTGCGGCGAAGCTGTCGAGGTCACGCGCCTTGCCGACGGTTTCCATCATGTCGGGCAATTCCGGCAGGGCGTCCACTGCATCGGCCAGCGCCTGTACCTGGCTGATGAATTCCGAAAACTCGACTTCATTGAGCGGACCCGCGCGATTTGCCAGTTGCACCGCCATGCGCAGTTGCGTATAGCGTCCGCCCGAGCGCAGCAATTCCCAATGCGGGGGATCCTCCACCCATCCTTCGACGTGTACGGCCTTGCCACCGGCACGCCGCATCCGTTGCGCCAGCGGCAACACCCGTTCGGCATTGATCGTGCCACCCAGCGGCAAATTCACGACACAATCGATACGCTCGTCCACGACGGCCGGCGCGATCGCCGCGTTGTTCGTCGGCGAGACCGGCTTCCGGGTGCCTGCCTCCGCCGACGGTTCGCTCGGCTCGCGCGCCTGGCGCGCGCCTTCATCCGGCGCCACCGCGGCGTCATCGATCGCGACCGGCGACTCGCCAACCACGGGTACCGGCGTCTGGGCCACATCCGGCTCCGGGGGCGCGCCGTCGGTCGATGGCGCGTGTGGCGCGTCGGCTGCCGTTCGGGCCAGTGTCGGCTCGCGCCGTTCGGTACTCGCCGGATGATGCCTGCCGACCGCAGGCTGGCTCGGCTCGATGAACGGACGCTCGTCTTCATGTTCGGCCGCCGACGCCGGCACCATGCCCTGGCTACCGCCCTTCATCGACCTGGGAATTCTCCGTTTCACCTTACTGCTTTGCCAGGCGTTGTAAGCCACCACGCCGAGCAATATCACGACCCCTGTGCCAATCAGTCCCAGCTGCAGCTCATTCATGCGCGGCTTCCTTCTCTCGCTCCGTAGGCATTGCTATTCAATATTCCCTGGTCGTCCGCTCAGTTGGACTCCACCATGTTCACGGCCGATTCCATATCCACCGCCACGATGCGCGACACACCCTGCTCCTGCATGGTAACGCCGATCAGCTGGTGGGCCATTTCCATGGCGATCTTGTTGTGTGAAATGAACACAAATTGCGTTTTGCTTGACATCCGCTCGACCATCTTCGCATAACGCTCGGTATTGGCGTCGTCGAGCGGCGCATCAACTTCGTCGAGCAGACAGAACGGTGCCGGATTCAGCTGGAACATGCCGAACACCAATGCGATCGCGGTCAGCGCTTTCTCCCCGCCCGACAGCAGGTGGATGGTCGAATTCTTCTTGCCCGGCGGCTGCGCCATCACCTGCACGCCAGCGTCCAGGATTTCCTCCCCGGTCATCATCAACTTGGCCTGGCCGCCGCCGAACAGCAACGGGAAAAGCTCGCCGAAATGCCGGTTGACTTCGTCGAAAGTACCTTGCAGCAAGGTGCGCGTTTCCTGGTCGATCTTGCGGATCGCGTCCTCAAGGGTATTGATCGCTTCAGTCAGATCGGCCGATTGAGCGTCGAGGAACGTCTTGCGCTCGCGCGCCGCGGTTAGCTCGTCCAGGGCGGCCATATTGACCGGTCCGAGCGCGTTGATCGCATTGTTGATCCGCGTCACCTCGCCTTGCAGCCATGAGGGCTTCATGTCAGCGTGCAGCCGGGCTGCCAGCGCCGCCTCGTCGACCTGCGCGGCCGCCAGTTGTTCGGCGAACTGCTCCCGGTTCAAACGCGCCGCCTGTTCCTTCAACTGCAGCTCGGTGATGCGATCGCGCAGCGGCTGCAAACCTCGCTCGACCGTCAGGCGCTGTTCGTCCATTTGGCGCAACTGCAATGTCAGGGCATCCAGCTCGGAGCGCGCCGCAGTCAGGATCTCCTCCTTTTCGGCCCGCACCGTCAGTGCATCCTGCAAACCGTTCTCGACAGTTTGTTCCGTAATCTTTACCAACTCCACCTGAGCTTGCTCGATACTCGCAACGAGACGTTCCGCCTGCTCATGTGATGTCTGAATATTTCTTTTTAATTCATTGATTTTATTTTCAATATTCTTTTCGGCGAACTTGGCTTCCTGTGCACCGCGCTCGAGATCGCGCAGTTGATTGCGCGCCTCGCCGAGCATCGTGTCAAGCGACTCGAACTCGAGCTGCCCATCCTCGAAGTGCGCCTGCAACTCGGCCAGCCGGCCGTCCGCCTGTTCGAAATTGGCTTCCGACTCAGCCCGCAGCGCCAGTTGCTCCTCGATTTGCAGGGCGATTTCGCGCAACTCATCGTCGATTTGCGTGCTGCGGGCGTTGTAGCGCTCGTGCGCCTGGCTGAGCTTGAGCACCTCCAACTGCAATGCATGGACCTGTTGGGTCGCCCGCTCGGCGCGCACTCGCGTCTCGCCAAGCGCCTGACTGGCCTGGCTGTAGGCAGCCTCACAACGCACCGCGGCGGTCTTGGCCTCGTCACCCAGCAGCATCTGCGCACGCAGTTGCCTGCTCAGGTTTTCGATCTCCTGCTGCCGGGCGAGAAGCCCCGCCTGCTCGGAGTCGGCCGCATACAACTGCACGCCAACGCGGCTGACCAGATGGCCCGCAGGCACGACCAGCGTCGCGCCAGCCGGCAGTTGCGCGCGCAGCGCCAGCGCCTGCGCCATGTCGTCGGCCACGAATACGGCTCCCAGCCATTCCTGCAACACCGCCCGCAATCCCGGGTCATCGATGCGCAGCAACGCCGTCAAGGGCCGCAATCCCGCCGGCGACTCGAGCGGGCGACCCGCCGTCGGCGGCGAATAAAACGCCAGCTTGGCAGGGGGCGCATCGCTGGCAAACGCCTTGATCCAATCGAGATTGCTGATTTCGAGCGCGGCCAGCCGCTCCCGCAATACCGACTCGAGCGCATTCTCCCAGCCCGGCTCGATATGCAGCTTTTTCCACAGGCGCGGCAATTGCGCGAGCTCGTGCTTATCAAGCCATGGCTGGATCTTGCCCTCGGTCTGCACGCTCTGCTGCAACTGCTTGAGCGCCGCAAGGCGTGCTTCGAGCTGCGCGATCACGGCCGCTTCGGACTGCACCCGTGCCTGTGCCGACCGGCGCTCCTCTTCCAGGCGTGGCAATGCCTCTTGCGCTTCGGCCAGTGCCGCCTGCGCGTCATCGCGCAGCGCCTGCTGCTCGGCCAGCTCGCCGCGCAGATTTTCCAACAGGACTTCGTCGGGCTTGTCTAGCCCGTGCGCCTCGCCCTGCAAGCGCTCCTGGCGCTGCTGCAATTGCTGCAGCGACTGATCGGCGTTGCGTTGATGCGCGGCCTCCAGCTTGAGGGCCTGCTCGACCTGGGCAATCTCGCCACGCTGCTCGTTGAGCTTGGCCTGAGCATCGCGCCAGCGAGCTTCCATGGCCGGCAATGCGTCGCCTTGGGTGGCCGCCTCGTCCTGCGCTCGCGCGCTGCGCTCTTCGGCGATTGATAATTCCTCGGTCGCCTCGGCCAGCTCGTCCTGCGCCTGGGCCGAGCGCGCCAGCCACTGCTCGCGCTGGGCGCTCAGGGCAGCGAGTTGCGCCTGCACCCGGTTGCGCGATTCCACCACGAAACGGATTTCCGCCTCGAGCCGGCTGACCTCGGCATTCGCTTCATACAGCCCGCTTTGCGCAGCCTGCACGGCGTCGGTCGAAGTGTAGTGCGCGGCGCGCAGGGTTTCCAGTTCGGACTCCGAGGCCCGCAGCCGGGCCATTTGAGCTTCCAGGTCGATCTGCGCCTGCTCGATCGCGCGCTGCTGGCGCTCCTGTTCGGCCTGAGCTTCATTTCTGCGCAGCAGCCACAGCAACTGCTGCTTTTCTTCGCCATCGCTCTGCAGGGCCTTGAACTGTTGCGCGACCGCCGCCTGGGATTCGAGCTTTTCCAGATTGCTCGCCAGCTCGCGCAGAATGTCCTCGACCCGCGTCAGATTCTCGCGCGTATCGTGCAGGCGGTTTTCCGTCTCCCGGCGGCGCTCCTTGTATTTGGATACGCCCGCAGCCTCTTCCAGGAATACCCGTAACTCATCGGGCTTGGCCTCGATGATGCGGGAGATCATGCCCTGCCCGATGATCGCGTAGGCGCGCGGACCCAGGCCCGTGCCAAGGAAAATGTCCTGGATATCGCGGCGGCGTGCCGGCAGATTATTGATGTAATAGCTCGATGTGCCGTCGCGCGTCAGCACGCGCTTGACCGCGATCTCGGCGTACTGGCTCCATTGGCCGGCCGCGCGGCCATCGCTATTGTCGAAAATCAGCTCGACGCTGGATCGGCTGGCGGGCTTGCGAGTGGTCGAGCCGTTGAAAATGACGTCCTGCATCGACTCGCCGCGCAATTCGGAAGCGCGCGACTCTCCGAGCACCCAGCGCACCGCGTCGATGATGTTCGACTTGCCGCAACCGTTGGGCCCGACTACCCCCACCAGTTGCCCTGGCACGTGAAAATGGGTCGGATCGACGAAAGATTTGAAGCCAGCCAGTTTGATGGAGGTCAGACGCACGGCAGGTTCGCTTATACGGTCATTGGAAAAACGCTGGACACGCCCACAGCAGCGTCAGCACACCCTGTCGGCCCTGATCGCGCCAGGGCAGCATCAGGGAGCCGGATTCATGGGTGTGAATCATACCATCGCATCCCCGGCTCGGGCCCTTTTCCCGGCATCGCGATGCGCGGTCTCAGGCAACAAACCAGCGATAGCACCTGCCGCAACAATGCAAATACCTCCGGCAACTTCGCGCAAACCGAGCACTTCGCCCGCGATCAGCCACGAGGACACTGCCGCCACGACAATCTCGAACAGCATGATCAGTGCCGCGCGATTGGCAGCGACCCGAGCCAGGCCGAACTGAACGATCACATTGGTGGCGGCGATCGTCACGCCCAGCGCGAGCAGCACCAGCGCGGCAGGCACGCGTTGCGGCACCGGTACAGCGCCGTGGACCAGGGCCTCGGGCATGATCCCCAATGACAGCACGCCAGTGACCACACAACCGACAAACATTACCCAGGTGCGCATTTCTCCCCGCATCTCCGGCAATACCTGGCTGGCTCGCCGCACCAGCACATTGTTGGCCGCAAACCCCGCCCCGGCCAGTAGCCCCATCCACTCGGCCGGAGTGGCCGGTACCGGCCACCCGCCCTTGGCCGGCCAAAGCATCAGCGCGGCGCCGCTTAGTGCCAACGCGATGAGCAGCGCTCCAGCAACGGTGAGCCGCTCGCTCAGCAGCCATTGCGCCAGCAGGGCCGTCCACACCGGGCTCAGGTAAAACAGCAGCAGAACCCGCATCACATAGCCGTGGGTGGTCCCCCAGATGAAACAAATATTCGCCACGCCGGCTGCCAGGCCAATAGCCGGCAGCAGCCATGAGGCGCGCAGCGTCGAAAACCTGCGCCAGTAAACCACGCTGATAAATAGCGTCGCCACCACCGCGGTCAACACTTGCGCCAGCGCTGCGGAGATTCCCCACGTCAGCAGCATCCGATACGGATACCACGAAATGCCCCATACCGACGATCCGACCAGGATCGACAGTGCCGGCGCCCACCCCGGCGCTGGCGGCGCCGAGCGAACCGCTTCCGTCATGTCCCCCCCCAAAAAAAGCCGACCAATGCCTCGCCATCGACGCAGGCATTCAGCGCCGCGGCGCCTTACCACGGTATAATTTTCGTTTAGCCGATTTCGCGCTATCACTGCGCGTCGGCATGAACACTCCGATGCATTGATCGAAAATTCTCATCGCCCGTGAATCCGTTACTCGCAAAACTCCAGCCGTACCCCTTCGAGAAGCTCAGAGCCCTGGTACAAGACATCACGCCGGCGGCCGGTTTTAAACCCATCAGTTTCGGCATTGGCGAGCCCAAGCATCCCACCCCACTGTTCATCAAGGAAGCCCTGAGCGATGCGCTCGGCGGCTTGTCCAGCTATCCGGCGACGCAGGGCACCGAGGCCTTGCGGCAAGCCATCGCCAGCTGGCTCGAAAAGCGTTACCGGCTGCCGAACGTCAACCCGGCGACCGAGGTGCTGCCGGTCAACGGCTCCCGCGAGGCACTGTTTTCCTTCGCCCAGGCAATGATCGACGGCAGCCGGCCCAATGCGCTCGTGCTGTGTCCCAATCCGTTCTATCAGATTTACGAAGGCGCGGCGTTACTGGCCGGGGCGACACCCTATTTCGCCAACAGCGATCCGGCGCGCAATTTTGCGCCCGATTACGATGCGGTGCCAGCGGAAATTTGGCAACAGGTGCAGTTGCTGTTCGTTTGTTCGCCGGGCAATCCAACCGGCGCGGTACTCGGCCTGGACGACTGGCGCAAACTGTTTGCGCTGTCCGACCAGTACGGCTTCACCATCGCCAGCGACGAATGTTATTCCGAGATTTATTTCGACGAAGAACGCCCGCCGCTCGGCGGGTTGGAGGCAGCGCACCAGTTGGGCCGGAATTTTGACCGCCTGGTGGTGTTTTCCAGCCTTTCCAAACGCTCCAACGTGCCGGGCATGCGCTCCGGGTTCGTTGCGGGTGACGCGGCCCTGCTCAAGCAATTCCTGCTTTACCGCACCTATCATGGCTGTGCGATGAGCCCGGCAATCCAGGCCGCCAGCATTGCCGCCTGGAGCGACGAAGCCCACGTGCGGCTCAACCGCAGCAAATATGTGCGCAAATTCCAGACGATCGCGCCGCTGCTGGGCGAAGTACTGGACGTCGCCATGCCCGACGCAGGCTTTTATTTGTGGGCCCGCGTCGACCAGCGAACCGGCCTGTCGGATACCGAATTCACCCGGCGCCTGCTGGCCGACTACAATGTGACTGTCCTGCCCGGCTCGTTTCTTGGCCGGGAAAGCCAGGGGACCAACCCGGCAAAGAATTTCGTACGCATCGCGCTGGTGGCAGAAGTCGACGAATGCACCGAAGGTGCTCAACGCATCGTGCAATGCTGCCGAAGTCTTTAATTTCTTTTTTCATCGATCCATACCATGCCGCAACAATTGCAAAACATCATCGACCAAGCCTGGGACAACCGCGCTGAGATCTCCGCCAAGAACGCACCGGCCGACGTGCGCGAAGCGGTCAATCACGTACTCGGCGAGCTCGACCGGGGCACACTGCGCGTGGCCGAAAAGAAAGACGGCCAGTGGATCGTCAACCAATGGCTCAAGAAGGCGGTGCTGCTGTCGTTCCGCCTGGAAGACAACGTGCCGATGCCGGCTGGCGGGTTTTCGCAGTTCTACGACAAGGTGCCGACCAAGTTCGCCAATTACACCGCGGAAGATTTCGCGGCCGGCGGCTTTCGCGTGGTGCCCCCCGCGGTGGCCCGGCGCGGCTCGTTCATCGCCCGCAACGTCGTGCTGATGCCCTCGTATGTGAATATCGGTGCCTACGTGGATGAAAGCACGATGGTCGACACGTGGGCTACCGTCGGCTCGTGCGCGCAGATCGGCAAGAACGTGCACCTGTCGGGCGGCGTCGGTATCGGCGGCGTGCTCGAGCCGCTGCAGGCCAATCCAGTGATCATCGAAGACAACTGCTTCATCGGCGCGCGCTCCGAGGTCGTCGAGGGCGTCATCGTCGAGGAAAACTCGGTTATCTCGATGGGCGTCTACATCGGCCAATCCACCAAAATCTACGACCGCGAAACCGGCGAGGTGCATTACGGCCGCGTGCCGGCGGGCTCGGTGGTGGTGCCGGGCAACCTTCCTTCGAAGGACGGCAAGTACAGCCTCTACTGCGCAGTCATCGTCAAGAAAGTCGACGCCCAGACCCGTGCCAAGACCGGCATCAACGAACTGCTGCGGGGCGACTGACCATGAGCGCGGTGCTGCACGGCATTCCCAATTGCGACACCGTGAAAAAGGCCCGCGTCTGGCTCGACGAGCAGCGCGTGGCCTACACATTCCACGATTTCAAGAAAGCCGGTGTGAGCGCCGCCATGCTCCGGGACTGGCTGACACAAGTGCCGCTCGAGACGTTGCTCAATCGCCGCGGCACCACCTGGCGCAAACTCACGCCGGGCGAACAGGCCAGCGCCAATGACGAAGCCGGCGCGATCGCCCTGATGACGGCCCAGCCCTCGCTGATCAAACGTCCCGTATTGGTTGCCCACGGGCGCGTCACCGTCGGCTTCAAGCCCGAACTCTATCAAGCGCTGTTCTGAATGCCCATGCCCCATACGTCGTCCCACCCGCCCTCGCCCACCCTGGTGCTCACCGAGCAATTGATTGCCCGCCGGTCCGTCACGCCCGACGACCAGGACTGCCAGGACCTGCTGATCGAGCGCCTCGCACCGCTCGGGTTCACCTGCGAGACGATCGTCTCGGGCGACGTCACCAATCTCTGGGCAGTGCGGCGCGGTGCCGCCGGCACGGACGGCAAGCTGCTCGTGTTCGCCGGCCACACGGATGTCGTGCCGACCGGCCCACTCGATCAGTGGCACTCCGATCCATTCTTGCCGACCCATCGCGACGGCAAGCTCTTTGGCCGCGGCGCCGCCGACATGAAAACCTCGATCGCCGCGTTCGTCGTCGCCGTGGAGGAGTTCATCGCGCTTGAACCGGACCACCGCCACGCCATCGGCCTGCTGATCACCAGCGACGAGGAAGGCCCCGCCACCGACGGCACGGTCAAGGTCGTGCAGGCCCTGCAGCAACGGGGCGAGCGCCTGGACTACTGCATCGTCGGCGAGCCGACATCGGTCGACACGCTGGGCGACATGGTCAAGAACGGCCGGCGCGGCTCGCTGTCCGGCAAACTGACCGTCAAGGGCGTGCAAGGCCATATCGCGTATCCCCACCTGGCGAGCAATCCGATCCACCTGGCTGCGCCGGCGCTGACCGAACTGGTGGCCGAGCGTTGGGACGACGGTAACGAATATTTCCCGCCGACTACCTGGCAGATGTCGAATATTCACGCCGGCACCGGCGCCACCAACATCATCCCTGGCGAGGCGGTGATCGATTTCAATTTCCGCTTTTCCACCGCCAGCACGGTAGAGAGCCTGCAAGCGCGCGTTCGGGCGATACTCGATAAACACGGTCTTGCCTATGACCTGCACTGGACCGTCGGCGGCCTGCCGTTCCTGACCCCGCGCGGTGATCTGTCGCAAGCGCTTGACGCGGCGATCCGGCAGGAAACCGGCGTCGAAACCACGCTCTCCACCACCGGCGGCACGTCGGACGGGCGCTTTATTGCGCAGATCTGCCCGCAAGTGATCGAATTCGGGCCGCCCAATGCCAGCATTCACAAAATCGACGAGCATATCGAAATCGCGTTCATCGAACCGCTCAAAAACATCTATCGCGGCGTATTGCTGCAACTGGTGCGGTAAGTTTCCCCAATAACGATCTTCCGCTCTGCCGGCCGCCGGCGACGTCCATCTGGAGAAGTCCATGTCCGACCATCCCTTCACGACGGTGCGCGACCTGTTGCGCTATGCCGTCTCGCGTTTTACCGAAGCCAAGCTGGCATTCGGCCACGGGTGCGCGTCGGCGTACGACGAGGCCGCCTACCTGGTCCTGCACACGCTGCATTTGCCGCTCGACACGCTCGATCCGTTTCTCGACGCGACTCTCTTGCCGGCCGAAATCGAGCGCGTGTTGTCGGTCATCAACCGGCGCGCCGGCGAGCGCGTGCCCGCCGCCTACATCACCAATGAAGCCTGGATGCACGGCTACCGGTTCTACGTCGACGAGCGCGTGATCGTACCGCGCTCCTTCCTCGGCGAATTGCTGCAGGATCAGTTCGCTCCCTGGATCGCACAGCCGGATCAGATTAGTCACGTGCTTGAACTCTGCACCGGCTCCGGTTGCCTGGCGATTCTGGCCGCGGACGCATTCGCGCAGGCCCACATCGATGCAGTCGACCTGTCTGGCGACGCCCTGGCAGTCGCCGCGATCAACGTCAGGGACTACGAATTGCAGGATCGCATCGCCTTGCACAAAGGCGATCTGTACGCGTCGCTGCCATCCAGGCGGTACGACCTGATCCTGACCAACCCCCCCTATGTCAACGACCAGGCAATGCAGAGCCTGCCTGCGGAATATCGACACGAGCCCCGCATGGCCCTGGCCGGCGGCAACGACGGCATGGCGGTGGTGCGGCGCATCATCGCCGATGCCAGGCAATGGCTCACGCCCGACGGCTTGCTGGCGGTCGAGGTCGGTCACGAGCGCACTCACGTCGAGGCGGCCTTCCCCGATCTGGAGATGACGTGGCTGAGCACCAGCGCTGGCGACGACATGGTCTTTTTGGTGCACGCCGCGGCGCTGCCGTGACCACGACAGCCAATCCCTCCAGATGATGTCGCTCACGCCGTTTCATCTCGGATCGCTGCTCGCGCTGCTGCATCTGCTGGGCATACTGGCCGCGGCCCACGCCATCCTGACGGTGCGCACCTCGCAAGGCGCGGTCGCATGGGCCGTGTCGCTGCTCGCCGCGCCTTACTTCACCCTGATTCCCTATCTGATCCTGGGGCGCAGCAAGTTCTCCGGCTACGTCGAGGCGCGTCGCCAGCAGAACCGGGTCATGCATTCGCGCGTCGGTGAAATCGACTGGCACGCCGGTCAGGCGAGCGCGTTGCGTCATGACGTCGGGTTCAGCGCGCTCACGCGCCTGACCGGCATGCCGTTTACCGCGAACAACGGCGTGCGGCTGCTGGTCAATGGCGACGCGACCTTCGCGGCCATATTCGATGCGCTGCGCCAGGCGCGCAGTTACATCATCGTGCAGTTCTTCATCGTGCACGACGACGCGCTGGGCCGGGAATTGCAGCAGATTCTGCTTGAGCGCGCCGCCGCCGGCATCGGGGTGTATTTCCTGTATGACAGCATCGGCAGCTACGATCTGCCTGCGCAGTACACCGAGACGCTGCGCGCCGGCGGAGTCCGGGCACACGCTTTCGCCACCCAGCGCGGCCTTATCAAGCGCTTCCTCAACCGCTTTCAGCTCAATTTCCGCAATCACCGCAAAATCGTCGTGATCGACGGCGACCGCGCCTTCATCGGCGGGCACAATGTCGGCATCGAATATCTCGGCCAAAAACCGCCTTTGTCGCCCTGGCGGGATACGCACATCGACATCACCGGGCCGGCCGTGGTTGGTATTCAGCGCGCTTTTGTGGAGGATTGGCATTGGGCCACCGGCGAGATTCCACCGGTCAAGCGCCTGCCGGCGCCCTCCGGAGCCAGCATGCATTGCCAGGTCGTGCCCAGCGGCCCCGCCGACCAGCTCGAGACCTGCTCGCTGTTTTTCGTCGAGTGCATCAATGCCGCCCGGCAGCGGATCTGGATCACCACGCCATACTTCATCCCCGACGAGGCAGTTTTCTCGGCGCTACGGCTGGCCGTGCTGCGCGGCGTCGACGTGCGTCTCTTGATTCCAAGCCGACGCGATCACTACGTCGTGTTCGAGGCCACCACGCTATACGCTTACGACGCGGTACGCGCCGGCATCCGGGTCTATCAATACCAGCCTGGCTTCGTTCACCAGAAGGTCGTGCTGATCGACGACGCCGCCGCCGCCGTAGGCAGCGCCAATCTTGATAATCGCTCGTTCCGGCTCAATTTCGAGATCATGCTATTGACCGTCGATGACGTCTTCGCCAAGAACGTCGAGCGCATGCTCGATACCGATTTCGCCCAGGCCAGGCCGATGGCGCTTGACGCCTACTACCGCTTGCCGTTCTGGCGACGCATCGCGATGCACGTCGCGCGGCTGTTCGCTCCCATCCTGTAATTGCTCGCCCGCTAAAATACGGGTTTCACCAATTTTGACCGTACCGTGATTCGATTCGAACGCCTCAGCCTGTCGCGTGGCACCAAGCCACTTTTCGATAACACCTCGGTGCTGATCAATCCCGGCGAGGCGGTTGGACTGATCGGCGCCAACGGCGCCGGCAAAACCACACTCTTCGCGCTATTGCGCGACGCGCTGCATCCCGATGGCGGAGAGGTGACAATGCCGCCGAGCTGGCGCATCGCGCACGTCATGCAGGAGACCCCGGCAGTCGAGCGCAATGCGCTCGACTACGTGCTCGATGGCGATACCGCACTGCGCGCGGCCGAGGCCGCCATCGAAGCCGCCCAGCACCGGCACGACGGCCACGCCGAAGCGGAAGCGCATACCGCCTTCGCCGACGTCGACGGTTATACCGCGCCGGCGCGGGCCGAGGCGCTGCTGCTCGGGCTGGGCTTCACGCTCGAGCAAACACGCCAGCCAGTAGCCAGCTTTTCGGGCGGCTGGCGCATGCGGCTGAACCTCGCGCAGGCTCTAATGTGTCCGTCTGATCTGCTGCTGCTGGACGAACCCACCAATCACCTCGACCTCGATGCGATCGTCTGGCTCGAAGACTGGCTGCGCCGCTATGCCGGCACGTTGATCGTGATATCGCACGACCGCGAGTTTCTAGACGGCGTGTGCAATGTGACGCTGCACATCGAAAATCAGCAGATCAAGCGCTACGGCGGCAACTACAGTCAATTCGAAGTGCTGCGGGCTCAACAGATCGCCCTGCAGCAAAACGCCTATGAGAAGCAGCAAAAAACCATCGCCCATCTGGAAAGCTTCATCAACCGTTTCAAGGCCAAGGCCACCAAGGCTCGGCAAGCGCAGAGCCGGGTCAAGGCGCTCGAGCGCATGGAACTGATCGCGCCGGCTCACGTCGCCTCACCCTTCACTTTTGAATTCCGGGCACCCAACGCCGCGCCCAACCCGATGCTGGTTCTCGAGGACGTGCGCTGCGGCTATCGTGTTGGCGAAGACGGCGATGCCGCCATGGCCGAGAAAGTCATCCTGCCGGCGGTCACACTGTCGGTGCAAAACGAGCAGCGCATCGGCTTGCTGGGCGCCAACGGCCAGGGCAAATCGACCCTGATCAAAACACTGGCGGGCACGCTCGCGCCACTGGCTGGCCGCGTCAAGCACGGCAAAGGCCTGCAGATCGGTTACTTCGCGCAGCATCAGGTCGAAACGCTGCGCCACGACGACTCCCCGTTGCAGCATATGGCGCGTCTGGCGCCGGATACCCGCGAGCAGGAATTGCGCGATTTTCTCGGCGGATTCAATTTCCGTGGCGACATGGCAAGCGCGCCGATTGCTCCATTCTCAGGCGGCGAGAAAGCGCGGCTGGCATTGGCGCTGATCATCTGGCAAAAGCCGAATTTGCTGCTGCTGGACGAGCCGACCAACCACCTCGACCTGGAAACGCGCCATGCGTTGACCATGGCGCTCGCGCAATTCGATGGCACCTTGATTCTCGTGTCGCACGACCGGCATTTGCTGCGCGCCACCACCGACCAATTCCTGCTGGTCGCCGGCGGGCGCGTGCAACCCTTCGATGGCGACCTGGACGACTACCGCGACTGGCTGCTGCAGGACGCCGCCGCCAAACGCAACGCAATGCGCGCCGCGGCCAAACCGGAGGCCAGCGCGGCGACGGACACCGGCGCCAACCGCAAGGAGCAGCGCCGCGCCGAGGCGGAGGAGCGGCAACGGCTGACCCAATTGCGCAAACCGCTGCAAAACAGGATTACCAAGCTGGAGAACGAACTGGCCGAGCTCGAGCAGGAGAAGCAACGGCTCGACGCGATTCTGGCGGACTCGGCCACCTACGACGAATCCAACAAAACGCTGTTGACCGATAGCCTGAAGCGCCAGGGCGAGGTCATGGCCCGACTGGCCGAGGTCGAGAGCGCATGGCTCGACGCACAGGAAGCGATCGACAAGATCGCCTGACCGGCCACCGCTGACACGACGGCGCTAGAGCGCTGCGATAGCCTGGTCGATACGGTCGACCGCACGCACCTCGAGTCCATCGATGGGTTGCTTGGGCGCATTGGCCTTGGGGATGATGGCCAACGAAAAGCCGAGTTTCGCGGCCTCTTTCAAACGATCCTGTCCGCGCGGGCTGGGTCGTATCTCGCCAGCCAGACCGACCTCGCCGAACGCCACGATGCCGCGTGGCAGCGGTCGATTGCGCAATGATGAGTGAATTGCCAGCATGACCGCCAGATCGGCCGCCGGTTCGGTGATTTTCACGCCGCCCACGGCATTGAGGAAGACATCCTGGTCGAAACACGCAATGCCGGCATGCCGATGCAGCACCGCCAGCAGCATTGCCAGTCGATTCTGTTCGAGCCCGACGGCCAGGCGCCGGGGGTTCGGCACCTGCGCGGTATCGACCAAGGCCTGGATTTCGACCAGTAGCGGGCGCGTGCCCTCCTGCGTGACCAGCACGCAGGAGCCCGGCACTGTCTGGTCGTGCTGCGACAGGAACAGCGCGGATGGATTGGAGACACCCCGCAATCCTTTTTCGGTCATGGCAAATACGCCAAGCTCGTTGACGGCGCCAAAGCGGTTCTTGAACGCGCGCACCAGCCGAAACGAAGAGTGCGTATCGCCCTCGAAGTAAAGCACTGTATCGACGATATGCTCCAGCACGCGCGGTCCGGCCAGATTGCCCTCCTTGGTCACGTGCCCGACCATGATCACCGTCACGCCGGATTGCTTGGCGGTGCGCGTGAGCTGCGCGGCGCATTCGCGTACCTGAGCGACGGAGCCGGGCGCGGAGGTCAGCGCCTCGGAATAAACGGTCTGGATAGAGTCGATCACGACGATCTCGGGGCGCTCGCTCTCGATCGCCGCCAAAATCTTCTCCAACTGAATTTCAGCCAGCAAATGCAGCTCGCCGCTGGCCGGCCCGGTCAGGTCAAGGCGTTGCGCCCGCAGTGCGATCTGTGCGGCCGATTCCTCGCCGCTGACATAAAGCGCCGGCCGTTCGCGCGCAACCTGAGCCAGCGATTGCAACAGCAGCGTCGATTTCCCGATGCCCGGATCGCCGCCGATGAGCACCACGCCGCCGGCCACCAACCCGCCGCCCAGCACCCGGTCGAATTCGCCGATACCGCTCGAAAAACGCGGTACGTCCGCGGCCTCGATATCCGCCAGCCGGCGCACCGGCGCACTCTTGGCCAGCGCCTGATAGCGATGCCCCGAGGCGGTTTCTGCGATGGTTTCCAATAACGAATTCCAGGCATTGCAATGCGGGCATTGACCCTGCCATTTCGGCGACTGGCCGCCGCACTCCGAACAGGTGTAAATCGTCTTGGCTTTGGCCATCCGGGACTGATCTCAAAAATAACGGGAATGACGCTCGGCGTGTCGAGCGCTTATTGCTCGATCACCGGCACGCGTGGCGCCAGTGCGCACATCAGCTCGTAGCCGATCGTTCCGCATGCGGCGGCCACGTCGTCGATCGGCAGCCCGCGTCCCCACAGCACGACCTTGCTGCCCATGCGGGCCTCCGGCACGGTACTCAGATCGACCATCAGCATATCCATCGAAACGCGACCGACCACCCGGGTCTGCACCCCGGCAACCAATACGGGCGTGCCTGTTGGGGCGTGGCGTGGGTAACCGTCGGCATAGCCACAGGCCACGACTCCGATGCGCATCGGCCGCTCGGCGGTGAACACGCTGCCATAGCCAACGGTCTGTCCGGTGCTGAGCTCCTGCACGGCAATCAGCTCGCTCTCGAGGGTCATCGCGGGTTGCAGTCCGAGTCCTGCCACATCCGCCGTTTTGCCGCTGGGTGAGCCCCCGTACAGGATGATGCCTGGCCGCACCCAGGCGTAATGCGTTTGCGGATGAAACAACGTCGCCGCCGAATTCGCCAGGCAGCGCTCGCCGGGAATATCGCGCGCGCCGCGCTCGAACGCCTCCATCTGATAGTCGACACCGCGTTCGCCGTCGGCGTCCGAGAAATGTGTCATGAGCACGATCTGGCCGACCCCGGGCATCGCACGGACCCGCTCCCAGGCCGCGCGAAATCGCTCAGGCACGAAGCCCAGGCGGTTCATGCCGCTATTCATCTTGAGTTGGACCGTCAGCGGCTTCGACAGCCGAGCACCTTCGAGCATGCGCAGTTGCTCATCGCAATGCACGGTTGTAGTGAGGCCATATTCGTCGATGATCTTGAGGTCTGCGGGGTCAAAAAAACCTTCCAGCAGCAAAATCGGACCGGCCCACCCCAGTTCGCGCAAGCGTATCGCTTCGTTCAAATCGAGCAGGCCGAAGCCATCGGTCTCGCGCAGGCCGGGAAAAGCCCGTTCGATGCCATGCCCGTAGGCATTTGCCTTGACCACGGACCAGACCTTGGCCTCGGGCGCGTGGCGCCGGGCGACATCGAGATTATTGGCGAGCGCTGCGGTGTGGATCGTGGCACGAATAGGACGGGGCATGACGGTGAGTTTCGAACGAGAGAGTGATTGAGTTTATGGTCTTGCGACGGCCACCGTGCGAGGCTGGCAGCCCAGCGAGCTGGACTATGACCGACGCCGCGATGCGGCCGGCCATGGCCGGACTCGGTTAGGATTATGCATATTTTCGTGTTATAAAGCCGTGCGCACAACTTGTTTTGCCGATTTCTTTCTCCCATCAGAGGAGCCGCCGAGTGCTTGGCCGCGCCGGGCTACACTTGGCCGGCGGCAAGCGCCGGTGATATGGGACGGACGCAAAACCGCCGTCGGGAACCGATCCAAGCTGAGATGAAGACAGGCTTTTACACCATCATGGCAGCGCAGTTTTTTTCGTCGCTGGCCGACAACGCATTGCTTATCGCCGCGATAGCGCTCCTCAAGGACTCTCATGCACCACAATGGATGACGCCGCTTCTTAAGCTGTTTTTTGTGTTGTCTTACGTCATTTTGGCGGCATTTGTCGGAGCATTCGCCGATTCCATGGCCAAGGGCAAGGTCATGTTCATCACCAACAGCATCAAGGTGATCGGCTGCATCATGATGATGGCGGGCTCCCATCCGCTGATCGCCTACGGCATCGTCGGCTTCGGTGCCGCCGCCTACTCGCCGGCCAAGTACGGCATTCTTACCGAACTGCTCCCAGCCGAGCGGCTGGTCGCCGCCAACGGCTGGATCGAAGGCCTGACGGTCACCTCGATCATTCTCGGCACCGTCCTGGGCGGCGCGCTCGTCAACCCGCACATCGCCCACTACATCATCGCTCGCACGCCAGCGGCCATCCACACCTCGGCCGACGCCGCCATGTTGGTCATCATGGGCATCTATATCATCGCCGCGCTGATCAACCTCGGCATCCCCGACACCGGAGCACGCTACCGGCGCCAACAGCGCAACCCGATACGCCTGGTCACCGACTTCGCCGGTTGCTTCGCGACGCTGTGGCGTGATCGGCTCGGCCAGATCTCCCTGGCCGTCACCACGCTGTTCTGGGGCGCCGGCGCCACCCTCCAGTTCATCGTGTTGAAATGGGCCGAGAAGGCGCTTGGCATGAATCTGTCCGAAGGCGCGATCCTGCAAGCGGTGTCCGCGCTGGGCGTGGCTGTCGGCGCCATGCTTGCGGCTGCCAAGATACCTCTGAAAAAATCCCTGTCTGTGTTGCCGGTCGGCATTGCCATGGGCATCGTCGTGATGGGCATGGCCTTTTTTTCGAAGCACACACTGCCGGACTGGCCGATCAAGATTGGCATCTGGCATGTTCCGTTCTATCTGATCGTTGCCTATCTGTTTCTGATTCTGGTGGGTGCCCTGGCAGGCTTTTTTGTCGTCCCGATGAACGCCCTGCTGCAACATCGCGGCCACGTCCTGCTGTCGGCGGGGCACTCCATCGCGGTGCAGAATTTCAATGAAAACCTGTCGGTGCTGTTGATGCTGTGTCTCTATGCGCTGCTGATCTGGTTCAACGTGCCGGTCGGCGTGGTGATCGTGCTGTTCGGCACTTTCGTATGCTGCACCATGTGGCTGGTGATGCGCCGTCATCAAGCCAATCAACGCCAGTTCGATTCAGTGGCGCTGATCGGCGAAATCAAGCACTGACTACGATGTCGGCTCGCATTCTCAACGTACTGACCATCGCCGGATCCGACCCGAGCGGCGGCGCCGGCATCCAGGCCGATCTCAAGACCTTCTCGGCGCTTGGCGTCTACGGCATGAGCGCGATCACTGCGCTGACTGCGCAAAACACCCTTGGCGTCAGCGCGGTGCACGTACCGCCGAGCACATTCGTCAGCGCCCAACTCGACGCCGTGTTCGGCGACATCGAATGTGCCGCGGTGAAGATCGGCATGCTGGCCAACGCCGATATCGTGCGCGCGGTAGCCCAGGCGCTGCGGCGCTACCGGCCATGTCACGTCGTGCTGGATACCGTCATGGTGTCGAAAAACGGGCATGCCCTGCTCGCGCCGGAAGCGGTCGAGGCACTGCGCCGCGAACTGCTGCCGCTGGCCGACCTGATCACGCCCAATCTGCCGGAAGCAGCCGTGCTGCTCGATCAACAAGCCGCGACCGACGAAGCCGCAATGGCGACCCAGGCGCAGGCACTGCGCGGCCTGGGCGCGCGCAACGTGCTGCTCAAGGGCGGACATCTGGGGGGCGTCAACAGCCCCGATTGGCTGCTCACCGAGCAGGGCAGCGAAAGGTTCGACGCCCCGCGCCTGCCGACGCGCAATACCCACGGCACGGGCTGTACATTGTCGGCCGCGCTCGCCGCACTGCGCCCCCAACATGATGACTGGCCAGACACCGTGCGCGCCGCAAAGCAATACCTGAGTCAGGCGCTGGGTTCGAGCGATGCGCTGCAGGTTGGCCACGGCATCGGCCCGCTGCATCACTTTCACGCCTGGTGGCCCCGTCAGTCGTGATGACCCGCTCAGCGCGTGTGGCCCCGCTGCGCAGCGCGCTGCCAAAGTTCGACCATGCGCCGGCGCGCACGCGCCAGCCAGTCGTCCGGCACGATGAATCCGCGCTGGGTCTCGTCCCAAGTGCCGTCGGGGTTTTCCGCCAGACCAACCACCAGCAGGGGTTCATGCGGCAGACCGTTTTGCCAGAGCGCGGCGATGCGCGCGCCGAGCGCCGACCGATCCATAGTCTCTGACCCCGTCAGGCGCGCTGGCGCCAGCCAGTGAACGCGCGGCAACACGCTCCAGGCGGCGACTGCGGAGCCGTTGGCCGCCGTGTCGCTCGCCCGTTGCCATTCGGCCAGCGTGGCCCACCATCCTCGCCCGTGCTCGGCGGAGATCACCGCCGGCAATGGCACAGTTGGCGCCGCGTCGCGCCCGGCACCGAGTGGATGAAACATCCATCCTTTCAAGTAGGCCTGCGCCTGCCACGGTCCCGCATGCGGCAGTATCGATTGGGCCGCCGCCATGCTCGTCAGGCGCAACTGATGCAGCAGCAGGCGCTGCAGCTTGTCGCCGAGACTGTCGGCAAGGTTTGGTCCGAGCCATCGATATTGCTCGGCATGCGCAACGGATAGACCATCCATGGCCATATCGTCGTCCCCGGGAGGCACGTAAAGATACAGCTTGACCGCCAGTTCCCAATGCAGCATTCGTCGGCTGGCCAAATGCCTGATCAGAAAATCGCATTCCCCAAGAGTCTGCCCTCCTTGCCGCAGATCGCGCACTTGCAGGCCGGCGGCCATCAATTCGTAACCGGGGCCGTCACGCAGGTAGAACTGCAGCAGGCGCTCGGCGTATCGCCCGAGTCGGGCGCTTTCGCCGGCGGCGAGAAACGCCTTTAGCGATGCCGGTTGCCGATCCTGCGCCAGCAGCCAGCGCTCCACCATTGCCAATTCGGCGTCGCTGGGTGTGACGTTGCCCAACTCGGCGGGGAATGCGTCGGCGCGCAGCAAATCGGAAGACAGCAGTAACCACGCGAGATCCCGCACCGGGGCCTCGCGCAATTGGGGCATCAAAGTGCGGTAGCGCTCGGGTTGCAAAGCGATTCGTAAGTGGCGCGCGCCAGACACCAGTCGGCCCAGGCCTTGGCCTTGTCAGGCAAATTGCGCAGTAAGTAGGCCGGATGGTAAGTCACGATCACCGGCACGCCCTCGTAATGATGGATCCGCCCTCGCATGCTGGCGATGCTGGCCTGCGAATTCAGGATGCTCTGTGCGGCAAAGCGCCCCATCACGACGATCAATTTCGGTTGCAACAGCGCGACCTGTCGCTTCAGATAAGGCTCGCATTGCATCACTTCAGCCGGCTCGGGATCGCGATTGTTGGGCGGCCGGCATTTCAGCACGTTGGCAATGTAGACATTCTTGCCACGTTGTAATTGGACCGCGGCAAGAATATTGTCCAGCAGCTTGCCGGCCTGCCCGACAAACGGCTCGCCCTGCAAGTCCTCTTGTTGGCCTGGCGCTTCGCCCACCAGCAACCAATCAGCCTGGCGGTCGCCAACGCCGAATACCGTCTGGGTGCGATGCTCGCACAATGAGCACGCGCGGCAGCCCGCCACTCGCGCGGCCAGCGCATCCCAATCGAGTTGCTCGACGGGCGTCGCGTCACCATCGTCCGGGCTGCCGCCGGCAAGCGCGTCGCGCGCCTGCGCGTGCGCGGCCGGCGGCATGTCGGACGACACGTCGGCAGACGTCTCGGTCGGTGCGAGGCGGCGCGCCCATAACGGCCACAATCCAAATTCTTCCAGTATCGGTTTAGGCAGCGGCACGGCGATCCTCCAGCGTCAAGCGCATCACGATGGCGTCCTCGCGCCGGCCGTGATACGAGGGGTAATACCCCCTGCGACAGCCAATCTGCCGAAATCCGTAGCGTTCGTAAATCGTCAGTGCGCGGCTGTTGGAGGGCCGCACTTCGAGCAGCACGCCAGTCATGCCCTGGGCCCGCGTGCGCCGCACGATCTCATCGAGCAGGCGCACGCCCCAGCCTTGCCCATGATGCGATGGGTCGACGCAGACATTCAGCACATGATTCTCGTCGACCACCGGCATGCAAATAAAGTAACCAAGCAGGTCGCTGCCTTCACCGCGCAGGCAGCAGGCATCCTGACTGGGGCCCTCGGCGCGCAGCGAATCGACGAAATTTACCCGTTTCCACGGAAATGGATAGGCGCGCGTTTCGATCTCCATGACCTCATCGAGATCGGCTTCGGTCATCGCCGCGAACCGGTGAGCTTGCACCGCCATCAGCGCCCCTCCGCCAAGTGCGCCAATGTGGCGCGATGCCCGGCGGCGGCCTGCCGTTCAGCCACCGTCTGCGCGACCTTGTTGCGAATGTAGAAAGGTGCCGCCTCGTGCGCCGGCAGCGTCCGCCCCAACGCATAATCGCGCGCGGCCAGCACGGCCACCGCGCGGGCGTGCGGCAACGCCTCGGACAACACGGCACGGGCTTGTCCTGCCAGTGGCAGGCGATCCCCGAAAATCGCCGCGGCGTTGCCGGCCAGCATGAATGGCTCGTCAGGTTGTGGCAATGCGTCGGGTGCATCGAGCGCCGCGTCGTGATTGACGACCCAGCCCTGGGACGGTCCGTCCCAGGTGTAATCGGCCCAGTAGACCTCCTCCATGCGGGCGTCGAGCGCCACCATGACCCGGCCGGGCGCGGGACGCTGCGCCCGGGCCATTTCGGCACAAGCCAGCAAGGTGCTGACCGGAATCACCGGCAAGCCGGCGCCGTAGGCAAGCCCTTGCGCCACGCCGCAGGCAGTGCGCAATCCCGTGAAGGAGCCTGGCCCGGCGCCAAAGGCAATCGCATGGCACGCGCCGAGCGCCAGCCCCCCTTCGTCGAGCACGTCCCGGATCAACGGAAGAACGTGTGCACTGGAAACCGCCCCGGTGTGGCGATGGCGGACGATCACGCGTTCGGTGCCGAGTGAATTCAGATACAGGGCTACCGAGCAAAATTCGGTCGACGTATCGAGAGCAAGTATGGAAATGGCAGACATGCCGATATTGTAATCGCCGAAGCCGTCGCACAGGCGGTCGGGCGACTGCCGGATAGTTTTCCCGGGATAGGCGGCGCCGAGTTGATTCGGTACGCTATTAATTTCAACTGAAATCGTTTCATTGTGTATAATTATTTCTGCTATCGTTGCTAGACGAATCAAATAAGCGCGGAAGTCATTTCGGTCAATTTTTCCCCAAAGGACATGCTTATGAAAAAGGCCCGCACAACAGCCCTCGCCACGGTATTCGTCGCCTTGGCGACCGGGTTGGCACAGCAAGCCGGCGCAGTCACGCTCAAGGAAATCCAGCAGCGCGGTTATGTGCGCATCGCCATCGCCAATGAAATTCCATACGGCTACATGAACCTGTCCGAGCAAGCCAAAGGCATCGGCCCCGACGTTGCCAAGCAGGTGATGAAGCAGCTCGGCGTGAAGAAAATCAAATGGGTCGTCACTGGCTTCGGCTCGTTGATCCCCGGTCTGAAAGCCAACCGTTTCGATATGGTTGCGGCGGAAATGGCGATCCTGCCGCCGCGCTGCGAAAAGGTGCTGTTCTCGGAGCCGGACAGCTCCTATGGCGAGGGCTTGCTGGTCGCCAAAGGCAATCCGGCTCATCTTGATTCGTATGAAGCGTTCGCCAAATCGGGCAAGAAGGTCGCGATCATGGCGGGCGCCGATCAGCTCGACATGCTTCAGGCACTGGGCGTGCCCAGCAGCAATATCGTGACTATCGCGAGCAACGCCGATGCCATCTCAACGGTAACGACCGGCCGCGCCAGCGCCTATGCTGCAACGGGTCTGACGGTGAATCAGCTGGCGGCCAAGAGCGGCAAGGTGCAAGCCGCCAAGCCCTTTACTGATCCAATCGTTCACGGTCAGCCGGCACGCAGTTGGGGGGGCTTCGCCTTCGCGCAGAATTCGACGGATCTGCGCAACGCCGTCAACACCCAATTGGCTCAATTCAAGAAAACCCCTGGCTGGAAGCAGTTGATGAAGCACTATGGCTTCACCGACAAGGATGCCCAGGCGTCCTTTGACAAGACCACGGCACAACTGTGCACCAAGTAAGCGTCGAACCATGCATTGGATCAGCTACGCCACGCCCCTGCTTCAAGGGGCGTGGGTTACGGCACAGCTCACGGTCTATTCGACGCTGCTGGGCGCCTTCTTCGCCTTTTTGTTCGGCCTGGGCAAGCTCTCGCGCTATTGGCCGATCAAGAGTCTTTCGATCGGCATCATCGAGATCTTTCGCGGCACCTCGCTGCTGGTCCAATTGTTCTGGCTGTATTTTGCGCTGCCGGTGCTCGGACAGTTGGCCGGCGTCGATCTGCGGCTGCCGCCGGTCGTGGCAGGCACGCTGGCGTTGAGCCTGAATATCGGCGCCTATGGCGCCGAGGTGGTGCGCGGCGCGATTCAAGCCGTCCCTCTGGCTCAGCACGAAGCCGCCAAGGCGCTCGACTTCACCGCGCGCCAAACACTATGGCGCATTGCGTTGCCGCAGGCCATTCCAGAGATGATGCCGAGCTTCGGCAATCTGGCCGTGCAAAATCTCAAGGACACGGCACTGGTTTCTCTGATCAGCCTGGGTGACCTTGCGTTTCGCGCCGAGCAGATCCGCAACTTCACCCAGGACAGCACGACCGTCTACACGGTGCTGCTGCTCATGTATTTCGCCATGGCCCTAGTTCTGACCGCAGTGATGAAATTGCTTGAGCGCTCGGTCGGCCGCTGGCGTGCGCGGAGAGCCTGAGCATGTTGTTCGGATTTCATTGGAACACGGCGAATAACTGGCTATTCGCCGAATCGATCCTGCCCATCCTGCTCAGGGGGATGCTCATCACGATCGAAGCGTCGCTGCTGGGCTTCGTGGTAGCGGCAGTCCTCGGCCTGATGCTGGCTGCACTCAAATCGTCGAGCTTGCGTATCGTCGCCTGGCCGGCGCAACTGTTGACCGAATTCCTGCGCGATACGCCGCTACTGGCGCAGCTGTTCTTTCTGTATTACGTGCTGCCCGACTACGGAATCGTCCTGCCGGCGTTCATGACCGGCGCGCTTGCGCTGGGCGTGCAATACAGCGCCTATACCTCGGAAGTCTATCGCGCCGGCATTGAGTCGATTCCGCGCGGCCAGACCGAGGCCGCCCGCGCGCTCGATCTCTCCGGATTGCGCACTTTCAGCGTCGTCATCGTGCCGCAGGCCATCCCGCGCATCATTCCGGCGCTCGGAAACTACCTGGTATCGATCATGAAGGATGTGCCCGTGCTCTCGGTCGTCTCGGTACTCGAAATGCTGAACGTCGCCAAAATCATTGGCGACCGCACCTTCAACTACCTGATTCCGCTCTCGATGGTGGGCGGCCTCTATATGATTCTGACACTGTTTGCCTCGGCCGCCGTGCGTTATCTCGACAGGCGACTGCCTAAACGAGGATTGCCCCTGCGATGAACGATTCCATCATCAAATTCGACCAGGTCACCAAGCGTTTCGGTTCGGTGACCGTGCTCGACGCGCTGAACTTCGAGGTTTGCAAAGGCGAGAAAGTCACGATCATCGGACCTTCGGGCTCTGGCAAGTCGACCGTGCTGCGCATTCTGATGACGCTCGAAAAGATCAACGACGGTGTTATTCATGTGGTTGGAAAGCCGCTATGGCATGAGGAGAAAAACGGTCAACTGGTGCCGGCCGGAGACAGCCATTTGCGCGAAATGCGCAAGGAAATGGGCATGGTGTTTCAGCAGTTCAACCTGTTTCCTCATATGACGGTGCGCCGCAACATCACCGAGGCGCCGATACACGTGCTGAGACTATCGAAGCAAAAAGCCAACCAGCGCGCCGACGAATACCTGGAACTGGTGGGCCTGTCGGAGCACGCGGACAAGTTTCCCAACCAACTGTCCGGCGGGCAGCAGCAGCGCGTGGCGATCGCCCGCGCCCTGGCCATGCGACCCAACATCATGCTGTTCGACGAGCCGACCTCGGCGCTCGATCCGGAACTCGTCGGCGAAGTGCTCAATGTCATTCAGCGGCTCTCCGAGGAGCACGACCTGACCATGCTGCTGGTCACCCACGAGATGCAGTTCGCCAAGCAGATTTCCGACCGCGTCTGCTTTTTCGACAAAGGCTCGATCGTCGAGGAAGGCCCACCCGAGATTTTGTTCACCGAACCTCGCGAGGAGCGCACGCGGGAATTCCTCCAGGGCTTTATCCATCCCGCGTGACGGACCATCGCACCAGCCGCGCGCGCGCCGCGCATACAAAAAAACCGGACCAGTCCGCGAGGACATGGCCCGGCTAAGTGCGACCGGCCCGCAAGCCGGCCGGGGTCACAGGTTACGCCACCATGGCGACTTGCTCGATTGGCGCCAGGGCGGCGAAGTTCCGGCGTGCCGCAATGTATTCGGGGCGCGGATCGAGCCCATGCTTCGGCGGCTCCAATGTATTTTCGACACTGTTGTAGACCATGAACACGTTCGCGCGGGGCCACGGCGAAATATTGCCGTTCGAACCATGCATCGTGTTGCAATCGAAAAACACGACTGAGCCAGCCTTGGCCGTCATTGCCTGAATGCCGCCCTGCTCCGCCAGCAGATTCAGGCTGAGCGGATCGGGCACGCCATACTCCTGCTTCTTGAGCGATTGCTTATAGTGGTTCTCGGGCGTACGCCCCTGGCAGGCGATGAATTGCTGCTGCGATCCGGGAATCAGCATCAGTGGGCCGTTGCAGGCATTGTTGTCGGTCAACAGGACCGAGCAGCTCAACGCGCGCATGGCCGGCATGCCGTCTTCGATATGCCACGTCTCGAAATCCGAGTGCCAATAAAACTCCTTGCCTTTGAAGCCGGGTTTCATATTGGCGCGCGATTGATGCATATAGACTTCCGAGCCCAGAATTTGGCGCGCGACGTGAATCAGGCGCGGATCACGCGCCAGCCGGCCCAGCTTCTCGCTGAGTTCATGCACCCGGAAAATCGAGCGCACCGCGTTGCTGCCCGGCTCGGTAATCGCCTCGTCGCGCGAGACAATGTCCTTCGCGGCGCTCATGCGCTTGACTTCATCGAGCAACACCTGAACCTCGGCGTCGTCGAACACATTTTCCAGCAAAATGAAGCCGTCTCGCTCATAGCCGGCCAACTGCGCCTGAGTCAGTGCGTCGGCATAGCGTCCGCCGTCATAGACGACCGGATCCTGCCGGGCAATGATGGCCGAAGTGCCATCTGTCGTGCGAGAAGCGTATAAATCGCTTACCGATATAATCATATCGTACTCCTTTGCATCTCAGGCGGCCTGAGGCTGCTCGATCGGATAGACGCCGTCGGCATCGTGCACTTCCCGACCAGTCAAGGGCGGGTTGAAAACGCAAATCACCCGCAAGGGCTCCTTTCCTCCGCGCAGCCAGTGATCGTCATTTTCATTCAGCGCATAGACGACCCCTGGGCCCAGTGCATATTTCTTTCCGTCCGCAATGGTTTCGACTTCGCCGTCACCCTCGATGCACCAGACTGCCTCGAGATGGTTCTGATAATGGATATGCGTCTCGGTCCCGGGAAAAATCACGGTCTCGTGAAAGGAGAATCCCATGCCGTCCTGTTTGAGCAGCACCCGTCGGCTCAGCCAGTTATCGGTCTTGATCTCGTCCTTGGTGCCGATCACGTCATTGACATTTTTCACGATCATCGCTTGTTCCCTCCGAATTTGAAGACATGGGCGCCGGCGCCTTGGCTGGCCAGCACGTGCGCGACACTTTGCTCGATGACTTCGAGCCCGCGTTTGAGCAGGTCGTCCTCGATGGTCAACGCCGGCAGAATTTTGAGAACTTCGTCGTTGGCGCCGGAGGTCTCGATCACGACGCCGTGCCTGAACGCCTCGCGCGCGATCCGATTTGCCATGTCGTTGCGCCCCGAGGTCGCGAGGCCTTGAATCAACCCCCGGCCGCGCACGCTCAAACCCGCGCCGGGATAGCTATGAACCAAATTCTCCAGCCAGTCGCGCACCAGGCGCTCCTTGCGCGCGGTTTCATCGGCAAATGTGCCATCCGTCCAATAGGTGTCGAGCGCCTGCGCTGCGGTGACGAATGCCATGTTGTTGCCGCGGAATGTCCCGCTGTGCGCGCCCGGCTTCCACACGTCGAGCTCTGGCTTCATCAGCACCAGCGACATCGGCAGGCCAAAACCGGACAGCGATTTCGACAGCGTAATGATGTCGGGCTTGATGCCGGCGACCTCGAAGCTGAAGAAGTTGCCGGTGCGTCCGCAGCCGACCTGAATGTCGTCGACGATCAACAGCATGTCGTGCTGATGACACAAACGCTCGAGTTCCTTGAGCCAGCGCTTGCTGGCAACGTTCACGCCACCCTCGCCCTGCACCGTCTCGACGATCACTGCAGCCGGATGATCCAGACCGCTGCTCGGGTCGTCCAGCATGCGCTCGAGATAAGCCATGGTATTGACGTCGGTGCCGAGATAGCCGTCGAACGGCATGAAAGTTGTGTTGGCCAGCCCGACCCCCGCAGCGCCGCGGAACTTGGCGTTGGCCGTAACAGCCAGCGACCCGCCAGTCACGCCGTGAAATCCGTGAGTAAAGGAGATGACGTTTTGGCGGCCCTTGACCTGACGCGCCAGCTTCAGTGCTGCTTCCACCGCGTTGGTGCCCGTCGGGCCCGTGAATTGCAGCGTGTATTGCCAGTTGCGCGGTTTGAGCAGCACCCGCTCCACCGTCTCGAGAAAGTGCTTTTTGGCGCATGTCGCCATATCCAGCCCGTGCACCAGGCCATCGGTATTCAAGTACTCGATCAGACGTTTTTTCAGAATCGGATTGTTATGGCCGTAGTTGAGCGTTCCGGCGCCGCTGAAAAAATCGATGTATTCGTTATTGACTTCATCGATCAGCACGGAACCCCTGGCCTGCTTGAAAATCACCGGGAACGACCGAACGTAGCCACGCACCTCCGACTCCATTCGGTCAAATATTTTTAAGTCCATTGCGGTTTCTCCGTGTTTTATCGGACGCGCCAACGAGCGCCATGGCGGCGCACATCCCTCCGCGCACGTCCAATCATTAAGCCGCGCAGTCTGTCCGAGCCCAAACCCGGCTGGCTTGGAACGGGCCGATACGCAGCAGCGGTTCGTCATCATGACCGTGGCCGGCAAACAGATGACGATCAAACAGCGGCAGCTCTTGGATCGAGGCCTGCAATGCAGTGGCCAACGCCGCGAAAAGGCCCCGCGAGGCCTGGTTCTGCGGGCTGACCGTTGTTTCGATGAATTGAATGTGACTCAGATGCGGTCGTCGCAGCAAAGTCTGCAGCATGCTCAGACCGAGCCCACGGCCGCGTGCCTGCGGATGAACCGCGACTTGCCAGATGAACAGCACGTCGGCCTGCGCCGGCGGCATATAGGCCGAGATGAAACCGAGCACCTGGTGGTCCGCTTGAGCCAGCACGCAGGTAGGCGAAAAATGCTCGCACAGCAGAAGATAGGCGTACTGCGAATTCAGATCGAGCGGTGGGCACTGCTCGATCAAACGATGTATTTGCGCGCCATCGCGCCTATCGGGTGTCCTCAAGGATAAGCCGGGCTTATCTTGAACGGCCAAGCGACTCCTGGAATTTTCGCTGGGGTAAGCGCCGTCTTTATCTATCAAACCACCAATCCTGATTCGGGGGGCACATCGCCCGTAGGTACATCGAGAATCGGTGGAGCGGGCTCACTTGCCGATTCCGCGGAGACACCGCCCGACTCGATCAGATCGACAACGCGCTCAAGCGCCATCGTGATCGTGGCCTGTTCCAGTTCGGGTAATGCATTGAGCGCCTCCGAGAGCTTTTTCTGCATCGGTGCGGGCGTCTCGCTGGCTAGTTTGAAGCCGGCCTCGGTCGCCGACACAAAGACGATCCGTCGGTCTTCGCGTCCGCGCTCGCGGCGAATCAGCCCCTTGTCTTCCAAGCGATCGAGAATGCCTACCACCGTGCTGGCGCTGACATGAATTTCCCGACTGATCGCGGTCGCGGTCAACGGGCCGTGATCGATTACAGCGCGCAGACAAATCAATTGGGGTGCCGTAATGTTGCTGCAGGCGGCCAACTGCCGGGAATGCAGGGCAATCGATCTCGTGATGCGGCGCAGTGCGCGCAGGATGCGCAAATCGTACGGCTGGCTGCTGGTTGATGGCGTTGTCATGGACAGGGCAACCGGAAAATTCCGATAAATTAATTTGTACTGAAATAATAATATCGGAAATGATTTGAGTCAAACTGCTATGCTCCTCCGAGCGATAACAGGGCTGCCGCAGTGATGGTGCAGCGATTTTGCGCCGCACCACAGGCGTAAGCCTTTATAAAGGCCAGCAGAATTTTCCCAAGTAGTCTATAATCTTGGCTTCCGTTGCTGCGCTGCACCTGTCAACGGATTATTTGCGTTTTGCCCCAATCCAGTTATAAGCCTCTCCGTTCGCTCACGCAGCACTCGAGCACACTCCCGGCTTACGATTCGGGAAGTCCCGTTGTTCAACTTCCCCTGCCCCACCCGCGATTTGCTATTAGCAGCCGTCGACCCGGGTTTGCCGATTGGCGCCAACGCCTTATTCAAACCTGTGTTGTTGAGGGATTAATGGAAATCACTTCCAAACTATCTGCGCTCGCGCAGACGATCTTCGCTGCGTCCGAAGAAAATACCACCCAAGCTTCGGCCCCGGTGGCAAAAGCCGCCGCGTCCAGTGGACCGACCTTTGCCGAGATGGGCTTGAACGCGGGCATTCTGTCTGCGCTCGAGGCCGCCGGTTACACCCAGCCAACACCCGTGCAACAGCGCGCGATCCCTGCTGCGCTGGCCGGCCGCGATTTGCTGGTATCGAGCCCGACCGGTTCTGGCAAGACTGCCGCATTCATGTTGCCGGCGATTCACCGCTTCGCCGAATGGCAAGCCAATCATCCGGCACGCGCGGCACACCCGCGCAACGAAGTCGCCGCGCCGGGCGAGAAGCCCCGCAAGGGTCAACGCGTGCGGCCCGCGCCGGCACAACCGGCCCTGCTGGTGCTCACGCCAACACGCGAACTGGCGCTGCAAGTCACCAATGCGGCCGAAACCTACGGCAAGCACCTGCGCCGTCTGCGCACGGTCAGCATCCTCGGGGGCATGCCGTATCGCCGCCAGTTGGAGTTGCTGGCGCGCCAGCCGGAAATTCTGGTGGCAACGCCCGGACGCCTGCTCGACCACATCGCCAGCGGCAAGATTGATTTGTCGGCCTTGCAAATCCTGGTATTGGACGAAGCCGACCGCATGCTCGACATGGGCTTCATCGAAGATATCGAAACTATTGTCGACGCCACGCCGGCAACGCGCCAGACGCTGCTTTTCTCGGCCACGCTCGACGGCAAGATCAGCACGATCGTACATCGCCTGCTGCGCAACCCGGAACGCATCGAAATCGCCGCCCGCAACGACCAGCGAGCCAATGTGAATATCGCGCAGTCGCTGCATTACGTCGACGACCGCCAACACAAGGACCGGCTGCTCACGCATCTGCTGGGCGATCGCGCACTGGATCAGGCGATCGTGTTCACCTCGACCAAACGGGATGCCGACCAACTGGCCGATCAACTCGATCAGGCCGGTTTCAGCAGCGCCGCGCTGCATGGCGACATGCCGCAGGGCGTGCGCAACCGCACGCTCAAAGACATGCGTGAAAAGCGATTGCGAGTCCTGGTGGCCACCGACGTAGCGGCGCGCGGCATCGATGTGCCAGGCATCACGCACGTATTCAATTATGACTTGCCGAAATTCGCCGAGGATTACGTACACCGCATCGGCCGCACTGGTCGTGCGGGACGCACCGGCACGGCCGTGAGCCTCGCGCAGCACAGTGAGGCGCATGCTGTGCGTCGTATTGAGCGTTATACCCGTCAACCGCTGGCGGTCAACGTCGTGGCTGGCTTCGAACCGCGCCGTGCCGCGCCGGCTGGCAACAAACCCGCGCCGGGCAAGCGCCCTGGCTATGGCCGAACCGCCAAACCCGGCGGATCCGGCAACTGGGGCAATTCACGCGACGGCGCCCGGCAAGGCGCAGGCCGCTCGTTCGGTAACCGCGAAGGCGGTGGCGGCTTCCGTGACGGCGGCAACCGCTCGGAGCGCGGCTTTGGTGGCGGTTACGCCGGCAAAAGCAGCGGTAACGGCGGGGGTAATGGCGGCGGTTATGGGCGCCACAGCAAGCGCGGCTAAGCCGCTTCAGCCAAGGCAGTAAAAAGCCCCGCCGAAAAAATTCGGCGGGGCTTTTTGTTGTTCGGCGATGCAAACTGCGCATCGCCTCGATGCCGGTCGGCTTAGATTTCCTCGTACAGCGGCAGCGTCAGGAATTCGGTGAAATGCTCGCTGGTGCTCATTTCCTCGAAGATCTTGGCGGCACGGTCGTAAGTCGGCGTCTCGCCACCAACCGTCTGCTTTACCTTGGCGAGTTCCTGCGGAATCAGCTCGCGCACCAGTTCCGCGCTCACTTTACGGCCGTCGTCCAGCACCCCTTTGGGCGAGCGGATCCACTGCCACACTTGCGAGCGCGAAATTTCGGCGGTCGCGGCGTCTTCCATCAGATTGTGAATCGGCACGCACCCATTGCCTGCCAGCCACGAGCCCAGATAGTGGATGCCGACGTTGATGTTGTTGCGCAGACCGTTTTCGGTGATCGGCGCCTCCGGCTGGAATTCCAGCAGGTCCTTGCCAGCCACGTTGACGTCGTCACGACGCTTGCTGATCTGGTTCGGGCGATCGCCCAGCACCTTGGTGAATTCCTCCATGGCCACCGACACGAGGCCCGGGTGAGCCACCCAGCCGCCGTCATAGCCGTCGGTCGCGTCGCGCGCCTTGTCGCTGCGAATGCCGGCCATCGCCGTTTCGTTGGCTTGCGGATCGTTCTTGATCGGAATCAGCGCGCTCATGCCGCCGATGGCGGGTGCATTGCGCTGATGGCAGGTCTTGAGCAGCAACAGCGCATAAGCCCGCATGAACGGCACGGTCATCGTGATCTTGGAGCGATCGGCCAGGCAGAAATCCTTGTTGACCTTGAACTTCTTGATGCACGAGAAAATGTAGTCCCAGCGACCGGCGTTCAGGCCCGCGCTGTGGTCGCGCAATTCATAGAGGATTTCGTCCATCTCGAAAGCCGCCAGAATCGTCTCTACCAGCACCGTGGCCTTGATGGTGCCCTGCGGGATTCCCAACTCGTTTTGCGCCAGCACGAACGCATCGTTCCACAGACGGGCTTCGAGATGGCTCTCGATCTTCGGCAGGTAGAAGTACGGACCGCTGCCGCGCGCCAACAGCGCCTTGGCGTTATGGAACAGGTACAGGCCGAAATCGAACAGCCCGCCGGAGATGCGCTGCCCGTCGACCAGCACGTGCTTCTCGTCGAGGTGCCAGCCGCGCGGACGCACGATCAGCGTCGCGACCTTGTCGTTGAGCTTATAGGTCTTGCCGTTTTGTTCCAGGCTGATCGTGCGGCGCACGGCGTCACGCACGTTGATCTGGCCTTCGATCTGATTATTCCAGTTGGGCGTGTTGGAATCCTCGAAATCGGTCATGTAGCTGTCGGCGCCGGAATTGAGCGCGTTGATGATCATCTTGCGCTCCACCGGCCCGGTGATTTCGACGCGACGGCACTGCAGATCTTGCGGCAGCGGCGCGATTTTCCAATCACCCTCGCGAATCGCCTTGGTTTCCGGCAGGAAGTCGGGCTGCTCGCCCGCGTCCAGGCGAGCGGTGCGGACCACGCGCGCCTTGAGCAATTCCTGGCGACGGGCTTCAAACGCGCGATGCAGCTTCGCCACGAAAGCCAATGCGTCAGTGGTCAGGATCTCTTCGAATTCGGGACGGATTTCCGCCTTGATTTCCACGCCCGCAGGCAGATTAATCGCCATGGTGACTCCTTGGTTCAACAGGTTATGTAAAAAAACGGTCGCACAAGCGTGCGTCAAATTCAAGCTGGCGCAGTGTTGCGCGCGGCAACGAAGCGCACAACGTCGCGCAGATCACGGCCCATGCCGTGTGGCGTCACGCCCAACTGTTCCAGCGGCAGCCCGCCCCGGTTGACCCAAAAGGTCGTGTAGCCAAACCAGGTCGCGCCGATGGCATCCCAGCAATTGCTGGAGACGAACGCCATTTCGCCCGCAGACAACCCGAATGCGTGTGTGCCCAACTGATACGCTTCAGGCGAGGTCTTGTACTTGCGTGCCACATCGATGCTCAAGACATGCTCGAACAAACCCTTCATGCCGGCGCTCTTGACCGCGATATCGAGCATTTGCGGGTTGCCATTGGAAAGAATGCCCAAGCGCAGCCCGTTGTCGCGCAAGCGACGCAACGCCTCGATGTTTTCCGGAAACGACGACAGGCAGGTGTACTCGTCCATCAGGCGCTTTTCCGCCACCGGCGACAGGCTCAGGCCCAGGCGCTGCGTGGCGAACCGCAAGGCATCGATCGTAATGTCCCAGAAGGGCCGGTAATACTCGCCACGTGGGCCCGACAATGTACGCAAATGGGTGTACTCGATTTGCTTGTCGCGCCACAACGCGGCAAGCGCGTCGCCATGACCCGGAAATAACTGCTCGGCGGCCGCGCGTACCGAATACACGTCGAATAACGTGCCATACGCGTCAAAAACAACCGCTTTGATATCCGTAGCCATAGTCTCGGTATAACTTGAATTTACTTTTGCATTGTATTATTTATCAATGAGCGAATAAAAGTTCATTGAAATCAATTTATCTTTTACTTTTTCATAGGTAATCGAAGCGTGGATCGTTTCAAACAAATGGAAACTTTCGTCGCTGTCGCCTCGCGAGGTAGCCTGTCGGGTGCGGCGGCGCTCGAGGGCGTGGCGCCGGCGATCATCGGCCGACGCATCGATGGCCTGGAAGAGCGGCTCGGGGTGAAATTGCTGGTGCGGACCACGCGCAAGGTCACGCTGACCTACGAAGGGTCGGCCTTTCTCGAAGACTGCCAGCGCATTCTCAATGAAGTGCACAACGCCGAAGCGACCGTCTCGGCTGGTGGCGTCAAGGCCAGCGGCCATCTGCGCATCACCGCCCCGGCCGGCTTCGGGCGCCGGCATGTCGCGCCACTGGTGCCGGCCTTTCTCTGCGCCCATCCGGAAGTGACGTTGACGCTGGATTTGTCCGACCGGCTGATCGACCTGGTCAATGAGGGCTTCGATTGCGCCGTGCGGCTCGGCGAGTTGCCCGATTCGAGCCTGGTGTCGCTGCGCCTCGGTGAGAATCGCCGAGTCTGCGTGGCCGCGCCGGCCTATCTGGCGCGCCACGGCACGCCCGCCACGCTGGAGGACCTCGCCCATCACAATTGCCTGGCATTCGGCGCCAGCACCAACCAGCAACGCGGCTGGACTTTTCAACAGGACGGCAAGGTGCTCAACATCCGCGTGGCCGGTTCGATGGAATGCACGGACGGCGCGGTCCTGCACGAATGGTGCCTCGAGGGATACGGCCTGGCGTGGCGCTCGTGGTGGGAGGTCGGCGAGGATATCCGAGACAAGCGGCTGGTGACCGTGCTCGACGAATTCGCCGCACCGCCGATCGGCATTCATGCGGTGTTTCCGCAGCGCAAGCACCTGCCCTTGCGCGTGCGGCTGTTTATCGATTATCTGAAACATAGCTACAGCAACCCGATCTACTGGGAGGCCGCCGAGCACGCCGAGTCCGACAGGCATCCGGCATCCGACGCGGCCGCGATACCCTGAGCCGCGGCGTGCCGGTTCGGTGGCGCGCAAAATCGAGCGGAATCGCCCGGGTCGAGGATTACAATGAAATCGCTGGACATGCCAGCCACAACGCAAGGAGGTCATATGCTGTTCACTCATATCCTCTTACCCACCGACGGCTCCGAACTCTCCGCCAAAGCCGTCAACGGCGGACTGGAGCTGGCCAAGGCGCTGGGCGCCAGAGTGACCGGCTACGTATGTCTGGCCGAGTATCCGTATTCGCCGTTCAGCGAATACGTGCTGGAGGCGCCTGCCACCTTCAACGACCGCATCCAGCAAGAAGCCCAGGTCCATCTGGACAAGCTCGCCGAGGCGGCGAAGGCCGCGGGCGTTGCGTTCCGAAGTGACACCTCGGCGTTTCCCACTCCGTACCTGGGCATCATTGACGCCGCAGAACGCCACGGCTGCGATCTCATTCTGATGGCGTCGCATGGTCGCCGTGGCTTGACCAGTCTTCTGCTCGGCAGCGAAACGCAACGCGTCCTGGTGCATTCGAAAATTCCGGTCCTGATTTACCGGTAGTCTAGCCGGGTCGATTCCATAACAGGAACGACGCCGCGCGAACCGGGTTCGCGCGGCGTGCCCTTTTTTGTCTCCCCTCTCCCTGTCGACCCGCCGGCACTTGCGGCAGGCCGTTTTGCCTTTGTCGCGCTTTGCGCGGGACGATCCGCCCAGCTATCGCCCCGCACCGCCTGGCTATCAGGCCGCTTTGACGGCCCCGTGCGATGCGTCGAAGAATTGCTCGTCTTCGGTCGAGCCCTTCAGCGCGGTGGTCGACGCTTCGCGCTCGATGGTCTGGGTCACCGCGTCGAAATAGCCGGTGCCAACTTCGCGCTGATGCTTGACCGCCGTGAAGCCCTTGGTGGCTGCCGCGAATTCGGCTTCCTGCAACTCGACGAACGCGCTCATCTGATTGCGCGCGTAGCCGTATGCCAGATTGAACATCGAGTAATTCAGGCTGTGGAAACCGGCCAGCGTAATGAACTGGAACTTGTAGCCCATCGCGCCCAGCTCGCGCTGGAATTTGGCGATGGTCGCGTCGTCCAGGTTTTTCTTCCAATTGAACGACGGCGAGCAGTTGTACGAGAGCATCTTGCCCGGGAATTCCTTGTGGATGCCCTCGGCGAATTTCTTCGCGAATTCGAGATCAGGCTTGCCCGTCTCGCACCACACCAGGTCAACGTAGGGGGCATACGCCAGGCCGCGCGAAATTGCTTGCTGCAGGCCGGCGCGAGTCCGGTAGAAGCCCTCGACGGTGCGCTCGCCAGTGCAGAATTCCCGGTCGTTCTCATCGACGTCCGAGGTCAGCAGGTCGGCCGCTTCGGCATCGGTTCGCGCGATCAGCACGGTCGGCGTGCCCATCACGTCGGCCGCCAGGCGCGCGGCCACCAGTTTGGCCACGGCTTCGCGTGTCGGCACCAGCACCTTGCCGCCCATATGGCCGCATTTCTTGACGGAAGCCAGTTGATCTTCAAAGTGAACGCCTGCCGCGCCTGCTTCGATCATCGACTTCATCAACTCGAAAGCGTTGAGCACGCCGCCGAAGCCGGCTTCGGCATCGGCCACGATCGGCGCGAAGAAATCGACATAACCTTCGTCGCCCGGATTTTTGCCTTCCGACCATTGAATTTGGTCGGCGCGTGCGAACGTGTTGTTGATGCGACGCACGACGGCCGGCACCGAATTGGCCGGATACAGCGACTGGTCGGGATACATTTCACCGGCCAGGTTGGCGTCGCCCGCGACTTGCCAGCCCGACAGGTAAATCGCCTTGAGGCCGGCCTTGACCTGTTGCATCGCCTGATTGCCGGTCAGCGCGCCCAGCGCGTTGATGAACGGCTCGCTGGTAATGCCGGCCCAGAGTTTTTCCGCGCCACGCTTGGCCAGGGTGTGCTCGATCTGCAGCGAGCCGCGCAAACGAATCACATCCTCGGCGGTATACCCGCGCTTGATGTTCTTCCAGCGCGGATTGGAAGCCCATTCCTGTTCCAGCTGCTTGATTTCCTGTTGACGCGACATGGCAATCTCCTAGTCCTATGGATAAAACGAAAAACCGCTTTTTTTCGCCGCCGGGTGCCATAACGGATTTTTCCGGCGCTTCTGGCGGCGAAGTCTTATATAAGAGTCTAGTGATTTCTTACGCGTCGCAACAGATCTAAATGGTCAAAAAATAAAAAAATTAATCCTTTTTTATCAATTACTTGCGATATTTATTTCTTATTGTGGAAAACAATTTTTTATATTGAAAAATTTTCTTTGTGCTTAGCAACGCAGATTTTTACTCACCAAAACAGCTTGCCGCATTATGAAAAATCGCATGCGCACGACTACGCCGCTTTCCGGAGGCGGGTCGCAACTCCCGCCGGGCGCAAAACCAGCCATAGCGCCGCGCCAATCAGGCCGCCGCCAAAGGCATGCGCCCACGACAGGCGCTCTCCCAAAAAGAGCGCGCCCCAGAGCACGCCGAACAAAGGAATCAGGAATGTCACGGTCAGTGATTTGATCGGCCCGATATCGGCGATCAAACGGAAATACAGGATATAAGCCAGCGCGGTGCACATAAAGCCGAGGCCGGCCATCGCAGCCCATACGCCGGGCGTGCCCCAATCGGGCGCCGGCCCCGTGACGGACGAAACGGCGAAGAACGGCAGCACCAGCAGGATCGCGCCCAGTTGAGAGCCGAAGGCCACCAGCTTGCTGTCCAAACCACCCTTTTCAGTAATCCAGCGACGCGTGAGGAAACCCGCCAAGCCATAGCAGGCGGTGGCGACCAGGCAGGCGCCCGCCCCCAGCAGCACCGTCGGTGTGAGCGCAACCGGGCCAGCCCGAGTCAGCACACCGACACCGGCCAGGCCAAGCACCATCGCGAGTACTTTGGGCGGCGTCAGGCGCTCTCCAAACAACAGCGCGCCGATCAGCACGCCCATGAGCGGCGTGGTCGCGTTGAGAATCGCCGAGTAGCCGGCCGGCAGCGCTTCGGCGGCCAGACAGTACATGATGAAAGGCACGCCGGAGTTGATCGCGCCCAGCGCCAGCGTCGCGCCAAATTTGCCGTTGAAGCGCCACCGTACGCGCATTGCGGCGAGCAGCACCGCCAGGCCGAGCGCACCGAACAGCACGCGAAAAAACGCCGTCGGCAAGGCGCCCAGTACCGGCGCGGCAATCCGCATGAAAAGAAAGCTGGCCCCCCAGATCGCGGACAAGGCGATCATTCGCGTGAAATCGGCAGGTCTCAAGATGTTCCTCTGCGCCCGTGCATGGCATTTGTGCATCGGCCCGTCCAATGCGGTCGCCATCTTCGCATGGACGCAGACGGTTGTCTGGCCAATTTCGGACCTCGAACTGGCTGCCCGCCATGCCGGCCGCGACCGGCATGGCGGACTCAGGCGCGCGCCAGCCGATGGGCGACCCAGTCGCCGGATTCGATGCGCGGCCGTCCGGCAACGGCCGATGCGGCAACCGGGTAGACGATGCAATCGTGGATTTCTCCGGCGCAGGTCACCGCCACTTGCTCGCGCTCGAAAAGGCCCGCCTGGCCAGGGTAGACCTCTTCGATTTCGTCGAGCACCGGCACCAACGCCGGCGCGATCCGGTAAACCTCGCCACGCACACGCCCCTGCCCATTTGCGCGCACCATGCCAGGGTAATCGCCAAAGTCGTACAGGATCCCGTCCACCTCGGCCGCGCCCACCAGCTCCGGTGCCGGCAAGCCGTGGCGCGCGGCTGCCCGCCGCAAGTCATTGATTTCGCCGGCGCGCAGCGTGCCATAGACAAAGGTATGGAGCGAGCCACTCACGCCAGCTTCTCCCGGCTGGCGATAATGCCGTCGCGGTCGGCGTAGATCCAGTCGCCCGGGTGGATCAACGCGCCAGCAATTTGCACCGGGACGTCGCGCTGCCCCTGGCCCAGCTTGGCGCCCCGCCGTGGATTGACCGCCAGCGCGCGCACGCCGATGTCGCACGCGTCGAGTTCGTCCGAATCGCGCACGCAGCCGTTGACGATAATGCCAGCCCAGCCGTTGGTCGTGCCCAGCATGCCGAGATTGCCGCCCACCAGCGCACAGCGCAGCGAGCCGCCACCGTCGACGACCAGCACCCGCCCGCCGCCGGGCGTCTCGAGCGTGGCGCGCACCAGCGCGTTGTCCTCGAATACCTTGAGCGTGGTCGCCGGGCCGCTGAAGCGCGCGACCTTGCCGAACCCCAGGAACATCGGCGCGAGCACGCGCAACGAACCGTCTGCGAGCCGGGATTCGTGGGCGTCGCAAAGATCACATGTGGCAAATGACATCGTTTCCTCGCATAAATCGGAATAGACCGGATGATAGCGCGTCACGAGGTGGCGTCCTCGCCAGGCGCGACCGGCATGGCCTGCGCGACTTCGCCCAGGCAGCGGCGAAACAGCGCGAGCGCGGGAGTGTTCCCGCCATCCACGTTCCAGGCGACGCTGACCGGGCCCATCACGCCACCAAGATTGAGCGGCAGTATTTTCAGGATGCCGCTGGCGGCATAGTGCGTCGCCAGCGAATGCGGCAACAAGCCTAGCACCGCCGATGATTGCAGCAAGGCGAGATTGGCCGTGGTGACGACGGACTCCACCACATTGACGGGCGTCCTGACCCCGTGCGCGGCAAGAATGGACAGCAGGCGCTTATACATCGGCGCACCGATGGTGGGCACGATCCACGCGCAGCCGTCCAGATCCTGCCAGGCAACTTTGCGTTTGCGCGCGAGCGGGTGCGTGCGCGCCGCCACGATGACGGTCGGATCGTCGAACAGCGCCTCGCTGGCCAGCGAATCGTCGGTCAACTCCTGCGCGACCCGTCCCACCACGAGATCGAGATGACCGGCTCGCAATGCCGGCAGTAACTGATCGAGCGTTCCCTCGTGCAGGCACACCGTGGCGGTCGGGGAGTGCCGCTTGAAGCGCAACACCGCCTCCGGAATCAGGATCGGCGCGGCTACCGACAACACGCCCACGTCGATCCGACCGCCCATGCCGTTGGCCATCGCCTGCAGGGCCTCGCTGGCACGATTGGCGTGCCGCAACACTTCCCGGGCGTGGTGAATCAGGCAGGCGCCATAGGGGGTGGGCTTGATGCGGCGGCCATCGCGCTCAAACAGCGGCACGCCGACCCCGCGCTCGAGATCCGCAATCATTTTGGAGATGGCCGGCTGGGTCACGTGCAGCGCCTGAGCCACCTTCCCGACGGTCGGCAAGTCAGCCAGCGTGACCAGCAATTGCAGGTGCCGCAGCTTCAATTGACGAGAAAAATAACTTTCGATCGGTAGCATGACAGCCTTTATTTCATAACCATTAATTTATCAATAGACACGAATATCTCATTAGACGGTAATAAATTATAGGTGGAAAATTCCTCGAAAAATCGCGGCAGCCAAGCCCCGGCGCTGGGCCGGCTCGCTGGCGACCGAACGTCGGCTGCGCTGGTCAGCCCGCGAACAACGAGATAACACGGCCGGTGGCGGCCGTTTTCATCAGGAGGCCTTTCCATGTCATCCCTTGCAGTCCATCGGCGTGCCATCGTTGCCGCGACCATCGGCAATGCATTCGAGTGGTACGACTTCATTGTTTTCGGCTTCCTGTCGGTCATCATCGCCAAGCAGTTCTTTCCGTCGACTGACCCCACGCTTTCGGTGCTGCTCACCACCGCGACCTTCGGCAGCGCGTTCCTGGTGCGCCCGCTCGGTGGCATCATGCTCGGCATCTACGCCGACCGGGTCGGGCGCAAGGCCGCGCTGTCGCTGGTCATCGTGCTGATGAGCATTGCCTCGGCAATGATCGCCTTCACGCCGAATTACGCCACTATCGGTATCGCCGCGCCGGCCATCGTCGTGCTCTCGCGCCTGCTGCAGGGTTTGTCGGCCGGCGGCGAATTCGGCAGCGCGACGGCGCTGTTGATCGAATACGCACCGGCGAACCGGCGCGGCTTCTATGGCAGTTGGCAGAACTTCGGACAGTTCCTGGCAGCGGTCGTGGCTGCCACCATGGGCGCGCTGATCTCGCGTGGCCTGTCTGCCACGGCGCTCAACGAGTGGGGCTGGCGCATCCCATTTTTGTTCGGCTTGCTGATCGGTCCGGTGGGGTTCTATATCCGCACCAGGATCGACGAAGCACCCGGCTACACGCAAGCGATCGCCACGGCGACAGACGCGGCCCGCGTGAGCTTCGGCGCGATCTGGCGCGAGCATCGCAGCGCGCTGCTCATCGCCTTCGGACTGGTGGTCTTCAGCTCGGTCGCGCAATACGTGCTCAACGTGTATTTGCCAATCTATTCCGTGCGCCAATTGCACTTGCCGGTCGCCGCACCGTTCGTGGTGCTGGTGGCCACCGGCACCACGCGCATGATCCTGATTCCGCTGTTCGGCTTGCTCTCCGACCGTATCGGCCGCAAGCCCGTGATGGGCGCGGCCATGGTGCTTTACCTGCTGACCATCTACCCGCTCTTTGTCTGGCTGGTCGCCGCGCCCAGCCTGCCGCGCCTGCTGGCCACGGAAATGATTTTCGCGATTTTGATGGCCGCGTCGCTGGGCCCGGCGGCCACGGCGCTGGCGGAATTGTTTCCCACGCGTGTCAGAGCGACCGGATTGTCGATTTCGTACAATGTCGCCACGACGTTGTTCGGCGGCTTCTCGCCGTTCCTGGTAGCGTGGCTGATCCAGATCACCGGTGACAAGATGATGCCGGCCTACTTCGTCACGATAGCCACCTTGATCGGCGTAATCGCGCTCTGGCCAATGCAGGACAAGGCGCGCGAGACTGGCCTGGATGCCGCCGGCGCATCCGGGCAGGGCGAATTTTCGTTGTAACCGGCGATTTTCAGGGCCCTGTGTTCATGTCCTCCATTCGTAATGTGCTGTTTGTGATGTGCGATCAACTGCGGGCCGACCATCTCGCCTGCTACGGTCACCCGTATCTCAAGACGCCGAACATCGACGCGCTGGCGCGGCGCGGCGTGCGCTTCGATCGCGCATTCGTGCAGTCCGGCGTGTGCGGGCCGTCGCGCATGTCCTTTTATACCGGCCGCTACGTCTCGAGCCACGGCGCGACGTGGAACCGCGTGCCGCTGTCGATCGACGAGCTCACGCTGGGCGAATACCTGAAAGACCGCCAGCAACGGCTCGCACTGGTGGGCAAGAGTCACGTCACGCCGGACCGCCACGGCCTCGAGCGCCTGCACATCGAGGGCGATAGCGAACTCGGCGTGCTGCTGCGCGAGGGCCATTTCAGGCTGGTCGACCGCTACGACGGCCACCATGCCGAGCCGGATGGCGGCTACGCGCGCTACCTGCGCGAGCGCGGCTACGCAAGCGCGGATCCATGGAGCGACTACGTGATCTCCGCCGAGGACGAACACGGGCGGGTCGTCAGCGGCTGGCACATGCGCAACGTTCATTTGCCGGCCCGAGTGGCCGAAGCCGACTCCGAAACGGCGTACACGACCGATCAGGCAATCCGCTTCATCGAGGGCCACGGCGACGCGCCATGGGTGCTGCATCTGTCATACGTCAAACCCCATTGGCCATACATGGCCCCCGCGCCGTATCACAACCAATATACGCTGGACCAATGCCTGCCGCTGCAGCGTCACCCACGCGAGCTGGCTGCGCCGCATCCTGTGGTGACGGCCTACCGGCAGCAGGAGGAGTGCGCGAATTTCATGCGCAAGGAGGTCGCCCATCACGTCCGCCCCGCGTACCAGGGACTGATCAGTCAGCTCGATGCTCACCTTGGGCGGCTCTGGCAGACGCTGGAGACGCTCGGCCGCTGGCAGGACACGCTGATTATTTTCACCGCCGATCACGGGGATTTTCTCGGCGACCATTGGCTCGGCGAGAAGGAACTCTTCTATGACACCGTGCAACGCGTACCGTATATCGTCTACGACCCGTCGCCCGAGGCCAACGCCACGCGCGGCCAGACGAACAAGCAGCTGATCGAGGCAATCGATACCGTGCCGACCATTCTCGAGGCGCTCGACACGCCACTGCCCTCGCACCGTCTGGAGGGGCGATCACTGCTGGCGCTCACACGCGACCAGGCACTGGCCCAGCCGTGGCGCGAAGCGGTGTTCTCCGAACTCGATTACGCCTACCGCCAGGCACGCCTGACGCTGGGCCGCCGCCCCGACGAGTGCCGCGCATGGATGGTGCGCACCGATACCTGGAAATATATCCATTGGGAAGGCTATGCGCCGCAATTGTTCGACCTGCAAAGCGATCCCGAGGAGTTTTTCGACCTGGGCCAGGAACCGGGCTATGAATCGATTCGTGACGGCATGCGCGCCCGACTGCTGGATTGGCTCAGCCATTTGAAACACAGGACGACAGTCTCCGAGGCCGAAGTCGAACGCGGCACCAACCAATACAAGAACGCGGGAGTGTTCTACGGCGTTTGGTGAGGCGCCGCACGCGTTCGGCGCGGGTGCGCTAACATCTGCTCAGCCCATTTCCCGCCTGATTGCCATGCCCGAGCAGATCCCAAGCGCGCCCATCGCGCTGCATATCGTGCCTCACGAATACGGGCCCAGCGACGCCCGGCCGGTGAGGTTGCGTTCGCGACCGCTGGCGCAGGGCGTCGTCGTGCCGCGTCATGCGCATCCGTGGGCTCAGGTCGCCTACACCACGCAAGGCGTCATCCGGCTGGCGGTTGCCAACGCCGCGTGGATCGTGCCGCCGTCGCGGGCCCTTTGGATTCCGCCTCACACGCCGCACCAGTTATCGATTCTGAAAGACGCCTATTTGCGTACGCTGTATGTGCTGCCGGCGGCAATTCCCGCGGCGTTGAGCGGTTGCCGGGTGGTCGAAGTCTCGCCCCTGCTGCGCGAATTGATTGCCGCAATTGACCAGCCCGGCCCGCTGGATCCGGCGCGCGAGCGCCTGCTGGGCGCGTTGGCCCTGGACGAGATCGGCCGTGCAACGCCACTGCCGCTGCAAGTGCCGCTACCTAATGACAAACGCTTGCTGAATCTGTGCAATGCGATTCTGGCGGACCCGGCGCGCACCTGGACGCTGGAGCAGTGGTCGCGCTATGCCGGCGCGAGTTCGCGCACGATCGCCCGGTTATTCCGTCAGGAGATGGGTACGAGCTTTGTACATTGGCGCCAGCAGGCGCTGCTGGCGCAGGCGATCCCGCTCGCCTCGCGAGGCTACTCGCTGGCTCGCATCGCGCACGAACTCGGCTACAGCAGTCAAAGCGCGTTCTCGGCCATGTTCCGGCGCGCCTTCGGCGAGAGTCCGAGCGCGTTCTTCGCTCGTGGCCAGCATCAGGTCTCCGAACACCGCCCTCCCCCGGCGCACGGCCGCGACTGAATCCCTACCGCACGCCCCAGGCGTCACACAGACGCGCACGCAAAAAAAGCGCGGCCGAAGCCGCGCCTGTGCTGCACTTCGCCGCTGGCGATCAGTGCACGATCCGCTCGAACTGATACTTGCCATCGTGCCAATCGACCGGCACGACATCCTTCGGTCCGAACTTGCCTGCCAGGATCAGCTTGGCCACCGGATTCTCGATCTCCTGCTGGATCGCACGCTTGAGCGGCCTGGCCCCGAAGACGGGGTCATAGCCCTCTTTGGCAACATGCGCCAGCGCGGCCTCCGAGACGTCGAGCTGCATGTCCATCTTGGCCAGCCGTTCGCGCAGGCGCTCGATCTGGATCATTGCAATCGACTTGATATGCTGCTCGTCGAGCGCATGGAACACGACCACTTCGTCAATGCGATTCAGGAACTCCGGCCGGAACTGCTCCTTGATTTCGCCCCACACGGCATCCTTGATGCGGTCCTGCGGCTCGCCCACCATCGCCTGAATCAACGACGACCCCAGGTTCGAGGTCATCACGATGACCGTGTTCTTGAAGTCCACGGTACGGCCCTGGCCATCGGTCATGCGACCGTCGTCGAGCACCTGCAGCAGTACGTTGAAGACATCCGGATGCGCCTTCTCGACCTCGTCAAGCAAAATCACGCTATACGGTTTGCGCCGCACGGCTTCGGTCAGGTAGCCGCCTTCCTCGTAACCGACATAGCCCGGCGGCGCACCGATCAGGCGTGCCACGCTGTGCTTTTCCATGAATTCGCTCATATCGATGCGAATCAGATGGTCTTCCGAGTCGAACAGGAATGTCGCCAGCGCTTTGCATAGCTCGGTCTTGCCAACCCCCGTCGGCCCAAGGAACAGGAAAGAACCGTAGGGCCGGTTCGGATCCGCCAGGCCGGCGCGCGAGCGCCGGATGGCGTCGGCCACCGCCTCGATGGCCTCGTTCTGGCCGATGACCCGCTCGTGCAGTTTGTCTTCCATGTGCAGCAGCTTTTCCCGCTCGCCCTGCATCATCTTCGACACCGGAATACCGGTCGCGCGCGACACCACTTCCGCGATTTCCTCGGCCCCCACTTGCGTGCGCAGCAGTTTGGGGCGGGCCTGCGTCTTGCCCGACGCCTCGGCTTGGGTGACTTCCCTGAGCTTGGCCTCGAGTTGCGGCAACTTCCCGTATTGCAGCTCGGCAACCTTGTCGAGCTTGCCCTCGCGCTGCAAACGCGTGATCTCGGCACGGGTCTTATCGATGTCTTCCTTGATTTGCGCGCTGCCCTGCACGGCGGCCTTTTCCGCTGTCCAGATTTCCTCGAGATCGGCGTACTCCTTGCCCAACCGGACGATTTCATCCTCGATCAGGGCCAGCCGCTTTTGTGACGCTTCGTCGGTTTCCTTCTTCACGGCCTCGCGTTCGATCTTCAGCTGGATCAGCCGGCGGTCGAGCTTATCCATGGCCTCCGGCTTGGAGTCGATCTCCATCTTGATCTTCGAGGCGGCCTCGTCGATCAGGTCGATCGCCTTGTCCGGCAGGAAGCGGTCGGTAATGTAGCGATGGCTCAATTCCGCGGCCGCGACGATCGCCGGGTCGGTGATTTCGACGCCGTGGTGCAGTTCGTACTTTTCCTGCAGGCCGCGCAGGATGGCGATGGTCGCCTCCACCGAGGGTTCGTCGACCAGGACTTTCTGGAACCGGCGCTCCAGCGCGGCGTCCTTCTCGATGTACTTGCGATACTCGTCGAGCGTGGTCGCGCCGATGCAGTGGAGTTCGCCGCGCGCCAGCGCCGGCTTGAGCATATTGCCGGCGTCCATGGCGCCTTCGGCCTTGCCGGCACCGACCATGGTATGGATTTCGTCGATGAAGACGATGGTGCGGCCTTCGTCCTTGGCAATGTCCTTGAGCACGGCTTTGAGGCGTTCCTCGAACTCACCCCGATACTTCGCGCCGGCCAGCAAGCCCGCCATGTCCAGTGCCAAAACGCGCTTGTTCTTCAGCGACTCGGGTACTTCGCCGTTGATGATGCGTTGCGCCAGTCCCTCGACGATCGCGGTCTTACCCACCCCGGGCTCGCCGATCAGCACCGGGTTGTTCTTGGTGCGGCGCTGCAGGATCTGGATCGTGCGGCGGATTTCATCGTCACGGCCGATGACCGGGTCGAGCTTGCCCGCCTTGGCCCGCTCGGTCAGGTCGAGCGTATATTTCTTGAGCGCCTCGCGCTGGCCCTCGGCATCCTGGCTGTCGACCGCCTGGCCGCCGCGCACCGCGTCGATGGCCGCCTCCAGCGCCTTGCGTGACAGACCATGCTCGCGCGCCAGACGACCGGTGTCGCCCTTGTCGTCAGCCAGCGCAAGCAGGAACATTTCGCTGGCGATGTAACTGTCGCCACGCTTTTGCGCTTCCTTGTCAGCCTGATTGAGCAAGCCGGCCAGATCGCGTCCGACCTGAACATTGCCATTGGTGCCCTGCACTTGCGGCAGACGCTCGATGGCCTGCTGCGTTGCATTGGCCAGCGGCTGCACATGCACACCGGCGCGCGCCAGCAGCGAGCGTGCCGCGCCCTCCGGCTGAGCCAGCAAGGCGCCCAGCAGATGGACCGGTTCGATATATTGGTTGTCGCGTCCGACCGCGGTACTCTGGGCGTCTGAAAGCGCCTCGAGGAACTGCGTGGTGAATTTGTCTTGTCGCATCGAATGCTCCAGGAGAAGATTGACTTTGCCTTCGATGTGCGGCCGATACTCGACGTTTTCAAGGGAAAAATGGCGTTTATCGCCGAGCCCGTCGCCGGTACCCGACTTGCCTTTCCGGTTAACGCAGATTAATATGCATTAAAATTACATATTTAAGTATCGTGACTCAAATCGCTGATCCAGCCGCCCCTCGCGCGGCATCGCCCGACGAAATCAATATCCGCACGCTGGTCGATACTTTTTATGACAGGATACGCCGGGACGACATGCTCGGCCCGGTCTTTGACCAGATTCTTGCCGGCCGTTGGGAACAGCATCTGCCGAAGATGTGTGATTTCTGGAGCAGTATCGTGCTCGGCACCAAGCGTTATCGCGGCAACGTCATGCAGGCGCATATGCCGCTGCAGGGACTGCGGGGCGAGCACTTCAACCGCTGGCTTTATCTTTTTCTGGATACGGTCGATCGCCTTTACGAGCCAGCCGCGGCGATGGCTTTCATGACACCGGCATTGCGCATCGCACAGAGCCTGCAACTTGGCTTGTTCGGGTGGGACTACGTCTTGCCGCCGGAGCAGCAAGTGCTGCTGGCACGCCTGCAGAACCGCCCGGCGCGACCGTAGCACGCCAGCAAGCTACTTGTCCTGCGGTTTATCAACGCCCCAGCGCGCCAGCGCAGCCTCATCGCTGTGTCTCGCCTCGACCCACCGGGCCCCGGCCGGGGTCTGTTCTTTTTTCCAGAACGGCGCCTCGGATTTCAGGTAATCCATGATGAATTCGCACGCCGCAAACGCCTCGCCGCGATGCGCGGAGGTCACGGCTACCAGAACGATCTGATCGGCCGGCTTGAGCTTGCCGTAGCGATGGATCACCAGCGCGTCGTAGATATCCCAGCGTTCATGGGCTTGCTCGACAATCGCCGCCAATGACTTCTCGGTCATGCCGGGATAATGCTCGAGTTCAAGTTCGGCGACGTCCTGGCCGCTGCTGAGGTCGCGCACCGTACCGACAAAGCAGGCCACGGCGCCCACGCGCAGATCGCCGGCCCGCAGGGCCGCGACCTCCGCGCTCAAATCGAAATCGCCTTGCTGGACTTTGATAGGCATGGCGTTGTCCTCAGCCGCCGGTGACCGGCGGGAAAAAAGCCACTTCGCACTGCTCGCTCAGGCGCGTGGCCGGGCCGCACATCTGGTGGTTATAGGCCGTGCGCAAGGCCTTGCCCTGGGCCAGGGTCTCCTGCCAAGCGGGGCCGCGCCTGCACAACCAGGCTCGCACGTCGCCGACCGTGCGTACCGATTCCGGCACCTCGACAGTTTCCTCGGCCGTACCCAGGGCCTCGCGGACGCTGGCAAAAAAACGCAATTCTATTTTCATGGGAAACCCATAGCTCCTGCGGTTCAATAAAGCAATTCGGCAAAGGGAATGAACTGGACGTTCTCGCCAGCCTGGATTGCGTGATTGGGAGGATTGTCAATCAGGCCATCGCCCCAGACGGCCGAGGTCAGGACCGCCGAACTCTGATTGGCGAACAGCGACAGGCCGCCGTCTTCGTTGAGCCGCGCGCGCAGGAATTCGTTGCGGCGATCGGCTTTCTTTTGCGTGAAATCGGCTCGCATCGCAAAGCGCCGTGGCGTAACGCGCTCGACGCCCTGCAAGCGCAGGATGAACGGCCGCACGAACAACAGAAAAGTCACCAGGCTGGAGACCGGATTGCCCGGCAGGCCCATGAAATAGGCAGGCCGGGCGGTGCCGTTGTCGATTTCGCCAAACGCGAGCGGCTTGCCTGGCTTGAGCGCGATCTGCCACAGGTTAAGGCGTCCCTCGGCCTGCACGGCCGGTTTGATATGGTCTTCCTCGCCAACCGAAACCCCGCCCACGGTGATGATCAGATCGTGCTCCCGCGCTGCTTGACGCAACGTCGCGCGCGTCGCGTCGAGCCGGTCGGGCACGATACCGAAATCGGTCAGCGCGCAGCCAAGATTTTCCAGCAGGCCGCGCAGCGTAAAGCGGCTGGAGTTGTAGATCGCGCCCGGGCGTAGCGGCTCGCCGGGCATGACCAGTTCATCCCCGGTGAAAAAAACCGCCACGCGCAAGCGCCGGGTGACCGGCACGCGGGCGCAACCGATCGAAGCTGCCAGCCCGAGTGCCTGCGGACTCAGGCGGGTGCCAGCCGGCAGGATCACGCTGCCGGCCTGGATGTCCGCCCCCTGGCGGGTTATCCATTCGCCCATCTGGGGCTGATGACCAATGACAACTTCGTCGCCGCGCGCTTCGCACTGTTCCTGCATGATCGAGGTGTCGGCACCCGCCGGAATCGGCGCGCCGGTGAAAACCCGCGCCGCGGTGCCCGGCTCGAGCGGCTCCGGCTGGTGCCCGGCGGGCACGCGCTGCGACACCGGCAACACCGTCCCGGCGCCGCGCAGGTCGGCATGACGCACCGCGTAGCCGTCGACCGCACTGTTGCTCATCGGCGGCACATCCAGCGGCGACACGATGTCTTCGGCCAGCACTCGGCCGTTGGCTTCAAGCGTATCGAGGCTTTCTCTCTCGCGAATCGGACGGGCCTCGCTCAGGACGGCTTGAAGGGCTTCTTGGGTACTCAGCATGGTCGATGTCACGGTCAGGGAGTTCGGGGTCAGTGCGCAGCGCATGGCACGCAACGGTCATGCCGGCGCATCGAGGCTCACGGGCGCGCCCCGCATTTTTGCATTGTAGCGGCTGCCCCGCCGTTGCACAGCGCCGCCGCCACATAAGGGTTATCAGGATGGCTGGGCCGCAGGCGGCAAAATATCGCGCAAACACTGGCGCAGCGCCGGCAGCACCTCGGCCTCGAACCACGGGTGGTGCTTGAACCACGCCTGATTGCGCGGACTGGGGTGCGGCAGCGGGAAATAGGCTGGCAGGTGGGTGCGCCATTGCCGTATGGTGTCGGCCATGGTGGCGCCGCAGGCGTCGCCAAGGTAATAGCGCTGCGCGTAGCTGCCGATCAGGAGGGTCAGTCGGATGTCTGGCATGGCCTGGCGCAATGCGCCATGCCAGCGCGGCGCGCAAATCGAACGCGGCGGCAGGTCACCATGCTTGCCGCTGCCGGGAAAACAGAGTCCCATCGGCACGATCGCCAGCACCGAAGCGTCGTAGAAACCCTCGCGGCTCATCTCCAGCCAACCGCGCAGGCGGTCACCCGACGGATCGTTCCACGGCACGCCCGTGTCGTGAACGCGCCGGCCGGGCGCCTGGCCGATAATCAGCACCCGAGAGGATGCGTGTGCGACTACCACCGGCCTTGGTTCATGCGGCAAATCCGCCGCGCAGGCGCGGCAGGCGCGCACCTCCTTCAGCAGCGACGACAGACGCGGCGCGCGAGCCATATCGGCTGGGTGCGGCGGGCTAGAGGCCGGTGTGTGCGGCGATGAACGCCTTCACACGGGCAACGTCGGCCGGCACGGTTTCGAAGCGCTGCGGCAGCGCCTCGAGATGCTCGAAACCCGCCGGGCGCGGCGGTTCGCGGCGCAGCGCTTCGCGAATCGTCTCGGCGAACTTGGCTGGCTGCGCCGTTTCAAGCACGACCATGGGGACGCCGGGCTCAAGTTGTTCGCGCGCGACTTTGACGCCGTCGGCAGTGTGGGTGTCGATGACCACGCCATAGCGCTGATCGATGTCTCGAATCGTGGCCAGGCGGTCGTCGTGCGTGCTGCGTCCCGAGACGAAGCCAAACTCGGCGATGCGGGCAAAATCGGTCGAGCCCGCCAGATCGAACCCGCCTTCGGTCTCGACGGCCTTGAAGAGGTCGACCGTGCGCCGGGCATCGCGTCCCAGCAGATCGAACATGAAACGCTCGAAATTGGACGCCTTGGAAATATCCATGCTTGGACTGCTGGTATGCAGCGTTTCGGCGGACTTGCGCACACGGTAGCGACCGGTGCGGAAAAACTCGTCGAGTACGTCGTTTTCGTTGGTGGCCACCACCAGCCGGTGGATCGGCAGGCCCATCATGCGCGCGATATGACCGGCGCAAACGTTGCCGAAATTGCCCGAGGGCACCGTGAACGAGACTGGCCGGTCCTGCCCGCTCGCACCGCCAGTGGCCGCGAAATAGCCCTTGAAGTAGTAAACCACCTGCGCGACCACGCGCGCCCAGTTGATCGAGTTGACTGTGCCGATTTGCTGTTGCGCCTTGAACGCCAGATCGTTCGAGACCGCCTTGACGATGTCCTGGCAATCGTCGAACACGCCCTGGACCGCCAGATTGAAGATGTTCGGGTCTTGCAGACTGTACATTTGCGCGGTCTGGAACGCGCTCATCTTGCCGGCCGGGGACAACATGAAAACCCGGATGCCCTGCTTGCCGCGCATCGCGTATTCGGCCGCGCTGCCGGTGTCGCCGGAGGTCGCGCCGAGGATGTTGAGCGATTGCCCATGCTGCGCCAACGCGTATTCGAACAGATTACCCAGCAGTTGCATGGCCATGTCCTTGAAGGCCAGCGTCGGTCCGTTGGACAGGCCCAGCAGGGACAGCCGGGTGCCCTGCTCGTCGCCCAGCACGCGCAGCGGCGCGATCTCGCGCGGATCTTCCCCGGCGCGCACGTTGCGGTAGATCTCGGGTGTGTAGGTGCGGCGCGCGAGTCGGCGCAAGTCGTCGGCGGGAATATCGTCGCAGAATTTACCCAGGATGGCACTGGCGAGATCGGCATATGACAGTTGCCGCCAGGCCGTGAGTTCGGCCGCGCCGATGCGCGGATAAGCGAGCGGCAGGTACAGGCCGCCGTCCGGCGCGAGGCCACCCAGCAGGATATGGGAAAACGACAGCGGCTCGCTGCCGGCGACGTCACGTGTGGAAAGATATTTCATGGTGTGGCGCCCCGTTGGGTTTAGTTCAAGCTTTCCATGCGGATGCGCGTGACGCTCGAGAGTACCGTGGGCAGCGCCTCGATCCGGCCGATGGCAGTGTTGATATGCTTTTCCTGCGTTTGATGAGTCAGGATGATGATGTCGGTCTGCTGTTCACCTTCGCGCGACTCCTTTTGCAGCAAGGCATCGATGGAAATGCCCAGATCGGCCAGGATGCGGGTGATCTCGGCCAGCACGCCGGTTTGGTCGGCTACCCGCAAACGAAGGTAGTAGCTGGTGGTGACCTCGTCGATCGGCAGCACCGGCGTGTTGGACAGCGCATCGTGCTGGAACGCGAGGTGCGGCACGCGATGGCCGGGGTCGGCGGTATGCAGGCGGATGACGTCGACCAGATCGGCCACCACCGCCGAGGCGGTCGGCTCGGCGCCGGCGCCCTTGCCATAGTAGAGCGTCGCACCCACCGCGTCGCCCTGCACCACGACCGCGTTCATCGGCCCCTCGACGTTGGCAATCAGGCGCTTGCCGGGAATCAGCGTGGGGTGCACGCGCAACTCGATGCCCGACGCGACCCGGCGGGTGATGCCAAGCAGCTTGATGCGGTAGCCCAGTTCCTCGGCGTATTTGATGTCGATTGCCGCCAGCCTGGTGATGCCTTCGACATAGGCCTTCTCGAACTGCACGGGCACGCCGAAAGCAATGGCGCTCATGATCGTGATCTTGTGCGCGGCATCGATACCTTCGATATCGAAGGTCGGGTCGGCTTCGGCATAGCCCAGTTGCTGGGCCTCCTTGAGCGCGACATCGAAGTCGAGGCCCTTGTCGCGCATTTCGGACAGGATGAAGTTGGTCGTGCCGTTGATGATGCCGGCGATCCATTCGATGCGGTTGGCCGTGAGCCCCTCGCGCAGCGCCTTGATGATCGGAATGCCGCCAGCCACGGCAGCCTCGAACGCCACCATGACGTTGTTGGCTCTGGCCGCGGCGAAAATTTCGTTGCCGTGGACCGCCAGTAGCGCCTTGTTGGCGGTGACGATGTGCTTGCCATTGGCAATCGCTGTCAGGACCAATTCGCGTGTCAGGTCGTATCCGCCGATCGTTTCGACGACGATGTCGATATTGGGGTCGGTCACCACCCGCATCGGGTCGTCGACCACCTCGCAGGCTCCCGCCAGGCGCTGCCGCGCACGCTCCACGTTGCGTACCGCGACGATCGTGATTTCGATGCCGCGCCCCGCGCGGCGCTGAATTTCTTCCTGGTTGCGGCGCAACACGTCGAACACACCGTATCCCACGGTGCCCAGTCCCAGCAAACCTACTTTAATCGGATTCATGCGTCGTTACTTTTAAAATCGAAATCGGTGCCGCCCGCGCCACGCGAGCGGTCGGGCCTGGCTCAGGCACTGTGGCGCCGCCGGTATCCGTCCAGAAACCGGGCGATGCGTCCAATGGCATCGCGCAAGTCGTCTTCGTTGGGCAGGAACACGACGCGGAAGTGATCCGGCTGCTGCCAGTTGAAGCCGCTGCCTTGCACCAGCAGCACGCGCTCTTCGAGCAGCAATTCGAGAATGAAGGCTTGATCGTCCTTGATCGGATAGACCGCCGGATCGAGTTTCGGGAACAGATATAGCGCGGCCTTGGGCTTGACGCATGAAACGCCGGGAATCTCGGTGAGCAGCTTGTGCGCGAGTTCGCGCTGCTTGTATAGCCGCCCGCCGGGCACGATCAGGTCGTTGATGCTCTGGTAGCCGCCCAGCGCGGTCTGGATCGCGTATTGTCCCGGCACATTGGGGCACAGGCGCATCGACGCCAGGATGTTGAGCCCCTCGATGTAGTCCTGCGCATGCCGCTTGTCGCCCGACACGACCATCCAGCCCGCGCGATAACCGCACGAGCGGTAGCTTTTCGACAGTCCGTTGAAGGTCACCGTGAGCACGTCGTCGGACAGTGCGGCGATCGATGTGTGCTTGGCGCCGTCGTAGAGGATCTTGTCGTAAATCTCGTCGGCGTAAATGATCAATTGATGCTGCCGTGCCAGCTCGACGATCTCCCGCAGCAGCTCGTCGGAATAGAGCGCACCGGTCGGGTTGTTGGGATTGATCACGACGATGGCCCGCGTGTTCGGCGTGATTTTTCGGCGGATATCGTCCAGATCGGGCTGCCAATCAGCCTGCTCGTCACATATGTAATGCACCGGCGTGCCTCCAGAGAGACTCACCGCCGCGGTCCAAAGCGGATAATCCGGCGCGGGCACCAGGACTTCATCGCCCGTGTTGAGCAAAGCCTGCATCGACATCACGATGAGTTCCGAGGCGCCATTGCCGAGGTAGATATCGTCGAGCTGCACATCGCGCACGTTTTTCTGCTGCATATAGTGCATGATCGCCTTGCGCGCCGAGAAGATGCCGCGCGAGTCGGAATAGCCGGACGATGACGGCAGGTTGCGGATCATGTCCTGCACAATCTCGTCCGGCGCCTCGAAACCGAACGGCGCCAGGTTGCCGATATTCAGCTTGATGATGCGGTGCCCTTCTTCTTCCATGCGCTTCGCATGTTCGAGTATCGGGCCGCGAATGTCGTAACAGACGTTTTGCAGCTTCTGGGATTTCTGGATCGGTTTCACAGCGTCGGCTTTCTCGGCGGGATCGGGGGGAGACAGCGCGCCTGGCGGCTGCCCAATGCTGCATCGCAGAGGCCGTAGCCGCCGGCGAATCGCAAAAAGTTATAATTTAGCGAATTATGACAGAGTTCGGCAACGCATTATTGACGCGGCCTGGCAGTAGCGGCATGATGCGCGGCACATTGCGGCATTCAAGCGCTGTCCGAAAAACCATCGTCAACACATTGCCACCGACGGCGCTGACCCGTCGGCGGCAGCCATTTGCGGACCACCGACCTTGAAACTACACCAGGAGTCACTTCAGGCCAACAATGCCGTCACGGCATATGGGCCCGATTATGTCGATATCAACAAGCAGCGCTTCACGCACAGCATCATCGTCGCGCCGACCGGCCCGGTGCAGGTTTGGCCGGTGAACTCTTTCGCCGCGTTGCAGCCAGAGCATTTCGCGGCCCTGCTCGACGGCGCGCCGGAAGTGGTCATTTTCGGTAGCGGCCAGCACCTGCGGTTTCCCCATCCCCGCCTCACCAGCGCACTCACGAGCGTGCGCATCGGCGTGGAAACCATGGATTTCCAGGCAGCATGCCGCACCTACAACATCCTCATGGCGGAAGGCCGCAAGGTAACCGCCGTTCTCCTGATCGAAAACGAGACCTCCGCGTGACAGACTCTTCGACACAAACTCAAGATCGTTTCCCGCTCTCCCGCCCCGCTTTCTGGCTGTTGTTGTTCCTCTTCTCGTTGGTTTGGTTCGGCACGCTCAATTACCGTCACCTGATTGCCAGCGACGAGGGCCGCTATGCCGAAATGGCCCGCGAAATGCTGGCCTCCGGCGACTGGATCACGCCGCGCTACGACGGCTACAAATATTTCGAAAAGCCGCCGCTGCAGACCTGGATGAATGCGCTGACGTTCATGTGGTTCGGCCTGGGCGAGTGGCAGGCGCGCCTATGGACCGCGCTGACCGGTTTTGGCGGCATTCTGCTGGCCGGTTACACCGCCAAGCGCGTATTCAACGCTCGCACGGGCCTGATGACAGTGCTGGTGCTGATCGGGGCGCCGATGTGGGGGTTGCTGGGCCATTTCAACGTGCTCGACATGGGCGTGACGTTCATGATGGAGATTTCATTGTGCGCGATGTTGCTCGCCCAACGTCCGCAGTTGCCAAACGCCCAGGTGCGCCGCTGGATGTGGCTGTGCTGGGCCGGCATGGCGCTGGCGGTATTGAGCAAAGGGCTGATCGGCATTGTGTTGCCTGGCGGCGTGCTGGTTTTGTACTCGCTGATTTCGCGTGACTGGGCGGTCTGGAAGCGCGCCTACATTGTCAGCGGCCTACTGATTTTTCTGGCTATTTCGGCCCCGTGGTTCATTCTGGTCTCGATCCACAACCCCGAATTTGCCTACTTTTTCTTCGTCGACCAGCATTTCAAACGGTTTCTGACCGATTACGCGCGTCGCGAAGGCCCCTTTTATTATTTCGTGCCCGTGCTGCTGGTCGGCTTTTTGCCGTGGGTCAGCGTCATGTGGCAAACCGCCGCATTCACGCGCAGGATGCCGCGCCAGCCCAACGGCTTCGCCCCGGTGACGCTGCTCTGGGTGTGGACCGGCTTCATTTTTGTTTTTTTCAGTATCTCCAGCTCCAAGCTGATTTCATACATTCTCCCGATCGCTCCGGCGCTGGCCATGCTGATCGGACTTTACCTGTCGCAACTGACCGCCGAGCGGTTCAAGCGTCATTTGGCCGGATACGCGGTGTTGCTGGTGCTGGTGGCGGTGCTCACGGCGATTTTCGGCGCGCGCCATGGCAGTGCTAAGAACCCGCTGGTCCTGTATCAGGAATTTCGGCTGTGGCTTTATGCCGCATACGCCGCCGCCATGGTGGGTATCGTGCTCGCGTGGCGCCTTAATCGTCACAGCGTGCGCCGCGCACTGATCGCGTTTAGCGCCGGCATGTTCGCGCTGGCCATGATCGGCGGCTCGGGACATGAGGTATTCGGTCGCAACAGCTCCGGCGTCCTGCTGGTCCCGGCCGTAAAAAACGCCATGACGCGCCTTGGGCCTGACACGCCGTTCTATTCGGTGGGCATGCTGGACCACACCATGCCGTTCTACCTGCGCCGCACCATGACGATGGTGGCGTTCGAGGACGAACTCGCGTTCGGTATCTCGCAGGAGCCGCAAAAATGGATTCCGACAATTCCGGCGTTCATCAAACGCTGGGACAGCGAGCCCAAAGCGCTCGCGCTGATCAGCCCGCCCATTTACGAAAACCTGAAAAACCAGCATGTGCCCATGCAGGTGATCGCCCGCGACGCACGTCGCGTCATCGTGGAAAAGCCCCAGCCCTGACATCATGAACCTCGTCACCTTCTCTCTTGTGCTGACGGGCGTATTGCTCAATGCCTGCGCCCAGCTGTTACTGAAAGCAGGTGCCGACACAATCGGCACACTGGCCTTCACGCGTGCCAATATCGTGCCCATCGGCATCAAGCTCGCCACCCAGTTGCCGATTCTGGGTGGTCTGGCCTGCTACGCAGTCAGTGTGGTGGTATGGATTCTGGCGCTCTCGCGCGTACAGGTTTCGCTGGCCTATCCAATGCTTTCGCTGGGTTACGTAGTCAATGCGCTGGCCGCGTGGTACTTGTTCGGCGAGGCGCTCAGCTTGCAACGCTTAATTGGAATCGGCATCATTCTCGTCGGCGTATACATATTGGCGCGCAGCTAACGCCTGCCGATACCTTCTACAGATAACTCGATTCATACAGATGAACCCTTCGGACCAGCCTTTCCTGCCGTTCACCCGACCCACCCTCGACGAGCAAACCATTGCCGAGGTCGGTGATGTATTGCGTTCAGGCTGGATTACCTCGGGCCCGCAAGTCCAGGCCTTCGAGACGGAGCTCTCTCAGCTTTTCGGGGGGCGCCCGGTGCGCACCTTCAATTCCGGCACGGCAACCATGGAGATCGCGTTGCGCATCGCCGGCATTGGTCGGGGCGACGAAGTGATTACGACGCCGCTGTCATGGGTGGCCACCAGCAATACCATTCTCGAGGTCGGCGCCAAACCGGTTTTTGTCGATATCGATCCGGTGACGCGCAATATCGATCTGTCACGCATCGAGGCGGCGATCACGCCCGCCACGCGCGCCATCATGCCGGTCTACCTGGCTGGTCTGCCGGTCGATATGGACCGCCTTTACGACATCGCCAGACGGCACCGCCTGCGGGTGATCGAAGACGCGGCGCAGGCGATCGGCTCACAATGGGGTGGCAAGCGGATCGGCGCTTTTGGCGATTTCGTATCATTCAGCTTTCATCCGAACAAGAACATCACCTCAATCGAAGGCGGCGCCCTGGTGCTGAACAACGAAGACGAAGCGCGCCTCGCCGAGAAATATCGCCTGCAAGGCGTAAGCCGCATCGGCATGGACGGTATGGAGGTCGACGTGCTGGGAGGAAAATTCAATTTGACCGACGTCGCGGCTTGCGTCGGGCGCGCTCAATTGAAGCGCCTGAATGAATTCAACGCTCGCCGCACCGAATTGGCACGGCGCTATTTCGATGGCCTCACCAGCGGCGCCGCTGCGGAATGCGGTGTCCAGTTACCGCCTGCCGACTTTGCCAATACCAACTGGCACATGTTCCAAATCATGCTGCCGCTGGAGCGTTTGACGCTCGATCGGGCCGGCTTTATGACACAACTGAAGGAACGGGGCATCGGAAGCGGGGTACACTACCCGGCAATTCATCTTTTTAAACTTTATCGTGGGCTGGGCTTTCGCGATGGCATGTTCCCGAACGCGGAGCGGGCGGGCCGGGCAATCCTCACGCTGCCCCTGTTCCCCGCAATGAGCGACGCGGATGTCGAACGCGTGTGCCTGGCCGTCAATGCTATCTGCCTAAAATATAAAAAATGAATCGACCGCAACTCTCCGTCGTCATCCCCGTATACAACGAAGAGGCCGGCTTGGCCGCGCTATTTGCACGGCTTTACCCGGCGCTCGATCAGATGGACTTATCCTACGAGATTGTCTTTATCAACGACGGCAGCCGCGATCGCTCCGCGGCGATTCTCGGCGAGCAATTCCGGGCTCGGCCCGATGTCACGCGCGTGGTGTTGTTCAACGGCAATTATGGGCAGCACATGGCGATCCTGGCCGGATTCGAGCAGACCCGTGGCGAAATCGTCGTGACGCTGGACGCCGATCTGCAAAACCCGCCCGAGGAAATTCCCAATCTGGTCGAAAAGATTCAGGCCGGTCACGACTACGTCGGCACGATTCGCCGCAATCGGCGCGATTCCTGGTTCCGGCGCAATGCCTCGCGCATGATGAACCGCTTGCGCGAGCGAATCACCCATATCCGGATGACTGATCAGGGCTGCATGTTGCGCGCTTATAGCCGGCACATCATTGATACCATCAATCAATGCCGCGAAATCAATACGTTCATCCCCGCGTTGGCATATACGTTCGCGCAGAACCCGGTGGAAATCGAGGTCGCTCACGAAGAGCGCTTTGCCGGGGAATCGAAATATTCGTTATACAGCCTGATCCGCCTGAATTTCGATCTCGTAACCGGTTTCTCGGTCGTGCCGCTGCAATGGCTTGCCGCCATCGGCATGGCGCTCTCGCTGGTGTCCGCGGGCTTGTTCGTGCTGCTGATGCTGCGGCGCTTTCTGTTGGGCGCGGAAGTCCAAGGGGTTTTTACGCTGTTCGCCATTACGTTCTTCCTGCTCGGGGTCATTCTGTTCGGCATTGGCATTCTTGGCGAATATATCGGCCGCATTTATCAGCAAGTCCGGCAACGGCCGCGTTTTCTGGTGCAGGCGATTCTCGAAGATGGCGAAGGGCCGGCCGCGCAGGAGCATGTGGCCAGCACGCTGGAGCGCCATGCGGCCGGCCGGCGGTGACCCCATCGATACTGTTGCCTCCTCGAGGAAGTGAATGAATTCGCGCGCCGTTGTATTCGCTTATCACAATGTCGGCCTGCGCTGCCTGCGCGTGCTGCTCGCGCGTGGCGTTGACGTTGCACTGGTGGTGACCCACGAGGACAATCCCAACGAGAACATCTGGTTCGGCAGCGTGGCCCAGGCCGCTGCCGAGCATGGCATCCCGATCGTCACCCCGGAGGACCCGCGCGATCCGGCCTTGTTTCGACGGATCGAGGCCATTGGGCCGGATTTCATCTTCTCCTTCTATTACCGCCATATGCTGCCGCCCGCCTTGCTGGCGCTGGCCCGGCGCGGTGCATTCAATATGCATGGGTCGCTGTTGCCGCACTATCGCGGTCGCGTGCCGGTCAATTGGGCTGTACTGCATGGCGAGACCGAAACGGGCGCCACGCTGCACGAAATGGCCGCCAAACCCGATGCCGGTGCAATAGTTGCGCAAACCGCAGTGCCGATCTTGCCGGACGACACGGCAGCCGAGGTGTTCGATAAAGTCACCGTTGCCGCCGAGCAAACGCTCTGGCGCGTCCTCCCGGACCTGATCGCAGGCACCGCGCCGAGGCTCGAAAACGATCTGGCGGCCGGCAGCTATTTTGGCGGACGCAAGCCGGAAGACGGCCGCATCGACTGGTCGCTATCCGCCCAGCGGGTTTACAATCTTATTCGCGCGGTCGCGCCGCCCTATCCGGGTGCCTTCTGCGACGCCGCAAATCACCGTTTCATCATCGCGCAGGCGCGCCTTGCGCCTGACATGCCGGCGCTTCAAGGTTTGCCCTTGGGCCTGCAGGTGGTGGATAATGCGCTATTTGGCGTTTGCGGCGATCATCGCGCCGTCGCCATTCACGAGCTACTGCACAATGGGGCGCCCATCGCCCCGGCGGAAGTGTCCCGCTTAATTTACTGAACGCAATACCATGAAAAAAGTCCTGATCCTCGGGGTAAATGGGTTTATCGGTCACCATTTGTCAAAGCGCATTCTCGAGACCACCGACTGGGAAGTCTACGGAATGGACATGTTGACCGACCGCCTCGGCGATCTGCTCAACCATGAGCGCATGCACTTCTTCGAGGGTGACATCACCATCAACAAGGAATGGGTCGAATATCACATCCGCAAATGTGACGTGATCCTGCCTCTCGTTGCCATCGCCACGCCTGCGACCTACGTGAAACAGCCGTTGCGGGTGTTCGAACTCGATTTCGAAGCAAACCTGCCGATCGTGCGCTCGGCCGCCAAGTACAAGAAGCATCTGGTGTTTCCGTCGACCTCGGAGGTGTACGGTATGTGCGGCGACGCCGAATTCGACCCCGAGCAATCGTCGCTGGTGTATGGCCCGATCAATAAGCCACGTTGGATCTATGCCTGTTCGAAGCAATTGATGGACCGCGTGATCTGGGGTTACGGCATGCAGGACGGCCTGAATTTCTCACTGTTCCGCCCGTTCAACTGGATCGGCCCGGGGCTCGATTCGATCTATACCCCCAAAGAAGGATCGTCGCGCGTCGTGACGCAATTTCTCGGGCATATCGTGCGGGGCGAGAACATCAGCCTGGTCGACGGTGGGCAGCAAAAACGTGCCTTCACCTATATCGACGATGGTATCGAGGCGCTGGTAAGCATCATCGACAACCCTAACGGTATCGCGAGCGGCAAGATATACAACATCGGCAACCCGGCCAATAACTACTCGGTTCGCGAGCTGGCTCACATGATGCTCAAACTGGCTGCAGAGTACCCTGAGTACCGAGATAGCGCGAGACAGGTCCAACTCGTCGAAACGTCGTCCAACGCGTACTATGGAAACGGCTACCAGGACGTGCAAAATCGCGTGCCGAAGATCGATAATACGATGGCGGATCTTGCCTGGAAGCCGACCACGTCGATGGACGACGCGCTGCGCAAGATTTTCGAAGCCTACCAGGGGCACGTCGCCGAAGCACGACAATTGGTCGACTGATCCGGCGCGCCGGAAACACTCATCACCGCGCCCATGCCGCGGGACATGCGCGCGCGGGCTGCCGGGCGCCCAGTCGGGCGCCCCTCCACCATAAATCATGGCCATCATCGCCCTCAAAATCGACGTCGATACGCTACGCGGCACCCGGGAAGGCGTTCCCACGCTGCTGGGCTTGCTCGAGCAGGCCAGAGCGCGCGCGACATTTTTGTTCAGCCTGGGTCCGGATCACACGGGTTGGGCGCTCAAACGGGTTTTCCGGCCCGGATTTCTGCAGAAAGTATCCCGCACTTCGGTGCTCGAGCATTACGGCATCAAAACGCTGCTGTATGGCACGTTGCTGCCAGGTCCTGACATTGGCCGTCGCGCAGCCGCGCAGATGCATGCGACGCAGGCCACCGGGCATGAAATCGGCATCCACACATGGGATCACGTTTACTGGCAGGATAATGTGCGTCTGCGCGATGGTGCCTGGACACAACGCCAAATGTCGCTTGCCTACCAGCGCTTCGCCGACATCTTTGGCGAGCCGCCCGCGACCCATGGCGCGGCAGGCTGGCAAATGAACGACTTCGCCTTTGCTCAATTGGACGCCTGGCAGTTGCGCTACGCATCCGACGGTCGAGGAACCCATCCCCATTTCCCGATCGTCGGCGGCAAACGGTTATCGCACGTCCAGTTGCCCACGACGCTGCCGACACTGGATGAGTTGCTCGGGGTCGATGGGCGCGACGCCGCGGCGGTGGCGGCCGACATACTCGCCCGCACCGAGAATTCCATGCAGAATCATGTCTTTACTCTGCATGCCGAACTCGAGGGTCAAAAGTTGGCGCCGATCTTCGGCGAGCTGCTCGCCGGCTGGCAGCGCCAAGGTCACCAACTCGTCTCCATGGGCGATTATTATGCGACTCTGGATACTCACTCACTCCCGGCATGTCCTGTAGTCTGGGGGGAAATTCCTGGACGTGCAGGCGAGTTGATTTTGCAAGGCGCAGCAGCGCAAGCGTGAGCGCGGCAGCGTCGATACCCTGGGGGCCCCAGTCCCTACATAAAAAGGAGCGCATTTTGACGGTCGTACTCAACAAACCCGTGCCCGATTTCAGCGCCCCCGCCACTGGCGGAGATTTTTCGTTGAGCGCCCACCGAGGCACCAAGCTGGTCGTCTATTTCTATCCGAAGGACAACACGCCCGGATGTACCGCCGAGGGCATGGAATTTCGCGATCTGTACCCGAAATTCAAACAGGCCGGCGCGGAAATCATCGGGATCTCCCGTGACAGCCTCAAATCCCACGACAATTTCAAGAACAAGCTCGGACTGCCATTCCCCCTGGTGTCTGATCAGGATGAGGCGGTATGTCAATTGTTCGATGTCATCAAGATGAAAAAAATGTATGGCAAAGAAGTACGGGGTATCGAGCGCAGCAGCTTCCTGATCGATGCCGACGGAGTGCTTCGCCAGGAGTGGCGTGGCATCAAGGTGCCTGGACATGTCGCGGATGTGCTGGCTGCTGTACAAGCGTTATAAGTGGCGTTATAGTCGATCGTAATGATCGAGCGCAACGAAGAACTCAAAGGTTGTCGGCGCCGCAACGATGCAGCAGCGGCGTCACGCGGGCAAGCCGCCTCTCCGGAGCGTCCGGGCAGGCGGCTTTTTGTTGCTCCGGCGCAGCACGTTGCGCCGGAGGCTGGTGTACTACTTGAACGGGAAATCTATGCCTCTGCCACCCGCCCCGACTAAACCGGGCTCGCTTTTGACCCCGGATCAGTTCTCAACTCGTCTGAAACCCTCTCGTACCGACACAAAGAAGCCCGTCCCTGCCGCAGAACATGCGTCCCTGAGCGAAAGCGGAGGCCAAGCCAGCGCCCCCTCGGCGCCACAAAGCCGCAACCCGGTCGCCCGAGCGCCGGTGTCTTCCATCAGCCTGGAGAAATCCGGCGAATTGGAGAAAACAGCCACCAAGGCCCGCCGCGCGGCCCGTCAGAAAGCCGCCGAACCAGCCAAGCTGTTCGTGCTGGACACCAACGTTCTGATGCACGACCCGACCAGCCTGTTCCGCTTCGAGGAACATGACGTCTATCTGCCGATGATGACGCTGGAGGAACTCGACAATCACAAGAAGGGCATGTCGGAAGTCGCCCGCAACGCGAGGCAGGTGAGCCGGACACTGGATGCGCTGCTGGTCGCGGAAAGCACCAAGTCGATGGCCGATGGCATTTTGCTGTCTCGCCTGGGCAACCAGGAAGCGCGGGGCCGACTTTACTTTCAGACCGATCTACCGCAAGCGGAGCCGCTCGAGGGTTTGCCACAAGGCAAAGCGGACAATCAGATTCTGGGCGTTGTGCGCGCCCTGCAGAACAAGCACCTGGATCGGCAGGTCGTGCTGGTGTCGAAAGACATCAACATGCGGGTCAAGGCGCATGCATTGGGCCTGCCGGCTGAAGATTATTTCAACGACAAGGTGCTGGAGGACAGCGACCTGTTGTATTCCGGCGTAATGGCATTGCCGCAGGACTTCTGGACGCGGCACGGCAAAGGAATGGAAAGCTGGCAGGACAATCGCTCCGGCACCACGTTCTATCGCGTCACCGGACCACTATGCGCTGCCTTTCTGATCAACCAGTTCGTTTATCTGGAGTCGGCCAATGGTGAAGCGCCGTTCTATGCCCAAGTCAGGGAAATCAACGGCAAGACGGCGCTGCTGCAGACCCTGCGCGACTACGGGCACCACAAAAACAACGTTTGGGGTATCACCGCACGCAACCGGGAACAGAATTTCGCACTTAACCTGCTGATGAATCCGGAGGTCGATTTCATCACCCTGTTGGGCCAGGCGGGTACCGGCAAGACGCTGCTCGCGCTTGCCGCCGGGTTGGCGCAGGTGCTTGACGACAAGCGTTACAACGAAATTATCGTGACGCGCGCCACGGTTCCGGTTGGCGAGGATATCGGCTTTCTGCCCGGTACCGAGGAGGAGAAAATGCAGCCCTGGATGGGCGCCTTCGACGATAATCTCGAAGTCCTGCAAAAGACCGACGACACTGCCGGAGAATGGGGCCGCGCGGCCACCCAGGAGCTGATCCGTACCCGCCTGAAAGTCAAAAGCATGAATTTCATGCGAGGCCGAACCTTCGTCAACAAGTTCGTCATCATCGATGAAGCGCAGAACCTGACTCCCAAACAGATGAAGACGCTCGTTACCCGGGCCGGCCCGGGCACCAAGCTTATTTGTCTGGGCAATATCTCGCAAATCGATACGCCTTACCTGACAGAGGGCAGTTCAGGACTGACCTACGTGGTCGACCGCTTCAAAGGCTGGGGACACAGCGGCCATATTACGCTGGCGCGCGGCGAGCGCTCCCGTCTGGCCGACTACGCGGCCGAAATTCTCTAGCCGCAAAACGCCGGTCCAATGGCGCCCGCTCGCAAGAGGGGCGCCATTTTCATTGAGCGCGATCGATCATGCGTTGTGACGATAAAGCGACAAAATCCGCGCATCGTTGCCGGGAAAATATACCAAAACCTCCAATCTCAAAAAAAACAACGTACTATGCGAGATATCTGACGTAACGCGTGAATAACATTCAATGCCGGTCACGTTATCGCCTGGCTCGTCGGGCTTACCATCCATTGCTTCTTGCCGCGGCCTCAAAGCACATCGGTTGCTGGCGGCGCTGGCAACAGCCTCTTTGCTGGCGGCCTGCTCGAGCGTGCCAACGTCTCGCCACGCGTCGAGCTACGGCTATCGCACCGGCCCATTCGGTGCCGATCATAGCGCCGGACAAGAAGAGATTACGCTCGAAGCCATGGGACTGGTTGGCGTGCCTTATCGCTGGGGCGGTAATACGCCTGCCTCCGGCTTCGATTGCAGTGGCCTGGTGAAGTACGTCGTGCAGCGGGCCGCGGGGGTCGATCTGCCGCGCACGGCCGCGCAAATGAGCACGATCGGCGCACCAGTCAGTCCTCAGAATCTTGCCTCGGGAGATCTGGTATTTTTCGATACCGACGGTCGCCCCGACTCCCATGTCGGTATCTATGTCGGCAAAGGTTTATTCGTCCACGCCCCCAAAACCGGCGGCACGGTCAGCCTTGCGAACATGAATCTCCCCTATTGGATTGCGCATTACAACGGCGCGCGGCGCGTGGCCGCACAGCGTGCTCCCGCCGAGGTCGGCACGCTGGAGGCGCGTTCTGCGCCCACGGCACAGGTCGCGCAGCCGGAGCCCCAGCCCCAATCGCCCGCGGTCACTCAGCCGGCGCAAGCCGATAACACGCCGGCGAGCGATCGTGCCGGCAAGAATGACGGTAACGATAGCGACCCGATCGCGCGTTTTGCCAGCAACGCCTATTGACTTCCGGCGTCCGACATCAGTAGTTCTGCCCGGCGAAATTGTCGAATTTGGTATATGCGCCGATGAAAGTCAGCCTCACTGTACCGATCGGCCCGTTACGCTGTTTGCCGATGATGATTTCCGCCGTCCCCTTGTCAGGCGAATCCGGGTTGTAAACTTCGTCGCGGTAGATAAAGAGAATTACGTCGGCGTCCTGCTCGATGGCGCCGGATTCACGCAAATCCGACATCACGGGTCGCTTGTTCGGGCGTTGCTCCAAACCGCGGTTGAGCTGCGACAGGGCAATTACAGGAACATTCAACTCCTTGGCCAGGGCCTTGAGTGAGCGCGAGATCTCCGAGATTTCCGTGGCCCGGTTTTCCCCGGAACTGGAGCCGGACATCAGCTGCAAATAATCGATGATGATCAGGCCCAGTTTGCCGCACTGGCGAGCCAAACGCCGCGCGCGCGCACGCAGTTCCATCGGATTGAGCGCTGGCGTTTCGTCGACGAAAAGCTGCGTGTCGTTCATTTTCTGCATCGCGTGCGTTAGCTTGGGCCAGTCCTCATCGGTCAGCCTGCCGGTACGCAACCGATGCTGATCGAGACGACCGACCGAGCCCAACATCCGCATGGCAAGCTGGGTGCCCGGCATTTCCATCGAAAATACCGCTACCGGTAGCCCCTCCTCGACCGCGATGTGTTCGCCGATGTTCATCGAGAACGTTGTTTTACCCATCGAGGGTCGGCCGGCCACAATGACCAGATCGCCGCCCTGCAGGCCCGAGGTCATCCGGTCCAGATCGGTAAAGCCGGTCGGCACGCCGGTTACGTCATTCTGGTTCTCGCTGTGATAAAGCTCGTCGATCCGCTCAACCACCTGCGCGAGCAAGGGTTGCAGCTCCAGAAAACCCTGATTCCCGCGCGCGCCCTCCTCGGCGATGGCAAATACTTTTGACTCGGCTTCGTCGAGCATCTGCCGGACTTCCTTGCCCTGTGGGTTGAATGCGTCGCTGGCGATCTCGTCGGCCACCGAGACCAGCTTGCGCAGCACCGCCCGATCGCGCACGATTTCCGCATAGCGCCGGATATTGGCGGCGCTCGGGGTGTTCTGCGCCAGCGCATTGATGTACGCCAGACCGCCCACCTCTTCGGCCTTGCCGGCAGTGGTCAGCGATTCGTACACAGTAATCACGTCAGCGGGACGATCCTGCGCGACCAGCCGACCAATGTGCTGGTAAATCAGCCGGTGATCGTAGCGGTAAAAATCGTGTTCCCCCAGGAAGTCGCCGACGCGGTCCCAGGCACTGTTATCGAGCAACAGGCCGCCGAGCACGGATTGCTCTGCCTCGATCGAGTGCGGCGGGACTTTCAGGGATTCGAGCTGGGGGTCTGGGGCATTCATGGAGGGAGATTATAGCGTTGCGCCGCGGGCATGCCCACGAGCTCGGGGGCGGAAAATCATCGGCAAATAAAAAAGGCAGAACCGGTCACCCGTGTTCTGCCTTTGCGGGGCTGAGTGACGCTTACACGTGCTCGCCCAACACTGATACCGTTACATCGACCAGCACGTCGGTGTGCAGAGACACTTGAACCGGGAAGTCGCCCACGGTCTTGAGCGGGCCATTCGGCAGGCGGACTTGCATTTTCTCGACAGCGAAATCCTGCTTTTGCAGCGCTTCGGCAATGTCGGCGTTGGTGACCGACCCGAACAGGCGCCCATCAACACCAGCCTTCTGCACGATTTGCACGGTCAGGCCGCTGAGCTTCTCGCCCTGGCTCTGCGCAGCCGCCAGCTTCTCGGCAGCAGCCTTTTCCAGCTCGGCGCGACGCGCTTCGAATTCCTTCATCGCGACGTCGGTGGCACGGCGGGCTTTTTTCTGAGGAATCAGGAAATTGCGCGCGAAGCCGTCCTTGACGCGAACGACGTCGCCCAAGTTACCCAGGTTGACCACTTTCTCCAGCAAAATCACTTGCATCTTGAATTCTCCTTAGCAGCCGTCAGCCGATTAAGCCGAGTGCAGATCGGTATAAGGCAACAGGGCCAGGAAGCGCGCACGCTTGATCGCGGTGTCGAGCTGACGCTGATAGTGAGCCTTGGTACCCGTCAGACGGGCCGGCGTGATCTTGCCGTTATCGCCGATGAAATCTTTCAGCGTTTCGATGTCTTTGTAATCGATCTGTTCGACACCGGCGACCGTGAAGCGGCAGAATTTCTTGCGCTTGAACAGCGGATTCTGCTGTTGGCGGCGGCGGTCGAATTTTTTGTTACCTTTACCGTTAGGACGTGGCATGTTCAATCCCTTCCAATTTCTTGCAATGCTGTAATGTGAAACACCAAGGTGCGGCTGTTACGATACTTGCGAGCCAGAAATCCACTCAGCCGGACCGGTTGCCCCAGTCCCAGCGTCATCACGCGTTCAACGATTTCGCCCAATGCAACCGCAGAAATATTGAATTCGATCTGACGCGGCGTACCTGCTTCGAGTGCCGATCCGGCATGCGTCAGTGTGCACTCGACGGCGGGAATACCCGCTGGGGTGTATCGCAAAGGCCCCATTTCGACGACACTGGCTTCAAGCTGTAACCGGTTCACTCCCGCAACCCGCGCAAAGCGCGCATCATGTCCTGGTGTAGTCGCTAATCCTGGTTTGTCGCTCAGGCGGCGGGCGCTTCAGTGCTGGCCGCCGGCTGGGCCTTGCGAGCCTCTTCGCGCTGCACTTCCTTCATCATCGGCGAAGGCGCGGTTTCCGCTTTCTTCATCTTGATGAAAAGATGGCGCAACACGGCGTCGTTGAACTTGAACGCGTGTTCCAGCTCATCCAGGGTCTCCTGATCGCACTCGATATTCATGCACACATAGTGCGCCTTGGCGAGCTTTTCGATCATGTAGGCCAGTTGCCGACGACCCCAGTCCTCGACGCGGTGGATCTTGCCCTGACGGGCTTCCACCATGCCACGGTACCGCTCGATCATCGCAGGCACCTGCTCGCTTTGATCGGGGTGGACGATAAATACGATTTCGTAATGACGCATGTACGCTCCTTATGGATAAAGCCACCTGGGCGCCAAGACCAGTGCGGCAAGGTTGCAAAACGCTTGATTTTATCGGGTTTTTCCCATTTTCTCAAGCTAAACCGCGGTTTGACAACGACTGATGCCGCCTAGTCGTTCTCCAGCCAGTAGTTCGGTTTGGCGTAAATGGCGCGCAGGTGCTCGATGAACAGTCGAACACGCGCCGGCTGAAAGCGTTGCTGAGGATAGACCGCGAGGATATCGTAATCAGGCAGCGCGTAGTCATCGAGCACCGTTTCCAGCTCTCCACTGGCCAACTCGCGTTGGATCTCCCAGGTCGAGCGCCAACCCAACCCCAACCCCTCTAGCGCCCAGCGATGCAGCAACTCGCCGTCGTTGCAATCGAGATTGCCGTCGACCCGTATGGTGACCGTCTTGCCCTGCCGGCGAAAATACCAGCCGCGTTGCTGCCCGCCTTGCAGATTGAACGCCAGGCAATTGTGCTTGCCAAGATCCTCCAGCGTCTTGGGGCGGCCGTAGCGGGCGAAATAGGCTGGCGTGCCGCACACCACACGGCGGTTTTGAGACAATTTGACCGCCACGAAATTTGGATCGACCGCGCCGCCGATGCGAATCCCAAGGTCGTAGCCTTCCCGCACCAGATCGACCACGCGATCAGTCAGATTGAAAGAAAGCTGGACTTCGGGGTACTGCTTCAGAAACGACGGCGCATGCGAGGCGACATGCTTGCGGCCGAAAGCCGCCGGCGCCGATACGATCAAGTGACCCGACACGGCATGCCGCCCGGCACTGATTTCGTTCTCCGCCAATTCCCATTCGCCCAATAGCTGCTTGCAGCGTTCCAGGAACGCGCCGCCCTCCTCGCTCAGCACCAGCCGCCGCGTCGAGCGGTACATCAGCTTGATGCCAAGCCGCTTCTCCAGGGCGTCGATACGCCTGCCCAGGATTACCGGCGACACGCCTTCGCGCAGGGCCGCAGCGGCCAGACTACCCGCATCCGCGACCTGCACGAAAGTTTCGATTTGCTTGAAGCGATCCATGTGTGCCCCCCTGTTCGATACTTTTAGTCTCTAAAAAAACGAGTATTTATTATCTTATCAAACAAAACATCAAGTATTACATTGATTGCCAGAGATATCACCCACCATCTGGAGGAGAAAGAATCATGGCAAAGATGACCGCAGTCGACGCCGCGGTGCGCGTGCTGGAAAAGGAAGGCATTACCAACGCCTTCGGCGTTCCGGGGGCCGCCATCAACCCGTTTTATGCCGCACTTCGCCGAGCCGGCAGCATCGACCACGTGCTGGCGCGCCATGTCGAAGGCGCCTCCCACATGGCCGAGGGTTATACGCGAGCTGCGCCCGGCAACATTGGCGTTTGCATTGGCACCTCGGGGCCGGCAGGCACCGACATGATTACCGGACTTTACTCGGCCCAGGCCGATTCCATTCCGATTTTGTGCATTACCGGGCAAGCGCCGCGCGCACGCCTGTACAAGGAAGATTTCCAGGCCGTCGACATCGAATCGATCGCCAAGCCGGTGACCAAATGGGCCGTCACGGTGCGCGAGCCGGCGCTGGTGCCGCGCGTGTTCCAGCAGGCATTCCACCTGATGCGCTCAGGCCGCCCCGGCCCGGTGCTGATCGACTTGCCGATCGACGTTCAAATGGCCGAGATCGAATTCGATCCTGACACCTACGAGCCGCTGCCGGTCTACAAGCCGGCGGCCACGCGCGCGCAAATCGAAAAGGCGCTGACGATGCTGATCGAGGCCGAACGTCCGCTGCTGGTGTCCGGTGGCGGCGTGATCAACGCCAATGCGGCCGATCTGCTCGTCGAATTCGCCGAGCTGGTGAACGTGCCGGTCGTGCCGACGCTGATGAGCTGGGGCGCGATTGCTGATGATCACCCGCTGATGGCCGGCATGGTGGGCTTGCAAACGTCGCACCGCTACGGCAACGCCACGCTGCTTGCCTCCGATTTCGTGATGGGCATCGGCAATCGCTGGGCCAATCGTCATACCGGCAGTATCGATGTCTACACCAAGGGCCGAAAATTCGTCCACATCGATATCGAGCCGACGCAGATTGGCCGGGTATTCGGTCCCGACTATGGCATCGTCTCCGACGCCGGTGCTGCGCTCAAGCTGTTCGTGGAAGTCGCGCGCGAATGGAAAACGGCCGGGCGCCTGCCGTGCCGCAAGGCGTGGGTCGCTGAGTGCCAGAAGCGCAAGCGCACCATGTTGCGCAAGTCGGATTTCGACAACGTGCCTGTCAAGCCGCAACGTGTCTACCAGGAAATGAACGCGTTCTTCGGCCGCGACGTACGCTATGTCAGCACCATTGGCCTGTCGCAAATCGCCGCCGCGCAATTCCTGCGCGTCAACCACGCGCGCCACTGGATCAACTGCGGTCAGGCGGGCCCGCTGGGTTGGACCGCCCCGGCCGCCATCGGCGTCAAGGTCGCCTCGCCCGAGAGCGACGTGGTTGCGGTGTCGGGCGACTATGACTTCCAGTTCATGGTCGAAGAGCTGGCGGCCGCCGCCCAGTTCAAGGTGCCGTACATCCACGTCGTGGTCAACAACTCGTACCTGGGCCTGATCCGCCAGGCACAGCGCAATTTCGACATGGACTATTGCGTGCAATTGGCTTTCGAGAACGTGAACGCGCCCGAGCTCAATGGCTACGGCGTCGACCATGTCAAGGTCGCCGAGGGCTTGGGCTGCAAGTCGATTCGCGTGTTTAAGCCGGAAGATATCCAGCCTGCTTTTGCGCAAGCGCGCGAGTTGATGGCCGAGTTCTCGGTGCCGGTCATCGTGGAGGTCATCCTGGAGCGCGTGACCAACATCGCCATGGGCACGGAAATCAACAACGTGACCGAATTCGAGGAAGTGCTCGACATCGTGGAAGACGAAGCGGCCTGTGAGACGGCCTGAACGTCCGAGTCCGATTCGAGTCCCGTCCATTTTTATCTAGGAGTCGCGAGATGCCAAAATTCGCCGCCAACCTGACCATGCTGTTCAACGAAGCGCCCTTTCTGGATCGCTTCAAAGCCGCCGCCGCAGCGGGCTTTCGCGGCGTGGAGTTTTTGTTTCCGTATGCGTTTCACCGCGACCAGATCGCCGACAAGCTGAATCAGTACCAGCTCGATCTGGTGCTGCACAATCTGCCGGCCGGCAACTGGGAAGCCGGCGAGCGTGGCATCGCCTGCCTGCCGGAGCGCGTCGGGGAATTCCGCGACGGCGTGGGCGAGGCAATCGTGTACGCCAAGGCATTGGGCGTGAAGCAATTGAATTGCCTGATCGGTCGCCGCCCGGTCGACGTCGATGCGGAAAAGATCCGCACGACCGTCGTCGATAATCTGCGCTTTGCCGCCGACCAGTTGAAGGCCGAAGGTATCCGTTTGCTGATCGAACCGATCAATACATTCGATATTCCCGGCTTTTACCTTAGCGGAACCAAGCAAGCGTTGGACCTGATCGACGCCACCGGCTCCGACAATGTGTTCGTCCAGTACGACATCTATCACATGCAGCGCATGGAAGGCGAGTTGGCCAAGACCATCGAGACACACCTGGCGCGCATCAAGCATGTACAACTCGCAGACAACCCCGGTCGCAACGAGCCGGGCACGGGTGAAATCAATTACCCGTTCCTGTTCGATTTTCTCGATCGCATCGGCTACGACGGCTGGATCGGCTGCGAGTACAAGCCGGCCACCACCACCGTCGACGGGCTCGGCTGGCTCAAGCAGGCCGAGTTGCGTCAGGCTGCCTGAGCGGCGACATAACCCACCCGATAATTTTATTCACTAGAGGAGTCACACCATGGCACAACTCGGTTTTATTGGCCTTGGCATCATGGGCGCGCCGATGGCGAAGCATCTGCAAGACGCCGGACACAAGCTGTTTATCTGCGATCGCAAGACGCCGCCGCAAGAGCTGATCGATGGTCAGGCAACCTGCTGCACGTCGCCCAAGGAAGTTGCCAAACGCGCCGATATCATCTTCATCATGGTGCCGGATACGCCTGACGTGGGCGCCGTCCTGTTCGGAGAAAACGGTGCGGCAGAAGGTCTGTCCAAGGGCAAGATCGTGGTCGACATGAGCTCGATTTCACCGATCGAGACCAAGGAATACGCGAAAAAGGTCAAGGCGCTAGGCTGCGAATATCTCGATGCGCCGGTCTCCGGCGGCGAAGTCGGCGCCAAGGCGGCCTCGCTGACCATCATGGTAGGTGGTTCGCAAAGCGCGTTCGACGATGTCAGGCCGTTCTTCGAACTGATGGGCAAGAACATTACGCTGGTTGGCGACACCGGCGCCGGGCAGACCTGCAAGGTCGCCAATCAGATCATCGTTGCGCTGACCATTGAAGCGGTCGGCGAGGCGTTACTGTTCGCCTCCAAGGCCGGCGCCGACCCCGCCAAGGTGCGTGCCGCGCTGATGGGTGGGTTCGCTTCGTCCCGCATTCTCGAAGTGCATGGCGAGCGCATGGTCAAGCGCAATTTCGAACCGGGTTTTCGCATCGCCCTTCATCAAAAGGATTTGAATCTGGCCTTGCAAAGCGCGCGCTCGCTGGGCGTCGCCTTGCCAAACACGGCAACCTGCCAGGAGTTGTTCAATACCTGCGCAGCCAATGGCGGCGCGGCTTGGGATCACTCCGGGCTGGTGCGCGCATTGGAATTGATGTCCAACCATACGGTGGCGTAAATGTCGGCTCGCCCGCAAGCGGTGGCAGCGGCTGGCAACGCCGCTGCCCTGGAACCCCGCACGTTTTTGCTGTCTCTGTTCCAGCATGCGGTCGAGGCCGTCTCGCCCGCGCGCTGCCTGGCTCAGCATCTGCCGCCGGCACCGCGCGGCCGCACTATTGTGATCGGCGCCGGCAAAGGCGCCGCATCGATGGCGCAAGCCGTCGAACAACATTGGCAAGGTCCGCTCTCGGGCCTGGTCGTCACCCGCTACCAGCACGGCGCGCCATGCCGTCATATCGAGGTCGTGGAGGCCGGACATCCGGTGCCCGACGAGGCCGGCTGGCAGGCCGCCAAGCGCATGCTGGAGATGGTCAAAGGATTGAGCGAGGACGATCTGGTGCTCTGCCTGATCTCGGGCGGCGGCTCCTCATTGCTGTCGCTGCCCGCCCCCGGCATCACGCTGCCGCAAAAACAGGCGCTCAACAAGGCGCTGCTGCGCTCGGGCGCGACCATCTTCGAAATGAATTGCGTGCGCAAGCATCTGTCGGCCATCAAGGGCGGACGTCTGGCGCTTGCCTGCGGCCAGGCGCGCGTGCATACGCTGCTGATTTCCGATATTCCCGGCGATGACCCCGCCATCATCGCGTCCGGCCCTACCCTGGCCGACGAAACAACCTGCGCGGACGCGTTGGCGGTATTGGAGAAGTACCAGATCGACGTGCCCGGCAACGTGCGCGATTACCTGATCTCCGGCGCCGGCGAAACGCCCAAACCGGGGGATGCGCGGCTGCGCCACGCCACGCACGCGACGATCGCCACGGCCCAGGAAGCGTTGGAGGCTGCCGCGCGCCATGCGCAAGCCCATGGCATTACCGCGCACATACTGTCGGATTGCCTCGAGGGCGAGGCGCGCGACGTGGCATTGGTGCATGCCGGCATCGTGCGGCAAATCCTCGCGCACGGCCAGCCGTTCGAGCGGCCATGCCTGCTGCTGTCCGGCGGCGAGACCACCGTGACGGTGCGCGGCGGCGGCCGCGGCGGGCGTAATGCCGAATTCCTGCTGGCACTGACTGCCGCGCTCGACGACGGACGCGGCGCCAGCCTGCCTGGCGTACATGCGATTGCCTGCGACACCGACGGGATCGACGGCACCGAAGACAACGCAGGTTGCCTGCTCGGCCCCGACACGCTGACGCGCGCGGCCGCCGCCGGCCTGTCACCCAAAAGCCACCTGCAGAACAACGACGGCTACACTTTTTTCGCCGCCTTGGGTGACCTGGTGGTAACGCAGCCCACACGAACCAACGTCAACGATTTCCGGGCCATCCTGATCGAATGATTGCCGGTTCGCCCCCGACCAGGATGCCAGACAATGAAGCAGGAGATTTCCTATGCAAACCCGTTCGATGCTGACTCTGGACGATGCCCGCCGGATGGCCGACGCAGCTGCGGCCGAAGCCATTCGCCATCAGTGGCCCGTTACCATCGCTATTTGTGACGACGGCGGCCATCTGCTGTGGCTGCAGCGCCTGGACGGCGCGTCGCCGATATCGGCGGAAATCGCCGCAGGCAAAGCTCGCACCGCGGCTGTATCTCGGCGCCCAAGCAAGGCGTTCGAAGAGATGGTCAACCAGGGCCGCTATGCCGCGCTATCGATGCCGATAACCGCGCTCGAGGGCGGTGAACCGGTGATCGTGGACGGCAGCTGTATCGGCGCCGTCGGTGTCTCCGGCGTCAAGCCGGGCCAGGACGCGCAAGTCGCCCAAGCCGGCGTTGCCGCTCTGCTGGCATCACAGGCCAAGGTCGCATAGGCCGCACTCAACAAATATCCCGGGCTTCAGCGTTCGACGATTTCAACCCGCACGCCGGCCGGCACGACCGTGATCGTGCCGGGTTGAAATTGCACACCGGCGAAGGTGAGTTGGTCGGGCTTGAACGTATAGATCGGGTAATTCTGCAGGACCTGGCTCGCCAGCATATTGGCCGCCATATCGATCTGCTGGCCGTACATCGCGGTGGCCGGCCCGAAATCGGCCTGGGTAACTGCCGGGTCACGCACCACGACCGAGAGGGTTGCTTCGTTGTAAGCGAGCCCCCCTACCAACACAAAAGTCCCGTTCAACGTTTGCGGCACCATGAACGGGCTGCTGATGACCGCATCTACCGTCAAGGCCAACCGGTTTTCGGCCGGCTGCAAAGCGATTTCGGGATGTGTCAGATCCATTGAAAACACCTGCGGCACGGCTCGGTGAAACGGGAACTTCCGGGCCACCGCGGCTTGCACCTGCGCACGCGAGAAGGTGTAGTGATCAGGAATGAACGGAAATGTGGGCGACGCCAGCGCGGGCAATGGCGCCAGCGCCAATACGCTGCTGCCGAGCGCAATTTTCAGAAAGCGGCGTCGAGGCATGGGGGGATGAATTTGCACAGAAGATAGGCGGGGCCAGTCAATATAAAAGTTGACCGTTGCTCGCAAGCTTGGTTCGCTCAATAAGTCTCGAACAGCGCTTGCCAGCGATCGGCGGGTATATCGTGCGCCAATGCGAGCATCGCCAGCACGCGCGCCTTGTACGGGTGCAGGTTGTCTGCGCTGACGAAGCCCAGTGCGTCGTCGGCGGCGGCACCATTGCGCATCACGTGTCCGGATCCGGTGCGAGAGGCGCGCACGACTCGCACCCCCTGCCTGGCCGCCTCGGCCAGCGCCTGCTGCAGCGGGCCATACAGCGAACCGTTGCCGGTCCCCGCCACTACCAGCGCCCGCACCCCCGCGCTCACCAGCGCCTCGACCGGCAGGGTCGACGCGTTGGCATAACTGGAGAGCACTTCGACCATCGGTAGAGCACGCCGACCTGCCACGTCGAACTCGCTTTGCACCGTGTGGCGCCTCAGCGCACGGCGCTGCAACTCGATCCACTCGTCCTGCACCCAGCCGAGCACACCGACCTCGGGCGACTGGAACGCCTGTACCGAGTAAGTGCTGGCCTTGACGACATCGCGCGCGCAATGAATCTGATGATTGACAACCACCAGGACGCCCCGCCCGGCGGTCTCGGGATGGGCTGCAACCCGCACCGCATTGAGCAGATTGAGCGGCCCGTCCGCCGACAAGGCCGTAGCGGGTCGCATGGCGGCAGTCATCACCACTGGCTTGTCGCTCTTGATCGTCAAATGAAGGAAGTAGGCTGTCTCCTCCAGCGTATCGGTGCCGTGGGTAATCACCACCCCAGCCACGTCCGGCTCGGCCAGCACCGCATTGACGCGTTCCGCCAGAGTCAGCCACAGCGCGCATGTCATGTCTTTGCTGTCGATTTGCGCGATTTGCTCGGACCGCACGCGCGCGACATCGGTCAAACCCGGCACAGCTGTCAACAGAGTTTCGATATTAAGCGCGCCGGCCTGGTAAGTAGCGGTGCGCCCGGCATCGGTCGCGTAGCCGGCAATCGTGCCGCCGGTGGCCAGCAAGACCACCTGGGGCAACCGGCGGGCGCCGGCATGCTTGGGTGTAGGAGAGGGTGTTTTCATGACCGCGATTGTAGCCAATTCGCCGCATCTCTCAATTTGGGGTCATCCATGAGCGGCGGCCCGCTGCCGATCGTTGCCGCATCCGGCATGGATACAGGGAATACGAAGCAGGCCGGCTCTTGTGACTAGGTCGAGTTTGGCGAAACTTGAGAATCGACATGAAGTTCTGCTTGCATAAATCAGAATACTGTACAAAAATACAGTTGCCTGTACTTCCATACAGTAACCATGCACAAACTCACTGCCCGCCAACAACAGGTCTATGACCTGGTTCGCCAAGCCATCGAGCGCACCGGTTTTCCGCCCACTCGGGCGGAAATTGCCGCAGAGCTCGGCTTCAGTTCGGCCAACGCCGCCGAAGAGCACCTGCGGGCGCTCGCACGCAAAGGCGTCATCGAGCTCGCGGCCGGCACGTCGCGCGGGATTCGAGTCAAGACGCTCGTCGACGACGACAGCCAGCATCAGTTCACGCTACCCCACATGGCGCTGATGCAATTGTCGCTCCCGCTGATTGGCCGGGTCGCTGCAGGCAGCCCCATTCTCGCCCAGGAACACATCGAAGCCCATTATCAATGCGATGCAGCGCTGTTTGCCCGCCAGCCGGATTATCTTTTGAAGGTTCGCGGCCTCAGCATGCGCGATGCCGGCATTCTGGACGGTGATCTGCTTGCCGTGCAGCGCACGAGCGATGCCCGCGACGGACAGATCGTGGTAGCCCGACTGGGTGACGAGGTAACCGTCAAGCGCCTGAAGCGACGCCCGGGCGGGGTCGAGTTGATCGCTGAAAACCCGGATTTCCAGAATATCGTCGTGAGTGGAAATCCCGACGATTTCTCGCTGGAGGGCATCGCCGTCGGACTGATTCGCACTAGCGAACTATAAGTTTTACCAAATACATATTTCCTGTTGCTGGCGCATCGCACCGACGTGCGTCATGAAATACATCAGAAAGCATCGGCAGCGGGCCCTTCACTTCACGCTTTGCAAGGATGGGATCATGGGTAAATTATTTTCTTTCATACGCGCCTCGCGCGCCCCCGCCCCCAGCACACTATCGGTTCGCGCGTTGCGCTCGCCGCGCCCGGTTCGAGTGTATCGTGGCCCTTCGCACATCATCATGGTCGGCAATATCAACGATATTTGCCACAAGTTGGATCAGTCCCTCGTCGAACGCTATTGCCATATCGAGGTATGACCACCTGCGTACGCCTGTATCATCCTGTCGCCGCTCCTCCGGGCCAGAATACCGAAACCCGCGCCGACGCGTGACCTAGGCGCCCAGATGCGCCAGCGGGTGTGCCTGGGCCCGCCACTCGCTCTCGAAGAATCGGGCCACCTGCTTCGCATCGACCTGATCAAGACTCGCCGGAAGCCACCGAGGCGCGTGATCCTTGTCTATCGCCAGGGCGCGAATGCCCTCCGGCCCATCGTGACCGTCGAACACGTGTTTCATCATCGAGAGTTCGACCCTCAATTCGTCCGCCAGTGACAAAGACTGCGAACGTGCCCGGCGGATTTGCTCGAGCGTCACGCATACCATCAGTGGAGAACGCTTGCCCAGTTGTGCCTCGATCTGCCGCGCCCACTCGCTGAATTCGCAACGTGCTTCACGCGACAGCGATGCCAGAATCGATGACATACTCTCGTGGGAAAAATGCATATCGATGGCGCCGCGCAAATCCTCGAGTGGCATGTCGCGCGGCGACGGCGCAACATGGCCATTGGCCAGAGCACGCACGCGATCCATCACTGCGTTGCCGTCTTGCCAAGGCTCGTTCTCCAGTAACGACAGCAGGTCGGTCGTCATGTTGCGCGGCAAATAAACGTCTGCCAAGCCGGCATAGAGCGCATCAGCCGCACCGATCGCCACACCGGTAACGCCCAGGTATTCACCAATGTGGCCCGGCAGTCGCGCCAGGAAATGCCCACCGCCAACGTCGGGAAATAATCCAATCTGCGTCTCCGGCATGGCCATGCGCGTCGTCTCGGTAACGATACGCAAGGCGGCGCCTTGGGAGATCCCCATGCCCCCGCCCATCACGATACCGTCGAGCAATGCGATGTACGGCTTCGGATACGTCGCGATCAAATAGTCAAGCGCGTACTCTTCGACGAAATACGGCAGCAGCGCCGCACGGTCGCGCTGCGCAGTCTCATAAAAATAGCGGATGTCTCCGCCCGCGCAAAATCCTTTCTCGCCGACGCCTCGCACGAATACGGCGTAGACTTGGGGATCTTCGGCCCATTGCAGGAGCGCAGCCGTCAGCGATCGAATCATGTCGGGCGACAGCGCGTTCAAGGCTTTTGGCCTGTTCAAGGTGATCAGACCAACATGGTTGACGATCCTGGTTTCGATGAATTCGGACATGACGCAGCACCGTGGCAAGAGGTGACAGATAAAAAAAGCCGGTGCGAGGCACCGGCTTTATCGTACCGCAAACATGCCGGCGGGAAGCCGGCCTGACGCGCGAGCCGGAGCTCAGGTTCGCTCTTCGCGCGATGCTTTCTTGCGCTCGTGCTCTTTCAGGAAGCGCTTGCGCAAACGAATGGACTGCGGCGTAATCTCGACCAGTTCGTCGTCGTCGATGAACTCGACCGCATATTCAAGCGACATCTGGATCGGAGGCACCAGGCGCACGGCTTCGTCCGTGCCCGAGGCGCGCACATTGGTCAGTTGTTTGCCCTTGATCGGATTGACCACCAAATCGTTGTCGCGGCTGTGGATGCCGATGATCATCCCTTCGTAGAGCGCATCGCCGGGCTTGACGAACATCCGGCCGCGATCCTGCAGTTTCCACAACGCGTAGGCGACCGCGGCACCGTCGTCTTGCGAGATCAGCACGCCATTGCGGCGCTCGCCGAGATTACCTTCGCGCACGGGCGCATAAGCGTCGAAAATATGACTGATCAGCCCCGTGCCACGGGTCATCGACAGGAATTCTCCCTGAAAACCGATCAAGCCCCGTGCAGGAATGCGGTATTCCAGACGCGTTCGGCCCCGGCCGTCGGACGCCATGTCGATCAACTCGCCCTTGCGGCGCCCCAACTCTTCCATTACCGCGCCCTGGTGGCCGTCCTCGACGTCGACCGTCAGCAACTCGTAGGGTTCGTGCTTGACCCCATCGATCTCCTTCATGACCACGCGCGGGCGCGATACGGCAAGCTCGTAGCCTTCGCGGCGCATGTTCTCGACGAGAATAGTCAGGTGCAACTCGCCGCGGCCAGACACTTCGAAGATGGTCTCGTCCGCCGTGTCCTTCACGCGCAATGCGACGTTGTGGTTCAGTTCGCGCATCAGGCGTTCGCGAATCTGACGGCTGGTAATGAATTTGCCCTCCCGCCCCGCCAGTGGCGAAGTGTTGACGCAAAAATTCATCGTCAGGGTCGGTTCGTCGACACTGATCATCGGCAGCGCCTCGGGCTGCTCGACGGCGCAGATCGTCGCACCGATGCCGACGTCCTCGATCCCGTTGATAAGCACGATGTCGCCGGCTTCGGCGCTCTCCACCTGGACCCGCTCGAGCCCCTTGAACGACAGCACTTGGTTGATCTTTCTGTTGAACACTTCGCCGTCCGGGCCGAAGCGCATCGCCACCGGCTGCCCCGGACGGATACGACCGCGCGACACGCGTCCGATGCCGATGCGACCAACATAGGTCGAATAATCGAGCGAGGTGATCTGGAGCTGCAACGGCGCGTCCGGATCGGCCGGACGCACCGGCACGTGTTCCAGAATCGCTTCGAACAGCGGGCGCATATCCCCCTCGCGGACGCTCGGATCGAGGCTCGCGTAACCATTCAGTGCGGACGCATAAACCACCGGGAAATCGAGTTGCTCGTCGGTCGCGCCGAGCTTGTCGAACAGATCGAATGTCTGGTTGATGACCCAATCCGGGCGTGCGCCCGGGCGATCGATCTTGTTCACTACCACGATCGGCTTGAGCCCCAGCGCCAGCGCCTTGCGGGTCACGAAGCGCGTCTGCGGCATCGGGCCTTCAACCGCATCGACCAGCAGCAGCACACTGTCGACCATCGACAGCACTCGCTCGACCTCACCGCCGAAATCGGCGTGTCCCGGCGTGTCGACGATGTTGATATGCGTGTCGCCGTATTCGACAGCGCAGTTCTTGGCAAGAATCGTGATGCCGCGCTCCTTTTCGATATCGTTCGAATCCATCACACGCTCAGCAATTTGCTGGTTCTCGCGGAAGGTGCCGGATTGGCGCAGCAGTTTGTCGACGAGCGTGGTCTTGCCGTGGTCAACGTGGGCAATGATGGCGATGTTACGTAGGGCGCGGGTCATGAAAAGAAGGAAAGAATGTTTTGGAGCAATCGAACATTTTAGCACGGCTGGCTTGTTCGCTTATGACAAGCAACCGGAGCCCGACACGAAAACACCGGGGCGCCAACCGGGCCTTGTTGTTCGGCCACAATAATTGCATAGTCAATTATTGCCCCGCCTTGCAAATAATTAAGCAATCGCTATAATCATGCCTAGGCAACTATTGCATGAGCACTAAAATGACACAACCCGACCTTCCCGCGCCTGAGCAGGCACCCTACCCCGGGTATGACATGGAGGATTCCATGGGCTATCTGGTCGCGCGTGTTCGTTCCCTGCTGATGGCGCAACTGACGCAGGAGACTTCGCGTTTCGGCCTGACCAGCACCCAGGCCACCATGCTATACAAGTTGGCCACCGGCAAATGCACCACAGCCGCCGATCTCTCGCGCGAGTATTGCATCGATGCCAGCGCTGTGACGCGCTTGCTGGACCGTCTCGAGAAGCATGGCCTGCTGATCCGGGAACGCAGCCGCGAAGACCGGCGTACGGTCATCCTGACTTTGACTGCCGAGGGCCGCGCGCAAGCCATGCGAATGCCGGAGATTTTTCTCGCTTGCGCCGATCGGTTACTGCGTGGCTTCACCCCGGACGAGGTCACCCTTCTGAAAAGCCTGCTCCGGCGTGTGATCGCCAACAGCGAGATCGGGTAAATATTGCTTTAGCAATCATTTCATGCCGAAGAATCATTCTAACGCGTTGTATTACTATCCATCGATTCAATGACTAAGGGTTTTGCTATGCAAGCAACCTATCCCAATATGCCTCGCCTGCGGACGCTCACCATGGCGTGTATCGCCATTGCCGTACTGGGACTGTCCGGATGCGCGAATTACATGGGAATCCATAGCGACAAGCGCATTGCATCACCGAATGCTTACGCAACCGCGCGCAGCCTCCCCAGCCAGGGCGGACAATGGCCGACGACCGATTGGGCGGCTCAATTCGGCGACCCCCAACTCCAGCAATTGATTCACGAGGCCCTCGCCGGCAATCCGGATTTGCAGATGGCGCAGGCGCGTTTGGCGGCTGCTCGCGCCCAGGCCGAAGGCGCGGGGGCCGCGCTCCTGCCCAGGATCGGCGTGAGCGGGGATGTCTACCGCCAAAAATTCACCGAGCACACGATTTATCCGCCGGGCTACGGTGGTTCCTGGTTCACCCAGGGCGATGCAATGGCGAATCTGACCTACGAGCTGGATCTGTGGGGTAAAAATCGCGCGGCGCAGGCTCAGGCCATTTCTGCGGAAAAAGCCGAAGAGGCCGCGGATCAGGAGGCGCGCCTGACTGTGGCCACCGCGGTAGCGCGCGCATACAACCAATTGGCCCAGCAGTATGCCTTGCGAGACGTGCTCATGCGAGAGTTGAAGCAACGCGAGATGCTGAGCCGTCTGGCCCGCGATCGTTTGAGAGCCGGGCTGGATACGAAAGTCGAAACCAAGCAGGCGCAAGGCAATATCGCCGACGCCAAAACCCAGTTGAGTCAGTTGAACGGACAAATCCTCCTGACCCGGCATCAGTTGGGCGCGCTGCTCGGCAAAGGCCCCGATCGCGGCCTGCAAATCGCCAGGCCGAGACTCGCGACGATTGCCTCTCCCCGCATCCCGGACAACCTGCCGCTGAACCTGCTGGGGCGCCGGCCGGATATCGTTGCCGCGCGCTGGCAAGTGGAAGCCGCGCTCAAGGGCGTGGATGTTGCAAAGGCCCGCTTCTACCCGGACATCAACTTGATGGCGACGATCGGGTTCAGCTCGTTTGGCCTGGGACAATTGTTCACCGCGGCCAGCCAACAGATACAGGCCGGCCCCGCGATCAGTCTGCCGATCTTCGACGGCGGCCGTCTGCGCGCCAATCTGAAGGGCGAGTACGCGCGTTATGAGGAAGCGGTCGCCTCGTACGACAAGACATTGAACGACGCGTTGACCGACGTCGCCGACCGCCTGAGCAGCATTCACTCGACCGACCAGCAGTTAGTGACGCAGGCACAAGCCTACGATGCGGCCAAAAGCGCCTATGACCTTGCCGTGAGCCGCTACAGAGCCGGACTGGCGCCACAGTTGGTCGTGCTGAACGCCGAATCGTCCCTTCTGGCACAAGAACAATTGCGCGCCAATCTGGTCGCCACTCGCCGCGACCAGCAGATGGCGTTGATCAAGGCCATGGGCGGAGGATTCGATGCTCAGGCGGCCGGCTTGGCTCAAGCATCGGGCAGTCTGGCGCAAGCGGCGTCACCCGCTGCGGCAATTCATTGAAGCGGCACGTTGCCCAACGAATTTAAAAATTTGAAAGATCTCAACGGAGCAGATTATGAGTGACAACCAACAGGGCGCTGCCGCCCAACCCGCACCTGCCGCGGCGACCGGCAACAACGGCAAGCGAAAGCGCATGATGCTGACGCTGAGCGCCGTGATCATCGTGGCAGCCATCGGGTATGGGCTCTATTGGGGTTTATACGCGCGCTACTACGAAAGCACCGACGACGCCTATGTTTCGGGCAATGTGGTGCAAATCACGCCGCAGGTGGGCGGCACGGTAACGGGCGTCAACGCCGACGACACGCAAATGGTGCAAGCCGGTCAAACGCTCGTGCAGCTTGATCAGGCCGACTCCCGGGTGGCCCTGCTGCAGGCCGAAGCCAATCTCGCGCAAACGGTGCGCCAGGTACGCACGCTGTATGTGGACAATCAGGCCCTGGCTGCAACCGTCGCAATGCGTGAAGCCGACCTGGCCAAGGCTCGTGCCGACCTGCAGCGCCGTGAAATCGCGATGCCCAGCGGCGCGGTCTCACGCGAGGAACTGGGGCATGCGCAAGATGCCGTCAAGACAGTCGAAGCCGCGCTGGCGGTGGCTCGCAGCCAGCTCATGTCGAATCACGCGCTGACCGACAAGACCACGGTGGCCACGCATCCGCAAGTGAGGCAAGCGGCCGACAAACTTCGTGCGGTATATCTGGACTATGCGCGCACGTCGATCCCTGCGCCGGTCGCCGGCTATGTCGCCAAGCGTGCCGTCCAGGTCGGGCAGCGCGTGGCACCCGGCACGCCATTGATGGCCATCGTGCCGCTCAACCAAGTCTGGGTCGACGCCAACTTCAAGGAAGTGCAGATCGCGCATATGCGGGTTGGGCAACCCGTGGAAATGACGGCGGACGTTTATGGCTCGAGCGTCAAATTCCACGGCACGGTCGCCGGATTCTCGGCGGGCACCGGCAGCGCTTTCTCACTGTTGCCAGCGCAAAACGCCACCGGCAACTGGATCAAGGTGGTACAGCGCCTGCCCGTACGCATCGCGCTGGACCCGAAGGAACTTGCCAAGCATCCGCTGCGCATCGGCCTGTCGATGCAAGTCGAAGTCGACGTGCACAACACGAAGGGCAAGGCGCTCGGCAACGCGCCGGCCATGCCGACCTACCAGACCGACGTGTTCGAGAAGATTGGACACCAGGCCGACGCCATCGTGGCACGCATCATCGAGGACAACTTGGGCGCACATGCCAGCGCCGACGAGTCCTCGGACAAACCGGCCAAGGCCAAACTTCTGTAATCCGCGCCAGGTTATGACATCTCACGCCCAACCCGCGCCGTTGCGCGGCGGACAACTCGTACTCGGGACCATCGCGCTGTCGTTGGCGACGTTCATGAACGTGCTCGACACTTCGATCGCCAATGTGTCGATTCCGGCGATTTCCGGTGACCTGGGCGTTTCCGCGAGCCAAGGCACCTGGGTCATCACTTCATTCGCCGTGGCCAATGCGATCTCGGTGCCATTAACGGGATGGCTGACCGAGCGCTTCGGCCAGGTCCGCCTGTTCATCTCGTCGATACTTTTGTTCGTGATCTCTTCCTGGTTGTGCGGCATGGCGCCCACACTCGGATTTTTGCTGGCCGCTCGCGTGCTTCAGGGTGCGGTGGCCGGCCCGATGATTCCGTTGTCGCAATCGCTGCTGTTGTCCAGTTACCCGCAGCAGAAAAGCGCAATGGCCTTGTCCATGTGGGGTATGACTACATTGGTCGCGCCAGTGCTCGGCCCAATCCTGGGCGGCTGGATTTCCGATAATTACCAGTGGCCATGGATTTTCTATATCAACATCCCGATCGGTATTCTCGCCGCGTCGGTGACCTGGTCGATCTATCGCACGCGTGAATCACAGATCCAGCACAAACCGATCGACAAGGTCGGATTGACGCTGTTGGTGCTGTGGGTCGGATCCCTGCAGATCATGCTCGACAAAGGCAAGGAGCTCGACTGGTTCAACTCGACGACGATCGTGGCGCTGGCGCTGGTCGCCATCGTTTCGTTCGCCTTTTTTATCGTGTGGGAAATTACCGAGAAATATCCGGTCGTTGATCTTACGTTGTTCAAGGGAATCAATTTCACCGGGGGTGTGGTCGCCATTTCCGTCGGCTACGGTCTGTTTTTCGGCAACCTGGTGATCCTGCCGCAATGGCTGCAGATCTATCTGGGCTATACCGCGACTCAGGCCGGCCTGATCCTGGCCCCGGTGGGACTGTTCGCCATACTGCTCTCGCCAGTCATCGGCAAGACCTTGCCCAAGGTCGATGCGCGATGGGTCGTCACGGCGTCGTTCGCGCTGTTTGCGCTGGTGTTCTATATGCGCTCGGAATTCAATACGCAGGTGGATGTTCACACATTGCTGATTCCAACGTTCCTGCAGGGCATCCCGATGTCGATGTTCTTCATTCCGCTGACTGCCATCATCCTGTCGGGTTTGCCGGCACGGCGCATCCCGGCGGCGGCCGGTCTGTCGAATTTCGTACGGATTCTGTGCGGTGGCGTCGGCACTTCGATTACCGCGACCTTATGGGATAACCGAATATCGCTGCACCATGCGCAATTGACAGAAAGCGCGAATGTCTACAATCCGATCTTCGACCATGCCGTCAACGGATTGACCACGTTGGGTTTAAGTCACGAGCAGGCATACGGCATGATCGACGGACTGATCACCAATCAGTCGGCAATGTTGGGCGCCAATGATATTTTCTGGATCTCGGCGGTACTGTTCATCCTGATGATCGGGCTGGTGTGGTTCACCCGCCCCATCCGAAGCTCTGGTGGCGCCGACGTCGCAGCGGGAGCTCACTGATCTGCCCGCAGTCGTTCGTCGACTGCGAGAGCTCGTTTCAGGGTTGTGCGATGAGCCGGCGGGGCACCAGCAAGCCATCGGAGCTGCGTATTGCTACGCCAAGGAGCGCTGGCGTTCGCGCGGGGTCGAGGCTACCGTAGACGCGTACCAACGCCTCGGCCGACACAACGCTCGGCGAACACGACGGGGCCGTCGTGTCGTCCAGTCGCAGGCGCTGCCCGTGACAAAAGCGGCGCGCCAGATCGTCGGAAAGTGTCAGGCTTGGCAACTGCTGAAGCAACGCATCGAGCGGGGCCAATCGGGCCGCACGCTGCCCTTCCTCCAGCGCTTCGAGGTCTTCGAGCGTGACTGCGCCATCCAATGTCAGCACACCCACGCCAATACGGCGAAGTCCCGTCAAATGGGCGCCGCATCCTAACGCCTCGCCAATATCCTCGGCCAGGGTACGCACGTACGTCCCCTTGCTGCAATGCACACGCAGGATCAGCGTCGGCGCCTGCGGAAGCTGGCTATCGGTCAATTCCAGTTGATGAATCGTCACGCGCCGGGGTTCGCGCTCGAGGACTTGCCCTGCCCGGGCATACTCATAGAGCGGTTTGCCGTCTCGCTTGAGCGCCGAGTACATCGGCGGGACCTGATCAATCACGCCGGTAAAGCGGCGCAAAATCGCTTCGACATCGGCCGAGCCGACATTCACCTGACGCTCGGACACCACCTCGCCCTCGGCGTCGCCGGTCGCCGTGCGCCTCCCCAGTCTCACGCTGGCAAGATACGTCTTGTCGGCATCGAGCAAGTCCTGGGCGAATTTGGTGGCTTCGCCAAAACATAGCGGCAAAAGCCCGGTAGCCAGTGGATCAAGCGTACCGGTGTGCCCGGCCTTTTGGGCATTGAGTAGCCGTTTGGCGCGCATCAGCGCATCGTTCGACGACAGTCCCAGCGGCTTGTCGAGAAGCAGTACGCCACTCAGAGGCAATCGGGGCCGGCGTTTGCGTTCGGCGTTTGGCTTGAGGTCAGGCATATCGGCAGAAAAAGGGCGATCGAACAACGACCGCCCGCACGGCTCATTCGTCGTCTTTGGCCCGATCGGCGTTAGCGACATCGATCAATTTTGACATTTCGATGGCTTGCTCGATGGATTTGTCATGCACAAAATGCAGCGTCGGCACGGTATGAATATGCAGCAATTTGAACAACAGGCTGCGGAGAAAGCCGGCTGCCTCATTCAGCGCGATACGCGTTTTTTCCGGATCTCCGGTAAGCGTGGTGAAATAAATCTTGGCGTGAGCGTAATCGGGCGTCAGCGCGACACTTTGAATTGTGACCATCCCAATCCGGGGGTCTTTGATTTCGCGCATGATGATCGCCGAAAGATCACGCTGGATCTGGTCGGCGATACGCAAATTGCGGTCTGGCGTACTGCGTTTTTTCGGCATCGAACTCTCAAGCGCGTGGACCGCGAGGACTCGACGATATGCCGGGCTCAGCCCGGCATCGCGTCGTGTCACAGGGTACGGGCAACCTCCGTGATTTCGAAAACTTCAAACTGGTCACCTTCCTGGATGTCATTGAAGTTCTTCACCGACATACCGCACTCGAAGCCTGCCTTGACTTCCCTGACGTCGTCCTTGAAGCGCTTGAGCGAATCCAGCTCGCCAGTATGGATGACCACGTTGTCGCGTAGCACACGGACCGACGACGAACGCTTGACCACGCCTTCGAGGACCATACAGCCAGCCACCGTTCCAACCTTCGGCACCTTGAACACCTGGCGCACTGACACCAGGCCAGTGACTTCTTCCTTCTTCTCCGGCGACAACATGCCCGACATGGCGGCCTTCACTTCATCCACCGCGTCGTAGATGATGTTGTAGTAGCGAATGTCGATACCGTTGGCTTCGGCCAGTTTCCGCGCAAGCGCATCGGCACGGGTGTTGAAGCCGATAATGACCGCCTTCGAGGCCGTGGCCAGGTTGACGTCCGACTCGCTGATACCGCCAACGGCGGCATGCACGATCTGCACCCGAACTTCGGCGGTCGACAGCTTGTTCAGAGCGTGCACCAATGCTTCCTGGGAGCCCTGAACGTCGGCCTTGACGATCAACGCCAAGGTCTGCACTTCGCCCTCGGCCATCTGATCGAACATGTTCTCGAGTTTGGCTGCCTGCTGCTTGGCCAGCTTCACGTCACGGAACTTGCCCTGACGGAACAGTGCGATTTCGCGCGCCTTGCGCTCATCGGGCAGCACCAGCACTTCCTCGCCAGCGCCCGGCACTTCGGATAGCCCTTGAATCTCGACGGGAATCGATGGCCCGGCCTCTTTGGTGGGTTTGCCGATTTCGTCGAGCATGGCCCGCACACGGCCATAAGCCTGGCCGGCCAGCACCATGTCGCCGCGACGCAGCGTGCCGGACTGCACCAGAATGGTAGCCACAGGTCCCTTGCCCTTATCCAGCTTCGCCTCGATCACGATGCCCTTGGCCGGTGCCTCGACAGGTGCCTTCAGTTCTAGCACTTCGGCCTGAAGAATGACGTTTTCGAGCAGATCGTCGATGCCTTGTCCGGTTTTGGCGGACACCGGCACGAACGGCGAATCGCCGCCATATTCTTCCGGCACCACGCCCTCGGTGACCAGTTCCTGCTTGACGCGCTCCGGATTCGCGTCCGGCTTGTCGATTTTGTTGAGCGCCACCACGATAGGCACGCCGGCGGCCTTCGCGTGTGCAATCGCCTCCTTGGTCTGAGGCATCACGCCGTCGTCGGCCGCAACCACCAGAATCACGATATCGGTCGATTGCGCACCGCGCGCGCGCATGGCGGTAAATGCCTCGTGCCCCGGGGTATCGAGGAACGTAACCACGCCACGCGGTGTTTCGACGTGATAGGCGCCAATATGCTGGGTAATGCCGCCCGCTTCGCCCGCCGCTACCTTGGCGCGCCGGATGTAATCAAGCAAGGAGGTCTTGCCATGATCGACGTGCCCCATCACCGTCACTACCGGCGGCCGCGGCAATGCTTCGGCATCGACATGTTCGCCACCCAGATCGAGCGCCGTTTCGGGATCATCCAGTTTCGCCGCAATCGCCGTGTGCCCGAGTTCCTCGACCACGATCATGGCCGTTTCCTGATCAAGCACTTGGTTGATCGTGACCATCTGGCCAAGCTTCATCATCAGCTTGATAACCTCGGACGCCTTGACCGACATCTTGTGCGCCAGATCGGCCACGCTAATGGTCTCCGGTACCATGACCTCGCGCACGACCGGCTCGGTCGGCGCCTGGAATACCTGACGATGATCTTCCTGGGCATGCCGGCGGTGGCCCTTCGGTCCGCGCCAGCCGTCGCCGACCCCGCCGGAGGAATCACCGCGGGTCTTGATGCTGCGTTTGCGACCGGCGTCGTCCTTCTGCCATGTCGACGGCGCGCCCGCCTGCTTGACGGGCTTCTTGCTCTTGTCGGCCGCGGCGACCGTCGCACTGACGGGTTTCTTCTCCTCCTTCTTGTCCTCCGGCTTGGCTGCCTTGGCAGGCTTGTGGAGCGTACCCTTGCTTTCGGCTTTGGCTGCTGCTGGCTGAGGCTCGGGCGCCTTGAGCACTTTGCGCGGCGCATTCATCATCTCGCGAATGGCGCGCGCCTCGGACTCGGCGGCCGCACGCCGCTTGCGGATTTCATCTTCCTCGACACGCGCCTGTTCGGAGGCCGCGCGCGCTTGCGCCGCTTCGGCTTCGCGCGCCGCCGCAGCGGCGGCTTCTTTACCGTCATCAGCTTGGGCGGCCTGCGTCGCGCCACCCGCGTCGCTCTGCACCGTTGCCTCTTGTTCGACGGCTGTCGTGGCGTGCTGGGCAGCGCGCTCCGCCGCGGCAGCAGCGGCCGCGCGCTCTCGTTCAGCCTCGGCAGCGGCCGCTTCGCGGGCCTGCCGCTCCGCTTCCTCGCGGGCAAGACGCTCCTGACGTTCCCTCAGCTCTTCAGCCTGGCGCGCCAAAAGTTCGGCCTGACTGCGCGCCTCTTCCTCGCGCCGAGCAAGCTCCGCGTCGCTGACCAACGGTTCGGCGGGTTGCGCTTCGGCGACCTCGATCGGCGTGTCGTCCCGCTTGACGAAGACACGCTTCTTGCGGACTTCCACCTGAATGGTGCGGGCCTTTCCCGAGGAATCCGCCTGTTTGATTTCAGAGGTCTGACGGCGCGTCAAGGTAATCTTTTTCTTCTCGCCGTCACCGGCACCATGCGACCGGCGCAGATGATCCAACAACTGGGCCTTGTCGGCCTCAGTCAGTGAATCGTCCGCGCTGCGCTTGTCCACACCGGCGGCTTTCAATTGCTCCAGCAAGACGCCGGCCGGCATTTTCAATTCTGCAGCAAATTGGGCTACGTTGATGCTCGCCATTCAAACCTCTTCAGGCAAGGACCGAGTCCTTGCGGTTAACTCAAAATTTACTGTTCCATATGCATGCGATCTGGCAAATCACTGGAACCAATGCTCACGCGCTTTCATGATCAGCGCCTTCGCCTGCTCTTCGTCGATGGAGGTCATCTCGACCAGTTCGTCGACGGCCAATTCGGCCAGATCATCACGCGTCTGAATGTTGTGCTCGGCCAGCTTCGATAGCAGCTCGGTCGTCATGCCGTCCAGACTCTTGAGATCGAGGGCTACGCCTTCCACCTTCTCTTCGCTGGCAATGGCCATCGTCAGGAGCGCGTCGCGTGCACGATTGCGCAATTCATGCACCGTATCCTCGTCGAATGCCTCGATTTCAAGCATTTCGTTGAGCGGAACGTAGGCGATTTCCTCGAGGCTGGAAAAGCCCTCCTCGATGAGGATATCCGCCATTTCTTCATCGACGTCGAGGCGCTGCATGAACAGCTTGCGCAGCTCACCGTGTTCCTGGTTTTGCTTCTCGGCCGATTCGTCCGGCGTCATGATGTTGATCTGCCATCCGGTCAACTCGCTGGCTAGACGAACATTCTGACCACTGCGCCCAATGGCGACAGCCAGTTCGTTTTCATCGACCACCACATCCATGCTGTGCTTTTCTTCGTCGACCACGATCGACTGAACCGCGGCAGGCGCGAGAGCACCGATCACGAATTGCGCCGGGTCTTCCGACCACAACACAATGTCGACGTTCTCGCCGCCCAACTCGTTACGCACTGCCTGCACTCGCGTGCCACGAATGCCCACACAGGTACCAATGGGGTCGATACGCTTATCGTAAGCAACAACGGCTATTTTTGCACGCACGCCTGGATCACGCGCGGCTGACTTGATTTCCAGCAGGCCCTGCTCGATTTCCGGCACCTCGATCTCGAAAAGCTTGATGAGGAATTCAGGCGCAGTACGCGACAGTTCGATCTGCGGTCCACGGGCGGTACGATCGACCTTGACGATGTATGCCCGGGCACGGTCGCCCACGCGCAGATTTTCCTTTGGAATCAATTGATCGCGACGCAGCAGCGCCTCGACTCGTCCAGACTCGACAATCAGGTTGCCCTTGTCGATACGCTTGACCGTCCCGGTCATGATCTTTTCGCCGCGCTCGAGAAAGTCGTTCAGAATCTGCTCGCGCTCGGCATCCCGAATCCGTTGCAAGATTACCTGCTTGGCGGCTTGCGCGCCGATCCGCCCGAATTCGATGGATTCGACCGGCTCTTCGATGTAATCGTCGACCTCAATGTCGGGAATCTGCTCACGAGCCTCGAACAGCAGTATCTGGCGGTCCGGCTCCTGCAAGCCCGCTTCGTCGGGCACTACCAGCCAGCGGCGGAAAGACTCGTGCTCACCGGTCTCGCGATCGATTGCCACGCGAATATCGGCATCTTCCTGATAGCGTTTCTTGGTGGCCGAGGCCAGCGCCGCTTCCAGCGCGGCGAATACGACGTCCTTATTGACGTTCTTCTCGCGCGCGAGCGCATCGACCAACAACAACACTTCGCGACTCATCGTTTGCGACTCCTAAAATCAATCTGCGGCACCAGGCGCGCACGGTCAATATCCGACAGCGTAAACTCCAGCATCGCCGGGCCGTCCTTTCCTTCGAATTCCAGGTTTATTCTTTCATCCACGGGGGAATGCAGGATGCCACGAAACTGCTTGCGGCCCGAGACAGGTTGGCGCAGCGTCACCGCGGCTTCGCAACCCGCAAAACGGACAAAATCGGCCAGTTTGCGCAACGGCCGATCCAGCCCTGGCGAGGACACCTCCAGCCGATCGTAATCGACATTCTCCACCGTCAGCACATGCGACAATTGCCGACTGACCTTCTCGCAATCGTCGATCCCGACACCGGCCGGCTGATCGATAAAGACGCGCAGCAGCCCGCCCCCGGATCGTTCCAGATCGACCAGCTCATAACCTAACCCGATGACGGTCGTCTCGATCAATTCTGACAGCTGCAAATTCGCTCACCCTTTGAAAATTCGCGTCAATGCCCTATTTTCATCGGCTCCATCGCATGCCGCACACTCACCGGGGCGCTTTTCGGCAAAAGCAAAAAAAAATGGGCGGAACGCCCATTTTTCCTCGCCTCTTTGCGCATGAGGTGCGCTCTTGGAAATATTGCACAACGCGCAAACTAGCTTATCTTTTGATTTTATATGTTTTCGGTCCAATTTGCAACGCCAACGACCGCGCAGCGGGCTCGATCCCGCCTTATCGGCCGCAGCCGTCAGGCCTCGGCAGCGCTTCTAGCCGGACCGGCCTCGACCGCCTCGCCCCCGCCCTCCCGGATGCCTGGTCAGCGTCTCGGCACCACGAGATGGCGAGTAATTACCCCAGGCGGCACCGCCGCCACGACGTTGCTGACCAAAACCGGGCTCTTTGCCAAAATATCCTAGCGCAGTTTGCATCGGATCCGGCTGTCGGCGTGGCGCGCCGCCATCGCCCGACCGTCGTTCGTCGCCGCGCTGCGCTCCCGGGGCTTTCATGCCGACCGCGTTGAGCAGCGCCCGCACCTGCGCCTCGTCCAACTCTTCCCAGCGGCCTCGTCGCAAGCCGCGCGGCAAAGTCAGCGGGCCGTGCCGGGTCCGAATCAGCCGGCTAACCATTTGGCCGACGGCCTCGAACATTCGACGCACTTCGCGATTGCGGCCCTCGGCCAGGGCGACGTGATACCAACGATTCGAGCCCTCGCCACCACCGTCCTGCAAACGAAGGAAGTTTGCCGGGCCATCTTCCAGTTCGACGCCCTTGAGCAGTTGCTGACGGGCGCTCTCGGTCAATTCGCCCATGATCCGTACCGCATACTCTCGCTCGATCGCGTAGCGAGGATGCATGAAGCGATTGGCCAGATCGCCGGAGGTGGTCAATATCAGCAGACCTTCGGTGTTGAAGTCCAGTCGGCCCACAGCGAGCCATTTGGCCGATTTGATCGGTGGCAACTTATCGAAAACCGACGGCCGGCCTTCGGGGTCTGCGTGACTGACGATCTCCCCGGCCGGTTTGTGATAGAGCAACACGCGCGGCGGTCGCTGAATGATTTTTCGCTTGATGAGCTTGCCGTTGATGCGAACCTGGTCGGTCGGCATGATGCGCTGACCGATATGGGCGGGCTCGCCATTGACGGACACGCGCCCGGCCATGATGAGCTCTTCCATTTCGCGGCGCGAGCCCATGCCGGCGTCCGCCAGCACTTTGTGCAATTTCGGCGTCTCGTCATCCGGCGCGAGCACCCGCTTGGCCGTCACCGGCTTGCGCCCCCGACGCAGCATGGGGGCACGCACACCACTGCCGTTATTGTCATTGTCGAACGATTCCGATGTGACATACGCAAAGATATTGTCATCCGCACGCTTTGCCGTACCTGGCTGGCGAGGCGTCTTGCCGGCGCGCTCGCGCGCGCCGCCATTGCCGCGCCCCTTGCCGCGCCGTGCGCCCGGCTGCCGTTCGACCGGTGTCTGGGACGCGGCTGGCGGCGTCTGTGAGTCACCATCGTCGCCAGCAGCCGCTGCCTCGCCCTCGCCTTCGCGCTTGCCCTGCCCAGCGGCACGTCGACGCGCAATCAGGCTTCGTGGGCCACGCCGCAAACCGCGGCGCGCCTGCTTGTCTTCGGCGCTCTGCGCCTCCCCAACGGCACGCTCGGATTCGCCATTGGCGTCAATCGGATTCAATTCCTTGGACTCTTCGCTGTGCTTCAAAACAACCTCAAAGAAAAAGAGCCGCTGCGGGCATACGCCGCGCACGGGCAACTCATGCAAATAGGCAGGACTGCGGGGCCATTGGTTCGGCGCCCTCGCCATCCATCGCAACTACGATCGCCCGGGCTCACGTCCCGGTAATCAGATCAGCGCCGCCATCGGCCTCCGACACCGGGGCGCCCAGATCCGCGGACACCACGATGCCGGATCCCTGATCCGACGGTAATGCCGCCATGGCCGAATCGTCGGTCAGCGCGAGGGTTTGTGCATTACCCTCCGGCGCCGCGCTCGCTGAGGCGGCGGCGCCGCACGCCGACTCATCCACGTCGCCAGGGCTCGCCTGCGGCGCTTCATCGGCGTCATCCCCCGCGGTTTTCGGTTCGCCGGGTGCAGCGACCGCGTCGACCGCGCCTGCGCCATCGTCAAAGATGATATTTTGCTGAGCCAGCAAATCGACCTGCGACTGTGCCGCAGGGTCCTCGAGCGGCGGTAGCGCGTCGAGGGCCTGCAAGCCGAGATCGTCCAGAAACTGCTTGGTCGTCGCATACAGCGCCGGGCGGCCAGGCACGTCTCGGTGCCCAATCACGTCAATCCAGCCTCGTTCCTCAAGTTGCTTGATGATCTGGGTGTTGACGGTCACGCCGCGAATTTCCTCGATGTCACCGCGCGTCACAGGTTGCCGATAGGCGATGATTGCCAGCGTCTCCAGCACCGCGCGCGAGTATTTCGGCGGCTTCTCCGGATTGAGCCGATCCAGATATTCACGCATCCGGGGCCGACTCTGGAACCGCCAGCCCGACGCCAGCGCCACCAGTTGCACGCCCCGTCCATCCCACTCGCTGCGCATTTCCTCAAGCAGCGCGCGCACGACGCCCGCCGACACGTCTTCGGCAAATAGCTTGCACAAATCGCCGACTTTTAGCGGCTCTTGGGCACAGATCAGCGCTGTCTCGAGGACGATTTTCGCCTCTTGAGTATTCATGCGGCTACGCAATGCCGGGGATTTTGCAACCCGGTCTCAGGAATAAATTGAGTGCTGGAACAACACAAGAGCGCGCCCGATGATTGTGGTCGGTCGGAGAGACGGCAGCGCAACCCGGTTATATCGAATGCCTACTAGGTTGCCTGGAGATTTTCAGGAAGAAACATCTCGCCACCCAGTTCGGGCTCAATTATCACGCAAAGCGATTCGCCCGTAAAGTCGTTTCCCATCCGAACACCGGAGAATTACGCCATCGCTCCCCCGCAAGGAGCGGTGCCGGGTGTCCGGCGCATGGCGCGGCGAGCCGGGCAAGGCGGTATCCTGCCACCGGACCTCGTGCTAGAATCACTAGCTAAGTCCAGAGGGAACCATGACAACGACATCCGGCTCGACATCGCCGCCGTCACCCCGTTGTTCAGCCTGCTCTCTCAGCCAATTCTGCTTGCCTGTCGGCATCCCCCTAGATGAATTGTCCCGGCTCGACCAACTGGTGGCGGAGCGCATCCGATTGAAAAAGGGAGAAGCGCTCTATCTCTATGGCGATCCGCTGCGGGCCATTTTCGGCGTTCGCTTCGGATCTCTCAAAAGCTACATCGATTCCGAAGATGGCCGCGAGCAAGTCGTCGGGCTGCACATCCAGGGTGAATTGCTCGGCCTGGATGCCATCGCCGACGAGCGGCACGCCTCAACCGCCGTGGCGCTGGAGGACAGCGAGGTTTGTGTAGTGCGCTTTGCCGAACTCGAAAAGCTGTCGGCCCAGGTACCCTCGCTGCAGCGGCAGTTGCACCGTCTGCTGAGTCTCGAGATCCGCAACGACCATCGCATGCTGCTCTCGCTGGGCACCATGCGGGCAGAGCAGCGCCTGGCCGTGTTCCTTCTCAATCTTTCCGAGCGACTGTCGATGCGCGGCTACGCTGCCAATGAGTTCGTGCTGCGCATGAGCCGCGAGGAAATCGGCAGCTACCTGGGGCTGACGCTGGAAACCGTCAGTCGGTTGTTCTCCCGTTTGCAACAAAGCGGCGTTCTGTCGATCAAGCAGCGCCGCCTGACGGTCACCGATCCTGACGCCCTGCGGCAGTTGGCCGGCGAAAACTGCCAGGCGCCGGCAATCTCGCGAGCCCGCTGAACGGGCCATTGCGCCCTTTGGATTGCCCGCCTCGACGCGTCGAAAAGGCCAGGCTGCGCCGCGCTTGGACAGACATCTCACGCTAATCGACAAAGGCACCAAAACTCTCTATATTTCAATGCATCCCTATTCGCCGGAGCCAGACATGGCGGCGCTCTCCAACACCCTGAAGCTTGACCGGGACGAACTGGATGCCTACTGGATGCCCTTCACGGCCAATCGCCAGTTCAAGGCGGCGCCTCGCCTCATTGCCTCGGCCGAAGGGATGTATTACACGGATGTCGACGGGCGCCGACTGCTCGATGGCATCGCCGGTATGTGGTGCTGCAATGCCGGCCACAATCGCAAGCCGATCATCGAGGCGATCCAGCGGCAAGCCGCCGTGCTCGATTTTTCCCCGCCTTTCCAGGTCGGGCAGCCCCTGCCCTTCGAACTGGCCAACCGGCTGGCGGCACTGGCGCCCGCGTCGTTAAATCGTGTGTTTTTCACGAATTCCGGATCCGAATCGGTCGATACCGCGCTTAAAATCGCCATCGCGTACCAGCGCCAACGCGGTCAGGGCACCCGAACGCGACTGATTGGCCGCGAGCGCGGCTACCATGGTGTCGGCTTCGGCGGCATTTCGGTGGGCGGCATCGCCGCCAACCGCCGGATCTTCGGGCCACTGCTGCCGGGTATCGACCATCTCCCCCACACCCACGATCTGGCGCACAACGCGTTCAGTCGCGGACAGCCCGCCTGGGGAGCACATCTGGCTGACGAGCTCGAACGATTGGTGCAGTTGCACGACGCATCGACGATTGCCGCGGTCATCGTCGAACCGGTCGCCGGCTCAACCGGGGTGCTGGTGCCGCCCAAAGGCTATCTCGAGCGTCTGCGCGATATAACCCACAAGTACGGCATCGTGCTGATTTTCGACGAAGTGATCACCGCTTTCGGGCGGCTTGGAGGAGCGTTCGCGGCCGGCGTGCTCGGCATTGAACCAGACATCATCACCACGGCCAAGGGGCTCACCAGCGGCACTGTGCCAATGGGTGCGGTGCTGGTACGCGAAGAAATATACGACGCGTTCATGACCGGCCCGGAAAATGCCATCGAACTGACGCATGGTTACACTTATTCGGCGCACCCGCTGGCTTGCGCCGCCGCGCTCGCCACGCTCGACCTGTATCGCGACGAAGCGCTCTTCGCGCGCGCCGCCTCTATGGCGGGCTATTGGGAAGACAAATTGCACGGCTTGCGCGATGCCCGGCACGTCGCTGACCTGCGCAACCTCGGGCTGATCGGGGCAATTGAGCTGCAACCACGCGAGGGCGCACCGGGTGCACGCGCTTTCGACGTTTTCCTCAAATGCTGGGAACGAGGTCTGATGATCCGCACCACCGGCGACGTCATTGCGTTATCGCCATCGCTCATCATCGAGCGCGAGCAAATCGACGAACTGTTCTCGATCGTCGCCGAAGCCCTGGCATCGACCGACTGATCGCCACACACCGGAAAACGGCATGGCAACTTCTTTCTTCCTCACTGCTGACGACGCCGAACAGGCTTTCTATGAAGCGCTCAATCGTGGCGACGTCGATGCGCTGATGGAGGTCTGGTCGGAAGACGAGGATGTCGTCTGCATTCATCCGGCCGGCCCTCGCGTAGTCGGCGTCGGGGCCGTGCGCAGCAGTTGGGAGCAAATCCTGGCGCACGGCAGGCTCGATATCACGGTCACGCACCGGCAGGTCGCGCGCAATCCGCTATGCACCATTCACAGCGTCATCGAGCAGTTGCTGGTCGAGCATGAACCGCACCCCCGCTATGCATTCGTTGTCGCCACCAACATCTATCTGAAGGAAGCCGACGGCTGGCGGCTCGTGCTGCACCACGCCAGCCCTGCGCTGGGTCACGAGGGCAGCCAGATCGAAACGCACAGGCACGTCTTTCATTGATCCGTGAACGCCGTCACAACGCGGCCGGATCGACAATCTCTCCGCCCAATGCCTCGACGCCTTTTTGCAGCGCCTCGAACGCGCCGTCAAGCAGCGCCGGATCACCCTTGACGCCCAGATCGATGTGCCGGCGCGCATAAGGCCCGCCACGCTCGCTGTCGCCGACGCTGGGCAGACTGAACACCTTGACTGCCGCAAAATTGGCTTCGATCTGCTCCATCAGCGGAGTCAGCGTCGACTCGGCCAGACCGAACACCAGCATCGAACGCTCGCCATGCGGACGCAAGTGGTGCAGGTCCAGGTAGTAACGGTCCAGCGCCCAGGCCATCATCGGCCAGGCCATGACCGGAAATCCCGGCATGAAATGATGGCGCCGGATCGAAAAACCAGGAATCTTGTTGTATGGATTCGGCAAAATCTCGCAGCCCACCGGAAACTCGCCCATCTTCAGGCGATGGCGGTTGTCGGCCTGCGTCAGATCGGCACGGCCGTCCTTGCTGGTATCGGCGATGCGCTCCAGAATCAGGCGCTCGGCTTCAGGATGCAGGGCCAGTGGCACGCCCAGCGCCTGGGCCGCGCATTGCCGGGTGTGGTCATCCGGCGTCGCGCCGATGCCCCCCGTGCAAAAGACGATATCGTCGCTGGCAAACGTCCGCCGCAGCGTGGCGGTAATGCGCGCCGGATCGTCGCCGATATACTCGGCCCAATCCAGATGCATGCCGCGTTCGCCCAATAGTTCGATGGTCTTGGGCAAGTGCTTGTCATTGCGTCGTCCCGACAGGATTTCATCACCGATTACGATGAGCCCGATCGCCATAAATCAATCCTTTCTTCTCTCGTTGCGCGCGGCGCGTCACGGGCCAGGCACTGCCCGCTCGGCGACGCTTGCTCGCTGTGCTGGCGCATCGGCACGCAACCGGGCCAACGCGCGCAAGCAGTAGTGCGCAAACCACAATGCCGAAAATACAAAAATCAAAACATACAACCAGATGACCATGACCGCCACGATCGGAAACAACACGATCATCACCGCGGACGACACCCACAGCAAGGTCGGCAACGCACCGAGCAAGCCGGTTGCCACGCCCATGACCAGCAGCGGCAACCGATGCTCGCGCAAGATGCTGCGGCGCTCGTCGGCCGTCGCGTGTTCGGCCAATGCATCATAAGTCATTACCCGATAAGTCAACCACCCCCACAGCAGCGGCGGAATCAGAGCGAAAAACGGCGGTACCAGCCAAAACGGCAATGTCAGCACCACCATGAAAAGAAATATCAGCGTCGCGCCGCAAGACTGCGCCAGGCTGCCCAGGGCCGAGCCGCCGCGACGGGCTTCCAGCGTCACGTAGTGGCGCGCCGACAAATGACGAAGCACTGCCGGCATCGACAGCACCGCGATCAGCAGCAGCGCCGAGGCAACGATCAGCGGAACGGCCAGCGCCACCACGATGAAAGGCGCCAGCGTCATGCGCAGGCTGTCGATGCCGAAATAACCGAAGAAATGGTAAAGCCAATGCGTGAGCGGCCATTGTTCCAGCCAGACGCGCAGCGCATCGGTTACCGGCTCCCAGCCGAACCACAATACCACGCCCCACAACAAGCCAGAGATTAGAAACGGCACTGCCGTCAGCCACAGCATGCGCGGGTGCAACAGACTCACCAGCGCCTTGCCAAAAGTACGCAGCAACTCGTTCATGGAAAATCGGGCCCCCAAGCACCCCTGGCTCGGCAAAGTGCAGCGGGTCGTTCGAAAAAGCGGTTAGCCATGTCGAGAATACAAAGATCGGAGGACATCGGCGCGTGTGACGCAAAGACAAGTATCCAGCATATCACTGCCGCCGAACTTCTTCGTCGCCCGATCCCAGATCTTGCGTGCGACGCTCCCCGCCTCAGCGTTGCAGCGACTCCCACACTTTATGCAAGCGCTTGACCGACACCGGCATCGGCGTGCGCAGCTCCTGCGCGAACAGTGATACGCGGAGCTCCTCCAGCAGCCAGCGAAATTCGTCGAGCCGGCCATCGCCCTGGTCGCGCCGCTGCGTCAGTGCGCGCTGATAGTTTTGCAATAGCGGCGCCAATTCAGCCGCGATGCGCGCGTCGCGAGCGGCGTCGGCTTTCAGTTTGTCGATGCGCAACGTCATTGCTTTCAAATAACGCGGAAAATGAGTCAATTGCGCGTAGGGCGTATCGGCAATGAAGCGCTTGCCGATCAGGCGCTGCAATTGCTGCTGCAGGTCCGCATAAGCTTGCCCATATGCCTTTGCCTGAGGCAGCTTTTTCTGCACGGCGGCATATTCGATCAAAATCAGCCCGACCAACCGCGCGATTTCCTGCGCCAGCAGATTCAGGCGCGCCTTGCCTTCATCCTTGCGCGCCCCGAAACTGGCCGCATCGGCCGGCAACGGCGCCTGCAGGCACGCGCGCGTCAGTGCCTCGTCGATGATTTGATCGCGCAGCTCCTCCTGGGTACCCAGTGCCATGTACTGCATCGCCATTTGTTGCAAGCCGGGGATGTTCTTCTCCAGGTACTTGACCTGTTCCCTGAGCTGCAACGCAAACAGGCGCCGCAGTCCGCCAAGATGCACACGCGCCGCCTCGGTCGGGTCATCGAACACCTCGAGGTCGCAATGATTCGTGCGATCGACCAGCGCCGGGTAACCGAACAGCGTTTGGCCGCCCCGGCGAATCTCGAGCATCTCCGGCAATTCACCGAAAGTCCAGGCGGTCAGAGCCTCATAGCGGGACGCCTCGAGCGGCGACGAGCCCCCGTTGCGAGACGGCACCTTGCCCGTCGGTGGCGCGCCATCGGCGGGCGCGGTGGCCTGGCCCGAAGCAGCGACGACGGCGCTTTGTGCTGCGATCTGCTGGAAAATATGCTGCGCCTGCTGCCCGAGTTCCGCTCGCAGCTGTGCCAGATTGCGGCCCATGCCAAGTTGCCGGGCGTGTTCGTCGATCACCTTGAAGTTCATCGACAAATGCGCCGGCAGCGTCTCCAATTTGAAGTCAGCGCTTTTCAACTGCGTCGTGGTCCGCTCGCGCACATCGGCGATCAACGCATCAAGCAGCGCACCTTTGGGTTCGCCCGCGCGTTCGACAAAACCGGCCGCATATTCCGGCAACGGAACGCAATGACGACGCAGCTTCTGCGGCAGCGACTTGAGCAGCAGATGGACCTTCTCCTTGAGCATGCCGGGCACCAGCCACTCGGTACGGCGGGCATCGACTTGATTGAGCGCAAACAGCGGTATGCTCAGGGTCACCCCATCGCGCGGCGAGCCCGGCTCGAAATGATAGGACAACGCCATTTCGATACCCGCCAGCGTGATTCTCTTCGGGAACAGTTCGGTCGTGACGCCGGCCGCCTCGTGCCGCATCAGGTCGTCGCGCACCAAAAAAAGCAATTTCGGCTGCTGGCGCGACGCCTCCCGATACCAGCGCTCGAGCGTCACGCCCTGCGAGATGTCGGGCGGCAAATGCCGGTCGTAAAAAGCGTAAATCAACTCGTCGTCGACCAGCACGTCCTGGCGCCGCGATTTATGTTCGAGCTGCTCGATCTCCGCCATCAGCTTGCGGTTATGCGTGAAGAACGGCAAACGCGTCTCCCACTCGCCCTCGACCAGTGCCGCGCGAATAAAGATCTCGCGGGCACGCTTCGGATCCTGCGGGCCGAAGTGAATCCGGCGCCGCGCATAAACCGTCAAGCCATACAGGGTGGCGCGCTCGAACGCGGTGACCTGGGCGGCCTTCTTTTCCCAATGCGGATCCGACAGCGATTTGCGCAGCAAATGCCCACCCACGCGCTCCAGCCACTCCGGTTCGATGCGCGCAATGCAGCGCGCGAACAGGCGGCTGGTCTCCACCAGCTCGGCGGCAACCACCCACCGACCGCCTTTCTTGAGCAGCGGCGAGCCGGGCCATATGTGAAACTTGATTCCGTGCGCGCCCAGGTAATACGGCTCATCGTCGGCCTTGCAGCCGATATTGCCGAGCAACCCCGCCAGCAACGCCAGGTGAATTTGTTCGTAGGTCGCATCGGTCTCGTTGAGCCGCCAGCCCTGCTCGCGCACCACGGTCAGCAACTGGCTGTGCACGTCGCGCCATTCGCGCAGCCGCAGTTGAGAAACGAAATTATCGCGACAGGCCTGCGCCAGCAGGCGGTTCGATTTCTTATGCGCGATGGCCTCGTCGAACCAGCGCCACAGCTTCAGCCAGGACAGAAACTCCGACTTCTCGTCAACGAATTTGCGGTGCGCCTGATCAGCGGCGTCCTGCGCGTCGATCGGCCGATCGCGCGGATCCTGCACCGAGAGTCCGCTGGCGATGATCAGCACTTCGCGCAGCGCCGACTCATCGCGTGCAGCCAGAATCATGCGGCCCACGCGCGGGTCCAGCGGCAGGCGGGCCAGCTCCCGGCCCAGCGGGGTCAGCACGTTGTTATCGTCGACCGCGCCGAGCTCGGCCAGCAACTGATATCCGTCGGCTACCGCACGCGGCGGCGGCGGTTCGATAAACGGAAATGACTCGACCTTGGCGAGCCGCAGCGCCTGCATGCGCAGAATCACCGCGGCCAGCGACGACCGCAGGATTTCCGGATCGGTAAAGCGCGCTCGCGCATGAAAGTCGGCTTCTTCATACAGCCGAATGCAAATCCCGTTGGCGACCCGCCCGCAGCGGCCTGCACGCTGGTTCGCCGCAGCCTGCGAAATCGCCTCGACCTGCAACTGCTCGACCTTGTTGCGGTACGAGTAGCGCTTGACCCGCGCCAGGCCGCTATCGACCACATAACGAATGCCCGGCACGGTCAGCGACGTTTCCGCCACGTTCGTCGCCAGTACGATGCGGCGCGCATTCGACGGTTTGAAAACGCGTTCCTGCTCGGCCGCCGACAGGCGGGCGAACAGCGGCAGAATCTCGGTATGCGGCGGATGGCGCTTGCGCAACGCTTCGGCCGCCTCGCGAATTTCCCGCTCGCCGGGCAAAAACACCAGCACGTCGCCCGGCCCCTCGCGGCACAGCTCGTCGACCGCATCGACCAGGCCATCGATCAGATCGCGCTCCCGGTCGCGCTGCGCGGCCCGGCCGCCCTCGGCGGGGTTGCCGCTATCTTCCTGGATCGGCCGGTAGCGCACCTCCACCGGATACAGGCGCCCGCTGACCTCGATCACCGGTGCCGGCTCGACCTCAGCGTTCTGGCCGCCGCCGGATCGGCCGAAATGCCGCGCAAAGCGGTCCGCGTCGATCGTCGCCGACGTGATGATCAGCTTGAGATCTGGGCGCCTGGGCAACAATTGCTTCAGGTAGCCGAGCAAAAAATCGATGTTCAGGCTGCGCTCGTGCGCCTCGTCGATAATGATCGTGTCATAGGCGCGCAGCATTGGATCGGACTGCGTCTCGGCCAGCAAAATACCATCGGTCATCAATTTGACCGAAGCTCCCGGCGCCAGCGTATCGTTAAAGCGCACCTTGAAGCCGACCACCTCGCCCAGCGGCGTATTCAATTCCTCGGCAATGCGGCGCGCGGTGGCCGACGCAGCAATGCGGCGCGGCTGTGTGTGGCCGATCAACCCTGCGCCGCCAGCGCCGCGGCCGCGCCCCAGCGACAGGCAGATCTTGGGCAACTGAGTCGTTTTGCCGGAGCCGGTTTCACCGCAAACGATCACGACCTGATGTCCTGCGATCGCCTCGGCGATGGCCTGGCGCTTACCCGATACCGGCAACGCCTCCGGAAAGGTGATCTGTTCGACCGGCGTCGCCTGCACGGGCTGCGCGGCCGGGCCCGAGCCCTCCTGACGGGGCGCGCGCCGGCGCTCGCCGCGCGGCTGGTTCGCCGCCGGATCGGCCGGCCCTGACGGTCGCGGCCGGCGGGTTTGTGGATTACGCTCATCACTTGGCATGGGCGCGCATTATAATCCCAGGATGAACGCTCAGACCCCAAGCCCCTACGACAGCGACCTCGATGAAACGGCCAGCCACGCCCAGTTTGTGGACTGGCTGCGCTCCGTCGCACCTTACATCCATGCCTTCCACAACAAGACGTTCGTGGTCGCCTTCGGCGGCGAGCTCGTCAAGGCCGGTGCGCTCGACGCCCTGATCCAGGACGTCGCGCTGCTACATGCGATGGGCATGCATATCGTGCTGGTGCACGGGTCGCGACCCCAGGTCGAAGAGCAACTCATGCTGCGCAAAGTCGAATCGCACTTTTCGCAGGAAATGCGCATCACCGACCCCGCCGCGCTCGAATGTGCGAAAGAGGCGGCCGGCGAGCTGCGCCTGGATATCGAAGCGGCCGCCAGCCAGGGTTTGCCGAACACGCCGATGGCTCACGCGCGCATCAGCGTGGTGTCGGGCAATTTCGTGACTGCCCGGCCGGTCGGCATCCTCGACGGCGTCGACTTCCAGCACACCGGCATCGTGCGCAAGATCGACGCGGAGTCGATCCGCATGTCGCTGAATAACAGCAAAATCGTGCTGCTCTCGCCGTTGGGTTTCTCGCCGACCGGACACGCATTCAATCTGACGATGGAAGACGTGGCCTCCTCCGCCGCGATCGCCTTGAAGGCAGACAAGCTGATCTTCATCACAGAGACGCCCGGCGTGGTCAATGAATACAACGAGCTGCAGCGCGAAATGACACTGGAAGACGCCCAGCGCATGCTCGCGCAAAACACGCTGAGCGCCGAAGCCGCCTTCTACTTGCGCTACGCGACGCGGGCGTGCCGGGGTGGCGTGCCGCGCGCGCATATCATTCCCTTCGCGCTCGACGGCGGCGTGCTGCTCGAGCTCTTCTCGCACGACGGCGTCGGCACGATGGTGTCGTACGAAAATCTCGAGAGCCTGCGCGAGGCGACCATCGACGACGTCGGCGGTATCCTGCAATTGATCGAGCCGCTCGAGGCCGACGGCACGCTGGTCAAGCGCGGGCGCAACCAGCTCGAACGCGATATCGATCATTTCTCCGTCATCGAGCACGACGGGCTATTGTTCGGCTGCGCCGCGCTCTACCCCTACCCGAAGGAAAAGATCGGCGAAATGGCCTGCCTGACAGTCTCCCCCGACGCGCAAGGCACCGGCGACGGCGAACGCCTGCTCAAGCATATCGAGCAGCGCGCCCGCGCGCGCGGGCTGGAACGGCTGTTCGTCCTCACTACCCGTACCGAACACTGGTTTCTCAAGCGCGGTTTCGTCAAGGCCGGACTGGACGATTTGCCGGATGACCGGCGCCGTCTGTACAACTGGCAACGCCGCTCTCTGATCCTGATGAAAAAACTCTGACCGCACCGCCGGTCGCCACCATTTTCGAATTTATTGCAAGGAGCTGACCATGGCCCGCATCATTCAATGCGCCAAACTTCACAAGGAAGCCGAAGGACTCGATTTTCCGCCGATTCCCGGCGAGCTGGGCAAACGCATTTACGAAAATATCTCCAAGGAAGCCTGGCAAGGATGGCTCAAGCAGCAAACCATGCTGATCAACGAAAATCGCCTGAACATGGCTGACGTCCGGGCCCGCCAGTATTTGCTCAAGCAAACCGAGAAGTATTTCTTTGGCGAGGGGGCGGACACGGCCGCCGGCTACGTGCCGCCGCAGGGCTGAAAGCCAGCCCGAACACCCGGTCGGGCGCCTAGGCCCCCGACCGGCGGTCAGCGCCGCGTTTCATCGCCGGCTGGCGCAATTACAGTTTTTCACATTTTCGGACGCCAAGCTCACAGACAGCCGCCCGGAAAATGCGTAAGCTAGGCAGCATCGAATCAGCGGATTGCGAGGTCAAGCGTGAGGGCACTGGTCTGTATCGTGCTTTTGGGTATGCTCAGCGGATGCGGGCTCATGGCCGCGCCGTGTCGCGTGGCGTCGGCCGGCCTTAAAATCATCCCCGTGGTCGGCCACGCGGCTGCGGCCCCCACCGATGTGTGCGCCACTGCCATCGATCCGTAGAGTTGGCGATGGCGCTGCCGCGAACCTCAAGCCCGCCTCGTGCGGGCTTGAGCTTTTTCAGGCTCGGTAGGTCGCGCGCTGCACGCCCTGAGGCGTACCCATCAGGCAGATGTCCGCGCCGCGTCGCGCAAACAGGCCGACCGTGACCACGCCGGGAATCTGGTTAATCTGCGTCTCCAGGGCAACCGGATCCTCAATGCGCAGACCCGACCAATCGAGAATCACATTACCGTTATCGGTGAGATACGGCTTGCCGTCCGCGGTTCGCCTCAGAGCCGGCACGCCGCCGTGCGCCGCCAAGGCCCTCGTCACTGCCACCTGGGCCATCGGGATGACTTCCACCGGCAGCGGAAACGCGCCCAACACCGGCACAAGTTTCGACGCATCGACCACGCAAACGAACTCGCGCGCGATCGACGCGACGATTTTCTCGCGCGTGAGCGCGCCGCCCCCGCCCTTGATCATGTGACCGTGCGCATCGATTTCATCCGCGCCGTCGACATACACCGGCAGGCTATCGATCTCGTTCAGATCCAACACCGCGATGCCATGCTGGCGCAGTCGCGCGGTACTGGCTTCGGAACTCGACACGGCGCCGCGATACCGGTCCTTGATCGCCGCCAGCGCGTCGATGAAGCAGTTCGCCGTCGATCCGGTGCCCACGCCGATGACCTCACCGATCGCAACATGCTGCTGCACGTAATCAGCCGCCGCTTGACCGACCAGCCGCTTGAGTTCATCCTGATTCATAGGGAGATTCGACAAAATTTGATAGAGTCTGAAGTTTACCGGAGCCGCCGAAGCGCCGCTCGTTTTTTACGTGCATCGCCAGCTTGCACGTTGGGAGATTTCCCCCTCATGAATCAACTGGAACAGCTCAAACAGCACACCACCGTCGTTGCCGACACTGGCGACTTCCAATTATTGCGCGCCTATACGCCCCGAGATGCGACGACCAATCCCTCCCTCATCCTGAAAGCCGTCCAGAAGGAAGAGTACCGGCCACTGCTCGAGCGCACCCTGGCCAATCACCGTGGATTGCCCGCGCGCGATCTGATCGACCGCCTGCTGATCGCGTTCGGACTCGAGATTCTCGCAATCGTGCCGGGCCGGGTCTCGACCGAAGTCGACGCGCGCCTGTCGTTCGACATCGAGGCGACGCTCGTCAAGGCGCGTCAGCTCATCCATCTCTACGAGTCGGCCGGCGTCTCGCGCGAGCGGGTGCTGATCAAGATCGCCTCGACCTGGGAAGGCATTCGCGCCGCCGAAATCCTGCAGCGCGAAGGCATTCGCTGCAACATGACGCTGCTTTTCTCACCGGTGCAGGCGGCCGCGTGCGCCGAGGCCCGCGCCCAATTGATCTCGCCGTTCGTTGGCCGTATCTACGATTGGTACAAGCGGGCCGCGGGCCCGCAATGGGACGAGGCTGCAATGGCCGGCGCCAACGATCCGGGCGTACAGTCGGTCGAGCGCATCTATCGCTACTTCAAGCACTTCGACTATCGCACCGAAGTGATGGGAGCGAGCTTTCGGAACACGGGCCAGATCCTCGCGCTGGCGGGCTGCGACCTGCTCACCATCAGCCCAGACTTGCTCGAAAAATTGCAGCAGACCGAAGGAGAAGTCCCGCGCCGCCTGGACCCCGCATCGGCGCACGAGACGTCCATGGAGAAACTGGCCACCGACGAGCGCAGTTTCCGCTACCAGTTGAACGACGATGCGATGGCCACGGAAAAGCTCGCCGAGGGCATCCGCATATTCGCCGCCGACGTGATCAAGCTGGAGAAACTGATCACCGCACGGCAATGAACCATCGCCGGCGTCCCCGGCTCGCTGCCCAGGGGGCCTAGGGGGCGCGGCGCTGCCGCACCGCCTCATAAAGGCACACGGCACTGGCCACCGAGACGTTCAGGCTTTCGACGCTGCCCGCCATCGGGATGCGCATCAGCTCGTCGCAAGTCTCTCGCACCAGCCGTCGCATGCCCTCGCCTTCGGCGCCCATCACCAGCGCAAGCGGACCGGCAAGCTTGGTCTGATAAAGATCGTTGGGGGCGTCGTCGGACGTGCCGACCACCCAGATCCCCCGCTCCTGCAGCTCGCGCAAGGTGCGCGTCAAATTGGTCACAGTGATATACGGCACCGTCTCGGCCGCGCCGCTGGCGACCTTCGCGGCCGTGGCATTCAGGCCGACGGCCCGGTCCTTGGGCGCGATCACCGCATGCGCGCCGGCGCCGTCGGCCACCCGCATACACGCGCCGAGGTTATGCGGATCGGTCACCCCGTCCAGTACCAGCAGCAACGGCGGTCCGGCAATACCGTCGAGCAGTTCGGCCAGATTCAGCGCCAGTGCGACTTCCGCCGCGCGAGCCACGACGCCCTGGTGCCGGGCGCTGCCGGCCAGGCCATGCAAGCGTTGCGCATCGGCGGCGATCAGCCGTACTTTCGCGCTCTCGGCCTGCTGCAGAAAATCCAGCATGCGCCGGTCGCGCCGGCTCGTGTCGTAATAAATTTCCTCAATACTGGATGCGTCATGGCGCAAGCGCGCCGTAATGGCATGAAAGCCGAACAGCAATTTAGGGTGACTCATGGAGTTTCCGATACGAAATAAGCACGCATGATACGCCGCAAGCGACCGGCGGCGTCCGGCCGCATCCGGACGCCCGGTCGCACCGGTAGCGCATCAGTGACGCGTCTTGGTGCGCTTGGACGAAGCGGCGCCGTCGCCGCGCTTTGCTGGCGCGCCGCCTCGACTCCCGCCGCGTGCACCACGCTTGACCGCACCCTGTGCCGCCCTTGCATTTGTCGTTTTTTTCTCGCCGCGCGACGAGGCCGGCAGTGCGCGGACCGTGGCGCCACCGGCCATCTGCTCCTGCTCCGGCACCTCCGCAGGCTTGAGGGCGCCCTTGCCCGACGGCTTGCGGCTGGCCTCCCGCACCAGGCGGAAATCGATCTTGCGCGCGTCGAGGTCGACCCGGCTGACCTGGACCCGAACCCGGTCGGTCAGGCGGTAGCGAATCCCGGTGCGCTCGCCGCGCAGTTCGTGCTTGACCTCGTCGAACTGAAAATAGTCGGCGCCCAGCTCCGTGACGTGCACCAGCCCCTCGATAAAGAGCTCGTCGAGCTGCACGAAAATGCCGAATGACGTCACGGCGCTGACCGTGCCGCCGTACTCCTCGCCCAGCTTGTCGCGCATGAAGTAGCACTTGAGCCAAGCCTCGACGTCGCGCGAGGCCTCATCGGCCCGGCGCTCGTTGGTCGAGCAATGCAGTCCCAACTCTTCCCAGATGGCCTCGCGCTTGTGCGCCTTGGCGGCCGGCTTGCCCTGCTCTTCGTCTTCCTTTTGCAAGCGGCGCGCGGCCGGGGACAAACTCGTATTGAGTGCCACCGCCCCCGGCACCTGCGGCTGGTACTTGCGCCCGGCCAGCACTGCCTTGATGCCGCGGTGCGTCAGCAAGTCCGGATATCGGCGGATCGGACTCGTGAAATGCGCATAGGCCGGATACGCGAGGCCGAAGTGGCCGATATTGTCCGGGCTATAGACCGCCTGCTGCATGGAGCGCAGCAGCATGACCTGCAGCATCGGCGCGTCCGGGCGATTCTCGATCTGCGTCATCAGCGCGGCATAATCGCTCGTCTGCGGCGTGTCCCCGCCGCCCAGCGCCAGGCCCAGCGACTTGAGGAACGTCCGCAACGTCTGCAGGCGCTCGCCCGACGGCCCTTCGTGGATCCGGTACAGGCAATGTTGTTTATTGCGCTTGAGAAAGTCCGCCGCGCATACATTGGCCGCAAGCATGCACTCCTCGATCAGCCGGTGCGCATCGTTGCGGGTGCGCGGCAGGATCTGCTCGATCTTGCCTTGCGCGTCGCACACGATATACGTCTCGGTCGAATCGAACTCGATCGCCCCACGCGTCTGGCGCGCCTTGGCCAACACCTTGTAAAGCGCGTAAAGATTCTGCAGGTGCGGCAACAGCGCTGCGCGGCGCTGCGCCTCGGGCCCCTTGGTGTTGCCCAGCACCGCGGCGACCTCCGTATAGGTCAGGCGGGCCGCCGAATGCATCACCGCCGGATAGAACTGATAGGCCTTGATCTCGCCGTTCATGGCCACGGTCGCATCGCACACCAGCACGCACCGATCGACCGCCGGATTCAGCGAACACAGCCCGTTCGACAGTTTTTCGGGCAGCATCGGGATCACTCGGCGCGGGAAATACACCGAAGTGCTGCGTTCGATCGCATCGATATCCAGCGCATCGCCAGGCGTGACGTAGTGCGACACATCGGCGATCGCCACGATCAGGCGATAGCCATTGGCGCGTCCGATTTTGCACGGCTCGCAATACACCGCATCATCGAAATCGCGCGCATCCTCGCCATCGATCGTGACCAGCGGCAAATCGCGCAGATCAATGCGATGCCGCAGGTCGGCCGCGCGCACCTCATCGGGCAACGCGCCCGCGCTGGCCAGCGCCTGAGGGGAAAATTGATGCGGCACCCCGTACTTGCGCACCGCAATCTCGATCTCCATGCCGGGGTCGTCGATTTCGCCAAGCACCTCCACCACGCGCCCCACCGCCTGGTTATAGCGGCTGGGGTAATCGGTCAGCTCGACGCAGACGACCTGCCCCACCTTTGCCTTACCCTGCGAGCGCGGCGGAATCAGGATATCGTGGCCAATCCGCTTGTCCTCGGGCGCCACGATCAAGGTACCGTTCTCGTTCAGCAAGCGGCCAATCACCGTGGTATTGGCGCGTTCGGTCACCTCGACGATATGCCCTTCCGGCCGTCCGCGCCGATCATGCCCGGTAATGCGCAACAGGACACGGTCGTTGTGCATCACCTTTCTCATCTCGTCGATGGAAAGATACAGATCGTCCCCGTCATCGTCGCGTACCGCGAAACCAAAGCCATCGCGATGCCCCACCACCCGACCGGAAATAAAGTTCGACGGATGGGTCAGTTGATAATGCCCTTGTCGATCGACCCGGACCTGATCGTCTCGCTCCATCGCCGCCAGCCGTTTGAAGAACCCCTCGCGCTCCTGCTTTTTGATCGCCAGCGCCTCGGCGATGTCATTCGCACTGAGCGGCACATCGGACGTACGCAGTACGCCGAGAATCTCTTCACGGCTCGGAATAGGATAGGGAAATTTGCTCAAAGGTTTTTCTATCGAGGGCCGGTTTCTTCCGGCGAAGTAGCGCCCCATGCGCCGACGGCAAACCCGTCTGAATCGTTCCAATCATACGGCAAAGCCTGCAAAATCTGCCACCGCTTGCACAAAAGCCCGGCATCAGCCGCTCGTCGCCGGGATGCCGTCCAATAAATTTCATCGAAACCCCGCCAAAGCTGTTGACAAGGCTATCAGAAACCTTAAAATAGCGCTTCTTCGCCAAAACGAAGACACCTGCCCAGGTGGCGGAATTGGTAGACGCACTAGTTTCAGGTACTAGCGGGTAACTCCGTGGAGGTTCGAGTCCTCTCCTGGGCACCAAATACAAAGGCTTGCGCAAGCAAGCCTTTTTCATTTTTCGGACCCAGGAAGCAAAGTGCCAATGCACTTTGCGCGAGGACTCGAAAGGCGGCCGCATGCAAAGCGGCGCCGGGGTCGCGCCCGTGTGACCGAGTCCTCTCCTGGGCACCAAATACAAAGGCTTGCGCAAGCAAGCCTTTTTCATTTTTCGGACCCAGGAAGCAAAGTGCCAATGCACTTTGCGCGAGGGTTCGAGGAGCACCGCATGCAGCGCGGCGGCAATGAGGCGCGGCTTCCAGCGACCTGGAACGCCATCACTGCCCTGTGCGCACGCGCATGAGAATGCGCGCCGCGACGTTGATCGCCAGCACCATCGCAATCACCAGGAAGGCAGCGGCATAGGCCAGCGCGTGCGCCGAGGCAAAAGGCTGGTTGATGAAGCTCCAGATCACATAAGTCAGATAGCCGATCGGCTCGTGCGTCAACTGGCCATTCCATACATAATTGGACCAGCCTGCCGTATAAATCAACGGCGCAGTCTCACCTACCGAAATCGCGAGTGAAAGCAGAATGCCGGTCACCACGGCCGAGCGGGCAGCCGGCAGCAACACGCGAAACACGACCTGGTGCTCCTTGCAGCCCAACGCGTAAGCGGCCTCGCGCAAACTGGACGGGTTCTGGCGCATGGCCAGCTCGGTAAACCGCGTGACGTAGGGCACGATCAGCACCGCCAGCGTGATCGCCCCGGCCAGCGCCGAGAACTGCCACCCGAGGCCGATCACCAGCGTCACGTAACTGAAGTAACCCAGCACGATGGATGGCACGCCCACCAGCACGTCGGCCAGGAATCGGGCGGTCTTGCCCCATGGACCCTGACCGTATTCGGCCAGATAAATGCCGGCGGCAACCCCGATGGGCGCGGCAAACAGGATCGCCCCACCGCTGAGCACCAGAGTGCCCTCGATGGCGTTGAGCAGGCCGCCGCTGATGCCGTTGGTCACCTGCGTGAACAGACTCCACGACAAGGCGTTGAAGCCGCGCTCGAAGACCGTCCACAGAATATCGGCCAACGGCACCACGACCAGCACGAACGCCATCGCGCAGAATACGGCGAAAACGCCGTTGACGATGGCGCGCTTGCGCTGCAGCGCGCGGCGCTCTTCAGGCACGGTCGGCCAGGCGGACTTGAGACGTGAGTAGGCGGGCGATGACATTGACGATAACCGCAATAATGAGCAGTACCAAGGCGATTTCCGCAAGCGAACGCACAGCCATCCCGCTGGGATCCTGCAGCGCGCTGTCGAGCTGGGATGCGATGAAGGCCGCCATGCTGGTAATCGGGCTATAGAGCGTGTGAGGCAAATAATTCAGTGCGCCGCCACTGACCATCAGCACGGCCATGGTCTCGCCCAGCGCGCGGCCGAGCGCCAGGATCACCGAGCCGATCAACGGAATGCGCACGGCGGGCAACAGGATCTTGCCGATCATCTCGGCGCGCGTGGCGCCCAGCGCGAAGCACGATTCACGCAGCTCGCGCGGGACGCGCTGCATGGATTCCACCAGCGTGCTCGATATCACCGGCACGACCATCAACGCGAGCACCAGGCCGGCGGTGAGCAATCCGTAGCCGCTGGTGGCGGTCCCGGAAAAGAAAGGAATGAAGTGCAACAGGCCGGCCAGCGCCGGCGCGATATGCTTGAGCACCAGCGGCGCGAGCACCTCCAGGCCCCACAGGCCGTAGACTACGCTGGGCACCATGGCGAGCAGTTCGACCAATTGCGATAGCGCCGCGCGCACCCGGCCGCGCGAATACTCGCTGAGAAAGAATGCAACCCCCATGCCGATCGGCACGGCAAGCAACAGGGCGATCGCCGAGCTGGCCAAGGTGCCGACCACGAACACCCATATGCCATAGTGCGCGCCCACGGCCACCTGGTAGCCGTCCTGAGCGATCGGATCGGCATACAGGTTGCCAAGACTCCACGTTTTCGAAAACAGGAATCCCAGGCCATTGAAACGGATAGCCGGCCAAGAATAGGCCGTCAAAAAAACAAATATCGCCAGCAGCAGCAGCGGAATGACACCGGTGACAACCTGCAGACTCAAACGAAACGATCGCATAGTAGTAATGACTTTTTAACTGCGTCTCGACTTCGATTCAGGCTGCTGCGCCTCATCGGCCAGCGATGAGGCGCAGCTCGTCAAACGTTACCGCCGCATTACTGAATCTTGGCGATCTGCGCTTTGCTCAGCTCGACGATCTTCGCCGGCAGCGCCACGAATCTCACTTGATCCAGGAAGGATGCCGCGCTGCCCCCGGTCGGGCTCACCGCCCAGTTCAGCAGATCGCGCACGGCCTTGGCCGTTTCCGGATTGGCTTGCTTTGCGTTGACGATCGCGTATTCGTAGTTGATGATCGGATACGAATTCGCACCCGGCGCGAACACCAGGCTGATGCGCTCGTCGGCCGGCGTCTTGGCCGTCAGCTGGCTGGCCGCCGCATTGACGGTCTTGGGCGTGGGCAGCACGAAATTGCCGGCACGATTTTTCAGCAGTGCCGTGCCGAGGCCGGCCTTTTGAATCTCGTTATGAAAGCTCACGCCGATGTAGGCGATCGAATACGGCGTTTGCTGGCTGGCCTGAACCATGCCGGGGTTGCCGTTCGCGCCCACGCCGCCCTGCACCGCGGGCCAGCTGATGGTCGTGCCGTAGCCCACGCTCTTGTTCCACGTCGGCGTGGAGAACGACAGGTACTGGCTGAAAATGAACGTATCGCCGCTGCCGTCCGTGCGGTGAATCGGCACAATGGCGTGGTCCGGCAGCGCAACGCCCGGGTTCAGCGCCTTGATGCGCGGATCGTTCCAGGTCTTGATCGAACCATCATAGATGCCGGCGAGCACCGGGCCGTCGAGCTTGAGCGGCTTCTTGTTCAGGTTCGGGATGTTGTAATTGATCGTTTGCGCCGAAATCGCCAGCGGAATATTGAGAATGCTGGGATTTTGCTTGATCTGCGCGTCGCTCATATAAGCATCCGAAGCGCCGATCTGCGCCACGCCGGAGATCGCCTCTGCGATGCCCGTGCCGCTGCCCGTGCCTTGCGTGGTGATCTTGACATCCGGGTTGGCCTTGGCAAAGGCCGGCACCCACAGATTGAACAGCGGGTACAGCAGGGTCGAGCCGGTTTCCAGAAGATTGGTTTGCGGCGCTGCATTGGCGGCGATCGGCAGAACGCCGACCACTGCGAAACTTGCGATAGCGAAAATGTGCTTCAGGTGATTACGGCGATGTCGAACTGACATGGGTCTCTCCGCGGTTTAAATGCTTATTAAAAATCGAATCGCTGCGCGTACTCGATGTCCATACAACTACTTGCCATTTACCGATCTCGACACCGTGACGTTCCCCATCTCCCGGCGTCCGGCCGCCAGCGGGTGCGGCGTCCTTATGAGCGCTAGATCGTAGGTTCAAAATATGACATTAGGATGACAGCCAACAATTGCCACGATTGCCCGCCGCCCCGGTGGCGGCCGGCCGTTGCGCCAGCAGGCGGGCGCCCGATGACACGGCCGCCGGCAGGTCATGACCCAGATCAATATCGAGAAAGTGCGTCGACATATGCTTAAAAAAGTTTCGTCTCCATCCTTAACGCATCGGACGTGGCGAAACGATCGAGGCAATCTGGAGAGCAGCAATGAAGACGGACATGCAGCAGAAACAGAACGCGGGAGCGGATCACGACGAGGCATTCGGCCATTCGCCGGCCGTTGAAATCGGCAGAAAAATCGAGGCGGCGCTGCAGCTATACACGCGGCTCGAGTCGCAATACATCCAGGTCAGCATGCGCGACGGCACCGTGACATTGCGCGGCGAGGTCGACTCGAGCGCCGAGAAAGCGGCGGCATTTGACGCCGCATGGTCCTCGCCTGGCGTACAGACTGTGATCGACGAACTGCTGGTAAGGTAGCAAGCCGCCAGCGCGCGCCCGGCATGGCGCCGGGCACGCCAGACATCATGTCTTACGGGTTGGCCGGCACGCCGACAGTCTGCGCCAGGATCGGCACTTCGTCTTCGTTCAAGCCAATGGCCTCGGCCAAATTGCGCCGATTGAGCCAGCCGCGCACTACCGCGCCCAGGCCAGCCGAGGCGCAGTAAAGATAAACGTTCTGCGCAATCGCGCCGGCGGTCGCCGCGGAAAATATGTCGCGTTGTTGCGCGGGCATCTCCAGCAGACGCCCATAATTGACCACATACACCAAATCGAGCGGCGCACGCCCGACAAAATCCTGATAACCGGTCAGATTGCGCGCATCCACGGCACGCTTGAGCTTCAGGCTGTGCGTACCCGGCTCGTAGCGGTAGACACCATCGGGCAGCGCCGCATAGATATCGATCTCTTGCACGCCATGCGGCGACGGCGCCGTACGACCGCCGCCGGCCGCACGATTCACGCCGTCGGCTGCCCACAACAACTCGCCCAGTTGCTGTTGCGTGAGCGCCTGCGCGGTGAAATCCCGCACGCTGCGGCGCGATGCCAGTGCGCTCGTGAGCGCGGGCCCAGTGCCCAGCACTGGCTGAGGCAGCACGATTTCCGTCAACGCGCTCTGGGTCAACAGCGCCGGAGCCGGTACCGCCGGTTCGTAGCGCAACAATTGCGAAGTCGTCATCTCAATCTCCCGAAGACCTGCCTCGATGGCTTGGCACGATGCCATGCCGGATCGCGCGTCCAACCCCTGTGCCGAACGCATCGCGGCATGCCGACAAGCCTGCCACGCGGCCGATCAAGGGTTTTGACCAGGATCAAGCCGGATACAGAGTCTTCCGAGTCGTCCGAGCGGTGCATTGCTTTACGGCAAATCGTCGTATCATCACAGCCCATATATCCGCCAGCGAATCCCTTGCCCATGACTGTCCCAGCCCGCTCTTCAGCTCGCCCTCGCCACTGTGTCGCTGCGCGCGTGGTTCATGCTTGGCACGCACTGGCCATTGCCGGATGCCTGGCGCTGGCCGGCTGCGCGAGCGCGCCGGTCTCCGCCCCCGCGTCGGCAGCGATCGACCGCGTCAGCCTTTTTCCAATGACCGGCTACGATCAAAACGTCGATCGCTGGATTGCGCCGGACAGCCCGGATTACGACCAACCCTTCCTCAGCGCGGCAGACCAGCAGGCGCATTTGCTCGCGCTCTACGCGCGCTATTTCGGCACAGCCACCAACGACCCGTCGCCATGGAATTCCGCTTATGTGGATGCCCGCGTCTACCGCCAGGACGGCAGCGACGTCGTCGCCCTGCAGCGCCGCCGCATCGAGCGTTTCGACAATACCAGGCAAGCGGGACGCCACATCGGCTACGGGCAGAACTTCCGGCCGCACACCAAGGCATGGATCGATGCGATCGCCCACAACATGGATGTCGGGCAATTCGGGGATGCGCCAAGCTTCCAGCCGGGGCGCAGGGCCATCGCCACCGGCAATTTGCTGGTGCGTGAACTGCCGACCATGGACCCATCGTTCTACAGCAGGCACCTGGCCGGCGAGGGCTATCCCTTCGACAACCTGCAGATATCGGCGATTCGCCCCGGCACCCCCCTCTATGTGCTCGGCAGCAGCCTCGACGGCGGCTGGGATTATGTGCAGACGCCCGACGTGCAGGGCTGGGTGCGCAGCCGTGGAGTGGCTGCGGTGGACGACGCTTTCGCCGGCGCCTGGCGCACGGCGGCCCGGCAAGCGCTGGGCGCTGTGATCGCGGCTTCCGCGCCGGTACGCGACACACAGGGCATGTTCCGTTTCGACGCGCCCGCCGGCACGCTGCTGCCGTTGCTGTCCGGCCCCGCGCCCGGCCAGCGCACCGTCATGGTGCCGGTACGTGACATAGACGGCCGCGCGGTTATCCATACCGCGCTGCTGGGTGATGCGCAAATCGTCCCGATGCCGTGGCGCGCCACGCCCCGACACCTCGCGACGCTGCTCAAGGCGCTGATCGGCCGGCCTTACGGGTGGGGCAATACCGGCCTGTACAACGATTGCTCGTCGGAACTGCAAAGCATTTTCGCGGCGTTCGGCGTGTGGCTGCCGCGCCATTCGTCATCGCAGATGAGCGCCGGCGACATGACCGATCTGTCAGGCGACTCGCCGGCCCAGCGTCTGGCATTTTTGATGCGAAATGGCAAACCGATGCGCACCCTGATCTATATCGGCGGCCACGTCATGCTGTATTTGGGCAATGTCCGGCACGGACAGCACCTCGTGCCGCTCGTCTATCAGGACATCTGGGGACTCAGCCCGGCCGACAATAGCCGGCGAGCCGTCATTGGCGGCTCGGTGATCACGCCGCTGCTGCTTCATATTCCGGAAGATCCGGCGCTACGCTCGCTCGCGGCCACCCCAACCTTCCGGATCAGCATTATCGGTACGGCCGGCGTCGGCGCGCCGGTGCCGGCGGACGACGACAACCCGGCCAGCTGAGCGGGTCCTTCGGCGGCGTGCAATGTGGCGCCGCCGCGTCGAATCACCGTCAGGCGCCCGTCAGACTGCGTTGGCCAACCACGGGAATCGCGCCATGTGCTGTTGCTCGAAGCCACGAATGGCTTCGGTCTGACGCAAGGTCAACGCGATATCGTCAAACCCGTTGAGCAGGCACTCCTTGCGAAACGGATCGACATCGAACCCTATCTCGATGGCTCCGTCGAGCGTCCTGACAGTCTGCTGCTGCAGGTCGACTTCAAGGCGCAGTGCGCCGGCCGCATGCGCGGCCACGAACAGACGCTCGATGTCGGCCTCGCTCAATACGATCGGCAACAGGCCATTCTTGAAGCAATTGTGGAAAAAGATGTCGGCGAAGCTCGACGCGAGCAGCACCCGAAATCCATATTGCTCGAGCGCCCAGGGCGCATGCTCGCGCGAGGAGCCACAACCGAAGTTGGCGCGCGCCAGCAGAATCGATGCGCCCTTCAGATCGGGCCGATTCAATACGAACGATTGATTCACCGGCCGCTTCGAGCAATCCTGCCCCGGTTCGCCGTGATCGAGATAGCGCCATTCATCGAACAGATTGACGCCGAACCCGGTACGCCGGATCGACTTGAGGAACTGCTTCGGAATAATGACGTCGGTGTCGACGTTGGCACGATCGAGCGGTACGACGATGCCGGTGTGTTGGGTCAAAGGTTTCATCGAAAATCCGTCGGATCGGGGTTAACTTGCGGCGTTCGCCGGGCGCATTGCACGCACATCGACGAAATGCCCGGCGATGGCAGCGGCCGCGGCCATCGCCGGGCTCACCAGGTGCGTGCGGCCGCCCGCTCCCTGGCGCCCTTCGAAATTGCGGTTGGAGGTCGAGGCGCAACGCTCGCCGGCCGCCAGCCGGTCATCGTTCATCCCCAGGCACATCGAGCAACCCGGTTCGCGCCACTCGAAGCCGGCCGCGCGAAATACCTCGTCGAGCCCCTCGCGCTCGGCCTGGGCCTTGACCAGCCCCGAGCCGGGCACCACCAGCGCCTGCTTCACATTGGCGGCCACACGCTGGCCGCGCACGACTGCCGCGGCGATGCGCAAATCCTCGATGCGTGAATTGGTGCACGAGCCGATAAACACCTTGTCGATCGCAATATCGGTAATCGGCGTGCCGGGCGCCAGATCCATATAGGCCAGCGCCTTTCGCATGCCATCGCGGCGCATCGGGTCGGACTCCTGCGCGGGATCGGGCACCCGCGCGTCGACCGGCGCCACCATTTCCGGCGAGGTGCCCCAGGTCACCTGCGGTTTGATTTGAGTCGCATCGAGCGTCACCACCGCGTCGAAATGGGCGCCCTCGTCGGAGTGCAGCGTGCGCCAGTATTCCACCGCCTGGTCCCACTGCGCGCCGGTCGGCGCCAACGGACGGTCTTTCACATACGCCAGCGTGGTCTCGTCGACGGCGATCATGCCGGCGCGCGCGCCCGCCTCGATCGCCATATTGCAGATCGTCATGCGTCCTTCCATCGACAGCGCTCGAATCGTCGAGCCGGCGAATTCGATCGCATAGCCTGTGCCTCCGGCCGTGCCGATCTTGCCGATAATCGCCAGCACGACGTCCTTGGCGCTAACGCCAATCGGCAATTGGCCATCGACTTGCACCAGCATCGACTTCATCTTGCGCGTGAGCAGCGTCTGCGTCACCAGGACATGCTCGACTTCAGAGGTGCCGATGCCATGCGCCAGGCAGCCGAACGCGCCATGCGTGGACGTGTGCGAATCGCCGCACACGACGGTCATGCCCGGCAGCGTCACGCCCTGCTCCGGCCCGATCACGTGTTCGATGCCCTGCCGCTTGTCGAGCATGTCGAAATAGGTGAAACCATACGTCTTGGCGTTGCTGCCGAGGGTCTCTACCTGCAGGCGGGAAATCGGGTCTTCGATATGCCCGCTGCTGCGCTCGGTCGTCGGCACGTTATGGTCGGCCACCGCCAGGTTCGCGCCCACGCGCCACGGCTTGCGCCCAGCCAGCGTCAGGCCTTCGAATGCCTGCGGGCTCGAGACTTCGTTGATCAGGTGCCTGTCAATATAGAGCAGCGTTGTGCCGTCTTTCTCGGTGGCGACCGCGTGGGTCTCCCAGAGCTTGTCGTAGAGGGTCTTGGCCATGGTTCACAGGAATCGAAAATGTCAGCCAATGGTACTGACCCGCGCGCGGCCCGGCGGTGATGATTGCTCAAGGCAGACGTTCCGGAACGAGATGGCAACGGCTCAGCGCTTATTGGTCAGGAAATTGACCAGCGCCGCGGCCGCCGCTGTCAGCCGCTCGCGCTGGCGAAACACCACGATCTGTTCGCGCGATGCCCAAGGCTCCGCGATCGGCACCAGTTGCAGATCCAGCGTGTCGACATACAGCTCGCCGATGTGCTGCGGCAGCACGGCGATGCCCAGGCGTACATGCACCATGCGGCACAGCGCGTCGAAGCTGTTGACGCGGATCTTCTCCTTCATGTCCAGTCCCAGGCTCCTGGCCTGCTGCGCCAGCAGCCGCGCGAGCGACGTGTCGCTGCCCAGGCCGACGAAATTCTCGCGCGCCATGTCGGCCAGCGTGACGGCTGTCGCGTCGCACAGCCGATGCCCGCGCGGCACCAGGACGAACAGCCGATCGGTGCGGTACGGCAAAAACTCCAGGTCCTTGATGCCGGGTACCGCGTTGCAAATCCCGAAGTCCGCGCTGCTCTCGCTGACGCTGCGCAACACGCTCGAGGTCGATTTTTCGTCCACCTGAATTTCGACGTCGGGAAAAGTGCGGGTGTAGGCGGCGATATCTTCGGGCAAGAACTGCACGATGGCCGACAAATTGGCGACCACCTTGACGCTGCCCTTGGCGCCGGTGGCAAATTGCGAGAGCTCGGCATCGAGGCTCTCGAAGCTGGCGATAACCGCCTGGGCATGGCGCATCACCATCTCGCCCACCGGCGTCACGGAAATGCCGCGCGACTCCCGATGGATCACCGGCCGCCCGATCACCGTTTCGATTTCCGCGATGCGCCGGCTCACTGCCGAGGGCGTAATGCACTCGCGCTCGGCCGCGCGGGCAATATTTCTTTCCTGACACACGGCGACGAACAGCCTGAGCGACGTCAGATCGAGCTTGCGAAGCAAATGGTTCATGGCGCGGCGCCTCATCCAGGGCGTTGGCGAAATGGCACGATCATACTACCGGTGCGCGCGGCCGCCGCTCGCATGCCGCTTTGCCATGACGATCGGGCATGGCAGCAATGCCGTACCGACAACGCCCGGACATACCACCGCTTTTATACTGGGGCAGTCCCGCGAGCCGCCCGAGCTTGACGTCCGGCGCGCGCCGCCGCATCCTCGGCCTGAGAACCGGCGCGGCAGCCCCCTCCTTCGCGAACCATGAACGAATCTCACTGGCAACGTAACCTGGCCGTTTGCTTCTTCGGCGCTTTCATCAACATCATTGCGATGACGTTGGTGCTGCCGTTCCTGCCGGTCTATATCGAACAGTTGGGCGTGCACGGCCACGCCGCCATTGTGCAATGGTCCGGCATCGTCTATGGCGCGACGTTCCTCGCCGGGGCGCTGGTCGCACCACTATGGGGCCGGCTGGCGGACCGATTCGGCTGCAAGCCGAACCTGATTCGCGCCAGCATCGGCATGATGCTCACCATGGCACTCATCGGGCTGGCGCAGAATGTCTGGCAACTGGCCGGGATACGGCTGCTGGTCGGCCTGGCCGGCGGCTACACTTCAGGTTCCTACGTGCTGGTGGCGGCGCAAACGCCCAAGCACCGCTCGGCGTGGGCGCTAGGCGTGCTGTCGACCGGCATCATGGCGGGTAACCTGATGGGGCCGCTGCTGGGCGGCATCATGCCGTCGCTGTTCGGCATCCGCATGACGTTCTTCGTGGCCAGCGGCTTCATTTCGCTCAATTGTCTGGCCACCTGTATTTTGATCAGGGAAGATCGCCCGCCGCGTTCGCAAGCCGAGCGCGGCACCCGGGCCGCCGTCAGGGGGGCGCCGGCGCCGCTGGGCAATCGCAAAATGGTGTTGTCGATGCTGGCCACCGCGACCCTGCTGATGGTCGCCAATATGTCGATCGAGCCGATCATCACGGTCTACGTGCAACAACTGGTCAGCGACATCAAGACGGTCACCTTTGTCTCGGGCCTGGCCATGTCGGCTGCCGCGCTCGGCAGCATCGTCTCGGCGTCGCGCCTGGGCAAGCTCGCCGACCGGATCGGCGGCATGAAGGTCGTGACCGGCTGCCTCGCCGTCTCAGGCTTGCTGCTGATTCCGCAGGCATTCGTCACCGCCGCCTGGCAGTTGATCGGGTTGCGCTTTCTGATGGGGCTGTCGCTCGGCGGCCTGCTGCCCTGCGTGACGGCGCTGATCAGGCACAACGTGCCCGACGAGTCGGTCGGACGCGTGCTCGGCTATTCGACCTCATCGCAATACGTTGGTCAGGTCGCAGGGCCCCTGTTCGGCGGCTTCGTCGGCGGGCATATCGGCATGCGCTACGTGTTTCTGGCGACCTGCGTGCTGCTGCTCGCCTGCGCGGCAGGCAATGCGCTGCTGACGCCGGCCCGCCGTCAGCGCATGCCGGCCGACCAGGCGCGCTGACCGCCCACCAATGAAAAACGCCCCCGAGCGGATCTCGCTCGGGGGCGCGCCCAATCGCCGTGTGGTCAGCGGGCGATCGGCAGACGACGGGGATACCGCGTTATTTACCGCTGGCCGTATCCAGCCGGGCGCGCGAATCGCCCTGCACCAGACGGATCACCAAGCTGACCACCACCGCCACGACGATGTTGATCGCCAGCGACCAAACCGCGGCATAACCGGGAATCGCCATGCCGCCCACGTGAATCGTATAGATCGACGATTTCAGATGCAGCGAGGCGGCCATCCAGGTGCCAGCGACGATACCTACCAGCCAGCCCAGCAGCAGACCGCGCGAGTCGAGCACCCGCGTGTAGAGGCCAAGCACGATCGCCGGCAGCGTCTGAATGATCCAGATGCCGCCGAGCAACTGCAACTGCAGCGCGTAGGTTAGCGGCAGGAACACGATGAACGCCAGCGCGCCGAGCTTGACGATCAGCGACACCAGCTTCGCCACCTGGGTCTCCTGGTGAGGGCTCATATCCCGTTTGACGTAGACGCGATGAATATTGCGCGTGTACAGGTTGGCGGCGGCAATCGACATGATCGCGGCCGGCACCAGAGCACCGATGCCGATGGCGGCAAACGCGACACCCACGAACCATGACGGGAAGAAATGCAGGAACAGCGCCGGCACCGCGAAACTCGGCCCATAAGCCTTGAAGTACGGCACGAACTCCGGCATGTTCTGCAAGCCCGCGGCCAGCGCCATGAAGCCCAGCAGCGCGAGCAGACCGAGCATGAACGTGTAGGCCGGCAGCAGCGCCATGTTGCGGCGAATCGTGTTGCCCGAGGAGGAGCTGAAAATCGCCGTGACCGAGTGTGGATAAAGGAACAGGGCGAGGGCCGAGCCGATCGCCAGCGTGGCGTACGCGCTATAGCCATTCAGGCTGGCAGCGTCCGGCGCGTGCAACAGCAGTTTGGCCGGCGGCACCGCACTGAAAATATGCGCAAAGCCGCCGAGCTGCGCCGGCACCACGATCACCGCCGCGCCGATCGTCACGTAGATCAGCAGGTCCTTGACCACCGCGATCATCGCCGGCGCGCGCAGGCCCGACGAGTACGTGTAGGCCGCCAGAATCGCAAACGCGATGATCAGCGGCAGATCGCCCAGCGCACCATGGGTGTTAAAGCCCAGTGCGCCAATCACGGTTTCGATCCCGACCAGTTGCAAGGCGATATACGGCATCGTCGCGACGATGCCGGTGACCGCCACGGCCAGCGCCAGCGGCTTGCTCTGGAAACGACCCTGCACGACGTCGGCGGCCGTGACGTAACCGTGGCGCTTGGCGATATGCCATAGCTTCGGGAACACCACGAAGGCAAACGGGTAGATCAGAATCGTGTAAGGCAGCGCGAAAAAGCCGATTGCGCCGGCGCCGAACACCAGCGCGGGCACGGCGATGAAGGTGTAGGCCGTGTAGATGTCGCCGCCCAGCAGAAACCACGTCACGATCGTGCCGAAGCGCCGCCCGCCCAGACCCCACTCGTCGATCGAGCGCAGGTCGCCGCGGCGCCAGTGGGCCGCATAGAAGCCCATGACCGTCACGGCCAGGAAAAACAGCACGAAAACCAGGGTAGCAGTTACGTTCATTCTGTCGCCTCCCGCTCATCGGCGGCCGCATGCAGGCCCCGGGTCTTGACATACACAAGCGCCGTGATGGCCGCGCTCAGCAGCACCCACAACAATTGGTACCAGTAGAAGAAGGGAAAGCCCGCGAGCGTGGGCTCGACGGCGTTGTACGAAGGCACCCAGAACAATGCGATCCAGGGCAATAGCAGCAGCCATCGCCAGCGTGCGCCGGCTTGGGCTGGAATCGTCGATTTCATGCTCAAGTCTCCTTATATGGCTCAAAATGGCAAACCGGCCCGGCGTGTAAAACCGGCCGGCCATCGGTCATTACGTCCGCCTCGTATTTGGACGCGCGAGCATTATTGAGAGTCTGTCCGCCGTCTACAAGCGTAGTACTACGCAGATCGCCCGTTTGAGTGATAATTTCGCCTGTCCGCAGGGTTTCGCTCTGCGGAATACCCTGAGCCGCGTCGCACGGCATCTACGTAGTACCACGCAGATTGATTCCGTGATCGATTGTCCTGGCGCGAACTCAGAGGCGCTCGGGCACGGCAGCCATGCCGCGGCACTTTATCAATTGCGGGTCGCAGGTTAGGCCGCGTCGCTCGACGCGGCGGCTTGCCGCCCTTCTCGGATGGCTGATTTAACGCGATGTTGAGCGTCCCTATTCCCGGCCTGCGACGCAAGCTGCTCCTGCTCGCGCTGATGCCGTTCATGATCGCGACGGCCATCATCACCATCGCCGTGGTGTTGCAGGCACACGTGCTGTCGAACTCCCAGCGAAGCATCATCGCGGCGGCCTACCGGGCCAGCAAGCAGGCCGAGCTGCGCCATTACATGGACCTGGCGCAAAGCGCCATTGCACCGCTCTATGATTCCGGCCGCAACGACGCCGCCACGCGCGAGCGCGCACTTCAGATATTGTCCAAGCTAGAGTTCGGCACGGACGGTTATTTTTTTGTCTATGACCTGAACGGCAAATCGCTGATGCATCCGCGCCAGCCGGAACTGGTCGGCCAGAACCTCTGGTCGCTGCGCGCGCCCGACGGCACTTCGCCGATCCAGCGGTTGATCCACCGGGCCGAGCAAGGCGGCGGTTTTGTCGAATACCCGTGGAGGCGGCCCTCGACTCACCAGATCGAGCCCAAGCTCGGCTATGTGCTCAAGCTCGATCGCTGGGGGTGGATGATCGGCACCGGCATCTACCTGGACGACGTCACGGCCACGCTGGCTCAAATCGACCAGCACGCGTCGATGAATATCAAACGCACGCTGTTGTGGATCGGCCTGACCGGCACGCTCGGCATGCTGGCCATCGGCATCTGTGGCCTGGCGCTGAATATCACCGACTGGCGCAGCTCCGATGCGAAACTCAAGCTGCTCGCCCATCAGGTGGTCGAATCGCAGGAAGCCGAGCGTGGGCGGCTCTCGCGCGAGTTGCACGACGGCGTCAGCCAGATGCTGGTGTCGACCAAGCTGCTGCTCGAGTCAGTGCCGGCCCATGCCGGGCAGGCGCGAGACGACCCGGGCATGGTCGATGCCACGATCGGCAAGGCGCTCGCGCAGATCAACCGGACCCTGGGCGAAATCCGCCGCATCTCGCACGCGCTGCGCCCGTCGATGCTCGACGATTTCGGGCTGGCCGCCGCGCTGGTGCAGCTCGGCAGGGAATTCGGCGAGACCGGCTACATGCCCCGCGAAAACGTCGTCGTCGACGTCTCGGCCGCGCAGGGCAAATCATTACCCGATTCGTTCAATACGATACTATTTCGCATTGCCCAGGAAGCGCTCTCCAATATTGCGCGTCATGCCGCGGCCAGCCGGGTCAGAATCGCGCTGGCTGTGCTGCCGCGCCAGGTCATGCTCAGCGTGATGGACAACGGCCGGGGTTTCGACTGTGAAGCGGTACACGCCGACGCGCAGCGCGGCATCGGCCTGCGCAATATGCGCGAACGTGTCGAATCGCTGGGTGGCTGCCTGCAGATCGACTCCAGCCCTGGCCATACCGAGTTGATCGCGCTGATTCCCTACCATCCCGCGGCGCTGGAGACGGCCGCCGCTTTGACGTGAAACGCGAACCTGACATGACGCGCCTGCCCGCCCTGATCGATCTGCTGCTGGTCGACGACCATCCGCTGGTGCGCGACGGCCTGCGCCTGCGGCTCGATGCCATTGCCGGGCTTCGGGTGGTCGGCGAAGCCGGCAATCTGACCGACGCCTTGCGGCTGATCGAGCAGACCCAGCCGCATCTGGTGCTCACCGATATCAGCATGAAAGGCGGCAGCGGCATTGCGCTGACCCGGGCGATCCACCAAAGGTACCCGAGTACGCGGGTACTGGTGCTGTCGATGCACGACAATCGCGAGTACGCGGCGCAAGCCCAGGCGGCCGGCGCACACGGCTACGTGCTGAAGGATTCGCCGGCCACGCAAATCGTCGAGGCGATCTACACCATCATGGGCGGCGGCACGTTCTTTGCCGTCGACATGCGCGAGCCGGCGCCAGCAGCCGCGACGCACGGGCTGAGCGACAAGTTCGCCGCGCGCGAGATCGAAAAACTCACGCGGCGCGAGCACGAAATTCTGCGCCACCTGGCCAATGGACTCTCCAACAAGCAGATCGCTTCGCTGCATGGCCTGTCCGTGCGCACCGTCGAAACCCATCGCATGTCGATCAAGCGCAAGCTGGGTATCGACGGCCAGGCCGAGCTGATCAAGTTCGCCGTCGAGTTCTTCAGCCAGTCCTGAGCGGCGCCGGCCTTGCCGGCCGAATCATCACACCCCGGCAAGGCTGCCATGCCGAGCCGTCACGCCACGCGCCCCCGAGCGCCGATATAGTGGGGTCACAAGGAGATGCCCCGCCATGGAAGATACCGTTCGCTTCGACGCCCGCGTGCTGTACCTGTCACAGGACCCGGCCTGCATTCGCCGCCAGCTGGCTGGCGAATCGATCAGCCTGGCCGATGCCGGGCCGTTGCGGGATGATGTCTCGACCGACGAAATCACCCCGGTGACTGTGATGCTGGTCTACGACGAGCGGCTGGGCCGTTACCCCTATGTCGGCTTCAAGGCAGGCGACGAAATGCCGTTTGGCGAAAACGCCGTCAAGCAAGGTGGTTTCGCCGTGACGGTGGCCGGCAAGCGCTATGGCAAGGGCTCATCGCGCGAATCGTCGCCGCTGGCCGAATTGTCGGCCGGCATCCGGCTGATCGTGGCGCAAAGTTTCGAGCGCATTTATCAACAGAACTGCGACAACATCGGCATTCTCACCACCACCGATTTCTCGGTGCTCGATCGCATCGCCGCTGGCGAGGCAATTCCGATGTCGGTATTCCTGGCCGGCCGCGACGAACTGACCCAGCGCATCATCCGCGCCGGCGGCCTGCTCGACTACAGCCGCTCGCAATCCTGGCCAGCGCCGCGCTCGCGCGCGGATAATGCGCGCGCCGAACCGGGCGCACCGCGCACGCTGGTCCAGAAAATCATCGAACGGCATCTGCATCCGGCCAGCGAGCGCGCCCACAGCGGCGATGGCGTGTTCATCGCGGCCGACTACCGCTTCAGCCACGATTATTTCACCGGCATGAGCGCGCACCTCATGCACCGCGCGTTCGGCAAGCCCGCGCCGTTGGTCGATCCCGAGCATATCGTTGCATTCCAGGACCATCTGGTGCTAGCCGCGCAAAGCGTGCCGCACGTGCGCAACGGACTGCTGCCGGGCGTGGCCAACCTCGCCCAGGGTCATCAGGCGTTCGCTCGCGACTACCCGGTAAGGGTGCACGGCGCGTTGCCCGGCGAAACCGGCTCCGAAGGCATCTGTCATGCGCTGATGGCCGAGCGCTATGCGTTGCCGGGTCAGGTGATCGTCGGCACCGACTCCCATACGCCGCACTCGGGTGCGCTGGGCTGCCTGGCCTTCGGGGCCGGCGCCACCGAAATCGCCAACAGCTGGGTGACCGGCTATGTGCGCTGCAAGGTGCCGCAGACGCTGCGCATCGAGGTCAGCGGCCAACTGCGCCCCGGCGTGACGGCCAAGGATCTGGTGCTTCATCTGCTGCAGATGGAAACCATCCGCGCCGGCGGCGCGATCGGGGTGGTTTTCGAATACGGCGGCGCGGCAGTGCAGGCGCTGTCGATCGACGAGCGCGCCACGCTGACCAATATGGTGGCCGAGTTGGGCGGCATGACCGGCATCGTGGCCCCGGACGAGAAAACCATCGCCTTTCTGAAGGAGCGGCGCGGCATCGATTTCAGGCTCGAGTCGTGGATGCAGAGCGACCCCGGGGCGCCCTACTGCGACGTCATCCGCATCGAAGGCGAGCGCATCGAACCGATGCTGGCCCGGCCGGGCGACCCCGGCAACGGCGTGCCCGCCTCGGCCTTGAGCGACGCGATCGCGGTCGATATCGCCTACGGCGGCTCCTGCACGGCCGGCAAGCGCAGCGACTTCGACAGCTACCATGAGGTGCTGCGCTGGGGGCTCGATCATGGCCTGCGCGTGGCCCCTGGCACCCGCCTTTATCTGCAGTTCGGCACGCTCGACGTGCGCCGGTATTGCGAGCAGCGCGGCTACCTCGCCACCTTCGAGGCCGCCCATGTCACGCTCGTGCCTCCTGGCTGCGGCTCGTGCGCGAACTGCGGCCCGGGGCAGTCCACCGACCCCGGGCAGGTGACGGTCAGCGCCATCAACCGCAATTTCCCGGGCCGCTCCGGCCCAGGCCAGGTATGGCTGGCAAGCCCCTACACCGTGGCAGCCAGCGCACTGGCCGGCAAGATCGTAGCGTTCGAACAACTGCAGCGCGACACAGCTATCGCAAGCGCCTGAGCGAGTTGGCCCAAGCCCGGCTAAACTGACGCAAACGCCCGGGAGGCCATCGTGTTCGACGCATTCGAAAAAGTATCCGCCGTGATCGACGGCATCAATATCCATGCCATCCGCGGCGGCGGCGGGCCGGCGCTGCTGCTGTTGCACGGCCACCCGCAAACCCACGCGATCTGGCACAAGGTCGCACCCGTACTGGCGCAACATTTCACCGTGGTGGCGGCCGATCTGCGCGGCTATGGCGACAGCGGCAAGCCGGCCGGCCTGCCCGATCACAGCAATTACGCCAAGCGGCGCATGGCGCTGGATCAGGTCGAGTTGATGCGCACGCTGGGATTCGACACTTTTTCGGTGCTGGCTCACGACCGGGGCGCGCGCGTTGCCGCGCGCATGGCGCTCGATCACCCCGCGGCCGTCGAGAAGCTGGTGACCCTCGACATCGCGCCGACCCTGGCGATGTATGAGCAAACCTCGTTCGATTTCGCGCGCGCCTACTGGCACTGGTTTTTCCTGATCCGCCCGGCGCCATTTCCGGAAACGCTGATCCGCGCCGACCCCGACCAGTACCTGAGGCAGACCATGGGCACCCGCAGCGCGGGCCTCAAGCCCTTCACGCAAGCCGCCTATGCCGAATACCTGCGCTGCCTGAGCGACCCGGCTGCCGCCCATGGGCTGTGCGAGGATTACCGCGCCAGCGCGACGATCGATCTGGAACACGATCGCGCCGATCGCGCCGCCGGGCGCCAGATCCGCTGTCCCTTCATGGCATTGTGGGGCGCCGAAGGCGTCATCGAGCAGTGTTTCGACCCGCTCGCCGAGTGGCGCCGCCTGGCGCCCCATGTGGTCGGCGAGGCCTTGCCGTGCGGGCATTACGTCCCCGAAGAAGCCCCCGAGCAATTGCTGGCTAAAGTGTTGCCGTTTCTAACGGCCAAATAGCGCTTGACTGCCGTCGGCAAGGGCATTTTTACCTCTGTTGTGCGATGCGCAATAGATTGCTTGCACCCCCGCGAGGAACGCAGGAAAATAGCGCCGCCGCGAGCATCGGCTCGCGCCGCCCAGTCCATCCGATACGCTTTGTTTCCAGGCCCCAAAAACATGTTTGCTTCCTTTGCGACGCGCTTCACGAAATCCATCGTGGCGGTCGCCGCCCTCTCCTGCGGGCTCGGTTTTGCCGCCTCGGCGCGCGCGCAGAATGTCATCGTTCTCGATTCCGGCCAGGCTACCCTGACCCTGATTAACCAGGCCACGCACAAGGTCGTCGCCGTCATGCCGACCGGCAAGGAGCCGCATCACCTGATGCTCACGCCGGACAAGAAGTCGCTGATCGTGGCGAACTCGGTGTCGAACGACCTGATGTTCCTCGACCCGCAAACCGGCAAGGTGCAGCGCTGGGTGCAGGACATCGAGGATCCTTACCAGCTGGGGTTTTCTCCCGATCACAAATGGTTCGTCACCAATGGTTTGCGGCTCAACCGCATCGATATCTACCACTACGACGAGAAAACCCAGGGCATGACGCTGGCCAAGCGGATTCCGCTGGGCAAGACGCCCAGCCACATGACGTTTTCGATGGACAACCGCACGGTGTTCGTGACGCTGCAGGACTCCGACCAGCTCGCCGCGATCGACCTGCCGACCCAGAAAGTGCTGTGGACCATGCCCGTCGGCAAAACGCCGGCCGGCCTGTGGATGGTGCCGGGCGACCAGTACCTGCTGGTCGGCATGACGGGCGAGGACGACGTCGCGGTGGTCGACTGGCACAAGCGGCAAGTCGTCAAGCGCATCCATACGGGGCGCGGAGCGCATAATTTCCGCTCGCTGGACGACGGCCAGCACGTGGCGGTCTCCAATCGGGTCGACAGCACGATCAGCATCATCGACTACCATACGATGACCAACGTGGGCGATATTACCGGCCTGATGCCCGGGCCAGACGATATGGAGCTGACGGCGGATCACCGTTACCTGTGGGTTACTTTCCGTTTCGCGCGGCATGTGGGTATCATCGACATGCGCACGCGCAAACTGATTGCGACGATCCCGGTCGGGCGCTCGCCGCACGGCATCTTTTTTGCCGACCGCGCGCCCGTGGCAGCCCCCAATCCCGACTGATCCCGGCTTGCCGCCGCCCGGCAATGGGCGGCGCGCCGGTTGCCTTGGCCCAGCCGTACTGAAGACCCTATGATTCACGCCATCATCACGCAACTCGACAATCTCGTCGGCGCCCTGCAAACGCAACTGTTCGTCGGCGTCATCGAGCCACTGTTCTTTCGTTTCGGCTTGATGGGATATGCCGACGACCTCTACGATTCACTGTACTGGGTCATCGTCGGCGTGCTGGAGATCGCCGCGACCTACGCCTTGCTGCGACCGCTCGAGGCGATGCGTCCGCTGGAAGTCTGGCACGACCGCAAGGCGCTGCGCACCGACGTGCTCTACACCTGGATCGCCAAGCTCGGCCTCATCAACCTGGCCGTGTTTCTCGTGCTGCAACCGCTGTTCAGCCACTGGCAGAGCCTGATGGTCATCTATCATGTGCCCAACATCGACCTCAGCAACCGCCTGGGCGTGACCGACAAGCCACTGCTCTCCTTTGCCGTCTATCTCGTGGTGCTCGACTTTGCCGGCTACTGGTATCACCGCTGGCAGCACCGTTTCGGGGTCTGGTGGGAATTGCACGCGGTGCATCACAGTCAGCAGCAAGTCTCGCTGTGGGCCGACGATCGCAATCACTTTCTCGACAGCGTCCTGCTGGCCGCCTATTTCGCGGTGATCTCGCTGTTCATCGGCGTCGAGCCGAGCCAATACGTCGTGCTGATCGCCGTGGGCAACCTGCTGCAAAGCATCCAGCACGTCAACGCCCGTCTGCCGTACCACTGGCTGCTCGAGCGCATCATCGTCAGCCCGGCGTTTCATCGCCGGCATCATGCGATCGGCTACGGTCACGAAGGAACGCGTTACGGCTGCAACTTCGGCGTGCTGTTCCCGTGGTGGGACATGCTGCTGGGCACCGCCTCATGGGACAAGACCGTCGAGGCGACCGGCATTCGAGATCAGTTGCCGGTGCCGCAGGGTACTGCCCGCGAATACGGCCAGGGTCTGCTGGCACAGCAATGGTATGCGTTTGCACGCATCGGCGAGCGCCTGGCCGGCCGGCGCCGCTATACCAGCGACGTTTCCTAGCCGACTTGCCGGCCCAGCCGCACCACCGTTACACCGGGGCGCAGCTGGCGCAGCGAGGGCATCACCAGAACGCAGTTCGGGTACGGAGTGAGCACCGGCTCGCCGTCGTTCCAGCCGATCACCGTGCCCGCTTCCGGGAACATCTCCAGGCCGGTGTAGTCGCCGGCAAAACGAAAATCATTGCTTTTGGCGACCACCGGTTCGGTCACGCGAATCACATGACTTTGCGCCGGCAATTCGCCCCACCACGCGGCGGGCAAGCTCTGCCTGTCGATCACCCCGGCCAGCAGCAAAAAACGCGCCGTCGTGTGCCGGGCCGTTGTCACGCTATTGGCCTCCCAGTGCTGGCCGCACTCGACCAGCAGCGCGTTTTTCGGACTCGCGGCGTCGCCGAAGCCGCCGTAGTCACGCATGCGACGCCCTTCCGGGTGCCCCTCATCCGCCACTACGTGAGGCGGAATCCGCAGCTCGCGTGCCAGCGCGATCCCCTTGTCGAGCGGGCCCGAGACGATCAACGGCAAGCTCTTCTCGTGCATCGAATGCAAATCGAGCAGCAGGTCGACGGTATCGACCACCGGGCGCAGCGCCCTGGCCCGCCGCAACTCCGATGAGTCCTTGCCGGCATCGTCGAGTACCTGGGGCGTCCAGACGCGATTGAAATCCTGATCGACAAAGCGCGACGCATCGGGTCTGGCCGGATCGAACCGGCCGTACGCGTCGACATTGGCGAACGACAGGGTGAGCTTGCCGCGCTGCGGCCGCAGCCCCATGTCCAGCAATTCCTTGACGACGATCGCGCCACACACCTCGTTGCCATGGGTGAGCGCGTTGACCATCACGTGCGGTCCGGGCTGGCCGCTGTCGAAGGTGTGCACATAGGCAACGCTGCCGGTACCGGCAGCGTAGGGGCGAATATCGGGAAATTCGATCTCGATCGGGTAAGCGTTGAATTCGGCGGCGTTCATGGCGGCGTCAATGAGTGGGATCAACTGGCTTCGGGTTGCATTCTGCGCGCGCGGTACGGTTTTGTCGACCGGCCGGCGCGCCGGGCCGTGTCACGCCGGCACCGGGGCGCTGCGTCCCGGTGCCCGGCGTCCGCGGCAGCGAGCGATGCTCAGGCGCCAGCGACTCGCGCCGCAATCGCCTGGCCCATTTCGGTCGTGGACGCCTGCCCGCCGAGGTCTGCGGTGTGGGGGCCGGCGACCAATACGTCCTTGATGGCCGCAACGATCGCATCGTGCGCCGTGCGCCCGGCGCCGGTACTGCGGGTGAGGAAATCGAGCATCATCGCGCCCGACCAGATCATGGCGACCGGATTGGCAATGTTCTTGCCGTAAATATCGGGGGCCGAACCGTGCACCGGCTCGAACAGCGACGGAAACGCCCGCTCGGGATTCAGGTTGGCCGAGGGAGCCAGGCCAATCGTGCCGGTACAGGCCGGCCCAAGGTCGGACAAAATGTCGCCGAACAAGTTGGACGCCACCACCACGTCGAAGCGCTGCGGCTGCAGCACGAAGCGGGCGCACAAAATGTCGATATGCTGCTTGTTCCAGGCCACGTCCGGATAGCGACTGGCCATCTCGGCCGCGCGCGCATCCCACCACGGCATCGAGATCGAAATACCGTTGCTTTTGGTCGCGACGGTCAGATTCTTGCGCGGGCGACTTCGCGCCAGCTCGAAGGCAAACTTCATGACCCGCTCGGTGCCGCGCCGCGAAAACACCGACTGCTGCATCACGATTTCGTTCTCGGTGCCCTCGAACATGACGCCGCCGATCGACGAATATTCGCCCTCGGTGTTCTCGCGCACAATCATCATGTCGATCTCGCCCGCATCGGCCGCCAGCGGCGACTTTACGCCGGCAAAGGTTTGCGCGGGCCGCAGATTGATGTACTGGTCGAATTCGCGGCGAAACTTCAGCAGCGATCCCCACAGCGAAATGTGATCCGGTACGATATCGGGCCAGCCGACTGCGCCGAAATAAATCGCATCCATCGGCTGCAGCAGCGCCTTCCAGTCATCGGGCATCATTTTTCCGGTGGCGGCGTAATAGTCGCAGCTGGCCCAATCGAAATGAGTCAGCTCGAGAGCGATGCCAAAGCGCTCGGCCGCGGCGCGCAGCACGCGCAGCCCCTCGGGCATCACTTCCTTGCCGATGCCATCGCCCGGAAGCACGGCAATTCTGAATGGTTTTGTCATGTGTGGGTCCACCTGTGGGCCTGGGTTGGAAATCGATCGCTTCAGTCGCGCGCCCCTCGCGGCTGCGCCGCGACAATGCTTCGTCCTAGGGTACGCCGCATGCTCATTATATTGATTCAATTTCAAAATATAATTCGCCTTTCGGTTAACTCATTTTTCACGAATCGTGAACAAAATGCCCACCCCCGACGACCTGCGCGTTTTCATCGCGGTCGTGCGTAAGGCCAGCTTCTCCGGCGCGGCCGACGAACTGGGCACCTCGCCTGCCTATATCAGCAAGCGCATTCGCGTGCTGGAAAGCGATTTGATGCTCAAGTTATTCCAGCGCACCACGCGCAGCGTAGTCATCACCGATCAAGGCGAGCGCGTCTATCACTGGGCGCAGCGCATTCTGGACGATATCGATCAATTGCTGCAGGAGGTCTCGATGCCGCGCGCCGCACCGCGCGGGACGCTGCGCGTGAGCAGCAGCTTCGGCTTCGGCAGAAACGTCGTCGCGCCGATGATCTCTACGCTGGTCGGCCGCTATCCTGGCCTGAGCGTGCGTTTCGAAGTGTTCGATCGCCTGGTCGATGTGGCCAGCGAAGGGATCGATCTCGACATCCGGGTCGGCGACGAAATCGCGCCGCATTTGATCGCCAGGCCGTTGGCGGCGAACCACCGCATCCTGTGCGCAGCCCCGGCTTACCTCGCGCGGCGTGGCGCGCCCCGCTCGCTCGCCGACCTGTCGCAGCACGATTGCCTGGTGATCAAGGAGCGCGACCACCCTTTCGGCGTGTGGAAACTGCGCACGGCCAGCGAGGAAAAAGCCGTCAAGGTAACCGGGCCGTTGTCGACCAATCACGGCGAAATTGCCGTGCAATGGGCGATCGCCGGGCATGGCGTGGTGCTGCGCTCCATTTGGGACGTGGGGCCGCACCTGCAGCGCGGTGAATTGGTGCCGGTGCTGCCCGATTATCGGCAGGAAGCCAATATCTGGGCCGTCTATCCGTCGCGGCTAAGCACCTCGGCCAAGGTCAGGGTGTGCGTCGAGTTTCTGCAAGAATGCTTCGTAAAAGGCGAAAATGAGTCTATAGCGTCTTGGTTAGGATAACTTTGTAATAGCGAGCGGCCTCATGCGCCGGGTCGGTCTGGCCTAGGCATTCACTCGGATCACGCAATCCGATGCTGCGCATTGTGTTGCGTTGCGCCATCAAATGTTTCAAAAAGTATCCGCGCTGCGCCGCTCGGCACTTGGGTGATAGCCTAAGGCTACTCTCGCAACACGACGCCCGCTTACCGCTGCTCATGGCAGCGCGGTGCGTTTTCCCTTGCATGCGAAGCAGCTCGAAAACCTACTACGAAAAACTGGATCATTTGCGTCTTTTCGCCGCAACGCTGGTGCTGCTGTATCACACCTGGGCGGCGGCCGGCGGGCCGCAAGCGACCTCGAACTGGCTCGAACAATTCGTACTGCTTGGCAACACCGGCGTGACGCTGTTTCTGGTATTGAGCGGGTTCCTGTTCACGCTGCTGACCGACGGCGGCAACAAGGCGATCATCTACCCGCGCTTTCTGGCCAATCGGGCGCTGCGCATTTTTCCGCTGCTGACGGTGCTGTTTATCGGAGCGATGGCGGTGCATCAGCGGGACGCCACCGTCACCGGCGCGCTGTCGTTCCTGCTGTTCTCGAATCTCGGCAAGTCACCGCTGTTCCAGTTCAGCAATGCGCTGTGGACGGTGGCGGTCGAATGCCAGTTTTATATCATGTTCCCGTTTCTGATCCGCTTTGCACACCGCCAAGGCGCAGGGTATCTGATCGGCCTGGCGGTGTTCTGGATCGGTTGGCGCACGGTGATCGCGACCTTGTTCGGCGCTTCATTCGCACCGGGTGATGCCAACTACGTCTACTTCACCATGCTGGGAAGATTCGATCAATTCCTGATCGGCATGATCGCCGGCCTGGTCCATTTGAAGTCGCCCCGCCTGCTGCGCTCACCCTATGCCCTCGGCCTGGGCGCAGTTGTCGCGCTGTGCTGTTTTCACCTGATCTCCGTCACCGGCTCGCTGTGGAAAAACGATCCGCGCTGCATGCCGGTGAGCGCGCTCGAGGCGCTGCTGTGGGCTGGCCTGCTGCTGGCCTACTTCCAAAGCCGCTCGCAATTGCCGGCGGCGGCAGGCCGCGCACTGGCCGCGCTGGGCCAGTGCAGCTACTCGCTCTACCTGCTGCATATCTATGTCGTCCTGATCATCAACAAGTATGGCGGATGGGTCCATCTGGTGAGCGATCCCGGCGCCAACGCGATCCTGAACGGCCTGTTGCTGGTGTGGCCGCCAGCGCTGTTGCTGTCGTACTTCAGCTACCGGTTGATCGAAGCGCCGTTTCTGAGCCTGCGCACACCCTATACGAGACCAAGCGCCAGCGCCGGCGTTGCGCCGCCGGTAGCCTCCTCGCCGGCGCCCGGCGCCGCGGCACGGCGCCAACACTGAGGACGGCCATTACAATACCGGGTTGACATTGCAACACCTCGGAGACCCCCTATTCAACTCGAACGCCTTCTTCAGTCGCAGGGATTCGGCAGTCGCAAGACATGCCGCGCATTGATCGAAAGCGGTGCGGTGAGCGTCGACGGCGTCGTGTGCGACGCCCCCAGGCAGGAGTTCGCACCGCACGGGCTGGCGTTTGCCGTCGACGGTCAAACCTGGCGCTATCGGGAAAAGGTCTACCTGCTGCTGCACAAGCCCTCCGGCTACGAGTGCTCGGCCAGCCCTCAGCACCACCAGAGCGTGCTTGCGCTGCTGCCCGCGCCGCTGGTGGCGCGCGGCGTGCAGCCAGCCGGCCGGCTCGACCAGGACACCACCGGACTGCTGCTACTGAGCGATGACGGGCCGTTTTTGCACGCGCTGATGTCGCCGCGCCGCCATGTGCCCAAACGTTATCTCGCGACGACGAAGCATCCGATCACCGAGGCGATGCTTGCCGCCTTGCGCGACGGCGTGTTGCTGCACGATGAAACGCAGCCGGTGCGCGCCATCGACGCGCAAAGCAAGGGCGCACACCGGCTCTGGCTGACGATCGACCAGGGTAAATATCATCAGGTCAAGCGAATGGTGGCCGCGGTCGGCAACCGTGTCGAGCAATTGCACCGAGAGCAGCTCGGCGGCCTGGCGCTGGGCACGCTGGCGCCCGGCACATGGCGCTATCTCGAGGCGGATGATCTGGCCGCAATTCCCTACCCGGCGCCGCAAAGCTAATCCTGCTTGCCTTCGAGCGTGTATTTCGCGCCCTTGTCCTGCCCCAGCACCTTTACCAGCCAGGGTAAAGCTTCCTGCAGCGCCGCGCGCAACGTCCAGGGCGGATTGACGATGAACATGCCGCTGCCATGCAGCCCGAGACCGCCGGGCAATGGCGAATGCACGGTGAGACTGGCGTGCAGCCAGCTTTTGAGCGGCAGGCGCTTGAGCCGCTCGGGCAACTGTGTCGACTCGCGTCGCTGGACCTGCGGGTACCAGATCGCGTAACAGCCTGTCGGAAAGCGCGTGAGTGCCTCCTGCACGGTTTGCACGACGCGGGTGTAGTCCTGCTTGTCTTCGTAGGCGGGGTCGATCAGGACCAAGCCGCGCTTGGGCGGCGGCGGCAGCAAGGCCTTGAGGCTGGCGAAGCCGTCGGCCTCGTAGAACATCGTGCGGCGCGCGACCGACTTGCCTTGCGGCCGGAAGTTGTCCTGCAACGCGCGATTTTCGTTGCCGTGCATCTCGAACAGCCGCAGGCGATCGGTGTCGCGCAGCAGTTGCAGCGCCAGAAACGGCGAACCCGGGTAATAGCGCAGCTTGCCGTCGGCGTTGAATTCGCGCACCAGCCGAACGTACTCGGCCACCAGCGGCGGCAAATCCTGGCGGCCCCACAGGCGCGTGATGCCGCTTTGATATTCGGCATTCTTTTTGGCCCATTCGCTCTCGAGCGCGTATCCGCCGGCGCCCGCATGGGTGTCGATATACCAGAATGGCGTGTCCTTCTGGCCCAGGTATTCGAGCAGTTGAACGACGATGCAGTGCTTGAGGACGTCGGCGTGATTGCCGGCGTGAAAGGCGTGGCGGTAGCTGAACATGGGTTTTCCGGTTGAACAGGCGCGATTGTAGCCGACCGGCGGGCCCGCGCCGCCGATTACCCCGCCAACGCCCGCACCTGCTCGTGGCGAAAACAGGTCGTGACGTGGTCGTTGACCAGGCCCGCCGATTGCATGAACGCATAGCAGATGGTCGAGCCGACGAACTTGAAACCAAGCTTCTTGAGCGCCTTGCTCATCGCATCCGATTGCGCGGTGCTGGCCGGCACCGCGTGCCTGCCGCTCCAGGCATTCTGGCGCGTACGGCCGCCAACGAAATCCCACAGAAACGCGTCGAAGCGCTGGCCGCGCTCGCGCATCTCCAGATACGCGCGCGCATTTTGCACGACCGCCCCGACCTTGGCGCGATTGCGCACGATGCCCGGATCGGCCAGCAATTGCGCCATCTTGCGTTCGTCGTAGCGGGCGATCTTCTCGGGATCGAAACCATCGAACGCGCGCCGGTAATTGTCACGCTTTTTCAATATCGTGGCCCAGGACAAACCGGCCTGCGCGCCCTCGAGCATCAGTAACTCGAACAGTGCCAGGGGGTCGCGCAACGGCACACCCCATTCGAGATCGTGATATTGCCGATAGGCGTCGAACCCCTCACACCATGCACAGCGTTCCATCGCGCCGCCCCATCAATGCATGCATCATCAAGCAGCGCCGGCCGCGCGCGGCCGCCGGCGCCGACCATCGTCAATCGAGCAAATCGGCCCGCCAGGCATGCACCACCTGTTGCTGCTCGCCCAGGCCGTCGATCCCCAGACGCACCACGTCGCCCTCGCGCAGAAACACGGGCGGCTTGCATCCCATGCCGACACCCGGCGGCGTGCCGGTGGCGATCAGGTCGCCGGGGTTGAGCGTCATCACCTGACTCATGTAATGGATCAGGAACGCAACGCCGAAGATCATGTGGGTGGTGTTGCCGGTCTGGAACCGCTTGCCGTTGACGTCCAGCCAAAGTCCCAGGTTTTGCGGATCGGGCACCTCGTCGGCGCTCACCAGCCACGGGCCGACCGGGCCGAACGTGTCGCAGCCCTTGCCCTTGTCCCAGGTGCCACCCCGCTCCATCTGAAACTCGCGCTCCGAGACGTCGTTCACCACGCAATATCCGGCGACATGCCGCAGCGCGTCCTCCAGCGGCACGTAGCGCGCCCGGGTGCCGATCACCACGCCAAGCTCGACCTCCCAGTCGGTCTTGCGCGAGCCCTTGGGCATCACGATCGGATCGTTGGGGCCGCTGAAGCACTGGTTCCATTTCGCGAAAAGAATCGGCTCGCCGGGGATAGGCAAATTCGCTTCAGCCGCGTGGTCGCGATAGTTCAGCCCCACGCCAATGAATTGTCCCAGCCCGGTAAACGGCGTGCCCAGGCGGCCGGGTGTGGCGACCTCGGGCAGGGTCGTCAAATCCAGCGCGCGCAGTTCGGCCAACCCGGCCGGACTGAGCTGCTCCGGCGTCAGATCGGCGATCACGCCGGAAAGGTCGCGAACTACGCCCCGAGCGTCCAGCACTCCTGGTTTTTCATGGCCCTTCGGACCGAATCGCAATAGTTTCAAAGTGGCTCCTGACGGGAACGGCGCGCCCGGCAGACGAATCGGTCGCACCAACTGTTAAATAATGTTAAATCAGCTCAAATTATTCTGAAAAACTTATAATCGCCGAAAAACAGGCGGCACAGAACGTTCGATGCTTTCTCGGCGGCTGCTGTGGCCACGCCGAAATCGCGGCCGCGATCCGTTGCCAGCTTGACCCGAGAAATTCATGCACACAATAGCATTCAATCAATTGACGCGGGGACTGCTGTGTCTGGCCGTGCTGCTGCCGCTGGCCTGCCCGGCCGCGCCGCTCGGCGTGCAGGATGGCGCGCTGATCGTTGCCGTCGATCCCGGTGACACGCTGTTTGGCATCGCTTCGGACTACCTGCGGCCGGATCACAACTGGCACGACCTGCAACAGTTCAATCAGATTCGTTCTGCTTACCGCCTGCGACCGGCCACGCGGTTGCGAATACCGCTGGCATGGGCCGCGACCGAGCCGTCGAGCGCCCGGGTGCTGTTTGCCAATGGCCGGGTGTCGCGCGTCCTGGGCCGGCATGCGTCGATCCCTTTGACGCCTGGCATGATACTGACCGAAGGCAGCCGCATCAGCAGCGCGCCCGGCGCAAGCGCGACGCTTGAACTGGTCGACCACAGCAAGATACGTGTCTTGCCCGACACGACGCTGGTGCTGGCCCATCTCCGGCAGTACCGGCACACCAATATCATCAACACGGTGCTCCGCTTCAGCCACGGGCAGGTCGAGTCGAGCGTGGACCCGGCGCACCGCGGTATCGGCCGCTACGAGGTCAATTCGCCGCTGGCGGTCACGGGCGTGCGCGGCACGCAATTCCGCGTCGGGCTGAGGGACCACGACTCGCAAATGACCAATGAGGTGCTCAAAGGCGTCGTTGCCGTACAGGGCGCCGGCTCCGCGACGCCCAGCGCGATCACGGCCGGCCAGGGCACCATCGTCGGGCCAGACGGCAAGGTGCAGGCGCCGCGACCGCTGCTGCCCGCGCCATCGCTGCGAGGCATCGCCACCCGCCAGTCGCAGCCGATCGCGCGCTTTGCCTATGCCGCGCTGCCGGGGGCCGTGTCGTATCGCGCCATCGTGGCTCGCGACCGGGCCATCGACGATATTTTGCTGACCGGCTCGTTCAGGGGCCCGGTCGCCAAATTCGCCGGCCTGCCCGACGGCAGGTACTATCTCGCCGTCAGTGGGATCGACGCCGACGGCCTGGAGGGACGCAGGCGGGTAGTCGCGTTCGAGATAGCGGCACACCCCGGGATTCCGGTGGCCGTCGCGCCGCCGCGCGACGCGCCGGTAAGCGGGCCGCATGTCGAATTCGACTGGGGCCAGGTCGGCGACGCGGCCGGCTATCACTTCCAGTTGGCCCGCACACCGAACTTTGCCGCGCCGCTGCGCGACGAACGCCAGGCCGGCAGCCGCCTGCGCATAGCCGACCTGACGCCGGGGCGCTATTACTGGCGCGTGGCATCGATCGGCCGGGATGGCCGATCGGGGGCCTTCAGCGCGCCGCTGCCGCTCGGCGTGACCGTCGCGCCGGAACTCACCGCCATGCAGGCACAGACACGTTCGCCCGCCGCCGTGCAGCTGACCTGGGCCGCCGATGCGACCCAGACCTATCGCGTCGAGCTTGCCCGGGATCCCGACTTCACCTTGCCGATCGCCGCTGGCGTGACGCACGCGCCCGACTGGCATCTCGCGCCGCTGCCATCCGGCACCTACTACGTGCGCGTGAGCTCGCTGGATGCCGACGGCTTCCATGGCATATCCTGCGCGCCGCAGCGAATCCTGATCGACGACAACGGTGACGTCACGCCCAACGTGCGTCTGCTCACCCAACCGTGAAGGCGAGATTCGCACCGGCGCACCGCGGCCCCTTGCTCGAATGGCTGACGTTGACCGCGCTGCTGCTGGTCGCGACGGTCGTCCTGAATCAGTCGGTCGACCAATGGCAACCCAGCCGCCTGCTCTATGACCGGTGGATCGCCTCGGACGCGCGCGCGGCCAATCCCGCCATCGTGATTGTTGCGATCGACAATGCGAGTCTGGCCAGGATCGGCCGCTGGCCATGGCCGCGCTCGGTGCATGCAGCGCTCCTGGCGCGTCTGGCGCGAACCCAGGCCCGCGCGGTTGGCCTCGATGTGATCCTGGCCGAAGCCGATCGACAACATCCCGCAGACGATCTCGCGCTGGCCAGGGCGATCCGCGACAACGGCCGGGTGGTGCTGCCGATGTACGCGACGCACGGCCGGCCGGTGTTGCCCACCCCGGCCTTCTCGGCTGCGGCGGCGGCGATTGGCCATATCGACCTCGAACTCGATTCCGACGGTGTGGCACGCAGCGTGTTTCTGCGTGAGGGCACCCCCCATGCTCAGTGGGACCACCTCGCCGTCGCAATGCTGCGGGTGGCCGGCATGCCGCAGGGCTTGCCTCCGCTGCCGGGCGAGCGCCGGCCCGGGGCGGCGCTCCCGTCCTCCACCGCGCCAGATGCGCCATTGTGGTTGCGAGACAACTGGATCCACATTCCTTTCACCGGAGCCCCCGGGCACTACACGGAGGTGTCCTACGCCGACGTGCTGGATGGCACCGTGCCGCGATCTTTTTTCAACGGCAAGCTGGTACTGGTCGGCGCCACGGCGGCCGGACTGGGCGACAGTTATCCGACCCCGGTGTCGGGACATTCGCGCGCCATGGCCGGTGTCGAAATCATCGCCAACGTGCTCGACGCGCTGATCGCGCACCGCGCCATCGTCGACGCGCCGCCGGTGGCCGGTCTGGTCCTGGCGATCGGTGCGATCCTGCTGGCCATGCTGGGGCATTTCATCCTCACGCCGCGCAAGTCACTGGCCTTGACGGTGGCGCTGGCTGTCGCCACGCTGATGCTGAGCTATCTGATGCTGACCCGCGAAGGGTTATGGATTGCGCCGCTGCCAACCGTATTCATGCTGGTCGTTGCCTATCCGCTGTGGAGCTGGCGTCGCCTGGAGGCGGTCATTCGCTATCTCGGCCAGGAGTTCACGCGGCTCGATAGCGAGCCTCACCTGCTGCCGGAGCGCAAGGCCCCCGCGCCGCTGATCAGCGACACAGTCGAGCGCCAGATTCACGTGATGCATCAGGCGGTCAAGCGTGTGCGCGCGATGCGTCGCTTCATCCAGGACGGTGTCGACAGCATGCCCGACGCGACATTGATTTGCGGCCCGGATCAAAATGTCCTGTTGGCCAACCACGAGGCATTGCGCTATTTCGGCGCGCGTGGAGCAACACAATTGCGCGGCACACCATTGCACGATCTGTTGAGCCACCTGCGGCAGCCGGCTCACAGCGACTGGAGCACGCATCTGCAGCGCGCAGTCGGGCACGCGCAGCCGGTCACGGTCGAAGCGCAAGACGGTGATGGCCGCGACTTCCTGGTCAAGCTGGTGGCGCTGTTCGACCCGTCGCATCAGCCCATCGGCTGGATCGTAACGTTGATTGACATCTCGTTGATTCGCGAAGCACAGCGGCAACGCGACGAAACGATGCGATTCCTGTCGCACGATATCCGCTCGCCGCAATCATCGATCCTCGCTTTGCTCGAGAACCAGAAGTATCGTGAAAGCGCCCTGTCGCCGGAAGTGTTTGCCCAACGCATCGGCAAATACGCCGAGCGCACGCTCAGTTTGGCCGATGACTTCGTGCAGCTCACACGCGCCGAATCGCAGGCGTATCAATTCGAGGAAGTCGATCTCGCGCAGTTGCTGCTCGACGCGCTCGACGACGTGTGGGAGCTGGCGTCGGCCAGGCGAATCGCGATCGACACAGATCTGCCCGAGGACGGCGCACCAGCACGAGGCGACCGGGCACTGCTCACGCGCGCGCTTATCAATCTGCTCAATAACGCGATCAAATACAGCGACCCCGACGCGCGCGTCGTTTGCCGGATCGCGCCGGCGCCGGACGGTTGGTGCCTGAGCATTCACGACCAGGGTTGGGGCATCCCCGCCGATGCCTTGCCTCGCCTGTTCGAGAAGTTCGCCCGCTTCGTCGCGCCTGGCGAGAATGACCCGGGCGGCACGGGCCTTGGCCTGGCGTTCGTCAAGACCGTGGTCGACAAACACGGGGGTCGGCTCTCGGTCAGCAGTACGGTCGGACAGGGGTCCTCGTTCGTCGTTGACCTGCCAGCGTCGGCCTCTTGAGCCGCCGGCCGCACGGCTCACGCATCGCCTGCTGCCACGCCGTCGCGCGCCGCGACCGGCTCGAGACGATAGCCCCGCGAATAGACCGGCACCAGTTGCACGCCGTTTTCGGGGCGCAACTTGAGCTTGGTTCTGACGCGTGACAGGTGGGTATCGAGCGTGCGCGACGCGATTTCCGCGCCGCGGCCCCAGACCGCCTGCATCAGCAGATCGCGCGGCAGCAGGCGGCCGAGGTTCTGGAACAGCAGTCGCGCCAGATCAAATTCGCGGGGCGTGAGTGTAATCGGCTCGTCGTGCATGTGAATCGTCTTTTGGGGCAGGTCGACGCGATACGGCCCAATTTCGATCAGGCTGTCTTCGCCCGCGCTCGGGTAGGCGCGCCGCAGCAATGCGCGCACCCGCGCGACAAACTCGTTGGTTCTGATCGGCTTGGTCAGGTAATCATCGGCGCCCGCCGACAGTCCGCTGATAATGTCCTCCTCCAGATTGCGAGCGGTGACGAACAGCACGGGTACGTCGTTGCCGAAATGGGTCCTGAACCACAAGATAAAATCGCGTCCGCTGGTGTCGGGAAGCTCCCAGTCAACGATCAGCATATCGAATTTTTCTTCGCGCAGCCGTCGGTTGAGCGCCCGTCCGGTGGCAAACGTGGTGCATTCGTAGCCGGCCTCATGCAGCACGCGCGACATGATCGCCGCGTGGGCTTCGTCATCTTCTAGCGACGCAATTTTCATCACTCCCCCTGTGATCTCCCGCCGGGCGCGGCACAACCCGCCAAGGTTACATTGCCTGGCGCGCCGCCCCCATTCTATCCAATCGATAGCCGTGGCCGTAAATCGCGACGAGGCGATAGCCGTGCTGGCCGGCCCTGAGCTCGAGCTTGGCGCGCAGCTTGGCCACATGGCTATCCAGCGTGCGGGAAAACGCCGGGTTGGCCTCGCCCCAGATCATGCGCAAGATGTGCGCGCGCGTGACCGTGTGCGAGATATTGCGAAACATCAGCAGTGCGATATTGAATTCCTTGTGCGTGAGCGAAACCCGCTTGCCCGAGAATTCGACCTCCCGCCGGCTGATATGGAACGTGTAGTCGCCGTGCGCTTCGCGGCTGCTATGCACGTCAGCGCCACGCGCGCGCCGAAGCATCGCTTCGATCTGCGCTACCAGCACGGCAGGCGAGATCGGTCTGACGGTGCATTGGTCGGCACCCAGCCGCAGGCCATCGGCCACGCTCAGCGGGTGCTCGGCACCGGTGATGCACATCAGCGGCGGGTTGTTCCTGGCGCGCTGCCTGAGGCGTCGGATCAACATCGCCGGACCGGCATTCTCGCCCGACCAATCCACGATCAATGCGTCGTAGCATTCGACTTCCAGCGCCGCCAGCAAGACGTCGCTCGAATCAAAAAATGCGCAGTTGTAGTGCGCTTCCGACAGAATGTGTCCGAGAATCTTCGCGTCATTCGTGTTAACGGCGAAGACGGCCAGTTGGATCTTCATGCTTGGCAAAAATAGCTCATCAACCTGGTTTTTTTCGGCTGCGCGCATCCCGCATCTACAGGTCAATTCAGCGTTATCGAGCAGGCGGCGACATTCAACACCCTATGGCCGATCATAATGGTCAGGCATGCAAATCAAGCAAAACTTAAGGATATTTAACAATTGAACAGACCTCGGCCCTGGCAATGCGTCTTTTTTCGCAAGACACATCCGAACTCCTGTCACGTTTGTTCTTGATCGTCGGTGCCGGTATCATGACCGGCGTCGGCACGACCGCCGGCGCGCCCTGCGCGGCGCTGCCGAGACCACGCCCGATCTCGAATTTAAATGCAACAAAATCAACCGGTTATCGCAGAAATGAAAATCGCCACCTGGAATGTCAACTCGCTCAAGGTTCGGCTCGGTCAGGTCCAAGACTGGCTCACCGCCAATCCCGTCGATGTGCTGTGCCTGCAGGAATTGAAGCTGCCCGACGATAAATATCCGCTGGCCGACGTCAGTGCGGCGGGTTACCAAAGTTATTTCACTGGCCAGAAGACATACAACGGCGTGGCCATTCTGGTGCGCGAGGCCAGCGGCCTGGCTGTGACGGATGTGGTCCGCAACCTGCCGAATTTTCCGGACGAGCAGCAACGCCTGATTGCCGCGACGGTGGGCGACATGCGCGTGGTGTGCGGCTATTTCCCGAACGGACAGGCGCTCGACTCGGAGAAGTTTCCTTACAAACTGCGCTGGCTGGATGCGCTGACACACTGGGTGAGCGACGAACTTGCCAAGCATGCCAAGCTGGCGCTGTTGGGCGACTTCAATATCGCACCGGAAGATCGCGACGTGCACGACCCGAAGGCATGGGAGGGAAAAAATCTGGTGTCGCCGCAGGAACGCGAAGCTTTCGCCCGCCTGCAGGGCCTGGGCTTGCGCGATGCTTTTCGCTTATTCGAGCAGCCCGAGAAGAGCTACAGCTGGTGGGATTACCGGATGCTCGGTTTTCGCCGCAACGCCGGGTTGCGCATCGACCATATCCTGCTGAGCAGCGCGCTGGCGGATCGCTGCGTGGCGTGCGCGATCGACCGCACGCCACGCGCGCTCGAACAGCCGTCGGATCACGCGCCGGTGATCGCCACGCTCGAGCCGTAAGCGTCTCAGGTCGGCCACGCGGCCCTGATGCGCTCGGCGATTTGCCTCAGCTCGGCGGGGTCGGCCGGCTTGGCCGCATGCATGGCCAGGAATTGGCCTTCGCGGCGCGGAATAACGTGCACGTGCAGATGAGGCACGGTCTGACCGGCCGCGGCGCCATTGGCCTGAGCCAGAATCACGCCGGCCGGCGCAAGTGCGGCCTTGACGGCCAACGCGGCCTTGCGCGCGGTGCGCATGCAGGCCGCGGCGCCCTGCTCGGAGAGTTCGAAGATCTGCGCGGCCGCCTCCTTGGTCAGGACCAGCACATGTCCTTCGCTCTGCGGCATGATATCCATGATGACCAAAGTCTGGTCGTCTTCGAATATCCTGATGCACGGCGCTTCGCCGCGCAGGATTTTCGCGAAAATATTGTTCGGATCATAACTCATGGCGCTGTCCGGAAATGGATGAAGCGCCTATTGTAATGAGCGGCTCGCCGGCTGGCGAGCAGACGCGACGCGGCCGGGCGCTATCGTCAGGCGAGCTGCCGGGTCAGTTCGATGCCCAGGCAAAGACCCAGCCCAGCCTGCCAGGACGGCGCACGCAGGCCGAAGGTCTCGGCCAGCTTGCCATTGTCGAGCAGCGAATTGATCGGGCGCTCGGCCGCGGCGGCATGCTCCTGAGCCGATATCGGCAGCACCTGCGGCCTGGCGGCCAGATCCATGCGGTTGACGATCAGTTGCGCGAAATCGTGCCAGGTGGCGCGGCCCTGCGCGCTCAAATGGTAAATGCCGCTGCGCGCGTGCCACCAATCAGGCCCGGTGCCGCCGGCGATGCCTTGCGCGACGATATGCGCGCTCAGCTCGGCCACGGTGCGGCACCAGGTCGGTGCGCCGTACTGGTCACTGACGACGCGCAACTCGGCCTGCGAGCGGGCCGCGCGCATGATCGATAGCAGGAAATTGCGGCCACGCAGACCATAAACCCAGCTCGTGCGCAAAATGACGTGCGCCGCGCCGCTGGCCGCAATGGCTTGCTCGCCGGCAAGTTTGCTGCGGCCGTAGACATTGAGCGGATTGGGTTGTGCTGCCTCGGTATAGGGTTCGCGCTGCGCGCCGTCAAACACGTAGTCGGTCGAATAATGCACCAGCACGGCGCCCCGCCGGGCCGCCTCCCCGGCCAGCACGCCCGGCGCTTCGCCATTGATGGCCATCGCCAGTTCAGTCTCCTGTTCGGCTTGATCGACGGCGGTATAGGCGGCGGCATTGACGATCAGATCAGGAGATACCTCGCGCACTACCTCGCGAATACGCGCGGCGTCGCGCAGGTCGAGGATTTTGCGCGACGGCGCGACAACCTCGCCGAGCCCTTGCAGGCTGCGCGCCAGCTCCCACCCGACCTGACCGCCGGCGCCAGTAATCAGAATCTTTTTGATCATGCTCGAAACATTCGTGTCTCAGGATTCGAGGCCGAGCTCTTGAATCTTGCGGGTGATCGTATTGCGGCCGATGCCCAGGCGGGTAGCCGCTTCCACTTTGCGCCCGCGGGTGAAATCGAGCGCCTCGTTGATCACCGCCGACTCGAAGCGGCGCAACAGAACGTCCATCACGTCGGGGGTCGCCGTGCGCAACAGGCGCGCCACTTCGCGCCGCAACGTGGGCTCCCATTGGCCGGCGTCCAGTGCCATGCCACCGCGCGCGCCCGCACCGCCGGCCTGCGTTGCCGCAGCTTCGCCTGCCGCTGCTTCGGGCGCCGTCGGGCCACCGGCCCCTTGCGGACCCTGCGCGACCACGCCAGCGGCGCCGACGGTCTGAAATTCGGGCGGCAAATCCTTGATCTCGACGGTTTGAGCCGGCGCCATCACGGTCAGCCAGTTACTGAGATTCTCCAACTGGCGCACGTTGCCCGGGAACGGGAAGCGCGTCAGGTGAGCCAGTGCGGCATCGCTGATGCGCTTTGGCTCGACGCCCAGGTCTTGCGCGCTTTTCTGCAGGAAATGCCGCAACAGCAGCGGAATGTCCTCGCTGCGCTCGCGCAGCGAGGGCAGGCGCAGCCGGATCACATTGAGACGGTGGTACAGATCTTCGCGGAACAGTCCCTGGCGGGCACGTTCTTCGAGATTCTGATGCGTCGCGGCGATCACCCGCACGTTAGCCTTGATCGGGCTATGTCCGCCGACCCGATAGTAGTTGCCGTCCGACAGAACGCGCAGCAAACGGGTTTGCAAATCGAGCGGCATGTCGCCGATCTCGTCGAGAAACAGCGTGCCGTTCTCGGCCTGCTCGAACCGGCCCCTGCGGGTGGCCTGGGCGCCGGTGAAGGCGCCACGCTCGTGACCGAATAATTCGGATTCCAGCAAATCCTTCGGAATCGCCGCGGTATTCAACGCGATGAACGGACCGGCCGCGCGCGGGCTATGACGGTGCAGCGCGCGCGCCACCAGCTCTTTGCCGGAGCCGGACTCGCCGGTGATCAGCACCGTGGCGCTCGAATGCGACAGCCGGCCAATGGCCCGGAATACGTCCTGCATGGCGCTGGCCTGGCCGAGGATCTCGGGCTCCTCGGCCAGCCGCTCGTCGACGGTCGCCTCACGCAGGCTTTCCTCGACCGCTCGCATGATCAGCTCGACCGCACGATCGACGTCGAACGGCTTGGCGAGATACTCGAAGGCGCCGCTCTGAAACGCCGAGACTGCGCTGTCCAGATCGGAAAACGCCGTCATGATGATGACCGGCAGGCCCGGGTAACGCTGCTTGGCGGTCTGCAGCAGTTCAAGCCCCGAGCCGCCCGCCATGCGGATGTCGGACACCAGCACCTGCGGCGACTCGGTTTCCATCGCGGCCGCGGCCTCGCGCGGCCCGGCGAAGCTGCGCACCGGCAAGTTGGCGCGTGAGAGCGCCTTTTCGAGAACCCAACGAATCGATTGATCGTCGTCTACTATCCAGATCGGCTTCATGGCTCACCGTGAAAAAAACATATCGGAACTGCCGGTCCTGTACTCACCCGAGCGGCAACATAATGCGAAAATCGGTGCGTCCGGGTCGGCTCTCGCACTCGATCGAGCCTTCATGCCGTTGCACGAAAGACTGTGCAAGCGTCAATCCCAAACCGCTACCGCCTTCTCGACCCGACACCAGCGGGAAGAAGATGCGGTCCCGGATTTCCTCGGGAATACCGGGCCCGTTGTCGATTACATGCAATTCCAATGCCAGCTTGTGCAGCCGCTTGGCCAGCGTGACCTTGCGCGCTACCCGGGTACGCAGCACGATCCGCCCTTGGCCGCGCTCGATCTGCTCGCGTAGCGCCTCGGCGGCATTGCGCACGATATTTAGCAGTGCTTGAATCAATTGTTCCTTGTCACCGCGCAGATCGGGCAGGCTGACGTCGTAATCGCGCTCGATCTCCAGGCCTTGCGGGAATTCAGCCAGCACCAGCGAGCGAACCCGCTCGCACACCTCGTGCAGATTGATTTCGGTGACGATGTAGGGGTGCCGGTGCGGCTCGAGCAACCGATCCACCAGCGTTTGCAGGCGATCGGACTCCTTGATGATGACTTGCGTGTACTCGCGCAACTCACGCTGCACGAGTTCGAACTCCAGCAATTGCGCCGCGCCGCGAATGCCGCCCAGCGGGTTCTTGATTTCATGCGCCAGATTTCGGATCAGTTGCTTGTTGATCCATGCCTGATCGAGAATTCTCTCCTCGCGCTCGTTCTTGAGTTTCTGCTCGTTTTCGATCAGCTCGACGATCACGAAGTCCGGCGCATTCTCCGGGATACCGACGATCGCATGGGTATGCAAAGGCTCCTGCGCAGTGCGTTCGAGCACCAAATCGAGGCGTGTTGCCTGGAATTGATTCGCCAGCAGCTCTTTCATCGTGGCGTCGATCACTTCGCCGTTGAGAAAAAGATCATGCCACGTCATGTGCGCCAGCGAGCGTCGCGAGAGCGCCAGCAACGCCTCGGCGGGCGGGTTCGCGTAGACCACTCGCAGCGTCAGTTTGTCGAGCACCAGCAGGACCGTGGCCAGCGCCTCGAGGCCCGGCAAAATGCCGCTGGCAGCCAGCGCGGCCTCCCCAAGGTCTTCATGGGGTTCAGCGATCGGAGGGTTCGTGGTACGAACGGATTTCATGTTTGGCGCCGTCGAAAAACCAAGCTTCACACTGGTCGTGAAATAAACAAGGGGGAGGCAAACTGCCCTCCCCCTCTGCTTTCATTGGCTAGCTCGGAGCTGGCAACAATTTACAGCGAGTAGTACATGTCGAACTCGATCGGGTGCGTGGTCATGCGGAACCGGGTCACTTCTTCCATCTTCAACTCGGTGTACGCATCGAGCATCGCATCGGTGAACACGCCGCCGCGCGTCAGGAACTCGCGATCTTGCTGCAGGTACTCCAATGCCTGTTCGAGGCTGGAGCACACGGTCGGGATCTTGGCATCCTCTTCCGGCGGCAGATCGTACAGGTTCTTGTCGGCGGCTTCGCCCGGGTGGATCTTGTTCTGCACGCCGTCCAGGCCGGCCATCAGCATGGCCGAGAACGCCAGGTACGGATTGGCCATCGGGTCCGGGAAGCGCGCTTCGATGCGGCGGCCCTTCGGGTTGGCGACGTACGGAATGCGGATCGAAGCCGAGCGGTTGCGTGCCGAGTAGGCCAGCTTGACAGGCGCTTCGAAGCCCGGCACCAGACGCTTGTACGAGTTGGTGGTCGGGTTGGTCAGGGCATTCAGCGCCCGAGCGTGCTTGATGATGCCGCCGATGTAATACAGCGCGAACTCCGACAGGCCGCCGTAGCCGTTGCCGGCGAACAGGTTTTGGCCGTCCTTCCACACCGATTGGTGAATGTGCATGCCCGAGCCGTTGTCGCCGACGATCGGCTTCGGCATGAAGGTAGCGGTCTTGCCGTAGCTGTGCGCCACGTTTTGCACAACGTATTTCAGGATCTGCGTCCAGTCGGCGCGCTGCACCAGCGTGGAGAACTTGGTGCCGATTTCGTTCTGCCCCTGGCCCGCGACTTCGTGGTGGTGCACTTCAACGGGCACGCCCAGCTGTTCGAGCAACAGGCACATTTCCGAGCGCATGTCCTGGAAGGTGTCGACCGGAGCGACCGGGAAATAACCGCCCTTGACACCCGGACGGTGGCCGGTGTTGCCGCTGTCGAATTCCTTGGACGAGGACCACGGTGCTTCTTCCGAGTGCACGGTGACCGAGCAGCCCGACATGTCGATGTGCCAGTTCACGGCGTCGAAAATGAAGAACTCGGGTTCCGGGCCAAAGTAGGCGGTGTCACCCAGGCCGGTGCTCTTGAGGTACGCTTCGGCGCGCTTGGCGATCGAGCGCGGATCGCGGTCGTAGCCCTTGCCATCGGAAGGCTCGATCACATCGCAGGTCAGCACCAGCGTGTTTTCTTCGTAGAACGGGTCGATATAGGCCGTGTTCGGATCCGGCACCAGCAGCATGTCGGAGGCTTCGATACCCTTCCAGCCGGCGATCGAGGAACCGTCGAAAGCATGGCCGCCGTCAAACTTGCCTTCGTCGAATGCCGACAGCGGCACGGAAACGTGCTGCTCTTTACCTTTGGTGTCGGTAAAACGGAAGTCGACGAATTTGACGTCTTCCTCTTTGACCAACTTCATTACGTCTGCCACAGACTTGCTCATGCATATCTCCCGAAAGATTCAACTTGTCACCCCGCTGGCGCATCGCAGCGAAGTGCCACATTCTAACGAACTCCGTTTGCGGATTCACCGTTATTAAGCAGAAAACGTGCCACATGACTATTCCCACCCCAGGGCCCGAGCGCTTGCGGGATGCCAAGGGAGATCGAATGCTTTCATTATGGATGAAAATCCCCATTTTGATGCACAGCAGGGCAAAAAAATCACCAATTTGGTGCTTGAAATAAAAATGCCCATTTTTGGTGCAGCCTCGCCGCGCCATGCCTATCTCTGGCGAATTGCCGCCACACCCCATAGAATGAACGACTATCACTCGAACGAGCTCGATCCCATGACAAAAGCCACCGACATCTACACCCAAGCCGATCAGCGACGCCAATCCGGCAACCTGCCCTACGCCGGGGCTGTCACGCCCGAAGAGGCCGCGGCATTGCTGCAGCTCGACCCCGACGCCCGGCTGGTCGACGTGCGCACTCGCGCAGAGCTCGACTGGGTCGGACGCCCGCAAATCGCCGACGACAGATACATTCATATCGAATGGATCCGCTATCCGGGCAGCGTGCCCAACGCGCAATTCCTTGAACAGCTGCGAGCCCAGGTCACACCGAATGCGCCACTGCTGTTCCTGTGCCGCAGCGCCGCGCGCTCGAAGGTCGCAGCCAAGCTTGCGACCGAGAACGGCTTCACCAGAGCCTACGACATTCTCGATGGTTTCGAGGGCGATAAAAACAGCGCCGGCCACCGCAAAACGGTATCCGGCTGGTGCCATTGCGGTCTGCCCTGGATCGGGGCATAAGGCCCGCGTGCCTGCCGCGGCATCGCGTCCAACCCTGATAAGGAGCACCTATGAGTCTTGCGAGCTTGATGACTTTCGCGCTGGCGCTGCTGGTCGCTGCCGGCGCGCCTGGCCCCGGCATCGCCGCCATCGTGGCACGCGTGCTCGGACGCGGCACGCAGGGCGCGATCGCCTTTACAGCGGGCATGGCCATTGGCGACGTCGTCTGGCTGACCTGTGCGGTGCTTGGCGTGGCCGCCCTGGCGCAGTCATTCAGCGAAGTCTTCCTGGCGGTCAAATATGCGGGTGCGCTCTACCTGCTTTATCTCGCCTGGAAAATGTGGACCTCGCCGGTCACCACGCAGGAGGTAACCCAGCAGACCCAGGCGCCTCGCGAGCGCCCGTCCCGGCTGTTCCTCGGCGGGCTCTCGGTGACGCTGGGCAATCCCAAGGTCGTCATCTTTTATCTGGCGCTGCTGCCCAATCTGCTGGACCTGCGCCACATCACGCCGCTCGGATACTTCGAAGTCGTCGGCATCACGCTGGCCATTCTCGCCGTGGTGTTCGGCGCCTATATTCTTCTCGCGGCCCGCGCCCGCAAGCTCCTTGCCTCGCGACGCGCGATGAAGTTGCTCAACCGCTCGACCGGCGTGGTCATGGCCGGCGCCGCAGTGATGGTCGCCACTCGCTGAGATATCTGCGCCCGCTCGAGCCGCCGCCGAAGCCTGTCATCGGCGGCGGTTTTTTTGCGGCGCATTATTGCGGTTCAGACAATAATTTATTTAACTAATCATTATTTTTCATCGATAGCCTAGGGAATACACTGATTCCTGTCAGCGGTGCCAAGATCGCATCGCTCCTAACCAGTTAGACAGGAGTCAAAAATGAAACGTCTTACCCTTGCTTCCGCCCTTGTTTCGCTCACGCTGGCTGCCGCTGCCGTACCGGCCTTTGCCAGTGACGCTTATCCCGATGGCTCGCAACTGGCCTGGGTACCCCAGACCAGCAGTGTGACCCGCGCACAGGTTCGCGCCTCACTGGTGCAGGCAGAACAGCAAGGCCTGCTGCTGCAAACCGATGCGGTCTACCCGAAGATCGCCGATCCGGTCAGCACGAAGACGCGCGCCCAGGTCGAGCAGGAACTCGTCGGCTATACACCGGCGCCGTTCTATCGCGGTCAATAATCGTCTGGCGTCCGGCCCGCATGCGGCGCCGGCGCACGCCATGGCGGCAACCACGCAATCCGGATGCCGATCGGACGCTTGCAGCCCATGCTCGATCGCCGTCGGTACCCATATGTCAGGGCCTGCGGCAACCCTTCCCCTTGCACAGCGCTCTCCTGTCTCCGTGTGCTTCCCCGAGCACATGGGACCTTGCCCACCGCTCGCGCGGTGGGTTTTTTTGTCGCGCCCGACCCAAGCTTGGCACGCGGCGGCCGTGCTAGCATACGCGGCTATTCTTTATCGCATCGGAGCCTCGCGTGAGCCAAATTGAATTCGACATCGAATGGACCGAGCGCGCCTCGAAGAAAATCGAGCGCCTGCTGCCCAAAGGCACCCCGATTGGATTACCGCCGATCGAATGCCTGCCGATGGAGGGCGACGTACTGTTCCTCGGCAGCAAGGAAAAGAAGCAGCCTTTCGTCGTGATCGAACGTCAATACCATCACGAAAGCGACAACGACTGGACCATCGTATTGATCCTCGACCTGCCCGAGGCCTGACGCGCCGCCACCTTGCCGCATCTCGGGGTTAACCTGCGATGCGAGCCCAATTTAGCCTGGCCTATACTGAAAACGTCATATAAGACGGAGACGGCCATGCTTTCCTTGACCAATGCTCACCTTATTTTGATGTTTGCTCTCGCGGCGCTCGGCGGCGTCCTCGTCGGCACCCGGCCTTGCCCGCTGTCGCTCATCAAGATCGGCCTGCGCGCCATCGGCATCGTCGCCGGCGCGATCCTCGCGGTGCTGGCCCTCGAGTTGCTGCCGGCACTGCTTTGAAGCCTCGCAGGCACCAGCCTGCCAACACTGGCGCGATGCCGCCCCATCAGCACGTTGCACCAAAAATCACCGGCACTATTGACCGCCTCAAAAAAGCCCGGTAAGATTGCGGGCTCAGTTGGGGCGTTAGCTCAGTTGGTAGAGCAGCGGACTCTTAATCCGTAGGTCGAGTGTTCGAGCCACTCACGCCCCACCAGAATACAAAAGGGTTTGCGAGCAATCGCAAACCCTTTTTCATTTCCGCAATTCGCGGTTTGTTCCGCAATTA
>NZ_SCSK01000066.1 GCF_004297875.1 Pandoraea sp. | reverse complement strand
ACCGTATCGGCGTTCCCCGGCTCTCATGACCTCAACTGCTCGAGCCGCCCGGTGCGGACCCGCATGCCGGGTGGCGTGGGAGGGGATCGGTCAGACTACCTGACCGCCCCTATCCCGATTGTAGGGCCGCCAATCCTGGCGGCGGATTCGGCCAGGATTCAGTAGCGGATGCCGGTGCTGTGGATCCAGCCCATCCAGTTCGCGAATAAAATGAACAGGAACAGGCTGATCGAAAAGCCGACGCGGAACATCAGCGAGTGAACCGCGCGGTTGGTCGTTCCCTTGTCCTTCATCATGAAGACGAGCGCGGAAGCCAGGCTTCCGAGAATCAGGACAAATGCAATGGCAACAATAATACGCATGATCTGTCAGAGAGCGCTTGAGGTTGCATTATCGCACCTTCACACGGGGATGGAATGACGGATCGGCGAGGTGAGCGTGTTTAAAGCAATATGGCGGGGATGCCGACCGAGATCGGCCATGGCGGTGCTTCTTGGCATCGCGCTGACCTGCGGGTTGGGCGTGTGGCAATTGCAACGGGCACACGAAAGGCTGGCGCGCCAGGCGCTTCTCGATCGCTGGGCGGATGCCCCGCCCATTCAGGTCGGGCGGACGCCGTTGAGCCTGTCGGCTGTGGCGTATCACCGCGTCAGGGTGGTCGGACGGTTCCTGCCGGAGCGCGCCGTTTATTTGGATAACCGGCCGCATAATGGCTTGCCGGGATTCTACGTGGTGATGCCGCTGGAGATAGACGGCTCGGGCGCCCCCCGCTATGTGCTGGTCAATCGCGGCTGGTTGCCGCGTGATTTGCGCGATCGCACGGCGATCATGCCGTATCCCACGCCGGCGGGCGTAGTCGAAGTCGAAGGAGTCGCCAGGGCCAATCCGAGTCGTGCATTCGAACTCGGCAACGGTTCCCCGCCGGGCGCGGCGATCCGCCAGAATCTCGACGTGGCAGCCTATGAGAAAGAGACCGGGCTGATGTTGCAACCGTTTGTTATCATGCAGACCAGCCCGATGAATGACCATCTGATACGGGATTGGCCGAAGCCGACAATGGACGTGGCGCGCAATTACGGGTATGCCGCGCAATGGTTCGGTCTGGCGCTGGTGCTATTGCTGATGAGCTTGCGCATGGCATACAGGCGAGGGCGTGCCGTGATCCGGTCGGCAGAAAAATACCCCCAATGAGTGACTGCATATGAAGGCATTGGACTCCGGTGAAACCGAATCGACCATGCGCTCGCCCGGCGAGTTTCCGCCAACGCGACAGCAACGCCGTGCCCGACTGACGATCCTGGCGATATTTGTGGTTTGCGCTGCGCCGATCGTGGCTGCATTTGTCGCTTATTTCGTCGTCAAGCCGCACGGTGGGCAGACCAACTATGGCGAGCTGATCGTGCCGCAGCGCCCCATTCCTGCCGATCTGCAGGTGCGGGATGAAGCCGGCAGGCCGATGGCGCTGGCCGATTTGAAGGGCAAGTGGCTGATGATGAGCGCCGACAGCGGATCGTGCGACAAGGCGTGCGTGACGAAACTCTATTACATGCGTCAGATACGGACGCTGCAAGGTGAGCAGCGCGCCCGGGTTCTGTCCGTCTGGCTGGTAACGGACGATGCGCAAATTCAGCCGCAAATTCGCAACGCCTATGCCCAGACGCGCATGCTGCGCGTCGACCCCGCTGCATTGCAGGCGTGGTTGCCGGCATCAGCCGACAGCGGCTTGCGCGATCATATCTACCTGGTGGATCCGGTTGGCCACCTGATGATGGTTTTTCCCAACAACCCTGACCCGGTGAAAATCAATCAGGATCTGGTCAAACTGTTGAAATGGTCGAGCGTCGGCTGATATTGGCGGCGCGGGCCTGCCGATCGGCGGGCCCGGCGTTCTTTTGCTGGTAATCGGAAATTATCTGGTATGTATGTCTTTCAATTGGGGCTGATCGGCCTGACCATCGCGCTGATCCCGCTGCTGTATGTCAAGACCAAAGGGGATCGCAACAAATTTCGAAAATTGGCGTGGGTGGCTGTTTTTTTCACCTTCGACCTGATTATGTTTGGCAGTTTTACCCGCTTGACCGATTCCGGACTGGGATGCCCGGATTGGCCGGGCTGTTACGCCACCGCCTCGCCATTTCTTGCGCATAGTGAAATCCGCGCGGCCGAAACCGCCTTGCCGACCGGCCCGGTTACCTTCACGAAGGCCTGGATCGAAATGATCCATCGCTATTTCGCGATGGCCATTGGCGTGCTCATCATTACCTTGATGGTACTGGCGTGGGTCAAGCGCAAGGAACTCAGGCAATCGCCCTGGCTGTCGACGGGCGCCTTTCTTTTGGTGTGTTTGCAGGGGGCGTTCGGCGCCTGGACTGTAACGATGAAACTGCAACCTGTCATCGTCACCACGCACTTGTTACTGGCATTGACCTTGCTGGGCACGCTTACCTGGCTCGCCTCGCGCCAGGAGCTCGTTGTACCAAACGAAGCCTTGCTGCGGTGGCGGTGGTTCGCGTTGGGCGGTTTGGCCCTGCTGGCGATGCAGATCGCACTCGGCGGATGGGTCAGCACCAATTATGCAGTGCTGGCGTGCACGCACTTTCCGAAATGTCGCGGTGATTGGATCCCACCCATGGATTTCGCCCAAGGCTTTAAGTTATGGCGTGCACTTGGGCGCACCGCCGGGGGTGAAATTATTCCGATGGACGCGCTGGTGGCGATTCACTGGGTGCACCGCACCTTCGCCTTCGTCGTCATTGCATATTTGACCTGGCTCGGCTTCCGCTTGCGTCGCGTTGCCGCCCTGAGAAAGACAGCCACGCTGCTGTTGCTGATGTTGCTGGCGCAATTGCTTACCGGGTTGGGAAATATTTTACTTAAGTGGCCACTGCCGATCGCCGTGGCCCATACGGGTGGCGCAGCCTTCATGCTGTTATTGCTTGTTATGTTAAACTATCACATCGTTACGGCCGGGCGTTTGGCACGTGCCCAGACGCTCCAGCAATCGCCTCTGGCCGACTCGCTGGACAACGCAGGCCCCCGCTCGGTGTAGCGCACGACAACACGCGCCATGGAAAGTACCACTGCCCCCTCACTCCCGGCCAATCGCTTCGCGCAATATTGGTCGCTTACCAAACCTCGCGTCACGCAACTGGCGGTGTTTTGCGCCGTCATCGGCATGTTTCTGTCGACGCGCGGGATGGTGCCCTGGCAAGTGCTGATTGGCGGCACGATCGGTATTTGGCTGCTGGCAGGTGCCGCGTTCGCCATCAACTGCCTGGTCGAGCAGAAAGTCGATGCGCTGATGCGACGCACGGCCTGGAGGCCGTCGGCACGTGGGGAAATCACACCGCTCCAGATCATCGTCTTCTCGGCCGTGCTCGGCGGCACGGGCATGTGGGTGCTCGACACCTTCACCAATGCGCTGACGATGTGGCTGACTTTTGCTACATTCGTCGGCTACGCCATCATTTATACGATCGTACTCAAACCGGCGACTCCGCAGAATATCGTTATTGGCGGAGCTGCTGGCGCCATGCCGCCAGCGCTTGGCTGGGCTGCAGTGACGGGCTCGGTGCCGCCGGAAGCCTGGATGCTGGTATTGATTATCTTTGTGTGGACACCGCCGCATTTTTGGGCGTTGGCTCTGTACCGGCGTCAGGACTATGTCAAATCGGGGCTGCCAATGTTGCCGGTGACACACGGCGAGCGATTCACCCGGCTGCACATTTTGCTCTACACAATCGTGCTGTTTGCGGTATCGCTGATGCCCTATGCGTATGGCATGAGCGGGTTCGCCTATTTAGCCGGAGCAGTGATTCTCGGTGGGATTTTCCTGGTTTATGCCTGGAAGCTGTGGCGCGCTTACTCGGATCAATTGGCGCGCAAGACTTTCCGATACTCGATTGTCTATCTCTCGTTGATTTTTGCCGCCCTGCTGATCGATCACTACATGCGCATTTTCTTGCAGATTTGATTCCGAGGTAGATACCAGAAACCGGCGCGCCAAACAGGTAGGGCGCGCCGGTTTTTTTTGTGACGGTCAGTTCACGTTGCCGTCCTGCTCGCGGCGATCAAAGTCGTCATGGGCTTCGAGCCACATGACATTGATGATGCCAAAAGCCAGGGCTACGCCGACGCCCAAAATCCAGGTGAAATACCACATTGCCGACTCCTTAATACATCGAGTGTTTGTTTTGTTCGATCGTTTCGGCCGTGATCCGGCCGCGAATCACGCGATAGACCCAGCCGGTATATAACAGCACGACCGGCAGGAATACGATCACGGTGAGCAGCATGATTTCCAGCGTCAATTTGCTCGACGCGGCGTCCCACAGCGTCAGACTGCTTTGTGGCGAACTCGACGAGGGCATGACGAATGGAAACATCGAGAAGCCTGCGGTCAGGATGATGCCGACAATCATCAAGCCGGTCGCCATGAATCCGGACTTTTGCAGTCGCGAACTCGCGAGTATTGCGGCGAGCAGGGCGCCGACACAACCCACCACCGGCGCCACGATCATCCACGGATGTTGCAGATAATTGCCGAGCCAAAGCCCAGGGGCGGTGAACACCGATTTCAAGAGCGGGTTGGCTGGACCATCGGTCAGCGCCGCATCCGTCAGGAGGTAGTAGCCCGGGACCACTTTCGCGACAAAGACACCTGCGATCAGGAAAAGCGATACGGTGAGCAACGATGTGATGCGTAGGATTCGCGAAGCCCTGGCGGCGACGGCACCATCCGTCTTGGTTCTGAGGAAGGCCGCGCCGTGCGAGGTCAGCATGAGCAGGCTGATGGCGCCGCACAGCAGTGCAAACGGGTTCAGCAGCGCCCAGAATGACCCTGTGTAGGTCACGCGCAGATCCCTGTCGAAGAAGAACGGGACGCCCTGCAGCAGATTACCGAAGGCGACCCCGAAAACGAGCGCCGGCACGGTACTGCCCGCAAACAGCGCCCAATCCCAGGCGCTCCGCCAGTGCGGGTTATCCAGCTTGCTGCGGTAATCGAAACCGACCGGCCGGAAAAAGAGAGCGAAGAGCACCAGCAGTAACGCGATATAGAGTCCCGAAAAAGCGCTGGCGTACACCAGCGGCCAAGCTGCGAAGATGGCGCCGCCGGCGGTCACGAACCAGACTTGGTTGCCCTCCCAGGTCGGGCCCACGGTGTTGATGATGATGCGCCTTTCGTTGTCCGTCTTGCCGAGAAACGGTAGTAGTGCACCGACCCCCATGTCGAAGCCGTCGGTCAAGGCAAAGCCGATCAGTAGCACGCCGATCAGCACCCACCAGATCAATTTGAGTGTTGTGTAATCCAACATGGCAAGCTCCCGTTAATTGGTCGCGGTGGATTGCGACGACCGTTCATGGTGGTAACGTCCGCTATTGAGCGAGGACGGGCCGATGCGAATGTATTTGATCATCAGGAACATTTCGATGACGAACAGCAACGTGTAAAAGAAGATGAAGCCAGCCAGACTGAAGTACAGGTCGCTCGGCTGGAGGGTCGACGCCGACAAATGGGTCGGCAGGATGCCTGCGATGGTCCATGGCTGCCGGCCATACTCCGCTACGATCCACCCCAATTCCGCGGCGAGCCAGGGTAGCGGGATGGCGATCACGGCCCAGCGCAGGAACCAGCGCTTGCCATCCGACGTCAGTTTGCGGCGCGCGCAATACCAAAAGGCCAGCACGAATGTCAGCAGGAACGTGAACCCCAGGCCGACCATGAAGCGGAACGACCAGAACACCGGCGCGACGCGCGGTATCGAGTCGTCAGCCGCTTGACGTATTTGTTCCGGCGTCGCATCCACGACCGTGGACGTGTACTTCTTCAATAGCAGCGCATACCCGAGATCGTGAACATTCGCCTCGAAAATGGCTTTGGTGGCCGGCGATTGATCGCCGGTTTTCAGTTTCTCGAGCGCGGCGTAGGCGATCATCCCGCGTTTGATCCGCTGCACGTGCTCTTGCTTCAGATCCTTGATGCCGATCACCGGCGTATCGAGCGAACGAGTGGCCATCAGGCCCAGCGCGTAAGGGATGCGCAAGGCGTAGTCCGTACGCTCTTCCTCCTGATTGGGAATGCCGAATACCGTAAACGGCGCGGGTGCCGGATTCGTTTCCCACTCGGACTCGATGACCGCCAATTTGACTTTCTGCACCTCGCCGGTCGCATAGCCGGACTCATCGCCAAGCACGATGACCGAAAGCGTCGAAGCCAGCCCGAACCCCGCCGCCACGGCGAAAGAGCGTAACGCGAACTGGATGTCGCGTTTTTTCAGCAGATACCATGCCGACACGCCAAGCACGAACATGGCAGCGGTCACGTACCCCGCTGCCACGGTATGGACGAACTTTACCTGCGCCACCGGATTGAAGATCACCTCGCTCAAGCTGACCAGTTCCATGCGCATGGTTTCATAGTTGAACTTGGCGCCGACCGGGTTGTTCATCCAGCCATTCGCGATCAATATCCACAAGGCGGAGAGGTTTGATCCGAGCGCGACCAGGAACGTCACGATCAGGTGCTTGACTCTCGACAGCTTGTCCCAGCCAAAGAAGAACAGGCCCACAAATGTCGATTCCAGGAAAAATGCCATCAGCCCTTCGACCGCCAGCGGGATGCCGAAGATGTCGCCGACGTAGTGGGAGTAGTACGCCCAGTTCGTGCCGAACTGGAACTCCAGCGTCAACCCGGTAGTGACGCCCATGGCGAAATTGATGCCGAACAGCTTTCCCCAAAACTGGGTCATGTCCTTGTATATCTGCTTGCCCGTCATCACGTACACGGATTCCATGATGACGAGCAGCCAGGACAGGCCCAATGTCAGAGGAACGAACAGAAAATGATAAAGCGCCGTGATGGCGAATTGCAGGCGCGAGAGGTCGACGATTTCGCTACTGGGCATGGCGAGCACCTTCTTGTTGAGCGATTTGTGGAGAAAGCAAAGCACGCGCGACTTCGTTCGGCGGCAAGTGCATACGTTCCGCGGCGGGACGGTTGAAAAAGGCAAATTTGATGACCGCCAACAACGCGATCTTGACAAGCAGGACGATCGCGATATCGCGGCCGAGCGGGCGCTGTCGGAGCCAATGCCGGCATCGCGCCAGAGTCGCGATCGGCCCACGCAAGGCGGGTTGGTCGCCGGCCAATGGGTGCAGTGACCCCGGCGTCATGCGATGCCACCTGGCAACCGATGGTTCTTATTAAGAATATTCGTATCGGAGTACATAATATTTATTCGATTGTGCCTTGAGGAAAAATATGATGAGTCATGCCGTCATGAGACGGATCCTAATATTTGGGGGGGTGCGACGACAGGTGGGCAGCAACTTGGCAGCCGCCGTAATGAGACTTTTCGATGCCGGCTTGCTGCGAAAATGCTGGCTGGGTTTTGACGTCGCCATACTCGGCCGTTTCGCCTGCAGCGAGTATTCGGTAACGTTAGAACCCGTTCGAACAGGTCGATAGGTATTCTATCTTTTTATCGTCAGGATGCCTGGGCGTGGGTCAATATGTCGCGGGCGTTCGTAGTGCGAAGTGATACGACGACGGCAATAAAAATCTATGGTCACCCCCATTTTTGCAACACTGATTTTTGACGTTGTGATTGGCTTGCGTAAATCTATCCGGCGTCGTTGTGGGGATCGCTCCCCGCGCCACGATGAGAGTCGCGCCTG
>NZ_SCSK01000065.1 GCF_004297875.1 Pandoraea sp. | reverse complement strand
TACGCTCCACGCTTCCTCCCCACACTCGGTCGCCCTCATGCAGTTGCGCTTCACTTCATTCGCTGTGACCAGCTTGTGGCGGGACTTACACCCGCAGGAGTGCGCCCATGCTGGGCGCACAAGAAAAACGCCGCCGGGATTGGCGGCGTTTTTGCAATGGCAGGTGCTAGAGCCAATACACCACGACGTAAAGACCCAGCCAGACGACATCGACGAAGTGCCAATACCAGGCCGCGCCCTCGAAGCCGAAGTGGTGCTCCGGCGTGAAGTGCCCCTTCAGAATACGGATAAGCATCACACTCAGCATCACCGTACCCATCATGACGTGAAAGCCGTGAAAGCCGGTCAGCAGGAAGAAGGTCGAGCCGTAGATGCCCGACGTCAACTTCATGTTGAGTTCATGGTAGGCGTGGAAGTATTCAAACCCCTGGAACCCCAGGAAGGTAACGCCAAGGCAAATCGTCAGGAATAACCAGAACGCCGCGCGCGCCCGCTGGTTCGCACGCAAGGCGTGGTGGGCAATCGTGATGGTCACGCCCGAGCTGAGCAGCAATGCCGTGTTGAGCGTCGGAATCGGCCACGGCCCCATCGTGCCGAATTTATCAACCACGCCAGCCGGCCCGAGGGTTGGCCAAACGGCGGTGAAATCGGGCCATAGCAGCTTGGCGTCGAGCCCTGCCAACTGGGGCAGCGCGAAATTCCGCGCGTAGAACAAGGCGCCGAAGAACGCCGCGAAAAACATCACTTCGGAGAAGATGAACCAGCTCATGCTCCACCGATAGGACACATCGACGTTGCGGCCGTAATGCCCGCCCTCTGACTCGCCGATGGCATCGGCGAACCATCCGCGCAGCACGAGCAGCAACCCCAGCATGCCGACGGTGAAAGTCCACGGCGCAAAAGACAGGCCATTGACCCAGCCGGCCGCCGACGCCAATATCACCAGCAGCCCGACGCTGGCAAGGACAGGGTAGCGCGACGGCGCTGGCACGAAATAGCGAGATGCCGCCTGGTGTTGACCGCTCATTGTTGTTTCTCCACTTGAGTCCAGTTTTTCCGCATTCTTATTACTTGGCCAAATTGATCGCCACTCGAACCACCACAATCAGTATCGCAATGAACAGTGCCGCCCCGACCAGCCCCGCCACAATCACATGTACCGGATTGAGCTGCGCCATGTCGCGGTCGTGATCCTTGCCCTTGCGCACGCCGAAAAACGACCAGAATACAGCGCGCATCGACTGGCCAAACGATGGTTTGCGTCGAACCGCCCGCTTGAGGTCATCCACCGCCACTCTCCCGTTGATTCGTCGCGACATCGGTTGAAGTCGCGCCCAGCTCGAAAGAAGTATAGGACAGCGTGATCGTCGGGATATCCTTGGGCAACTTGGGATCGACGACGAAAATCACCGGCATCTCCCGACTCTCGTTGGGCTTGAGCGTTTGCTGGGTAAAGCAAAAGCACTCGATCTTCTTGAAGTAACTGGTTGCTTCGGCCGGCGCATAGCTGGGAATCGCCTGCAGACGAACCACGTGGTCCGTTCGATTGCTCACTTTGTACAACACCTGGGCAATTTGCCCCGGATGCACCGTCATGCTCCGTTGCATCGGCTTGAACCGAAACTCGCCGCGCGCATTGGCATCGAATTCGATGGTTATCTCGCGGCTCTCGTCGACCTGGGTGTTGCGCGCCAGCGCAAGCGAGGTTTTGTCGCCGACGCGATTAATCCCGGTCAGACTGCAAAAAGCCCGATAAAACGGCACCAGGGCATAACCGAATCCGAACATGAATGCGGCCAGCAATAGCAATTTGCCGAAAGTGCGTCGGTTTGCGCGCCGGTTGCGCTCGATCATGACGGATTCCTGAAATGGTTACCGCACTAGAAACCCAGCAATTTGACTTTCACCATTACGCCAAAGAAAAAGATCGCCACGATCGATACCAAGATCCAGGCCAACCTGATGTTCCTGGCGCGAGCATCCTGTCGCGATTTTTTCTCTTCCTGCTGCGAAACCATGGCATCCCCGAGCGGGATGAGCAATCACGCTCATCCCCGTGTTGGCCGGACCGGCTCAGAGAACCTGAGGCGGCGTCTCGAAGGTATGGAACGGCGCCGGGCTCGGGACCGTCCACTCGAGTCCCTCCGCGCCATCCCACGGCTTGTCTTCCGCCTTTTTGCCGCCGCGGTAAGTCGGCAGCGCGACGCAGAAGAGGAAATACACTTGCATCAGCCCGAACCAGAAGGCCCCGACAGTGGCAATCTGGTTGAAATCCGTGAATTGCGCCGGGTAGTCGGCGTAGCGGCGCGGCATGCCCGCCAGTCCCAGGAAGTGCATCGGGAAGAACGCCACATTGAAGGAAATCAGAGATCCCCAGAAGTGGATTTTGCCGCGCAGTTCGCTATACATATGGCCGGTCCACTTGGGCGACCAGTAATACCATCCCGAGAACAGCGCGAATAGCGAACCCGCCACCAGCACGTAATGGAAATGGGCCACCACATAGTACGTGCCATGCAACTGAATATCGATCGGCGCCATGGCCAGAATCAGGCCGGTAAAGCCGCCCATCGTGAACACGAACAGGAAGCCGAGCGCGAACAGCATCGGCGTCTCGAAGGTCAGCGAACCGCGCCACATCGTCGCCACCCAGTTGAACACCTTCACGCCGGTCGGCACGGAAATCAGCATGGTCGCGTACATGAAGAACAACTGGCCGGTCACCGGCATGCCGGTGGCGAACATGTGGTGCGCCCAGACCATGAACGACAGGATCGCGATCGACGCGGTTGCATACACCATCGAGCTGTAGCCGAACAGCCGTTTGCGCGAGAATGCCGGGATAACCTGCGAGATGATGCCGAACGCTGGCAGGATCATGATGTACACCTCGGGGTGCCCGAAGAACCAGAACACATGTTCGTACATGATCGGGTCACCGCCGCCAGCCGCATTGAAAAACGACGTGCCGAAATGGCGATCGGTCAGCAGCATGGTGAGTGCGCCAGCCAGCACCGGCATCACGGCAATCAGCAAATAGGCCGTAATCAACCATGTCCAGCAGAACATCGGCATCTTCATCAGCGTCATGCCCGGTGCGCGCATATTCAAAATGGTGACGATGATATTGATCGCCCCCATGATGGACGAGGCACCCAGAATGTGGCCGGCGAAGATCGCCATGTCCTGGCCTGGGCCCATCTGAATGGACAGCGGCGCGTACATCGTCCAGCCGGCGGCAGTCGCGCCGCCCGGCGCGAAGAACGAACCGAGCAACAGCGCACCGCCGACCGGCAGCAGCCAGAAGCTGAAGTTGTTCATCCGCGCGAACGCCATGTCGGGTGCGCCGATTTGCAGCGGAATCATCCAGTTCGCGAAACCCACGAAAGCCGGCATGATCGCGCCAAAAATCATCACCAGGCCGTGCATCGAGGTCAGTTGATTGAAGAATTCGGGTCGCATGATCTGCAACCCAGGCTCGAACAGTTCCGAGCGGATCAACAAGGCCATCACGCCGCCGGACAGCAGCATGACAAACGAAAAGCACAGATACATCGTGCCGATGTCTTTGTGATTCGTCGCGAACAGCCACCGACGCCACCCATGCGGATGGTCGTGTGCGTGAACGTGATCCGCCACATGATCGTGAGCGATGGAACTCATACCGAATCTCCTTCTTGAAACTCGTCGAACCGCACTTTAATTATTTTCTGATCGAACACGACACCCGGGCGGCACTCGCACTCAGGGCATCTTACCGTTGCGTGCCGCCGCCACTTGCCGGGGCTGCAACACATCACCGGTCTTGTTACTCCACGAATTACGTTCGAATGTGATGACCGAAGCGATCTCGACGTCGCTCAAGTGGCTCCAGTTCGGCATGACGTTCTTGCCATGCAGCACGATATAGACATGATTGGCAATCGGGCCGTTGGCGATCTTCGAGCCGTCCAGCGCGGGGAATGGGCCACCGCCCTTGCCGTTCGCCTGGTGACATGCCGCGCAATTGGCCATGTAGACCTGACGGCCGCGCTCCATCAGCTCGGCCATCGTATAAGTCTTGTTCGGATCGTCAGCCTGGGCCGCCATCTTCTGCTTTTCCGCATCGACCCACTTGGTATAGTCAGCCTGCGACACGACCTTGACCACCACCGGCATGAAGGCGTGCTCCTTACCGCACAGCTCGGTGCAAAAACCCCGATACACGCCAACCTTGTCTGCCTTGAACCAGGTATCGCGCACGAAACCAGGAATGGCGTCCTGCTTGACACCGAAAGCGGGAACATACCAGGAGTGAATCACGTCATTGGACGTTGTGATGATGCGTATCTTCTTATTGACCGGCACCACCAGCGGATTGTCCACCTGTTGCAAATAGGTGTTGCCCTTGGGCTGCTGGCCGTCGATCTGTTCGCGCGGTGTCGAGATCGTGGACAGGAAACTGATGCCCTGCCCTTCACCGTTGATGTAGTCGTAACCCCACTTCCATTGATAACCGGTGACCTTGACCGTCAAATCGGAGTTGCTGGTGTCCTTCATCGCCACCACGGCTTTGGTCGCGGGCAATGCCATCAAGATCACGATGATGAACGGCACGACCGTCCAAATCACCTCGACCGTCGTGCTTTCATGGAAATTGGCCGCCTGATGGCCCTTGGACTTGCGGTGCATGATCACCGAATAGAACATGACACCGAACACGCCGACGAAGATCACGAAGCAGATGATCAACATCATCGTGTGCAGGTTGTACAACTCTTGTGCAATTTTGGTGGCCGGCGGCTGGAAGTCGAGTTCGTTGACAGCCGGGCCGCCCGGCATATTGGTCACGGCCATCGCGGGAACACAGGCAAGCAGCATGCCACTCGCCAGCAAAGCCGCCCAGGCATGTTTCATTGTTTTCATAGCTTCCTTACCCAAAATTACAATTCAATTCTTGTCTGCTCGCCTTCAGGCGCACCGCCGGAGCCAGCCTCGCAGTTCGCGGGCAAACGGCTCACGCCGATGGTACGCCAGATACTTGCCGAGGGGCAGCGTCTGCCGCCCTGCGCATAAAGTGATGCGCGTGCGCGGCTGACCGTCCACCTCGATGCGCACCCAGCGCGGGTTGAACGCGTAATGGGTCAACCGGTCGGCAGACTGCTGCTCCACCACAAGTTGCTCTGGTGATAGCCGAATGTACTCGTAATCCGTTGCGTGTCGGGCATAAACAACAAAAGCTGCACTCACGGCCAGCAAATCCAACCCCGTGAAAGGCAACACCAGCCAGGCGCCGCGGATTGCCACCACAACGGCAATGCCGAGCGACGCGGCCACCAGCGACAGGTAACACAAGACAAACTGGCGCGGGGACATGGCGCAATTTCGCTTGAGCATCCAGTCCTTGAGCACAACGTCCGTGTCCCGGCAGATCGCTTGCATTGGTTTCACCCTGAGGTAAATCGCTGCTTTCTGGCCTTTATCCCAAAAGTTCCCTCCTTCTGGGCGACAAACTGCCGCATTATAGACCTGCGTCTTTGCGAACGACAAGTTTGATACCGGGTATTAAAAAGTACGTAAGAAGGGGGGTCGCCCCGCAATCGAGCGGCCGCCGCCCGCCTCAGAAGCCGCCCGATCTGCGCCCGCCGATATCCTGCAATCGCACCACCGCATTGCCCTGTTCGTCGGTTTTTGCAGGCGTGCGCCAGGCGTGACCATAAATGAATTCAAAGGTAAGCGCTAACACACCGTCCGGGCGGCGCTGCTGCTCCAGTGCACGACACAGGGCCTGATGCCGCCGACGTCCCGTTAGTCCGTCGAAGCGTTCCGACATCGGGTTGCCGCCAAGCAATCTGACGTCCCTCAGCAACGCCGCGGGCGTCTCATAGGTCACGGTGAACGTCTCCATATCGACCACCGGCAGGCCGAAACCGCTCTGAACCATCATATCGCCGAGGTCATGCATATCCGTGAAAGCGATAACATGCGGCCTCGCGTCGACGGCGTTCCAGGCGGCGCGCAATTCGCGCAGGGTGTCCGGGCCAAACGTCGAAAACAGCAGCAGCCCATCGGTATGCAGCACCCGATGCCACTCGGGAATCACACGGTGAGGATCCTCGCGCCAGTGCAGCGCCAGGTTCGACCAGACCAGATCCAGCACACCATCCTTGAGCGGCAGGGCGCCGAAATCCGCCTGAACGACCCCTTGCGGCGGCGCGCGTCTGAGCCAGCGCCGCCAGCCCTCGGACGCGCCGCGCTCGGCGGCGGCGCGCGCCATGCCCAGCGACGAGTCGGCCCCGACCAGATACGCCTGGGGATAACGCGCCTGCAATGCCGCAAAATCGGCCCCCGTGCCGCAGCCCGCATCGAGAATGCATTTGGGAGTCAACTTGATGTAGTCCAGCCGTTCGAGCAATCGATGCGCTACCTCGCGCACCAGAAAATCGGCATCGGACCAATGCGCCGCACGGCGATCGAACACGCGACGCAGATGACGGGAATCGAAGTTCGACCGGGCGTCGGCGGTGGAGGGTGGATTCATGGCGGAGCTCATTGAGGCGGCAGTATACTCGCGACTGCGGCAGGCCGTCTCCGACCGGCTGTCACCGGCCGCGAGAATCCCGTTTGCCCGGAGTAAGACGCCCCGTGTTTGTCCATACGCTGTCACCGAAAATTCGCCGCAGGCTCGCCGTGAGCCTGCGGCGAGCGTTTGACGCTGCGCTGCCGAATACCTGCCGGCTGTGTGATGACACTGCCCACAGCCTGGTTTGCACGCCATGTGCGCGCGATTATTGGCATGACCGGAACAGGCAGCGATGCCCCGCCTGCGGGATCACACTGGCGCCGGGCGCCGGCGCGCGCCGTTGTGGCAACTGTCTGGCGCATCCTCATGCGTTCGATGCCACTGTCGCGCTGCAGGATTATCGAGCGCCGCTGGATCGCTTGATTCTGGCCCTGAAATTTCGCGCCGATCTACCCCTCGCCCGGGACTTCGGCTACCGCTTGAGCCACGCACTGCGACCCCGCATCGCGAGCCCCGCCGCACTGGTCGTGCCTGTGCCGCTCTCGCCGGACCGGCTGGCCACGCGAGGCTTCAATCAGACCTGGGAAATCGCCAGAAGCGTCGCGCGCCACCTGCGCCTGGCCAGCGATCCGCACGTACTGCATCGCGTGCGGCAGACCGCGCCGCAAAGTGGACTCGACATCGCAGCACGGCGGCGCAACGTCCGGCAGGCCTTTGCCGCCGGTGACGAAGTGCGAGGGCGTGAAATCATCGTCGTGGACGACGTCATGACCACCGGTGTCACTCTCGACGAAATCGCCAAGACGCTCAAGCGGCAAGGTGCGGCGCGCGTGGTCAATGCGGTCGTGTTGCGCACGCCGCCGAACAACTGATCTTCTTCAATGTAAAAACGCTATGTTCAATGTCGTGCTGGTCGAGCCGGAAATTCCCCCCAATACCGGCAACGTTATCCGTCTGTGCGCCAACACCGGCGCACGGCTCCATTTGGTCGAGCCCCTGGGATTCCCGCTCGATGACACCAAAATGCGGCGCGCCGGGTTGGACTATCACGAATACGCGGAAATGCGCGTGCATGCGAGCTGGCAGGATTTTCTCGAGGCCGAAAAACCGCTGCCCCAGCGCATGTTCGCGCTGACCACTCGAGGAACGCGTCGTTTCGGCGAGCTGCCGCTGGAGGCCGGCGACTGGTTCATCTTCGGCGCAGAAACGCGCGGCCTGTCTCCTGCGATCCTGCAGACGTTTGCGCCGGAGCAGCGCGTCAGACTGCCGATGCGCCCGACGAGCCGCAGCCTTAATCTCTCCAACACCGTGGCTATCGTGGTGTTCGAAGCGTGGCGTCAGAGCGGCTTTTCAGGCGGCGTGTGATCCGGTCTCGGCACGGGCGTCACGCTTCAATAAAGATTCAACCGCGGCGCGAGGCGCCAGTTGCTCGAACAGCACCGCGCACACCGCCTCGGTTATCGGCATGGCAACTTGGTGCCGCCGGGCCAGTGTCAGTACCGTCTGGGCGCAGCGCACGCCCTCGGCCACGTGCCCGAGGGCGGCGAGCACCTCGTCCAGCGTGCGGCCTTGCGCCAATTGCAGGCCGACGGTCCGGTTGCGCGACAGGTCGCCGGTGGCGGTCAGGATCAAATCACCCACGCCGCTGAGCCCCATGAAAGTCTCGGGCTGCCCGCCCAATGCCACGCCCAGGCGCGTCATTTCGGCCAACCCGCGAGTCACGAGGGCGGCGCGTGCATTCATACCCAGACCGAGGCCATCGCTGATGCCGGTGGCGATCGCGAGCACGTTCTTGACCGCGCCCCCGACTTCGACGCCGATCAGGTCGTCGCTCGAATAGACCCGCAGCGCACCATGATGGCAGGCACGGATCACCAGGTCGCACAGCTCGGCAGAGCGGCTCGCGACAGTGAGCGCGGCCGGCAGCCCCTGAGCCACTTCCCGCGCAAAGCTCGGCCCCGAAAGGATGCCGGAGCGCGCCGCCACCTCGTCTCCCAAGACTGCCGCGACAACCTGGTGCGGCAGCAGTCCGGTGTCGGCCTCGAAACCCTTGCAAAGCCAAAGCAACTGGCTGGGCGCGGCGCCGCCGTCGCGCAGGCGCTCGCATAATCCGCGCAAGCCCGCCACCGGCACGGCGGCAACGCACAGCGCGTCGGCGCCGGTCGCGTGAGCCAGCGCGCGATCGAAATCGGCACCAAAGCGCAGTGCCGGCGTCAGCGCGCAACCCGCCAAATACACGGCATTCTCGTGAGTGGCCGCCAATTCGGCGGCGCGCCCGGCGTCTCGCGCCCACAGCAGCACGTCATGGCGCTGTGCGATGTGGCTTGCCAGGGCGGTGCCCCACGCGCCTGCGCCAAAAACCGAGACTCTCATGGATTTCGTGGCGGAAGGGCGGTTGGCCGTGCGCTCAGTGAGGGCGCGCGGACGAGCCGTCGGGCAGCACGATCCCGCTGCCATCGGCGCCGGCCGCGCCCTGCTGCTCGGCCAGCGCGGCCAGACGTTGCTCGTAGAGCGCCTGGAAATTGATTTCCGACAGATGGATCGGCTGGAATCCGGCGCGACTGATCGCATCGGCGATGTTCGAGCGCAAGTACGGATAGATGATCGTCGGGCAAGCGATGCCGATCAGCGGATCGAGTTGCTCGGCGGGCACATTGCGAATGTCGAATATCCCGGCTTGCTTGCCTTCGACCAGAAATGCGACTTTCTCGTTGACCTTGGCCGTTACGGTGCCGATCACGACGACCTCGAACACACCTTCGGCCAGTTGCTCGGCGCCCACGTCGACCTGCACTTCAACCGTCGGCAGATCCTGCTCGAGGAAAATGGCCGGCGAATTGGGCTGCTCCAGCGACAAATCCTTGAGATAGACGCGCTGAATGTTGAAAAACGGCTGTTGCTGGTCGGACATGGGATTTCCTTGAAAAATGAACAGCCGCGCATGCGCGCGGCCGATGGAGCCATCAAGGCCGGGAGCCTAGGCGACTTGCTGCAGCAAAGGCACCAGGCCGCCGGCTCTGTCGAGAGCCGAGAGATCGTCGTACCCGCCGATATGCCGATCGTCGATGTACACCTGCGGGACCGTGCGGCGCCCGGTGCGAGCCATCATTTCCTCCCGTCGGCCGGGTTCCTTGTCGATCAGGATTTTTTCCACGTGCTCCACGCCGCGCGAGCGAAGCAGGCGCTCCGCCATTTGGCAATAGGGGCACACTTGAGTGCTGTACATTACGACTTTGGCCATTGCAAATTCCTTATTTCACGATCGGCAGGCCGGCTTGCTGCCATGCCTCGACGCCGCCCTGCAGACTGAAGGCTTCGGCGTAGCCGAGCTGGCGCAGAATCGTCTGCGCCTTCGCTGAACGCTGGCCGCTGCGGCACACCAGCAAAACGGGTGTCGTCTTGTTCTTGGCCACCTGCCCGGCCTTTTTCTCGAGCTCTTCGAGCGGCACGTGCCGGGCCTGAGGCAAATGGCCGCCGCCGAACTCCTCGTCGGTGCGCACGTCGAGAATCAGTGCATGCCGGCGATTGATCAATTGCGTCGCTTCGACAATCGACACCCCGCGGCCGCGCCGCGACAATACAGGCCAAGCCAGCAACCCACCGGAAATCAGGGCGATCGCGATCAGGACGAGATTGGAATAATCAGCAAAAAACTTCACGAACCACCCGAAAAATTCAAAATAATCCAACCATTATAAAATAATCCGTTTGGCGTGCCTGTCGTCCCGGGCTGCGCGCACAGATTTTTTACTCTAATTGAACTTCTTATGTACAAACTCGTGCTCATCCGTCATGGCGAATCGCTGTGGAACAAGGAAAACCGCTTTACAGGCTGGGTCGACGTCGACCTCACCGAGAAGGGGGCTACCGAGGCGCGCCATGCCGGCCAGCTGTTGCGGGAAGCCGGTTACGTTTTCGATCTGGCCTACACCTCGGTGCTCAAGCGCGCCATCCGCACGTTGTGGCACGTCCAGGACGAAATGGATCTGATGTGGATTCCGGTGGTTCACTCGTGGCGCCTGAACGAGCGGCATTATGGCGCCCTGACTGGACTCGACAAAGCCGAGACGGCCGCCAAATATGGTGACCAGCAAGTTCTGGTGTGGCGTCGCAGCTACGACACTCCGCCGCCGGCCCTGACCGCAGGCGATTCGCGCGACGCTTGCAGCGACCCGCGCTACGCCAGGCTCAAGCGTGAAGAAATCCCGCTGTCCGAATGCCTTAAGGATACCGTTGCCCGGGTCATGCCGGTATGGAATGAATCGATCGCCCCGGCCATCCGCTCGGGCAAGCGCATCGTCATTGCCGCCCACGGCAACTCGCTGCGCGCGTTGATCAAGTATCTGGACGACGTATCGGATCAGGACATCGTCAACCTTAACATCCCGAACGGCATTCCCATCGTCTACGAACTGGACGAGAATCTCAAACCGCTGCGCCACGAATACCTTGGCAACCAGGGCGAGATCGCCAGCGCCATGGCATCGGTAGCCAGCCAGGGCAAGGCGCGCTAACCTGACACTGTTTTTGGGATTCGTGGGCACCCGCGAGAACCACCGGCGCGGGTGCCGGTCGAATGCGAAGGCCGCGTCGCCGGCCCGGCAAAAGGTTATACTTCGCGAATTGTGCGTTGATTTCCCGATTATCGACGCACCATCAAACCGGAATTGATCCCCCTATGCGCCAACACCTCAAACACATCGGCCTTATCACGCTGGGCCTGATTACGGGCATTGCGGCCACATTGGCTTTTTCGCTGGCATCCGCGCAAAGCGCGCCCGCTCCCTTGCCGCTGGACCAGTTGCGCCTGTTTGCCGAGGTATTCGGCCAGATCAAGCAGGAATACGTCAAGCCGGTCGATGACAAGAAACTGATCACGGCAGCCATCAAGGGCATGGTTGCCAGCCTCGATCCGCACTCCGCGTATCTGGACAAAAAGGATTACAAGGAGCTGCAGGAGCAGACCAACGGGCAATTTGCCGGCCTGGGTATCGAAATCGGCCAGGAAGACGGCATGGTGAAGATCATCGCCCCCATCGAAGACACCCCGGCGTTCCGCGCCGGCTTGCGCCCGGGCGACCTGATCACCAGCATCAACGACAAGCCGGTGCGGGGCATGTCGCTGGATCAGGCGGTCAAGAACATGCGCGGCGCGCCCGGCACCAAGGTCACGCTGACGATCTATCGCAAGACTGACCAGCGGACCTTCCCGGTGACGATCACCCGCGCCATCATCAAAGTGCACAGCGTCAAATTCAAGATCGTCTCGCCCGGCTATGCGTGGGTTCGCATCACGAGCTTCCAGGAGCGCACCGTTCCGGATCTCGCCAAGACCCTTCAGCAAATCGCCAAGGAGCAGCCCCATCTGAAAGGCCTGGTGCTCGACCTGCGCAATAACGGCGGCGGCATTCTGCAATCGGCGGTCGGCGTGTCGGCGGCCTTCCTGAAGCCGGATGCGGTCGTCGTCACCACCAACGGCCAGATCGCGGACGCCAAGCAGACCTATCGTGCAAACTTCGACAACTATCGCTTGAGCGCCAGCCCCGAAGATCCACTCAAGGACGAACCGGCGATCTTCAAGACCGTGCCGATGGTGGTGCTGGTCAATGCCTACACCGCGTCAGCCTCCGAGATCACTGCGGGCGCGCTGCAGGATCACAAGCGCGCGATCATCATGGGCAAAACGACCTTCGGCAAGGGTTCGGTGCAAACCGTGCGCCAGTTGTCGCCGGACACAGCGCTGCGCCTGACCACGGCTTACTACTACACGCCGAGCGGGCGCTCGATTCAATCGATCGGCATCACGCCGGATATTCCGGTTGATCAAAGCGCGAATGGCGATCCGGACGATATCCTGGCCACGCGCGAAATCGATTATTCGAATCACCTGCACAACCTGCAGGACCCGAACGAGCAGAAGCAAATCGAGCAACGCGAGAAATTACGCCTCGAAGCGCTGCGCCGGCTCGAGATCGAAAACGCCAAGAAGACCCCCGCGGAGCTCGAAAAAGAAAGCAACGCGCGCCTGCCGGACTTCGGCAGCCCGGGCGACTTCATGCTGCAACAGGCGTTGCACGAACTGAAGGGCGAGCCGGTCCAGCGCTCCAAGTCGCCGGTTGCAACGGCCGACGCAACGACCTCGACGCAGGCCCCGGGCAGCGCTTCCGCACCCGCGGCGCCGGCCCCCGCCAGCAAGGCGCCTGCCGGCAAGAAGTAATTGACTTACACTGATAGCCGGACCTGGCAATCGCCGGTCCGGCTTTTTTACGTCTGCACTTTATCGCGCCGCATCCATGGACGATTCACAGTTACTGCGTTACTCCCGCCATATCCTGCTCGATGAAATCGGTATTGAAGGCCAGCAACGCCTGATGGACGCCCATGCGGTGATCGTCGGCGCCGGCGGGCTGGGCTCGCCCGCAGCCCTTTACCTGGCCGCATCCGGCGTCGGCAAGCTCACGCTGCTCGATGATGACACCGTTGATCTGACCAATCTGCAGCGACAGATCCTGCATGACACGCAAAGCGTCGGCCAACCCAAGGCGGCATCCGGGCAGGCCCGCCTGGCATTGATCAATCCCGAGGTGCAGGTCGATGCGGTTGTGCTGCGTGCCGATCAGGCGGTGCTGGAAGAAATGGTGGCCGAGGCTTCGGTGGTGCTCGACTGCAGCGACAATTTCGCGACACGACATGCAACCAATCGGGCCTGCGTCAGCCGGGGAGTGCCGCTCGTTGCCGGCGCCGCCTTGCGTTTCGATGGGCAGGTAAGCGTGTTCGACCCGCGCGACAACGCCTCCCCCTGCTATGAGTGTCTTTTCCCTGCCGATCAGGAATTTACCGAACAGCAATGTGCAACGATGGGCGTGTTCGCCCCGCTGGTCGGCATCATCGGTGCGGTGCAGGCGGCCGAGGCGCTCAAGCTGATTGCCGGGATCGGGGTATCGCTGGCGGGGCGACTGCTGATGCTCGATGCGCGCACCATGGAGTGGAACACGATGCGCTGCGCTGCCAATCCGACCTGTCCGGTCTGCGCGAGCCGTCCGGCCCGTTCACCGCAATGAGGCGCGGTTAGACAGCGGCGAGCCGCGTCAGCGCAGCCTGCAGATCCTCCGGCTCGACGGCCGCCAGCACATCCTTGACTACCGGCTCCAACGCCGGCAAATAAGCCCGCAGCACCTCCTGCTTGACCTGGAGAATCTGGCTCGGATGCATGGAAAACTCGCGCAGCCCCATGCCCAGCAAGAGGCGCGTGAGCATCGGGTCGCCGGCCATCTCGCCGCACACGGCGATCGGCACGCCGGCGGCTCGGGCCTCCCGAATCGTGCGCGCAATCAATTGCAGCACGGCCGGATGCATCGGATCATAAAGATGCGCAACCGCATTGTCGGCGCGATCGATTGCCAGCGTGTACTGGATCAAGTCGTTGGTGCCGATCGAGAGGAAATCGAGCCGCTTGAGAAACATGGGCAACGCCAACGCCGCCGCCGGCACCTCGACCATCGCGCCCAGCTTGATATTCGGATCGTAAGCCAATCCGGCCGCGTCACACTGCCGCTTGGCCTCCTGCACCAGCTCGAGTGTTTGATCGATTTCCTGGGCATGGGCGAGCATCGGGAACAAAATGCGTACGGGCCCGAGGGCCGACGCACGCAGCAGCGCCCGCAACTGGGTCAGAAACATGCGCGGCTCGGACAGGCTCCAGCGAATTGCGCGCAGCCCCATCGCCGGATTCGCGCCGTTCTCGTAACTTTCGTGACTATCCAGCGCTTTATCCGCGCCGACGTCGATCGTGCGGATCGTCACCGGCAACCCCTGCATGGTGGCAACCGCGCGGCGGTAAGCTTCGAATTGCGCCTCTTCATCCGGCATGTCGGCCTGGTTCATGAAGAGGAATTCGCTGCGGAACAAACCCACCCCCACCGCGCCGGCGGCGACCGCCGCCTCGGCGTCTTCCGGCAACTCAATGTTTGCCAGCAGCGCCACCGGCGTGCCGTCGATGGTTTGCGCGGGCGAATAGCGCAAGCGCTGCAGCCGCCGCTGTTCGAGCACCTTTTCGCTTTGGCGGTAGCGATACTCCTCCAGGATCATCGGCGCCGGATCGATGATCACCACCCCTTGATCTCCGTCGATAATGATCAGATCGCCCTGCTCGATCAATTGGCTGGCGTGCTGCACCCCCACGGCCGCAGGAATGCCCAGGCTGCGCGCCACGATGGCAGTATGCGACGTCTTGCCGCCCAGATCGGTCACGAAGCCTCGAAACACCTGGGTCTTGAACTGCATCATGTCGGCCGGCGCGATATCGCGCGCCACCACGATCATGTCATCGCGAGGCGCCTGAACCGCCACCGAGCGGATGCCAGGCGCTCCCGCCAGCACCTTCAGCATGCGGTCGGCCACCTGTTCGATATCAGCCTTGCGTTCCCGCAGGTATTCGTCCTCGATGTCCTCGAAACGGGCGATCAGTGCCTCGACCTGTGTCATCAACGCCCACTCGGCGTTGTAATGGCTCGAGCGGATCAAGTCGAGCGCCGTGTCGGCGAGCATGGCGTCGTTGACGATCAGGGAGTGAACATCGAGGAACGCGGACATTTCACCGGGTGCATCGGGCGGCAACTCGGCCTTGAGCGTATCGAGTTCCTGCTGCACGGCACGCCGCGCCTCGTAAAAGCGCGCCATTTCGCTCTCGACTTGCGAGGACTCGATCAGGTAATGCGGGACATCCAGTGTGGCTGGGGCAAGCAGGTAGGCACGTCCGATGGCGATGCCTTGAGACACCGGTATTCCATGCAAGGTGAACGACACGCGGGACTCCCGATTTTATTGTCGTGGGCGCCGGAAACCGCCGATACGTTCCCGATCTTCGGCAGTCGCCAACGGCATTTCAAGCTCGGCGCAAGGCCTCGCCTATTCCCCTTCGCCGAATCGATCGGCAATCAGCTGGAGGATGGCGTCCATGGCTTGCGCCTCATCCTCGCCCTCGGTTTCCACCTCGATCGTGGACCCAATACCGGCTGCCAGCATCATAACGCCCATAATGCTCTTTGCGTTGATACGACGCCCGTTCCGGCTGAGCCAGACCTCGCTTTGGAAACGCGCGGCCAGTTGCGTGAGCTTTGCCGATGCACGCGCATGCAGGCCAAGTTTGTTGATTATTTTGGTTTCTTGTCGGAGCATGTATTTACTTCATGATGATTGAAGGGACGGCGCGGAGCACGCCCCAACTTGCAAAATACCCTGCGCGCCCCCGGCCAGCACCTTATCGACCAGCGTCTCGAGCGGCACCGTGCGATAGCAGACCGCCTTGATCAGCATCGGCAGGTTGACGCCCGCCAACACGCGGACATCCGGCGCCGCGAGCTGCGCCGCGATATTCGATGGCGTAGCGCCAAACAGATCGGTAAGCACCAGCATGCCGTTGTCTTCTCGCAGTGCCTGAACCTGTTCACGGGCGGCAACCAGCAGGGCAGCCGGATCCTGGTCCGCCTCGACGTCGAGCGCGCCAATATGCGAGGGACAACCGCAATAGATGTGAGAAAGACATTCCCGCAGCGCCGTAGCGTACGGAGCGTGAGCGACTATTAAGATTCCTGCCATACCAGCCTGGCCTTCATGTGTCCGTTCACGCCTGGACGTGAGCAGCCATGTTTTACCGCGATAAGTTTCCGAGGAACGCATTGTAACAGGGCCAAAAGCCCGATTTTTGCCTCGCCAGGCTTCATGGTGGATGGACGCGGGCAGCCGCGGTCAGACGGCCCGCTCCAAAGCATCTATGAACATCTTAGCGACATCAAAACCCGTCTGTTGCGTGATTTCCTGAAAACAGGTCGGACTCGTCACATTGATTTCGGTCAGGTAATCGCCGATTGCATCCAGACCGACCAGCAACAGGCCGCGCGCCCACAATCGCGGCCCGAGTTCCCGGGCAATCTCGCGATCACGCGGGGTCAGCGGCTGCGCCTTGCCCAAGCCGCCCGCTGCCAGGTTGCCGCGCACTTCGCCGCCCTGAGGGATCCGCGCCAGCGAGTACGGCACGACTTCGCCAGCGATCACCAGAATGCGTTTGTCGCCAGCGCTGATTTCGGGGATGAACCGCTGCGCCATCACCGACCGCCGTCCATTCTCGCTCAGGGTCTCGATGACGGATCCCAGGTTCATTCCTTCGGGCGTGATGCGAAAGACACCGGTTCCGCCCATACCGTCGAGCGGCTTGAGAATGATGTCGCCATGCTCGGCGTGGAACGCGCGCAAGCGCTTCTCGTCCCGCGTCACCAAAGTCGTCGGCATGAACTGCGGGAATTCGGCGATCGCGACTTTCTCGGAATGATCCCGGATCGCCTGCGGCTTGTTAAAGACCTTGGCGCCGGCACGCTCCGCCACCTCCAGCAGCCACGTCGACGTCACATACTCCATGTCGAACGGCGGGTCTTTGCGCATCAGGATCGCGTCGAAGTCCGACAGTGCGAGCACCTTGCTTTCAAGCTCCTCGTACCACGCATGGGCGTCGCCGGTCAGCCGGATGTGCGTGACCCGGGCTTCGACGCGGCTGCCCTGCCATGCCAGATCACCGGGCCCGCAAGCGTAGATTTCGTGCTGCCTGGCCGCCGCCTCGCGCATCATCGCAAAGGTCGTATCCTTGTAGATTTTGAAATGGTCGAGCGGGTCGGCAATAAAGAGAATATGCATTGCACAGTTGCGACGAGCGAAAACTTCATTTTAGCCGAGCGCACCCAAGTGCGCTTGAGCCCCCGAGCAGACCAGCCGCGCCCCGTCAGACGCCGATCAGCGACAACAGATCGGCCGCATGCTGACCGTGCAGGCGGCTGCGAATTTGCCGCAAGTGGGTTTTCATCGTTTCGGCCCCAATGCGGCAACCGCGCCGCACTTCGTCACGCGAGGCCCCGGCCGCGAGCCGGCAAGCGATGCGCCGCTGGGCCGGCGACAACGTCGTATCTCGCAGGCACCGCAGCACATAGAGCTCCGTTGGTATTTGTTCGCGCAAGGTGACGCTTACCGCGGCATCGCGCCGCCCGCCGCAGGCCGACAGCCGCGCGGCACGCAGTCGCACGCGCCCGCCCGGAACGGTCATCGACCGCTCGACGGGCGCGGCGCGCTCTCCACCCCGATCGATCAGTCCGGCCAACTCGTTGCAGCATCGTGCCACCGGCGCGATATCGAGCCATCCGCCGCCAGGGGCGCAGCGCAGTCGTTGCTGGAGCAATTGCTCGGCGGCCGCGTCGCTCCATTGAGGAAGTCCGTGGCGAATTACCAGCGTGCCATCCGTGCCGCTGTCGCGAAATACAGGCACCGCGCGCTCGGGCGCGGCCAGTTGGGTGAGCAGCGGCAGCCACTGCGCGACCCGTTCGCGCTCGCGCCGACCGAAGCGGCTTTCCGATGGAGACCTGAACAACAGCAGTACGGCATGGGCGCGATGTTCGCGCTGAAGCCAGATGTCCAGCACATGCCCGAATGCCCCCGGCCCCAACAGATAACGCTGGAGATCCGATTCACCCGCGGGTTCCGCACCCATCGCACCGAGCCGGCGCAGTCGGGTAGCCAATTGGCAACGCTGCGCCAGGGTCAGCGAGGGTAGCCAGAAGTCCGCGGGCCGGGCGCGCGAATCCAGCCAAAGGCAGCCGGCCGCACTGGATGGGATCAGCATCCGCAACGCAGCCAGCACATCGGGCATGACGATCCGGCTATCCCAGCCGGTACGGCACAATTGATCGAGATACGCAGTGAAATTGGCCTGTTTACCCACACCGATCCTTATAAGAGCAATCTGATATTGAACTTGCTTCGCCATTTATCCCCCCATCGGGGGATGTTTCGATCCGGGAAAGCAAGCATCATTCTGTGGCGCGAACACGATTGAACGCTTGCAAGGTCAACCGGCAAGACAGGCAAATCAGGGAGTCGATAATAAGGTTCTGCGCCCACCGCGTATGCGGTGCGAGAATTTGCCGCACATCGCTCGCATGTGCGGCAAATATAGTGCCCGGCTTGTCGGGGGGCCGGCCGGGCACATTTTTTTAATACACTTCTTGATCCGGATCCGTACGCTCCAGCTCAAGCGATGCGGCCAACAACGCCAAGCGCGCCACAACGCCATACATATAGAACCGATTGGGCGGCGCCGCACCCGGCTTGGCATGCACATCCGGCAAGGCCGTATGCTCGAACGCCAGCGGCACGAAATGCATGCCCGGCGCATTGAGGTTTTCGTCAATCGCCCGTCCCGTGTGAACCCGATAAAATCCACCAACCACGTAACGGTCGATCATATACACCACCGGTTCCGCGACGGCTTCATTGATTTTCTCGAACGTGTGGACTCCCTCCTGCAGCAAGACGTCGCTCACGGGCAACCCCTCCTGCGCCACGCTCATCCGATTGCGCTCCTTGCGCGGCAAGTGTTTGACTTCCGCGGCATCGCGCACCGTCATCACACCCATGCCGTACGTTCCGGCATCGGCCTTGATAACGACAAAGGGCTTTTCTTCGATACCGTACTCGCGATATTTCTTGTTGATCTTTTTGAACAGCGCGTCAACGCTGTCAGCCAGGCATTCCTCGCCGGTGCTGTGCTGAAAATCGATACCGCTGCATTTGGTGAAATAGGGATTCAGCATCCACTGGTCGACGTCGATCAGTTTGGCAAATTTCTTTGCAACATCGTCATAACATGCAAAATGCTGGCTTTTGCGACGCACCGCCCATCCTGCGTGCAATGGCGGCAACAGATACTGCTCGTGCAGATTTTCCAGGATCGGCGGAATACCTGTCGACAGATCGTTGTTGAGGAGAATGGAGCAAGGATCGAAGTTTTTCAGGCCCAGCCGACGCGAAGTCCGCTCGAGCGGTTCGATCACGAGTTGCTGGCCGTCCGGCAGCTCGACCGTGGTCGGCTCGGTAATATCCGGAGACAGACTGCCCAGGCGCACGTTCAGGCCGGCGTGCCGCATGATCGAAGACAAGCGCGCAATGTTTTGCAGGTAAAACGTATTGCGCGTGTGCTGCTCCGGAATCATCAGGAGATTCTTGGCGTCCGGGCAGATCTTTTCGATCGCGGCCATGGCCGCCTGCACAGCCAATGGCAACATTTCCGGCAACAGATTGTTGAAACCGCCCGGAAACAGATTGGTATCGACTGGCGCGAGCTTGAACCCCGCATTGCGCAGATCGACCGAACAATAGAACGGCGGCGTGTGTTCCTGCCATTCCATACGGAACCAACGCTCGATTGCCGGCGTGGCATCGAGGATTTTTTTCTCTAGATCAAGCAGCGGCCCCTTGAGGGCCGTAACGAGGTGCGGGACCATGCGCTTCTCAGATACAAATGAAGCTCCGATTGTAGAGCAAATACTTCTTTGTATATTTGCGGCCGTCCAAAAGGAAATCAAGCAAAAAAACGGGCGCCCCGCGCCCGCCTCAAACGTCTGGACTGCCTACCTCGGCAGCCAGACGGCTCTCCTCGCGCATACCCCTTAAACCCAAAAGGTTATTTCGCAAGATGGTCTATTCGACGTGTTCCCCATGCAGCGTCACGTCCAGACCTTCGCGTTCCTGCTCTTCGCTGACTCGCAGGCCCATCACCTTATCGATCACCTTCAGCAGGATGAAGCTCACCACGCCGCTGTAAATCAACGTCGTCAGCACCCCTTTTGCCTGCAATATCACGCTGCCGTCGACCCCGCCGATATCCTTGACCGCGAACACCCCCGTGAGCAGTGCGCCGACGATACCGCCGATACCATGCACGCCGAAAGCGTCCAGCGAATCGTCGTAGCCCATCTTGCTCTTGAGCCAGGTTGCCGACCAGAAGCAGATCACGCCAGCGGCCAACCCGATGGCGAGCGCCCCCGTGACGCCGACAAAACCGGACGCCGGCGTGATGGCCACCAGCCCGGCCACCGCACCCGAAGCGATGCCCAGCACCGACGGTTTGCCCTTGGCGAGCCACTCGACGAACATCCAGGCCAGTGCCGCCACGGCGGTAGCCACTTGGGTGGTCAGCATCGCGAAGCCCGCACGGCCATCGGCAGCCACCGCCGAGCCGGCGTTGAAGCCAAACCAGCCGACCCACAGCATCGCGGCGCCGATGAGCGTGAGCACCAGATTATGCGGAGCCATCGCCTCTCTGCCGTAGCCCACCCGCTTGCCCAGTACGAGACAGCACACCAGGCCGGCAATACCGGCGTTGATATGCACCACTGTGCCGCCGGCGAAATCGAGGATGCCTGCGCCCGCGAGCCAGCCGGTCGGCTCCCAGACCATATGAGCGATCGGGGCATAGACGATGACCGACCACAGCGACATGAAGATCAGCATGGCGGAGAACTTCATGCGGTCCGCGAAGGCGCCGGTAATCAACGCCGGAGTAATGATCGCAAACGTCATTTGGTAGACGAAATAGACCGTTTCCGGGATCGTTGGCGCCAGGTGACTCACCGTGAGCGTGGTCGCCTTGTCTCCCTTGATGTAATTCATGCCTTCGAGGAAGACACGCGAGAGCCCCCCGATGAACGGCCCGCCGGGCGTGAACGCCAGACTGTAGCCAATGACCGTCCAGAGGATCGTCACCACGCAGGTGATCGCGAAGCTTTGCATCAACGTGGCCAACACGTTTTTCTTGCGCACCATGCCGCCATAAAACAACGCCAGGCCCGGAATCGTCATGAACAGCACCAGCGCCGTGGAAGTCAACATCCAGGCCGTATCGCCCGCACTGATCTTCGACGCGTCGACCGAAAATGGCGCGGTCGGCGCGGCAGGGGCCGCCGCCGGGGCCGCTGGGGCAGTCGCCACAGGCGCTGCCGCGGCCGGCGCGGAAGCGTCGTCCGCCATCGCTGCGCCTACCCCGCCAGCGAGCAGCGAGCCGGTGAGCAACAAGAACACCAATAATTTACGCATCTTCGTTTTCCTCTTGTCCCTATTTTTTTACAAAGCGTCCGCGCCGGTCTCGCCGGTGCGGATCCGAATCACTTGCTCGACGGGCGTCACAAAAATCTTTCCGTCGCCGATCTTGCCGGTGCGAGCGGCCTGCTCGATCGCTTCGACGGCCTGATCGACCACGTCGTCGCCGACGACGACCTCGATCTTCACTTTTGGCAGGAAATCGACCACATACTCGGCGCCGCGATACAGCTCCGTGTGCCCCTTTTGCCGTCCGAAGCCCTTGACCTCGGTCACCGTGATGCCCGAGACGCCGATCGCGGATAGCGCCTCGCGCACCTCGTCGAGCTTGAATGGTTTAACTATGGCGATAATCAACTTCATGATGTCTGGCTCCTTGGAGGTTGCTGCAATCTGGCTAGGTTCTGCCGGTCGCCCGACGCAGCCGCATGCGATGCGGATGGGCCGTGCCCGGCACCCGCATCACGCCCTAACAACTTCAAAACGTTCTGGTAATGCTGGCAACCACCGTGGCCCCCCCCAAAAACCTGCCGTTGTTGGCAGCCGAATAGACGGATTTTTTCGCGTTGGTATCGATATAGGCGAGCGAGGCGCTGAAGCCCTTGCCGAGATCCTTGTTCAGGGCGATCTTCCAGTCGGTGTACGACGCCTGGCTGTAGTTGTGGACAAACTGGTGGCCCACATGCCCCGTCGCACTCAATCCCCACCAGCCAAGGTCGAAATTGCCCGTCAGATCGAGGTATCCGCTGTTCGTGGTCGAGGCGCCGGTCACCGGATTGACCAATCCGAACAGTCGCGTCAGGGAATTCGAGTATTTCAGCGTGAACGGCCCATAACCCAGTTGTGCATAAAGCTCGAACGTATGCGGACGCGGGAAATATTGGTTGCTCGGATACGAGCCCGGGTAGTAATACTGCAGGCCGCCGACATCGAAGGTCAGACCCTTGACGATCTCCCCGCGATATCCGCCATAGAAATCCATTTCGATCGGAGCGCTCACCGCCGAATTCCCATCCGAAATCCAGCTAATATTGGAGGCCCATACCCCCGCATATAACCCGCTCGTATGGGTGAGATCGAAACCGCCTTGCACGGCGGGATTCTTGTCGGTCTGGGAAATCCCGCGGAACCGATAGTCCGACGCCAGCCCCACGTTGGCCGTGATGGTCAGCGCACTGGCTGGCCCCGCAGACGCCGACTGCGCCCGCGCCGCGCCAGTCATGCCGGCCATCGCGCCACAAAATAGACACCCCGCCATCACAGCTGATACAGTTTTCATATCGCGTTACCCCGGTTGAATTCATTGAATGACAGTTGCTTGTGACCCACCTTCCGTCAATGGGATAAGCAACTCCCGTGCCATCTGAATTCGACCCATGCGACTGACTGGATTGACGGGCGCCCCAGGGATCCCGGGCGCTGCGAAAACGCCCCTTGGCAACGCCAGCAAGGACGTTCGCGAGCCAAACGCGAAAGAAATTCCGTGATACAGTTCCGGGCATTTCGGAACGCCCCGCCGGGCACCCCGCCCCATGCCCAATAGTGCGTTCCAAACGCACGGATTCGGTGCATGCACTACCGCAGTGCCCGTTTGATTGAATACCTCAGCCAAGGAGGAATAGGCGATGAAACCCAATGACATCCTGTCCGACATGCAAGCCAAGTTGGGAGAAATGCTCAAGCATTCACCGGTCCGCGACATCGAGCGCAATATCAAGGCAATGATGGTGCAGGGCTTCAATCGGCTCGATCTGGTCACGCGCGAAGAATTCGACGTCCAGGCTCAGGTCCTGGCGCGTACCCGGGAAAAACTCGAAACCCTGGAGCGCCGCATCGCCGAACTCGAAGGTCGTTCTCATCATCAGGACTAAGCTCGGATGTTTTCCGTTGCGCTGCTCCCGCATTCCGATTTTGTCCCTCATCACTCCCGCGGGCGGTCGATGCCTCGTATAGTGCTCCGCTAACGAGGCGCAGCCGGGTCATCCTGGCAACACCGGCTCGCCGCCACAGGGAGAAAACACGTCATGTCGCTCGCGGTCGTCAAAAGCCGCGCGCTAGCTGGAATGCGCGCGCCCGAGGTGACGGTCGAAGTTCATCTCGCCAACGGTCTGCCGTCGTTGACGATCGTCGGATTGCCCGACACCGAGGTCAAGGAGAGCCGCGACCGGGTTCGCTCCGCGATCCAGAACTGCCGCTTCGAATTTCCCGCACGCCGCATCACCGTCAATCTGGCGCCGGCAGACTTGCCCAAGGAGTCCGGTCGCTTCGATCTGCCCATCGCGCTGGGCATCCTGGCGGCCAGCGGACAAATCCCGGCCCCGGCGCTCGCCGATCACGAATTCGCCGGCGAGCTGTCGCTGTCCGGGGAGTTGCGGCCAATACGAGGGGCCTTGGCGATGGCGCACGCGCTCGCGCATGCCGAGGTCCCAGCCGCCTTCGTCCTGCCGGCGGCCAACGCGGACGAAGCGGCACTGGTCGGGTGCGCGACCGTCTATCCCGCCAGGTCGCTGCTCGAGGTCTGCGCGCACCTGACGGCCCGCGACGACGGCGACCGGCTCGCCGCCCACCGCCGGGCGGCGCCGGCGTGCGTCTGCGACTATCCCGACATGAGCGAAGTCAAAGGGCAAGCGCCCGTCAAGCGAGCCCTCGAAGTTGCCGCCGCCGGCGGACACCAGGCGCTGTTGATCGGCCCGCCCGGCACCGGAAAATCCATGCTGGCAACCCGCTTCCCGGCCCTCCTGCCGCCGCTGAGCGAAGCGCAGTCGCTCGACGTCGCCACCGTGCTCAGCCTGAGCACGCAAGGCTTCGACCCCACCCGGTGGGGCGCGCGTCCGTTCCGCGCGCCGCATCACACCGCATCGGCCGTGGCGCTCGTCGGCGGGGGTGGCACGCCAAGGCCTGGCGAAATCAGCCTGGCCCACCACGGCGTCCTGTTTCTCGATGAATTGCCGGAATTCGACCGCAAGGTTCTGGAGGTCTTGCGCGAACCGCTGGAGTGCGGCCGCATCACGATCTCGCGCGCCTCCCGGCAGGCGGAATTTCCCGCCGAATTCCAGCTGATCGCGGCCATGAACCCCTGCCCCTGCGGCTATCTTGGCCATGCCTCGGGCCGCTGCCGCTGCACCCCGGAAGCCGTTGCCCGTTACCAGGGTCGCTTGTCCGGGCCGCTGCTCGACCGGATCGACGTGCAAATCGAGGTACCCGCACTGAGCGCCGACGATTTGGCGAACCAGCCCGCGTGCGAATCGAGCAGCGACATCGCGCGCCGGGTCGGCGCGGCCCGCAGCCGGCAGCTCGCCCGCCAGGACAAGCCCAACCACGCGCTGCAAGGGCGGGACATCGAGCGGTACTGCCAACCCACGCCGACGGCGGCCGGCATGTTGCGTCACGCCGCAAATCGATTGCACTGGTCAGCCCGCGCCTATCACCGGGCGCTCAAAATCGCACGCACGATCGCCGATCTGGATGGCGCCGAGGGAATCGACAGCGCCCACATCGCGGAAGCGATTCAATATCGACGGGCCGTCTCGGTCAAATGATCTCCACGGGCAAAAGCGATCGAACCGCCTGGCCCGTGACGGCGGCGCTGGATTCGCGACACGCCGATTACTCGAGCGTGAACGAGTCGAAGAATTGCTCGATCTGCTCTTGCGGCGGCGCCTTTTCGCCGAGCACGACAACCTGATAGACCCGGTCGCCATACGCAACGAAGCGCGCATCGACGAAGCGCTGCTCCTTGCCGTCGACACCATGCCCCTGCGCGTACACTCCCGTGCCGGTCACGAACGGCGGCGACTGCGAGGCCACGCGAATCTGCACCGTCTGCACTTGCGATTGCGCGGCACCCAGGTTGGCAAGCAGGCCCTTTTGCAGATCGGCCATCACGCGGGTGCGTAAGGCGACGTCCGCACTCGGCAGCTTGATCACACCCACTGCAAATAAGGCCTGGTCGACCCGCGCTGCCTGCATGTGCATCGGCAATACTCCCGTCGACAGATGCACCTCGCGCGCGTCGCTGCTGGGTTTGGCTGGATAAGTGATACTGTAGGCGCCCTCGGAGGACTGCACGACACGCCAATCGTAGTGGGGGGAACAAGCCGCCAACCCTGCCAGGCACCCGAGCGCGGCAAGCCGCTGAAGTGCCAAACGCCGGAAAAATAATCGCGTCACCCGCCCCTCCCCGTAAAATTGCATTATCCATCACGTGGCCAGCGTCCGGCGGCGTACGCGACAATATGTTCATGCCCCGCCGGCCCCGGCATTTCCATGACGGCCGTCAAGCTTGCGTCGTCATGGCCAGTATGGTTTTCGCGGCAAGCTACAATTCAGAGTAGAATTATTTGCCTTGAGTTGACTGTTTGCAGAACGACAATGACGACAACTTCCTCACGCCCGTTTTCTTTGGGAAAACTGCTTGCCGCGGCGGTGGCTGTCATTATCGCCATGACCGCCTACCTTGCGTTCACTGGCCGGAAGCCGGCGCCGGACGTCACATTCACCCTGCTCTCGGGACAAAAGATCGATAGCGCCCAATTGAAGGGCAAGGTCTATCTGGTCAACTTCTGGGCGACCAGTTGCACGACCTGCATGCAGGAAATGCCGTCCATGGTGCAGACTTACGATAAATACAAAGGCCGCGGCCTGAAATTCATCGCAGTCGCCATGAATTACGACTCGCCGACGTATGTGGCCAACTACTCACAATCCCGTCAGCTACCTTTCATGGTGGCGATGGATTCCGATGGCAGCGTCGCCAGGAAATTCGGCGACGTGCAACTCACGCCGACCACCTTCGTGATCGGCAAAGACGGCAAGATTCTCAAGCAGTATGTCGGCCCGCCATCTTACGCGGAACTCGACAAGCTGCTGAACCGGGCGCTGGGCAAACAGGCCTGAACGTATGGTTTGGGCACCCAGGGGTCCCGCTGGCGCGGGACTTTGTTTATGGTGCGGGCAGGACACGCCTCACGCCGAAAGCCGCTGCGCGACGAAGTCGCGCAACTCGCGTAGGAAGCGACCGATATTTTCCTGAACGACGTCAAACCCCTCGTGCTTCTCGCACGTCGTCTCATCCATATAGAGTGCGCGATTAATCGCGATTTGCACGCTGTGGCGCTGTCGCTGCGGATCGCCGTAAATTCGAATCAAATCCCCGCCCTGATGAAGCGGATCCGCCCCAACCCGATAGCCCATCGCTTCGAACCGTGATACGACCCATTGGGTAAACGCCGGATCGGCACTGCTGCCGTGATTGTCGCCGATCACGACGTCGGGGCGAGCCTGCCCGCTGTCGCGATTCAAGTTGCCACCACGCGAGCGCATCGAGTGGCAATTCAGGTGCCACACCATGCCGTCGCGCTGCCACGCCTGCTCCAGCGCGTCGCTCAACGCCTGCCGATACGGCTGATAGTAGTCGTGCAGGCGGCGCTCGACTTCGGCCACGCTTAGTCGGCGGTCGTACATCGGCACGCCGGGCGCGGCGTAGCGCCTGATCAGGCCGATGCCCCGCTGGCTGCATTCGCCCGGCCGCGCATCATGCGGCCACAACTGCGCCAGCAAGTCCGGATCGATATCATGAATTGCCCGGTTGGGATCGATATACGCGCGCGGAAACAGCGCCCCCAGCAACACCGCGCCGAACCGCGGGGCCTCTGCCCACAGTTCGTCGACGTGGGCATCCCAACTAGTGTAGATCGCCTCGAGCGAGGCGACCGTCGCAAAATCGGCGGGGAACACGATCCCGCTATGCGGCGAATCGCAAACGACTGGCACGCGCCCCTCGAGCGGCGTCTCGACAAAATACCGGCCATCCACCACGTGACGGGGCAACATGGTTATCCCTCCGGTGAAGCAGCGCTGGCGGGAGCGACGGCGCATCGCCGCCGCCTGCACATGCCAATACCGGCATTCTAGGCCCGAAACGCGTCGCCGCCCCGCTCGAGTTGCCCGTTGATGGGAGACTGGTCCAAAACGCGTGCGCATGCGCCCCCAGTGGAGCGTTGCCGGCCGCGTACCGACGCAAATAAAATCAGCCGAGCGGTTGCACGAGGAGATGCGTCACCGCGCAGCGCGTGGCGCAGTGACGCTCTGGGCCGTATCGCCAGCAGCCGACACAGCACGTTCGGCATCGCCGACCCCTGGCTGGCGGCGTTTGAGATCGAGCATCACTTGGGCGGCCGCAATCACCTGCGAGGCAGGTAAATTTTTCAGGCAAGCGCTGTCACTATCGATATGCCGGTCACAGCCCTCCTCCCCGCATGGCACGCATTCGCCCGGACCCTGCACAAGATAGACGTTGCCTCGATGGGCGCTGCCACGCCGTTGCCACGGATTGTCCAGCGAATCCCAGGTGTGCGGCCACGGCCCCCACCGATCCGGCGGGGTCGGCCCGAACATCGTGACCACCGGCGTTCCGGTGGCTGCGGCCGTATGCGTGGTCGCCGTGTCCGGACCCACATAGAGTTCGGCCGATGCGATCAATGCAGCCGTTTGGGCAAAACTAAGCTTGCCGGCCAGATTCAGCATGCCCGGCAAGCGCTGCGCCAGCGCCTCGACGTAGTTCAGCTCATCGGCATCGCCGCCGCCCGTGAGGACGACCGCCAAGCCGCGCTGCTGCAGCCACTGCGCCAGCGCAAACCAGCCCTCGTCGGTCCACATCTTGTAGCGATATTTCGGTCGCAGGTGCAGCACAGCGTAAGCGCGTCCAGCCAGAGGCGCGAGCGACTGCCGCAACTGTTGCCGTTCTGCCTCGGTCGGCACCGGCGGCACAACCTCGCCGGTGGGCACGGCCGCCATCTCGCGGGCAATGCGCATGGCGTCCTGCACCACATGCGACCCATTGTCGGGGATCGTCATGGCGCGGCTGAGCATCAGCCGCTTGGGCCAGTCGCGCAGCTTCGCTTCCACCACGCCCAGGCGCCACCGGCCGCTCACCCAAAGGTACATGCGCGAGCGGTCGGACGACATCGGCGTGATCGCGATATCGTATTTCCGCCGGATCGCGCCCAGATCCCGCAGCGTTTGGCGCCATGGCTGCCGATGCGCCACGGCAATCACTTCATGCAGATCCGGATTGCCTTTGAGCACACCCTCCGTGCCGCGAAATACGAGCATATCGATGGACGCGCCGGGCCATTTCTTCTTCAGGGACCGGATCAGCGGTGTAGTCAGCAGGACGTCGCCGATCCGGCGCGTGCAGACGACCAGGATTCGCGCCGGTGCCTTGGCAAACGGCCCTCGCTTGAGAAGCGCATTCAGGCTCATCGAGTAGCGGAAGCAAAAATCGATCGATGCGCCAGCGTCACACTACACCGGCTTCGTGCGCCTGCACGTCGGCGTGGTAGCTCGAGCGCACCATCGCGCCGACTGCCGCATGCGAGAACCCCATTTTGAGCGCCTCTTCCTCGAACATCTTGAAAGTCTCGGGGGTCACATAGCGACGCACCGGCAGGTGATGCTCGGATGGTTGCAGGTACTGGCCGATCGTCAGCATATCGACATCGTGGGCCCGCAAGTCGCGCATTACCTGCAGAATCTCCTCGTCGGTCTCGCCCAGGCCGACCATCAGGCCCGATTTGGCCGGTACATCCGGATGCAGCCGCTTGAACTCCTTGAGCAGATTCAGCGAATGCTGATAGTCGGACCCGGGCCGGGCTTCCTTGTACAGGCGCGGCACTGTCTCGAGATTGTGATTCATCACGTCGGGCGGCGCGGCATTCAGAATGCCCAGGGCCCGATCCAGACGCCCCCGAAAATCCGGCGTCAGAATTTCGATGCGGGTTGCCGGCGAATGCTCGCGCACTTGCCGGATGCAATCGACGAAATGCTGCGCCCCGCCGTCGCGCAGGTCATCGCGATCGACGCTGGTGATCACGACATATTTCAGCTTCAGGGCGGCGATAGTCTTGGCCAGATTCAGCGGTTCCGCCTCATCCAGCGGATCGGGGCGGCCGTGACCGACGTCGCAGAACGGGCAGCGGCGCGTGCATTTGTCGCCCATGATCATGAAGGTGGCCGTGCCCTTGCCGAAGCATTCGCCGATATTCGGGCAACTGGCCTCCTCGCAAACCGTGTGCAGATTGTGATCACGCAGAATCTGTTTGATTTCGTAAAACCGCGAGTTCCCGGTGGCGGCCTTGACGCGAATCCACTCGGGCTTCTTGAGTTTTTCCGCCGGCACGATCTTGATCGGGATACGCGCCGTCTTGGCCTGCGACTTCTGCTTGGCCGACGCATCGTAAGGGCCGTCGATACTGCGGACTTCCTGCGAGGAAGATTGGCTATCGTTGGGTGACACGGTATTCGTCATAAAGCGTCCAATCCCGCGGCGCGGCATCCCGCAGGCAAAAAAACTCAGCCCGCCAGCGAGGCGAGCCGCAAGGTATGCTGTTCAAGATGAAAAGACAGCCGTTCGGCCAGCTTTTGCGCCACCTCGTTCCAGCCGGCGGTCACGCCGAGCGTGGCCATGTCAATGGTTTGCAAGCCGGCGTAGCCGCACGGGTTGATCCAGGAAAACGGGCGCAGATCCATGGCCACGTTCAAACTGACGCCATGGTAGCTGCACCCGTTGCGGATCTTCAGTCCCAGCGCTGCGATTTTGGCGCCGCGATAAGGATCCTGGGCGACAGTCGGGGCCACGTAAATCCCCGGCGCGCCGGCTTTGCGCTCACCCGCGAGATTATACGCCGCCAGCGTGTCGATCGCCGCCTGCTCGATCAGATTGACGAACTCCCTGACCATCAACTTGCGTCGCCGCAGATCGATCAGGGTGTAGGCGACGACCTGCCCCGGACCGTGATAGGTGATTTGCCCGCCACGATCCACCTTGACCAGCGGGATGCCGGTATCGGCCAGCAACAGATGGGCGGGATCGCCGGCCAGACCCAGCGTATAGACGGCGGGGTGTTCGACCAGCCAGAGCTGGTCGCGGGTATCGGGCTCGCGTGCGTCCGTATAGGCGCGCATCGCGTCGAAACTGCGCTGGTAATCTTCGGTGCCGCGCCAGCACACGTCAATCGAGGAAGTCATCCAGCTAGTTTAGCGAAACCCACCCGAGCGCGCTCGGAGTCAGGCCCGTCGGCGCGAAAAAGGTGCGCGCTCAGGTCGGCGCGCCGCAACGCTGCGGTGCGGCGCGACGCAGATGCCGCGCGCGGGCGAGCAACTGGCGCCACAATCCCAGGCGGCGTGGCGTGGCTCGCCCAATGAGAATGTCGCCAGACGCTTCCGCCGAGACCCAGTGCTGCCGGCGCGGCGCCAGTTGAAGAGATTCGCCGGGCTCCAGCCAGTAATCGGTCGCATCACCCGCACGCGTGACCCAAAGACGCGTCTGGCCTGCCGTCAGCGTATGCGCGCTCGACACGTTCAGCGCCAGAACGTCCTCCTGCCGGAGGGTGTAAACGTATTGAATACTTGTTAGTTTATTTGTCATTTTGGGGCTCCACGTCGTGTTGGTCGATGTGTTGATAATATGACTTGACGCGTCTACCGCCAAAGGATAAATTTTTCCTTTCTTGTCAATATTTTTCACATGGACATTCGCAAGCTCCCGAATCTTGGCGCGCTGCGCGCATTCGAGGCGGCCGCCCGCCAGGAGAGCTTCTCGCGCGCCGCGGAAGAGTTATTCGTCACGCACGGCGCGATCAGCCACCAAATCCGGGCACTCGAGGAAGAACTGGGCACGCCGTTGTTCGCGCGGCACGGCAAGCGCATCAGCCTGACGCCGGCGGGCCGCACCTACGCGGCCTGCGTGCGCGACGCGCTGCTCGATATCGCCCGGGCGACCCAGGCGCTGCGCGCCGGCGCCCGTCACGAGCGGCGGCTGGTCCTGAGCACCATGCCGTCGTTCGCAGCCCGCTGGCTGACGCCGCGCATCGGACGCTTTATCGAACTGCACCCGCAACTCGAGGTGGAACTGCGCTGCAGCATATCGCTGATCGATTTCACCAGGGACGACGTCGACGTCGTCATCCGACTCGGCAATGGAACGTGGCCCGGCCTGCACGCGGAGAAGGTGCTGGACGAAGTGTTTTTCCCTGCCTGCAGTCCCGGTTTCAACGGCGGAAAGCTTCCGGTCCAGCCCGGCGATTTACGTCACTGCTCCCTGCTGCGCTCGGTCGACGAACCCTGGCAGCCCTGGTTCGAAGCCGCCGGCATTCACGATATCCCGGAGCCGCGCAGCGGCATTCTCTACGAGGATTCGGCAATGATGCTGCAGGCCGCGATCGACGGCCAGGGCGTGGCCCTGGTGCGGCGGTCGCTCGCCACCAACGACCTGGCCGCCGGCCGGCTCGTGCGGCTGTTCGACATCGATAGCGCCTATGCGTGGGACTATTATTTCGCGTGCCCGCCCGCACTGCTCAAGACCCAACGGGTGAGCGCATTCCGTGACTGGTTCATGGACGAAATCGCCCTGTTCCGTACCGAATACATGCAACTGGAGCGGGCGCACACGATTGCCGCCTGAACCACGCGGCCAGACGCCGCGGGCACCGTCACAACACCACGGTCACCATCGGATGAGCGGTCAAGGCGCGGTAGATATCGTCGAGATGGGCGCGGCTCGTCGCTCGCACGGTCACCGTCAGACCGAGGTAATTGCCCGCCCGGGACGGCCGCATTTCAATGCGCGCGGCGTCGAACTCGGCATCGAATTGCTGCATCAGTTGAGCAATGCTTTGCGCAAACTCAGGCTGCATCCTGCCCATCACCTTGATGGGAAAATCGCACGGGAATTCGAGCAGGGTTTCGTTGACGGGACTCATGGGTTTTCCTTGGCGCGCCCAAGCCTGGCGCGCAACAGCTTACAAAAAATTTGGCCCGGCATGGGGGGCGCCGCCGATGCCGATCCTGGATGCCATTGATGCGGGCCGATTCTCACTTTTTCAAGAACTTCAATCGCAGGGCATCCCAAGCACGTCCCAGAATGCCGGCCTGCGGCACATCCTGCAGCGCCACCACCGGGAACGAAGCGACCTGCTTGCCATCGGCCGTGATGTTCACCGTACCGACCACCGCACCCTTGGCCAACGGCGCGATCAGCGGCGCGCGCACTTCCAGCACAGGCTTGATTTTATCGCCCAGCCCCTTGGGAAGGGTGACGAAGGTGTCCTTGTCGACGCCGATCGCGACGGTATTGGCCCGGCCTTTCCAGATGCGCGGCTGGGCGATCGCCTGGCCCGCCCCATACACGCGCAGCGTGTCGAAGCTCTGATAGGCGTAGTTCAACGCGCTGAGCGTGTCCTGCACCCGGGCACGTTCGGTGGTGTTGCCCACTGCGATGGCCAGCACGCGTCGATCCACACCCGGCACATTCGGCATGGGCCGATGCGCGGAGGCAATCAGACAATAGCCCGCCTCCTCGGTATGCCCGGTCTTGAGACCGTCGACCGTCGGATCCAGGAACAACAGGCGATTCCGGTTCCATTGACGAATATGGTTATAGGTGAACGACTTGACCGCATAAATCGGGTAGTACTCGGGAAAATCCTCGATCAACCGGGCCGACAGAATCGCCAGGTCGGCAACCGTCGTGTAGTTCTGCGGATCGGGCAGGCCGTCGACATTCACATAATGCGTATTCTTCAGTCCCAGCCGCTTGGCCTCATGATTCATCATGTTGACGAAGTTCGCCTGTGAACCGCCAATCAGCTCGGCCAGCGCAATCGTCGCGTCGTTGCCCGACTGCACGATCATGCCGTACACCAGATCATGCACGCTGACCGGTTTGCCCGCTTCGATGAAGGTGCGCGATTCGTCAGCCCCGACCGAGCGCACGGACTCGCTTGGCCGCACCGTCTGAGTCATCGAGATACTTTTATTCTTGAGTGCCTCGAACACCAGATAAGAAGTCATCAGTTTGGCCAGCGAAGCGGGCGGGATGCGCTTATCGGGATTGCCTTGCGCCAGGATCTGGCCACTCGTCAGATCGCTGATCAGCCAAGCCTTGGCGCTCATCGGCGGTGGCGGAACCTGCGCCTGCGCAGTCAACGAAACGGCAACGAGCGTCGCAACGCAAGCGACGCGGGAAAACGCGGTGGAAATATTCATTGGCGATTCACGAAACAGGGTGCTAAGGCAGTAGCCATCGAATGTCTGACTACTTCGGCGGGGGCGCCGCCGTCAGACAATCCACACCAACCATTAGTTCAGCGAATGATATTCCCCGCACCTGGGCCGACACCATGAGATGTTCCGAGCCAGTCCAACCGGCACTTTTGCGCGCCTGCCGGGCTTCGCCGCTCAGCCGTTCGATGAAAACCCGTCAGGGAGCATCGATCAGCAGGCGTTCAACGATCTTGCCGTTGACCAGATGACTATCGACGATCTCGTCGATATCGGTTTCGTCCACGTAGGTGTACCAGACACCTTCCGGATAAACCACCACGGTCGGCCCGTCTTCGCATCGGTCCAGGCAACCGGCCTTGTTGATGCGCACCTGGCCCGGCCCCGCCAGGCCGAGGGCCTTGACGCGCTTTTTCGCATACTCCTGCATCGCTTGCGCGTTGCAGTTCGCGCAACTCGGACGCGGCGCATCGGGCTCGCGCTGGTTCAGGCAAAAGAAAACGTGATGCCGGTAATACTGGGACATGGGAAAAGGGGGCCTAAGCATGCGATATCAATGGATACGATCCATTCTAACCGAGCCACGCAAAATCAGTGCGCCATGCCTGGACAGGCGGCTCACGGCCTGTCCGGCGGGAGTCTGGGGTGACCCCGGTGAGTCGGGTCGAACATCGCCAACAAATAAACCAGCGCCAAATAGGGCCAGATCAAATCGATCCACCGCGCCAGCACGTTGAAATGCAGATATTGTCCCTGGCGCCACGCATCGAGCGCCATCTGATAGTAGGGGTTGGCCGGCAGCACATTGACCAGCAACAAACCCGCCGACAGGGCCAGCAGGGCAACGCCACCCCGCATGCCGCGCGGCAGCCGGACCGTCAGCAGAAGAAGAACCAAACCGCTCGTCAGGCCCAGCACGGCGCCCGGCGTCACCCAGTCAAATGCCTGGGCCGGGGAAAATTGCAGCGCGGCGGCAGCCGTCTTGACGGCGATTCCTGCGCTCAGCAAGGCCAGTATCAGGCGCAAACGCGGCGCCGCGCGGCGCATCGACAGGGTCGGCAACAGGCCCGCCACGAGCGTGCCGCTGGCTGCCACCATGGTCTCCCAGGCAAACTGTCCGGTGATCGGATCGAGGGTCGCGACATAGCGTTGCAGGCGCGCCAACCCGGGCACCCAGCCAAGCAGCGTGCCGGTCGCGCCGGGGTCCAGGCTCAACCAGATCTGGCGCACCAGGGCGCCCGTGCCGAACAGAAATTGCTGCGGATAGGCCTGCGCCAGCGGCCACAGGCCAAGCAGCGCCAGTGCGGCGCTGGCGCGCCGGTCGAACCAGGCCAGACGCCAATGGCGCAGCCAGCCGCGATCGAGCAACGGACTGGCCAGCGGCGCGGCAATCGCACCGCCGATCAGCGCGCCCAACGCGTTGGTCGCCAGATCGACGTTGGACGACACGCGTGACGGCAAATAGGTCTGCAAGGACTCCATCGCCCCCGACAGCACAAGCCCCGCGGCAAATGCCGCAAATACGGCCCTGGCGCCGCGCCAGGCCGGATGCAATGCCAGAACCACGGCGATGCCCAGCGGCAGATAGCCGAGCACGTTGACGATCACGTCGAACCAGGTCAGATAACGCGGCAACGGCGCCAGCACGAAATCGAACGGGCCGACCGTGGCGCCCTGCCAGTCGAACGGATACAGGCTGGCGTAGACCATCAGCACCACCAGGGCCAGCAGGGCCTGGCGCACCAACGGCGAAGCGCGGCGCTGCCAGGGTTTCACCGACCCCCCGCTCACGGTTCGCGCCTGCCGCGCATCACGACAGCGGCACGGTGGCGAGCCACCGCACCAGTTCGGCCTGGGCCGCGTCGGTAGCAGCTCGCAATGCAGCCACGCCGCCGCGGGCGTCGTTGCTAGGCGCCGGTCGAGTGACATGCAGGGTGGTTTGCGCGACCAGTTTGTCACGATCGAAAACACTGGCGCGCAGCACGACCGCGCCGTGACTGCGGCTACGGCTGTCGAACACCTGCGTGAATTCGTCCAGCTCGATCTTCAGCAGCGGCGCCGCCACCGGGTCGCCGGCATTGAGCACGCTGCGCTGGCTCGCCAGCCGCGCTCGCAGGCGCTCGCCGAACAGGCGCTGGGGCGGCGCCAGCCAACGGCTGTCGGCATAGGCACGCGCCTGGTCGCCGTCGGCGCCCGGCAGGCGGTAGTACATCGATTCCTGGTCGAGCCAGGTGGGCGCCGCCACCATGACTTTGATCGGCGCCAGGGTACGCCCGGAGCTCGCCGGCGATCCAGGCGCAGCCACCGGCGGCGGCCCGAGATCAAAGCGCTCGATATTCGCTGGCAATGGGCCGCTGGCGCATGCGGACAACAGAAGCGCAGCGGCACACGCGAAGAGAAGGCACAGTCGTTTCATGGATCGACTCTCAATTTTGCGGAACGGTTGACGGCCACGCAAAGCCGCTCTCGCCCGGGCCAGGGGTCGGCGGTGTGACACCGAACAGCAGGCTGCGGGGATTGCGGCTGACGGTGTCGGCGGCAGCGCCCAATGACTGCATGGTCGTGCGGGCCTGATCGCTCAGCACGTTAAAACGCGGCAGCGACTCTTGCTCCAGCGTGCCGCTCAGCTCGATGGTGGTCTGCTGCAGCGCCGACAGACTCGCCGTCGCCTGGCTGGCGGCCTGGCCAATGCTGTTCAAATTGCGCGTGAGCGGCCCGTGCGGATCCGATAGTTCGGTCGCCAGCCGGTTGGTCGAAGCCAGCGTGCGGTCGAGTGTGTCGAGCGTCTGCGGCAATTGCTGCGCCGCCGGCGCCAGCTTGCCGGTCAGGTCACTGAGATTGTCCGCCGCCGATTTGATGCCGGCGACCATGCTCATCATCTCGTCGCGATTGGCCCGGCTGAAAAGTCGATTGAGCGACGTGCTCAGCTGTTGCACCTGGTTCAGCAAGGTCGTGCCGCGCTGCTGCAATTCATCGAGAAAACTCGGCCGCATGTAGAGGCGCGCCACGTGTGCCGGCGTCGAGACCAGCGGCGTCTTGTCGCGGCCGGTATCGTCCAGTTGCACGTAAGCAATGCCGGTCACGCCCTGGAACCCGAGATTGGCAAAGGTCGAGTGCGTCATCGGCGCGTCCTTGTTGACCAGGATGCGGATCACGATCTGCCCCGGATTGGCGGGATCGAAGTGAATGCTCTGGACCTTGCCCACGTCCAGGCCACGGTAGCGCACCGCCGCTTCGGGATTGAGTCCGTTGACGTTGCTGCGGGAGATCAAATCGTAGGGCACGCGCTCGGTATTGTCGCGATTGAACCACAGCAGCGTCAGGATCACTGCGGCCACCAGGCCGATGGTGAACAGGCCCGCCAGGAAGGCATGGGATTTATTTTCCATCTTGCAATATCTCCGAGAGCGCGGCACGACGCTGGGGCGGTAATGCTCCGAGCGCCCGGCGGCCCCGCGCGCCGAGGAAGTAGTCGTGAATGAAAGGATGATCGACCCGCACCACATCTTCGACCGGTGCATTGACCAGTACCCGGCGCTCGGCCAGTACCGCCACGCGGGTCGATAGCAGCACCATGGTATCGAGATCGTGCGTCACCATCACCACGGTCAGGCCCAGTTCACGATGCAGATCGCCGATCAACGAAACGAACTCGTCGGAGGCCTGCGGATCGAGCCCGGCGGTCGGCTCGTCCAGAAACAGCAATTCGGGCTCCATCGACAATGCACGGGCAATGCCGACGCGCTTGATCATGCCCCCCGAGAGTTCGGAGGGCATCAGCGTGGCCGCCCTGCACGGCAGCCCCACCATATCGAGCTTGAGCATCACCACGTCGTTGATCAAATCTTCGGGCACTGTATGCAGCTCGCGCAACGGCTGTGCGATATTGTCGAACACGTTCAACGCGGAAAACAGGGCGCCATGCTGGAACAGCATGCCGGTGCGGCGCCGCAGCAGGTGCACCGTCATCTCGTCGGCATTGGTGATATCGTGTCCAAGCACCGTGACGTGACCGCTGCTCGGCGCCTCCAGTCCGATGATCTGGCGCACCAGCGTGGTCTTGCCCGAACCGGATCCCCCCACCAGCGCAATCACTTCACCGCGGTAGACCGTCAGATCGAGATGATCGTGAATGACCGTGCTGCCGTAGCGCTTGCACAGCTCACGCACCTCGATGACGGTCTCGGCGGGCTGGTCGGCGGATGGGCGAAGCGAACTCATCGGACACCCACGCCGGAGAATACGATGGCAAAAATAGCGTCAGCCAGGATCACCACTGTAATGGAGGTGACCACCGAGGTCGTGGTGCCCTCGCCCAGGCTGCGGGTATTCGGCTTGATGCGCAAGCCGAAATGGCAGGCGACGAACGCGATCAGCATGCCGAACACCACCCCTTTGCCCAGACCAATCCAGAGATTGGCCAGCGGAACCGCGCCCGGCAAAGCGAAAATGAAGTAATGGTAGCCAATGCCGAGCGCGGCGTTCGCGGCCACCATGCCGCCGATCAGCGCAATGATGTTGGTCCACATCACCAGCAGCGGCATCGAAATGCCAAGCGCGATCACCTTCGGCAGAATCAGTCGGAGTCCGTGAGGAATATCCATCACCCGCATCGCATCGAGCTCCTCGGTCACGCGCATGACGCCGAGTTGCGCGGTGATCGCCGAGCCCGAGCGTCCCGCGACCAGAATCGCCGAGAGCACCGGCCCGAGCTCGCGAATCACGGACAGGCCGAGGATATTGACAATGAAGGTGCTGGCGCCGAACACCTTCAATTGCTGGGCGGACAGATACGACAGCACAATGCCGATCAGGAATGCCACCAGCGCTGTAATGCCCAGCGCCTGGGTCCCCGTGCTGTAAATATTGGCGGAAATTTCCCGCCACGGTCCACGCAACGGATGCCGCGCTACGCGCATCAAATCAAGCACGAACTGGCCCAGCATCGTGACGCCGCCGCGCAGGTGATCGACGAGCGAGAACAAGGCCAGCCCGAGCCGGCTGACAATGTCGATATGCGGCGGCGGCTTGGGCGTTTCGCGACGCTGGTCGAACGCCGCCAGACGCTCGAACATGGTTTGCTGGTTTTCGCTCAGGACGATGCGCGCAGGCAGGCGCCGTTGCCAGTAGCGCCACAGTGCCTGGGCGCCGACATGATCGAGCCGCTCCACGGCACTGAGATCCCAGCCGAGCTCGCCCGATGGCAAGGCTCGCACCAGGCGCACCACGGTTTTCTTGCGGCGCGCCAGCGCGAAAGCGGTCCACAGGCCTTGCAACACCACGACGTGGCCTTGCGCATCTTGCTTGAGTTCCAGGCTCGGCGGAATGTCACGCTCCAATGCTGGTTTCTCCCGACACGAAATTGAGCTTCGCCATTGTATGCCAGAAGCCGAAGCCTCCCCCGCCGGGCGCCGGCCCGCCGTTACAATACCGTCCTATGACAACCCCATTTTCCGATTCTTCTTCGAGCAGGGACGCCCAGGCACCGACGCGGCAAATCGATCGCGCCCGCCTGGCGGCCTTGACGAGCCGCGCGGTCAACGCCTGGGATATCGAGCTGGTCGAGGCGACCGGGTCGACCAATACCGATTTGCTCACCCGCTGGCGCAACGCTCCGCCAGTTTCACCCACCGTGCGGCTGGCGTACCGGCAAGAGGCCGGGCGCGGCCAGCGAGGTCGGGTCTGGCGCGGGGCGCCCGGCGACAGCCTGATGTTCTCGATAGCCTGCGGCCTGCCCCTCGCGCTGCCGCAATTGGCTGGCCTGAGCCTGGCCACCGGCGTCGCCGTGATCGAAGGCCTGCAGCGCCTGCCGCTAACCGCTCCGCAGGCGTTGACGCTGAAATGGCCCAACGACGTCTTGCTGGCCGGCCGCAAACTGGCCGGCATTCTGATCGAAGCGACAGGGGCGGAGCCGGCGCGCAGCACGGTCGTCATCGGCATCGGACTGAACCTGCGAAATGCCCTGGCGCTCGATGCGCAACTGGCCGCCGACCAGGCGGCCGACCAGGCGGCCGACCAGGCGGCCGATCACCCTCGGGAGCCGACCGCGACGCGGCCCGCCGCGCTGGAGGAAATTCTGTCGCAAGTCGACATGACCCACACGCTGGCGGTTCTTCTCGACCAGTTGGAGCAGATGTTGACGCGCTTTGCCGTCGACGGCTTCGCGGCATTCCGGCCTGCCTGGGAAGCCCTGCACGGCTTCGCCGGCCAGCCCGTGCGACTGGTGCAGCCCGGCATGGGCGACACCGAAGGCATTGCGCTGGGTGTCGACAACAGCGGCTGCCTGCGGCTGGGCACCGCCGAGGGCGTGCAGCTCATCACCAGCGGACAGGTTTCGCTGCGGCCCCGGGAGCGCTCGTGAACCACGCGCTCCTGATCGACGCCGGCAATACCCGTCTCAAGTGGGCGCTGGCGCCCATGCCGGCGCCGCAAAACCGGCAACCTGGCCGGCCGGCCTATTTGGCCAGCGGCGCGGTTGCCCAGCATGACTGGCCGGCGCTCACCGAGCAACTGGCGGCAGCGACGGCCATGGCGCCGCAACACATCTGGCTATCCAACGTCGCCGGCGCTGCGGCCGAACAGGCATTGCGCGGCGCCTTGCGACAACTCTGGGGGCACGCGGCGCCCGCACCCCGCCTGCACAGCATCCGGGCCCAGGCTGCGCAGTGCGGCATCGTCAACCATTACACCGACCCCGCCCAGTTGGGCTGCGATCGCTGGGCGACGCTGATCGGCGCGCGCGCAGCATTCCCCGGTGAGCATTTGCTGGTGGCCACGCTGGGCACGGCCGCGACGCTGGAGAGTCTGAGCGCCACTGGTGACTTTCTTGGGGGATTGATCGCCCCCGGACCGGCCTTGATGTTGACGTCGCTGGCCAAAGGCACCGCGCAACTGCCCACCGTGCTGCCCGCGCAGCTGGCCGACGCGCCGTTCGCGACCGACACGCGAGCGGCCATGCTCGCCGGCTGCCTGGCGGCCCAGGCGGGTCTGATCGAACGCAGTTACGCCGCACTGCGCGCGCGCCTCGGTGAGGTGCGCTGCGTGTTGACAGGGGGCGCGGGGCAGTGGCTGTCGACCCATCTTTGCATACCTCACACCGAGCACGACAATCTGGTCCTGGCCGGTCTGTTCGAAATTGCCGCCTCGGAATCAAACGCGTCTTTGGAAAGCCATACACTATGATTCGCGCGTCATTGCTGGTCGGGCTGCTGCTCGTCAACGCGGGTTTGCTTGCAGCTCAATTGGGCTGGTTGCCGGTGGGCAATGGCGAACGCGACCCCGGGCGGCTGGCGCGGCAGATTCATCCGGAAAGACTGCGGGTTTTGCCACCCGGCGTGAGTGTGGCGCTCGCCACGCCAGCCATTGCCAGTGCCGTGCCGCTCCCGGCGCCGCCGGTGGCGACGCCGCTGGCGCCAACGCCGCCAACACCGGCCTCGCCGGCGCAAACCGCGCCGTCGGCCGGCGCTCCATCACAAGCGTCGGCGCCGGCGGCACCCGGCGTACTGGCCGATTGCGTGGAAATCGGCCCGCTCAGCGCAGCCGAGGCAACCCAGGCCAAGGGGCTGATTCTGGCCACCATGCCAGCCGGGCAAGGCGACCTGCAAAGCGTGCCCAGCGTTGCGCGGTGGTGGATTCACCTGCCGGACGTCGGCAGCCACGCCGAGGCGGATCAATTGGCGGCCCGGCTGCGTCAAGCCGGAGTCACCGAGTACTACGTGCTCGGCAGCCAGGACAAGACGGGATTCGCGATATCGCTCGGCCTGTTCAATGAAAAAGCCCGAGCAGAACGATTGGCCGACGCGCTGAGAAAGAAGGGGTTCGCACCACTGGTCACCGCCAAGGCCGCGAACGGCAGCCAGCTGTCCTACCGCGTGACCAATCTCAGCAAGACAACGGCTACCTCGCTCATCGCCATGGTGCACCAGCAATGGCCGGCAACGGCGGTGCAGCAGTGCGCGGCGCAGTAACGCGCCACGTCGCGCTCAGGTCACCCGACGCAATGCGAGCACGGGCCGGACTTCCCCGGTGCGCAGTCCGCGCGCGTTGGTGAGTTGGGGCCGCACCCAGGGGGCAAGCGGCGTTTGCATCGGGTCTTTCACCAAACCCAGTTGAACCAGCACCTCGACGGCCGCCGTATATAGCGCGCGCATATTGCCGTCGACCGTCTTGATGGCGATGCCCAGTCCGGCAGACCGGATCCCCAGTGCCTGAACTCCGTCGGCGCCGATTTTTGCGACCCAGTCGCCCGGCATCGTGCGCATGAACGCCAGATCGTTGCGATTGGTTCCCGAGACCAGCTCGGGATGGCTTGTCATGGCGGCGTAAAGCTCGGCCAGGCCGGCGCCATGGCTCGACTGCGGCTCTGCCTGCGCCAGACGCGCATAGGCGGTGGCCAAATGACTGAGCGGCAATGCGTAATTCGGCGCCGAGCACCCGTCGATACCCATGGGCAGCGCCTCGCTATCGACCACCGTCACATCAGCGACGGCGCGCCGGATCTCGCGTTGCAGCGGATGAGCCGGGTCGAGATAGGAATCGAGCGGCAAGCCGTGCTGCACGCAGTACGCCAGGAACCCGGCATGCTTGCCGGAGCAATTGTGATGCAACGGCGTCAGTCGCAAATCGGCCGGCACCGGCTCGCCGACACTCGCATAATAGGTCGGCACGTGACACCCGCATTGCAGGTGATGCTCGTCGCAACCGCTTTTGTCGAGCAGGCTTGCAACCGCGTGCACATGCATGGCCTCACCCGAATGGCTGGCGCACAACATCGCCAATTCGCTGGAGTCCAGCGAGAAATGCGCGGGTCCGCCGCCCGCCATAAAGGGTAACGCCTGAAACGGTTTGAGCGTGGAGCGCGTGAACGTCAGAAATTCGGGATCTCCGGCGGCGTATTGCAGGCGGCCGTGCGCATCGACCACCGCCACCGCGCCGTAATGGACGCATTCGACCGTGTCGCGCCCCTGCGCGCCACGCGTGATTTCAACCAGCGGCGCCAATGTCATGATTGCCTCACTTTGCGCAGCAGCGCCGTCGTGGAGCGGTCGTAATCGAACGGAATCGCCAGGGCCCGCCCGCCCCAGCCGCGCACCAGCGTGGTTTCGGCCAGCCGCTCCATATCGTAATCGCCGCCCTTGACGAGAATGTCCGGGTGCAGCGCCTCGATCAATTCGTAGGGCGTGCGCTCTTCGAACGGCACGACCCAATCGACGCTGGCCAGCGCGGCCAGCAGTGCCATGCGGTCGTCGAGCGAATTCACCGGGCGGTCATCCCCTTTGCCGAGAGTTCGTACCGACGCGTCGCTGTTGACCCCAACCACGAGACAGGCGCCCAGCGCCCGCGCCTGGGCCAAATAAGTCACATGCCCGCGATGCAGAATATCGAACACGCCATTGGTGAACACCAGCGGACCCGGCAATGCCGAGCGGCGCGCGCACAGCGCCTCGCGCGTGGTGATTTTGCTCTCGAAATCAGCGCTCATCGAAAATGTACGTGAAAGAGGAATCGGCGCTATTGTCCCATGCCCAACGCTCGATCCGTCAATAAAAAAGGGGCCCGCAGGCCCCCTTGACAACCTCGCGCGTCGAGCCGCTCACGCCGAGTGCGCGGCGTTCTGGATCGCGTTGCCCAGACGGGTCGTGATTTCCTTGCGATAGCGGTTCAGATCCTGCGCCGTCGAGAAGCTGCGCTCGAACAGCAAAGACAGATTGTGCAGAATCCGGTCGACGACCTTTTTCTCCCAGCCATCGTCGAATTTGATCTGCTCGTCGAGCCAATGCTCCAGCCATGTCGGGTCGGGCAGCTTCGACTGCACCGTGTCGTTCGGGAACATTTCTTTGTTGACGTGCAGGTTGGTCGGGTGCAGCGGTTTTTCCGTGCGCCGCGCAGAAGCCATCAGCACGCCGATCTTGGCGAACGCCGAGCGCGCCGTATCGCCAAAGCGCGTCATGGCTTTCTTCATGTAGCGCAGATAAGCGCCGCCGTGACGGGCTTCATCACGCGAAATGGTTTCATAGATGCATTTGATCACCGGTTCGGTGTGCCACTCGGCAGCGCGGCGATACCAATGATTCAAGCGGATTTCACCGCAGAAATGCAGCATCAGGGTTTCGAGCGGCGGCGCCGGGTCGAACGGGAAGCGCACCGCGTGCAGTTCCTCCTCGGTCGGCATCAGATCCGGCCGGAAGCGACGCAGATACTCCATCAGTACCAGCGAATGTTTCTGCTCCTCGAAGAACCAGATGCTCATGAACGCCGAGAAATCGCTGTCGTCGTGATTGTCCCGCAGAAACATCTCGGTGGCCGGCAGCGCCGCCCATTCCGTGATGGCGTTCATCTTGATCGTGCGAGCCTGCTCGTCGGACAGCAAGGATGCGTCGAACTGGCTCCATGGAATATCCTTTTCCATGTTCCATCGCACGGCCTCCAGCGACCTGTATAGCTCGGGATACAACATTCCGTCCATTTCATTACCCCCAAGAAGAAGGCCAAAGCCTTCCACATCACCGATCTCAATTCTTAATGAAGTTTACGCAAATAGCAGTGTTTTAGATGCCGCACGCGACATCCGGGCGCTGCCCTCCCGCGCCCCAATGAGAGTGAGTCGGTCAATCCACCTGCCCAACCTGCCCGCCAACACCGTCCCGAGCACGCGGCGATTGCCCGCCGCCCGGGAACCTGGTAACCACCAAGGAAATGATGCCTTGTCAAAGATATTTGCCCGGATCACCCAAAAATCCAAGACAAACCTTTGAATAATAACATAAAATTCCCAATCAACCCGATTCCATTCCCGCCTGGGCGGCGCACCGGCTGCAGTTCGCATGCCGCTCCTGGCTTGCCAAGTCATGACCGCTGCCTTAGCGTTGGCATTGACGCATCCGCTCGCCGTCTTTTCGGCACAGAAACGCCCATGGAAATCGATCACACAGCGGCCGTGAATCGGCTGATTCGCTTCTTCGAAACGCTGACGCTGCAGAGTATCGCCAATCTGGGTGAATTTTATGTCAGCACCGCATATTTCAAGGATCCGTTCAACGAGGTGCGCAACGTTCAACAGATCGCCGGGATCTTCACACACATGTTCACCCAGGTGGATGCCCCGCGCTTCGAGGTGACCGCCACGATCGTGCAGGGACACCAGGTTTTTCTGGCGTGGAATTTTCATTTCCACTTGAAACATCGGCAGCACGACGCGCAGCAGATTCGCGGCGCCACGCATCTGCGCCTGGCCGCCGACGGCCGCGTTGCTTACCATCGCGATTATTGGGATGCGGCCGAGGAGCTCTACGAGAAACTGCCGGTGCTCGGCACGCTCATGCGTTTTCTTCGCCGCCGCGCCAGCGCTGCGCAGTGAAGCCGGCGCGGCGTCGCGCTCAATCGGCGGCCATCGCCGGCGGCGCGCCGCCCGAAGCGCCCGGCGCAACGGCCTTCGGTCCACCCAGCCAAAGTTCGACCTTGTCGCGCTGCGCGAACGTATCGGCCTCGCCCAGCGCGATCAATTCCCGGGTGTACTCCGACTCGAACAGCAAATAACTGGCGAATGCCGCGCCCGGCGCATCGGCCGCGCCCAGTCCTCGCAAAATCGCGCGCACCGGAACCGGCAGGCATTTGATGTGGCGCGCCGCGATGGGCTCGATGCGCTGGCTGGGCGCGATCACCAGGACCTCGACCGGTCGCCAGCCGCTGCCGCTCAGGTCGGCGTCGGCAACGTAACGCAGCACATTATTGATATGGTTCAGACGCTCGACGTCGGCGCTCAGGCCATCGAGAAACACGCTGGCAAGCGCCTGGCCGCCAATTTGCGCCAGACTCGGATAGCCGGGCGCCGGCTCGCCGCTGCTGTCCACGCCATATTGCGCATGGGCCGCGCCGATCACCAGAATCCGCGAGGCGCCAAGATGAATTGGCGGGCTGAGCGGCGCGATCTGGCGCATGGATCCATCGCCGAAATATTCCAGATGCCCGTCCAGTTCGAGGGGCACTGCCGGAAACAGGAAGGGGATCGCGCTGGAAGCAAGCAGATGCTCGACGCTCAGCCGCACCTGGCGCGCAATGCGTTGGGTGCGCACCCACGGTTGAATCGGTTGGGCGCCTTGGTAAAAAGTGACATGCTGGCCGGACGAATAACTCAACGCGGTGATCGACAGCGCATGCAACATGCCAGTGCGGAAAATGCGCTCCAGACGATCCAGGTCCATCGCCCGGCGCAGCAGTTCGGCCAGCGGCGAGCAATCGAACAACGATCGGGGTGCGCGTCGCAGCGCCCAGCCCAGCGACAAGGCGGTCAACCAGCGCGAGCCGACCGCCATGATGCCGAGCGAGTCCGCGCGAAACACCTGGTCGGCATGAAACCCCTCCCAGACCTGCACCAGGTCGGCGATACCCGCCTGAAAGTCGTCGGCGCGGCAGGCCACGGCAGTGGCATTGATGGCTCCGGCAGAGGTGCCGCAAATCACCGAGAAAGGCAACGCCCGGCGCGCCGGCGCGAGTTCGCGCATGATGGCGGCGATGCCTTTGAGCACGCCAACCTGGTAGGCGGCGCGCGCGCCGCCGCCCATCAGCACCAGTGCCGTTGTCGGCCCCGCCATACTCGCTCCCGCTGATTGGCCGATCGACATCGGCCAGTGCCCGGCCGCTCCCGCGGATCAGGCCGCGCCAGCCGGCTTGCGCGGCGATTTATCCGCTGTCTTCCTGCCCGCGCCCTTGGCCGCCGCCTTCGCGGCAGGCTTCGCTGCCGACGGGGCCGACGCTGCCGATGCGGATTGCGCTGCGGCGGCGATCTGCTCGAACTGATCACGCACGGCATTCCACCAGAGATTCGGGTCCAGCGCGGCATAGGCCGACGCCGCCTCGGCGAAGGGCGACTGGCCGGCGGCCGCAGCGCCGCCCGCACCCGCCTCGCCCGCTGACTCCGGCGCTGGCGCGGCAGGTTCGCTGGCCTGGCTCGGCGCGGCTTGCGCCTTGCCCTGCATACCCTGCGCGGCCGCCCCAAGGCTCGCACCGAACGAGCGCAACGTGGCGTACGTGGCGCGCTGAACCTCGAAAGCCTGAATCGTCGAGCGCAACATATTGACGTTGAGTGTCAGCCACTGTTCGACCGCCCGCATTTCGGCGATGCGCTTTTCCAGTTCTTCCGGGCTCAGCAGCGGCGCGCTGCTTTCCATCAATTGGGTCAAGGGCGCGGTAAACGCCGACGGCGGCGTAAAGGCCTCCCACATTTTCTGGAGAATCTCGAAGCCGTTCGGCAATGCAGCGGATGCGTCGCTCATCGTTGTCTCCCGCAAGGACGTTATCAAATGGTACTCATTACATCATACGCCGCGATGTTCAAAACGGCGCATCCGGGGCGAATCCGGGGGCACGGCGCTCACGCAGCGAAGCGATGCCCTCCTTCACGTCCGGTCCGGAGAATCCCATGAATTCGAGCGCCAGCGAGGTATCGAAAGCCGGACCGGCCGCACGCAGCCAATTGTTGAGCGCGTATTTGGTCCAGCGCACCGCGCTTTGCGAGCCGTGGGCGAGTTTGCCGGCAACTTCGAACGCCTTGGGCAACAGTTCGGACTCGTCGACTGCCAGCGAGACCAGACCGATGCGTTCAGCCTCCTCGCCGCTGACCGGCTCGCACAGCAGCAGGTAATACTTGGCCTTGGCCATGCCGCACAGCAACGGCCAAACGATCGCCGCATGGTCGCCCGCGGCGACACCCAGCCTGGTGTGGCCGTCGATGATGCGGGCATTCCTGGCGACAATCGAAATATCGGCCAGCAGCCCCGCCACCAGCCCTGCACCGACGGCCGGCCCATGCATGGCCGAGACGATCGGCTTGCTGCAATTGATCACGTTGTAGACCAGATCACGCGCCTCGCGCCAGACGCGCGCGCGCACGTCGAAATCGTTCGCCATTTCCTCCACCAACCCAAGATCCCCGCCGCCCGAGAACCCCTTTCCCTCGCCGCGGATCACCACCACACGGGTCTCGGTATCGCGATCGATATCACGCCAGACGTCGGCCAGTTCGCGATGCATTGCCTGGTCGGCGGTCGCCAGACCGCTGCGGTTGGCGCCGGTCCCGTTCATGATCAACTCGAGGATCCCATCGGGATGCCGCTTGAACTCCAGCGCGTGATAATCAGCGTAATCCATGCTTGACTCCATAAAAAATCCCCGCCGCAGCGGGGATATCCGATCCGGCGCAGCGGGCGCTTACTTCACCAGCACCCACTTGCCGTGTTCGATCTCCACCATCACACGGGAGCGCTGATCCAGCCCTTGGTGGTCGGTCTTGCTCATGTTGACCACACCGTTGCTCACGTGCAGGCCATCGGTCGACTCCAGCGCATCGCGCAGCGCCTGACGGAACTCGGCCGTGCCCGGCTTGGCCTTCTTCAATGCCTGCGGAATGGCGTGTTGCAGCAGCAAACCTGCGTCCCATGTGTACGATCCAAATTCCGACACCGAACCCGGGCCGTATTTGGCGTCATACACTTTAGTGTAATTCAGGGCCGGCGCCTTGGCCGGGTTATTGTCGGGCAACTGCGCGGCGACCACCACCGGGCTCGCGGCCAGATAGGTGCCGTTGCAATCCGCGCCGCACACGCGCAGGAAATCGTTATTGGCCACGCCATAGTTGTGATAGATCAGGCCCTTGTAACCACGCTCGACCAGCGTGCGCGGCGGCAAGGCAGCCGGGGTGCCCGCCGCACCCACCACCACCGCGCCCGGCTTGACCTCCAGGATATGCAACACCTGGCCCAACACGCTCGGATCGGTCCGGTTGAAGCGTTCGTTGGCGACGATCTTGATTTGATGCAGGGCGGCGAACTTGGCGATCGCGTCGTAAAACGACTGCCCAAGTGCATCGTTCTGCCCGATATACGCGATCGTCTTCACGCCGCGATCGCTGGCGTGCTGAATAATTGCCGAAGCCATCTGCGTGTCGGTCTGCGGCGTCTTGAAGACCCAGGCCCGCTTGGCGTCCATCGGTTCGATGATATGCGCCGAGGAGGCCAGCGAAATCATCGGCGTCTTGGCTTCGGCCACCACGTCGATCATCGCCAGGGAGTTCGGCGTAATCGACGAACCGATAATGGCATCCACGTGATCGTCGTTGATCAGTTTCTTCGTGTCTCGCACCGCGGCGGTGGTGTCCGAGGCATCGTCGAGCACGATGTACTGCACCTGCTGTCCGCCGATTTCATGCGGCAGCAAGGCAATCGTATTGCGCGCCGGAATGCCCAGCGAAGCTGCCGGACCGGTCATCGACAGGACCGCGCCGATCTTGATCTGCGCAGCGGCAGTGCCCGCCACGGTCAGCAGCAGCGCGGCAGCCAGAGTATGCAACGAAGAAACACGCATTCAGGATCCCCTCAATATATAGTTTAGGAGTAAAAGAATAACTCACTCCCTGCCGCCCGGCATCAGGGTAGACCCGTACGAGTCTCACCGACCGTACGCCGGCCGGCGCGCCGGCGGCGAGTCGCCAATGCATTTTCCTGTCCTAAATACAGAGATTTCTGCACCGTTGCGTTGTTGTTTCTCCGCGGCTGGCTAAGGTAAATTTCCGATGCCGGCTCGCGTCGCCGCCACTTCAGTGCAACGCCGCTCGAACACCGCGATCACGATTGGTCCGGCATGCGAAACGTCTCGAGATTTCAGCACCAGGCACGCCAATGGCCGCGCACCTGACCGTCCAACCTGCCCCGATATTCCCTTCTCATGCATATGCGCAAACTGTTCGTCATTTGTCTGCTCGTCGCCAGTTACCTGGCCGGCGCGACCGCTACGGCCGCACCAACGGTCGACTTCACCGTGGCATTTCCCGACAAGGAGCCAACCTCACTCAAGGACGGCCGCAAAACCTACAAAGTGCGGGCCTACCGCGTTGCATTGGATCCGCAGCAGGTACGCGGCGCAACGCATGCGGTCAGCGACAGGGACATGGTATGGGATTCGGGCGACCTGGTGCTCGGCACGTCGTCGGAAATCAAACCCGTGACTTACGACGGACAAAAGGCCCTGCTGCTGGACACGGACAGCGGGGCCATCATCATCGCCTATGACGAGCGCAAGCCGAAGAACGCGCCGGCCAGGGTGCTGTTTCATCGCGAGTTGACCGGCGACGGCGCCGATTCGATGAACGTGCACAGCGCCGAGGTGCTACCCGACGGCAACGTGGTCATCGCCGATTCGAATGGCTATCTGTACCTTCTGATCAAACCGGGCGACGCGCGCGACGTGCACCAGCCGATGGCGCAGTCGAAATGGTACGAACTGGATTTCGCACACGGCGTCGTGTGGGACCAGCGCAGCGAACGGCTTTACGCGCTAGTGCATTGAATCATTGAAATTGGATGTTTGATGCCCATATGCTTGGGCATGCAAAGAACGATGCTGACGAGCGAACAACGTACCGATCTTGAGGCCGTCATGCGCAAGCGCTACGG
>NZ_SCSK01000064.1 GCF_004297875.1 Pandoraea sp. | reverse complement strand
CTCCTGAAGGGCATCCCCTTCAAGGATGGAACCCCGGTGATCGACAGCACACCGGCTCAGCAACTGCTTGTCGCCTGATCATGCTGCCGACCCACCGTACACCAGATTTGACTTTTGCTCCAACGTCTTCCGGCGGACACGCATTCTGTCCGTCCAGGCACAGCGGCTGGCGGATATCTGGATCGGGCACGAGCGTCTTTTCGACCTTGATCCGATGCTGCCAGTTGTCGCCATAGTCGTAGAGGTAGGTAAATGACTTCAGTGCGCCCAGCGCCTTTGTCAGCGTGACCCGTGCTTCATTGAGCAGTGGCGGATCGCTCTGGAAGCCAAAGTCATCCGGCTCGCCATAGTTGGTGTCACCGAAGACGAATTCGTGCAGGTGCCCGCCTTGCCAGCCCATGGCCAGCAGCAGCACGACATGCAGCTTACCCAGCCGGATCGAGCCGGGAACGATGATTCGTCGCCAGACTGCCGGCTTGATGTAGCGCACTCAACACGCAGCACATAATCGGGAACTGGCGCCTTGACCAGGCGCACGGCAGATTTGCGAGGTTGAACCATCGAATTGATTCTTAGGCGGCTTGCTGCTCAATGGGTGCGACCGGCATCAGGCGCCACGGCAGCAACTCATCGATGCGGTTGATGGGATGATCGGCGATGCGCTCGAACACCACGCGCAGGTAAGCATAAGGCCCCACTTCATTGAGCCGTGCAGTCTCGATCAGGCTATAAGTCACTGCCGCACTTTGGCCTCCACCATCGGAGCCGGCAAACAGATAATTGCGCCGCCCCAGGGCAAGCTCGCATCCGTTCTGCCCATATCGGTCAAGAAGTTGAGGCCCATTATCGTTGGCATCCGTTGTATGGTCGCCGCGTCAAGGTTCGAGACGTCGTGTCCAGCGACAATTAGAACTTCCGGTGACGATGTTACGCGCGGAGTAAAAATGAGCCACTTCGCGCGAAGCAAATCTGAGCCACTTTTTCGTAAAGTCGGATCTTTTTGCGCGAGATCCGAGTGCTACACAAGGAAGAGTGGATGGAAATTCATGTGCTCAAGGCCCAGGGCCTCTCGGAGCGACAGATAGCCCGCCAGCTGGGCATTTCGCGAAACACGGTTGCGCGGAACCTGGATGCACCGCAGGCACCGAAGTACAAGATGCGCGAGCCACGAGCGACCAAACTGGAGCCGTTCAAAGCCTATTTCGAGAAGCGGATTGCGCAGGCCCGGCCGGATTGGATACCGGCGCCGGCCATGCTGCGCGAGTTGCGTGCACAGGGCTACACCGGCCAGATCCGGCAATTGCAGGATTTCATGCGAAGCCGCAAGCCGATTCCCAAGGACGATCCGGTGGTACGCTTTGAGACCGCACCCGGCCAGCAGATGCAGTGTGATTTCGTCGTGTTCCGGCGCGGACGCGCTCCTCTCTATGCGTTCACGGCCATCCTCGACGACATCGGGTACGTCCAGCATGACCGTGATGAGATGGAAGTGTTGTTCACGCTGCTGGCTGAACGCTACGAGCGCAAAAGCGTGGTGATCACGACCAACCTGGTGTTCTCGGAATGGGACCCGTTCTATGCCGGGGCCTACGCTTATGGTAAGAGCGGGAAGCAGACAACCATCGTCAATGGCCGTGCACACAAGAGCTACAAGCACCGCAAACCGTTCGAGGAGTGGGACGTCCTGCTCAAGGAGCATCACGAAGGCTACATCGACTGGGCAGAGTTCGAGCGCAATCAGAAGCTGCTCGCGGCCAACGCCTACGGCAAGGCAGGCGACGTAAAATCGGGGCGTGGTGGGCGAGCCTTGCTGGCAGGTCTGCTTGGATGCGCGCGCTGCGGCCGCCGTCTGTCGGTAGCCTATATTGGACGCACACCGCAACCGGTCTACCGATGCTATCGCTTTGACCTGCCACCGAAGTGCATGAGCTTCGGTGGCTCTCGCATAGACGCCGCGATCGCCAGAGAACTGATGCGTGTCGTGGAGCCAATGGCGATAGAGGCGGCCTTGCAGGCCGAGCAAATGTATATGGACACGTTGAGCGAGCAGCGGCGGATCATCGAGCTCGAACTGCAGCAGGCTCAGTACGAAGCCACGCTGGCTGAACGGCGCTACGCCGCCTGCGATCCCGATAACCGTCTGATCGCGGCACAGTTGGAGAAGAATTGGGAAGCAGCATTGCGGCGCGCACACACCTGCCAGGCGCGCCTGGAGGAGGCTCGCACGCCGGCGGCAGCCACCTCTGCTCCGGACTTCACAAAGCTTGCCGAGGACCTTGATGCTGCATGGAATGCTCCGGGTGCCACCATGCGCACGCGCCAGCAACTGGTTCGGGCCCTGATCGTCGATATTGTTGCAGACGTGGACGAGACGGCGCGTGAAGTCATTCTCACGATTCACTGGCAAGGCGGCCAGCACTCACAGTTGCGGATCCGTAAGCCAAAAACGGGCGAGCACGGATGCAGCACGTCTGACGAAGCGCTCGCAGTCATCCGCAGCATGGCAACGCGGTGGTCTGATCAGGACATCGCGGCATCGCTAAACCGAATGGGAATCCGGACGGGCCAGGGCAAGACCTGGACTGCGCATCGTGTCAACTCGGTACGGCGGGTGCGAGACATCCACGCTTATAAATCGGCTGAGAAGGACGGTGACTGGCTAACGATGTCAGAGGCAGCGACAGTGCTTGGTGTCACCAATCACGTAATCCGTCGCCTGATCAAGGACCGAATTCTGCCCGCCGAGCAAGTCATGCCGGACGCTCCATGGCAGATCCGCGCAAGCGACCTGCATACTGAGGCGGTTGGCGCCGCGCTGACCACCCGGAAACGTCGCCCGTGTCGTAACGATATCGAAGGACAACTCCCAATGTTTATCGAGGATTCACAAGGAGGTGCACAATGAACTCCCCGTCACCAGCGGACGAATCGATCGCTCCGCGATGTTGTTATGTGTGCCTTGCAAAGGCACGTTCGACTTGTCGGTGCAAGTCCGACCCGGCTAACTCTCGCTCCAGCCGGAAGCACAAGGAGCGGTCCAGGAGGCAACGAATGGGCTGAAGCACTTCTTG
>NZ_SCSK01000063.1 GCF_004297875.1 Pandoraea sp. | reverse complement strand
TTATCGGCTGTTCAATTGTTAAAGATCGTCCGCTCAAAACTCGCTAACTTCACTTCGTTTTTTGCGTCGCTGCGTTTGCAGCAGAGAAGCGAGATTATCTACTTCACACTCGCTTCTGTCGACAGGTTTTTGCTAACTTTTTCTCGCCAGCGCCGCGCCCAACTCCTCGCACAGCCAATCCCATCAACACTCTTCACGTCCGCCTCGGCCCCCTACCAGCAACCTCGTCTTCGCGAAGAAGCGAGATATTAGTCCACCTCCTCTCCCCTTGGCAAGACCTTTTTTAAATATTTTATTCGCCAGCCAACCAGACCATCCTCCCGGTCGCAGGCCGATTCACGTCTCGGCAAAATCACTAATAAAGCAGAACCTTCATTAAGACGTCGCCCGAACACCGTTATCGCCGCCGCACCCGATCAAGCGCCGCAAACGGTTTCACAGAAATTTATTGACCGACCGGTCGGTTGGTTTATAATCGGACAATTCCATTAATTCGCCGGAGGCACGCTGCTATGTATACCCAATCTCTCGATCTGGCCAGCAATGTCACGCCGCTAGGCGACCAAACCGCTCTGAGCGAAATGGACCGACAACGACAGGCACATTTCGATGAGTGCATGGCTGCCGATCAAAAGATAGAACCGCAAGACTGGATGCCGCAGGCCTATCGCAAGACGCTCATCCGGCAGATTTCTCAGCATGCGCACTCGGAGATCATCGGCATGCTGCCGGAAGGCAACTGGATCAGCCGGGCTCCGAGCCTGAAGCGCAAGGCCATTCTGCTCGCCAAAGTTCAGGACGAGGGCGGGCATGGGCTTTACCTATATTCCGCCGCGGAAACGCTGGGCATATCACGCGACCAAATGGTTGCCGCCCTGCATGCCGGCAAAGCCAAATACTCGAGCATCTTCAACTACCCGACACCGACCTGGGCCGACGTCGGCGTAATCGGATGGCTGGTCGACGGCGCCGCGATCATGAATCAGATTCCGCTGTGCCGCTGCACCTACGGGCCCTATGCGCGCGCGATGATCCGCATCTGCAAGGAAGAGTCCTTCCATCAGCGCCAGGGGTTCGACGCGCTCCTGGCCATGATGTCAGGCAGCGAAGCTCAGCGCCAAATGGTCCAGCAAGCGGTCGATCGCTGGTGGTGGCCGGTGCTAATGATGTTCGGTCCGAGCGACAAGGACTCGATTCACAGCGCTCAAACCATGAAGTGGGGCATCAAGCGGATCTCGAACGACGATCTGCGGCAAAAATTCGTGGACGCCACCGTCGAGCAAGGCAAGGTGCTGGGCGTCACGTTTCCCGACCCTGATCTGAAGTGGAACGAAGAGCGCGGCCACTATGATTACGGAACCATCGACTGGGCCGAATTCTGGCGCGTCGTGAACGGCGAAGGCCCCTGCAACAAGGAACGCCTGGGCACCCGGGTAAAAGCTCACGAGGACGGTGCCTGGGTCAGAGACGCAGCGCTCGCCTATAACGCCAAGCATTCACCCGCCAAGCAAGCCGCTTGAGCAGCGACCCAGACTCAACACATTGACCAATCGAGGATCACACATGACTCAGGCAACCAGCAACGAATGGCCGCTTTGGGAAGTTTTCGTGCGCAGCAAACAGGGCTTGGAGCACAAGCATTGCGGCAGCCTTCACGCAGCCGACGCCGGCATGGCATTGCGCATGGCGCGCGACGTCTACACGCGCCGCCAGGAAGGCGTCAGCATCTGGGTAGTGCCGTCGGTAGCAATTACCGCCTCCGCACCGAAAGACAAACCGGAACTGTTCGATCCGGCTGCCGACAAGATCTACCGGCACCCGACGTTCTATCAGTTGCCGGAAGAAGTCAACCACATGTAATGCTGCGGCGCGCCGCCCGCGCCCCTCGCGTCGACAAGAGATTCGTTATGATAAAAGCCACCCCGGAACATCTCGCCTATCTGCTCCGACTCGCCGACAATGCCCTGATCCTCGGACAGCGCAACAGCGAGTGGTGCGGCCACGGCCCCATCCTGGAAGAGGACATCGCGCTGACGAACATCAGCCTCGACCTGATCGGACAGGCCCGTCTGCTATACACGCGCGCCGGCCAAATCGAGGCCGAGCTGACAGGACAGCCAGCGCGCGACGAGGACCATTACGCCTATTGGCGCAACGAACGCGAGTTCTCCAACTGGACGCTGGCCGAATTGCCCCACTACGGCCCGCTCTCGGCCACGGCTCACGCCGACAAGGATTACGCGGTAACGATCACACGCAACTTTCTCTACTCGGCGCTGATGGTCGAACTCTGGCAAGCCCTGACGACATCGGTCGACACCGAACTGGCCGCAATTGCCGCGAAGTCGCTCAAGGAAGCGCACTATCACCTGCATCACGCCCGCGACTGGCTGATTCGGCTCGGCGACGGCACCGAAGTCTCGCACCGCCGCACCCAGGCCGCACTCGACTACCTGTTGCCCTACATGAACGAAGTGTTCCAGGAGGACGCCATCGAACAGGCCGTTGCCGCCACCGGCGTGGGCGTAAGCACCGCCAGCCTCAAGCCGGCCTGGGATGCGCTCGTCAACGAGGTCCTTAGCACCGCCACGCTCACGCCCTCGCCGACCGGCGCCTACATCAGCACCGGCAAAGACGGCGAGCACTCCGAGCACATGGGCTACCTGCTCGCGGAAATGCAAAGCCTGGCACGCCAACATCCTGGCGCGTCATGGTAGACGCCACGCCCGCCATGGCGCCCGACACCGTGTCCACCGACGTGCTGGCCCGCGCCAGGCAAGCGCTCGAGGCGGTGCCCGACCCCGAGATCCCGGTCGTGTCGATTCGCGAACTCGGAATTCTGCGAGACGTCCGGCTCGCGCGCGCGTCTGCCGACGAAGCGGCCGGGGCCGTGATCGAGGTCGTCATCACGCCGACTTATTCGGGTTGCCCCGCCATGGCACAGATCGCCGAGGACATCGGCGCCGCGCTCACGCAGGCGGGTGTCGGACCTTATCGCGTCACGACCGTGCTCGCGCCGGCCTGGACGACCGACTGGATCACCGACGAGGCTCGCGACAAATTGCAACGGTACGGTATCGCACCGCCGACCGCCGGAAATGCCCGTTCAGACAGCCAGCCCTTGCGCTTTCATCCGCGGCCGCAACACGGTGTGACCTGTCCGCATTGCAACTCGCGCAACACCGAACTGCTGTCCGCGTTCGGCTCCACGGCCTGCAAGGCGCTCTACCGCTGCCTAGATTGCCGCGAACCGTTTGATTATTTCAAGCCGTACTGAGCGCCCCTCACCCTTTTAGAGCCATTGGCCACCCATTGCCCGCCAGGATCTCCAATATGACGACGCCTCAATTCCACAAACTGCCGATTCGCGACGTTCGCCCTGAAACCGACGACGCCATTTCAATCTCCTTCGCGGTGCCGCAGGAGCTGCGAAACGCCTACCGCTTCAAACAAGGCCAATTCCTGACGCTCAGGACGGAAATCGACGGCGAAGAGGCCCGCCGCTCATATTCGATCTGCGTCGGGGTGCCCGACTACGAGCAGACCGGCGAGCTGCGGGTCGGCATCAAGCGCGTGCCCGGTGGCAAGTTCTCCAACTACGCCAACGACCATCTCCGGCCCGGACTCGCGATCGACGTCATGACGCCCGACGGTCGCTTCTTCACGCCGCTGGAAGCGACGCAGCGCAAGCACTATGTCGGTTTTGCCGGGGGCTCGGGCATCACGCCGATGCTCGCGCTCATCAAGACCACGCTGGCCGCCGAGCCGCTCAGCGAGTTCACCCTGGTCTACGGCAACCGCGCCGTGCCGACCATCATGTTCGCCGAGGAACTTGAAGACCTGAAAAACCGCTACCTCGGCCGTCTGAGGCTCTACCACGTGCTGTCGGACGAAGCCCAGGAAATCGACCTCTTCAGCGGCCTGCTCGACCAGGCAAAATGCGCCGCCTTTCTCGACACCCTGATCCCGCCGGCGAGCATCGACGAAGCATTCATCTGCGGCCCGGCCCCGATGATGGACGCTGCAGAGGCCGCGCTCATCGACGCCGGGGTCGCCAAACAGAAGATTCACGTCGAGCGCTTCGGCGTTCCGCTGCCGCAAGCCGGCGCCAAGCCCATCGAAATCACCGACAGCACGCCGGCGGCCGACCTGGTGGTCGTGCTCGACGGCAAGGAGCGCCGCCTGCGCCAGCCCTATGAAGGCCAGAGCATCCTCGATACTGGCCTGCGCGCCGGCTTGGCGCTGCCCTATGCCTGCAAGGGCGGCGTCTGCTGCACTTGCCGGGCCAAGGTGCTCGAGGGTGAAGTCAAGATGGACAAGAATTACACGCTGGAAGATCACGAGATCGCGCAGGGCTTCATCCTGACCTGCCAGGCGCATCCGGTGAGCGAGCGTGTCGTCGTGAGCTACGACGAGCGCTAACGGCAGCAAACGTCGCCCCATCCCGCAGCTCGACGGAACCGCGCCAATACCAGTGTAAACTGGCCGCATGGAATACATTCACATCGTCAACGGCAACCGTGCCGGCGGCGTCATGCGGCAAGCACTCGAGCATGCGGGGCGTACCGAGCGCGTGGTTATCCTGCGCGACGACCTGGCTATCGGCCCGTTGCGCGAAATCGACGACGACCCGCGGCAACGCGCAGCCTTCTGGCAGCGCGTCGCGCCCATGCTCAAGCGCGATTTTTCACTGGACCTGACGCGTGAACTCGACACGCTGCGCGAGCTGGCCGGGGAATCCAACCAAGTCGCGATCTGGCATGGTGACAGCGCCGCAGATCAACTGATGCTGCGACGCGTCGCCTTCCATTTGCGTACCTGCCCGGCCCGGCTTAACGAAGTCGCCCTCAAAGCGGCAGACCTCGACGCCGGGCTCGCTGCCGATGCCCCGACGGCCCTTGCGATGTATCCCGAGTCGGTGATTGCCGCCCGGCTCAGGCTGATCGCGCCGATCTCCGTGCTGCGTATCGGCCGTCTTGCACTGGAATGGCGCGCCCTGAAACATGCCGAGACGCAGATTCGCCGCTGGCAGCACAACACCTTCGAAGGCGGCACCTTTGCAGACGTCGACGAAACCCTGATGGCGCTGCTGCCCGAGACGGCGATTTCCACCAGCCAGGCGATTGCGGCAGCCACACAGGCGATGCGGGGCTTCTTCGCAACCGACACGTTCCTGCTCTGGCGTTATCGGGAATTGCAGGCGGCCGGCCGGCTGGCGTTACGCGGCGATCCATACGACCCGTCCACCTGCGAACTCACACGACTATAACAATGGCACGTACCAAGGCTCCCAACCACGAATCGCAACGCGAACAAATTCTCGACGTCGCGGCGCAGGCGTTCGCCCAATCCAGCTACCCCAGCACGTCGATGTCCGAACTCGCGGCAATCTGCGGCACGTCGAAAGCTCGCCTGTACCACTACTACGCCAGCAAGGAGGCCATCCTTTTCGATTTGCTCGATCGCTACACCAAGCGTCTGATGCTGATCATCGCCGAGGTCGAGGCGCTCGGCCAGCGCCGCAACCTGTCGGAGCAGGAGACCTTCGCCGAGCTAGTGCGCGCTTTCCTGCACGAATATGAAACATCGCAGACGCGCCACATCGCGCTGTTGAACGACGTCAAGTTTCTCGCCGACGAACAGCGCGAAATCGTCCTGAACCGGCAACGCGACGTCGTTGCAGCCTTCACGCGACAACTGGCGCGAGCCTACCCGCAGCGCGTCACCAAGGACAATCGAACCGCCCTGACCATGATGCTGTTCGGCATGATCAACTGGACGTTCACCTGGCTCAAGCCGGGCGGCCGCATGGGATATCGCGATTTTGCCGAAGAGGTGATCCGCGTGTTCGAACACGGACTCGGCACGTCCTGAGTTCGCAACGATCCGGCCCGGGAACGCGAAAGACGGGGTTCTGACAAATCGGCTTGGCTCATCTATAATTAAATAATACGTAATTCATTACGATTAGTTTAACCGGAGAGACAGGATATCCCATGAGCAAACAATTCGCGTCCCGAGGCGACCTGACCGCCAAGAAAACCACCTTCACCAAGCTTTCGGATAACGCTTACGCGTATACGGCTGAGGGCGACCCCAACTCCGGCGTCATCATTGGTGACGACGGCGTGATGGTGATCGACACCACCGCGACCCCGGTGATGGCCAAGGAGCTGATCGCCCACATCCGCGCGATTACCGACAAGCCGATCAAATACGTCGTGCTGAGCCACTACCACGCGGTCCGAGTGCTGGGCGCGGCGGCCTACAAAGCCGAGGGATGCGAGCAAATCATCGCCAGCCGCGGCACCTACGAGATGATCGTCGAGCGCGGCGAGGCCGACATGAAATCCGAGATCGAGCGATTCCCGCGCCTGTTCCAGGCGGTCGACTCGATTCCCGGGCTGACCTGGCCGACTCTGGTGTTCGAAAAGGAAATGACGCTTTTCATGGGTCAACTGGAAGTCAAGATCATGCACGTCGGCATGGGCCACACGAAGGGAGACACCATCGTCTGGCTGCCTCAGCAAAAAGTGCTTTTCTCCGGCGACCTGGTCGAATTCGAGGCGGCAGCCTACACGGGCGACGCCCAACTGGAAGAATGGCCGGCCACTCTCGAGGCCCTGCGCGCAATGAAAGCAGAAAAGCTCGTGCCCGGGCGCGGCCCCGCGCTGACCACGCCCGAACGCGTCAACGAAGGACTCGATTACACGCGCGATTTCGTCACCACCCTGCTGAGCAGTGCCCGCACCGCGGTCAGCAAGGGGCTGTCGCTCAAGGACGCATTCGACTACACGCGCACTCAGATGGATCCGAAGTTCGGACATGTCTTCATCTACGAGCATTGCCTACCCTTCGACGTAAGCCGAGCCTACGACGAGGCCAGCGGCACCAAGCATCCGCGCATCTGGACCGCCGAGCGCGACAAGGAAATGTGGGGCTCCCTGCAAAGCGCCTGATCACGCGTCAGCCACCTTCTCGAGCGGCCGGTGCATGTCACCGGCCGCTTTTTTGTTCCATGCACCGAAAATTTGCTGCACCACAATACGGCAATCGCTCGCGCCGCGCGGCACGCAGGCCAAGAAAATAGAAGACTTCTTCAGAATTCTCCTAGAAAAATTAAGGGTAAATACCTATAAACCCCTGTATAATATGTTGCATTGCATCATATTATTCCGGCCACCAGAGCCGGTGCCCCGAGGGGCCTGCCATGAACCTATTCGAACGCATTTTCGCCATCCCCCCGGCGGCCGTCGTGCCGGCGCATTCGGCGCAATCCGCCGTCCTGATCCGGGAACTCACTTCCGCCGATCGGCACCAGTTGTTCCAGCACCTCGCCTCGCTCGACGATGACGACCGCTTGCTGCGCTTCGGCCAGGTCGTCAGCGACGCCATCGTCGAAGGCTATGTCTCCGGCATCGATTTCTCTCGCGACACGGTCTTTGGCGTCTTCGACGACAACCTGCAATTGATCGGCGTGGCGCACGTCGCCATGCTCCCGGAAAACGGTTCCGAGCGTGTCGCCGAATTCGGCGTATCCGTCCTGGCGCAGGCACGGGGCCAGGGTATCGGCTCGCGGCTGTTCGAGCGCACGGCCATGCACTGCCGCAACAAGCACGTCAAGACGCTGTATATGCACTGCCTGTCACGCAACGCGACGATGATGCACATCGCCAAAAAAGCCGGCATGGACATCAACTACGCGTACGGTGAAGCCGACGCCTATCTGACGTTGCCGCCTGCCGACACCGCCACGGTGGTCGACGAAATTCTGCAGGAACAGGCGGCAACCTTCGACTATGCGGTCAAGCGCCAGGTGCGCGACACCCGGCAACTGCTGGCGGCGTGGCTGCCACAACTGAAAGTGGCCTGAACCCGGCCGGCGAATTGCCTCCACCCGGCTGCGGCCGGGTTTTTTATGCGCGGCCCATCCTGTTGGGCGGGTTCATGGCAAGGGCAGCGCCGTGGTCTCCTTGAAACGCGCGAGCACGAAACTCGTCTTGACGTCGATCACGCTCGGGTGATGCAGCAATTCGTCCTGCACGAAACGGGAAAAGTGCTCCATATCCTGCACGTGCACGCGCAGCAGGTAATCCATATCGCCTGTCATCGCATAGCATCCGACAACCTCCGGCCAGGCCGCCACCGCCGCGCGAAACAACTCCGCGTGGGATTTCCCCCGGCTATCCGGCCCACCGCGCTTGTCGAGCCGTACATTCACATATGCCAGTAGCCCCAAGCCAACCTGGGCAGCATCGACCAGCGCCACATAGCCACGAATGACGCCCGCCTCCTCCAGGCGCCGAATACGTCTCAAACAGGGGCTCGGCGACAGATTCACACGCTCGGCCACCTCCAGGTTGGACAGTCGCCCGTTTTCCTGGAGCAAGGCCAGAATTTTTCGATCCGTTTTATCCAGCACAAGATTTGGCATATTTACCTCTATTTAAAAAATACAGAGCAATCTTATTGCCAGAAATGAAGAATATGAAGTGAATTTGGCAATTTCTCCCCTCGCCCATTCGTCTACACTTCAAATTTTGAACAACGGCGCAACCGCCATCAGCGCCCTGCACGGAGACACGCCATGACTTTCCAACCTTGGGACAATCCCATGGGGACCGACGGATTCGAATTCGTCGAATACACCGCTCCCGATCCCAAAGCGCTCGGGCAGCTGTTCGAAAAAATGGGCTTTACCGCCGTTGCCAGGCACCGTCACAAGGACGTCACGCTCTATCGTCAGGGCGATATCAACTTTCTGATCAACGCCGAGCCGGATTCATTTGCGCAGCGCTTCGCGCGCCTGCATGGCCCGTCGATCTGCGCCATCGCCTTTCGCGTCAAGGACGCCGCCAAGGCCTACCAGCGCGCGCTCGAGTTGGGCGCGTGGGGTTTCGACAGCCACAGCGGCCCGATGGAGCTCAACATTCCGGCCATCAAGGGTATCGGTGATTCGCTGATTTATTTCGTCGATCGCTGGCGCGGCAAAAACGGCGCCAAGGAGGGTGATATCGGCAACATCGGTATCTACGACGTTGATTTCGAACCGATTCCGGGCGCCAATCCAAATCCCGCCGGATTCGGACTCACCTATATCGATCACCTGACCCACAACGTCTACCGCGGGCGCATGAAGGAATGGAGCGAATTCTACGAGCGCTTTTTCAATTTCCGCGAAGTGCGCTATTTCGATATCGAAGGCAAGGTAACGGCGGTCAAGTCCAAGGCCATGACCTCGCCGTGCGGCAAGATCCGCATTCCGATCAACGAAGAGGGATCGGAAAAGGCCGGACAAATCCAGGAATATCTGGACGCTTACCGTGGCGAAGGCATTCAGCACATCGCGCTGGGATCGGCCGACATCTATCAAACGGTCGACCGGTTGCGCACGGCCCAGGTCAAACTACTCGATACGCCGGACACCTACTACGAGCTGGTCGATCGTCGCATTCCCGGTCACGGCGAGCCGCTGGATGAACTGCGCCAACGCAAGATCCTGATCGATGGTGCGCCGCACGACCTGTTGCTGCAGATCTTTACCGAAAACCAGATCGGCCCGGTGTTCTTCGAGATCATCCAGCGCAAAGGCAACCAGGGGTTCGGCGAGGGTAACTTCAAGGCGCTATTCGAATCCATCGAACTCGACCAGATTCGCCGCGGGGTGCTGCAAACCGGCGACGAACCGGCGCGCTGATCGTCCCCGAACGACAGCCTTCGACAAAAAAGCCACGCGGGCATTGCCGGCGTGGCTTTTTTTTACGATCGCAAGTCGACTAGTTCGGCAGTCGACGCAGGGTGTTTCCGGTGCCACCGGCCTGCCGGCCGTTGGCAACGCGCTGTGCCGATGTCACGTTGCTGGCAATCTTGTTGCGCACCATTTCGTCGGCCCGGGCGACACTCATCTCCAACGCTAGGAACGAGGCCGAGACCAAAAGGAATTTGGCGACATGGCGATGCTTCACGGGGGTCCTCCTTGCTGCACGGTTAAATCAGTCGGTAGCCAGTTGTGCCATTCTGCCCATGTGCGCCTTATCGCATCATTAGGACTTACACCTTGTTACCGTCGATTTCCGGGTTAACGTTAACGTAAACGTAAGGCAATTTCAGCTATACTCTGCGCCAGGTAAAACACCCCGACTCGATCACCTCAGCGACGGCGCGGTGGGCGAGCAGTGCGAGTGCTACCATAGTCGGCAAGAATAGGATCCCCGCTTGCGGTCGAGCCATGCAGCCGGCTCGAAGGTCCAGCAACGACACCCTCATGGCCAGACTTCACGAGAGTCGGCGTGAGGTCGTTTTGGCGATCCCAAAATTGTGAGGAGCACACATCCATGAACGCCCCCGTGAACGCCAGCCTGTTGGCCGCGCTCGATTCCGTCACGCTCGACGATAAGTACACGCTGGAGCAAGGCCGCGCCTACATGAGCGGCATCCAGGCCCTGGTGCGCCTGCCGATGCTGCAGCAGCAGCGCGATGCGGCGGCCGGGCTCAACACGGCGGGGTTCATCTCCGGCTACCGCGGCTCGCCCCTGGGCGGGCTCGATCTCTCCCTGTGGAAAGCCAAGCAGCATCTGGCGGGGCGCAACATCGTCTTCCAGCCCGGCGTGAATGAGGACCTGGCCGCCACTGCCGTGTGGGGCTCCCAGCAAACCAACCTCTATCCGGCCAAATATGATGGCGTATTCGCCATGTGGTACGGCAAGGGCCCCGGCGTCGATCGCAGCGGCGACGTCTTCAAGCACGGCAACTCGGCGGGCTCGTCCAAACACGGCGGCGTGCTGGTGCTCGCCGGCGACGACCACGCCGCCAAGTCGTCCACCCTGGCGCATCAATCCGAACACGTGTTCAAGGCGTGTGGCCTGCCGGTGCTGTACCCGTCCAACGTGCAGGAATACCTCGACTACGGGCTGCATGGTTGGGCCATGAGCCGCTATTCCGGGCTATGGGTGGCCATGAAATGCGTCACTGATGTGGTCGAATCGTCGGCCTCGGTCATGATCGATCCGCACCATGTGCGCATCGCGCTGCCCGAAGATTTCGTCATGCCGCCGGACGGCCTAAACCTGCGCTGGCCCGACCCGCCGCTGGTACAGGAGGCGCGGCTGCTCGACTACAAATGGTATGCGGGCCTGGCCTACGTCCGCGCCAACAAGCTCGACCGCGTGACGATCGATTCGCCCCACGCGCGCTTTGGCATCATGACCGCCGGCAAAGCCTATCTCGACGTCTGCCAGGCCTTGTCGGATCTCGGTCTCGACGAACAAACCTGCAGCCGCATCGGCATCCGGCTCTACAAGGTCGGCTGCGTGTGGCCGCTCGAGGCGCAGGGCGCGCGCGCCTTCGCCACCGGCCTGCAGGAAATCCTGGTGGTCGAAGAAAAACGCCAGATCCTCGAATACGCCATCAAGGAAGAGCTATACAACTGGCGCGACGACGTGCGTCCGCGCGTATTCGGCAAATTCGACGAAAAGGACGGCGCCGGCGGCGAATGGTCGGTCCCGATGGGCAAATGGCTGCTGCCGGCGCACTATGAACTGTCGCCGGCAGTCATCGCCAAGGCAATCGCGACCCGCCTCGAAAAATTCGAACTCCCTTCCGACGTGCGCGCGCGCATCGCCGCCCGTATCGCACTGATCGAGGCCAAGGAAAAGGCGCTCGCCAAGCCGCGCGTGGCGGTCGAGCGCAAGCCCTGGTTCTGCTCGGGCTGCCCGCACAATACGTCGACCAACGTGCCCGAGGGTTCGCGCGCGGTAGCCGGCATCGGCTGCCACTACATGACCGTCTGGATGGATCGCCGCACCGAAACCTTTACCCAGATGGGCGGCGAAGGCGCGTCCTGGATCGGCCAGGCACCGTTCTCGCAAGACCGCCACATCTTCGCCAACCTCGGTGACGGCACGTATTTTCACTCCGGCCTGCTGGCGATCCGCGCGGCGATCTCGTCCAAGGTCAACATCACCTACAAGATCCTGTACAACGATGCGGTCGCGATGACCGGCGGCCAGCCGGTCGACGGCGTACTGACGGTGCCGCAGATCACTCAGCAGTTGGCCGCGGAAGGCGCCGCGAAAATCATCGTGGTCACCGACGAGCCTGAAAAATATCAGGGCATCGCGCTGGCTGCCGGCACACCGGTCCATCATCGTGACGAACTGGATGCGGTCCAGCGCCAGTTGCGCGAGGTGCCCGGCACCACCATTCTGATCTACGACCAGACGTGCGCCACCGAGAAGCGGCGGCGCCGCAAGCGCGGCACCTATCCCGACCCGGCCCGGCGCGCGTTCATCAACGACGCCGTGTGCGAAGGCTGCGGCGACTGCTCGGTGCAATCGAACTGCCTGTCGGTCGAGCCGCTCGACACCGAATTCGGCACCAAGCGGCAAATCAATCAATCGTCCTGCAATAAAGACTTCTCATGCGTCAAGGGATTCTGCCCCAGCTTCGTGACTGTCGAGGGCGCGCAACCGCGCAAGCCCAAGGCCGCACAGGCTTCGCTGGACACCCTGCCGGCACTGCCTGAACCGGCACTGCCGTCCATCCAGCGGCCATACGGCATTCTCGTGACGGGCGTGGGCGGCACCGGCATCGTCACCATCGGTAACCTGCTGGGCATGGCCGCCCATCTGGAAGGCAAAGGCGTCACCACGCTCGACGTCACCGGGCTGGCGCAAAAGGGCGGCGCCGTGATGAGTCACGTGCAAATCGCCAATCACCCCGACGACATCCACGCCACGCGTATCGCCATGGGCGAGGCGCAAGTCGTGATCGGCTGCGATGCGATCGTCACCGCCTCCGACGACACCCTGTCGCGCATGCAGCACGGCCTCACGCGCGTGGTGGTCAACAGCGCTCCCACGCCAACCGCCGAACTGATCAAGAACCCCAACTGGCAATTCCCGGGAAGCAGCACCGAGCAGGACATTCGCAATGCCGCTGGCGACGCCTGCGATTTCGTCGACGCGCATCAACTGGCGCTGCGCTTGCTGGGCGACGCGATCTACACCAATCCGTTCGTGCTCGGCTACGCCTGGCAAAAAGGTTGGATACCGCTGTCGCACGCGGCGCTCGTGCGCGCCATCGAACTCAATGGCGTCGCCATCGAAAAAAATCGCCAAGCCTTTGAGTGGGGCCGTCGCGCTGCCCACGATCTGGCCAGCGTGCAGCGCCTGGCGCAGCAGGATGCGGCGCCGAGCGGCGCCAACGTGATCGCCCTGCATACGCCCAAGGCGCTCGATACGCTCATCGCGCAGCGCTGCGAATCGCTGGTCGCCTATCAAAACGCCGCCTATGCACAGCGTTACCGCTCGCTGGTCGAGAAAGTTCGTGCGGCCGAGCAGGCGGCCAGCGCCAACCCGACTCAAACGCCGCTGACCGAAGCGGTGGCGCGCGGCCTGTACAAGCTGATGGCGTACAAGGACGAGTACGAAGTCGCACGCCTGTACACCGATCCGGCCTTCATGGCCAAAATACAGGCCCAGTTCGAGGGCAACTACCAGCTCAAATTCCACCTCGCGCCGCCGCTTTTTGCCAAGCGCGATGCGCATGGCAATCTGCTCAAAAAGCAGTATGGCCCGTGGATGATGTCGGCCTTCAGGCTGTTGGCCAAGCTCAAGGGCCTGCGCGGCGGCCCCTTCGATCTGTTCGGCAAAACCGAGGAACGTCGCACCGAACGCGCGCTGATCGGCGAATATGAAGCGCTGGTGGACGAATTGCTGGGCCGGCTCAGCGACCACAACCTGCCGCTCGCGGTGCAGCTCGCCAGCCTGCCGGAAGAGATTCGCGGCTTCGGCCACGTCAAGGCGCGCAATCTGGCGCAGGTACGCGCCAAATGGGCCAGGCTCTTGGCCCAATACCGCAATCCGGCGCAGCAACAGGTCGCCTGAGCGCGCCACTCCATAAAAAACGCATGAGGTTGTGGCCTCATGCGTTTTTTTGTTTGCCGCGCCCGAGCGCGGCGGGGTACTTACTTCGCGTTGACCGCCACGTTGGCTGCCGCCACCGCCGTCATGTTGACGATGCGCCGCACCGTAGCCGCCGGCGTCAGGATGTGCACCGGCCTGGCGCAACCCAACAGGAACGGCCCGACCGTCACGCCCTCGCCGCTGGTCATCTTGAGCAGGTTATAGGTGATGTTGGCAGCCTCCACATTCGGCATCACCAGCAGATTCGCTTCACCGCTCAGGCGCGAGCCCGGGAACGCCGCCCGCCGCACCGTCTCGGACAACGCCGCATCGCCGTGCATTTCGCCGTCGACTTCCAGCGCCGGCGCCCGCTCGGCCAGCAGCTCGCGCGCCTTGGCCATGCGCTGCGCCGAGGCCGAAGCAACGCTGCCGAAATTCGAATGCGACAGCAGCGCGACCTTGGGAACGATCCCGAAGCGCTCGATCTCGCGCGCGGCGAGCACCGTCATGTCGGCCAGTTGCTCGGCGCTCGGCAATTCGTTGACGTAGGTATCGCTGATGAAAAGGTTGCGGCCCGAGAGCATCAGCAGATTCATCGCCGCATAGTGCTGCGCGTCGGCCGCCTTGCCGAGCACCTGGTCGATCACTCCAAGATGGCGATGATAGGTGTCGATCATGCCGCAGATCATACCGTCGGCATCGCCCAGACGCACCAGGATCGCACCGATCAGCGTATTGTCCTTGCGCATCGCCGCCTTGGCGATGTCCGGCGTGACACCGTGGCGCGCGCCGAGGTTGTGATATTCCTGCCAGCACTGCTGATAACGCGCGTCGTTTTCCGGATCGACGATCTCGAAATCGACGCCGGGCTTGATGCGCGCACCGATTTTTTGCAATCGCATCTCGACCACCGACGGGCGCCCGATGATGATCGGTTTGGCAATGCCTTCGGTAAGCACGAACTGCGCCGCGCGCAGCACCCGCTCATCCTCGCCTTCGGCGAAAACGATGCGTGCCGGGCGAGCCTTGGCCGCCGCGAACACCGGACGCATCACCATGCCGGAGCGGTACACCGTGGCGCCCAGGCTTTCGCGGTAGGCGTCCATGTTCTGAATCGGGCGCGTGGCCACCCCCGAGTCCATCGCGGCCTGCGCCACGGCTGGCGCGATCTTGATGATCAGGCGCGGATCGAACGGCTTCGGAATGATGTATTCGGGACCGAACTCCAGCGTCTGGCCTTCATAGGCGCGCGCCACTTCCTCGCTCTGCTCGGCCTCCTGCGCCAGCTCGGCGATCGCCTTGACCGTCGCCAGCTTCATTTCTTCGGTGATCGTGGTCGCGCCCACATCGAGCGCGCCGCGGAAGATGAACGGGAAGCACAGAACGTTATTGACCTGATTCGGATAGTCCGAGCGCCCGGTGGCGATCACGCAATCGGGCCGCGCCGCCTTGGCCACTTCCGGGCGGATTTCCGGCTCCGGGTTGGCGAGCGCGAGAATCAGCGGCTTGTCGGCCATGCTCTTGACCATCTCGGCGCTGAGCACGCCCGCGGTCGAGCAGCCCAGGAACACATCCGCGCCCTGGCTCGCATCGGCCAGCGTGCGCGCCTCGGTCTGCGCGGCATAGCGCGCCTTGCTCGGGTCCAGCTTGTCGCGCCCGGTGTGGATCACGCCCTTCGAATCCAGCACCAGGATGTTTTCCTTTTTCAAGCCCAGGTGCACCAGCAGATCCAGGCACGCGATCGCCGCGGCGCCCGCGCCCGAGCACACCAGCCTGACTTGCCCGATGTCCTTGCCGACCACCTTCAGGCCGTTGAGAATCGCGGCCGACGCGATAATCGCCGTGCCGTGCTGGTCGTCGTGAAACACCGGAATCTTCATGCGCTCGCGCAGTTTCTGCTCGATGTAGAAACATTCCGGCGCCTTGATGTCCTCGAGATTGATGCCGCCCAGGGTCGGCTCGAGCATGGCGATCGCCTCGACCAGCTTGTCCGGGTCGTGCTCGGCCAGTTCGATGTCGAATACGTCGATCCCGGCGAACTTCTTGAACAGGCACCCCTTGCCCTCCATCACCGGCTTGGCCGCGAGCGGGCCGATATTGCCCAGGCCCAGCACCGCCGTGCCGTTGGTGACCACACCCACCAGGTTGCTGCGCGAGGTGTAGCGATTGGCGTTGAGCGGATCGGCTGCAATCGCCTCGCACGCAAAAGCCACCCCCGGCGAATACGCCAGCGCCAGATCGAGTTGATTCGACAGGGGTTTGGTCGGGGTAACCGAGATTTTTCCCGGACGCGGATTCTCGTGATAGGAAAGCGCGCTTTGCTTGAGTTGTTCGTCCATGTTCGTAACCTGATTCAACAAATTCACTGGCCAATCTGCCATGCGCATGGTGCCTGCGCCGTTGCGGTGCGCACCTGAGTCTGCCGCCTCCAGCGACGTGCAGGATCGTGAGTGTACACCTCGGGTCGCTTTCGGGCGGGCGCTCCCGCCGGCCTCGCTCAGTCGAGCACCGCTCCCTTGCGCTCCGGAATCAGCCACAGCGTAGCCAGCACGTCGAGCGCATAAAGCGAGGCAAGCAGCCCCAGCGCCGCCTTGAAAGACCACGCCAGGGCTACCGCGCCGACCACCAGCGGGCCGAATCCACCGACCGCCCGACCGATATTGAACAGCACATTTTGCGCGGTGGCACGCGCCTCGGTCGGATACAGTTCCGAAATCAGGGCCCCGTAACCGCCGATCATGCCGTTGACGAACAGCCCCATGATCGCCCCGCCGATCATGAGCGCACCGGGCGATTGCAACCGCGCATAAACAAACACCATCACCAGCGCGCCGACCTGGTAGCCAATGAAGGTCGGGCGCCGGCCAATGCGATCGGCCAGCCGCCCGAACAGCCAAATACCGAAGGCCATGCCCACCACCGTCACGGCGGTCCAGAGTGCCGACCTGGTAAGCGAATAGCCGAACGTCCTGGCCAGATAGCTCGGCATCCAAATCATCAAACCGTAATAACCAAAATTCTGCACCGAACACAGAATCGCCACGCCCACGCTCGCCCGCGTCGTCGGCCCGTCCTTCACCAGCAGGCGCAGCGAGCCGGCCGGGCGCGGCTCACGCGCGCGCTGCTCCAGAAACAACCGGGGCTCGCCGAGTGCGCGGCGCATCAGGAACGACACGACGGCCGGCACCAGGCCAACGGCGAACATGCCGCGCCAGCCGATGACCGGCAGCAGCAGCGGCGTCAGCAGCGCCGCGGCCAGTACCCCCGCCTGCCAGCCCAGCGCCACGAACGACGAGGCGCGCGCCCGTTGCGCCGGGGCACAGGCCTCGGCCGCAAGCGCCATGCCGATACCGAACTCTCCACCCAGGCCCACCCCCGCCACGGTGCGATAGAGCAGCAGATCCCAGTAGCCGCGTGCCAGCGCGCACAGTCCGGTGAACACGGCAAACAAAAGAATCGTCCAGCTCAGCACGCGCACCCGGCCAAACCGGTCGCTCAACATGCCGAAACCAATGCCGCCGGCGACGGCCCCGACCAGCGTCCAGCTCACCAACGCGCCGGACTGGGCGGCGCTCAGACGCAAGGCTGCGGCAATCACCGGCAACATGAAGCCGAGCACCAGCAAATCGAATCCGTCCAGCGCATAGCCCACGGCGGCCGCCCAGAGCGCGCGACTGGCGTAGCGGTGACCGGCAGTCTCTGCGGCCGGTGCCGCCGGCAGGGCCGATTGATTTTCCATGACATGGGATAGGGAGCCTCGAAGTGGCCAGAGTGTAGTCCCGGCCAGCGCCGCCACGCAACCCGCGGGTGCCCCTGGCGAGCCCTCGCTGTGGCATAATGCCGGGTTAGGAAACTCGCGCCGCCCGCCCAAGGCGGCCGCCTGCCGTCCATCTGCCAGGCCCGCCCGGCGCGGCGCGCGGCAAAGCATCCGGCGCGCCCTCCGCCCCCCGGCGCCCACCGTCACGCATAGGATCTGTCCATGATAGGCATCGACCGTCAAACGATTTCCGACCTCACCGCGAAGCTTTTGCTCGAAGTGGGAGCAGTGCATTTCAATGCCGAGAAACCGTACATCTTCACCTCCGGCTGGGCCAGCCCGGTCTATACCGACTGCCGCAAGCTGATCTCATATCCGCGCGTGCGCCGCACCCTGATGGATCTGGCCGAGTCGGTCATCATCCAGGAAATCGGCTGCGAGCAGATCGACACCGTGGCCGGCGGCGAAACCGCCGGCATTCCGTTTGCCGCCTGGCTTGCCGACAAGCTGATGCTGCCGATGCAATACGTGCGCAAAAAACCGAAGGGGTTCGGCCGCAATGCGCAGATCGAAGGTGATTTGCCGGAAGGCTCACGCGTGCTGCTGGTCGAAGACCTGACCACCGACGGGCGCAGCAAGATCAATTTCTGCAAGGCCCTGCGCGAGGCCGGCGCCAAGGTCAATCACGTGTTCGTGATTTTCCATTACGACATCTTCAAGGAAAGCCGCGAGGTTCTGCAGGAGATCGACGTCTCGTTGCACTCGCTGGCGACCTGGTGGGACGTGCTGCGCGTTGCCAAGGCCAACAATCACTTCGATGCCAAGACGCTGGCCGAAGTCGAGAAATTCCTGCACGAGCCGGCCAAGTGGTCGGGCGAGCATGGCGGCGCCTCGTCTTTCCCGAAGGATTGAGCGCGAGCGTTTTCGCGACGTCGGAAAAAAGCGGCCTGCGAGGTCGCTTTTTTTATCGCTGCGGCACGGTGATTTCCGGTGACCGCGTCAAATAATCGCGGATGAACGCATAGATCGCATCCACGTCATTCAGATCGAGCTGCGGCAGCGGCGTAGTCAATGGCTCGTCGCTGGCCACTGCCACCACGTCGGGAAACTCCGGCCACAGCGGCGGCTTGCCGCGCGAGGGCCGATACACCTCGAGTTTCGGCACCGCGCTGCGCTTGTAGCCCTCGACCAGCACCAGGTCGCACGGCGAGAGCAGCGCCAGCACGTCCGGCAGTTCCGGCTCGGGCGCCGCGCGATATTCGCGCATCAGCACCAGCCGGCTCTCGCTCACCAGCACGACGTCGGTGCTGCCCGCCTCGCGCATCCGGTACGAATCCTTGCCCGGCGTATCGAGGTCGAAACCGTGATGGGTATGCTTGACTGCGGCCACGCGCACGCCGTCCTCGGTAAAGCGCCGGATCAATGCCTCGGTCAAGGTGGTTTTGCCGCTACCCGAGGTACCCGCGATGCCAAAAACTTTCATGTGGTCCCTTTTTCTTTTCGTGGCGGCGCACCGCCTCGCCGCTATTCTGCCTGAGCCGCGCCCGCACGCAAACCCGCGGCACAAGGCGCGGCCGCTCTGCTACACTCGCGGCAGGAGATGGCATGCCTCCTTTAACCGCCACCGGCGTCCGTGCCGGGGCTGATGATGCCTACGCAACCCGTGACGCGGGCGCGTGGGTCGTCACGCCTGGCGCACCGCCAATATCGGGTACCTTATTGCATTTTCTTCATGTGAAAGGATCGCCCGCATGTTTCTCTCGATCGCCGCCATCAGCCTCGGCGCCTCGCTCGGCGCGGTGCTGCGCTGGCTATTGGGAATACAGTTCAATGCGCTGTTCCCAACCATCCCGCTCGGCACCCTGGCAGCCAACCTGCTCGGCGGCTACCTGATCGGCATCGCCACCGCCTTCTTCGGCCAGTACCCGGGTTTGCCACCCGCCTGGCGCCTGCTGGTCATTACCGGCTTTCTTGGCGGCCTGACGACGTTCTCCACGTTTTCCGCCGAAGTCGCGACCCTGCTGCAGGAAGGCCGGCTGGGCTGGGCCATGGCGGAAATTTTCATCCACGTGAGCGGCGCGCTCATCATGACGTTCCTAGGCATGGCCACCGTCGCCGGCGCATCGTTCCTGCTGCGCAACACCTGATCGGGAGAATCCCATGGAAGGCTTTCAAATCACGCTGTTCTTTCAAGAGAACAAACGCCACAGGCATCAGCCGCTGGCCGACTGGATCGTCGGCGAGGCCAAGCGGCTCGGCATCGGCGGCGCCACCGTCGTGCACGCCGCCGAAGGATACGGTCGCGGCGGCCGGCTGCATTGCGCACGATTTTTCGAACTGGCCGAACAACCTGTCGAGGTTACGCTGGCCGTCAGCCCCGATGAAATGGAACGCTTGTTCGCCAGCCTGCGCGCCGAAAAAGTCGAGGTCTTTTACGTCAAGGTCCCGATCGAATACGGTATGCTGGGTTCGACCGCCACGCCCTGAGCGGGGTAAGACCACCCGGCCAACGCTTACTGCAGCCAGCCGCCGCCGGGCGACGTGGTCATGCCGCTGATCTCGGCCGTGCCGGCCAGCAGCGCCACATAATGCCGCAGCGCCCGAGCCCGGTTGTGTTGCCACAGCAATTGCTCGACACGTTCGCGCGCGGCATCGAAGCCCGGCACTTCGCCGACGACGCGGCGCTCGATGCGCACCACGTGGAAGCCGTAGCGTGTGTTGACCAGCCGCGGCAACACGCCCAGCCGATCGCCATTGAACACCACCAGCTCGAACTCGGGCGCACTCTGGCCGCGCACCAGTTCGCCCAGACTGCACTCATGCTGGGCATGCCCGCACGCCAGGCACTGGCGTGCCAGGGCGTCGAAGCGCGACGGGTCCGCAAGCACTGCCTGCAAGGTATCCTCGGCGCGGCGCCGCACGATGCTCAGCGGTGTGGTCGGCGCCGCAGCAAAAAGAATCTGGCTGAGCGTGACCTTGTCGCCCTGACGGAACTGCGCGGCGTGGTTGGCGTAGTAAGCCCGGCAATCGTCCAGGCTCGGCGGCACCACATGCACATCGGCTGCCACCAGCGCGTCGATGACCGAATCGTCGAACACGCCATCTTCACCGAGCAAACGAAGCTCGATCGCCCGCTGGCGCAGCAACTCACGCGCGACCAGCGCCTGTCGCGCGGCCGACTCGGGATCGGCCCGGTCGCGGTGCTGGTCGATTTCCTCGGCCAGCGCCCTCGGATCGATCGCAATACCGTTGACGCTCAAAGACATAACGACTCCTGGCTCAAAATTCGTTCTGGATCCGACGATAGGCGCGCGCGAATCCGACATTCGTATGAATCACGGATTCGGAGAATTGCCTCGCATCGCGCGTGACCTTCGGGATCGTCGTCAAGTCCGTGTCGGGACTGACGTGGGTGGTCGATGGCACATAGAAATTGGAAGGGATGTCTTGTCCGTCGACCACGCAGTTGTGGCGCACCACCGCATAGTCGTGCACCACGCAATTGAACAGCACCGAGTTGAAACCGATGAAGACGTTCTCGCCGATGGCGCACGGGCCATGAACGATCGAGCGGTGCGCGATCGACGTGTTCTGCCCAATCGTCACGGGCGCGCCATCCTTGGAATGAATCACCACGCCGTCCTGGAGATTCGAATTGGCGCCGATCACGATCGGGGCCATGTCGCCGTGCTCGTCGACCTCGTCGGCCCGAATCACCACGTAGGGGCCGATGAAAACATTTTCTCCGACCACGACCTTGCCGCACAAAATCGCCGTCGGGTCGACAAACGACGTTTCGTGCACCACGGGGAAATCCCCGCGCGGATTCTTTCTCAGCATTTTCGATGGCTCCTTACCGTCGCCAACCACACCGGTAATTCACCGTAACTCCCATATCCGGAGCGCCTGCGCAATGCCGCATTGCGCAGGGCGATTTGTCATGCAGGTATAAGGAAGTTTTAGGCGATGAACGCCGTTTAATCAAATTTGCGGTGGCGCGGCATGCGCCAACTGTTGCCGCACGCCCACAGCCGGGCGGGGTGCCCGGTTTGTCTGGCAAATCGAGATAATTCCGCTGCTACCCGTGCCTGGACTTTGCTTTTGGCGTGAGCAGCGCCGCCTGCGAGGAGGCACGTTGCGGCCGCCGCCCCTGGGACGGCGCGGCCTGCGCTGTCTGCGCCCGGGAACGCCCGCCGCCGGGCTTGGGTGCGCCGGCACGACCTTGCTCGGCCGATGCCGGCACGCTCCTTTGCCCCGACGCCGGTTTGCCCGGCGCGCGCGACTTGCCCGGCTGGCCGGCAGACTGGCCGGCTTTTTTCTTCGGCGCGTTCTTGATACGCAGGACTTGCGTGGCTGCCGGCGTAGCCGGCGCGCGCTGCCCGCCGCTGCGTCCAGGCGCGCCCTGCCGCGAATTCTTTCGAATCGGCTGCGCGACCGCATGGGGGTCGGGCTCGAAACCCGCCACCACTTCGCGCGGCAGGCTGCGCTTGATCAGCTTTTCGATACTCGCCAGCAAATCGCGCTCGTCCACACACACCAGCGAAACAGCTTCGCCGCTGGCGCCGGCGCGGCCGGTGCGGCCGATCCGGTGCACGTAGTCCTCGGCAACCTCCGGCAGCTCGAAGTTCACCACGTGCGGCAACTGGTCGATGTCGATGCCGCGCGCTGCGATGTCGGTGGCCACCAGCACCTGCAGCGTGCCTTGCTTGAATTCGGCAAGCGCCCGGGTGCGCGCGCCCTGGCTCTTGTTGCCGTGGATCGCCAGCGCGGTGATGCCGCTCTTGTTCAATTGCTCGGCCAGGCGATTGGCGCCGTGCTTGGTGCGCGTGAACACCAGCACCTGATGCCAGTTCTGCGAGGTGATCAGATGCTCGAGCAACTCGCGCTTGCGCTCACGGTCGACCGGATGGATTTTCTGTGCGATCAGTTCGGCGGTGGTGTTGCGACGCGCGACTTCGATCAGCGCCGGGCGATCGAGCAAGCCGTCGGCCAGCGCCTTGATCTCGTCGGAGAAGGTCGCCGAAAACAGCAGATTCTGCCGCTTGGCAGGCAACGCCGCGAGCACGCGGCGAATGTCGCGGATAAAACCCATGTCGAGCATGCGATCGGCCTCGTCGAGCACCAGGATCTCCACGCGCGACAGATCAACCGTCTTTTGCTGCATGTGATCGAGCAGCCGCCCGGGGGTCGCGACCAGGATGTCGACGCCGCGCGCCAGTTGCTTGACCTGCGGCACGATGCTCACGCCCCCGAATACGGTGGCGGAACTCAATTTCAGGTATTTGCCGTACTGGGCCACGCTCTCCTGGACCTGCGCGGCCAATTCGCGCGTCGGCGCCAGGATCAGCGCGCGCACCGGTGCCGGCTTGCCGGGCGTGTGCGGGCGCGCCACGGGCGTTTGCGACAGGCGTTGCAGAATCGGCAAGGTAAAGCCGGCGGTCTTGCCGGTACCGGTTTGCGCGCCGGCGAGCAGGTCGCCGCCGGCCAGCACCGCCGGTATCGCTTGCGCCTGAATGGGAGTCGGCGTGGTGTAACCCAATTCGGTCACGGCACGCAGGATGGCCTCGGACAATCCGAGTGTTTTGAAGGACATAATGATGAGGCGCCCGGCCACGGCCGGCGCACTTTAGAGAAATCGAAGATGCATGGGGCGCCGCATTCAGCGGATCGACATTGATCAGCGGGCGACGCGTTTGAATCCTTTGGCCACCGCGCTAACGCGGGCACCGTCTATCGGGATTCAAGCGCGCGTAGTCTACCATGTGCGGCGCAACATCACAGCGATCTGACGCGCCGGGGCCGGCGGCGCGTCGCCTCTTACCGCTGCACCATCGTCTCGGTCTCGCGCTGCGCGCGGCCGCGCAGCAGCGCGTACAAAAGAATCCCGCCGAAGGTGGCGGTGCCGATGCCGCCGAGTGCAAAACCGCCAAAGCGCAGCGTGAAGTCGCCCGCTCCCAGCACCAGTGTGACAGCGGTCACGATCAGATTGCGGTTGTCGGAGAAATCGACCCGATTCTGCACCCAGATACGCGCGCCGGCCACCGTGATCAAGCCGAACACGACGATCGAAACGCCGCCCAGCACCGGCCCCGGGATGGTATGGATCAGCGCGCCGAATTTCGGCGAGAAGCCCAGCACCAATGCGATGCATGCCGCCACCACGAATACCAGCGTCGAATAGATCTTGGTGACCGCCATCACACCGATGTTCTCCGCGTAGGTCGTCACGCCGGTACCGCCGACGCTGCCCGAGACGATGGTCGCCAGCGCGTCGCCCAGAAAGGCACGGCCAATGTAGGGATCGAGATTCTGTCCGGTCATGGCGCTGACGGCCTTGATATGACCGAGATTTTCCGCCACCAGAATGATCGCCACCGGCGCCAGCAACACCATCGCGTTGGCGTGAAACACCGGCGCGGTGAACTTCGGCAGGCCGAACCATGCTGCCTGCGCCACCGGCGCGAAGTCGATCGGCGTGCCAAGCCCGGCGCCGTTGGTCAGTAGTGCATAAATCAGGTAGGCCAGGATCAATCCCAGCAAAATCAGCAGGCGCTGCATCATGCCGCGCGCAAACACCGCGACACCGCCCACGCACAGGATCGTCATCAGCGCCATCCAGCTGTCGAAGCCCTGGCCGCTGACGCCCTTGACGGCAACCGGCGCCAGGTTCAGGCCGATCACCGCGACCACGGCACCCGTCACCACCGGCGGCATCAGCGTTTCGATCCAGCGCGTACCGATCGCCATCACCACCAGTCCGATCACCGCATACACCGCGCCGCACGCGATGATGCCGCCCAGCGCCACCCCGATGTTCGCGTTCAGGCCATGCCCGGCATAGCCGGTCACGGCGATCACCAGCCCGATGAACGAAAAGCTCGAGCCGAGATAGCTCGGCACGCGCCCGCCCACCAGCACGAAAAACAGCAAGGTGCCGACGCCGGACATGAAAATCGCCAGATTCGGATCAAAGCCCATCAGCAGCGGCGCCAACACCGTCGAGCCGAACATCGCCACCACGTGCTGCACGCCCATCGCCACCGTCTGCAACCCCGGCAGACGCTCGTCGGGAGCCACCACCTGCTTGCCCGCGACACCGGATGACAGTCGCCATTTGGGAAAATAGGAATCCGCCATCGATATTCTCCTTTGAGGTTCAACCTCTTATTGATTGGTCGCGTGTGCGAGCGGAACGAGTCTTCGGCCCGAGCCGGGCGCTCAGGCTAGGCGCGAGTGTACGGAGGCCCCGCGCGAATGGCAAGGCAGCGCGCCCTGGGTAAGCACGGCAAAGCGTGCGACAATCCGCTTTTGCATATCGTCGACGGCCGGCAGGATGCCGGCTGCCCTGCTAGGAGCCCAGATGTTTGGTGAAATTGCACGTTTTCTGATCGACACCATTTTTACGTTGTTTGGTGCCGTTTTGCTGCTGCGTGCCTGGATGCAGGTCATCCGCATGCCACCCGGCAATCCGATTTCGCGCGGGGTATTCCAGGTCACCGACTGGCTGGTGTTGCCGCTGCGCCGCATCCTGCCCGGATATCGCGGCATCGACTGGGCCAGCCTGGTGGCGGCGTATCTGACGGCATTGGTTTTCCTCGTGCTGATGGTCGCCGCAGTGGGCGGACAACCCGCCCTGCTGTTCCCGCTGGGCTTGCTGATTGCCCTGCTCACGCTCGTCAAATGGGCGCTCAACCTGCTGATGTGGCTGACGCTGCTCATGGCGGTCATGTCGTGGGTCAACCCGCACTCGCCCGCGATGCCCGTGCTCGACTACCTCACCGCGCCGTTCCTGCGTCCGATCCGGCGCGTGCTGCCGCCCATCGGCGGAGCCGATCTGTCGCCGCTGGCCTTGTTCCTGATCATTCAGGTGCTGCTCATGTTGCTCGCGCGCGGCGGCTTTCTACTGTTCGGCATGTAAAAAAAGGGGCGCGGCCGGCAAACCGCCGGCCGCGCCCGCGAGGCTCTTGCCGTCACGCTTACTGCATCTTGTTGTCCTTCTTCATGCCCATGCTGTCGTTCTTCATGGCCATGCTGTCGTTCTTCATGGCCATGCTGTCCTTCTTCATCGCATGCGATTGCTTCGCATGAGATTTGTTCATTGCCTTCTCGGCCATCGACTCATGGCCCATCGCGTCCTTTTTCATCGTGTCCTGTGCAAACGCACCTGCCGACGCCATGCCGATACAAGCGGCCAGTACTGCCATCATCAACTTTTTCATGAAACGCCCCTATCTAAAATGAACCGGCACCATGCCGGATAAAACATCTGGCAAGCCAGACGAAATCGGTACCGCGCAACCACCTCAGGAGCCGCCGAACCAGTTGTATCCCTGGTCTTCCCAGTAACCGCCCGGATACGTATTGGTCACGATGATCGCCATGATGTGCTTCGGATTCTTGTAGCCCAGCTTGGTCGGCATGCGCAGCTTCATCGGATAGCCATACTTCGCCGGCAACGTCCGGTCGCCGTAGCGCAGCGCCAGCAGCGTTTGCGGATGCAGCGCGGTGGGCATATCGATACTTGTGTAGTAATCGTCGGCACATTTGAAGGCGACGTACCTGGCGCTCAGGTCCGCGCCAATGCGCTTGAGAAACAGCCCGAACGGCACGCCGCCCCACTGGCCAATGGCACTCCACCCTTCCACGCAAATGTGGCGTGTGATCTGGCTGGTCTGCGGCAGCGCGTTGAGCTCGGCCAGCGTCCACGGACGCTTGTCGGCCACCCGGCCGCCGAGTTCCAGCTTGTATGTGCTGCCGGCCACGCGAGGTACCTGATCGATGCCGTAATAGGCGTTGAACGGGAACGGCCGGGTGATCATGCTCGCCGGATACGTCGGTGCCAGCCGGGTGGGATCGAACAGCCAGGCCTGCGCGCGATCGTTCAGGCGCGAGACCTGCATCAGCAATTTTTCGGCGTCGCCCTCGCCGTTGACCGTGCAGCCGGTCAGCATCGACAGGCCGCCCAGGGTCAGCAGGCGCCTGCCGAACAGGCGGCGGGCCGGCGAACCCAACTCCTGGCGGGCGGCCTCGACGATATCCTGCGCGGTACGGCGATCGATTTCATTCGACGCTATGGGTCGCGGCATCACATTCTCCTCGTTCATGGTTATCGGTCAGCGCCCGCGCAGCATCGCCAGCAGGGTGCGCGGCACCAGCGCCACCATCGCCACGTGCACGACGAAAAACCCGACCAGCAAAGACATCGCGACAAAATGCACCACGCGCGCCGTGTCGTAGCCGCCCATCAACTCGCGCAACAATGGGAATTGCACCGACTTGAAAATCACCAGCCCCGAGAGCACCAGCACCGCGATGTCGACCATCACGAACAAATAGGCCAGCTTCTGCACCGCGTTGTAATGCCGCAAATCGGCATGCGCCAGGCGCCCGCGCAGTGCGGCACCCAGATCGCGCAGGATCTCGGCAGGTCGTAATGGGAAAAATTTGCGGGCGAAACGCCCTGTGATCAGGTTGAATGCCAGATACAGCACGCCATTGATGGCCAGCAGCCACATCGCCGCGAAGTGCCACAGCAGCGCGCCGGCCAGCCAGCCGCCCAGCGTGATGCCCGGGGGAAACGAAAAGCCGAAAATTGGCGAGGCGTCGTATATCCGCCAACCGCTGAGCACCATCACAATCACGGCAACGGCATTGAGCCAGTGCATGGTTCGCAGCCAGACCGGGTGGATCGCCGGTGTTTTCTGCGGAATTTGCTTTGTCATCATTCGTGCTCCTGACAATCGGCCATCGAATCGTTCAACGATAGGTATCCTGAGTGGCCAACGTGGCCCGCGCGGTCCGAGAGGGTGCGCTCGACTGCTCAAGATCGCAGCCCGAGCTGCTTTGTTGAAGCCGTAGTCGGACCGGCCACGCATTTCCTTACAGACGAATTTCAAATATTTTCGATAGCCCCGGCTCCGCGGCCAGATCGGGTCATAAACACGGGTTAACCCGCATGCCGGAGCAGGAGCGGCGGCCCGGCCACCAGTCAGGCCGTGCTAGACTCGACGGCTTGTCTGCTTCTCACCCATCGCCATCATGAGTTTCTGCGCGATCGATTTCGGCACCTCCAATTCCGCCGTTGCGCTGCCCGAGCACGCCGGCATCCGCCTGGCCACGCTCGAAGGCACTCAACCGACCATGCCGACGGCGGTGTTCTTCAACGCCGACGAAAACTCGCAGGCGTTCGGGCGCGCCGCGATAGCGGCCTACATCGACGGCTACGACGGTCGCCTGATGCGCTCGCTCAAAAGCATCCTGGGCTCGCCGCTGCTGGAGAGCGCCACCGACATCGGCGGCGGCCGCTCGATGCGCTATCTCGACGTGATCGCCACGTTCCTGCGCCAGCTCAAGCACACCGCCGAGCAACACGCGCGGCATCCGATCGAACGCGTGGTGCTCGGCCGCCCGGTTTTCTTCGTCGACGACGATCCGGCCAGCGACGCCGCGGCGCAGCGCTCGCTGACCGAAGCGGCGCGCCAGGTCGGCTTCAAGGACATCGAATTTCAGTTCGAACCGATTGCCGCGGCGTTCGACTACGAGTCGCGGCTTGAGACCGAACAACTCGTGCTGGTCGCCGACATCGGCGGCGGCACTTCCGACTTCTCGCTGGTGCGGGTCGGGCCGCAACGCATGCGCCAGCTCGAGCGCAAGTCCGACGTGTTGGCGCATTACGGCGTACACGTGGCCGGCACGGATTTCGACCGGCGCGTGGAAATGGCGACCATCCTGCGCGAGATGGGCTACAAGACGATCGGCACCGATGCACGCGAGATTCCCAACGGCGTGTATTTCGACCTCGCGACCTGGCATCTGATCAACACGATCTACGGGCCCAAGCGCTCAGCCGAGATTCGCCTGATGCGCCATCTCTACGCCGATCCGATCCATCACGACCGCCTGATGCGCACCGTCACGCAGCGCCTGGGGCATGCGCTGGCCGGCTGCGCGGAAGACGCCAAGATCGCCGTGGCTGCCGGAAGCGCTACGCGCATCGATCTGGAATTACTGGAGGAGGATCTGTCGCTCGCGTTCGACGAGCATGGATTGATCGAGTCGACACGCGAGGAAACGCAGCGCATCGTGGCCGCTGCTACACACACCGCGCGCGCCGCCGGCGTCGCTCCGCAGGCGATCGACGCGCTCTACTTCACCGGCGGCTCGACCGGATTGCGCTTTCTGTCGAACGCGCTGGCCGCTGCCTTTCCGAACGCCTTGCCGGTGGCAGGCGATCGGCTGGCCAGCGTGGCTACCGGCCTGGGCATTCACGCGCGCCGGATTTTTTCCTGAGCGGCAGCCCCGCGCAGCCGGGTTCACATCGCAATCGTCATACCGCCGTCCACCGTCAGCACATGGCCGTTGACGAATGAGGCCGCGGGCGAGGCGAGAAACACCGCCGCGCCGGCGATCTCATCGGGCCGGCCCCAGCGCTTGAGCGGAATGCGCCGCTCGACATGGGCGACGATCGCGGGATCGGTCACCATCGGCGCGTTCGTCTCGGTGGCGAAAAATCCCGGCGCAATGGCATTGCTGGTAATGCCGTGCGCGCCATATTCGACGGCCAGCGCCCGTACCAGTCCGGTCAGCCCCTGCTTGGCCGCCGTGTAGACGGCATCGCCCGCGCGCGCGACATGACCGGCAATCGAAGTCACGGTAATCAGCCGTCCATGGCCGCGCGCCAGCATATGCCGGGCCGCTTCGCGCGCCAACAGGATACCGGCGGTCAGATCGGTCTCCAGCAGTGCGCGAATATCGTCATCGGCGAAATCCTGCAGCGGTTGGCGCGAGCGAGCGCCGACGCAGTTCACCACGATATCGAGCCGCCCCTGGCGGGCGACGATGGCGCCGAGCGCCGCGCGCATCGCCGCCGTGTCGGCCATGTCGAAAGCAGCGCCCGATACTGCCGAGCCACCGGCCGCGATGACTTCCCGTGCCTGCTCGAGGCGAGCCGGGTCGCGCCCCGAGATGACCACGTGCGCGCCGGCGCCGGCCATCGCGCGGGCGATTTCGAACCCGAGTCCGCGCGCGCCGCCGGTCACCAGCGCGCATTGCCCCTGCAGGGAGAAACGTTCGAGAAACGGCAGTGAATTCATCGGCGATCGATATCCATGGGTATGACGCACGGCAAGACGACACTATCGGGCAACGCCCGGCAAGAACAGCTCGGCGCTATGTTCCCGACAACCCGTCGCGGCACACAGGCGCCGCATGAGCGGGTTGGTTGCGGCCCGTGCCACGCATGCGCCAGGTAACGCGTATATAAGGCTCGTGATGGCCCGACAGCGCCAGCGCGGTGCGAATGATCAGACGCTGGCTCGGCGCCCGCGTGCCGTACAACACCGCGCCGATAAGCAGCAGACTGCAGACGAACATCAACGGATGCAGCGCCGGCAGGCTGCGCAATTGCGACAGTGCGATGAACCCGATGCTGACGACCGCGCCCCACAGGCACCCGGCGACCACTTCGGATGGCGAATGCGCATGCAGCACCAGTCGCGACAGGCCGACAACGACACCGAACAGGAGCCCGAGCGCGGCGCCCGTGTTGCGCACCGCCGGCCGGTAACGCTGCAGCACGAGCCAAAGGATGGTCGGGTAGACGGCGGTGGCCAGCATCGTGTGGCCGCTGATGCCCGTGAAATTCAGCGACCGCACCCCTAATCCCCAACCGATGAAGGCGATCTTGGTTGCCGCGACCATCACCACGCCGACGCCGAACAACGCGCACCACAGCGTTGCCAGGCGCCAGGCCCGGCTGGCGCCCAGCCAGATCGCAATCGCCAGCGCGGCGGGCGCGAGCACCGCCGAATCGGCCAGATTGGTCAGCATCATCCAGTGAGAAGGGGCAAGCATGAGAAATGTCGGGCTGGAAAACCGGCGAGTGACGCCGTTCGCCACAGTTTAACAATTCCGCTGCCGATGCGAGCGCCAAGGCCGCTCAATCCAGCCGGGTCGGATCGTGAATGGCGGCGATCACCAGGTCGAGGAATGCATTGACCGCGCCCGGCAGCGTACGCCCGGCCATGGTCTGCACTTGCAAGGTTCGCTGGTGCAATTCCGGATTGCTCAGCGGCACGGCGGCCACGCGATCCGACTTGAGCCGGCCGCGCACGGTGAGGTAGCCCGTCAGCATCACCGCGTCGGTGGTCTGCACGAAGCTGTACAGGGCGGCGTGATAGTTGCTGACAAACACCGGTTCGAACAGCAGCCCCTCGAGGCTGCAACCAATATCGAAGAGTTGCCGGATCGTCACTCCCGGCTCCGAGATCGCCAGCGGGTACGGCAACAGATCGGCCAGCGAAACGGCCTCGCGCCCTGCCAGCGGATGAATATCTCGCACCAGCGCGAAAATCGGCGCGCGCTGCGCATAGTGGACGTGAATGTCCTTTTCCGGCGCGAGGCTGAAGCACACCGCGATATCGGCAGTACCCTCGCGCACCCGGCGGGTCGCTTCGGACGGCGCGGCCACATTGAGCTGCAGGTGCGTTTGCGGATAAGACTGGCGAAATCGCGCAAACACCTGGGGCAGGAAGTCGTTGGCCACACCCTCGGAACTCGCCACCCGCAAGGTCGCCCGGCCGCCCGAGGTAAGACCCCGAATTTCGTCGGTCACACGCTCGGCCTCCAGCAGGGTGCGCCGCGCATGAGCGGCCAGTAGCTCGCCGGCTTCGCTGAGCACCATGCCACGCGGGCGCCGCTCGAACAACGGCGTGCCCATCTCGCTCTCGAGCTTGGCGATCTGCCGGCTCAGCGCCGAGACCGCCACATAGAGCCGCTCGGATGCCTTGGTGAGCGAACCGGTGCGCGCCACCTCGAGAAAATAACGTAGCGCGTTGTTTTGCATGATCTCTCCGCTTTGCCATTTCGGCAAAGATAAGTGATAAATATTGACATTGTCTACAACGATGGCGCGGCTCACAATTTCCGCATCTATTTGTACGCGTCGGCCGGCATCCGAAACCGAACGCGCCGCCCCGGAGAACCCACGTGAGCCGCGACATCGCCATCGACAACGTCACCCACCATTTCGAGCGTGGCGCCTTTCTCGAGACGTTGCGCCAGCGCGTGGCGTTTCGCACCGAAAGCCAGGAGCCCGATAGCGGCCCGTTACTGCGGGCCTACCTGAGCGACGAAATCGCCCCGGCGCTGGCCGAACTCGGGTTCGGCTCCCGGCTATACGACAATCCGGTCGCCGGCGCCGGCCCGTTCCTGGTGGCCCAGCGGCACGAGAGCGACGACCTGCCGACGGTATTGACCTATGGCCATGGCGACGTGGTGCGCGGCTATGACGCTCAGTGGCGCGGCGGCCTCTCGCCCTGGCAGGTCACCGTCGAGGGCGACCACTGGTACGGGCGCGGCACCGCCGACAACAAGGGTCAGCACAGCATCAATCTGGCCGCGCTCAGGGCAGTGCTCGATGCGCGCGGCGGCCGCCTCGGCTTCAACCTCAAGGTGCTGTTCGAGACCGGCGAGGAAACCGGCTCACCAGGCCTGCATGCGTTTTGCGCCAGCCAGCGCGAGGTGCTGGCCGCCGATTTGCTGATCGCCTCGGACGGCCCGCGTCTGGGTGCCGCTCATCCCACGCTGTTCCTCGGCTCGCGCGGCCTGGTCAACTTCAAGCTGTCGCTGCAACTGCGCGATGGCGGGCACCACTCAGGCAATTGGGGTGGGTTGCTGCGCAACCCGGGCGTGGTGCTGGCCAATGCGATCGCCTCGATGGTCGACCGACACGGCCGCATTCTGGTCGAAGGCCTGCGCCCGCCGCCGCTGCCCGACGCGGTGCGCCGCGCCTTGGCCGGCATCGCCGTGGGCGGCAATCCGGGCGAGCCTGAGGTCGATGCCGATTATGGCGAGCCCGGGCTGACACCGGCCGAGCGCGTGTTCGGCTGGAACAACCTCGAAGTGCTGGCCTTCAAGACCGGCAATCCGGACAAGCCGGTCAATGCGATTCCGCCTTACGCGTTCGCATTCATGCAAATCCGCTTCGTGGTAGGCACTCCTTGGGAGGATCTCGAGCGGATCGTGCGCGATCACCTCGACGCGCATGGCTTCGCGCAGGTCCAGATCGAGGTCGAGCGCGGCATGCCGGCGACGCGCGTCGACCCGGACGACCCCTGGGTGCAATGGGCGCTCGCCTCGCTGCAGCGCACGACCGGCAAGGCGCCGGTACTGCTGCCGAATCTCGGCGGCACGCTGCCGAACGACGTTTTTGCCGAGGTGCTCGGCCTGCCCACGCTGTGGGTGCCGCACTCCTATCCCGGCTGCTCGCAGCATGCGCCGAACGAACACCTGCTCGGCTCGGTGGCGCGCGAAGGGTTGCGCATCATGGCCGGCCTGTTCTGGGATCTGGGCGAGGCCGGCCCGGCCGTGCTGCAGCAACGGCAACGATCGAACAACAAGTAAGCGTCCGGGGTCGACGCCGGCGCCCGCGCCCGGTGCGACCCACGAGCCGCATCGATTAACCACCCCTCGGAGGAGCACCCGATGAACCCCAATGCGGCAAGCAGCGCCCGGCTGGACGCGGCATCCCGGCAACCCACCGGTATCTATCGGCTGATTCTGGCCACATCGCTCGGCAATGCGCTGGAATGGTACGACCTGATCGTCTATGGCTATTTCGCCGGGACGCTGGCGCGCCTGTTCTTCCCGACCCACGACCGCACCGTTTCGCTGCTGCTCGCGCTCGGCACCTTTGCGCTGTCGTACCTGGCCCGGCCGATCGGCGCCATGGTGCTGGGCTCCTACAGCGACCGCAAAGGCCGCAAGGCATCGTTGATGCTGTCGATCGCGCTGATGACGCTGGGTACCGGCATGGTCGCGTTGATGCCCACCTACGCCACGATCGGCGTTCTTGCACCGCTGGGCATCTTCATCTCGCGGCTGCTGCAGGGGTTTTCGGCCGGCGGCGAGTTCGGCAGTTCGACCGCCTTCCTGGTCGAACATGCCCCGGCGCGCAGCGGCTTCATGTCGAGTTGGCAATTCGCCAGCCAGGGCGCGAGCACACTGCTCGCATCCGCTTTCGGCGTGCTGCTCACCACAACGCTCAATCCGGCGCAACTATCGAGCTGGGGCTGGCGCATTCCGTTTCTGTTCGGCATGTTGATCGGCCCCCTGGGCCTGTACATCCGCCGCCACGTCGACGAGTCGCCGGAATTCGAGCGCACGCGGCCGACGCGCACGCCGGTTCGCGAAGTGTTGACGACGCAGAAGGAGCGCCTGCTGGTGGCGATCGGCGCGCTGGTGCTGACCACCACTGCCCAATACATGATTCTCTATATGCCGACCTACGCCACGCGCCAGCTCGGGCTGGCGCCTTCGTACGGCTTCATCGGCACGCTGGTTACCGGCGCCGTCATCATGGTCATGACGCCCTTCGTCGGCCACTGGTCGGACAAGGTCGGACGCACCCGCATCATGCTCGCGGCCGGGCTGGCGTTCCTCCTGACCATCTATCCGGCGTTCATGTTCATTAATGCGCATCCATCGCTGGCGACGCTGCTCACCGCCATGATGTGGGTCGGCATTCTCAAGGCGCTTTATTTCGCACCGGTCCCGGCGCTGATGGCCGATCTGTTCCCGACCCGCACGCGCACCACCGGCATGGCCGTCGGCTACAACCTGGGCACCACGATCTTCGGCGGCTTCACGCCGCTGGCAGTGGCCTCGCTCATTGCCGCCACCGGCAACAACCTGGCGCCCGGCCTGTACCTGATGATCGCCGCCGTGGTCAGCCTGTTCACCATCGTCTGGGCGCGCAGCCGCCTGAACGTGCATTGAATGCCGTCGTCACGACAAGGAGCCGTATGCCGCCCACCCCGCTCGAGCAAGCCGTGCAATTCGCGATCGACCATGAAAGTCTCTGGGACCGTCATGTCGACGGCGCCTGGGGCGTGCATGTCAACGACCCGCCGCCGTGGAATCGCCTGCTCGGCCCGGTACACGACCGCGGCCCGGCCTCGGGCGCGATCGCCAGGGACGGCCGCCTGCTGGCGACCTGGGGCGAGCCCGAGCGCGCCGACCTGACCTTCAGCATTGCCAAAACCTACCTGGCCCTGCTGGCCGGCGTCGCGCACGATCGCGGCCTGCTGCCGGACGTCGACGAACCGGTAGGCGCGCGCGCGCCGGGCATCGGCTTCGACGACCCGCACAATAAAGCGGTAACCTGGGCTCACCTGCTGCAGCAGACCAGCGAGTGGCAAGGCACGTGCTTCGGGGTGTCCGATCAGGCCGATCACTATCGCGCGGTCACCTTCGGCAAGGCGCCGGGCGGCAAGAAAGGCGACTTGCGCCCCCTGCAAGCGCCGGGCACTTATTGGGAATACAACGACGTTCGCATCAATCAGTTTTCGCTGGCGTTGCTGCACCTGTTCGGCCGCCCGCTGCCGGAGGTGTTTCGCGAGGCCATCATGCAACCGCTGGGCGCGAGCGACGACTGGCGCTGGGTCGGCTATGACAACGCCTGGGTGGATGTCGGCGGGCGGCGCGTGCAATCGGTGCCGGGCGGCACGCACTGGGGCGGCGGCCTGTCGATCAGCGCCAATGACCAACTCAAGATCGGACAACTCCTGCTCGACGACGGACTCGCCCACGGCCGCCAAATCCTCTCGAAGGCGTGGCTGCAACGCATGCGCACCCCGTGCGCGCTCGCCCCTTACTACGGGTATCTGGTGTGGCTCAACCACGAGCGCAGTGTGTTCCCGAGCGTGCCGGCCACCAGCTACTTCGCCATCGGCGCCGGCAGCTCCTTCACCTGGATCGAACCGACGCAGCGGCTGGTCGTTATCGCACGCTGGCTCGACCCGGCGCACGCCAATGACTTCTTCGGCCGCGTTTATCGGGCGATCCCCAACGACGCGTAGCCTGGCGCCAACGTCCGCGCGACGGCAAGACCGGCCGGCTTCGGCTGGCCCTGCCCCGTTTTGCGCGCCGATCTCTTTGCCAATATTTCCCTGCTTCTTGTCGTAGCTCAATAAGCGGCGAGATCGCCCGCCTTCGACCCAACGAACTTCATAAAATCCGAATGCAGGCAGGCACAGTTATGCCGGCGGCGACACTGTGTCCAACAAATCACCGGGCCGCCAAACGTCATGTATCGGGGAAAAGAATGAAAAAAACCATTGCGCTCGTTTCGCTCGCGTCGGCCGTGCTGGCAGGATGTTCGACCTACGCCGTGCCGCGATATTCGATTTCGGCAGACAATGTCACCGCGCTGAAGACCGCAGCAGTCAATGGCGTCGGCGTGGGCGCGTTCACGCAGACGCTGAGCGCCAACCAACATCCAAACGAAATCATGTGCCGCGGCGTCGGCCCCATCAAAACCCAGGACGGCGAGCCGTTCGCGGAATTCATCCGCCGGGCCTTTATCTCCGAACTGAAAATCGCCGGCGTCTATGCGCCCACCGCGCCCATCCAGCTCACCGGCCACCTCGACAGCATCGACTTCTCGTCCACCTCCGGCATCTGGAACCTGACGCTCACGGTCACATCGTCAAACGGTCAGCATATGCAAGTCGCCGAAAAGTACACCTACACCACCAGCTACTACGGCGAAACCGCCTGCAACCAAACCGCCCAGGCGCTCATGCCCGCGGTGCAAGATTTGATCGGCAAGGTCGTCCACGCGCCAGAGTTCGCGTCGCTGTTGAAGTGAAACGGGGGCGCCGAGCGCCACGTGGTGACTTTCGTGTGGCGGATTTTCCCCGTGCGGAAAATCCGTCTCAAGTCATTGGGTATGCGAAGCGGGATGCGCAACACGCCATAGCGCTTGCGATGCAGATGTGCGGGGAGTTTAAAAGCCATCGCCGGTTTGCCTTGCGTGACACGGTCGTGTGACACGAAGCCAGAACCGGCGAATCGGAGGGCAAGTTTCCTTGCCAATCAGCGTATTGAGAATTCCTGGTGGAGCGGAGGAGGATCGAACTCCCGACCTTCGCATTGCGAACGCGACGCTCTCCCAGCTGAGCTACCGCCCCACGAAGCGGCGATTATAGCGTACTTTTTTGGGCCGTTGCTAGGCACCGCACGCAGTTGCGTTGCGACGACACTCGGGCACCAATTGACCTGGCCCAAAGCTTGTCACGCTGTCATTGACTACAGTCGATCTCCGAAAGCAGCAATGAAATCACCTGTTGATCGGAGCCATCATGAGCAAGATGCAAACGGCGTTGAGATTGGGAATGGCCGGTTCCCTGGCAATTGGACTTTTGGCTGGCAGCGCGGTAGCACACGCGGATGCCGGAGATATTCTGGTTCGCGCGCGGGCGATCAGCATCCAGCCGGATGTGTCGACCTCGGGCGTGCTGTCGACGGTGGGCGCTGGCGTGAACAATTCGATCGTGCCGGAGCTGGACTTCACATACATGGCAACCCGGCATATTGGCGTCGAATTGATCCTCGGCACCGCGCGCCATACGGTGAGCTCGAATATCGGCGAGCTTGGCCGGGTCAGTCTGCTGCCGCCCACGTTGCTGGCGCAATATCACTTCAATCCGGCCGGCAAGATTCGCACGTATGTGGGGGCTGGGATCAATTACACGCTGTTCTATAACGACAATCTGAAGGCTGGCGCCCAACCGGTATCGATCGATCGCAGCAGCGTCGGCCCGGCGCTGCAAATCGGCGTGGATGTCCAGTTGACCAAGCGCGTCTTCCTGAATGCGGATATCAAGAAGCTCTGGATCCAGACTGACGCATCGGCCGGCGGCGTGCCGCTGGGTACGCTCAAGATCAACCCGCTGGTCGTGGGCGTCGGGGTGGGGATGAAGTTCTGACGGGTGATTCGAGGCCGAACGTGCCGAGCACCCCGCCCGCCACGTCCGGCTGCAGCGCCCACCGCTGCCGGCATCACGCCGAATCGCCCGTTACTTGTCGGGGGCGCCGGCCAGGATCCACTGCACGACCGTCTTGATGTCGGCATCGCTCATGTTGGGGTGCGCCGGCATCGGTACAACACCCCATACGCCCGAGCCGCCGTTTTTGACCTTGCTCACCAATTGCGCCTCGGCACCCTTATCGCCCTTGTATTTGGCCGCCACGTCGCGGAAAGCCGGACCGAGGATTTTGCGATCGACCGCGTGGCAGCCCATGCAGGCATTTGCGGCAACGATTTTCTTGGCCCGGGCCACATCGACCGCATGCGCCATCGACACGCCGGCCATCAGTAACGCGGCAAGAACCACCTGTTTCATTTCGACTCCTTGCGATTTTTTGTCAATTCGCGATGCGGCAGCACGCACGGCTCACCGCCGCATCCGGCCGATATTTTGATCGAACCGCAAGAATTCAGCCAGCCGGGTTTCCCGATAATTCGGATTCGTCCGGCCGCGTGCCGACGCGGGCAGCCATCTAGTCGAACCGGTAGGAGTAGGCGGCGTTCACACGCAACGACCGGTTATTGCTGTTGGCCGGCTTGTCGGCGACCGGCTTGGCCAGCGAAAGATCGAAGGTATAGTGCCGTTGGTCCGACACGCGCACGCCGAGCGCGAGCGAGGCCAGCTTATCGTGCTGCAGTTGCCCCCGATTCAGATAAACCCGCGCGGTGTCCGCTTCGATATAGGGCTGCACCGTTTTCAGCCAGGCAAAGCCGGTACGGAACAACCGGTTGAATTCGATCGACGCGCCCCAGCCGGAATCCCCGGCGACTTCGCCGGCCGGGTAGCCCAGCCCAAAGCGAGTGCCGCCGAAGGTCGCCTGCTCCGGGGTAGGCACGGTGTTCGGACTGTATTGGCCGGTGGCCGCCAGCACCACGCCAAACCGATGCGGCAACACGAAACTCTGTGTTGCGCTGGCGACATAGCGTGTGAACCCAAGGTCATAGGGACCCAGCGCCGGCGAGTTGGAGCTCTGACTGGCCCCCAGTCCGTTGATGCCCTTGTAAATGGCGATCGACGCGCTGCGCGCTTGCTTCGGTGTGGTTTCGTTGTAGCTCAATTGCGCATTGGCGACACGAATGTTGACCTTCGAGGTGGCGTTTGCCGCACTGACCGTCGATTGGTAGCTGTCGCTGTTTTCGACCGCATAGACCCCACCGCTGCCGACCAGCCGGCGCTGGTTGTTGAGCACGAACGGGTAGCTCAGCGTGGCGCCGGCCCGCTTGTTGTCGATGTGCCGCGTGAGGTTGTCGTCGATCAGCGTCTGGTCGTGCGGCACGCCGCGGTAATGAGACGCATCGAGCTTGAGCGACAGGCCGTTGCTGCCGATCATCTGAGAGTACGACGCCGCGTAATACTCTTCGTGGTTCGGCCCCTTTGGCACGATAGTGGCGAACTGCATTTGCTCGCCGAGCGGCGTGAGTCCGTTGGTCGTCACTGTGATCAGCCCGCGCAGGCCCGGGTCGCTGGTACCCAGCGAGACGCCCACCGCAATCGGCTTGCGCTGCACATCCAGCGTCAGGTCGGTCGCGCCATCGGTACGCATGGGTGGTTTCATATCCGCCTTGATGCGCATACCCGGCACGAGGGTCAGCACGTTCAGGTAGCGCTCGAAAGTGGCGCGTTTCAACGGCCGTTCGGCCTGGATGTGAGCTGCGATTGCCTCGAGCTTGGCGCGCGAGGGTCCGGGGTTACCCGTAATGCGCGTGTGGGCGACATAACCCTCGACGACGACGATTTTCACGAAGCCATTCTTGAAGTCCTGCGCGGGCACGAAGCCGAACGACAGCAGATAACCGTGCTGCTGGTAAAGCTTGGTGACGTCGTTGGCGCGCGCGACCAATTCCCCGATCGTGACCTCATGGCCGGCCAGTGGCGCGAATAGCTTGGCGACTGTTTCGAATGGAATGCTTTTGACGCCCTCGATACCGAATTTGACCGGAACGATCTTGCGCGCGAGCAAGGCTTGAAGCGCTTGCTCCTGGGTCGGAGTCTGCAAATGGAAAGTCGGTGGCGCGATCTGGGGCGCCTGAATGGTCGGCAACGTGTCCATCGGGTTGCCCCGCAATGGACTGCCGTCCCCGGCATGTGCACTGGCGATCGCCCCGGCGGCAAGCGTCAGGCCCAGTGCGAATCGCATCCGCCGATGGCGTCCGGCACGCGCCCCCGGCGACGTCGATGCTTTTGCCATTGCGCCCCTCCCGTTATTTTTATCCACTGCCCCGCAGTGTACCGAGATATTTGGCTTAACGAAATAACGACGTACTAGAGGGAGATCTCTTATAAATCGGGGTCACAAACAACAGGCCGGCCAGCGTCATCGCTTGGCCGGCCTGTTACCCGTTGCCGGGCAAAGACCCGCTTACTTCGGTGCCCCGGGTTGCGAGGCAGGTGTCGCGGGAATCACCGGCGCATCGCTGATCGGGGCCGGGGTCGAGAGCGGCGTCGTGCTGACGTTGCCGATCGGCACGGCGCTGGTGGTCGCCGTGTCGTCGGCCGGTTCGGCCGGCTGCGGTGTTTTCGCGGCCTGCTCGGTCAGGCGTTGTGCGTCTTCCGGCTGGATATATTCGAACACCTTCACGACTTTATCCACGCCAGGCACACGGCTGGCAATATCCGCGCCGCGGGCGCCTTCGGCCGGCGTGACCAACCCCATCAGATAGACGTCGGAGCGCTCGGTGACGACCTTGAACACGTTGGCGGAGATATCCTTGGCGGCAACCAGCGATGCCTTGACCTTACTGGTGATCCACGCGTCATTGGCCCGCGAGGAGAGCGAGCTGGCGCCGGAGATGGCCAGCGCGTTGACCACGCCACGCACGTTTTGAATGCCCTTGACGATGTTTTCCGCTTCCTGGCGGGTCGCCTGATCCGGCACTTCGCCGGTCAGCAGCACGCGCCGATTGAAAGAAGTGACGTTGACATGCGCGACGTCGGGCAGATTGCTGTTCAGGTCGCTGATCGCCTTGACCTGAATCTCCCGGTCTTCGGTCTGCGCCCCCAGCGAGCGGCGATCGGTAGCCACCAGAACGCCTCCGGCCGCACCGCCAAGCAGCAGCAAGCCGCAGCCCGGCAGCGTCGCCACGGTCGCGGCCAACAGCACGCCGGTGCACAGATTTCTGATAGAACGTCGTGAAATCATCAAAATGCTCTCCTTCAGGCTTCAAGCGAAACGGGGTCAGGGCTCAATCGCCAAGCAGCATGGCATCGATGCCATCGCACAAACAGTGAATCGTCAGCAAGTGCACTTCCTGGATGCGCGCGGTACGCTCGTGCGGCACGCAAATATGCACGTCCAGTTCGGTCAGCGCGTCGCGAATCTTGCCGCCGCCACGGCCGGTCAGCGCCACGACGGTCATGTCGCGCTCGTGCGCCTCTTCGATCGCGGCCAGGATATTGGCCGAATTGCCGCTCGTGGAAATCGCCAGCAGCACGTCCTCGGGTTGCCCGAGCGCGCGCACCTGCTTGGCGAAGATGCTGTTGAAATCGTAGTCGTTACCGATTGCAGTCAGGATGGAACTGTCGGTGGTCAATGCAATCGCGGGCAGGCCTGGGCGCTCGCGCTCGAAGCGGCCGATCAGCTCGGCGGCAAAATGCTGGCAATCGGCGGCCGAGCCGCCATTGCCGCAGGCCAGCACTTTGTTATTGTTGGCCAAGGCGGTAAACATGAGTTCGGTGGCCGCCTCGATCGGAGCCCCCAGAGTCTCCAGTGCAGCGAGCTTGAGTTCGGCACTGTCACGGAATTGTTGCTGAATGCGTTCGATCGACATGATGTTATCGCGGAGCTATCGTTGATTCGGGTACGCCGCTGGTTGCATCCCGGCACACCGCCAGTGCGCAAGTTTAACAGGCCGCATCATGCTCATCCGCTCCCATCGAACGCATTGCGCACCCACTGCGGGGCGGCGTCGGGCGGGCCATCGAAGGCGATCACGTCGAACCGGCAGGCGGGCCATGCCGCGGTCTGCGTGGCCAGGTAGTGCTCGGCCGCCGCTACCAGACGCTGGCGCTTGCGCGTTGTCACGCTCTCCAGCGCACCGCCGAAATCGTGTTTGCGCCGGGCACGCACTTCGACAAACACCAGCACCCCGTCGGGATCGCGCATAATGAGATCGATTTCGCCGCGACGGCATCGATAATTGCACGCCACCAACGTCAGCCGCTGGCGTCGCAGGTATTGCAGCGCACGAGCCTCGTACGCCGCACCGAGCTGATTCGACATGAGTCCACTGAAAAAGTTGTTAATTTTTTACCTATTCCCGGAGTCGGCCGCATGACCTCCCTGCTTGCCCTGGCCGACGATCAGCATTACCCCAGCGGCGCCCTGTACGTGGTCGCCACGCCGATCGGCAATACCGCCGACATCACGCTACGGGCGTTGCACGTGTTGGGTCTGGTCGACGCCGTGGCGGCGGAAGACACCCGCAACAGCGCGCATCTGTTGGCCCGCTACGGCCTGGAAAAAACTTTGCTGGCCGCCCACGAGCACAACGAGCGCGCCGCCGCCGAGAAAATCATCGCCCGTCTGCGCGCGGGCGAGCGCATCGCCTACATTTCCGACGCCGGCACGCCGGGCATCTCCGATCCCGGTGCCCGGCTGGTCGAGGCCGTCAGGACCGCCGGCCTCGAGGTCATTCCGCTGCCGGGCCCGAGCGCCGCGATCACCGCCGTCAGTGTCGCCGGCGCCTGGGTCGAGGGCTTCACTTTCATCGGCTTTCTGCCGTCCAGGGCGGCGCAACGCGTCGCCGCGCTGCAGGCGCTGGCCGGGCAACCGCAGGCGCTGGTGTTCTACGAAGCACCGCACCGCATCGTCGAAACCGTGGCCGCTCTGGCCCAGGTGCTTGGCGCGCAGCGCCGGATACTGATTGCCCGGGAATTGACCAAGCGCTTCGAAAATCTGCACGAATGCGCGCTGGCGCAAGCGCCCGCCTGGCTCGAAGCCGATGCCAACCGCCAACGCGGCGAATTCGTTCTGGTAGTTCAGGGCGCAGCGCCAGCGGTGGCCGACGCCCTGTCGCCGGAGGTCGAGCGGATTTTGGCGCTGGCGCTCGAAGCACTGCCAACCAAAGGTGCCGCCAAGCTGGCCGCGGCGATCACCGGGGTGTCGAAGAACGCGCTATACGAACGGGCTCTTGCGCTGAAGGCCGAACGGTAGACGGTTGCCGCCGCCCGATCATTTGTCGGAGGACTCGTCGAGCGGCGTGTCCTTGTCCATGCGCAATGCGATGACCTCGCTGCGCGTGAGTTTGCGGATCTCAACCTTGGCAACGCCCTGCCTGGCAAAGCCGAGCTGCTTGGCCGCCGCATACGAGAGATCGATGATGCGGTGCTTGCTGTAGGGGCCGCGATCGGTGATGCGCACCATCACCGCCTTGTTGTTGCGCACGTTGCGCACCAGCACCCAGCTCAGCAGCGGCAGCGTCGGATGTGCGGCGGTCATCGCATGCATGTTGAAACGCTCGCCGCTGGCCGTGCGGTGCTTGTTGAACCCTTTGCCGTACCACGACGCCATGCCCTCCTCGAAGAAGGTACCGACGTCGGCGCGCAGGTGGGCCGAGCCGTCTTCGGGTACGCCGTCGGCATCGGCCGGCGACGTGCCGGGCCAACCAAGGTCGAGCGGATGAAAAGCGGTGGAAGGTGTACGCGCGGCATCAGTCACCGACGACGGAGTTGCTTTGGAAGACGTCGGCGGCGAGGAGGGCGGAGAAGGTTCGAGCGGCGTGGTGCAGGCGGCAAGTAACGTGGCGGCCAGGCTGCCGATCGCGAACCGTTTGAGCATGTCGCGTATTCGCATGCCGGCGAGTGTATCACGGCTCGAACCGGCGGCGGAAGTAAGTACATGCTGACCTATTTTGCGACGCAGCAGGATGGGTCGGGCGATAGGGCTTTACAATGTCGCTATCGATACCGGCGCCTCCAATGAAAGTCATCCTGATCCCCGTTACCCCGTTCCAGCAAAATTGCTCTGTGTTGTTGTGTGAAACCACCCGCCGCGCCGCGGTGGTCGACCCCGGCGGCGACCTCGATCTCATCGAGGCGGAACTCGTCCGGCAAAACGCCACACTCGACAAAATCCTTCTGACGCACGGCCACGTCGACCACTGCGCCGGCACCGGCGCGTTGGCAAAGCGGCGCGGCGTGCCGATCGAAGGTCCTCACCAAGACGACCAATTCTGGATCGACCAGCTCGAAGCCTCCTGCGCCCGTTTCGGCTTTCCGGCACCCGAGCCACTGAGTCCGGATCGCTGGCTGAGCGACGGCGACACTGTGCGATTCGGTGAACAAACGCTGGAAGTGCTGCACTGCCCCGGCCACACGCCCGGCCATGTGGTGTTTTTCCATCGCTCGACGCGACTGGCGATCGTCGGCGACGTGCTGTTCGCGGGCTCGATCGGCCGTACCGATTTTCCTCGCGGCAACCATGCCGACCTGATCCGTGCAATTCGCGAAAAACTCTGGCCGCTGGGCGACGACGTCACCTTCGTGCCAGGGCACGGGCCGGTGTCGACTTTCGGCACTGAGGGCCGCACCAATCCTTTTGTCGCCGACACCCGCTTTGGCTGATATCCCCGTCTCCATGAATGACCACCTCGAAATCTATGTCAGCACCGATGTCGAAGCCGACGGCCCGATCCCCGGCCCGCATTCGATGCTGAGTTTCGCCTCGGCCGCCTACACGGCCGACAAGCAGTTGATCGGCACCTTCAGCGCCAACCTCGAAACGCTGCCCGGCGCCGAAGGGCACCCGTTCACGATGAAATGGTGGAAAACCGAGCCCGAGGCGTGGGCCGCCTGCCGTCAGGATCTGCAGGCGCCCGAGACCGCGCTCAAGGCCTACGTCAAATGGGTCGACACCCTGCCCGGCAAACCGGTCTTCGTCGCCTACCCGGCGGGCTTCGACTTCACGTTCATGTTCTGGTACATGATGCGTTTTGCCGGCCGCTGTCCGTTCTCCTGGTCCGCCCTCGACATCAAGACGCTTGCGTTCGCGCTGACCGAGCTGCCGTACCGCAAGAGCATCAAACCCAACCTCCCCAGGCATTGGTTCGATCCGCTGCCGCACACCCACATCGCGCTCGATGACGCGATCGAGCAAGGTGCGCTGTTCTGCAACATGCTGGCCGAACTCAAGGCGCGTCGTGCCGCGCTGGCTGAAGCACCGCAAGCCGGCGCCGGTTCAGCGGGCGGCATCGGGTCCGGCGAGGGCGCCGCTGAAAATGCCGGAGACGAGGAAGGTGCCGTCGAATCGCTGCCTGAACACAGCGGCCCGGCAGGGCAGCGGTAAAAGCCGAACCACCGCGTGCCCCAGGGGGCGGGGCAACACCCGGATCAGCGCGCCTCAAAAAATTTCTTGCACCTTTTCCGGCGGGCGCGCGATCACGGCCCGCTCGCCGCGCACCACGATCGGCCGCTGCAGCAGTTTCGGATGCTCGGCCACCGCGCGCAGCAAGGTGGTGTCGTCCAGCGACGGGTCGTCCAGTCCCAGTGCCTGATACTCCGTCTCGCCCTCGCGCAGCATTTCCCGCGCGCTCACGCCGAGCTGCTTTTGCAGCACCTGCAGTTGCGCGAGCGTCGGCGGCGTTTTCAGATATTCGATCACTTGCACCGTCTCGCCCGAGGCGGCGGCCGATTGCGCCAACAGATCGCATGCGCCACGCGACTTCGAGCAGCGTGGATTGTGGTAAATCGTAATCATGTCACTCCCGGTATCGGTGCGAATATGCAAAACAGTTCACCCGCATTTTATCGGCATGCCCGGCTCGTCGTCGTGCTATCTTGAAAGAGACTTTGCTGCGCAGTCCGTATGCCCTGACGGTCATCGAGCCTTGCCGGTCGCGCGCGAATCCGTTTTATCGACATCCCCAAGGAGTTCAGCATGGCGGGTAGCTATATCAACATTCCCAGCACCCAGGGACAGGAGTTCCGCGCTTATCTGGCGGTGCCGCGCGACGGCCGCGGCCCGGGCATCGTCCTGTGCCAGGAGATTTTCGGCGTCAACCAGACCATGCGCGACATCGCCGACCTGTACGCCGAGGAAGGCTACGTCGTGCTGGTACCCGACCTGTTCTGGCGCCAGGAACCCAACATCGAGCTCGGCTACACCGCGGGTGACTGGCAAAAGGCTTTCGCCCTGCTGCAGGCGTTCGACGTCGACAGGGGCATGGAGGACATTGCCGCCACCCTGGCGGTTTTGCGCGAGCGCAAGGAGTTTGCCGGCAAGGCGGGCGTGCTCGGCTTTTGCCTGGGCGGCAAGCTCGCGATGCTGGCGGCTTGCCGTACCGACGCGGACGTAGCCGTCGGCTACTACGGCGTTGGGCTGGAGAAGCATCTGGAGGAAATCGGCAACATCAAGTCGCGCCTGGTGCTGCATTTCGCCGCCGACGACAAATATTGCCCGGCCGAGGCGCGCGACAAGATCATCGCCGCCTTTGCGCGAACGCCCAATGCCGAGATGTACGTCTACCCCGGTGTCGACCACGCCTTTGCGCGCCCCGGCGGCGATCATTTCGACAAGCCCGCCGCCACGCTGGCACATCAACGCTCGATTGCCGCCTTGCGGCGCGAGATCGGCCCCCACTACGATTTTCCGTCGCTGTGGGAGGCGCACTGCGCGCTGGAGTTCGAGTCGCGCGAGGTCGAGCCGTTGATGAAAACCATGGTCGACGAGCCTTATGTCAACCATATCCCCACCATGACCGGCGGGGTCGGTCATAAACAACTCAAGCGCTTCTACCAGTACCATTTCGTCAACGCCAATCCGCCCGATACAAAACTGATCCCGATATCGCGCACGGTCGGCGCCAATCAGCTGGTCGACGAAATGCTGTTCTGCTTCACGCACACCTGCGAAATCGACTGGATGCTGCCGGGGGTCGCGCCGACCGGGCGGCGCGTGCAGATTCCGCTAGTCGCCATCGTCAAGTTCCGCGGCGACAAGCTGTATCACGAGCACATTTACTGGGACCAGGCCAGCGTGCTGGTGCAGATCGGCCTGCTCGAGCCCACCGGCTTGCCGGTTGCCGGCATCGATACAGCGCGCAAGCTGCTCGACGAAAATTTGCCATCCAACACGCTGATGCCGAATTGGCGCACAAGCGAGGGCAAGGAATGAATACCACTTGCGCATCGCAGCAAACCCGTTGGCGTGCAGGCGGCGGCTGGTTGCTGCTGGCGCTCGCGCTGCTGCTCGGCGGCTGCGCGATCTCCGAAAAGCACCCCGGCCCGCTGGTTCTTGGCGCGCCATCCAACCCGGCCCTGGAGAGCTACAAGGTATCGCTGGCCAGGTACATCACGCGGGTCGATGCGCGCATGATTACACCGGGCCGGCCGCAAGCGCTGTTGCGCTCGGTAGTGACGCTCGAATACGCGGTCGACCGGCGCGGGTACCTCACGGGTGTGCGATTATTTCGCGACAACGGCGATCGGTCCGCCGACGCCACGGCACTGACGAGCTTGCGGCGCGCCTCGCCATTTCCGCCGCCGAGCCGAACCCTGCTCGATAGCAGCGGCCACGTGCACATCGTCGAGACATGGCTGTTCAATAACGACGGACGATTCCAGCTGCGCAGCGTCGCCGCGGCGCAAATCGGCGACGAGTAGCGCCCTTGAACGCGTGCCGACGGTGGCGCGCATTTCGTTACATGGAGTGTGTCATGCCCCGCTTTGCCGCCAACCTGACGCTCATGTATCAAGAGCACCCTTTTCTCGAGCGCTTCGGCGCCGCGGCTGCCGACGGCTTTCAGGGTGTCGAATGCCTGTTCCCGTATGAAGCGCCGGCCGCCGAGGTGCGCGCGCAGCTCGATGCGCATCGCTTGACCCAAGTGTTATTCAACACGCCCGCCGGCGACTGGGCAGCGGGCGAACGAGGCCTGGCGGCCTTGCCGGGGCGCGAGGCGGAGTTTCGGGACGGCCTGGAACGCGCTCTCGACTATGCCGATACGCTTGGCTGCCGGCAATTGCACGTGATGGCGGGCATCGTTAGCGCCGGACAGACCATCGCCGAGTGCGAGGCCAGCTACATCGCCAACCTCACGCATGCGGCACAGCAGGCCGCGGCCCGAGGCATCACCATCCTGATCGAACCGATCAACACCCGCGACATGCCCGGCTATTTTTTGAATCGTCAGGATCACGCGCACGCCGTGTGCCAGCGCGTGGGCGCAGCCAATCTGCGCGTGCAGTGCGATCTCTATCACTGCCAGATCGTCGAGGGCGACCTGGCCGTCAAGCTGAGGCAGTATCTGCCCGGCATCGGGCATATCCAGATTGCCGGGGTGCCGGCGCGCCACGAGCCTGACACGGGCGAAATCAATTACCCTTTCCTGTTCAAGTTGATCGATGAATTGGGCTATATCGGCTGGATCGGTTGCGAATATCGGCCGCAGGGCCAGACGCGTGCGGGCCTCGGCTGGCTCAAGCCATGGCTGCGCGCCACCTGCAAATCGTGAAGACAAAAAAAATGGCGGGGCATATGCCCGCCAAAACCACACGCTACGGGGTTAGCGCGAGGAGACCAGATTGGGTAGCCATATCGGTGAGCATGAGAACGCATCGGGGGAAACGCTTGCTCGATATGGCATCGCTGCCAAACGCTCGGGGGAATGTGCAACAGCGATGGAAGGATTGTGGTACAAAGCCCCTCATGCAGGGGTAACAAAGTGTTTCAGGATGTAACGCCTACGCCTTGCTCGAGTAGCTTGCGCGGCCTGCGCGGCGCGGCACAGACTCTGCGGCGCATCTACCGACCAACCCGTGTTAGTTCGAACCGATAATCATCCCGGCCAAGTTTCGATGAGCGACACCGACAATCTCTCACGCATTCCCGAGATCCTGGCACGCGATCGGGTGATCGCGGTGGTTGGACTCTCGCCGCGCCCCGATCGCGCCAGCTATACCACCAGCCGTTATATGCAGGCGCACGGCTACCGGATCGTGCCGGTCAATCCGCAGGCGGCCGATCTGCCCGGCGGCATTCTCGGCGAAACCTGCTACGCGAGCTTGCAGGACGCAGCGCAAGCGATGCGCGCGCAGGGCCACACGATCGACATGGTCAACTGCTTCCGTCGCTCGGAAGATATTCCGCCGATCGCCGCGCAGGCCATCGCCATCGGTGCGCGCAGCCTGTGGATGCAGCTGGGCATCGAACATCCGCAGGCCGCCGCGCTGGCCCGCGCCGCCGGACTGGATGTCGTGATGGACCGGTGCGTAAAGATCGAACACGCGCGCTGGCAAGCCGAATTGACATCGCCCCACTGAATCTGCCGCTTAACCGAAGAGTCCGCCCGATGAGCATTGACGCCGATCTCGCCGCCTACTACGCCCGCATCGCACAGCAATACGCGCCGCTGCCGGACCCGAACGACGCCGTGGCGCGCCGCCAGCGCTTTGCCGAGTTGTCCGGTCACGCCCCGCAGCCGCAGTTGCCGCACATCCAGATCACCGAGATGACGATACCGCTGCCCGGACGCACCCTGCGCGCGCGACTCTACCGGCCGGCCCGAAAACGCCCGCCGCTGCTGGTGTATTTTCACGGTGGCGGCTGGGTCGTGGGCGATGTCGACACCCATCACTCGCTGTGCGCCCTGGCCGCGGCCGACGCCGACGTGGCCGTGATCAGCGTCGACTATCGATTGGCCCCGGAGCATCCGTTCCCGGCGCCGTGCGACGACGCTCACGCGGCGCTGCTGTGGTGCGCCGAGCAGCGTGTGCGGCTGGGGCTGGCAACCGATGCGCTGGTGGCGGGCGGTGACAGCGCGGGCGGCCACTTGGCGGCCCAGGCGTGCGCCTCGGTCAACGCCGCGGTACCCGGCCTGGTCACTCACCAATGGTTGATCTATCCGGTAGCGCGACCGCAGCTCGACACGCCCAGTTACATCGCCAATGCCAACGGCATCGGCCTCACGCGCGAAGACATGCGCTGGTATTGGGAAAAATTCCTGGATGGCGCGCAAGCACCACAAGACGATACCCGGGTCGACCTGCTCGCGGCACCGCCCAGCCACGTATTGCCGCCGACCATCGTGCTGGTCGCCGAGCACGACCCACTGCATGACGACGGCGTCGCCTACGCGCACTTCGTCGAGCAACACGGCGGCCGGGCGGAACTGATCAAGGCGCCCGGCATGACGCACGGCTTCGCGCGCCTGCAGTCGCTGTCCCCGGCGGGGCGCCGCATCATGCAGGAAGCGGCCGCCCGGTTGCGGCATTGGCTCGCCTGACAATAAAAAAGGCGGCAGGACATCTCGTCTGCCGCCTTTGCCGCGCTGCGGGGCCATCCACTAGCCACGATCCGCAGGCTCAGGGCCCCGTCACTTCAGCCACTTGTCGACCACCTTCTGATAGGCGCCGCTGGCCTTGATCAGGTGCAGCCATTGGTCGACATAAGCGCGGAACACGTTATCGCCCAGCGGCAGCATATAAGCCTTCTCGCCATACTGCAGCGGCTTGCCCGGATTGACCGGGCACAGCGTCGGATGCAGCTTGTGCTGCAGCAGCGTCTCGGACGTGTCGGTCACCATCACGTCGGCCTTGCCCTTGACGATCTGATCGAAAATCGTGACGTTGTCCGGGTACTCGATCAAATGCGCCTTGGTCAGATAGGCGCGAGCGAATTTCTCGTTGGTGCCGCCGGGGTTGAAGATGGCGCGCACGCTCGGGCGATCCAATTGCGCCAGCGTCTGGTATTTCTTCACGTCCGCGCAACGCGCAATCGGCGACTTCCCGTCGACCATCACCACATGACTGAAATAAACGTGCTTGGCGCGCTCGAGCGATACCGAGATGCCGCCCACTGCGATGTCGCACTTGTCGGCCAGGAAGTCGCCCATCAAATGCGGCCAGGTGGTTTTCACGAAATCGGCCTTGACCCCCAGCGACGCGGCCAGCGACTGCGCCAGGTCGATGTCGATTCCCTCGAATTGGCCATCGGGACGCAAAAACGTATAGGGCTTGTAATCGCCCGTGGTGCAAACACGCAGCGTGCCGCTCTTGATGACCGCATCGAGCCGCGAGTTCGCGGCGTTGGCCGGCGTCTGGGCCCCGGACAGGCTGCAAAAAGCGCCAAGCAACGCCGCCAGCGCCACGGCAATCCAACGACTTTTCATTGTTGTCTCCTCGTCGAACATATGGAAAGTCAAATACTACGCTAGCGTTCGCCCTTTGGGCATGGTTAGGTAGAATGCATCATTGCCCCACACCGGAAGCCCGACCGCCGTGCCCGCCACCCTGCAAAACGACACATTCCTGCGCGCGCTGCTGCGCCAACCCACCGATTACACGCCGATCTGGCTGATGCGCCAGGCCGGCCGCTATCTGCCCGAATACAATGCGACGCGCGCGCGCGCCGGCAGCTTCCTCGGGCTGGCGAAAAACCCCGCCTACGCCACCGAGGTGACGCTGCAGCCGCTCGAGCGCTTCCCGCTGGACGCGGCCATCCTGTTCTCCGACATCCTGACGATCCCCGACGCCATGGGGCTCGGCTTGTCGTTCGAGACCGGCGAGGGGCCTCGCTTCGCGCACCCGCTGCGCGACGAGGCCGCCATCGCCAGCCTTGCCGTGCCCGACATGGCGTCGTTGCGCTATGTGTTCGACGCGGTGACGCAGATCCGCTCGGCCCTGAACGGCCGGGTGCCCCTGATCGGCTTCTCCGGAAGCCCATGGACACTCGCCTGCTATATGGTCGAGGGCGGCGGTTCGGCCGACTTCCGTACCGTCAAAACGATGATGTACCAGCGCCCCGATCTGCTGACGCGCATCCTCGACATCAATACCGAGGCTGTCGCCCAGTATCTGAATGCACAGATCGAGGCCGGCGCGCAGGCGGTGATGATTTTCGATACCTGGGGCGGCACGCTGGCCGATGGCCTATACCAGCGTTTCTCGCTGGCGGCCATGACTCGCGCGCTGGCGAAGATCAAACGCGAACACGACGGCGTCCGGATTCCCCAGATCGTTTTCACCAAGGGCGGCGGCCAGTGGCTCGAGGCGATCGCCGAGAGCGGCGCCGACGCCGTCGGCCTGGACTGGACCGTCGATCTTGCCGCCGCGCGACAGCGTATCGGCGCACGCTGCGCGCTGCAGGGCAACCTCGACCCGACGGCCTTGTTCGCGTCCCCTCAAGCCATTCGCGGCGAAGCGCGGCGCTTGCTCGATGCCTACGGCGATCACCCTGGCCACGTGTTCAACCTGGGGCACGGCATTTCCCAGTTCACCGAGCCCGATCATGTCGCCGCCCTGGTCGACGAGGTCCATGCGTACAGCCGGAAGGTGCGTCAAATCAAGTAAATTCGACCGACACGAAAGCGACATGCGGCCTGTGCGGCCGCTACGCTCCAGTAGGCCCGGCCGAATCGGCACGACGCAAAAGTCAAGGAGAAAAATTGAAAAACCCCTTAAAAAATGACCTATCAAGACTTGACTTATGCACAAAATGCTCGCTGCATCGCGACAAAAGCCGCCACTCCCGTGGATGGCCCCATCATTCGTTATAACTTACTGATTAAAAATAAGAATTAGCCTGTTCACATGCGAAGTATTTTGCCGGGCTGAACCTCGGCTAGTGATTCAGCCGTCTGCGGCCTGCAGGTTTTCAACATAGTTATCCACAGGTTTGCCCCGAACCATGAAAGCGTCTATGAATCCTCGGTTTATGGCGAATTCTGAGGTTTTACTTTAAGTCTTGCCCGTGCCTCCAGACCTGTTCGCGCGTGTCGCGCTCGACACGCCGTTGACCACGCTGTTCGACTACCGCGTCCAATATACGGGGCACGGCGAGCCGCCCATCGTCCCCGGCCAACTGGTGCAGGTGCCGTTCGGACGCCGCCAGGTGGTTGGCGTGGTATGGGAGATGACGCAGCGCAGCGAAGTACCGTCGCAAAAAATCAGATCCCTGGAAATCGCATGGCGGGAGCTGCCGCCTTTGCCGGCGGACTGGCGCGCGCTCATGGAATTCGCCGCACGCTACTACCAGCGTGCGCTGGGCGAGGTCGCCCTGCCCGCGTTGCCGACCCATTTGCGCAGCGCTGCACGATGGCCGCGCCTGCTGGCCGAACGCGGCGCCCGGCATTTTCGGCTCGACCCGCGCGGCGAGTCGGCGCTGCTGGCGAGTCTGCCGGCTCGCGCCAAAGCCCGGCGCCGGCTGGCTGAAGGACTTTGCGCCGCCGGCACGCTCGATGCAGACGAAGCCCGCGCCCTGTGCGCACAAGCGCCGGAACTGCTGCATCAGTGGGCCGCGCAGGGCTGGGTAATCGTCGAAAACGCCGACGCCGACGCCGACGCGCCGCTCGAAGTAGCCGCCGCGCCGCGCCTGACCAGCGAGCAGCAAGCCGCCTTCGAGGCGATCGATGCGGCGCTGCGCCGGACAGGCGCGGCACCGGCGCCGTTCCTGCTGCACGGCGTGACCGGCAGCGGCAAGACCGAGGTCTATCTGCATGCGGTCGCGGCGGCGCTCTCGCAGCGCGGCGCTCAGGTGTTGGTACTGGTCCCGGAAATCAATCTCACTCCACAGCTGGAGCAGGTATTTCGCCGGCGCTTTCCCCAGGAGACCCTCGCCACGCTGCACAGCGGCCTGGCCGAGGGCGAGCGCGCCCGCCACTGGCTCGCCGCCCATCGTGGGCAGGCCCGCATCGTGCTGGGCACGCGACTGGCAGTCCTGGCCTCGCTGCCGCACTTGCGCCTGGTCGTAGTCGACGAGGAGCACGATCCGTCCTACAAACAACAGGAGAGCCTGCGTTACTCCGCTCGCGACCTGGCGGTATGGCGTGCGCACCAGCGCGGCATACCGATCGTGCTGGGCTCGGCCACGCCGTCGCTGGACAGTTGGCGCCGGGCCCAGCAGGGCCGCTATCAGTTGCTCACACTGCGCGAGCGGGCCTCGCCGGAGGCCGCGCTGCCCGCCGTGCGGCTGATCGATCTGCAGCGCGAGAGCCAGGCGCAGCGCGCCCTCGAGGACGGCTTGGCCCAGCCGCTGCTGGGCGCGATCGCCGAACGGCTCGCACGCGGCCAGCAAAGCCTGCTGTTTCTGAACCGGCGCGGCTACGCGCCGGTGCTGGCCTGCGATGCCTGCGGCTGGATCAGCGGTTGCCCGCGCTGCAGCGCGCATCTGGTGCTGCACAAAAGCGAACGGCGCCTGCGCTGCCACCATTGCGGCCTCGAGGCGGCCATTCCGCGCGCTTGCCCGGATTGCGGCAATCTCGATCTGGCGCCGCTCGGGCGCGGCACGCAACGCATCGAGGAGACGCTCGTGCGACGCTTTCCGCAGGCCCGTATCGCTCGCATCGACGCCGACAGTACCCGCCGCAAAGGCAGCGCGCAGGCGTTGTTCGACGAGGTACATGCCGGCGAGATCGACATCCTGGTGGGCACGCAGATGGTGGCCAAGGGGCACGATTTTCGAAATGTCACGCTGGTGGGCGTGGTCAACGCCGACGCCGCGCTGTTTTCGCATGACTTTCGTGCTGGCGAACGCCTGTTCTCGCAATTGATGCAGGTCAGCGGTCGCGCCGGCCGCGCCGGACAGCCGGGCGAAGTGCTGATCCAGACGCGCTACGCCGATCACCCGCTGTACGCCGCGCTCTTGCGGCACGACTACGCGGGGTTCGCCGCGGGCCAGCTGGCCGAGCGCGAACAGGCCGGCCTGCCACCCTTCACACATCAGGCATTGCTGCGTGCCGAAGCACGTGCGCTGGCCGTCGCACTGGAGTTTCTGCAGACGGCCCGCGAGCTGGGACAGACGCCGGCGCTCGCGGCAACGCAGGTCACGCTCTACGATCCGGTACCGATGACGCTGGTGCGCGTGGCCAACAGCGAGCGCGCGCAATTGCTGGTCGAGAGCCCGTCGCGCCCCGCCCTGCAGCAGTTCCTGAGCGCCTGGATCCCTTGTCTCAGGCAGACCAAAACGGCGGCTCGCTGGTATCTGGAAGTCGACCCGCTCGACATCTGAGGTGCCTCGATCGACCGGACATACTCCCGGTCGCCTGGCGCAACCCGGAAGCTCGACCACGTTGCACCGCAAAAGGTACAACCCATCCAAAAATGCGGTTGCACCCCACTCTAAAGCACGGTACGATTCGACCAGTTCCCACTCACCCCATAATCCGGCTGCCGATCGGCAGCCAGGGATTTCGCAGGTGCTCCTCATGGCAAATACCACGCTCGGCGTCAAGGTTGACGAAAACTTGCGCGGCCGGCTCAAGGCCGCCGCACAGCTCATCGAACGCACTCCGCACTGGCTGATCAAGCAAGCCATCTTCGCTTATCTGGAAAAGATCGAGAGCGGTACGCTGCCGCCGGAGCTGCAGTCGGCGCGACCCGGTAGCACCGAGGTCGTCGATTCGTCGACGCCGGACGACGAGAGCGTGGTGCAGCCATTTCTCGAGTTCGCGCAAAACGTGCAACCGCAATCGGTGCTGCGCGCGGCCATCACAGCCGCGTACCGGCGCCCGGAACCCGAGTGCGTGCCGGTGCTGATCGGCCAGGCCAAGTTGCCCGCCGCGCTCGCCGATACGACCCAGGCGCTCGCACGCAAGCTGGTCGAGGCCTTGCGCGGCAAGCGTACCGGCGGCGGCGTGGAAGGCCTGATCCACGAGTTCTCGCTCTCGAGCCAGGAAGGCGTGGCGCTGATGTGCCTGGCCGAAGCGCTGCTGCGCATCCCCGACAAGGCGACGCGCGATGCGCTGATCCGCGACAAGATCAGCAAGGGCGATTGGCAATCCCATATGGGGCATTCGCCGTCGATGTTCGTCAATGCCGCGACCTGGGGCCTGATGATCACCGGCAAACTGGTCACCACGACCAGCGAAGCCAGCCTCTCGACGGCGCTCACCCGCATGATCGGCAAGGGCGGCGAGCCGCTGATCCGCAAGGGCGTCGACATGGCGATGCGTCTCATGGGCGAGCAGTTCGTCACCGGCGAGACCATCTCCGAAGCGCTCGCCAACAGCCGCAAGTTCGAGGCGCAGGGCTTTCGCTACTCCTATGACATGCTGGGCGAGGCGGCCACCACCGAAGAAGACGCGCAGCGCTACTACGCATCCTACGAGCAAGCCATTCAGGCAATCGGCAAGGCCTCGGCCGGCCGGGGCATCTATGAGGGTCCCGGCATCTCGATCAAGCTCTCGGCACTGCACCCGCGTTACTCCCGCGCCCAGCAAGACCGCGTGATGGCCGAGCTGCTGCCGCGCGTGCAGGCGCTGGCCCGGCTGGCCCGCCAGTTCGACATCGGCCTGAACATCGATGCCGAAGAGGCCGACCGTCTCGAAATTTCGCTCGACCTGCTCGAGGCATTGTGTTTCGATCCGGAGCTGGCCGGCTGGAACGGCATCGGCTTCGTCATTCAGGCTTATCAGAAACGCGCGCCGTTCGTGATCGATTACGTGATCGACCTGGCGCGCCGCAGCCGCCATCGCCTGATGGTGCGGCTGGTCAAGGGCGCGTACTGGGACACCGAAATCAAGCGCGCCCAGGTCGAGGGCCTGGAAGGCTACCCCGTCTACACGCGCAAGATCTACACCGACGTCTCCTATCTGGCCTGCGCCAAGAAGCTGTTGAGCGTGCCAGACGCGGTCTATCCGCAATTCGCCACGCACAACGCCCACACGCTGTCGGCCATTTACCATCTTGCCGGGCAAAACTATTATCCCGGCCAGTATGAATTCCAGTGCCTGCACGGCATGGGCGAGCCGCTCTATGAAGAAGTGGTCGGTCCGGTGGCCAACGGCAAGCTGAACCGGCCATGCCGCATCTACGCGCCGGTCGGCACCCACGAAACGCTGCTGGCGTACCTGGTGCGCCGCCTGCTCGAAAACGGCGCCAACACGTCGTTCGTCAACCGTATCGCGGACAAGTCCGTCAGCCTTGACGAGCTGGTCGCCAATCCTGTTGTCGAAGCGGAAAAGATTTCACCGCTGGGGGCTCCGCACAGCAAGATTCCGTTGCCGCGCGATCTCTACGGCCGCGAGCGACCCAACTCGGCCGGCATCGACCTGTCCAACGAGCATCGCCTGGCATCGCTCTCGTCGGCGCTGCTGGCCAGTGCCGGTACCGCGTGGCGCGCCGCGCCGTTGCTGGCCGACGGCGAACGCACGGAGGGCATCGTGCGCGAAGTGCGCAATCCGGCCGATCTGCGCGACGTGGTCGGTCAGGTGATCGATGCCGTGGCCGCCGATGTCGATGCGGCGCTGGCCCAGGCGGTCGCCACCGCGCCCATCTGGCAAGCCACCCCCGTGGCCGAACGCGCCGAATGCCTGCTGCGTGCGGCCGACCTGCTCGAAGCCCACATGCCGACGCTGATGGGCCTGGTAATTCGCGAAGCGGGCAAATCGCTGCCGAACGCGGTCGCCGAAGTGCGCGAAGCGGTCGATTTCCTGCGCTATTACGCCGCACAGATCGGGCGCGGATTCTCCAACGACCTGCATCGCCCGCTCGGGCCGGTAGTCTGCATCAGCCCGTGGAACTTCCCGCTGGCGATTTTCACCGGCCAGGTGGCCGCCGCGCTGGCCGCCGGCAATCCGGTGCTGGCCAAACCCGCCGAACAGACCTCACTGATCGCCGCTGAAGCCGTGCGCCTGCTGCATGCGGCCGGCGTGCCGGCCGGCGCGGTGCAACTGCTGCCCGGCAACGGCGAAACGGTAGGCGCCGCGCTGGTCGCCGACCCCCGCACCAAGGCGGTGATGTTCACCGGCTCGACGGAAGTGGCGCGCCTCATCGCGCGCACCCTGGCCGACCGGCTCGATGCCAACGGCCGCCCGATCCCGCTGATCGCCGAGACGGGCGGGCAAAATGCCATGATCGTCGATTCCTCGGCCCTGCCCGAACAGGTCGTCTATGACGTGCTCGCCTCGGCGTTCGACTCGGCCGGCCAGCGCTGTTCCGCGTTGCGCGTGCTGTGCCTGCAGGACGATATCGCCGAGCGTACGCTGCACATGCTCAAGGGCGCGATGCAGGAGCTCACGATCGGCAACCCGGATCATCTGTCGGTCGACGTCGGCCCGGTCATCGATGCCGAAGCCCAGGCCAATATCGAGCGCCATATCGAGGCGATGCGCGCCAAGGGTTTCAAGGTTCACCAGTTGCCGTTGCCCGAGCGCTGCCGGCGCGGCACCTTCGTGCCGCCAACCCTGATCGAAATCGACAGCCTGACATCGTTGCAGCGCGAAGTGTTCGGTCCGGTCCTGCACGTGGTGCGCTACGCGCGCGCCGAACTGAATCAGTTGCTCGACGACATCAACGGCACGGGCTATGGCCTGACGTTCGGCGTCCACACGCGCATCGACGAGACCATTGCTTACGTGACCGAGCGCGCCAAGGTCGGCAATATCTACGTTAATCGCAACGTCATCGGCGCGGTGGTCGGCGTGCAGCCGTTCGGCGGCGAGGGCCTCTCAGGCACCGGCCCCAAGGCTGGCGGCCCACTCTACCTGCCCCGCCTGCTGGCGACCTGCCCGGCGTCGTTACCGCCGGAACTCACGCGCAACGAGCCGGCGCTGGCGCCGTTGGCCGAGTATCGCGAGTGGCTCGCCGCGCAAGGTGCGAAGGATGCGGTCGAGCGTTGCGAACGCTATCTGGCGACCTCGCCACTCGACGCCACCGCCGTACTGCCCGGCCCGACCGGCGAGCGCAACACCTACGGACTGGAGCCGCGCGGACAAGTCCTGTGCGTGGCCAGCTCGCCACTGGGCGCGCAGACCCAGCTGGCGGCCGTGCTGGCAACCGGCAACCGCGCGATCTTCACCGCGCGGCCGGCAGCCAAGGCACTGGTCGACACCTTGCCGAAGGCATTCAAGGCGCGCGTTACCGTGCTGCCCGACGACGCCGATGCGGGCGCTGTGGCCGAACTCGCGGCCGTGTTGTTCGAGGGCGACAGCGATGAGCTGCGCGACCTCAGTCGCACGGTCGCGCAGCGCAGCGGACCGATCCTGTCGGTGCAGGGCCTGGCGCCCGAGGCCTTGGCCGCAGGGGAAGACTATCTGCTCGAACGGCTGCTCACCGAGCGTTCGGTGAGTGTGAACACGGCGGCGGCCGGCGGCAATGCCAGCCTGATGACGATCGGCTGAATATCTTCTTGCACTCAGGACACGCGGGCGGTCTCTCATTGGGGGCCGCCCGCGTGCCGTTTTGCAAGCCCGGTCGCCCAATGGCCGCGCCGACACGGCGTATGATTCGCATTCAGTACCGGGCCGCTGTCAGCCGATCAGGCAGCGTCGACGTTATATTGCGCTCGGCGAGTTGCGCCGGTACACGAATCGAGCAAGGAGAAGTCGATGTCACGCAAGCGCATTCGGTGCGCCTCTATTGCCGTCGCCAGCCTGCTGGCGCTTGGCGCCGCATGGCCGGCACTCGCGCAAACGCAAGAGGTAAAACTGGGTTTTGCCGCCCCGCTGTCGGGCCCGCAGGCCCGCGACGGCAAGGACATGGAGGATGGCATCCTGCTGGCTATCGACCAGGTCAACGCAAGCAAGCCGGTGATCGGCGGCCAGCCGGTCAAGTTCGTGCTCGACGCGGCTGACGACAAAGGCGACCCGCGCCGTGCGGTGATCGTCGCGCAGCGTCTGGTCGACGATGACATTCAAGGCATGCTGGGCCATCTCAACGCCGAGACAACGATTCTGGCATCGCGCATTTACGCCGCCGCGGGCATTCCGGAAATTTCCATGACCACCGCGCCAGCCTATACCGAACAAGGTTTCAACTCGACCTTCCGCATGCAGACCACCGACACGCAGCAGGGATCGGTGCTCGGACGATTCGTCGTCAAGCAGCTTCGCTTCAAGCGCATTGCGATTGTCGATGACCAAAGCGCTTATGGGCGCGCCCTGGCCGACGAATTCGAGAAAGCGGCCAAAGGCGCCGGCGCCCGCATCGTGCGGCGCGACGCACTCAACCCCAAGGCCAGCGACTATCGTGCGATGCTCGGGCGCATCAAGCGCGAGCGGGTCAATGCCATTTTCTATGGCGGCGCCGAGGCGCCGGCCGCCCTGCTGGCCAAGCAGATGCGCGAACTCGGCGTTGACGCGCCGCTGGTCGCTGGCGAGGCGCTCAAGTCCGATTCGTTTTTGCAGATCGCCGGCAAAGCCGCCAATGGCACAATCGCCTCCATGGCCGGCATGCCGCTGGACCGCATGCCGGGCGGAGCGGACTTCGAACGCCGCTATCGCAAGCGATTCGGCGCGGCGCCCGGCATCTATGCGCCCTACGCCTACGACGGCGCGATGGCCATGATGGGCGCCATGAAACGCGCCAATTCCACCGCGCCCGCCAGGTTTCTGCCGGCTCTTGCCGCCACCCAAATGCCGGGCGTGACGGCGCGCACCATAGCCTACGGCCCGCACGGCAACCTGAAATACGGCAGCATCACCGTGTACAAGGCAGTCGGCGGCCGATGGCAAATGCTGAATACGGCGGTCGAAAGATAAACAGCCCGCGCGAACTCGCCGGGGTTACCGCGTCAGGACCGAGGCCGGCCGTGTGTGCCGGCCTCCTTTTTCGCGCGACTGGCGCGATGCCGCAGGTTCAGTCGGCGTCTTTCAGATATCCGGTACGGGACGGATCGGCCATGCGCGCGGACACGATCAGGGATATCGCGCACAGGCCGGTCACGTACCAAAAGAACATTTCCTCGTAACCCTGCGCTTTCAGGCCCAGCGCAACATACTCGGCCGTGCCGCCGAAAATCGCGTTGGCAATCGCGTACGACAGGCCCACACCCAGCGCACGCACTTCCGGGGGAAACATTTCCGACTTGATCAGGCCGCTGATGGAGGTGTAAAAGCTGACGATCGTGAGCGCCGCCATCACCAGCACGAAAGCCAGATAAGGATTGGTGACTTCCCTGAGGGCATGCAGGATCGGCACGGTGCACAGCGTGCCGAGCGCGCCGAACCAAATCATCGAAGTGCGGCGCCCGATACGATCGGACAAAGCCCCGAATAGCGGCTGCAACAACATATACACCAGCAATGCCCCCGTCATCACCGCGCTGGCTGCCGGCACGCTCATGCCAGCCGTGTTGACCAGGTATTTCTGCATGTAAGTGGTGAAGGTATAGAAGGCCAGCGACCCGCCGGCGGTGAAGCCAATGACGGTCAATACCGCCCGCTTGTGCTTGAGCAACCCGCTGAGGGTGCCGGCATCCTCGCGCGCACGCGTCTGGGCCGATGTGGTCTCATCGAGCGAGCGGCGCAGATACAGTGCGACGATCGCCATCGCAGCGCCAATCACGAATGGGATCCGCCAGCCCCATGCCCGCAGTTCCTCGGTGGAGAGCAGGAATTGCAGAATCACCAGCACCAGCAGCGCCAGCAATTGGCCGCCGATCAGCGTGACGTACTGGAACGACGCGAAAAAGCCGCGCCGCCCCTTGAGCGCCACTTCACTCATGTAGGTGGCGCTGGTGCCGTATTCGCCGCCGACCGACAGCCCCTGGAACAGGCGCGCCACCAGCAGCAACGCCGGCGCCGCCGCACCGATGGTCGCGTAGGTCGGCAAGCAGGCAATGACCAGCGATCCGGTGCACATCATGATCACCGAGACCAGCATGGCCGTGCGGCGGCCATGCCTGTCCGCCAGTCGACCGAAAAACCAGCCGCCGATCGGCCGCACCAGGAACCCCGCCGCGAACACGCCGGCGGTATTCATCAGCTGCGTGGTGGGATTGCCGCTCGGAAAAAAGGCATGGGCAAAGTAAATCGCGCAGAACGCATAGATATAAAAATCGAACCATTCGACCAGATTGCCCGACGAGGCCCCGACGATAGCAAAAATGCGCCGGCGCTGGTCGGCGGCGGGAGAAATCCTGTCTTCCCTCATCATCTCCATGACGACTCCTGATGCGTGGCCGAACGATGCGTCGCAAGCGACGGGGCAGGCCGCTGCAAAGCGCCAAGGCGCGCGGCGGAGCGAATCGTGATCAGCGGGCGCGACACATTCGGCAAGCGCGCAGGCGGCGCGTCATTGACGGCGCCGGCAGTCGGTGGCGTGGGAAATTTCATCGAGCACTCCTTTCAAGCGGCGGTGCACACCGGCCGCATCGCGCAACCGGGGGCAAACGAAGGGACAGGCGCCGTCAAAGGACGGGCCCATGCGGGGCTACAAGGGGGCGGTACGGAAACTACGGGGAGCGCATCGACAGAAGCACTCGCACATGGTTCAACAGAGAAAACACATCAAGCCGCGGCGGAACGATCTGTCGCAGTCCAGACGCCAGGCAGCGATGCCGACCATTCTAGCGCAGTCATCCGTCGAGTCACACTACGATAGTTCGCAGAACGACTCATTTTGTCGTCACAGCCGGCCGGCCATTCCCGGCGGGCAACGGCGTGGCCAGCGCGTCGCCCGCGCCGGCATGTCATGCCGGCCGCGATCCACGGCGCGCCCGGAGACGGTAACATACGGTCGGTCCCGCGCCACCCGACCCGACTGTTGCCACCGGAGCCCCAATGCGCCGCATGATCCCGAGTACCCTGTCGCTGATTGCCTTCGAGGCAGCCGCACGCCATCAGAGCTTCTCGCGTGCGGCCGAGGAACTGTGCCACACGCAAAGCGCCATCGGCCGACAGATTGCCGCCCTCGAGGCGATGGTCGGTCTGAAGCTGTTTCATCGCGCCAAGCGCCGGGTGACGCTGACCGAGGCCGGCCACGCCTATTGGCAGCAGGTGCGCGCCTACCTGGGCAATCTCGAGGCCGACACGCTCGATCTGATCGCCCGCCAGGGCAAAGGCGGCAAGATCGAACTGGCGGTGCTGCCGACGTTCGCCACGCAATGGCTGATTCCGCGCCTGGCAAGCTTTACCGGGACCCATCCCGACGTGGTGATCAACCTGGCCACGCGCACCCGGCCTTTCCTGTTCGAGGACACCGGTTTCGACGCGGCCATCCATTTCGGCGACCCGGTCTGGCCGGGTGCGCGAGTCGAGTATCTGTTCGGCGAAGAAGTGGTGCCGGTCTGCAGTCCGGCACTGCTCGCGGTCCGGCCGGCAGGGTATTTCGCCCGGCACCCGGCCCGGCTGGCCGAACTGGCGCTGCTGCACCAGTCGACCCGTCTCGACGCGTGGCGCGACTGGTTTCGCGCGCATACCGGCGCGCTTGAGGCCGAAACCCGCAATATGCGCACCGGCCACCAGTTCGAATTGTTCAGCATGCTGGTGCAGGCCGCCATCTGCGGCATGGGCGTGGCGCTCGTGCCGCGCTTTCTGGTGCAGAACGAACTGGATCAGGGCCGCCTGCTCGTGCCGGTCGAACCGGGCCTGCGCGGCACCAAGGCGTACTACCTGGTATTTCCCGAAAATCGTGCCGATGCGCCGCTGCTGCTTGCGTTTCGCGACTGGCTGCAACGCGAGACGCTCGCCTATCGGGCGCAAGCCGACGGCTGGCCAGCGCAAACACCTGCGCCGGCCAAGCGGCGCGCGCGCCGCGCCGTGACCGTCACGCCTGCCGCTGCGCCTGGGCGCGCAACGCGCTCAGCGTCGTCGCGGGCGTAATCGCCTCCGCGGGCAACCGCAACTCCAGCACCGCCGGCAGTCCCGACGCCAATGCCCGTTCGAAGGCCGGCAGGAACTGCGCGGTGTCCTCGACGATCTCCCCGAACGCGCCAAATGAGCGCGCATACGCGGCAAAATCCGGATTGGTCAGCGCGGTGCCGTGCACCCGCGCCGGGTAGTGCCGCTCCTGGTGCATGCGAATCGTGCCGTATTGGCCGTTGTTGATGACCAGCACGATGATCGCCAGACCGTACTGCATCGCCGTGGCCAGCTCATTACCGCTCATCAGAAAGCAGCCGTCGCCGGCCAGCGCCACCACGGTGCGCTCGCGCTGCGCCGCCTTGGCAGCCAGCGCGGCGGGCACGCCGTAGCCCATCGCGCCCGAAGTCGGCGCCAGTTGCGATTTGAAGTGGCGATACTGGAAGAAGCGGTGCAGCCAGATCGCATAATTGCCCGCACCGTTGGTAATCACCGCGTCGGCTGGCAGGCGAGCCTGCAACTGCTTCATGATGTCACCCAATTGCAGCGGCCCGGGGATCGGCTGCGGCGTGTTCCAGGCGACATATTCGGCGTGCGCCTCGGCGGTTGCGGCCCGCCAGCGCGGCACGGCTGCCGGGCCATCGAGCCCGGCCAGCGCCGCGGCCATTTCCGGCATGCCGGCGTTAATCGGCAAGTCGGCGGCGTACACACGCCCCAATTCCTCGGCCCCGCTGTGGACATGAACCAGGGTCTGGCGTGGGCGTGGAATCTCAAAAAGGGAATAATTACTGGTGGTTGCCTCGCCCAGACGCGGGCCGATCGCGAGAATCAGGTCGGCGTCCTTGACGCGCCTGGCCAGCGCCGGGTTGATGCCGAGACCGACGTCGCCCGCATACTGCGGGTGCGTGTTGTCGAACAGGTCCTGGAAGCGGAAAGCACAAGTGACCGGCAGATCCCAGCGCTCGGCGAATTGCCGCACGTCGGCGCACGCCTGAGCGTTCCAGCCGCTGCCGCCGAGGATCGCCAGCGGACGCTGGGCACCCTCCAGCATGGCGCGCAGGCGCGCCATCTGCGCCGGCGCGGGTGCCGCGGCCACGCGCTGATACTCGGGGGCGGCCGGCATTGCCTGACACGGCTCGCTGAGCATATCCTCGGGCAGCGCCAGCACGACAGGCCCGGGCCGGCCCGACACCGCGACGTGGAACGCGTGCGACAGATACTCGGGCACCCGGCGAGCATCGTCGATCTGCGCGACCCATTTGGCCATCTGGCCGAACATGCGCCGGTAGTCGATCTCCTGAAATGCTTCGCGATCCAAACAATCACGCGCGACCTGACCGATCAGCAGAATCATCGGCGTGGAGTCCTGATACGCGGTGTGCACCCCGATCGACGCGTGCGCGGCACCCGGGCCACGAGTGACCATCACGATGCCCGGCCGGCCGGTGAGTTTGCCGGAGGCTTCAGCCATATTGGCCGCCGCGGCCTCGTGGCGGCACACCACGAGTTCGATGCGCTCGCGCACGTCGTACAGTGCGTCGAGCACCGCCAGATAGCTCTCGCCGGGCACGCAGAAAACGCGCTCGACGCCTTGCGTCACCAGCGCCTCGACCAGCAGGCGCGCCCCCGTGGTGAATTCAGTCGATGGGGTCGAAGACATAGATTCCTTTCAGGACAGAAAAACCGCGGCGCCCGGCCCTCAGATGTCGAACCGCACGCCCTGGGCCAGCGGCAGCTCGGTGCTGAAATTGATCGTATTGGTGGCGCGGCGCATGTAACCCTTCCAGGCGTCCGAGCCGGATTCGCGCCCGCCGCCGGTCTCTTTCTCGCCGCCGAAGGCCCCGCCGATTTCCGCGCCACTGGTGCCGATGTTGACGTTGGCGATCCCGCAGTCACTGCCCTGCGGCGACATGAAACGCTCGGCCTCGCGCATGTCGTTGGTGAAAACCGCCGACGAGAGCCCTTGCGGAACGTCGTTGTGCAGATGCAGCGCTTGCGCGTAGTCGTCGTACGACAAGACGTAGAGGATCGGGGCGAATGTCTCATGCCGCATGACGTCGGTCTGGGCGGGCATGCGCACCAGCGCCGGTCTTACGTAGTAAGCATCCTCTCCGAGGTCATTGGCCACGCGCTCGCCGCCAAAGACCTCGCCGCCCTGTTCGCGCGCCTGCGCCAGTGCCTGCTGCATGTGTTCGAACGCGGCCCGGTCGATGAGCGGACCGACCAGCGTATCGCTTGCCAGCGGATCGCCGATCTTGACCGAGCCATAGATCTTCCTGAGCCGCTCGCACAGCGTGTCGGTCAGCGAACGGTGCACGATCAGGCGCCGCAGGCTGGTGCAGCGCTGCCCGGCGGTGCCGACCGCGGCAAAGGTGATGGCGCGCAATGCCAGGTCCAGATCGGCGCTCGGCGTGACGATCATCGCATTGTTGCCGCCCAACTCGAGAATGCTGCGTCCCAGGCGCTGCGCGACCCGTTGCGCGACCGCGCGGCCCATGCGGGTGCTGCCGGTGGCGCTGACCACCGGCACGCGCGGCGAGGCCGCCAGCGTATCGCCCGCCTCGGCCCCACCCAGCACGACCTGATGCAGCCCCGTGGGCACGACGCCGGGGCGCGCCGCCTCGAAGCGAGCGATCGCCTGCCGCAGCAGCGCGTCGCACGCCAGCGCCGTCAGCGGCGTTTTTTCGGAGGGCTTCCAGACCACGGCGTCGCCGCACACAAACGCCAGCGCGCTGTTCCAAGACCACACGGCGACCGGGAAATTGAATGCTGAAATCACGCCGCACACACCCAGCGGATGCCACGTCTCCATCATCCGGTGGCCGGGCCGCTCCGAGGCGATGGTCAAGCCGTGCAATTGGCGTGACAGGCCGACCGCGAAGTCGCAGATATCGATCATTTCCTGCACTTCGCCCAACCCTTCCGAGAGGATCTTCCCGGCCTCCAGCGTCACCAGTTGTCCCAGTGCGGTCTTGTGCTCGCGCAGCACCTGGCCGAGCAGGCGCACCAATTCGCCGCGCACTGGTGCCGGTACGACGCGCCAGCGCTCGAACGCTTGGTGAGCCAGCGCGATCTTGCGCTCGACATTCGCAGCGTCGTCGGCACGCAACACGGCGAGCCGGGCGCCGTCGCGCGGCGAGCGCACCGGCAGGTCGGGTCCTTCGAGAGCGGCGATGTCGACGCCAAGGGATTGCAGCAATGCGGCCGGGTTCATGGAGATTCCTCATGCGGCGACGCGAACGCGCCGTCAGTGTCAAGTCGATGAGCGTTAGCGTAGCGCTGCGCGAGGCTGCGGCGCAAACGCTTTTTATGCGGCAGTTGGTGCGCTATTCGCACAAACTGCCGTGCCCATCGAGGGTAACGCCAATTCAGCGATGCGCCTGGAAATCGCTGAAACGCATGTCCGGCGCGCTGGTATTGTGCCGCGATGGCACCGAACGGCCAAAGCGCACGTCGGTCGCCCGCAGCGTCGTCACCGCCGGCAGCGGCTCGACCCGGCGCACGCCGTTGCGCCCGTCGCGCCACCGCACTTCGCTGACGTCGGCATTGTGCGGCGCCACATACATCGAGCGCAGCATCGCGAAGGGCCCGCCCCCCTCGCTACCGGGGGAAAGGGTGAAGCGCAGTGCAGTGCGCGTCGAATCGATCTGCTCGAGCGCCGCCACCGCACGGCCACCATGAACGAAATTCAGCACCAGCGACAGCGGCGCCGGGGTAATGTCGATCGAGGCGATATCGACAACCGGCCGCCCCTCGTTGCGGATCGGCCCCACCAGGAACGACGAGCCGTAACCGCTGTCGCGCAGTCCGGGCGCAGGCAGCGGCTTGATCCGCCAGTAGCCGTCGGCCGGATAAAGGACCATCGCCTCGACGAAGCGGCCATGCGTCTTTCGAAAAATCTGGATCAGATGAAAGCCGGTGTCGGCGCGTCCGGCAACCCGTACGGGCACCCGGGCCGGTCGCCAGAACGACGGCAAGGTGATGCCGACGATGCGCGTGCGGCGACCCTGGTAGAGGACCTTGTGACGGGGCGTGAAGGTGTAGTGCGGGTCGGCGGCGTTGCCACGCCCGCTGAAGTCACACCCGGTGAAGTCCGGTGCGAAATGATTGTCCCGTATCGTGCCGACATAGGCTGGCTGCAGGGCTTCGACGCGAAATTGCTCGACGCCCGGTGCACTCAGTGTGAACGTCACGTTGTCTTCTTCGGCGCAGCGGGTAGGCCGGGTGTCGTTTGCCACCGTCACGGCCACCGGCGCGGCCATTGCCGCGAGCGGAGCCAGCAACGCGCCCGCAAGCGCAATACGCGCCAATATGCCGGCTCCCGCCACCAAGGCCACGCGCGCCGGGCTCAGCATTCGACGATGTTGACCGCCAGCCCGCCGCGCGCCGTTTCCTTGTATTTGGTTTTCATGTCCGCGCCGGTCTCGCGCATGGTCTTGATGACCGAGTCGAGCGAAACATAGTGCTGGCCGTCGCCACGCAATGCCATGCGAGCCGCGTTGACGGCCTTGATCGAGGCCATCGCGTTGCGCTCGATACAGGGAATCTGCACCAGGCCGCCGACCGGGTCGCAGGTGAGTCCGAGATTGTGTTCCATGCCGATTTCGGCCGCATTTTCCACTTGGCTCGCGCTGCCCCCGAGTACTGCGGTCAACGCCCCCGCCGCCATCGAGCACGCGACACCGACCTCGCCCTGACAGCCTACTTCGGCGCCCGATATCGATGCATTGAGCTTGTACAGGATGCCGATTGCGCCGGCAGTCAACAGAAAATCGAGAATCCCTTGCTCGCTGGAGCCCGGCACAAAGCGGTCGTAGTAGTGCATGACCGCCGGGATGATGCCGGCCGCGCCGTTGGTCGGGGCCGTCACGACACGGCCGCCGGCGGCGTTTTCTTCATTGACCGCGATCGCGTAGAGATTGACCCAGTCCATCACCGACAGCGGATCTGACAAGGTACGCTCGGCGCGCTGTGTCAGGTGGTGATACAGCTCCGGGGCACGGCGCCGCACATGCAGGGGCCCGGGCAGCTCGCCGTCGGCATCGGTGTTGCCAATGCCGCAGCCGCGCGCCACGCACGACTGCATGATCGTCCAGATACGCAGCAGGCCGGCTCGAATGTCCTCGTCCGAGCGCCACACGCGTTCGTTGTCCCACATCAGGCCGGCGATGCTCTTGCCGGTCTGCTCGCACATCGCCAGCATCTCCTTGCCGGTGCGGAACGGGCGCGGTAATTGTTCGTGCGCGCTGAGCACCTGCGTGTTGGCCGCTCCCGCGGTAACCACGAAGCCGCCGCCGACCGAAAGATAACGGCCTTCGCGCAAAGTGGCGCCGGCGGCGTCGAGCGCGTGAAATTTCATGCCGTTGGGATGTTCGGCCATCGCTTCGCGGCGATAGAAGACGATGTGCTCCTTTTCAATGAACGGCACGGGATGCTTGCCGAGCAGCGCCAGCGAACGCTCGGCGCGCATTTGCGCGAGCTTGCCGGCGATACCGGCCGGCTCGACCGTGTCGGGCGCCTCGCCCATCAGCCCCAGGATCACGCCCTTATCGGTGCCGTGCCCCTTGCCGGTGGCGCCCAGCGAGCCATACAGCTCGGCGCGCACGCTCGCGGTCTGCGCCAGCAGGCCGTCGCGCTCGAGCCCTTGCGCGAACATCAGCGCCGCGCGCATGGGTCCGACGGTATGGGAACTGGACGGCCCGATGCCGATTTTGAAGAGATCGAAAACAGAAACCGCCATGCATCAGCCTCCTTGTTAGTGCGAACGGCATGTGAGCGCTCACATGCGGCTGCAACTATCGGTTCGATGCCGTCGATGTGACGGCCGTTCCATCTTTTTTTGTCATGCCGCACACATGCTGTTGTGCAGCGCGCCATGCGGCGCGCTGCCTCCCGCTGCTACTGGTACTCGCCAATCGGCACGCAGGCGCAGAACAGGTTACGATCGCCGTACACGTTGTCGGCACGGCCCACCGGCGGCCAGTACTTGCGCTCGCGCAGGCTGGCGACCGGATAAGCTGCCTGGCTGCGCGCATAGGCATGCGGCCATTCGTCGGCGGTCACCACGGCGGCGGTATGCGGCGCGTGCTTGAGCGGATTGTCCTCGCGGTCGGCGCGGCCTTCCTCGACGGCGCGAATCTCCTCGCGAATGGTCACCATCGCTTCGATGAAGCGATCGAGCTCGGCCTTCGATTCCGATTCGGTCGGCTCGATCATCAAGGTGCCCGGTACCGGGAAGCTCATGGTCGGCGCGTGGAAGCCGAAATCCATCAGCCGCTTGGCGACGTCGTCGACCGAGATGCCGCTGGTCTCCTTGAGCGGGCGCAGGTCGAGAATGCACTCGTGCGCAACCAGTCCGCCCGGCCCGCTGTACAGCACCGGGTAGTGCGGCGCGAGCTTCCTGGCCAGGTAATTGGCGTTGAGAATCGCGTTCTCGGTGGCCGCGCTCAGTCCTTGCGCACCCATCATCGCGATATACATCCACGAAATCGGCAGAATCGACGCCGAGCCATACGGCGCACCGGACACCGCGCCGATGCCTTGCTCGCCGCGCAGGTAGCCGGTCGAGGCCTGATTCGGCAGGAACGGCGCGAGGTGCGCGCCGACCGCCACCGGCCCGACGCCGGGGCCGCCACCGCCGTGCGGAATGCAGAAGGTCTTGTGCAGGTTCAGGTGAGAGACGTCGCCGCCGAACTGGCCGGGCGCGCACAGCCCCACCATCGCGTTCATGTTGGCGCCGTCGACATAGACCTGCCCGCCGTTGGCGTGCACGATGTCGCAGATCTCGCGCACGCCCTGCTCGAACACGCCGTGCGTCGACGGATAGGTGATCATGATCGCGGCCAGGCGATCGCGATGCTGCTCCGCCTTGGCTTTGAGGTCGGCCAGATCGACGTTGCCCTGCGTGTCGCAGGCCACCACCACGACCTGCATGCCCGCCATTTGCGCCGAGGCCGGATTGGTGCCGTGAGCGGACGCGGGAATCAGGCAGACATTGCGATGCGCTTGCCCGCGCGATGCGTGGTAGGCCTGGATGACCAGCAAACCGGCGTACTCGCCCTGCGAGCCGGCATTGGGCTGCAGCGACACGGCCGCGTAGCCGGTCGCCGCCACCAGCATCTGTTCGAGTTGCGCGATCATCTCGCGGTACCCGGCGGTTTGATCGGCCGGCGCAAACGGGTGGATGTGCGCGAATTCGGGCCACGTCACCGGCAGCATTTCGCTGGTCGCGTTGAGCTTCATCGTGCACGAGCCGAGCGGAATCATCGTGCGGTCAAGCGCCAGGTCCTTATCGGCCAGGCTGCGCAGATAGCGCAGCATTTCGTGCTCGGAGTGATAGCGGTTGAATACCGGATGCGTGAGATAAGCGCTATGCCGCGCCAGATCCGCCGGATAGGCATTGCCCGCGTTCGCCTCGAGCGCGTCGAAATCCGGCTGCGCGGCGCTCACGCCTGCCGCGCCGGCGAGCACCGACCACAGCGCGACGACATCGTCGCGCGTGCTGGTTTCGTCCAGCGAAATGCCGACATGCGCGGCATCGATTGCGCGCAGATTGATCCCCCGGGCCGCGGCCGCCGCGTGCGCCGCCGCCGCATTGCCGCGCACCGGCACGGTCAGCGTATCGAAGAAGGTCGTGTTGACCGGCGCCAACCCCATTTGCGCGAGGCCGGCTGCCAGCACCGCAGTCAGGCGATGCACACGCTCGGCAATGATGCGCAAACCTTGCGGCCCATGATAAGCCGCATACATGCTGGACATGATCGCCAGCAGTGCCTGCGCCGTGCAGATGTTCGAGGTCGCCTTTTCGCGGCGGATATGCTGCTCGCGGGTTTGCAGCGCCAGGCGCAGCGCCGGCTTGCCCTGGCTGTCGACCGTGACGCCGACCAGGCGGCCCGGCATCGAGCGCTTGAGCTCGTCGCGCACTGCCATGTATGCGGCATGCGGGCCGCCGAAGCCCATCGGCACGCCAAAGCGCTGGCTGTTGCCAACCGCCACGTCCGCGCCCCATTCGCCCGGCGGCGCGAGCAGCGTCAGTGCCAGCAGGTCGGCCGCGGCGATCACGCCGCCGCCTTGGGCATGCACCGCGTCGGCAAGTGCGCGGTAATCGCGCACGTCGCCGTTGACCCCGGGATATTGCAGCAGCACGCCGAACGCCTGCGCGCCGGCGGCCGCCTCGGCCGGCCCGACCACCACCTCGATATCGAGCGGACGGGCACGGGTGCGCACCACCTCGATGGTCTGCGGCAGCACGTCGTCAGCCACGAAAAAGATATTCGACCTGGATTTTCCGGTGCGTTTGAGCAGCGTCATCGCCTCGGCCGCGGCGGTCGCTTCGTCGAGCATCGAGGCATTGGCAATCGCCAGTCCGGTCAGGTCGATCACCATCTGCTGGAAATTCAGCAGCGCCTCGAGCCGGCCCTGGGAAATTTCGGGTTGATAAGGCGTGTAGGCCGTATACCAGGCCGGATTTTCCAGCACGTTGCGCAGAATCACGCCGGGCGTGAAAGTGCCGTAGTAGCCTTGGCCAATGAACGATTTGCAGACCTTGTTCCTGCTGGCCAGCGCGCGCAGCCGCGCCAGTGCCTCCTGTTCGGTTTGCGGCTCGGCCGGCAACCCGGCGGCGGTCAACGCGGCTGCCAGCGACTGCGCTTCGGTACGGCGGATCGAGGCGGGAACGACGGCGTCGATCAGGGCGTCGCGCGAGGCATACCCGAGTTCGGCCAGCATGGCGCGTTGTTCGCCGGTGTCGGCGCCGATATGGCGTGCGGCGAAATTGTCGCGCTGCTCGAGCTCGGCGAGCGCACGGCGGGTCATAGGCAGGTCAGTCAAAGCGTTCATGGTCAACAATCTCTTGGTGTCTTGGCGGGCCCGCCCCGGCGGGCGGGCCCTGGCGTTACGGCTTGTGCTGGCTCAGGCGCCGATGCTGCTGGCGTAAGCCTCGGCGGACATCAGCTTCTCGACGGCCGAGGCGTCGGCAGGCTTGATCTTGAACAGCCACGCGCCATAGGCGTCGCTGTTGACCTGGTCGGGCGTGCCGGCCAGATCGCCGTTGCTGGCAACGATCTCGCCGGCCACCGGCGCATAGATGTCGGATGCTGCCTTCACCGACTCGATCACCGCGACCGCCTCGCCAACGGTTACCTGGCGGCCGGCGTCGGGCAGTTCGAGGAAAACGATGTCGCCCAGCGCTTCCTGCGCGTGGTCGGTGATGCCGATGGTCAGCGTGCCATCGGCTTCGCGGCGCACCCATTCGTGGGATTCGGTGTATTTCAGATCGGCAGGAATGCTCATGTCAGGCTCCGGAGAAAGAAAGGGGGAGAAGGTTCGGTTCGGCTCGGACCAGTTCAGGCGTTGACCGCCTTGCCGTGGCGCACGAACGGTAATTTGACCACACGAGCGGCCAGTTGCTTGTCGCGAATCTGCACTTGTACGGTGTCGCCGTCGGCAACCCCGCGCGGCAGGCGGGCAAACGCGATCGACTGCTGCAACGTCGGACTGAAGGTGCCGCTGGTGATTTCGCCGGTGCCATGCGGCGTCAGCACTTTCTGGTGCGCGCGCAGCACCCCGCCCTTGTCGAGCAGGATCAAGCCGGCCAGACGCGCCCGCTGTCCCTGCGTCTCCAGAGCATCCTTGCCGACGAAAGCGCGCTCGCTCTGCAGCTCGACGGTCCAGGCCAGCCCGGCGTCGAGCGGCGAGACGTCGTCGTCCATATCCTGTCCATACAGATTCATGCCCGCTTCCAGGCGCAGCGTGTCGCGTGCGCCCAGTCCGGCCGGACGCACGCCGGCGGCGGTCAGCGCCTGCCACAACGCCGCCACGTGCGTAGCCGGACAAATCAGCTCGAAACCGTCCTCGCCGGTGTAACCGGTGCGCGCCACCATCAGCTCGCCGAACGGCGTGTCGGCCACCACCGTCGCGTTGAACGGTTTGAGCATCTCGCTGGCCGCCTGGATCTGCGGCACCGCCTGCCACGCCCTGGCGCGCGCCTGAGGGCCTTGCACCGCGACAATCGCCAGTTCGCGGCGCGGCGTGATGGTCAGGTTGTAGTCGCCGTGCGCATTGAGCTGCCCGAGCCAGGCGAGGTCCTTATCGGCGGTGCCGGCATTGACGACGAGCCGGAAGTGATCTTCGCTGAAAAAATAGGTGATCAGATCGTCGATCACGCCGCCGTTGGGATTGAGCATGCACGAATAGAGCGCCTTGCCCGGCGTTTGCAGCTTGTCGACATTGTTGGCCAGCGCGTAGCGCAGAAACTCCCGCACGCTCGGCCCGTACAGATCGACGACGCACATGTGCGATACGTCGAACATTCCTGCCCCGGTGCGAACGGCGTGATGTTCGTCGATCTGCGAGCCGTAGTTGACGGGCATGTCCCACCCGCCGAAATCGACCATGCGGGCACCCAGTGCGCGGTGCACGGCGTTCAGCGGAGTACGTTTGAGTTCGGTCATGAAAGGTCTCGGGTCCTGAAAAGGAAAAAGGGTCATCCAAGCGCCAGGCCACGGATGGCCGGATACTTGGATGACCCCTCTGTCCTCGGTACCTGAGAGATTGCGCGGCGGGTTGCCAACAGGTGGCTACCGAGCCTCGCGCGCCCCTTCGGTGGGCAGCCGGCTGATCGCCGCCGCCGCTCTCCAGAGATCGAAAGCTTCGCTTTCGTCACGATCGGTCCTTTTGCCTGAGAGTTTGCGGGTGTTACCCCTTCGGCGGCGCCGGCATGTGCTTCCCGGCGCGCTCTCCCGATCACGAATCGGCACTGTAAGGGCAACCTCCGGGCTTGTCAAATGCCGTTGATGGCATTGCCTTTCCGGCCCATGAACGCCGGCCCGAACGCACTAGTGCCCGCCGCTCGGATGCTGGTAGGCCGGACAGCCGTCCCGGCCCCACCGGCCATTGCAGATCGACCACAGGCACTGTTGGCGCTGCACGAGCTGGTACCACGCGTACCTGTCGCATGCGGCCACCTGGGCTGTCAGGTTTGGCGCACTCGCGGCGGCCGACGCTGGCGCCGCGCTCCGGACCGGCACCGCAGCAGGCGGCGGGTTGACCGGCTGCAATGCCTGCATGAGATCGGCCGGCGACTGCGCCGACGATGGCGGCGGCGCCGGCATGGGCGCGGCAGCCTGCGCGCTGGCGTCGACGCCGGAAGCCAGCGGCAACATCATCGGCGAAGCCTTGGTCGCGCCGATGCTCGCCGGCACGCTACCGGCATTCGCTTGCCCGACGACCGCGACCGGCGGCGCCGGCGGAATCGGCACGGCACGGATGGCATCAGGCACGGCCTGGGCGGAAGCCGGCTGGATTGCGGCGGCCTGCCCAGGCGGTGCATTGCCGACGGCAGCGGACGCCGCCGCGAGCACCGGCCCGCTTGCCTCTGGCGCCTGGGTCGGCAAGACATGCGTGTCGCCCGACGGCACGGCCCCGGGGTCGGTCACCGCCCACCAGGCGCCACCGAGTGCGATAACCGTCAGCACCGCGGCAAACGCGATCAGTCCCCCGGTCAGCCAACGGGATTCTTCGACTTGGTTCAAATTCATGGGCTGTCCTTTGATGACACCGGGGTGCCCGCGACCTCACATCCGACGATGCGCATCGGCACGCACCAGCGCGCTCCCCGACACAGCCTGGACGCGATCTTCCGTAACAAGTTCCGCTCTCGGAAGACCCGCAAGCCGCCCTGGAAGCCCATGATACACTTGGCCGCCCGGCGGTTACACGAGGCCGCGACCTCGCGGGCGCGCCCGGCAACCGCCTGTCATTTTCGGCCCGCTCAATCCCGATGTCCTCATTTCCACTGAATCCCGCACAGCACGAGGCGGTGCGCTATTTCGACGGTCCCTGCCTGGTGCTGGCCGGCGCCGGCAGCGGCAAGACCCGCGTCATCACACAGAAAATCGCCTATCTGATCGAAGCGAAGGGATTCGAACCCCGCCATATCGCCGCGGTAACCTTCACCAACAAGGCCGCGGCCGAAATGCGCGAGCGCGTAGCCAAACTGCTGGAGGGCAAAACGCTGACCGCCCCCGGCAAGGAAGGCCGCAAGGTGCCGGTCAATCAATTGACGGTCTGCACCTTCCATTCGCTGGGCGTGCAGATTCTGCGCCGCGAGGCCGAAAACGTGGGCCTCAAGCCCCAGTTCTCGATCATGGACGCCGACGACTGCTTCGGGCTGATCCAGGAGCAGTTGGGCACCACCGACAAGGGCATGATCCGGCGCGTGCAGAACACCATTTCCCTGTGGAAAAACGGCTTGGTCACGCCCGAACAGGCGCTTGCCGGCGCGCAAAATGCCGACGACCATCAGGCGGCCATGGTGTTTCGCAACTATGTGGCCACGCTGCACGCCTACCAGGCGGTCGACTTCGACGACCTGATCCGCATTCCGACCGAGCTGTTCGCCAGGGACGAAGCGGTGCGCGAGCGCTGGCAAAACCGCTTGCGCTACCTGCTGATCGACGAATACCAGGACACCAATACCTGCCAATACACACTGCTCAAGCTGCTGGCGGGCCCGCGCGCGGCGTTCACGGCCGTCGGCGACGACGACCAGGCAATTTACGGCTGGCGCGGCGCCACCCTGGAAAACCTGAAGCAGCTGCAGAGCGATTTTCCGCAACTCAAGGTCATCAAACTCGAGCAGAACTATCGCTCGACGGTACGCATCCTGCAGGCAGCCAACAGTGTCATCGCCAACAATCCGAAGCTGTTCGAGAAAAAGCTGTGGAGCGAGCACGGCATGGGCGACCCGATCAGCGTCACCGGCATGAACGACGAGGAACACGAGGCCGAATCGGTGGTATTCAAACTCTCGGCGCATAAATTCGAGCGGCGCGCGCAGTTCCGCGACTATGCGATCCTGTATCGCGGCAATCACCAGGCCCGTATTTTCGAACAGATCCTGCGTCGCGAGCGCATCCCCTATGTCCTGTCGGGCGGTCAATCCTTTTTCGACAAGGCCGAAATCAAGGATCTGTGCGCTTACCTGCGCCTGATCGCCAATCCGGACGACGACCCGGCCTTCATTCGCGCCGTCACGACACCGCGCCGGGGCGTCGGCAGCAGCTCGCTCGAAGCGCTCGGCAGTTTCGCCGGCCAGGCCAAGGTATCGCTATTCGAGGCCGTCTACATGGGCGCGCTCGAGACACGCGTGGCGGCTCGCCAGCTCGAGCCGCTGCGCGCCTTTTGCGATTTCATCACGCGCATTGCCGACCGCGCCGGGCGCGACCCGGCCACCGAAGTGCTCAACGAGCTGATGGAAGGCATTCATTACGAGGCCTATCTGTATGACGCCTTCGACGAGCGGCAGGCGCAGGCCAAATGGCAGAACACCCTGGAGTTTCTCGATTGGCTCAAGCGCCGGGGCACCAGGCCAGCGGAGGAAGGCGCTGGCGCGACCGGCTTCGACAACGCCGACGGCTTGGCCGATACCGGCAAGAATCTGCTCGAATTGACCCAGACCGTCGCCCTGATGTCGATGCTCGAAGGTCGCGAGGAAGACCCCGATGCGGTGCGCCTGTCGACCCTGCATGCGTCCAAGGGGCTCGAATATCCGCACGTCTTCCTGGTCGGCGTGGAGGAAGGCATCCTGCCGCACCTGCGCGAAGGCGATGAGATCACCGACGAAAAAATCGAGGAAGAGCGGCGCTTGATGTACGTCGGCATTACCCGCGCGCAACGCAGCCTGCATTTGAGCTGGTGCAAGAAACGCAAGCGTGCGCGAGACACCCTGGTGTGCGAGGTCTCGCGCTTCGTGCGCGAAATGAACCTTGACGACGCGCCGCCGCCCGCCCCGGAAGACGCACCGATGACGCCCAAGGAACGGCTGGCGAGCCTGAAGGCCCTGCTGGCAGGCGGCAAAACACCGAATCCGGCCTGAGCCGCGCCGCCGAACACGGTCGTCGAACACGCAGGCCGGATCGCCGGCAGCGGGTACAAAAAAGCCCCGTGCGCGCACGGGGCTTGATCGGAACACGCCAGCGGTCTTACTGCTCGGCCGCGTGCACCATGTAATCGACAGCGGACTTAACCTCGCCGTCGGGCGCATTCGAACCGCCCTTGGCGGGCATCGCGTTGAAACCGTGCAGTGCCGCGTTATACAGCGTATCCATGCCGGTCTTGATGCGCGGGGCCCAGTCCGCCTTGTTGCCGAACTTCGGCGCCCCCATCACGCCGGCGGCATGGCAAGCCACGCAAACCTGCCCGTATAGCTTCTTGCCGGCGGCCAGATCGGCCGGACTGCCCGGCGCCGGTTGGCCAGCCGAAGCGGTGGCTGCCGGCTTGGCGGCGGAAATCGCGGCAATCGCCGCAGCCGCGGCGTTCGTCTCGGCGCTTGCCGCCGACGCGGGTGCCGCCGCAGCGGAAGCCGGTGCCGCACCAGCGCCCGAGGCGGGCTGCGCGGGCGGCGGCGGCTCGCTGAAGTGGCCGCCCGATTGGTTCGCCATATAGACGATGGCACGCGCGATTTCGTAATCGCTGACGTCGGCCGGGTTGGTGCCGCCGCGCGGCGGCATCGCACCCTTGCCCGCCAACGCGGTCTTGAGCAGCGTCGGGAAGCCCTGCGCAATGCGCGGCGCCCAGTCCGCGCTATTGCCCACCTTGGGCGCTCCGGCCGCGCCGGTCGCGTGGCAAGCCGAGCAGACCGCCTTGAAAAGTTGCTCGCCGGTCTGATACACGTGCGGCGCGTTGGCGTCGCGCACTTCCACATGAGCTACCGGCGCGATGCGCTGCGTCACAGCCTCCGCCGACATCCCGCCGCTGCCGGCGCCGGTGCGGGCACTGTTGCCGACGTACACCACCAGCAGGGCAATAATGGCAATTGGGACAAGAAAACCAGCGGCAACCACGGCAATCAGCTGCTTCGGCGTCTTGATCGGCGTCTCGTGCTCGTTATGCGCTTCGCTCATGCGGATCTCTCAAAATTTGTGGAAACCGGGGGCGTCGACTTTTAGCGTCTAGCGCGCTATTAAGTAAAATTAACACGGAATTATAGCGGCAAACCTCCGCTATTTAATATCGCATGGGAGTTCGGCTGAACAGCCGGATTTTCCTGCAACGGACGCCGTCGGTCGTTTTTTTCACACAAAAGCGTGGCAAAACACGGCCAAGGCATGGACGGCGAGGGCTAAAACCGCTATCCTTCCACGTCTTAATTGGCCGCAGGCCAGGCCCTCGGGCCAGCCGTGCGCAGCCCAACCGGCCTCACACGCCGTCACACACGAATGCGCCCGTAGCTCAGGGGATAGAGTATCGGCCTCCGAAGCCGAGGGTCACTGGTTCGATTCCAGTCGGGCGCGCCAACGAATTCACGTCATTCTGTTTGCCGTATCGCCCTTTGGGCTCGGTGCGCGCACCATCACCCTCCACACCGCTCGAACCCGGAACTGCTATTCGCCCGACGGCTGCAACCGCTCGATCCAGGCCATCAGCAGTTGCTTGTGCTCGGCGTCGATCGTCTCGATATAGGCGCCGGCGCGGAAACCCTCGCGGGTCAGGATGTTGTTGCAGATTTGAATCGACAGCGGCACTGCGACGCGCTGTCCCGACTCGTCGGGCGTGCGGATCAGCAGCGTCATGGCCAGCCTGGCGCCGAGCGCAAGCGCGGCGTCCGTGACAAAGCTCAACCCGTCGATCGAAATATCCCAGACGCGCACCGATAAATCCCTGCCCTCGAGATGCAGCGCGGCCTGCCAGTTGACTCGCACGCGCGTGCCAAAGCGCTCTACCGAGATACCCGGCGAGAGACTCAATTTGGACGAGAGATGGGAGGCATCGGAAGTCAATTTCGTTTGTCCTGTGGGGGTTGAATTCGCTTGACTGACCCGCCAAGCATACGTCAATCCGGCAATCGGTGTCGGGCCGGCGACCGGCTCGAGGCCCCGCGTCGGCGGAACACGCTCGGCTGGCCGCCGTCAGGCGCAGACCGCGGCCGGCACATGAACGCTCCCGCTCATCAACCGCCGCGCGCTGCGGCTCATGATCGCCTTGGTCACCACCCACGCGTCGCCGCGCCGCTCAGCCCGGGCGCCCACCGCCATCACGCCGGACGGGTGTCCGAAGCGTACCTGCTCGGGCACCGCTCCAGCCGGCAGCAGCCGATTGACCAGGGTGCCCGGTATCGCCGCCGCCACCGCGATAGCCACCGCCCCGGTGCCGGTCATCGCATGATGCAGCTTGCCCATCGACAGAATGCGTGCATTGAAGTCGACCATCGCCGACTCGATCGCCTTGCCGCTCGACGCCGTGTAGGCCAGCGCCGGCGCGACGAACGCCAGCTTCGGCGTGTGCGGCCGCAACCGGGTTGCCTCGTCGGCGTCGCGCGCCAACCCCATGCGAACCGTCGCATGCGCGCGAATCGCCTCGCACCTGGCCAGGAGCGCTGCGTCGCCATTGACGTCGCGCTGCATTTCGTTGCCCCGCAACCCCAGCTGCGCCGCGTCGATGAATACGGCCGGGTTACCGGCGTTGATCATCGTCACCTCCACGCGCCCGATGCCGGGCACCTCCAGCGAGTCCAGTGCCCGCCCGGTCGGGAACATGCCGCCGGGCGCCCCTTCTGCGTCCTGCGCCGGGCTCGGGTCGAGGAATTCGATGCGGATCTGCGCCGCGGGAAACGTCACGCCGTCGAGTTCGAAATCGCCCTCTTCGACTACCTCGCCATCGCGCATCGGCACATGCGCGATGATTCTCGCGGCGATATTGGCCTGCCAGATACGCACCACGGCCGTACCATCGCGCGGCGCCGCGACCAGCCCTTGCGCGATCGCGAACGGGCCGACCGCCGAGGTGAGATTGCCGCAATTGCCCGACCAGTCGATCAGCGGGCGGTCGATCGCGACCTGTCCGAAGCGGTAATCGACATCGCAATCGGGCCGGCTCGACGGCCCAACCAGCACAACCTTGCTGGTGCTGGAAGTCGCCGCGCCCATGCCGTCGATCTGCTGACCATAGGGGTCCGGGCTGCCGATCACACGCAGCAAAATGCGGTCGCGCCGCACGGGATCGGCCGGCAGGTCGTCGGTCAGGAAAAAGACTCCTTTACTCGTGCCGCCGCGCATGTAAACGGCGGGAATCTCTCGTTGCGGCATGGCCGCCCTCGCGTCCGGATGGTATGAATTCAATAACCTACCGTAAACCGGCGACGGCTGTGACGCGGCCGCTCGACTTCATCGAGCAAGGCAATCGCGAAATCCTCCATCGAAATCCAGCTCTTTCCGTGGGCATCGCTGAGCAGCGTGTCCTGCCCCACCCGAAAGTTACCGGTACGCTCGCCGGGTGCAAACAACGCGGAAGGCGAAACAAACGTCCAGTCCAGCTCGGGTTCCTGCCGCAACGCGTTGAGAAAATCGCGCCCGGCCAGGGCCTCCTTCTTATAGGCGTCGGGAAATTCCGGCGTATCGGCCAGTTGCAATCCTGGCGCGACCTCGAGGCTGCCGGCACCACCCACGACGAGCAATCGTTTGACGCCCGCGCGCTTGAGCGGCCCGGTAATAGCCGGCGCCGGCGCGTCCTGAAAACGCACCGCGCTGAGCACGACGTCACTTCCCTCGAGCGCCTCGGCCAGCGCGGCACTGTCGTGCAAGTCAACGTCACGCGCGAGCAACGACGGGCTTGCCGGCAATCGAGACGCATGCCGGGAAATCGCCGTCACGGTGTGGCCACGGCGCAGCGCTTCGTCCGTCAACCGTTGTCCGACGTTGCCGGTTGCGCCAATCAGGGCGATTTTCATGATGAATTCCTCCTCGATACAAATAAAGTCGAATGCCCTCGGGCTCGGCACCATATGAAACCAATATGGTTACATATTGGATTAAAAAAATTCACCGCCGGCCCCGACGGCCAGCCGCCTTGACCTGCGAGAGCATGTCGGCAATCGTCAGATCCGCAAGCACACCATCCATCGCTGCCTGTGCTTTTTCAGCGACCCGCTGCAATACACCGGTGATTTCCTTGCCGACCGTGCACGCCGGGTTCGGCGCGCTGCGATGCAGTGCGATGAGATCGGTCGACTCGACGGCGCGAAAGATCTCCAGCAGCGTAATCTTCGCCGCAGGCCTGGCCAGCGTAGCCCCGCCTTGCGAGCCCATCTCCGATGCCACCAAACCGGCCTCGGCCAAACGCGAGATCAACCGGCGAATCAATGCCGGATTGGTGCCCACGCTGCCGGCGATCAACGTCGACGGGATAGGCCCATCGCCACTGGCAAGCAGCGTCAAAATATGTACGGCAACGGCAAATCGGCTGCTGGTAGTCATCGCGATAGTCCAATGTGTGACCACGTTAGTAACATATAAATGGCGTGTCAAGTTTTGTGAAATTGAAAAAAATCCCGGCACATCTCCGGCACTCCGATTCTTGACAAGCAGGGATTTACCCGCATAATGAATTCACGCATTTGCAAAAATGCAGCAGTACCAGACCAGAAATCCCGCAACGCTACATTCACGCCACACCTGCCGGCATGTCGACGCCAGAGCGCTTCGCCATCGCCGCGGGCCATATCATCGAACTGTCGCGGAGAACGAAATGCAAAAAAGAGAGTTTTTGGTCAAGTCAGCCGCCGCGCTTTGCGCAACGACTCTGGTGCTCTCCGGCTGCACCACCACCCCGATGTCGAGCGTCACCAGCACCGACAAAACCCGGCAAATCGATGCCGACACCACCGCCACGCTCAATCGCCTGTACACGACGGTACCCGGCTCGCGAGAACTGGTCGACAAGGCACGCGGCGTGCTGGTGTTCCCGTCGGTGCTCGCTGCCGGCTTCATGGTCGGCGCCCAATACGGCGAAGGCGCGCTGCGCGTGGGCGGCCGAACGGTCGGCTACTACAGCACCGCCTCCGGCTCGTTCGGACTGCAAATCGGTGCTCAATCCAAGGCCGTCATCTTCCTGTTCATGACGCAGGACGCGCTGGATAAATTCCGCAGCAGCCAGGGCTGGACCGCCGGCGTCGACGCCTCGGTGGCCGTCGTCAAGGCCGGTGCCAACGGCAATGTCGACCTGAACACCGCAACCGCGCCGGTCGACGTCATCGTGATGACCAACCAGGGGTTGATGGCCAACCTCAGCATCGAGGGCACGAAAATCACCCGGCTCAAGGTCGAGTGAACAACGGTGGCGGCCGCCTCGCGCGCCGCCACCGCCTGGTTCCACGAGTCGATGGTATTGCCGTGATGCGGCCTTGGCTCAGAAGGCCGCCGGACGCCACTTGAGCAGGCGCTTCTCGAGCGATGTCAGCAGGTAGTCGGCGGCCAGCGCCACCACGGCCAGCACGATCATCGCCGCGAACACGCCGCTGGCGTTGAATGCGCCTTGCGCGGTGGAGATCAGCAGGCCGATGCCCTGCTTCGAGCCGAGAAATTCGCCCACGACCGCGCCCACCAGCGCGAAGCCGAAGCTCACGTGCAGGCTCGCCAGAATCCAGCTCAGCGCCGACGGAATCACCACCGACATGGTCAATTGACGCGGCGACGCGCCCAGGATCTGCGCATTGGCGATCATGTAGCGGTCGGCTTCGCGCACCCCCTGGAAGGCATTGCCGAATACCACGAAGAACACCATCACGACGGCCAATGCCACCTTCGAGGCCATGCCCAGGCCCAAGGCGATCACGAAGATCGAGCCCAGCACCACGCGCGGGATCGAATTGGCGATCTGGATATACAGACTGAAGACGTCCGACAGCAACTTGTTGCGCCCCAGCACAATGCCGAAGATCACGCCCGCGACCGAGCCGATCAGGAAGCCCAACGCAGTCTCCTCCAGAGTCACCAGCACCTGGGTGAGCAACGGCCCCTGCGAGGTGCCGTTGACAAACCAGTCGTAGATCTGCGCCACGATCAGCGACGGTTGGGAAAAGAAGAACGGATCGATCCATTTCATGTCGGCTGCCACCTCCCAGCCGCCCAGCGCCACCACCAGAATCGCGACGCGCAGGAAAATCACAAACCAGTAGCGCTGCCGAATCCTGCGCTGAGCCCGCTGCTCTTCGCGCGCCATGCTGACGTCGTCGAAACCGTCCATCGTCACTTGTTCACTCATGGTGTTTACCTTGCCAATTGCTGGGAGTTGATCGATCAACCGATCTGGACTTCCTCGCGCAAATCCGCCCAGATTTCGCGAGAGAGATCGATAAACCGCTGTTCGTAGCGCACCTCTGAAGTGATGCGCGGGCGCGGCAGATCGATGTTGTAGACGCGCTTGAGCGTGGCCGGCCGCGCCGAGAGCACGAATACGCGGTCGGCCAGGGCGATCGCCTCCTCGAGATCGTGCGTCACGAACACCACCGATCCGGCGTTGCCCGCCCACAGCTGCAACAGCTCGTCCTGCATCAGCGTGCGCGTTTGCATGTCCAGCGCGCTGAACGGCTCGTCCATCAGCAGGATCTCCGGCCGGTTGATGAAGGTCTGCGCCAATGCCACGCGCTTGCGCATGCCCCCCGAGAGCTGATGCGGGTAATGATGCGCAAATTTGTCGAGCCCGACCCGACGTATCCACTCGCGCGCCAACTCGTGCGCGGCCTGCTTCGACTGCCCGCGAAACATCGGCCCGGCGGCCACGTTGTCGATCACGTTGCGCCAGGGAAAAACGGCGTCGTTCTGAAACACAAAGCCGATGCGCGGATCGATGCCGCTGACCGGCACGCCCATCACGCGCACCTCGCCGACGGTCGGCTTGAGCAGGCCGGTGATCAGGCTCAACGTGGTCGACTTGCCGCAACCGGTCGGGCCCACCACCGCGACGAACTCGCCGCGCGCCACGCTCATGGTGAAGTCGCGCAGCGCTACGGTCGCCTTGCCGTCGGGTGAGATGAAGCGGCACGACACGTGATTGAATTCGATCGCCGGCGTGTCGCGTAAAACGGATGGGTTCATAAGGAATCCTTCAAATACGAAGCGCGAGCGCTCCCGCAGTGCAATGCGCACACACTGCACCCAGGACAATCCCCGGCATCTCGTGCCGGGGCTCGCACGAAGTCTGTTACTTGCTGGCCTGCAGCGCCTGATCGACAAACTCGTTGGTATAGGTCTTCGACAAGTCGATATGCTTGCCTTTGACGTTCGGATTGAACGACGACATCACCTTGAGCACCGTTTCCGGACCGCCGACCGGCATTTTGCCGTCGGGGGAGAACATCGGCATCGAGTTGGTCAGCGCCTGCAGATACAGCGCCTTGTTGTTGGCGTAGTAGTCCTTCGGCATCTTCTCGGCAATCTGCTCGGGCGTGTGCGTGTGAATGAACTTCAACGTCCTGACGAATGCACGGGCCAACTTGGCCGCTACCGCCTTGTGCGATTGAGCCCAGGCGCGGTTGACGTAGAAACTCGACGCCGGGTAGGCGCCGCCCAGCGCCTTCTGGGTGCCCTCCATCGACCGCATGTCGACCAGCACCGAAGCCTGACCGGTCGAAATCAGTCGCGAGGCGGTCGGCTCGGAAGTCATCCCGGCGTCGATGCGTTTTTGCTGCATGGCGGCGATGAAAGTATTGCCCGCGCCGACCGGCAGCACCGAAAACTCGCTCGATTTGACACCGTTCTTGGCCGCCAGAAATTGCGTCAGGAAGTTCGTCGAGGCGCCCAGGCCGGTCACGCCCAGCGTCTTGCCCTTGATGTCGGCCATGCTCTTGATCTGGCCGGCCGCGCTCGACGACACCAGCTCGACCTCGCCGGGCACCTGCCCGAACACCACGATGGCCTCGACCTCCTTGCCCTTGCTTTGCAGATCGATCGGTGATCATAGAAGCCCACCACACCTTGCACCGCGCCAGCCAGCAACTCATTTTCGGCGTCGACTCCCGCCGGCTGCGACAGCAACTCGACGTCCAAGCCCTCGTCCTTGAAATAGCCCAGTTGCTGAGTCAGTGCGGCCGGCAGATAAATCAGCTTGTTGATACCGCCCACCATGATCGAAATCCTGGGGACATCGGCGGCGTGTGTCGTGCCGATCCCCATGCTCAACAGGGCGCCCAGAATGCTCGACGCCACCAGGGAACGAACCAGGGGCCGGCCAGAACGAGTCGTAACACGCATGGTGTTGTCTCCTATGTTTTTTTCGGGATAATGAACCCGCCTTCACAATAAAGGCGATACTGCGAAGCGATTCTAGGCGCGCGCAACTTTCATCCAGCTTTCTAAACTCCGACTTTTTGCAGGCGCCACGTACAAACCCTGGCGGAACACGCCAGCCGCTCAGGCCCATGAAATTACTTCTGATCGAAGACAACCTGCCGCTCGCGCACTGGCTCACCAGAATGCTGCGCGAGGAAAAGTTCACCGTCGACGCGGCCAGCGACGGCGACACCGCCGACCGCCTGCTGCACAGCGAGCGCTACGACGTCGTGCTGCTCGACCTGATGCTGCCGCAACTGAGCGGCAAAAGCGTGTTGCGCCGGTTGCGCGAGCGGCGCGACAACGTCCCCGTGATCATTCTCACCGCCAGCGGCTCGGTCGACGAAAAAGTCGATTGCCTGGGCGTGGGCGCCGACGACTACCTCGTCAAGCCTTTCGAGGTGCGCGAACTGGTGGCCCGCATCAAGGCGCTGGTACGCCGGCAAACCCCCGACAAGGCGGCCGAGATGAGTTGCGCGGACCTCAGCTACAACACGCATACACGGCAGTTCGCGATTGCCGGCAACGTGCTGGCGCTGCCGGCACGCGAGCATGCCGTGCTGGAAATCCTGATGCTCAAGCAGGGCAAGACCATCTCGAAGACCGCACTGATGAACGGCGTGTTCGGCCTGGAGGACGACCCCAGCGAGGACGCCATCGAAATCTACGTGCACCGCCTGCGCAAGAAGCTCGAGCCGTGCCAGGCCGGCATCATGACGCTGCGCGGCCTTGGCTACCTGCTGCGCCCGAAAGACCGGCAATGATCTCGAGCCTGCGCCTGCGGCTGATGTTGTGGCTGCTGATTCCCCTCGCACTGTACATTTGCGTCAGCGCCTGGCTGGCCTACCTCAGCGCGCGCAATACCGCCGACCTGATCCAGGACCGGGCGCTCTCGACCTCGGCCCAGGTGATTGCCGGGCAGCTCGGCTGGAGCGACGGCTCGCTGCACGTGAGCGTGCCGCCCGCGGCGCTGGAGTTGTTTGCTTCCCCCGACCAGGACCAGGTCTATTACCAGGTGATCACCGAGCATGGCCGGCTGCTCGCCGGAACCCCCGACTTCCCGGTGGGTGCGCCCTTCTCGCCTGCCACGCCAACCTACCAGAACGCCACGCTCGGCGGCCAGCCGATACGCGTGGCGAAAACGGTGCGCACCATGTACGACTCGGGCGTGCCGCACCGCGTCGCCATTCTGGTCGGGCAGACGCGGCGCGGCCACGACCGCATGCTCGCCGCGCTGTGGCGGCCCTCCTTGCATCGTCAGGTGGCCATGCTGGCGCTGACGGTGCTGCTGGCGGTGATTGCCCTCACGATGGAACTGCGCCCGATCATTCGCCTCAAGGACGAGGTCGCCGGCCGCGACCCGATGGAGCTCGCGCCGATTCGCGCGGGCGACCTGCATCTCGAATTGCGCCCCGTGGTCGATGCGATCAATCTATGCATCCAGCGGCTGCACACGCAAGTGGCCGCGCAAAAGCGCTTCATCGCCGACGCCGCGCATCAGCTGCGCACCCCGCTCACCCTGCTCGATACGCAAATCCAGTTCGCCTCCCAGCTCGACGATCGCGCCGCCGTCGCCGACGTGCTCGACGCGATGCACAACAGCAGCCGCAGCATGATCGATCTGACCAACAAACTGCTGCTGCTCGCCCAGGCCGAAGCCGCCAATACCGCCGCACTACTGCGCCAGCCCGTTGACCTGGTAGCCGTCGGCGCGACCGTGCTCGAGGAACTCGCGGCCCTGGCGCAACGACGCGACATCGATCTGGGATTCGAGTCCGATGCGGCCCCGGTATGGGTCACCGGCAACGCGGGGCTGTGCAGCGCGCTGGTCATGAACCTGGTCGACAACGCGATCCGCTACATCCCGTCGGGCGGCAAGGTCACCGTATCGGCGCACCGGCGCGGGCAGGCCGCCGAACTGGTGGTGCTGGACAATGGCCCCGGCATCCTCGCCGAAGCGCGCGCCCGCGTGTTCGAGCGCTTCTACCGCCATGCCGCGCCCGGGCAGGAAGGCACCGGCCTGGGCCTGGCGATCGTCAAGGAGATCGTGTCGGCCAGTCAGGGCACCATCGAACTGGCCGCCGGCCCGGGCGGCATCGGCCTGGCGGTTTGCGTGCGGCTGCCGCTGGCCGCGACGCCCGATCGTCACGCCTAGCCGTCACGCAAAGGCAGACGCGCCGGTTCTCACGCGGCGCGGACGCCACCGAGCTTACAAATTCTTACAAACCCTCCGGATGTGCCCATGCCGCTGATCCTCCTTCGTCGTCCGAGCCGTCTCGACGTCAGGTAATTTCTGCTCAACCGGCATCAATGCAAAAATATTTATTCGGAGAGCGTTGCTTTTTGGCGAAATTCGATCGGCATTGGTTAGGACATACCCTAAGTTACTTAAGGATTTCAAATCTTTTTACTTCTTTTAAGTATCTCTTTTTTGAAAATTTCCTTTTAAATCAATAGACAAAGAGAAAACCTGTCATTTATCAAGAATTTCAGCACTTGTAATTGTTGCGAAATGTAAATTTTGTTAAATTCTCGGCAAGTCAACAAGCGCTTCAGGCAAGCCCGCTTGTGCACTGAATTTACAGGATAGTTTGATGCGGCATTCCGTCGATTCCATTACGACGCAGATCAGGCCCGGCACCTCACGCCGGCGTGAGGTCGTGCACTTCGCGCCCCAACAGATCAATGCCGCGCGCGATGCGGAACGCACCCGCATCGGACGCGAACTCCATGACGTGCTCGGCGCGCATCTGACCGCCCTGCGCCTGACGCTCGAACTGGTTCGCCGGCAAGCGCCCAACGGCAACAGCGCCCTGTCGAGCGCGCTCGAGTCGCTCGAACATGGCTTGGCCGACACCCAATCGGCCGTCAGCACCCTGGCCCACGACCTGCACCCGCCAGAACTGAGCCACGGCCTGAGCATGGCGCTGCGCGCCTGGGTCCGGCAATTCGAGCGTCGAACCGGACTCTCATGCGCGTGGGAATGCGATGACACGGCAGCGTTCGACGCGCTCGCGCCCGCGAGCGCCGCCGCGCTGTTTCGCATCACCCAGGAAGCACTCAACAACGCCGCCAAGCACGCTCGCGCCACGCAGCTGCGAGTCACCCTGGCCGCCCGGCGGCAATCCGTCACCCTGACCGTCGCCGACAACGGCAGTGGCATTCCCGCCGGCGCACGGCGCAAAAGCACTTCTCTTGGTCTCAAAGGCATGCACGAACGCTGTGTTTCCCTCAATGGCACTTTTCGCATCGAAAACGTCCAGCCCTGCGGTACGGCCGTGCGCGTTACCCTGCCCCGACGCGCAGGGTCTGCCACGCTCTCCTGACAATTCCTGCGCAAAACAATCATCATGATGCTTAGAGTATTGATCGCCGATGACCACACGATCGTGCGCCAGGGAGTGCGACAGCTGCTGATGGCCGATGGCGTCGTCAGCGCGGTCGGCGAGGCCGAAACCGGTGCCCAGGCCATCGAACTGGTTCGACAATCCCACTGGGATGTCGTGCTGCTCGACATTTCGCTGCCCGACACCAACGGCCTGGAAGTGCTCAAGCAACTGCGCCGCGACCACCCGTGCCTGCCGGTGATGCTCTTCAGTATGTACGACGAAGGGCAATTCGCCCTGCGCGCCCTCAAGGCAGGCGCGGCAGGCTACCTCAGCAAGCGCGCCAGTGCGACGCAACTCGTGCATGCGGTGCGCCAGGTCGCCAACGGGCGGAAATACGTCAGCCCCCAGGTGGCCGAGTCGCTGGCCGACTATCTGGCACCCGATGCCGACCGTCCGGCCCATGAAACGCTGTCCGATCGCGAATACCAGACACTGTGCATGATCGGTTCCGGCAAGCGCCTGACCGACATCGCCAATGCCCTGTCGCTGTCGGTCAAGACAGTCAGCGTCTACCGCTCGCGCCTGCTCGAGAAAATGCGCCTGTCCAACAACGCCGAACTCACCTTCTACGTCATGCAGCACGGTCTGGCCGATCCCGAAATGGCCGGCATGGCCGCGTTCGCCTGACCGCCCAAGCAAGGCGGCGCCCCTGCGTGCCGGCACCGCCCTGACCCCTTATCCGGGCAATCCCTGATTAAAGCCCGGTTCTCGCCTCTGCTCGACCGATCGGCTTCCCGCCCCGCCACTACACTGTCATGAGGCCTGTCAGGACTCCCGAACAGTGGGCAGGGAAGCGCATGCCTGTCGCACTCATTGCGGCGAAACATCGCGCATACCCTAAATTTTTCCGGCAAGCGTCCGATAACCCTAACAACGGCGGCTTTTTTCCGCGGCATGCGCCGCAGGGCCAAAGTTACGGCGGGTTCGCCGAATGCCTATTTACGGGAAAAGGAGTGGCTAAATGTCATCAGTCATCAATACAAATATATTCTCGCTGATCGCGCAGAATAATTTGAACAACTCGCAATCGAGCCTGCAGACCTCGATCACGCGCCTGTCCTCGGGCCTGCGCATCAACAGCGCCGCCGACGACCCCGCGGGCCTGGCCATCGCCGACCGCATGACCGCGCAGATCAACGGCACCACGCAAGCGCAAAGCAACGCCAGCGACGCCATCTCGCTGGTGCAGACCGCCGGCGGCGCGCTCCAGCAGATCACCAACAACCTGCAGAACATCCGCACGCTGGCCGTCGAAGCCACCAACGCGACCAATTCCAGCTCCGACCGCGCCGCGTTGAACCAGCAAGTCCAGCAGGACATCGCCGAAGTCAACCGCCTGGCCACGCAAACCACCTTCAACGGCCTGCACGTGCTCGACGGCTCGCTGGGCGTGACCTCGTTCCAGGTCGGCGCCAACGCCGGCCAGTCGATCTCGGTGGATCTGTCCGCCGGCGTGCAGTCGTCGCAAATCGGCGGCATCGCCCAATCCGGCCCGGTCAATCTGAGCGCCTACATCAAGCCTGCCGGCCTGACGCTCAGCTCCGGCCAGCTGACGATCGGCGGCAAATCGATCACCGGCACCTTCGCCGACGCCAACGGCCTGGCCGCGGCCATCAACACCGCCGGCGTCACCGGCCTGACCGCCACCGTCAACGGCAGCGGCCAGATCGCTCTGGCGAACAGTTCGGCAAGCGCCATCGCCGTCACCGGCACGCAGGCAGGCACCCTGATCGGCGCGAGCTCCATCGCTGCTGGAACGAGCGGTGTGGGCACGGGCAGCGTCGCCCTGACGAGCGGCAGCACCTCAGCCGCCATCACCATCAACGGCACCACGGTGCTCGCCGCGGGCACGGCCTATACCAGCGCCGCCGACCTGGCCACGAAAATCCAGACCGGGCTCAACGCCGCTCTGGGTGCCAGCACCGGCCTGACCGTTACCGCCAACGGCACCAACAACATCGTCTTCACGAACAGCAGCAGCACCGCCTACTCGGTGGTTGGCTCCGACATCAATGCGGGCACCTTGAGCGTGGCGGCCGCCACGCCGACCACCGTGACCTCGACCGGCGTGGCCGCCGCCATGGCCGCCAAGTCGCTCACGCTGGCCGCGGGCGACCTGTCGATTCAGGTCGGCAGCAACAGCCCCCTGAGCATCACCGGCACCTTCAGTTCCGTGCAGTCGCTGGCCGACGCCATCAACAGCGCCAGCGTCGACGGCCTGAACGCCACCGTCAGCACCGACGGAAACAGCCTGTCGATGACCGCCCAGGGCACCCTGACCGTCAGCGGCGCGCAAGCCACCACGCTCGGCCTGGCCGGCACCTCCGCCGTCAGCGGCAGCCTGGTCAGCGCCGACGTGTTGACCACCAGCAGCGCGCAAACCACCATCGCCCGCATCGACGCGGCCATCAGCTCGGTGGATGCACTGCAGTCGACCATGGGGGCCATGCAAAACCGCTTCCAGTCGGCCATCTCCAGCCTGAGCACGTCGGCGCAAAACCTGACGTCCGCCCGCTCCGGTGTGGAAGACACCAACTACGCAGCGGAAACCGCCAACCTCACGCGCTCCAACATTCTGCAACAGGCCGGCATCTCCATGCTCGCCCAGGCAAATGCCATGCCGCAACAGGTTCTGAAGCTGCTGCAGTAATGTAGTCTCCGCGCGGGCCGGCCCATTTTGCGGGTTGGTTCGCGCGGCAAACGGGGCATCCGCTTCATCGATGCCCCGACCGGTTGCCTACTTGAATTTTCGGAGTCGCATCGATCATGTCGAGCTCATCAGGCCTTGTTTCTTCCCCCGGCGTCGGCTCGGGACTGAACGTCAACGCCCTGGTGACGAGCTTGATGCAGCCCGCCCAAGACAAACTCACGCTGCTCAAATCGCAGCAGCAAAGCTACCAGACCACCCTGTCGGCCTTCGGCGCCCTGAAAAGCGCGTTGAGCTCGTTCCAGGCGTCGCTCAGCAGCCTGTCCGATCCGTCTCAATTTTTGCAGTTGTCGGCCGACAGCAGCGACAAGACCGTCGTGACGGCCACCGCCGCCAGCGGCGCGCAGGCCGGCAACTTCAGCGTCAATGTCTCGCAATTGGCCCAGGCCCAGAGCCTGAGCGCAGCCGGCGTGGCCAGCACCACCAGCGCCATCGGCAGCGGCACGCCGACCAAGCTGACGATCGACTTCGGCACCATCAGCGGCGGCACGCTGAGCAACGGCACCTACAGCGGCGCCTCGTTCACCCAGAATGCCGCGCAACAATCGCTTTCGGTCACCATCGACAGCAGCAACAACACGCTGCAGGGCATCGCCAATGCAATCAATGCCGCCAACGGCGGCGTGCAGGCAACCATCGTCAATGACGGCAGCAGCACCCCCTATCGCCTGGTGCTGACGTCGACCGCCACCGGCCAGAACATGAGCATGCGCATCAGCGCGAGCAACGCCACCGGCAGCGGCTCGCCCGACAGCGCCATCGCCGGCCTGCTCAGCTACGACCCGACCGGCACGCAGGACATGACCCAGACGGCGGCTGCGCAAAATGCCCAGCTCACCGTCAACGGCCTGGCGGTATCGAGCAGCACCAATACCGTGAGCGGCGCGATTCAGGGGGTGAGCCTGAACCTGCTCAAGGCCGGCACCGCCACCGTCACGACCGCCAACAACACGGCCGGGGTCACGTCCGCGGTCAACGGCTTCGTGTCGGCCTACAACACGCTCAACAGCGCGATCAGTTCGCTCACCGCCTATGACAGCACCGGCCAGAATACCGGCGCGCTGCTCGGCGATCCGACCGTGCAGCTGATTCAAAACCAGATTCGCTCGGTGCTGGACAACCCGCTGCCCGGAGTCGGCCAGTCGGCGCTGTCGACGCTCACCCAGGTCGGCGTGCAATTCCAGGCCGACGGCTCGCTGTCGGTCGACTCGACCAAGCTGCAAAACGCGGTCAACAACAATTTCAGCCAGCTGGCGTCGCTGTTCGCCACCAACGGCACGGCCACCGACAGTCTGGTCAGTTATCTCGGCTCTAGCGCCAGCACGCAGGCGGGGCAATACGCGGTCAACGTCACGCAGGCCGCCACGCAGGGCAGCGCGACCGGCTCGGTGACGCTCGGCGCGAGCACGGTCATCGACAGCACCAACAACACCCTGAATCTCACGCTCGATAACGTATCGTCGAGCGTGACGATTCCGGCCGGCACCTATACCGCCAGCGCGCTTGCTTCGGCGATCCAGTCGGCCATCAACGGCAACACCACCTTCGCGAACGCGGGCTCGACGGTCGCCGTCACGCAAAGCGGCGGCGTGCTGAAATTCACCTCGAACCGCTACGGCAGCGCTTCGAACGTGTCGTTCACCGGGGGCAACGGCTACACGGCGCTGATCGGCACGACCACCAATACCACGGGTCTGGACATCGCCGGCACGATCGGCGGCTACGCCACCACCGGCAGCGGCCAGACGCTCACCGGCGCGCCCGGCACGGCGGTCGCCGGCCTGCAGATCAGCGTACAGGGCACGACCACCGGCAATCGGGGCACGCTCAATTTCTCGCAGGGTTACGCCAGCCTGCTGTCGAGCCAGATCACCGGCTTTCTCGGCAACTCCGGCGCGCTGACCTCGGCGACCAACAGCCTGAACCAGACGATCACCAGCCTGACCAAAGCGCAGACCGACTGGCAGGCACAGATGACACAGATGCAGAACACGTATCTGGCGCAATTCACCGCGCTGGACGCGACCATCTCGCAGCTCAACAGCACCAGCAACTATTTGCAGCAAGTGCTTGGCACTTCAACGGGATCGTCCTCCGGTTCGTCGGGCTCCTCAGGCTCGTCGTCGGGTTCGTCCACCAAAGGCTAAGCCATGACAACGCTCGGGGAGAATCACTCATGTACGGCATGAACGCGGCCAACGCGTACCGCAAAGTCGGCCTGGAGACCGGCGTCATCGCGGCCAATCCGCATCAACTGATCGTAATGCTGTTCGACGGCGCTCGTACCGCCCTGGCCAATGCGCGACGCCTGCTGCAGCAAGGCGACATACCCGGCAAGGGCAAGGCGATTTCCCACGCCATCGCAATCATCGGCGGGCTGCGCGGCGCGCTGAACATGGAGGCCGGCGGCGCGCTGGCCGAGCAGCTCGCCGAACTCTACGACCATATGAATCAGCGGCTGCTGCTGGCCAACCTGCACAACGACGCCGCCCAGCTGCAAATCGTCGACGGCCTGCTCGAGACCATCGGCTCGGCCTGGCGCGCGATCGATCCGGCTGCCGCCGCCCTCCAGGCGGTCGCGCAGGGAGTGCCCGCATGAATTCGGCTGCCGAGCTTCTGTCGCATTACGAGCTTATCGCCGGCCTGACGCAAAACATGTTGCGCGCCGCACGCGACGGCGACTGGGACGGCCTGATCGAGCTCGAGAAGCAGTATCGTGCCCGGGTCGACGAACTCAAGCCGGTCGATGCACACGTCACGCTCGACGACAGCCAGCGCGCGCGCAAGCACGCGGTGATTCGCCGCATCCTGGACGACGACGCGCGCATTCGCGATCTGGCCACGCCCCACCTGATGCATCTGGACCGCCTGCTGCGCAGCTCGCACCAACGGCGCGCCCTGCAAGAGGCGTACGGCAACAGCCGCTGAGATCACGCGCGGCCGGCGCTCGCCATCAGCGCTGCCGCGGCTCGACACCACAAGATGAAAGGGGAGCAAGATGGTCGGCCTAGATTCCCTGCTGGCTTCCTCGCTCGCCCGCCGCCTCGACGTGCTGATGCAGGCGCTCGACAGTGCCTCGCCGAACGCCGTCGGAGAATCCGCCTCGACCAACGTCGCCGTCGCGGCCGACACGCCGAGCAGCACCACCGATGGCGCCGACGCGCAGCCATTGAATACCGGTGCCGCGCCGCCCGGGCCACCGGCCGTGCTCAGTTCCGCCGCGCGCACCATCGATACGTTGTTGAGCCTGGCCCCGGACGCGCCGGGTCCGGTCACCGGCACCGAACCTTTGTGGCCGTTGCCGCCGGGCGACGCCACGCACGCGCTGGCCCCGGTGATCGTCGCGGCCTTGCGCCAGGCGATGGACAGCAGCGGCCTGTTCTACGAATCGCACCTGGCGCAATGGGCCAGCGGCGGCCGCTCGCTCGAGCAACTGCAAACCGAGCCGCAAACGCAGTGGCCGCCCGACACCCGCCTGCCGGGCGAGCTGCCGGCGGCCGCCGCAACCGGCGCGACCGTCGAGTCGGCGCCGGGCAACGCCTCGACCGGCCAGGCCATTGCGCTCTATTCGGCCAACCCGGCAGGCCAGCCGGCCGGCGCGCCCGCGCCGATGGCATCCGCGCCGGCCGCCGGCATCGCGCAGCAAGGCCCGCCATCGGGCATGGCACCGGGCGCCGCGCCCATCCCTTTGCCGCCCACGACGCCGGGTGCCGCGCCAGGCGGCCCGGCACCGGCCGGCATGAGCGCCCAGGCGGGCGTCAGTGCCAATCTGAATCTGGTGCGCCAGCAACTCGAGATGCTGGTCGTGCCGCGCTTTCAATGGCAAGGGGAGGCGTGGCCGGGCGCGCCGCTGCAATGGCGCGCCGAGGAAAGACGGCCGGATGCACCACCGGGCGTGCGGCCCGCGCCCAGCAGCTGGCACACGCATCTGCGGCTGTCGCTGGCGCAGCTCGGCACCGTAGAAGTCAGCCTGGCACTCGTCGGCACACAGCTACAGGCCAAAATCGAGGCTGTCGAAGCGCACACCGCAGAGCTGCTGGCCGGCGGCAGCGCCGACCTGCGTCAGCGCTTTTCCGCCACCGGGCTGAGCACCAGCCAATTAGTGATCGGTCAAGTGGGTGCCTCGCCGGCCGCCGAGTCCGCTGCCCCCGATGACAAGCCGGAGGCCGCGGCTGCCGCGGGCGCAGTGCCATGAGCGAGCACGAGGAGCGTCGGCGCAGCGCCATTGCGCTGAGTTACACCAGCAAGGAGAAAGCGCCGCGGGTGGTCGCCAAGGGGTACGGGCTGCTGGCCGACACCATCGTACGCACGGCCCGCGAGCACGGCCTGTACGTGCATGAGTCGCCCGAACTGGTGGGCCTGCTGATGCAGGTCGACCTCGACGCCCGCATCCCGCCGCAGTTGTACCAGGCGGTGGCGGAGTTGCTCGCCTGGCTGTACCGGCTGGAGGCCGGCAAGACCGCCCGGCCGCCGCCGCCCATGCCGAAGCCGCTGGCGCCGCCGTTGCGGCGCCCCACCGGACGCGGGCAGCGTGCCTGAGGCGCTCACACCGGCATATTGCTGATGGTGGTGTAGGCAGACACCAGTTTGTTGCGCACCTGCAGGCTCATCTGAAAGCCGATATTGGCCTTCTGCATGTCGATCATGACGTCGTTGAGCCCGACGCCCGGCACGCCGAGCTCGAACGCCTGCGCTTCCTGGTTGGCGTGGTTCTGGGCTGCGCTGACGTCGCGCAGCGACGCCTGCAGCGCCGACGCAAAGCCGCCGGGCGCGGCGCCGCCGGCAGGCGCGGCAGAGTTGGCCGAGGCAGCCGGATCCGCCGCACCGGTCGCCAGCGCACGCAATTGCTGCAACATCGATTCAATACCTGAAATCGCCATGCTTTTCTCCGGGAAGCCCGTTTTACCCGGGCCCATCAGGCCCATTTCCAGACAAAACGCAGCTTAGCACCGGCCCGCCCGGCCCCAGCGGTGCAAGTAACGGGAAAAGGCCCCGCTTTTCAAGCAATTGGAATGGCTTGCCCTGGCCAATAATCGGCACAATCCGGTCCGTGCGCGCCTGGGCCGGAATTTGCGTTTTTTGGAGAGTTCGACACCATGCCAGTCGCAGTTTTCACCGTCATGCGGCGGCCCCCGCGCTCGCGAGAGTTCGCATGAGCACGACCACGCCGGTGGTGCCGGCCGACAAGCTGCCATTCCTGGTGCAACTGCGCGCCCGGGAGCGCTTGCCGCTGATGCTCGGCGTGGCCGCCCTGGTGGCTGTTTTCGTGGCATTGCTCCTGTGGGCGCGCGCCCCCGACTACCAGGTGCTGTACAGCAACCTGTCGGACCGCGACGGCGGCGCGATCATCAATGCGCTGCAGCAAATGAACGTGCCGTACAAGTTCGCCGAGCACGGCGGCGCAATCCTGGTGCCGTCCGATCAGGTGCACGAGGCTCGCCTGCGGCTGGCCACGCAGGGACTGCCCAAGGGCGGCTCGGTCGGCTTCGAACTGATGGACCACCAACCGTTCGGCATCAGCCAGTTTGCCGAGCAGGTCAATTACCAGCGCGCCCTGGAGGGCGAGCTGGCACGCACCGCCGAAGCCGTTTCGGCGGTGCAAAGCGCGCGCGTGCTGCTGGCCATCCCCAAACCATCGGTATTCGTGCGCGATCAGCAAAAGCCGAGCGCCTCCGTCATGCTCACGCTGTATCCGGGCCGCGTGCTCGACGACGGCCAGGTCAACGCGATCGTCCACATGGTCGCCAGCAGCGTGCCCGACATGCCCGCGAGCAACGTCACCGTGCTCGACCAGAACGGCAACCTGCTCTCGGCGCCGGCGAGCAACGCGCTCGGCCTGGACGCCAATCAGCTCAAATACGTGCATACGCTCGAGCAGTCTTACCAGCGCCGCATCGAGGCCATCCTCACGCCGCTGGTCGGCCAGGGCAACGTGCATGCGCAAGTCTCGGCCGATATCGATTTTTCCCGCGTCGAACAGACTGCCGAGACCTATAAGCCGAATCAGGGCGATCAGGCGGTCCTCAGCCAGCAAACCAGCGAATCCAAACAAATCGGCGGCCAGTCCGAGGGCGGCGTGCCCGGCGCGTTGTCGAACCAGCCGCCGGCCACGCCGACCGCGTCGCCGGCCAACAACGTCGCGGCGGCCCAGTCGCAGCGCCAGGCCAACGCGGGCCAGCCGCCGGCTGGCGCCAGTGCCGCGCAGGCGCCACAGGGTCCGCGCAGCGATCGCAAGGACGCCACCATCAACTACCAGGTCGATCGCACGATTCGCCACACCCAGGAAGCCAGCGGCGGCATCAAGCGGATCTCGGCCGCGGTGGTGGTGAACTATCGCCCCGGCCTCAATGCCGCCGGCAAGCCGGCGCTGGTGCCGCTCACGGCCGCGCAGTTGCAGCAGATCCAGGGCCTGGTCAAGGACGCGATCGGTTTCAGCGGCACGCGCGGCGACACCGTCAATGTCGTCAACAGTCCGTTCGAGCTCGACAAGACGCCGGCCGACACCGAACCCTGGTGGCAACGCTCGCGCAATATCGAACTGGCCAAATACATCGGCAAATACGCGCTCGTGATTCTGGTCGGCCTGTACCTGTGGTTCGGCGTGCTGCGGCCGGCCCTGCGTCGCCTGCTTGCGGCTCCGCCGGCACCCGAGCCGCAAGCCGTCGCGGCGGCCGAGACGACCGAAGTCAAGCGGGCCGGGCCCGAGGCGGGCGATTACGAGCGCAATCTGGAATTCGCGCGCCAGGTGGCGCGGCAGGACCCCAAGGTCATGGCGACCGTGGTCAAATCATGGGTGAGCGGCGATGAGCGCTGACGGACTACAACGCAGCGCCATCCTGCTGATGGCGCTGGGCGAGGATGAGGCCGCCGAGGTCTTCAAATACCTGGCGCCGCGCGAGGTGCAAAAGCTCGGCGCGGCAATGGCCTCGCTCAAGCAGGTCTCGCGCGAGCAGATCCTCGCGGTGCTGGAAGATTTCTCGATGGAGGTCGAGCAGCACTCCGCGCTCAATCTCGACTCCACCGAGTACATCCGCACCGTGCTGACCAAGGCGCTCGGCAACGACAAGGCGGCCGGCCTGATCGAACGCATCCTGCAAGGCGGCAACACCAGCGGCATCGAAGGCCTGAAATGGATGGACTCGAGCGCGGTGGCGGAATTGATCCGCCACGAGCACCCGCAGATCATCGCCACCATCCTGGTCCATCTGGACCGCGACCAGGCTTCCGAAATCCTGGGCCTGTTCACCGAGCGCCTGCGCAACGACGTGGTGCTGCGCATTGCCACGCTCGACGGCATCCAGCCAGCAGCGCTGCGTGAACTGAACGACGTCCTGACCAAGCTCCTGTCGGGCAGCGAAAACCTGCGCCGCAGCCCGATGGGCGGCATCCGCACCGCCGCCGAGATTCTCAACTACATGAGCGGCACCCAGGAAGAAACCGTGATCGAGAGCGTGCGCACCTACGATGCCGATCTCGCGCAAAAGATCGTCGACGAAATGTTCGTCTTCGAGAACCTGCTCGACGTCGAGGATCGCGGCATCCAGGTGCTGCTCAAGGAAGTCGAGTCCGAATCGCTGATCATCGCCCTCAAGGGCGCGCCGCCCGAATTGCGCGAAAAATTCCTCAAGAACATGTCGCAACGCGCGGCCGAATTGTTGCGCGACGACCTCGAATCGCGCGGCCCGGTGCGCGTCTCGGAGGTCGAAGCGGAACAGAAGAAGATCCTGCAGACCGCGCGCCGCCTGTCGGACACCGGCGAAATCGTGATCGGCGGCCGGGGAGACGACGCTTATGTGTGACGCATCCGGCACGACCGGCGATGACGCCGCCCGAGTAAAGGGGGGCCGCCAATGAGCTCCAGCGTCATCCCCAAGGAGCGCCTGAGCGCCTACCAGCGCTGGGAAATGGCTTCGTTCGACGCCGCGCCGGTGGTTCGCGAAGATCCGGCCGCGGCGGCCGACCTCGCGCAACGGCGCGAAGCCGCGCGCAACGAGGGGCACGCCGCGGGCTATCAGGCCGGCTACCAGGCCGGCCTCGAGGCGGGCACCGCTGCCGGGCAGGCGCAAGTACAAGCCCAGGCCGAACACCTGCGCACGCTGGCGGGCGCCTTCACCGACGCGCTGGGCGCGCTCGACCGTGAAATCGCCGACACGCTGGTCAGCCTGGCGCTCGACATCGCCCACCAGGCGCTGCGGCAAACCCTCGCGGTGCGCCCGGAAGCGCTCTTGCCGGCGGTGCGCGAAGTGCTGGCCAGCGAGACCATCGGCGACACCCCACGCCTGCTGCTCAACCCGGAAGATATCGGGCTGGTGCAGGCACATCTGCAGGACGAGCTGCAAGCCGGCGGCTGGACCGTGCGTGCCGATCCGACGATCGCGCGCGGCGGCTGCCGCGCCCAATCGGCCAGCGGCGAAATCGACGCCAGCCTGCCGACCCGTTGGGCACGGGTCGCGGCGGCCCTCGGGAAGCTGCAGACATGGTGAATCTCGATCCGATCCCGGTGGTCGCCGACGTTCATCGCCGCGCCCCCCTCGCCGTCGCGCCAGACACGCACGGCGCGGATGACTCCGACGGCGCATCCGATACGCTCCGCCCAATGCCCGAGCCGGGCACCGACGGCCAGCCCCGGCCGCACGTTCGCCTGTGGGACGAGGCGCCGGCCGCCGCGCCACCCGCCGTCGCGGAACCGGACGGGCACGCCTCGAATCCGCGCCACGACCTGCGCGACGCCCACTTGCTGCGCTGGCGCAACCAGATCCAGGCCGCCGTGCCGCGCCTGCGGGCCTGTGAGCCGTTGCGCACATGCGGGCGCCTGACGCGTGCCGCCGGGCTGGTGCTCGAAGCCGTCGGCCTGCGGCTGCCGGTCGGCAGCGGGTGCCTGATCGAATTGCCGGTGCATGACGCGCAACGCGATCCGGCCACGGCCGAAGCCGAGGTGGTGGGCTTCGCCGGCGAGCGCCTTTTCCTGATGCCGCAAACCGAGGCTGCCGGCCTGTTGCCCGGCGCCCGCGTATTCCCGCTCGAACCCGAGGCCGGCGCGCCGGCCGCGCCGGCTACCGGCGGCAAGCGCCTGCCGGTGGGCGACGCGCTGCTCGGGCGCGTGGTCGACGGCGCCGGCCGCCCGCTCGACGACCTCGGCCCGCTGGGCCACGCCGACAGCGCCTCGCTGAGCACGGCGCCGATCAACCCCCTGAGCCGCGCGCCGATCGACACCCCGCTGGACGTCGGGGTGCGCGCCATCAACGCGCTGCTCACCGTCGGGCGTGGACAGCGCATGGGCCTGTTCGCCGGCAGCGGCGTGGGCAAGAGCGTGCTGCTCGGCATGATGGCGCGCTACACCAGCGCCGACGTGATCGTGGTCGGGCTGATCGGCGAGCGCGGCCGCGAAGTCAAGGACTTCATCGAGAACATCCTGGGTGCCGAAGGCCTGGCGCGCGCCGTGGTGGTGGCCGCGCCGGCCGACGTCTCGCCGCTGGTGCGCATGCAGGGTGCGGCCTACGCGACCACGCTGGCCGAACATTTTCGCGACCAGGGCAAGGACGTGCTGCTGATCATGGATTCGCTCACGCGCTACGCCATGGCCCAGCGCGAAATCGCGCTGGCCATCGGCGAGCCGCCGGCCACCAAGGGCTATCCGCCGTCGGTGTTCGCCAAGCTGCCCGCATTGGTCGAGCGCGCCGGCAACGGCACCCAGGGCGGCGGCTCGATCACCGCGTTCTATACCGTGCTGACCGAGGGCGACGACCAGCAGGATCCGATCGCCGATGCCGCGCGGGCCATCCTCGACGGCCACATCGTGCTCTCGCGCGATCTGGCCGAGGCCGGACACTACCCGGCCATCGACATCGAAGCATCGATCAGCCGCGCCATGGTCGCGCTGGTCGACGATCGGCAATTCGACGACGTGCGCCGCTTCAAGCAGATGCTCTCGCGCTACCAGCGCAACCGCGACCTGATCAGCGTGGGCGCCTACGCGGCCGGGCGCGATGCGCAGCTCGACCAGGCCATCGCGCTATACCCGCAGCTCGAGGCCTTTTTACAGCAGGGCATGCGCGAGCGCGCCGGCTACCAGGACAGCGCGACACAGCTTCACGCGCTGCTGAGCTGAACGCCCGGCGCCTTTTGAGGAAACGAGATGACAGAGCACCTACCGCTGAATTTGCTGACCGAACTGGCGCAGCGCGATCTGGACGACGCCGCCCGCAAGCTCGGCGCCCAGCAGGCCCAGCGCGCCGAAGCCGAGCGGCAGCTGCAGGCCCTGGTGGCCTACCGGCACGAATATCGCAACCGGCTGCAGACGGCCACGCAAGACGGCATGGCCGCCGCCGGCTGGCGCAATTTCCAGCAATTCATCGACACGCTCGACGTGGCGATCGGCCGCCAGCGCGACTTGCTCGTCCTGGCCGAGCAGAAAGTCGCCGCGGCCCAGCACGACTGGCAACAGCACAAACAACGCCTGAATTCGTTCGAAACCCTGGCCAGCCGCGCGCAGGCTCGTGAGAACGTGCGCACGGCCAGGCGCGAGCAAAAAGACAACGACGAATACGCGGCCAAGCTGAGCCGGTCGCGGCAAACTCTGCACGATACGAAGGAACGCGCATGTTGAACGTCTCGCCCGTCAACCAGGCTGGCGGCGGCGCGGCCGCCAGCGCGAGCGCCAGCGCCGGCTCGGCCAGCGGCAGCGCCGACAGCACTTTCGGCGCGCTGCTCGATCAGCAGGTCAATGCCGAGCCAGCCGTCAACGCGGCGCCGTCCGGCAACGGCTCGGCCGACCAGGCCGGCGCCTCGTCCACGCCGCCATCCCATGCCTCGTCGAGCGCCTCGTCGAGTGGCGCCAACGGCGCCGACGGGTCGACCGGCAAAACCGCTCAGGATACCGATCAAACTGGCCAGCACGACGCGCACCACGCCACCCCGGCCCCGGGCACGCCCGATGCCGCCCTGGCCTGCGCGCTGGCGGCCATGGCCGCTCACCTGCCGGCGCAGGCCGTCGCCTCCAACGCCGCCTCGACGTCGGCTGGCGCAGGCACGCCGGCCGCGACTCAGACAGCAATTTCCGCGACCAGCGGCAATGTCGCCGACAAGCGTTTGACGGCGACCGTCGGCGCCGCGCTGCTCAAAGGCGCCGACGCCAACGGCGCGGCCCAGGGCGACGCCGCGCCGGGCGCGCAGCTTGACGCCGCCGCGGCAGGCGGCAAGATGCTCGAGCCAGCCGGCGCGAAATCCGGCAAGAGCGGGGCCGCGCCGGCTTCGCAAGGCGGCTCGCGGCAGGCCGGCGCGAGCGCCGACGGGCAAGGTGCGACGCAAAACGCGTTGCTCAATCAGGTCGCGCAAGCGGTGCAGGCAAGTCAGGCGAATCAGGCCACACAAACCGCGCAGGCGGCCGCGCAAATCCAGGCCGCCCAGGCCGGCAGCAACACTGCGGCCGCCGCCCAGCCCGCCGTCCCGCTGCAGGCCGCCGCGCCACTGATGATGACGCTCACCCCGCACCTGGACGACAGCGCCCACTGGGGCCAGGCGCTCAGCCAGCAGGTGGTGTGGCTGAGCAGCGCGCACCAGCAAAGCGCGGCGCTGCAGTTGAATCCGCCCGATCTCGGGCCGCTGCATGTGGTGCTCAACGTGGCCGACAACCAGGCCCAGGCGCTGTTCGTCTCGGCCCACGCGGCGGTGCGCGACGCCGTGCAGGCGGCCTTGCCGCAGTTGCGCGCGTCGCTGGCCGACAACGGTATCGCGCTGGGCAACACGATGGTCAGTGCCGATTCGTCGCAGCAGCAGCAGGCATTCCAGCAATTCAACGCCCAGGCGCGACAAAACGGCTCGCGCCAGAGCGGGCCGGCCAGTGTGGGCGGCCCCGGCTCGCTCGCGGGCGCGAGCGCCGCCACGGCCGCCGCGCGCATCGCGCGAGGGTTGGTCGACACCTTCGCCTGAGGCCGGGCGGGCCGCCGGCCCGCCGGTCGCCTCGCCTCGCCGCGCCGCGGCCCCCGGGGGGATCCGTCCCGCTGCGCGGCGCCGCCCCTTCCCACGCCTTGTCCCGACTTGCGGAAGTCCGCCTAAAGTCTGTATCGGTTTTTGCCGTTAAGACACGAGTAGGACGTCTTTGTCCTTTCTATTCGGCCGATCGCAAGATCGATTCGTGGCCGACAATACACTCCAGATTCAGGTAACTACGATGGCGAATCCCGCAACCCCGCAACCCGCCGCCGCCAAGCGGCGTCCCTGGCTCCTGATTGGCATCGTGTTGCTACTGATGAGCGTGACCGGCACGGCCGCCGCGGTCTACCTGATGCACCGGAACAAGTCCGATGCGCATCGAGTGAAGCCGCCCGCACCTCCGGTTTTTGTTTCGATGGAACCCTTTACGGTCAATCTCGCGGATACCGACAGCGACCGTTACCTGCATATCGGGCTGGCACTGAAAGTGAGCGACACCACCAACCAACAGCGCATCGTCGAACACATGCCGGAAGTGCGCAGCCGCATCCTGCTGCTGCTGGCCAGCAAGCAGGTCAGCGACCTCGGCACGATCGCCGACAAGCACAAGCTGGCCAGCGAGATCCGCACGCTGGTCGATCAGCCGTTCGGCGCCGGGCTGCCTGCGCAGCAGGTCACCAACGTGCTGTTCACCGATTTCGTGATTCAGTGAGTCGCTCATGGCACACGAGGAGTTTCTCTCGCAGGAAGAAGTCGACGCCCTTCTGAAGGGCGTCACCGGCGAGCCAGAGGACAACTCCGCGGCCATCGATCTGTCGGGCGTGCGCCCGTACAACCTGGCGACGCAGGAACGCATCGTGCGCGGGCGCATGCCCACGCTGGAAATCATCAACGACCGTTTCTCCCGCCTGCTGCGCATCGCGCTGTTCAATTTCATGCGCCGCAGCTCCGAAATCTCGGTCGGCCCGGTGCGGGTGCAGAAGTACAGCGAGTTCATCCGCAACCTGCCGGTGCCGACCAACCTGAATCTGGTCCACATCAAGCCGCTGCGCGGCACCGCGCTGTTCGTGTTCGACCCGAACCTGATCTTCCTGGTGGTCGACAATCTGTTCGGCGGCGACGGACGTTTCCATACCCGCGTCGAAGGGCGCGATTTCACGCAGACCGAACAGCGCATCATCCAGCGGATGCTGCAACTGGTATTCGACAGCTACGGCGAGTCGTGGCGGCCGGTGCACCCCGTTGAATTCGAATACGTGCGTGCCGAAATGCACACGCAATTCGCCAACGTGGCAACGCCCAACGAAGTGGTGGTCACGACGACCTTCGACATCGAGTTCGGCTCGACCGGCGGCGAGCTGCATATCTGCATGCCGTATTCGATGATCGAGCCGCTGCGCGATCACCTTTCCAGCCCGTTGCAGGGCGAGGCGCTCGAAGTCGACAAGCGCTGGGTGCGCCTGCTCTCGCAGCAGGTGCAAAGCGCCGAGGTCGAGCTGGTGGTGAACCTGACCGAAGTCGACGTCACGCTCGCGCAGATCGTCAATATGCGCGCCGGCGACGTGATTCCGATGGAGATGCCGGAAACCCTGACGGCCAAGGTCGGCGGCGTGCCGGTCATGGAGTGCGGCTACGGTGTTTTCAACGGCCAATATGCATTGCGCGTGAACCAAATGATCAATCACGCGCAAAACGATTCATTCAAGGAACCGGATCATGAGTGACACGCCCGATACCGCACTGGACGACTGGGCCAGCGCAATGGCCGAGCAAAATACCGCCACGGTGGCCGCCACGCCGGCCGCGTTCCAGCCGCTGGTGGGCAGCGGCGCGCCCGCGCTGCACAACGATATCGACATGATTCTCGATATTCCGGTGCAGCTGACGGTGGAGCTGGGGCGCACCAAGATCGCCATCAAGAGCCTGCTGCAGCTCGCGCAGGGCTCGGTGGTGGAGCTCGATGGCCTGGCCGGCGAACCGATGGACGTGCTGGTCAACGGTTACCTGATCGCCCAGGGCGAAGTGGTGGTGGTCAACGACAAATTCGGCGTGCGGCTGACCGACATCATCACGCCCTCCGAACGCATTCGCAAATTGAATCGATGAAATCCCCGCATTACTCCGCAGCGCGGCGGCGCCCGGCCGCCCTGGCGGCGCACGCCGCCCGGCTCGCTCCGATCGTCCTGGGCGCGCTGTGCGCTGGCGCGGCACTGCCGGCGCACGCCGCGAGCCAGGCCGCCGCTCATGCCGTCGAAGTGCCGAGCCTGGGCGCGGCCGGCTTCATGCAGGCCGGCTTCGGTCTGGTGCTGGTGCTCGCGCTGGTGTTCGGTTGCGCCTGGCTGGCCAAGCGCTTCGGCCTGCAGCGTCCGCTCGCCGGCGGCCCGGTCAAAATCATCGGCGGCGCCTCGGTGGGCCATCGCGAGCGCGTAGTCGTGGTCTCGGTGGCCGGCGACTGGCTGGTGCTCGGCGTCGCGCCGGGCCAGGTGCGCACGCTGCACACCATCGCCGCCGACCGGGTGCCGCCCGACCTGCCCATGCCGGCGCCCAGCGCCGCCGCGGCCAGCGCCATGCAGTTCGCGCAACGCCTGCAACAAAAGCTGCGCAAGGACCGGTGATGGACACGCTGTCGAATCTCGCGCCATCGCGCCGCCGCTGGCTGCCGGCCGCTTGCCTGGCCGTGGTACTGCTGGGCCTGCCGGCCCTGTCGTTCGCGCAGGCCGCGCTGCCCGCCCTGACCGCCACGCCGGCGCCCGGCGGCGGCCAGACTTACTCGCTCAGCGTGCAGACCATGCTGCTGCTGACTTCGCTGACCTTCCTGCCGGCGATCCTGCTGATGATGACCGGCTTCACTCGCATCATCATCGTGCTCTCGCTGCTGCGCCAGGCGCTCGGCACGCAGTCGACGCCGCCCAATCAGGTGCTCATCGGACTGGCGCTGTTCCTGACCTTCTTCGTCATGTCGCCGGTGCTCGACCAGGCCTACAACAACGCCTACAAGCCGTTCGAGGCCAACCAGCTGAGCTTCGAGCAGGCCGTGCAGCGCGGCGCGCAGCCGTTTCGCGCGTTCATGCTCAAGCAGACCCGCGAGGCCGATCTGGCGCTGTTCGCCAAGATCGCCAAGACCCCGCCGATGCAGGGGCCCGAAGACGTGCCGATGCGCATCCTCGTGCCGGCGTTCGCCACCAGCGAGCTGAAAACCGCATTCCAGATCGGCTTCACGATTTTCATCCCGTTCCTGATCATCGATCTGGTGGTCGCCAGCGTGCTGATGTCGATGGGCATGATGATGGTGTCGCCGGCCACGGTCTCGCTGCCGTTCAAGCTGATGCTGTTCGTGCTGGTCAACGGCTGGCAGCTCCTGCTGGGCTCGCTGGCAAAAAGCTTCGTTTTCTGAGGGCCGCTCGTCATGACTCCCGAGACCGTCATGGGCCTGGCCCACCAGGCCATGGTCATCACCCTGCTGCTGGCCGCGCCGCCGCTGCTGGTGGCGCTGGCCGCCGGCCTGCTGGTCAGCCTGTTCCAGGCCGCCACGCAAATCAACGAAATGACGCTGTCGTTCATCCCCAAGCTGCTGGCGGTGTTCGCCACGCTGGTGATCGCCGGTCCGTGGATGCTCAACCTGATGACCGACTATATGCGCCAGATCCTCGATGCCATTCCCGGCATGGTGAGTTAAGCCGCGCCGGTGTGACGTGATCACCTTTACCGAAGCGCAGCTCAGCGCGGTGGTGGTCGGCTTCCTGTGGCCATTCGTGCGCATCCTGGGGCTGATGAGCACCGCGCCGCCGTTCAACGAGAGCAATATTCCGACGCTGGTGAAAGTCGGCCTGGCCGCCGTGATCGCCCTGATCGTCGCCCCCACGCTGCCGGCCTTGCCGGCACTCACGCCATTCTCCCTGGCCGGGTTATGGATTCTCGGGCAGCAGGTGCTGATCGGCGTGGCGCTGGGCTTCGTAATGCAGGTGATCTTCGCCGCCGCGCAAACCGCCGCCGATTATGTCGGACTGCAAATGGGCCTGAGTTTCGCGGTGCTCATCAACCCCGGCAGCGACGGCAGCACCGACGTGCTGAGCAAGCTGTTCAACATGATCGCCATCCTGGCGTTCCTGGCGTTCAACGGCCACCTGACCATGCTCGCGGCGCTGGTCGACAGCTTTCAGCTGCTGCCCATCGGCGCGCCGCTGGCCGCCGCCGGCTGGCACCTGCTGGCCGCCAGGGGCGCCGACATTTTCATGATCGGCCTGTTGCTGGCGTTGCCGCTGATCGCCTCGCTGCTGCTGGCGAACCTGGCGCTGGGCATTCTCAACCGCGCCGCGCCGCAACTGAACATCTTCGCGGTCGGCTTTCCGCTGACCCTGCTGACCGGGCTGCTGGTGCTCGAGCTTCTGATGCCGCGCTTCGCGCCGATGTTCCAGCATATGTTCACCACCGGCATCGATCTGATGAATCAGGTCAGCGCGGCGCTCAAGGGGCCGTGAGCCGCGGCGCGCGGCCAGCGGCGGCACGGCGTGCGCCGGCCGGACCTACTGGATCAGGCTGAACAGCGACAGCTGCTGGATCTGCAGAAAGGTTTTCTGCGCGCCCTGCAGCGCCGCCTGCGTCTGTGAAAACTTGGTGACCGCGCTGTTCCAGTCGACATCCATGAGATTCGACAGCTGCGTCTGGTATTGCAGATTGTTGCTGCTGCTTTGCGAGCTGAGCGTGTTGACCTGATCGATGCGCGCGCCCACGCTGGCGCGCACGGTCAGCACATTGTTCAACGCATTGCTGAACTGCTGGTTGTAGGTTGCCAGCGCATTGGTCAGGCTGGCCTGCGCGCCGGGGCCGTCACCGGCATTCTTGAGCGTCTGGATCAGGCCGCTGAGCGCGACAAACACGTTCGTGCTGACCGGCGTGCTCGGCGTCACGTTGAAACTGTCGCCGTTGGCTGGGCTGCCGGAAAAACTCAGCTGCTGGCCGCCGAAGGCGATCGGCTGGCCCGCCGTGTAGGTGCCGGTCACCGGCGTGGCCGCGGTGTTGGTCAAGTCCTGCACCGTGTAAGTGGTGGCCGAGGTGAGCGGATTGACCGCGAACGAAATCTGGAATTTGTCGCCGATGGCCGGGTCGGCCGGGTTGGTCACCGAGAGCGGGCCGTAGGTCGCGCTGCCGGTGTTGGCGCTGTTCGCGGTCACCGCGCTGGAACCGCCGCCCGCGCCGGCGGCCGGCGCGATGGTGAAACTGTCGGCGTTGGCCGGCGTGCCGGAGATGCTCACCTGCTTGCCGCCGAACGAAATCGCCTGGCCCGCGGTGTACACCCCCGTGACGGGGGCATTCGCCGTGTTGGTGAGATCCTGCACGGTGTAATGCGTGGTCGGCGGCGTGGTGGTGTTGTCCACCGTAAACGACAGTTGGAATTTATCGCCGGCGGCCGGATCGGCGGCATTGGTTACCGACACCTGGCTGAAGGTGGCCGTACCGGTGTTGTTCGGGCTGGCACTGATCACGTCGCCGGCCGCGCCGCCCTGCACGCGCGCGAAGATGTCGCTGCCGATATCGCTGGTGGCCAGTTGCAGATTGGCGCTGACCTGCACCATGCGCTGCCCCTGGTCGCCCACGTAGACCGCGCCGCCGGGCTGGTCGACAAAGGGCGCGGTATTGCCCTGATAGCCGGAGAACAGATATTTGCCATTGCCGTCCTGGCTATTGGCCAGCGACAGCAGTTGACTGTAGCTGGCCTGCAACTGGCTGGCGATGGCATTGCGCCCGCCCGTGCTCAAGGTCGGGTCGCCCGCCGCGACGATCTGCGACATGACGCTCTGGATGGTGTTGGTCACGTTACCCAGGATGCTGTCTTCCTGGGACAGCGCGTTCTTCACGGCGCCGTCGTTGGCGCCGTACTGGGTGTTGATGGCGCTGGCCTGCGACACGCTCACCGCTTCGGCCGCCGCGCTCGGGTCGTCGCTCGGGGTGAGCACGCGCGAGCCGCTGCTCAATTGCTGCTGAATTGTCAGCAGCTGGCTGGTCTGGTCCTGCATCGCCTGCAGGCCCTGCTGGTAGATCATGCTGGTACTGATGCGCATGGTGCTTTGCTCCGCGTCGCGAGGGCTCAGGGATTCAGGTTCAGGATCGTATCGAACAGCGTCGAGGCGATCTGAATCACTTTGCTGTTGGCCTGGTACATCTGCTGGTAGCTCAACAGGTTGGCCGCTTCTTCGTCCATGTTCACCCCCGACACCGAGGACTGCGCGTTGGTGGCCTGCTTGAGCAGGTTGGATTGCGCGGTGCTGGTGGTCTGGTATTGCGCGGTCGTCGAGCCGATGTCCGACACCAGTTTCGCGTAGACATCGGTAAAGCTGGCAGTACCGCCGGCCATGGTATTGGCGGTTTGCAGCGCCGACAACAGCTGGCCGTTGCGGCTGTCCGAGACGCCCGATGCATTGGGCGAGATCGTGAAGGTGTCGCCATTGGCGGGCGCGCCGCTCAGATTGACGGTGATGCCGCCGAACGAAAGCTGGGTCGGCGTGCCCGGCGTGTATGGCACGGGGGTGCCGGCTGCATAGGTGGTGGCGGTGCCATTGACGGTGGACGTCACCGCCGCGCCGGCCGGCGCAAAGCTCAGCGTGCTCGGCGGCCCGCTGTTGTAGGTCAGCGTCACGGGCGAGCTCAGCGGCGCGGCGGGATAGCTGGTGTCGACCGAACCGGCATCGATCGCGCCACTGCCGGTGTTGGTGGCGCCCTTGGCGGTGGCCACCGCGCCGGCCAGGGCGAGCCCGGACGGGTCGGTCATGCTCACGGCGATGCTGGAGGCGGCGTCGCGCGTCGGCAGGATGGTGAATTTGTCGCCGGCAGTGAGCGGGTTGGTCACGCTCAGCTGCAAGCCGTCCGGATAGGTGCCGTTGGCATTCTTCAGCGGCAGCGAGGTGCCGCTCCAGGTCGTGCCGTCCGACGAACGCGTGAGCGTGTAGTTGGTGCCGTCGTAAGCGAGCGTGTAATCGCTGGTGGTGAGTTGCGCGGCGTTGGCCACGGTGGCGCTCACGCCGCCGGTCGCCGAATTGGCGGCATTGGCCAGCACCGTCGGCGGCGCGACGGAAAAAATGTTGCCGCCGAGCTTACCGTTCAGGTCGATGCCCAGGTGGTTCTGGCTGTTGAAACTGTCGGCCAGCGTGACGGCCATGGCCCCCAGTGCGTTCTGGGTCGGGTTCAGTGTTTGCGCGCGGAAGGTCAGCAGCCCGGCGAGCGCGCCGCCGGCGATGCTGCCCTCGGGCACCGCCACGGTGGCGCCTGAGGGTCCCTGGTAGCCGATCGTCGTCTGGGTCGGATCGGACGCCGACGGGACCGCCTTGAGCGAGAAATTCTGCTGCCCCATGACCAGCGTCTGGCCGGTGCCGATGAACACGTTATAGCTGCCGTCGCTGGCCTTGACGACGTTGGCCTGCACCAGCTGGTTCAGGCTGGCCACGGCCTGGTCGCGCTGATCGAGCAGCGCATTGGGCGCGGCGCCGTTGCTGCTGGTCTGGGCCGTCAGGATCGCCTGGTTGAGCGAGGCGATCTGCTTGGCGTAACTATTGACTTGCGTGACGTCGTCGCCGATCTGCCCGTTCACGCTGGTGCTCAGTTGGGACAGGCTGCCGCTGAGCGACTGAAACATGGTGGCCAGCGACTGGGCCGCGCCCAATACGGTCTGGCGCGTGGCGGCGTCGCCCGGCGCGGAGCTGGCCGTCTGCAACTGCGCGAACAGGTTGCTCAGCGAAGACGACAGGCCCGCGGTAGGCGAGCCCAGCATATTGTCGATCTGCTGCACCTGCTGGTAATAGGTATTGAGCTGGCTGTACTGGGCCTGCGACTGGTTGACCTGCGCCGCGAGAAACTGGCTGTAGACGCGATTGACGCCGCTGACCTGCACGCCCGTGCCCAGGTAGCCGACGCCGGCGAACGAACCGACGCCCTCCTGGTAGCCAACGGTCTCGCGGTTGTAGCCGGCGGTGCCGGAGTTGGCGATGTTGTTGCCGGTGGTGGTCAGTCCGAACTGCGCGGCATCCAGCCCACTCACCCCGATATTTGTCAGGCCTGCAATGCTCATGATGTCCCTGGCGATCAGTTGGTTGAGCCGCACGCTCGCGCGCGGCCTGCCCTTATCCCGTGTTTACGGCCGCGCGAGCGAAAAATTGAGCCCGCCGGTGCGGCCGGTCTGGTACCGCACTCACGTCATTTGCCGGATGACGCTCATCAACTTGCTGGCGTAATGCGGATCGGTCGCATAACCGGCGCGCTGCAGGCCTTGCGCGAACGAGCGGGCGTCGCCCGCCGAGGCCACCACCTGCGCATAGCGCGGATTGCCGCGCAACAGATTGGCATAATCGGTGAACGCCTCCGCGTACGACCCGTAGGCGCGGAACTTGGCCTTCACGCGCGTGGGCACGCCGTGCACGTATTCGGTCGTCATCGCCTCGACTACCGGCCCGTGCCAATCCTTGCCCGCCTTGATGCCGAACAGGTTGTGGCTGGTACTGCCGTCGGCGCTGCGGATTTCGTGCTTGCCCCAGCCTGACTCGAGCGCGGCCTGGCCCAGCATGAAGTTGGCCGGAATCCCGGTTTGCGCGCTGGCGCTTTGCGCGGCGCCGGCCAGGCGATCGACGAAGTTGCCCGCCACCGTACCGTCATGGCGCGGCGCGGGCACGCCCACCGCGCCGGCCGCCTCGTAGGGTCGCCCGGCCAGCGGCACCGGCGCCGGGGCGGCGCGCAGCGGCGTGGTCCCCGGCTGCAGGCCGGCGGCGCGGTCCAACTGGCGCAGCATCATGTCGGCCAGGCCAATGCCTTTGGTGGACGTTTCCTGCGAGAGTTGCTGGTCCAGCATTTCGGTGTACGTCTGCGTCTGGTCGTCGCCTCCGAATAGCGAGCCCGGCACGCTGGAGGCATCGCGCATGCTCTTGAGCAGCATCTGCGTGAACACTGCCTCGAACTGGCGCGCGGCCGACTGCACGCCGGCGCGCGGGTCGGTGCGCACCGCCTGGCGCAGCGCGTTGACGCTTTGCACGTCGAGCGCCAGGCGTTGGCTCAGGTCGCCCGGCTGTCCGATGAGAGGGGAATCGCTCATACCGCTTCCTCAGATGATTTCCAGATCGGCGTGCAAGGCGCCGGCCGCTTTCATGGCTTGCAGGATCGACATCAGGTCACCCGGCGTGGCGCCCAGGGTATTGAGCGCCTTGACCACGTCGGCCAGCGAGGCGCCCGAGCTGAGCAGGTGCAGGCCGCCCGCGTCCTGTTGCAGCGACACCTGCGAGTTCGGCACGACCACGGTCTGGCCGTTGGAGAAAGGTGCCGGCTGGCTGGCGGTCTGGGTGGTATTGATGACCACCGACAGATTGCCGTGCGCAACCGCACAGGCATCGATCGTGACGGTCTGGTTCATCACCACCGAGCCGGTGCGCGCATTGAGAATCACCTTGGCGCGCGCCAGCGACGGCCGCACGTCGATGTTTTCGACCTGCGCCAGGAAATCCACGCGAGCCGAAGGATCGAGCGGCGAATGCAGCATGATGACGCGGCCGTCGAGCGCATTGGCGGTGCTGGGGCCAAAGCGCCGGTTGATCGCGTTGGTGACCCGCTCGGCAGTGCCGAAGTCGGTCGTGTTCAACTCCAGGCGCACGACGCCGGGCTGGCCGCCCATCGTGGTCGGCACGCCGCGCTCGACGATGGCGCCGCCGTTGATGCGCCCGCCGGCCAGCTGATTGACCTGCACGCTGCTGCCATTGGACGAGGCGCCGGCCCCGCCGACCAGCAGATTGCCCTGGGCGATCGCATAGACACGGCCGTCGGCGCCCTTGAGCGGGGTCATCAGCAGCGTGCCACCGCGCAGGCTCTTGGCGTTGCCCATCGAGGACACCACTACGTCGATCTGCTGGCCGGGCTGCGCGAACGGCGGCAGCGTGGCGGTGACCATCACCGCGGCGACGTTCTTGAGCTGCATATTGGTGCCGGGCGCCACCGTGATGCCCAGCTGCGACAGCATATTGGTCAGGCTCTGGGTGGTAAACGGCGTCTGCATGGTCTGGTCGCCGCTGTTGTCCAGCCCGACCACCAGGCCGTAGCCGATCAGCGGGTTGTCGCGCACCCCCTGGATCGAGGCCAGATCCTTGAGGCGCTCGGCGCGCGCCGGCGCGGCCATGCCGGCGGCGAGCCCGGCCGCGGCCAGCAGCACCAGCCCCCAGCGGGCCACGCGAAAACGTTGGAGTAAGGTCGGCAACATCATCAGAAAGGCAAAACGTTAAGGAAAAAGCGCTGCAGCCAACCCATGGTCTGTGCTTCGTTGATCGCGCCCTTGCCGCGATAGACGATGCGCGCGTCGGCCACTTGCGTGGACGACACCGTGTTGGTTCCGGAAATGCTCGCCGGATTCACCACGCCGGAGAAGCGGATGTCCTCGGTGCCCTGGTTGATCGCGATCTGCTTGTCGCCGGCGACCACCAGGTTGCCGTTGGACAACACCTGCAAAACCGTCACGGTGATGGTGCCGGTGAACACGTTGTTGGCATCGGCGTCGCCCTTGGCAGCGAACTGGTTCGCGCCGTTGACGGAAGTGGCCTGGTTGTTGAACAGGCCGCCCACCATCCCGGGAATCGACGGGAAAGCGAAGCCGGCGCTGCCCGAGCGGCTGGTGTCGGTCGCCGAGTTCTTGCTGGCCGCGGTCTTTTCGTTGATCACGATGGTCAGGATGTCGCCGACATTGCGCGGGCGCAAATCCTCGAACAAAGGCCGGTTGGCGAATTCCGGCCGGTAGATCGCGCCGTCCGGATCGGGTTTGACCGGCTCGGGCGGCGGCCGCGCGGTCGTCGGCCCCTCCACCACGGGTTCCTGCGGAAAATAGGCGCAGCCGCCCAGGCACAGCAGCCCGAGCACGACCCACCAAGCGGCCCAACGAAATTTCATATCAAGTTCCGCCCGACGGACTCAAAGCTGCGTCAGGGTCTGCAGCATCTGGTCCGATGCCGTGACCGCCTTGCTGTTGATCTGGTAGGCCCGCTGCGCTTGAATCATATTGACCAGCTCCTCCACCACGTTGACGTTGGAGGACTCCACATAATTCTGGGCCAGCGTGCCCGAGCCATTGGTGCCCGGCGCGGTGACGTTCGGCGCGCCCGAGGCCGCGGTCTCGAGATACAGGTTCTGCCCCTTGCTTTGCAGCCCCGCATTGTTCACGAAGGTGGCCAGCTGGATGGTGCCGACCTGCACGTTGGCCGCCGACCCAGGCTGCGTGACCGACACCACGCCGTCGGTGCCGATGGTCATGGTCAGCGCGTTGGCCGGGATGGTGATGGCCGGCTGCAGCGGATAGCCGCTGGCGGTCACCAACTGGCCATTGCTGTCTTTCGTGAACGAGCCATCGCGCGTGTAGCCGGTCGTGCCGTCGGGCAACAGAACCTGGAAGAAGCCGTCGCCCTGGATCGCCACGTCGTTCGGATTGCCGGTTTGCTGCGGATTGCCCTGCGTGAAAATCTTCTCGGTCGATACCGGCTCGACGCCGGTGCCCAACTGCAGCCCGGACGGCAACTGGGTCTGCTGCGAGGACTGCGCGCCCGGCTGGCGGATGGTCTGGTACATCAGGTCTTCGAACACCGCACGGCTTTTCTTGAAGCCGGTGGTGCTGACGTTGGCCAGGTTGTTCGAAATCACGTCCATTTCGGTTTGCTGGGCATCCATGCCGGTCTTGGCGATGTATAGCGAGCGGATCATGCGGCGTTCTCCTGCAGGAATCGGTGGCGCGCGCGCGGGCGGCGCGTCAGTTGAAGGTCAACAGCTGGTTGGCGCTTTGGTCGTTGGTGTCGGCGTTTTGCAGCACCTTCATGTGCATCTGGAAATCGCGCGCCTGGGCGATCATGTCGACCATGCCGGTGACCGGATTGACATTGCTGCCCTCCAGCGCGCCCGAGAGCACCGTGACGTTCGGATCGGCCGGCGCCGGCTGGCCGTTGGCCAGGCGAAACAGCCCGTCGTCGCCGCGCACCAGCGAGGACGTCGGCGGGTTGACCAGCTTGAGCTGGCCGATCACCGCCACCGAGTTGGGCGGGTCGCCCTGTCCCAGTGCCGAGATGGTGCCGTCCTTGGCAATCGTGATGGCCGCGCCGGGCGGCACGGCCAGCGGCCCGCTGGAACCCATCACCGGCAAGCCGTTGATGGTCAGCTGGCCGCCGTCCGGATTGATCTGGATATCGCCGGCGCGCGTGTAGGCCTCGCCGCCGTTGGCGGTATTGACGGCCAGCCAGCCGTCGCCCTGCACCGCCACGTCCAGCGGGCGGCCGGTCTGCATGATCGGCCCCGGCGTGAAGTCGGCCCCCGGGGTCGAGGCCGTGACGAACACGCGGGTCGGATTGCCGCTGCCGCCGACCACCGGCACTTGCCGGTAGGCGCTGAGCTGCGCCCGAAAGCCGGGCGTGGAGACGTTGGCCACGTTGTTTTCGGTCACGGCCTGCTGTTCGAAGGCCTGTTGTGCGCCGCTGAGCGCCAGATAAATCACGCGATCCATGAGATCCTCCGCGGCAAGCGAGCGGCGTGCATTACAGGTTCACCAGCGTCTGCACCAGCTGGTTCTCCGTCTTGATGGTCTGCGCATTGGCCTGGTAGTTGCGCTGCGCGGTGATCATGTTGACCAGTTCGGCCGTGAGATTGACGTTCGAGCTCTCGACCGCGCCCGACTGCAGGCTGCCGAGGTTGGAACTGCCCGGCACGCCGACCTTGGGCGCGCCCGAGGTGGCCGACTCGACCCAGGCGTTGTTGCCGGTGGGTACCAGCCCCTGCGGGTTATTGAAGTTGGCCAGCGCGACCTGCCCAAGTGTGGCCGACTGCCCGTTCGAGTAGGTGCCGGTGATGATGCCGTCGTTGCCGATGGTAAAGCCGCTCAACTGGCCGGTGGCGTAGCCGTTGGGCTGCAGCGCATTGACCGCGTAGGTGCTGCCGTATTGCGTGGTTCCGTTCAGGGTCAGCGTCATGTTGCTCACGCTCGAGGAACCGTTGCCGTAACTGATGGTGGGCAGCGTGATCGGCCCGCCGCCGCTGGCCAGGCCACCGGCGGTATTGAAGGTTAGCGTGTCGATCAGCCCCGGCGCGGCGCCGATCGGCGTGCTGCCGTCGATCGTACCGTACACGTTCCAGGTGCCCAGGCCGGTGACCGGATCCGGGCCACGATTGACGAAATACAGATTGACCGAGTGCTGGTTGCCCAGCGAATCGTAGACGTTCACCGACGTGCCATTGGTGTAGGTCGTTGTGTCGGCCGGGTTGAACGCCGTGGTCGACGGAATCGCCGCAGTGCGCGAATCCAGATTGAACTGCCCGGCGATCGTCGAGGTGGCCAACGGCGCGATGTAGCCGGTCGGAATCTGCAGATCCTGCGGACTGACGCTGTTGATCACGCCGGTCGTGTTGGCGCCATAGCCGGTCAGGCGATCGCCATTGGCGTTGACGATGTAGCCGTTCTTGTCGAGCTGGAACTGGCCGTTGCGCGAATACACCGTGGTGCCGTTGTCGTTGAGCCGGAACAGGCCGTTGCCGTTGATCGCCAGGTCGAGCGACTGGTTGGTCACGGTCGGGTCGCCCTGCGTGAACTGCTGCTCGACGCCGGTCACGCGCGTGCCCATGCCGATCTGGTTGTTGCCGGAGCCCGACATCGAGTTGGCGTAGATGTCGGAGAACAGCGCCTCGCCTTCCTTGAAGCCGACGGTGCTGGCATTGGCCACGTTGTTGCCGATCACGTCCAGATTCTGGGACGCCGCATCGAGGCCGCTCAAAGCTGTGGAAAAACTCATATCAAACCCCTTGGAAGCGAGTGCAGTTGACGCACATGCGTCAGGCCGCGCCTACAAAATTTCCTGGACACTGCTCAGGCTGACCACGCCGCCTGTGCCGAGATTGAGCGACGGTGCGCCATTGGCCCCGGTCACCACGCTGCTGACCACCTGGTAGTTCAATGCCGTCGGCCCGACGTTCTGGCCATTGGCGGTGGCGCTGACTTTCACGGTATAGCTGCCGTCGGCGACCGTGACGCCGTTGTTGTCCTTGCCGTCCCACGTCAGGACCTGAGGCCCGGCGGCCAGCGCGCCCTCGTGCAGGGTGCGCACCGTCGCGCCGCTCGGGCTGACGATGTCGACCGTGACGGTGTCGGCCGCTGCCGGCAGTTGCACGCCGAACGGCGTCGCCTGCCCGCCGGTCACCCCCACCGTGCTGCCCGGCACCAGCACGCCCTTGCCGACCAGGCCGGCGGCCTGCAGGTTCTGCGATGAATTGATCTGGCCGGTGATCGACGAGAGCGTCGTGTTGAGCTGGTTCAGGCCGCTGACGGTGCTGATCTGCGCCAGTTGCGAGGTCACCTGCGAGTTGTCCATCGGGTTGAGCGGATCCTGGTTGTTCATCTGCGCGACCAGCAGTTGCAGAAAATTGTTCTGCAGGCTGGTAGCGCTGCCGGTGCCCGAGGCGCTGCCCGAGCCCGAGGTGCCGCCGCTGCCGCTGGTGCCGTTGACGGCATCCAGGAAACTGCTGGAAAACTGGCCGTTGGAGCCGGTAATGGTGGTCATGGCGGCGCTCCTTTATTGGCCGATCGTGAGCGTCTTGAGCATCAACGTCTTGGCGGTATTGAGCACTTCGACGTTGGCCTGGTACGAACGCGAAGCCGAGATCATGTTGACCATTTCATCGGTCATGTCGACGTTGGGCATCGTGACGTAGCCGCTGGCGTCGGCCGCCGGGTTTTTCGGGTCGTAGACCTTTTTCATCGGCGACGGGTCCTGAATCACGCCTGCCACGCGCACCCCGCCCACGCCCTGACCGGCCGGGTCGGTCTGAAACACCACCTGCCGGGCGCGATACGGCTGACCGTCCGGACCGGTCACGCTGTCGGCGTTGGCCATATTGCTGGCGGCCACATTCATGCGCTCGGACTGTGCGGTCATGGCCGAGCCGGCCACATCGAAAATGCTCATCAGTGCCATGGATTCACCCCTATTGCTGGATCGCCGCCAGCATTTGCTTGATCTGGTTGGATATGACCGTCAGTCCCGTCTCGTAATGCACGACGTTATCGGCAAACCTGACTCGCTCGTTATCGAGATCGACGGTGTTGCCGTCCACGCTCGGCTGGTACGGCACCCGATACGCGAGGTCAACGCCCGCCGGCGCGCCGGCATTGGTCGAAGGCATCGCCTGGCCGGCGAACTGCCGCGCCGAGGTGCGCAGCAGCACCGGCTGCCCCGGCTGCGACGTGACGGCCTGGGCGGCCTGCGTGCCACGCTCGACGGCCTGCGCCAGCGCGCTGCCGAAAGCGAAGTCGCGCGCCCTGTACCCCGGTGTGTCGGCATTGGCGATGTTGGACGACAGGACCTCCTGCCGGTAGGCCCGTAAATCCAGCGCGTCCTGGTTAAAACGCAAAGCTGCATCCAGTTTGTCGATCATGCCGTCCTCGACCTCTGCGCGCCCCGGCGCGCTCCAATGGTTTTGCCGTGCCATGGCGCTCGTCGCGGCAATGCGGGCAGCGCCCGCGCCAACGCCTCGAGACCTTTTGGCATGTGAGGCATTCTAGATTCGTCACGCCGGGATCAATTGCCCGAACAGGCCGCAATTTGCCGTCCAATTCCACCCATGCCCCGAGCGCTTGCGTGGCTAGAATGCAAGCGTGAAAAAGACCCGGCGCACTGCCGCCGGCGCCGCATGAGTGGATCCGAAACGATGACAACCAAGCTGCCCCTCCCCGCCCTGGCGCGCCGCGCGCGATGCCTGCTTCCGGCGCTGCTCGCGCTGCTGTGCGCGGGCGCGCCGGCACTCGCCGCGACCGCGCCGGCCACCCTGCCCGACGCGTGGCAGGACCCGCAGACGATCCGGCAGACGGCGCTGTCGTTCCTGCAGGCGCAGACCAGCGGCATGCCCGGCACTGTCAAGATCACGCTGGGCGAGGCGGTCTCGAACCGCATGGCAGCATGCACCGCGATGGAAGCGTTCCTGCCGCCCGGCGCGCGCCTGTGGGGCACCACCAGCGTGGGCGTGCGCTGCAGCGGCGCGCGGCCCTGGACGCTTTATCTGCAAGCGCGCATCGCGGTCGATGCGACCTATTTCGTAGCCGGGCGCCAGATCAGCGCCGGACAAACCATTCAGGCGGGCGACCTGATCGCGCGGCAAGGCGATCTGACGCTGCTGCCGCGCTCGATCGTGACCGATCCGGGTCAGGCGATCGGCCAGGTCGCGCAAAACATGATCACCGCCGGCCTGCCGATTCGGCAAGATTTACTGCATGGCGCCATCGTCGTGCAACAGGGGCAGAATTTGCGTGTGGTGGCCAAGGGCAGCCATTTCGAGGTCAGCGCCGAAGGCCAGGTCCTGACGCGCGCCAGCGTGGGTCAGATGGTTCAGGTGCGGATGCGCTCGGGACAAGTGGTCAGCGGCGTGGTGGCCCATGACCGCTCCGGCGGAGTGGAGGTCATCGTTTCGTTGTGAGGCGCCGGAGCGCCGCGCCGGTCCGAGGACGCACCCCCTTGGCGGGCGGGTAGTGCGCGGGCCGCGGTACGCTGTTAAAGTTCCGCAAGATGCTGCCGTTAAACAGGCAAGATTCTGGGAAAAGATGATGAAAATCCAACAATCCGCCAATAAAGTGACCGGGACGTCCGCTGTCAAGGGCGGCACCGCGCGCACCACGAACAACGCCGGCGCGCCCGGGCCGGGTGCGGCCGGGGCGAGTGCCGGCAGCAGCCTGGAGGGCGACGCGGTCAGCCTGAGCCCGCTGGCCAGCCACATGCAAGCGTTGCAGACGCAGCTGGCGCAGTCCGGCGCGGCCGATATCGATACCGCCCGGGTGGCCGAACTCAAGCAGGCCATCAGCGAGGGCAAGCTCGCCATCAACCCCGACAAGATCGCCAGCGGACTGATCAACTCCGTGCGCGATCTGCTCAGTGCCCAGAAGAAATCATGAAACAGGATTTGCTGAGCGCCATTGCCAACGAACACGCCGCCGTCGCGGTCTTCGCGGCCGTGCTCGATGAGGAGCAGCAGGCACTCGTGGCCGGCTCGCTCGAGCCGTTGCCGGCATTGACGGAACGCAAAGCCCAGCTGGTCGCCGAACTGGCCGGGCACGGCCGCGACCGCGACCGGCGCTTGCATGAGATGGGTTTCGGCGCGGGACGCGCCGGCGGCGAGGCGGCCGCCGCGTGCGACCCCGAGATCGGCCAGGCCTGGGCCGAACTGCTGGCGCTGGCCGCCGTGGCCAAACGCAATAACGATATCAACGGCAGCCTGATCCGCACGCGCCTGAATTACACCCAGCGCGCGCTGGCCGCTCTCAACGTGGGCGCCGGCGAACCGCTTTATGGCCCCGACGGCCGCCAGCAGGCGACGCTCGGCGGCGGCAGCGTCACGGCCTGAGGCGCGCCGCAGGCGCGGCACTTTCGAGCGCCTGCGTCATCGGCATTCGGCCGGACGCAGCTTCATTGCCCCGAGGTGGTCCAGGCCTGTTCGCGCAGACGCACGCGCAGGCGCGAAATCGCCTGGCTGTGCAGCTGGCATACGCGCGACTCGCTGACTTCGAGCACCGCGCCGATTTCCCGCAGGTTCAACCCCTGTTCGTAGTACAGGCTCATCAGCAGCTTTTCGCGTTCGGGCAGGCGCTCGATGGCATCGGACAGCACCTGGCGCAGGTCGTCGTCGAGCAGCGCGGCCAACGGATCGGCGTGATGGTCGGCGCTCAATCGATCGAGGAATGGCTCCTCGTCGTCCCCCTCGAAATCCTCGTAGTAGATCAGTTGGCAGCCATGCGCCTCTTGCAGCATCTGCTGGTATGCCTCGAGCGATACCTGCATGTCGGTGGCGATTTCACTCTCGGCCGGAGAGCGGCCCAGGCGCTGTTGCAGCCGCTGCACCGCCTGTTCGATCTGGCGCGCGATCTTGCGCACGCCGCGCGAGGCCCAGTCCATTTCGCGCAGCTCGTCGAGCATCGCGCCGCGTATGCGCTGGCTGGCGTAGGTTTCGAACTGCGCGCCCTGGGTCTCCTGGTAGCGGCTCTCGGCATCGAGCAGGCCGAGCATGCCGGCCTGCACCAGATCGTCGAGCTCGACGCTGGCCGGCAGCTTGGCCATCAACTGCAGCGCCAGGCGGCGCACCAGCGGCGCATATTGCTCCAGCAGATCGTTGGTCTGAACCGTGCCGCGCGCCGTATACATGCCGTCCCCCATGGTCAACTCGCGCACGGTTGCGCGGCAAGAGCGACGCCGGCCGCGCTGTTGCGCGCCAGTGGCAGCGGCGCGCCCATGGCCGCCGGCCATTGCATCAGCGTCGCGGCAAGCTGGCGGAACTGCACGGCCGCGGGTGCGGCCGGGAACGCATCGACCACGCAGCGGCGGAGTTGCCGGGCCTGCTGCAGCTGGCGGTCGGCCGGCACGCAGCCGGCCAGCTCCAGCGTGACGGCCAGATAGCGGCTGGCGGTGCCGGCCAGGTTGCGGCACATCACCGCCGCCTCCGATTCGCCCGCGCGATTGGCCAGCAGGCGAAAGCGCGGAATCGCATGAGTCAGGTGGGCGCGCTTGATCCACGCATAGGCACCGGTAATCGATTCGGCGTTCGGCGTGAGCACCACCATCACGTCCTGCGCATGGCACGCCAGCGACGAGAGCGGCGCGCTCGGGCTCGCGGCGGCGTCGATCAGCACGATGTCGGGGGCGGTCGCGCCCAGTCGCGTCGGCCATTGCCCGCTGACCGGACCGGTCATCTTGCGCGCCTCGGCCGGCAGCACGGCAAAGCCGTCGCGCAGGCGCGTTTGCGCTATCGACAGCGGCATCTCGCCGGCCAGCACGTCGTCCAGATGGTGGTGCGAGGCGATGCCCAGCGCCCCGCACGCATGACCGGTTTCGTCCAGCAGCAGCACGTCGCGCCCCTGCTGCGCGAGCGCTGCCGCCAGCTCGACGGCCACGCTGGTCTGCCCGCCGCGCGGCGTGCCGCCGGCGATTGCCACCACGCGCGGCGCATGACGCCGCAACAGGCGGCGCAGACCCTCGGCCTGATCCCGCACGAGCTTATCCAAGGCGAGCCTCCGCGCTAAAAGCGCCGGAGCTGCCGCCCAGGCGGCTGAGCAACGTCGGCATGTCGTCCGCGCCGGGCACGAACGGCGAGTTCTCGCGCGTGGCGTTCAATGCCGTGTCGATCAGAAACTCGCGCTCGGGCACATGCAGGTTTTCCGGCACGCGCTGCCCGGTCGAGACGTAATACACCGACAAGCGGTGGCGGATCACCGTATCGAGCGCCGCGCCCAGGTTGGTCGCCTCGTCGAGCTTGGTCAGAATGCAGCCGGCCAGGCTCGCTGCGTCGGCCGACTGATAGGCGTGCACGACTTCGTTGAGCGTGTCGCCGTGGCTGGTGGCGTTGAGCAGCAGCAGGCGGCGTACCGGCGTGTCGGTGCCGCACAGCATCGCGACCTGTTCCGGCACGGTACGGTCGCGCTGGCTCATGCCCACCGTATCGATGAGCACGGTATGTTTGTTGCGCAGCTCGGCCAGCACCAGGCGCAAGTCGGCCGCGTCCTTGACCGCATGCACGGTCACGCCGAGGATCTTGGCGTAGATGCGCAACTGCTCGTGCGCGCCGATCCGATAGCTGTCGGTGGTCAGCAGCGCCAGTTTGTCGGCGCCGTGGCGCATCACGAAACGCGCCGCGAGCTTGGCGGTGGTGGTGGTCTTGCCCACGCCGGTCGGCCCCATCAGCGCATACACGCCGCCGCGCTCCATCAGGGCGTTTTCGTTTTCGATGATCGGCAGGTTGCGCATCAGCGCCTGCTTGACCCACGCCAGTCCGGCTTCGCGCGTGTGCCCGGCCGGCAACGCCTCCAGCAGCGTCTTGGCGAGTTGCGCGCTGAAACCGCTGCCCAGCAGGGTGCGCAGGATCTCGCCGTGCGCGGGCGTGCGACGCTGGCGCTCGCTCCACAACAGGCCGGCTACCTGGTTCTCGAGCAGGCCGCGCATCGACTGGATCTCGCCGATCATGGCTTCGGCCAGCGCCGGGTCGAGCGTCGCGCGGGGCGCCTTGGAGGCAGGCGGGTTCGGCGAGGCGCTCGCCAGCGATGCCAGGTCAGCCTCGCACAATGCGACGATTTCGACACCGCCGGCCACCGTGCGGTTGGACAGGACCACGGCATCGGGACCGATTTCCTCGCGGATCTGGCGCAATGCGTCCCGGCACGTACCGGCGACGAACTTACGGATATTCAAGCTTGACCTCCGATCAGGGCAGTCACTTTAATGGAGCGGGTGTCGGGCACTTCGGCCGACGACAGCACCTTGAGTTGCGGCAGGCTGCGGCGCAGGAAGCGCGCCAGCAGCACGCGCAGCGGATGTTGCACCAGCAGCACCGGCGGCAGGCCCGCGCGTTCCTGGCGGCGCATCGCGTCCTGCGTCTCGCGCAGCAGAGTCTCGGCCAGCCCCGGCTCGAGACCCGCGCCCGCGCCGTTGCCGCTGGCCGCCAGCGCCTGGCTCAGGATGCGTTCGAGATTGGCGTCGAGGCCCATGACCTGGAGCTCTCCCTGGCCGGGGTAGAGCGCCTGCGTGATGGCGCGGCCCAAGGCCAGGCGGACCAGCGCAGTCAGCTCGTGCGGGTCCGTCACGCGCGGCGCATGCTCGGCCAGCGCGTCGAGAATGGTGCGCATGTCGCGAATCGGCACGCCTTCGTCCAGCAGGTTTTGCAGCACCTTTTGCACGGTCGTCAGCGGCAGCGTCTTGGGCACCAGATCTTCGGTCAGCTTCGGGGAGTCCTTGCCGATACGGTCGAGCAGTTGCTGCACTTCCTGACGGCCCAACAATTCCGATGCATGGCCATAAACCAGATGATTCAGGTGGGTGGCCACCACCGTGCCGGCGTCGACCACCGTGTAGCCCTGCATATTGGCCTGCTCGCGCAGGCTGGGGTCGACCCACACGGCGGGCAATCCGAACGCCGGATCGCGCGTCTGGGTGCCCGGCAGCGGGCCGCTGACCTGGCCGGGGTCGATCGCCAGCAGCTGTCCCGGGTGGGCTTCGCCGTGGCCGATCTCGACGCCGTTGAGGGTGATGCGGTAGGCGGTCGGCTTCAGTTCGAGGTTGTCGCGAATATGCACCACCGGCGCGAGGAAACCGATTTCCTGCGCGAATTTCTTGCGGATGCCCTTGATGCGCTTGAGCAGCTCGCCGTCGCGCGCGCGATCGACCAGCGGGATCAGGCGATAGCCGACTTCCAGGCCGAGCGGGTCGACCAGCGTGACGTCGTCCCAGCTCGCTTCGGCCACGTCCACCGCCGGGCCAGGGGCCGGTGCCGGCGTCGCCGCGCCGCTTTTGGCCAGCGCGTCGCGCTTGAGCTGCCAGCGCGCCAGCGCGCCGAGCGCGGCGGCCAGCAGCAGGAACGCCACGTTGGGCATGCCGGGGATCAGGCCCATCATGCCCAGGATGCCCGCGGTCAGGACCAGCACGCGCGGATTGGAGAACAGCTGCCCCATCACCTGCTGGCCGATATCCTCGTCGGTGGCCACGCGGCTGACCACCACGCCGGCCGCGGTGGAAATCACCAGTGCCGGGATCTGCGCCACCAGTCCGTCGCCGATGGTCAGCAGCGTGTAGGTCTTGGCGGCGTCGGCCAGGTCCATATTGTGCTGGACGACCCCGACGATCAGCCCGCCGACGATATTGATCACCATGATCAGCAGGCCGGCGACGGCATCGCCGCGCACGAACTTGCTGGCGCCGTCCATCGATCCGTAGAAGTCGGCTTCCTGGGCGATCACCGCGCGGCGGCGGCGCGCCTCTTCCTCGCCGATCAGCCCGGCGTTCAGATCGGCGTCGATCGCCATTTGCTTGCCGGGCATGGCATCCAACGTAAAGCGAGCGCCCACTTCGGCGATCCGCCCCGCGCCCTTGGTAATCACCATGAAGTTGATGACCACCAGGATGACGAACACCACGATCCCCACCGCGTAATTGCCGCCCACCAGGAAATGGCCGAACGCCTCGATCACGCGTCCGGCGGCATCGGCCCCGGTATGCCCCTTGAGCAATACCACCCGGGTCGAGGCGACGTTCAGCGACAGGCGCAGCAGGGTGGAGAACAGCAGCACGCTCGGGAACGCCGCGAAGTCCAGCGGCTTCTGGGTGTACATGCTGACCAGCAGCACCATCACCGACAGCGCGATGTTGAACGTAAACAGCAGATCCAGCAGAAATGGCGGCAAGGGCAGAATCATCATGCCCAGGATCATCATGATCAGGATCGGCGGCGCCAGCGCGCGCAGATTGCCGCCCAGCAGATTGCCGGGACGGCGCAGCCAGTCGTTCACGCGCGCGTTCATGCGGCACCGCCTTCGGCGCCCGGCGCGCCGCCCGCCATGTCAGGCGGCACCGCCAGCTCGTCCGGTTCGACCGGACGCTCGCCGCCCTCGGCGCGCCAGCGGCGCAGCCGGTAGACCCACGCCAGCACTTCGGCCACGGCGTTGTAGAGGGTCGCGGGGATTTCCTGATTGAGTTCGGTATGGCGGTACAGCGCGCGCGCCAGCGGCGGTGCCTCGAGCACCGGTACGCCGTGTTCGAGCCCGAGCTCGCGGATGCGCTGCGCGACCAGATCGGCGCCCTTGGCGACCACCCGCGGCGCGCGCATGGTGTCGTCGACGTATTGCAGCGCCACCGCGAAGTGGGTCGGGTTGGTGACGATCACGTCCGCCTTGGGCACGGCTGCCATCATGCGGCGCCGCGCCGCCTGGCGCTGCATTTGGCGGATGTGTGCCTTGACGTGCGGGTCGCCCTCGGTTTCCTTGTACTCGTTGCGAAGTTCTTCGCGCGTCATGCGCAGCTTGCGGTAGTGCTGCCAGAGCTGGAGCGGCACGTCGAGCGCGGCGATCAGCAGCAGCGAACCGACGATGAACGCGCACGACTCGCCCACCAGATGCACGGCGTGCCGCAGCGCCACGTCGGGCGCCTGCCCCATCAGCCCGAACACCTGGTCCCGGTCGCGCAGCAGCACCCATAGCGCGACGCAGCCGACCAGGATCGTCTTGGCAATCGCCTTGACCAGTTCGGCCAGGCTTTGCACGGAAAACATTCGCCCCAGACCCTTGAGCGGATCGAGCCGGGAGAATTGCGGCATCAGGGGTTTGGTTGAAAACAGCCAGCCGCCCAGCATCATCGGTGCGATCAGCGCCGCCAGCGCCAGCAGGCCCAGCAGCGGCAGCATGACCCGCACCGTTTGCAGGCCGGAGGCGCCGGCGCGCGCCATCATCACGTGCGTGTTGAGCGCGCTGGCCTGATCGAAGCTCAGGCTGTGCCGCAGCAGCCCCGCGAAATGCTGCGACAGGCTGCCGGCCATGGCCCACAGGCCGCCAACGCCGGCGGCCAGCAACATGAACGTCGCCAATTCGCGCGAGCGCGCAACCTGCCCTTCCTCGCGCGCCTGTTCGAGGCGCCGGGGGGACGCAGGTTCGGTGCGCTCGAGATCGCTCTCTTCAGCCATGCCCTTCCAAGCCCTTTTTCACTGTGCCGAGGGCGGCGAGACCCACCCCATCAGGACCGATTGTCGTTGAACACGTCAAGCGGCGATCGGCGAAACAGGGCCGGGATTAAGGCCTTATTCAAAATTTGTCCGCCGGTGCGGCAAGGCCAGCGACCGGTCAACGGTGAAGCTTTGCCTGCAGGAAATCGATAAAGGCGCGCAATTTCAACGGCATTTGCGCGCGGCTGGGCGTGTAGAGATAAAACCCGGGAAAGGGCTGGCACCACTCGTCGAGCACACGTTCGAGCCGCCCGTCGGCCAGCGGCGCACGGACGTAGTCTTCGATCACATGCACCAGACCCACGCCTTGCAGTGCGGCCTCGACCATGGTGCGCAAGTCGTTGGTCACCACACGGCCTTTGAGATCGACCTCGAAAGTACGGCCGTCGCGGGTGAATTCCCAGCGATAAATGCCGCCACTCGAGGCGAAACGGTAGCGCAGGCAATCGTGCGTGCACAGATCCTCGGGCGTGCGCGGTTTGCCGTGCCGTGCGAAATAGGCTGGCGAGCCAGCCACGATGGTGCGCTGCTCGCCACCCAGGCGCACCGCGACCACGTCCTGCGCCAGCCGCTCGCCGAGCCGGATGCCGGCATCGCAGCCTTCGGCCACCAGGTCGCTGATGCCGTCGTCCAGCATCAACTCAAGCGTGACATCGGCATATGCGGCGCTGAATTCGGCCAGATACGGCATCACCAGCAACTCGCTGGCCACCCGCGACAGGTTGATGCGCAACGTGCCGGCAGGGCGTGCGCGCCAATCGTTAAGGGCGTCGAACGCCACCGACAGCGACTCGAGCGCCGGCATGACACTGCGCAGGAACTGCGCGCCGGCCTCCGTGAGCCCCACGCGGCGGGTCGTGCGCTGCAGCAGCCGCACGCCGAGCTGGGTTTCAAGGCCCCGGATCGTCTGCGACAGCGCCGACGGCGAGACCCCGAGCACCGCCGCGGCGCGCGTGAAACTGCCACATTGGGCGACGCGGGCAAAAGCGCTGACAGCGGGTAATTGAGCGGCATCCATGGCGCCTCCTTTTATGAAGTTCAGCTTCATATTCCTTTTAGTAGAACGCTATTTTTCTACATAAACAAGTCGGGGCAATATGGCAACCAATGCAGTTGCGCAAAGCCGTCGCAAACACCCTGAAGGAGACTCCCATGACGATGATGCAAACCTATACCACCCTGGGCCGCTCCGGCCTGCGCGTTAGCCCGATTGCACTGGGCACCATGACCTTCGGCACCGAGTGGGGCTGGGGCGCGGACCAGGCGACCGCGCAGCGCCTGTTCGATCTTTACGTGGACGCCGGCGGCAACTTCGTCGACACCGCCGACCTGTATACGGCCGGCACCAGCGAGGCGTGGCTGGGCCAATTCATTGCGGCGCGCGGCTTGCGCGATCGCATGGTGGTGGCAACCAAGTACAGCTACAACAGCGAGACCGGCAACCCGAACGCCGGCGGCAATCATCGGAAAAATTTGCTGCGCGCGCTCGACGGCTCGCTCAAACGATTGAAGACCGACTATGTGGATTTGTACTACCTGCACACGTGGGACCGCATGACGCCGGTCGACGAGGTCATGCGTGCCATGGACGACGCAGTGCGGGCAGGCAAGATTCGCTACGTGGGCCTGTCGGATACGCCGGCCTGGTTCGCCGGCCGGGCGCAAACCCTGGCCGATTGGCGAGGGTTCGAGCCGGTTGCCGCGATGCAGATCGAGTACTCGCTGATCGAGCGCAACGCTGAACACGAGTTCAGCGATCTGGCCACCGAGCTGGGCATGGGGTTGATTCCGTGGAGTCCGTTGGCCATGGGCTTGCTCGCGGGGAAATATCGGCCGGCGCGGGACGGGCGTGCGGCGTTCGGCGAAGGTCGCCTGCAAACGGTGAGCGCCAACCCCGGTCCGGGCTTCGATAAACTGACCGAACGCAATTTCGGCATCGTCGCCGAGCTCGAGGCGGTCGCTGACGCGGTCGGTCGACCCATGGCGCAAGTCGCCCTGAACTGGCTGGCCGGCAAGCGCGGCGTGTCGAGCATCATCGTCGGCGCGACCAAGCCGGAGCAACTACAGCAGTCGCTCGCTTCGCTCGACTTCACACTCGAGCCGGCACTGCTCGCCCGGCTCGATGCGGTGAGCGCGCCCGCCGCGGCCTTCCCGTACTACATGTTCGCGCCGGAGCACCAGGCGCGCATCCATGGACAAGTGCGCGTCGCGTCGAAACCGCAGGCTTATCACCGGCCGGTGGTGGTGCCGGCACCGGCCGCGGACTGAGCGCACGAAAACGCGCGCGGGGCCTGCCTCAAAAACCGAGGCTGGCCAGCAGGTCGTCGACCTGGGCTTGATCGGAGACGACGTCGGAGCGTCCCTCGGGATTGATCTGCGGGCCGTTGAGCAGGGGCTCGCCGCTCTCGCGCCGTTTTTCCAGCGAGACGTTTTCCAGCAGCACCTGCAGCAGGTGGCTCTCGATGGTGCGCACCACCTCCATGATCTTCTTGATGACCTGCCCGGTCAGATCCTGGAAGTCCTGGGCGAGCATGATTTCCATCAATTGTTCGTTGGTCGCGCGGGTCTCGTCCGGCACCGCCCGCAAATAGGCGCGCGTATCGTTGACCAGGCGGCGCGCGTCGTCCATGTCGAGCGGGCCGCCGAACCACTGCGACCAGCGCTCGTCGAGCGCGCTGGCTTCCTGCTGCAGGCGCTGCTGGATCGGCTTGGCGGCCTCGATCGCATTGAGGGCGCGCTCGGCCGCCTGCTCGGTCATGGTGGCCACGTAGTTGAGCCGGTCGCGGGCGTCAGGCACGGCCTCGGCCGCTTGCTCGATCTGTTTGTCGAGCCCCAGCTCGCGCAGATTGTCGCGCAGCATGCGGGTCAATTGCCCGATGCGGTTGAGCATGCGCTCGGCCTGCTCGTGATCGCCCGGGGCATGCCCGCCGTCGAGCTCGCCCGGAGGATGGAGAGTGACTTCTTCGCTCACGTTCAGGCCCCCGCTTTTTCCATTTTTTCGAAGATCTTGTTGAGCTTCTCATCGAGCGTCGCGGCTGTGAAAGGCTTGACGACGTAGCCGCTGGCGCCGGCCTGCGCCGCGGCGATGATGTTTTCCTTCTTCGCCTCGGCCGTGACCATCAGCACCGGCAGCTTGGCCAGTGCCGGGTCGGCACGGATCTGCTGCAGCATGGTCAGCCCGTCCATGTTCGGCATGTTCCAGTCCGACACGACGAACTCGAACGAGCCCCCGCGCAGCTTGGCCAGCCCAACGACGCCGTCTTCGGCTTCGTCGACATTCGAAAATCCCAGTTCCTTGAGGAGATTTCGCACGATGCGCCGCATCGTCGGGAAATCGTCGACCACGAGAAACTTCATGTTCTTGTCCACCATCATCACTCCACTATTGCTAACTGGCTCAACTTACCCGGCAGCGCCGTATTGGCTCACCCGTATTGGCACACTATACGCGCTGCACCCGCTCTCCGAATCTTGCGATTTGCTGCATCACCTGCCGCGCCATCTGGTTCAGCGGCACGATCTCGTCGGCGCCGCCCAGCGCAATGGCCTCGCGCGGCATGCCGAACACCACGCAGCTGGCCTCGTCCTGCGCCAGCGTATGCGCGCCGGCCTGGCGCATGCTCAGCAATCCGGCCGCGCCGTCGCGCCCCATGCCGGTGAGGATCACCCCGACCGCGTTGCGCCCGGCATGTTCGGCCGCCGATTGAAACAATACGTCGACCGACGGCCGGTGCCGGTTCACCGGCGGCCCCTGATCGAGCAGCGCGACATAGTTCGCGCCGCTGCGCGAGAGCCGCAAGTGCGTGTCGCCCGGCGCGATGTAGGCGTGCCCCGGCAAGACCCGCTCGCCGTGCTCGGCTTCCTTGACGGTGATCCGGCACAACGAATTCAGGCGCTGTGCGAACGAGCGCGTGAAGCCGGCCGGCATATGCTGGGTGATCAGGATCGCCGGGCAATCCGGCGGCAAGGGCAGCAGCACTTCGCGGATCGCTTCGGTCCCGCCGGTCGAGGCACCGATGATAATCAGTTTTTCCGTGCTGACCAGCGGATTGCGCAGCAGCGGCACTTCCTCGCTGGCGGCGGGCTTCAGATAACGCGGCACCGCGCTTTTGATGCGCGCGCCCGCCGCGGCACGAATCTTGTCGGCGATCATCTCGCCGTATTCGAGCAGCCCGTCGCGAATGCCCAGGCGCGGCTTGGTGACGAAATCGACCGCCCCCAGCTCGAGCGCACGCAGGGTGATTTCAGAATTGCGCTCGGTCAGCGAAGACACCATCACCACCGGCATCGGGCGCAGGCGCATGAGCTTTTCAAGAAAATCGAGCCCGTCCATGCGCGGCATCTCGACGTCCAGCGTCAGCACGTCCGGGTCATGACGCTTGATCAGGTCGCGCGCGACCAGCGGATCGGGCGCGGTCGCCACCACCGTCATGTCGGGCTGCTCATTGATGATCTCGGTCATCAGGCTGCGCACCAGCGCCGAGTCGTCCACGCACAGGACTTTGATTTTGTCTTTCAAGTTTCCTCCGCCACACTCGCCTGGCGCGCACTGCGCGCCGGCGAGGAAAAGAGCTCGACCGTGCCGCGCACCTGGTTACCGCGCAACTGCCGGGCGTAATCCTGCTCGCGCTTGACGACGATCGCGTCGTCGCCGCGCTGACCCAATTTCTTGACCATGACCTTGCCGCTGCGCGGCATGAAGCAGACCTTGCGCGGTTGCGCGCCGAGCAGATCCTGAGCGGTTACCTTGATCTGCTCGACTTCGAGATAGCGCAGCACGAATTGCGCGTTGCGATCGCCAATATTGAGCGTGGTCATGCCGGCGAGCACCGCGCCGCCGCCGAACACCTTGGCTTCGAGCCGCTCGCGGCGCGCACCCGCCTTGATCAGCTCGTTGAGCAGCATTTCCATCGCATAGGCGCCGTAGCGCATCGAGGCCGACAACAGGCGGTCGCTGTCGTTTTCGTCGGGCAGCATGAAGTGGTTCATGCCGCCGATGCCGCTCACGGTATCGCGCACGCAGGCCGCCACGCACGAGCCCAGCACCGTGACCAGCATCATGTCGGCGCTGGTGACGTAGTATTCGCTGGGCAGCAGCTTGACCGCCTGGCAGCCGAACTGCTGATCGAAATAGAGGTTGGTCGCCAGCGACTTGGCCAGCACCGGGGCATTCATGATGCGCGCTCCTCGGCTCGAGCCAGTTCGTAGACCGTCTGGCCACGCAGGCGGAATTGCTGCGTGACGTAGGTGAAGTTCTCGGAGTGTCCGGCGAACAGCAGGCCGCCGGGCTTGAGCAGCGGAGCAAAGCGCTCGAGGATGCGACGTTGCGTGGTCTTGTCGAAGTAGATCATGACGTTGCGGCAAAAGATCGCATCGTAGGGACCCTGGGCCGGCCATTGCGGCGCGAGCAGGTTGAGCTGCGCGAACGACACCAGGGCGGCGACTTCGGGCCGCACCTTGATCTTGCCGGCGTTCGCACCGGTGCCGCGCAGAAAGAAGCGGCGCAGGTATTCGGGCGGCAGTTTGCCGCCCTGCTCGGCGGCATAGGTGCCGGCCGCGCCGCGCGCGAGCACCTGCGTGTCGACGTCGGTGGCCAGCACGCTGGCCTGGGCACGCGGGCCCAGCGCATCGAGCAGCGTCATGGCGATCGAGTACGGCTCTTCGCCGGTCGAACTGGCGCAACACCAGATGGACAGCGGCTTGGCACGTGCGCGGGCGAACTCGGCCAGCAGCGGGAAGTGGTGCGCTTCGCGAAAGAACGAAGTCAGGTTGGTGGTCAGCGCATTGGTGAAGGCTTCCCACTCGCCGGAGCCGCTATCGGCCTCGAGCCGGTCGAGATAATCGCTAAAACGCATCAGCCCGAGCGCGCGCATGCGGCGCGCCAGACGGCTGTAGACCATTTCCCGCTTGTGCTCGGCCAGCGCGATGCCCGCCCGCTGGTAAATCATGTCGCGAATGCGGGCGAAGTCCGCGACGGTAAACACGAAGTCGCGGCCGCTGTCGAGCGCCGGCGTCGAGGCGCTCTCGGCCGTCCTGGCCGCTGGACGGGCGAACGCCGGCGAACTCGGCGAGGGCGGCGGATGGCGCGGCGTGCTCATGTGCGTCTCTGGTAATCAGCCCAGCGCGCGCTTGCGCGTCGCAGCCTGGTGCGGTTCGCGATCGTGGCGATCGTCGTTGACCGATTTCCCGGGTTGCCGCAAGGCCACGACATCCGCGACGCCCTGGCCGATGCGGAACACCGACACGGCATCCTTGAGGCGATGGGCCTGCTCCTCGAGCGAGCCCGCCGCCGCTGCCGCCTGCTCCACCAGCGCCGCGTTCTGCTGCGTCACCTCGTCCATCTGCGTGACCGCCTTGTTCACC
>NZ_SCSK01000062.1 GCF_004297875.1 Pandoraea sp. | reverse complement strand
ATCGGGCGCTCGAACTTCGACGAACCGCTACCCTCCCAAAGCATTTTTACTCGGGAGGGTGGCTTGAAGAGGAAGTTCGAGATGTATCAATATCGACAGGTCCTGGTGCGCATGCGCCAGCGCGAGCTGGCCGGCGACTTAGCATCCCCGTAGAAAGGTTTTGAGGTTCATTTCGACTCCGGGTTTTCGAAAATTTATCAGAGTCGCATCGTCGGCACCCACACGCCGGCCTCGATGCGCCGTTGCCCACGCATGGGTTCGCGAATAAAGACGGATGAGGTTGATATCCGTGGGACTACTGTATAACGCCGGGGTGGGGTTTTCAAGGCAAGTGGCATGCAAGCAACAGATCTAAATCGCTTGGCCCCTCATGAAGACGCATGGCACTACTTATCTGACGATGCCGAGAAACACGGCAAGACAACGTCCCACTTCCAAGATGACCTCATCGGTGGCTTTGCCAATGGGGTCGCCAATTTTGTCCCGCCTGACCGTCATTGCCTTGTCCACCATTACCTGAGACGTCTTCCTCAGGCCGTTGGATTCGTCAGCCGCCACGGTCACGCGCAACAACGGCGCGTCCACCATCGCACTGGAGACCAGCAACACTGTCACCGTGGCATGCGCGCCAAAATTGTCGGATTGAATAACCAGCGCGGGTCGCGGTTTGCCTAAATCACCTTGCAGCGCGATGGTCACAAAATCGCCACGTCTCATGCCGTCCAGCCATCCACGTCCGCCAAAGCTTCATCCATGAAGTCCAGCATCGACGCATCGGCCATGTCGGCCTTGGCGGCTAATTTGGATTGGCGCCGGCATTCCGCAGCGAAACTCGGTCGACTCGTGTCGGGAACCCAAATTTGCACCGGGCGAAGCCCTGCGCGGCGCAGTGTCTCACGACGCTTCCTCACACGCTCTGTCAAAGGGGTGGCCATACCTAGAGCTCCAATTCGTTACATGTAACAATGTCTACGCCAAGATGCCACCTCATGCAACAATCAGGCATCAAGGGCAACATCAAAGGTCGATATCGTGCCGAAACGAGCACGTATCACGGGCGATTGCTCAATGCCTTTTCGATCTTCTTGTCGGTCTTGTACTGGCTCAACGCATAGACCGACCAGATCGCTGCCGGCACCCAACCGATGATGGTGATCTGCAGCAGCAGGCAGATGATGCCGGCCACGGGCCGTCCGATCGTGAAAAACTGCAGCCAAGGCAGGATGATAGCGAGCAACAAGCGCATGAGATCTCCGTCGATTTCTAAAGGTGACACGGCGCGTTCGCGCCACGAGGGCCACCGGCCACTGAGGAGGTAAATTTTACATGAACGCAACAATGCCGGCATAAAGATTCCGACTATCCAACCGCCACGCTGGTGTTGCGCATGATGAAACGTTCGCATACCGATGCAATATCCTCAACTAAGGAAAGAATCCGTCGTTAACATAAGCCCGATAATAAAAATGTCGAACCACAATGTCCACCAAAGACAAGGGCTATCTCCGGGGCACGGTCATCGGCCCCCTGCTGCACGCGAGCTACGAGGCAATCGAAGAGTTCTGCTTATCATCGCTCTGGCTCGAACGAGGCCTGGCGCGTATGACTCAATACGGGTACGCCGGCGATTTACGACTGTTCGCCAAGTGGCTGGAGCACGATTCTTGCAAGATGCTGTTTGATGTCTCTCGCGAGGATATTCATCGCTACGTGGTCGAGTCGAATGTCATGCCAACTACTCAGCGCCGACGGATGGCGGCACTTCGAGGTTTCTATGGCTGGTCGCTTCGCGAACGGCGGATTGACGAAGATCCCTGCTTGCTGATGCTGCACCCTAAGATTCCACCTCGCCGCCCGTTTCCTTTGAGCGTGAAACAAGTTGATGCTTTGTTGAGCGCGCCGCAAGTCGATCATCCGCGGGGGTTACGCGATCGCGCGCTGCTTGAACTTCTGTATGGCAGCGGTATGCGTGTTTCGGAAGCTGTTGGGCTGAGTGCCCTCGGATTGGATTTCAAGCAGCGCGCGATACGGATCATCGGCAAAGGGTCGGTGGAGCGCATCGCTTTGTTCGGTGAAGAAGCGGCGTTTTGGCTGGAGCGTTATCTGCGCACCGCTCGCCCCGCGCTGGCCATGTATCGCGCGGATCGGAGGCTGTTCATAACCCGTCGTGGTGACGGAATTACGTCGCGCATGGTGGGGCTGCTTGTCAACCGTTACGCTCGACAAGCCGACATCCGCGGCCCGCTCTCGCCGCACACGTTGCGGCACAGCTTCGCTACGCATATGCTCGACAACAACGCGGATTTGGTCACCATTCAGCAACTGCTTGGCCATACGAGCATCTCGACCACCGAGATCTATACGCATGTCGCCATGGCAAAGGTCAAGAAAATCCACGAGGCATACCATCCACGCGAGCATGCAACCGCGGACATCAGTCTCTGTCGACTACCAACGCTTCGACGAATCGCCTGATCATGGCAGACAGGGCAGCCTCCCCGGCTAGGCATTGTCAATGGATCTTGACAGTAGCGGCATGCGTCCTTGTCGCCACTTGTTCGGTGACGGGCCCGACGGCCCGCATATTGCGGCTATCGCCCGCCGATTTGCGGGGCGGGTATATCGTGTCCGGCCAATTGACACCTCGGATCGGGCAGGTATTCACCGACGGCCGCGCGACCTTCGTTCAGTTTTCCGGGGCGCCGCCAGCGCATCTGTCGGTGCGCGGAGACGCCGGCGCCCTGCCGTACACGCGTCATGGCGATCTCTTGGTCGTGAGCGGCGAGCCGGCGTCCTTTCAATTAACCACATCCGGCGGCGCCGTCTCGATCGAACGTGAAGCGCCCGGCCGCGGCAGTCCCATCGCGGCATCCAAGGATGACGCGATGGATACCATGACCCAGGGGACGTATCGCGTCGACAACAACGAGGACTGGGTTGGCGTCGAGCATGCCCCAGCAGTCGCGCCGACGCCCGGCGCGCCGCGGCCACCGGGTCAAGCGGTCGCGACGCCTCGCGCGAGTCCGCTGCCGCCGTAGCGTTGCCTATTTTTTAGAGATGGCGATGCGAGAACGCGGATGTGCGGTCCTTGCGGCAAAACGGCGCAAGTTACCCACAGTTTTTGTGGATAACGCCATGTCGGGATAACGGTGAAATTGTTCGTAGAACCTATTGACGCCGCCGTCTGGCTATGGTTATGATGACAGCGCTTATAGCTTGTTGGTGCTTATCCAACGCCTTTTAAGTACGCGGTTTGGCTCTGTCCGTTCTGGACGGCCGCGGGTCCAAGTGACTTAGAGTGAGTTTCAACCCAGATAGGGAATCGACACTTCCCTATCCGGGGAACCGTGGCGATTCCTTTTTTCTTTAGGAGATCCGCCATGACTCAAGCCAATCAATCCACCGACAAAATCTTTGACTGCCACATGACCGGCCTCGGTTATCTCTCGCGCGTGCGCGAAGTGAAGCCGCAGAAAGGCAAGCCTTTCCTGTCGTGCGCCATCGCCGCGTTTCACGGCGATGCAAGTGACGTGACCTATGTCTACCTGGACTTGAAGGTCGTGGGTGCAAAAGCGAAGGAAATCGTCGCGCTGTACCAGGACCAAGCCAATGATAAGGAGACTCGGGTGCTCGTCGGCTTCAAAGTGGGTGATCCGTACATCGATATGTACGACATCACCAAGGGGGATCGCGCCGGCCAGAAAGGTGCGCTGCTCAAAGGACGCCTGCTCCAGGTCAACTGGTTGAAGGTGAACGGCGAGACCCTCTACAAGGAGGTCCGTGACGAAACGGAGGCCACGGCAAATGCCGATGCCGCCGCCGAATCCGAGGCGTCCTACCGGACCGGTACGCATGGTTGATGCAGCCCGGAAAACCTCCCGCTTCGGCGGGAGATTTCCCTTCCGTCCTGTTTTTGGAAGATCCCACGCCAGTGGGGTTTTCTCCGGTGCGCCGTCATGGACGCAGCGGAGAAACCACGTATAATGGCCCGCAGTTCGGGCGTTTGCGTATTCGCTTTGAAAATACGCGCCCCATATCCGATTCGGCTGCTGAAAGGTCGGATGAAATAACGCAGTGTGCTTCACCCTCGCCCGCCAGGTTGCCTAACACGCTATTCCTACCTGACGGATCACGAGCCACCCGTCGCAGCCCGAACGGCTGCGATCCCCCTTCCCGCGCCATCCCGTCGAGGATGGTGTCCGCCCTCCCCCTGGCGCTGCGTTACCTTGCCTTGATCGCCATTCCCGGGCCTGCGACGGCCTGAATCGTCGTGCCATTCGCGCTATCGCGCTTGCCTCCCCTGTCTGGCCATGCGGCCGTTCAGGGGATTCTTGCCAGGTGTTTTTCAACGCCTGACAGGAGTCCCTTGTTTTTACCCTGGCTGCGGGTTGCAGCTCGCCGATCGTGCGTCAAGCGATGTCCTTTCAGTTTGGTTCCGACACCTTCCCGGTGTGACTGAGACGCTTCGCGTCACGGAATAGTTTTTCCTTCCCCGTTGGGGCGTTTCGCGCCCCATGGGACGAGACGCCCCTTTTTTATTTGAGGAGCGTCCTATGTCTGAAGACCTTCACCAGCAGGTGGCCGACCCCATTTTTGGGCCGGTCGTTTTCTCCATCACGCGCCGGCAACTACTCGATGATGGTACGTTGATTGACGTGTCCGAGGTGGCCAAGGAAGCCGGCCTCCGGATTCCGGTCGCCATGACCGCGGAGGCCTGGGCCGACTGCGTGGGGTGGACCGAGAGGGACACCCGCCAGCAGACTCACCAGGATCCCGAAGGACGGCTCTGGGTTGTGCTCTGGATGGCGCATATTGCCATTCAGCAGCAAAAGCAGACATCGTCCGAGCTGCTGTTCGAGCTGGAGCGCATCCCGCGTGATGGCCACAGCCTTTGCCCGAGCCTGGCACGGCTCAAGCTGCTGATCGGTCCTGGTGACAACGCAGAGCCGGTTCTCACCATTCTCTTACCTCATCAAGATTGATTCTCTCTCCTCGCGCGCTGGGCCCTTGCGGGCCGGCGCGCATATCTCTTCCCTCGCGAACGCATCGGACCGGCGCAGCCGGCACGATGCTCGCATTTCATCAGGATGCATCATGCAACTCGCCTCTCACTTCGCACATCGCTCCCGGGTATTGCGCTCGGAACGTCCGCTCTCGGATGACCAGATCCGCGCTGTGGCGCCTTCCATCTTCGCCGAGGCCAAGCACCAAAGCCGGTCCCAGCGATACACCTACATCCCCACCGCCGCGGTACTCGGCAAGCTGCGCCAGGAAGGTTTCCAACCCTTCATGGTGACTCAGACCCGGGTGCGCGAGGACGAACGTCGAGACTTCACCAAGCACATGATTCGGCTGCGTCATGCCAGCCAAATCAATGGTGCGGAAGCCAACGAAATCATTCTGCTGAACTCGCACGACGGCACCAGCAGTTACCAAATGTTGGCGGGCATGTTCCGCTTCGTTTGTAAAAACGGCTTAGTGTGCGGCGACACCGTGGCCGACGTGCGTGTGCCTCACAAGGGTGACGTCGCCGGCCAGGTGATCGAAGGGGCCTATAAGGTTCTGGAGTGCTTCGACCAGGCGCAGGCGTCACGCGACGCCATGCGCGACGTCACGCTCGATGCTGAAGAAGCACAGGTGTTTGCCCGCGCGGCGTTGGCTCTGAAATATGACGATCCAGACAAGGCACCGCCGGTCACGGAAGCTCAATTGCTGAGCCCGCGGCGCGGTGCCGACACCGACGATGACCTGTGGAGTGTGTTCAATCGAACGCAGGAAAATCTCGTGCAAGGTGGCCTGCTGGGGCGCACGGCCAACGGTCGTCGCCAGCGCACCCGGCCGGTACAGGGTATCGATCAGAACGTCCGTCTGAACCGGGCACTGTGGTTGCTCGCCGATGGCATGCGTCGTTTGAAAGCTTGATTTTGACTGGTGTTTTCCCGTTGCGCACCAGCCCTAACGGGTTGGTGCGCATTTCTCCCCCCCTCGCGAAATCTCCTGCCGGCGCTGCCGGCGGGAAATTCGCATTTCATAAGGACTGACCATGCAACTATTTCGTAATCTGGCTGAAAGCTTTCGGCGTCCCGGCATCGACTTGGGCCGCGCATTTCCCTGGCGCCTGGCCGATCGGGACATGCCGAAATTCATCGTCATGCGCGAGGTTCCCCTGATTCACCGCATCGAACTCGGCATCGAGGCGATGACGGCCGAAGCCGCCGTCGAGCGGGCTCGGCGCGCCTCGCGCGCCGGCACGCTGTGGGATGACACCGCCGCGATGCCGCTCTTGAAAGCGGAATTCGAGGAGGTGGACGCCGACGGCCTGCCGGACTTCGAGGCCCGCGAGGTGCGGGATTTTCCGATGCCCGATCCCTCGGTCGCACAGACCAAATGCGAGGCGGCCGCTTGGTCGCTGTTGCGCTTTGTCCGGATGATCGATGACCTGTGCGACGACGATTCGTTATCGGGCAATCGCTACCCCTGCGAGATCCCGGCCGATCAGGTTTGTCACATACGGCAACTCCTGCGGCAACTCGACGTGAGCAGACATTCACGACGGGTGCCGTCATTGCATTGACGCGCCACACGGCTTGGCTCCCCAATCGTCGATCGGGCCGTGGATCCGCCAGGATTCGGGAGTATGCCTTTCAACCCGCGGGGACACGTCCCCGTGGGGACGGTCTCCGCATTTTTATCATGGAACTCATCATGGGATGGCTTTTCGGCTATAACCAAACTCGGCAGCAATTGATTGAACGCCTGACGACCAGCGAGCCGCACAACGGGCTCGCCTGTCTGGCGCACGCCGCGCGCGGCAACGTCCTATGGACCGTGTGGCAGCACACGACGCAGGACGGCGTCGTGACTCGTCGCATACGCTGCGACCTCATGGGCGGCAGCAAGCGGTCCTGGGGATACAAGGCCATCAGCGAGTCGATGGGACCGACGTACTACACCTGTCCGCTGAAGTTTCTCGATATGGCGCCACCGGCGGACGCAGGCTGGCGGGAGCAAGTCCGAACCTACCATGCGGGCCTGCGCCGCATGTTCTATCCGGGCGACGTGGTGACCTTTGCCGGCTTGTCGATTCCCGAGGCGGTCATCGTCGGCAAGACGGGACGCTCGTGGATCGGTGAGCATGGCGGCACCCGCTATAAACTTCTGCCGCGGCTGTTAAGGCATGTGACGGCCGTGAAGCATTTGCCTCATATCGAAGCCTGGCTCGCGGGGCAAGCCCAGGAGCTCCGCCATGTCTAAGTTCATCGTCGAATATGCCCTCGACTATGTGCACACCGTGCGCGTCGGCGTCGAGGCCGAGTCGGCGCAAACGGCCGGCGAACACGCCCGGAACGCCTTCGATGCGGGCACGCTCTGGGACGATACGCCGGCCATGCCGCTGCTCTTTGACGACTTCGAGGAGATCGACCACGGCAGGGTCCTGTCGTTCGAGGCCGAAGCGGTGGACGTCTGGCCGCCGCCGGATGGGTCGGCAAGGCAGGCGCGGGTGCAGGCCGCCGCGCACGCGGCGATCGCCGTGCTACGCGACATCGAGCGACACTGCCCGCTCGATTTGCCGGCGCTGGGGGCATTGTCCGACACGGCGCCCGTGGCCATCACTGTGCCCAAGGGGCTCATTGAGCGTCTGCGGCAAGTCATGGCGCAGGTCACGCACCTGTAATCGCTTTTTTCGCCTGGGTCACCAGGCGGCTTTTCCCGGTGCCGCGTGCGTTGCCGGGAAAAGCCGCTTGCATTACACTGGAATCGATTTACCGCCGACTGTCGGTCACAGTCCGTTCATCACCCGTTACGTGATGCCTTTTGGCGGTTAGGTTCCAGCGCTTCATGCGCGGCCGCGTTGAGATCGTTCCAGACTGAAACGCGTACCAAGCTGAAAACGCTAGACAGCAAAATTGACCATAAAATCGATAGCATCCGCTGGATGATCGGCATTTTGATTCCAGCAGCCTCCATCGTGGTCACGGTTATCCTGGCGTACGTGTCCCATTTTAAATAACTGCTGCTTACTTACCACCCTGTGCGGGGCATCTTGTTCCGCCACGGGCAAGGTCTCCACATTGCTTTTTTGGAGGCCATGATGGAAAAATCCCGCGTATCCCCTGCCGTCGAGGCGACGCAAGCCGCGAATAGCTACGCCGACGTCAACGCCTTCGATCGCATGATCTGACACGACATCTACAAGCATATCCGCGAACCCGCCGTGGCCGCGGCCGTGCTGGAAATGTCGGAGCGGCTGGAGCTGATGAGCAAGCTCTACCCGAGCTTATTGGTGCGGGCCCGAGAGACGCTCAAGATCCAACCGCGTTTTGCACAAAGCCTTTGTTTTATGCCTGTCAACTCAGGCCGCGTGCTCCATGAGGAGAATATCGCAGTCCACGCATTTGACGTGAATTCCGGGCTTGCCCCACAGCGCCAGGAAGCAGCCGCTGCAGGTGTACTTGTGCCGGTTGCTGCGGTTCGCATTCGGCCGGCTGGCCAGGCCGAGATTCGATTGAATGGCGGCCGGCGCCGCGTAGGCATTCGGTGCGACCAAGGCGAGCGTACCGCCCCCCTCACCGCCGGTCACCGGTGCGGCGCCCGCGGCGACAGAAATCGGCGCCTCAAAGTTTGGCCGTACTGACGCCTGCGCCGGAAATCGATCGAGCCACGAAATGGCAAAGCCGCCGGCCAGCAGGCCGCGCGTCGCGCATTCGAAGCGGCCGCCGGCGATCGCATAGTCGCCCATCTTCTGGCCAGTGCGCTTCCCACCAGGTTGGCCCGTCTCGGACGGCATCAAGCCCAGATGCTCCATTTTGTCGGCCCACTCCCGGTTGTTGTAGCACGCGCGGCTCGGCGTGCCGAAGTGCTGCTGCCACAGGTGCACCATCTCGTGCACGAGCGTCTGCAGCACTTCGATCATCGGCACGACGGCGAAGTACGCCGGATTGATGGCGATTTCATCGGTCTGATGACCATCATGCAGCCGCACGAACCGTTTTGACGAGAAATACCCCATGGTGGCCTTCTCGCGCTGGAAGGTGATCAAACAGGCGGGCAATTGGCCGTCGAATAAGCGCGCGTTGTAGAAGTCGTAGGCTTGCTGCAGCTCGGTATAGGTTTCTTCGGTGGGTTTTGTCGAAATCATTGTTTTGTGAAATACAAAATTGATGCAAAAAATAGCACTAAATACGTTATGCGTCGACCGGCAACTGCGCCGCGCGCCGTCCGCAAGACATACCCAGGCCGACGCACACGCCGGCACACCCTGGGCAATAGTGCCGGTGAAGGAATCCTTCGCAGCGCCAGATATTCGTGCTCGGTTCCGGCCGGGTGCCGAATTCGATATTCCCCTGCCCAGAACACCGGTTCGCCCGCCCCGCTAGCTCGATATTACGCCGAGGATTTTGGCGTCGACCAGTCGAACACGAATCCGCTCGCGCTTCGGCGGGGACGTGCACCGGAGACCGCATGCGCCCGACGCGTCGAGCGCTATCTTGACGCTGCACCCTGGCGCTTCGTGCTCGAGTCCGTGGAGGCCTGGCCGCAGACCACACCGCGCGAGAGATCGCCCAAATTCAGAAAAAAGTCGAGGAGACTCACATCATACACATCGCCACTGTCCGGGTGGGTCGTTGTAGATAGACGCCTTGGTTCGCGCCATAAACCGGGCCAAGATTTTAGCCGCCCCCTTCTGGAGAGGACGTGTTTCCCAATTCGTCACCGAACCTTCCCAGCGCCTCGGCCAGTATGCTCATCGTGGCCTTGTGCACGCACTGATAGGCATTGCTCGGCTATAACGTAAAACGTATACTTTCCAACTTCCTCAGCAAATCGGTGGACACGGCTATTCTAATATCCCTAAAACGTCTGGTTAATCACGTTGACGCCGTTCCGGCGTACGGCGGCATCTTCATCGCCCAACTCGCCATGCCAGCGCGTCTGTGCGGACGAGGTTGGCGTAACCGGGCGACCGGCGGGCGGTGCACAGATTGCAGCCGGAGATGACCGCTCGTCCATTTTGGCTTGGTTGGTCCGATACGCGGACTCGCATACGATGCCGGCCAGTTTCCGAAAATATGCAAGCCGGGCGCCTGCTGATGTGGTGCAACTTCAAGCAGATAGCAATCTTATCCGACTTGACACATGAGGATTCTTTGGTTGACGAACGGCTTCAGCAAACGTACTGCTGGCAGAGCGCTGGTGGCTCGAGGTAACCGCAAAGGCTGCGGGATACACCTTGTCTCGGCCACAGACGAATTGATGATCGAGTTGATCCAATACCGACGCTCGGATGACTTTCTCACACTGCCTAGCGAAGGAGAGACCACACCGCGACTGTTGCCAATCATAGAACTGGCGCAACCGAAATGGTACGCAGCAACGTGCACAAAATCGCGAGGGAGGTTATGAGCAGCATTGCGAAGCAACTTTGCACCCGAGGTTCTGAATTCGAGAAGACAACTGCTCATATCGAGAAGATTTCGACCCATGGGATGCGCCACACGGCCGGCACGCATCGGAGCGGCCACGTGTACCTGAAGCTCGCGCGCGACAACCTGGGCCACACCAACCTCGCCACCACCATTGGCCATGTGCATTTTGAATACGATCAACGGCATGACAGCACGTCGCACATTCACTATGTGGGACGGAGCGCGCCGTGACTTCCAACAATCCAGAAAAATGGTCCAGCATCTCTCGCTGCCAATTGCCCATGAAGCTGCTCGTCGTTGAGGATAACCACGCATTGGTAGCCAACTTGTTCGCCTACTTCGAGGCGCGAGGCCACATCCTGGACGCGGCGCCCGACGGTGCCACCGGGCTGCGCCTCGTTGCAGACAACCATTATGACGCAGTCGTTCTCGATTGGACGCTGCCGCGCATGGACGGCATGCGAGTCCTGCAGGCCTTGCGCCAGAGCGTGCGGAAGGCCGTTCCCGTGCTCATGCTCACCGCCAAAGGAGAAACCGCCGACAAAGTCGAGGCGCTAGGCACGGGCGCTGACGACTACCTTGTCAAGCCATTCGATCTTGCCGAGTTGGAGGCGCGGCTACTTGCGCAAATCCGTCGTGCCAGCGGCGTGGTAACCAACGCCCGACTGCAAGTCTGCGACCTGGCGTTGGACCTGGACACCACCGAAGTCACACGCGCAGGACAGATGATCGCCTTGCAACCGGCCACTCGTCGCCTGCTCGAAGTACTGATGCGGGCGTCGCCGGCGCTCGTGCCGCGGGAGCGACTGGAGGAAGTGCTCTGGGGTGATGCTCCCCCCGACCGCGACCTGCTGCGCTCGCAGATGCACGTCTTGCGGAGGGCTATCGATGCTCCCTTTGCCCGCAAGTTGTTGCACACCGTGCCGCGAGTCGGCTACCGTCTGACCGCAGCCACAGATGGCGACGAGCATGAAGACGACTAGCCTGCGCGCGCGCATCACCACGGGGTTGTTGCTTTACGCCGCAGTCCTGAGTGCGGCCCTGATCGCTGCGGGCACGTTCCTGAACGCTCGCCACGAGCGCTTGGTGTGGATGAGCCTACTCGGCGACGTGATGGTGCGCGACCTCAGGGCTGCGCACCTCCCAGCCGGCGGCGTGAACCCGCCCAAGGTGCGCCTGATCGACCTCGATTCGCCTGCTGCGGCGAGCTTGCCGGCCGACGTTCGCCGTCTAGGACCGGGTTTGTATGACGATTTCGATCCGGAGAACCTTCCCTATGCAGTGCTTGTAAAGGACGTGCAGGGTCACCGCATGGCTGCGCTGATCGACATTTCCACCGAGCGCGCACAAGAGCGCCGTTTGGCCTATCTACTCGATGCCGTGATCGTCGCCGGGTTGGCCCTGCTGATGGTCGCGACCTGGTGGCTCGCCGGCCGGCTGTTGCGCCCTGTCTCATGTCTGGTCGACTCCGTGCACGCGCTTGACCCATCGCGACGCGAGCAACGCCTCGTGCCAGGATACCGGCTGGCGGAAACCAAGGCGCTTGAGACGGCCTTCAATGCTTATCTCCAACGCCTGGACGGCTTCGTGCTGCGCGAGCGCGAGTTTATCGATACCGCGAGCCATGAGTTGCGCACCCCAATTTCGGTGATCTCGGGTGCCGCGCAGGTGCTGGGGGCGGAACCACTCACCGTGGACGGCCGGCGGGCGCTTCAGCGCATTCGCCTGACGACCGAAGCCATGCGGGACACTCTGGCGGCCCTGCTGCACCTCGCCAAGGAGCCATCATCTCTCGCCGCGCTAACGCCCTTGGCGCTAGAGAGTTGGCTGCCGGATCTAATTGCCGACTATTGGCCGTTGCTAGATGGTAGGCCGCTGACCCTGGAGGTCGGGCCGATCGAGCCAGCCGCGGTGCGCGTGACTTCGGCGATCGCCGCGATGATCTTCGGCAACCTACTGCGCAATGCCATCGAGCACACCCAGGCGGGCCATCTGGAGGTCTCACTGCGCGACGGCGTGTTCTCGATTGACAGCCACGGCGAGACGCTAGACGCCGCTGCCGTGGCCCGCCTGTACCGTTCGCTCGCGCTGGCCGAGGTCGGTCGCGTGCATGGTGCCGGCCTCGGCCTGTACCTTGTACGGCAGTTGTGCGAGCGGCTGGGCTGGGTCCTCAGGTATGCTCACAATGAAGCCGGCGAACTGCAGGTTCGGTTGGATCTGCACCTTCGCAACGAAGGCGGCCCTGAACCGACGACAAATTGACGACACCCGCGCTCCTAGCATGAACGCTTTCCCCTTCATGACGCGACGCGATGAACACTCGTTTGCGGGCCGCTGTGCTCGCTTCGGCACTGCTCTCAGGATGCGCAAGCTACACGCCGCGACCGCTTGATCCTGGCAAGACTGCAGCGGCGCTGACCCGGCGTAACCTGTCCGATCCTCGTTTGCTGCGCTTCCTCACGACCGAACAGCATCGCAACGGCCCGCCGCAATGGAACCTTGACACGCTTGCGCTGGTGGCCGTCTACGAGCGGCCCGACATGTCAGTCGCCAAAGCAAGACTACGCGAGGCTCAAGGCGGTGAGACGACTGCGGCGGCGCTGCCCAATCCGACTCTGTCGATCGCACCGACCTACGACACGACGGTCACGTCCTCCCCGTGGACGGTCGGCCCCATCGTCAGCTTCCTGATCCAGTCTTACGGCGCCCGTCCCGCACGAATCGCCCGGGCGCGTGCCCGTACCGAGGAGGCACAGGAAGCGATCGCGGTCACCGCCTGGCAACTGCGGGCCCAGGTGCGCACGGCCATGCTGGATGCATGGGCTACCCAGCAGAACGCAGCGCTCGCGGCTCGACGCGCCGCGCTCGCCGGCAGCTATCGTCAGGCCGTCGATCAGCGCTACCAGGCGGGCATGGTCTCAGCGGCCACGTTGACGATGGCGACGCTCGCCCAGAACCAAGCCGAACTACAGTTCGCCTCGGACCAGCGAGCCGTGCGGCTGGCGCGTGCCGGCTTGGCCGCAGCACTCGGTCTGCCTAAGGCGGCGCTCGACGGCATCGACTTGGACATGAACGGAATCGCCCACCCGCGACAGCCGGGCAGCTTGAAGCCCCTGGTCCATGCAGCGCTCACCGCCCGCCCTGACGTGCTGGCCGCTCTCGCGCATTACGCTGCGGCGCAAGCCTCCCTGCGCTTGGCGGTCGCGAGGCAGTATCCCGCGATCGACATCGGCCCCGGCTACCACTACGACCAGGGCGACAACAAGTTCATTCTCTCAATCTCATTGCCGCTACCTATTTTCAATCAGGATCAAGGCCCGATCGCACAGGCTCGCGCTGCCCGACAGATTGCCGCACAACAATTCCTCACCACGCAGGCGAAAGCGCTGGCCGAGATCGATCGCGCCCAAACGGACTGGCACGCCAGCGAGGCCGAGCTGGTCAGCGCGCAAAAGCTGCGCGAAGCCGCCGCAGACGCACTGGACCGACAGCGCAGCGCCTTCACCGCCGGCCAGATCGGTCGGTTGAGGCTGCTGGGCGCCGAACTTGCCTATGTGCAGTCGCAGCAGGGCACGCTGACGGCGTCGGTGCACGAGCGCGTGGCGCTTGGTCATCTCGAAGTGGCGCTCTATCACCCATTCTTGGTTGCAAACCGGAGCCAATGATGTACAGGAATCTCTTTAAGTGCGTCGCGCTGGCCGTGGCCGTCGCGACAATGGCGGGCACCGCCAGCGCACGGCAGCTTGCCGCAGTCACGCTCAACGCCAAGGCCGTCTCGGCGGGCGGTATCCGGACCATCGCTCTGCAGCGGGTCGAGCAGGCCCCCCGGATAACTGCCTTTGGCATCGTTATCGATCCCGGTCCTTTGATCACATTGTCCGCACAGATCGCGGCCGCACGCGGCAAGCTCGCGGCCGCTCAGGCCACGATGGCGCTGGCGCGCAGCCAGGCGGCCCGTGCCGCCGATTTGTACAAGGCTCAGCACAACATCTCGCAGGCAGCTCTCCAGGCGGCTCAGTCGGGGCTGCAGGTTGCCCAGGCAGATCAAGCCAGCATGCAGGCGCAACTGAACGAACTCGAGGCCCGCGCCCGTACCGACTGGGGCGCCGCGCTGGCCGCCGCCGCCACCACTGGGGCGGCGCCACTATCGCAACTGGAAAGCGGCACCCAACAACTCGTCGAGGCGAGTGTACCGCTCGGCGAGTCACTGCCGGCCCTGCCATCCGATCCCGACGCGTCGACGCCAGACGGTAAGTGCGTGGCCCTGCGGCTCGTCAGCCGCGCACCACGCGCCGCGACGGGAGTGGCTGGCCCGAGCCTGTACTACCTCATGGGTGCGCAGGACTCAGCGCCCATCGGCACGCCACTCATGGTCGTCCTACGTGGACAGGGTATCGTAGCCGGCGTCCTGATTCCTCCGTCCGCAGTGGTGTGGCACGACGGACAGGCGCTCGCGTACCGCCAGACCGGTGCTGCCTCGTTCGCACCGATCGCAGTGCCAACCTCCTCGCGCAGCGAGCAGGGGTATTTCGTGCCAGTGGGTGCTGACACCGCACTTCGGCCCGGTCAACGGATCGTCGTCACCGGTGCGGCCCTGGTCTTCTCGGCCTCGGAGTCGCCGCCTCCGGCGGCAAAGGCGAAGGCCGCCAAGCCCGAAGATGACGATGATGATTGAAGGGGATTGTTGATGCGTGCAATCGTAGAGTTCTGTCTGCGCCTGCGTTGGCTGGTTCTGTTCGCCGCGCTCGGACTGACGCTGCTGGGTGTCGTTGCGGTAATTCATGCGCCCTACGACGTATTCCCTGACTTCGGCCAGCCCACCGTCACCGTTGTTACGAACGCTGCGGGTTTGGCACCCCGGCAGATAGAGGCGCTGGTGACCACGCCCGTAGAGGATGCGGTCAATGGTATCCCCGGGCTGTCGAACTTGCGCTCGCAGTCGATGGAGGGGCTGTCGGTAGTGACCGCAGTGTTCGGCGGCCGCACTGACGTCTACCGTGACCAGCAGCTCGTCGCGCAGCGTGTGGCGCCGCTGACCACCACGCTACCGCCGGGGGCGACGCCGGTGATCGCGCCGCTGCAATCGTCTACGGGCGTCGCGCTGACCATCGGGCTGTCGTCCTCGAAACTGTCTTTGATGCAGTTGACCGAGATCGCACGCTGGACCGTCCGTCCGGCCCTGCTGGCGGTGCCGGGCGTGTCTAAGGTCGTGATCTTCGGAGCACAGCCGGAGCAGTTTCAGGCGCAGTTCGATCCGAACAAGCTCGTGGCGCTGCATATCGGTCTCAATCAGTTGACCGCCGCAGCGGCTGAATCGAGTGCGATGCGAGGCGCCGGTGTCGTCAACACGCCCAACCAACAGATCTTCCTGATGAGCCACGGCCAAGCGACGACGCCTTCGGCGCTGGCCAACAGCTTGCTGGTGCGCCGCGCGCAGCGCAGCGTCACCCTGGGCGAGGTCGCGCACGTTGTCGCGGCGCCACCGCCGGCCATCGGTGGAGCGCTAGTGGGCACCCAACCCGGCTTGGTGCTGGTCGTGGGTTCCCAGTATGGCGCCAACACGCTCGCCGTGACGCGAGGTCTCGACCGGGCGCTCACTACCCTGGCGCCGGCGCTCACACGCGACGGAATCGAAGTCCAGCCTAACGGATTGCGTCCGGCGTCCTTCATCGACACAGCTCTGCGCGACGTGCGCAACTCATTATCCATCGGCGCGGTGCTGATCGTGCTGGTGCTGTACCTTGCGCTACGCAACTGGCGCACCGCAGTCATCTCGTTTGCCGCGATCCCGTTGTCGCTTCTGGCCGCCGCGCTGATCCTCGATCACTTCGGCTTCAGTCTGAACACCTTGTCGCTCGGCGGCTTGGCGATTGCCCTAGGCGAGGTGGTGGACGACGCGGTGGTCGGCGTGGAGAACATCTATCGCCGCCTGCGCGAGAACCGTGCACTGGAGCAACCACGCCCCGTCTACGAAGTCATGCTGCGCGCGACCATGGAGGTGCGCAAGGCGGTGATCTTCGCCACGCTCGCGGTCACCATCGTCTTCCTCCCGGTACTACGCCTCACCGGCGTCGCCGGACGCCTGTTCGGCCCGCTGGCCTTGGCGTACATCTTCGCGATCCTGTCCTCGCTGGCGGTCGCGCTCACAGTCACGCCGGCGCTGGCGATGCTGCTTTTGGGACACAGCCACCTCGACCCGGCCGATCCACCGGTGGTCGCACGCGCCAAGCGTATCTACGGTCGCCTGCTCGCCGCCGTCCACCGTCGCCCACGCCCGGTTTGGGCGCTGGTGGTCGTCCTGGTCGTTGGCGGCTTGGTCAGCGTTCCCCTGCTGCGCACGAGCTTCCTGCCGCGCTTCAACGAGAACGACCTCATCGTCCACTTCCAGACGGCGCCCGGCACGTCGTTGGCCACGACGATGCGCATCGGCGAACGGGCGGTCGCGATCATGCAGCGTCTGCCGGAGGTGGCTCACGCGGTGATGCACGCGGGACGTGCCCACCTGTCCAATGGCAACGCCCTGACCAACAAGGCGGAGATCGATGTCGGCCTGTCGGACAAGGGCAACACCAACAGCGCCGTGGCCGAGCGGCGCATTCTGGAAGCGGTTCGGGGGGCACCGGGCGTGCGCTGGTGGGCAAACACCTTCCTGACGGAGCGCATCCACGAGACGCTTTCCGGCGTGACCGCGCCCGTGGTGGTGACGATCTATGGCCGCCATTTGTCCGCGTTGAACGACGACGCTCGGCGTGTGGCCGAGGTACTGAGTCAGGTGCCGGGGGCGGCCGGCGTGCGAATCCAGGCGCCACCCGGCACTCCCGAACTCTCGATCACACTTAATCGGGAAGCACTGACGCGATACGGTTTCACCCCGGCCGAGGTTCTGCAGGCGATCCAGACCTCCTACAGCGGCCGTACGGTTGGGCGGGTCTACACGGGGGGCGCTTCGCTTCCCATTGTAGTGGTGATGCCGCCTTCGTTGCGCTCAGATCCGTCGGCGATCGCCAACGTGCCGCTGGTCAACCGCGACGGCACGGTTGTTTTACTGGGCGCCCTTGTGCAAATCCGTGAACGATCAGGGCAGTCGCTCATCCTTCACCGTGGCGCCCAGCGCGTGCAGCTTGTCACCGCCAACGTCAGCGGCAGCTCCGGGCAGTTCGTCGCGCGAGCTCGCAACCAACTCGCGGCGGGGCTGCCCCTGGCGTCAGGGGACTACCTGCGCATCGGCGGTACGGCGGCAGCGTCGGGGCAGGCCCGGTTGCAACTGGCGCTGGATTTCGCGCTTGCCCTGGCGGCGATCATGGGCTTGCTGGTCATCGCTTTGCGCGACGGACGGATGGTGGCATTGCTGGCGGTGAATCTGCCGTTCGCCCTCGTGGGCGGGGTCGCCGCGATTTGGGTTGCCCGCTTGCCTATCTCGCTGGGTGCGTCGGTGGGTTTCGTGACGGTCTTCGGGATTACCCTGCGCAACTCAATCATGCTACTGTCGCACTACCGGTCACTGGTGACCGAGGAAGGTCTGCCCTGGTCCTGGGAGACTGCGCGGCTCGGCGCAATGAATCGGCTGACGCCAATTCTGCTGACTGCCTCGGTAACGGCCCTGGGTTTGTTGCCTTTGGCGATCGGTGCTCACCTTCCGGGCCAAGAAATCGAAGGGCCAATGGCGATCGTGATCCTCGGTGGCCTATTCAGTTCGACGGCGCTGACTTTGCTAGTCCTGCCGACCTTGGCACTACGCTTCGCGCGATTCAATGCCGCGGAACAGCGGGGCGAAACGATAGCTTCGCCCGCAGTATCCTGATGTTCTCCCACGTCCATACGGCTCTCCGGTTGGGTGGCTCGGGAAGGTAAGCATGACGCGGTTATCAAGCATCTCGCAGCGGGAATAGACCATGTCCGGCCTCCTCCGGACCGTCACGGATTGCACTCGCTGTTGGCCTTGGCGGGCATCTTCTTGTCCCGCCGGCCCTCCAAATGAGGTTGATACAATTCGCAATACGAACCATTGGAGAGACCCTCGTGATTCGCTCTAACACATTTCTCGATGAAAAGAAGATCCATCTGGTCTTCGAGGTAAGCCTGTGGTTTAAGGCAGTATTCGCGCTTTCGGAAATGCTCGCTGGCGTTGCTGCCTATTTCATTCCGCCGCAACTTTTTCTGACGCTCGTGCTTTGGGTCACCAGGGAAGAGTTCGTCGAGGATCCGCACGATTTCGTCGCCAACCTTCTCCTCCATACCGTACAGCATCTTTCAATCGGCACCCGGGAATTCGCGGCGGTCTATCTGCTCGGACACGGTGTGATCAAACTGTGGCTGATCGTCGGTCTACTGCGAGAGAGACTTTGGTATTACCCCATTTCAATAGTCGTATTCGGTGCGTTCATCGTCTACCAACTTTATCGGTACACCTTCACGCATTCAATATGGTTGCTGCTCATCACGGTCCTGGACGTGGTCATTATCGCGCTCACGTGGCACGAGTACCGATATCTCAGAAACGAGCGGAGAATCGCCACGGCAGGCTCTTGATTTGGATCCGGTTTCGTGGAGCTCTCGGCAAATGTTGAGGTTCGTTAATTATGCAAATAGGTACGCTAATTTTGCTAATATCGCTCGAGCTGGAGGGTTTCGCAAAGGCGACGTCGATATCCGCTGACGAGTGAGAGTATGTACCTACCCCAGGGCTACTTTGGTCTATTGATTGCCGATGATGGCCATGAATATAAGAACGAGGGATCGGCCCAGGGGCAAGCGATGGGCGGGCTTGCCCGCAAGGCCAGTAAGGCGCTCCTGCTGACGGGCACACTGATGGGTGGCTATGCTGACGATCTGTTCTATTTGCTGTATAGGCTCTACCCCGAGATTTTCATCGAGGACCCTTTCGCACACGGCCGTGGTGTGGGCTGTTGCGATGGCTGGGCTGTATTTTGGCCGCAACTGGAACGTCGAGGCGACCGAGCCATACTTCCAAGTCGCTTCAGCCGTACTCACCATCGGCGTCGCGGCCTGGATGATCTGGCGTACCTGGCGTGACCAACGTGCGTGCTTCCACAACCATGACCACGATCACCACCACGATGAAGCCAAGCACATCGACACCGGCCATGGCGTGGTCCGATTGGAAGTGTTCGAGAAGGGTGTTCCACCACGCTTTCGCCTGGACCGCGAAAGCAAGCATGGTCATGTGTGGACGGCTGACCAGGTAAAAATCGAGACGGAGCGACCGGACGGCAGCCGCCAGACGTTCACTTTCGTTCAGCGTGATGGTTTCGTCGAATCAGAGCAGGAGATTCCCGAGCCGCATGAGTTCGTCGCCCGTCTGCGGCTGGGCTATGACCACCACAGCCACGACTACGATGTGAAAATCGTCGAGCACGATGACCATCACCACGCCATCAAGGACTATGAAGGGCTGGACGTATCAGCATCTGGCTACCAAGACTCTCACGAGCTGGCTCACGCCAACGACATTCGCCGCCGTTTTGCCGGCCGCGAAGTGACCACTGGGCAAATCATCGTCTTCGGCCTGACAGGTGGGCTGATTCCCTGTCCGGCGTCGATCACCGTGCTGCTACTGTGCTTGCAATTGAAGAAGATCGCGCTGGGTGCGACCCTTGTGCTGTGCTTCAGTATCGGCCTGGCTCTGACGATGGTCGCTTCCGGCGCACTTGCAGCGCTGAGCGTTAAACACGTATCCAAACGCTGGAGTGGTTTCGGCGCATTTGCCCGCAAGGCTCCTTATTTCTCTGGCGGGTTGATTGTGCTGGTTGGCCTGTACGTCGGCTATCAAGGACTGCATGCATTGGTATGACATGGAAACCTTGATTACCTTTTTGCGGGTCCTCCTACTTTTTACTATCACAGCGCTGGCTGAGATTATTGGCTGTTACCTGCCTTGGCTTATTCTCAAGCAGGGTAGGCCAATTTGGCTGCTGGCACCAGCAGCCATGTCGCTTGTCGTATTCGCCTGGCTCCTCACACTGCACCCGACCGCTGCCGGGCGAACTTATGCAGCCTACGGCGGTGTTTATGTTGCAGTAGCGCTCTTATGGCTTTGGCAGGTAGAAGGCGTGCGGCCAAATCTCTGGGACGTTGTCGGGTGTGCCCTTACGCTGGCGGGGATGGCCATCATCATGCTGGCGCCACGCACATAGCCATGCCGAGGGGGGCGGGAGTGATTGGCTGTTACAACCAGCCACCGCCGGCACCATCAAGATCCGTTGATTAGTTTCGCTCCGTCTGGACGCAACTCGCCTTTTGGTGAGATATGCCGATACAGGGTCTGCCGCGTAATACCGAGTTCCTGGCATAGATCGCCGACCTTGGTTTCCGGCTGCCCCACCGTAAGCACCCGGGGAACCCAGGTTGACAGAGCGCGGGTTATTGCTGAGGCAGCCAACGATGCGGCAGTAACGCCCCAATCTCACTGGCTCTGTGTGTAGGCAGACGGGTGAGCACATCCTTCAAGTACGCAAACGGATCATGCCCGTTGAGTTTGGCTGACTGGATCAGGCTCATAATCGCCGCCGAGCGCTGGCCAGCTCGCAAAGAACCAGCGAACAGCCAATTTTTCCTGCCGGTAGCCCAAGGCCTGATTTGGTTTTCGCACCAGTTGTTGTGTGTGCCTTGCAAAGGCACGTTCGACTTGTCGGTGCAAGTCCGACCCGGCTAACTCTCGCTCCAGCCGGAAGCACAAGGAGCGGTCCAGGAGGCAACGAATGGGCTGAAGCACTTCTTG
>NZ_SCSK01000001.1 GCF_004297875.1 Pandoraea sp. | reverse complement strand
CCCCGGCCGACTTGGCACCGCCGTTGGGAGGAGCCTCCGGCGGCTACGCCGCCTACGACTCCCCCCAACGGCCAAAACCTTCGCCGCTATACCGGCCAAAATGATTGTCGCCGACCACGATCGCCCCACCGTGATGGCAGGGCCTTGCTGCACGATAGTTTCCAGGCGCAAGCCGTGACCGGTTCGCCTCCAGCCGTTCATCCAGGCGACTTGCGGCTCGTTCAGCACCACGGGAACGTCACCCTCTGGCATGCATGCCCCCTGGGAGCTGAGAACGCGCAAGCGCCAGCAGCGAGCGCCCACGATCGGCCAAGCGCGACGGTTCAATGCGCGCCTTCCAGAGTGCCTGTCCAGCCGAGATGTCCTTCGCATCGCTATGATCCGCAAGGACTCGGACCAACCGTCGGACCTGGAATGCCTCCACGGATTCACAAGCCTCAGCGAGCGCCGCGCGGGTCAGGGGCAACTGCTGGGCGTGATGGGCGAGCAAGGCTCGGGCATTCAGGCATCCCAGCAGATGGCTTCGCGATACTCGTCGCATCGGCAGCTCGGCCCGGATGGTCCGCGCCTGAGCCCTGACGCGTTCGGCAAGCTGCACGTCCCGGGCAGACCAATCCACCCGGCCCCGGGGCACCGACGCAACCGATACTGCCGCACGAAACGACAGAAGCCAGGCCCGATCGCGGCGATAGAGCCGCGCGTACAGCGCCGGGTTCAACTGGCGTAGCGCCTTCTTCCCGAGATCCGGATGAGCGCCAGAGAGGGCGAGCCACGCGCGGTGATCCTCTGTCTCCTCCCCAGGCGGCTGAATGGCTGGCACCGCAAGCGGCTGGAGAAGGCGCTGCGCGGTCTTCCAATCGACCTCCAGGGCACTCGCGATCGCGTGGATCGAGAACCCCATGTTGGCCATCAGCGCCGCCTCATGCCGTGCCGCGGAATCCCGAGAACGCCCCCTCCGGCTCGCGGTCGGCCGATGCACATCCGCGAGAGGTTCCTGGGCGCGCTCGCCGTACGCTTGCAGGAACACCTCCATGAGGACATGCCGGTAGGGATGCAGCGGGCGACGCGGTTGGCGTAGCACTTCCTCCAACCACTGCAGCGGGTCTCGCCCTGCCTCGGTCCGGAGCGAACCTTCGATCAGCTCGACGCCCATGCAGTCACGAACAGCCTCGCGCAGCCGCTCGGCAGTTCCTCGATGGCCGGCGAACCCACGAGCGGCCAAGGCGTCTCTGTAATCTGGAAGCGCATCCGTGCATCGGGGTGCCAGGTGCAGCAGCGACGCTGAACGCCGAGCGATTTGCTGGGCGATCTCCCTATGCTGGAGGGCCGGGGCGACGGGTTGGAGGTCGGCATGAGATAGGTCCTGAGGTGCTGCGATGTACTCATGCCGACCGACTGGCCGAAAGGGTACGTTCGTCGCGTGGAGCAGGCCGCCGTGACGATCGCAGACCAGCACGCCGGGCAACTGGTGGCTGCGATGCCAGTACGCTTCGCGGCCCAACCTCCTGTCCTCTTCGTAGCACGAAAGGCACAAGCGGAACCGCGTGGGGTTCAAGGCCGAGCCAGAGCAGACGCCCAGGCGGACCTGATTGAAGCCACCACGCTCGCGCATGGACGCGAGGACGGCCTGCCGGACGCGTTGCCCTCGAAAGTGCGTGTAGTAGCCCAGCAGCGTATGCCGTTCGGCGAGTTCCTCGGCGCTCAGACCCCAGGTGTCCGCGGTTCGTAGGGCCAGGGCAGCAAGATTGCTGGGAAGATCGGGCACGGCAATGACCTGGCGGCTCCCAAAGAGAAGCCGGAGCAGTTGCGCCGGGCTCCAGTAGCCGTAGTGGTACGCCGTCCTGGCGATGGTGCTGTAGAGAAGCTCATCGGGACGAGGTTCAGGCAACGGCATCGCCACCTCCGTTGCTCTGCCGACGGAAGTACTCGGCGAGGGCATCCTCCGTGAGCTTCCTCGTCGATTTGTGGTCCGCCGTGAGCACGTCCTCGACCAGGGCCTTCGCTTCAGGGGCGGACAGGCCCAATGCCGACTGGATCTTGGCTGCCGCGCCTCCCAGGATGCTGACGACCGGCTTTTCCGAGACGGACCCGCCTCCCTCCTGGGGGATCAACATATGCTGATGGTGGATGATTTCATCGACGTCATACGAGCCGAGATCCGGAAACTTCTTCATCCGGAGCGGCTGCCCGGAGCGAAGCGCGCAAAGCACGGGTTGCAGAAACTCGAAGTCCTTTCGGGCGACATCGCGGAACATGTCCGCGGTCAGCGTCTCCTTGCCCTGGCTGAGGGCATGAAGCTGGCATACGAGGAACATGTCGACGATGAAGGCCACAATGCCTTGCGTCTCCTCGAAGACTGCCGAACGAAATTCCTCCGTGAGGTCGCCTGGCTTTCGCAGCCACTGGTAGCCCCATAGCTCCTCGATGAGGAGGTCGAACTCGGCACCGGGCGCCAGGGGCCTCCAGGTTGCGCTGCCGATGACGCCGCCTCGCCGAGCGTGACGCACGTCCAGTTGCAACACGTCCCGAGCCTTGAACGTGCCCAGAATGAAGACCGGCAGCTTGAGCTCATTGATCAGCTCCTGGAACCAGTTCAGCAGCTCCTCGCGCCCGCCGCTTTTGCGCACGCTGACGTTTTGCAGTTCATCGACGACCAAAAGGCCCAGACAATGCACCCGGGCCAACTGCATGACACGCGCCATGAGCTCGTCGACCGAGACGTTCTTCGTGGTCTTGGGTGCATGGGCCGTCCCCAGCACGGCGTCGAAGGCTCGAAGGATGTTCAGAGCAAGCTCCTTGACGTTGCCATCCTTGGGGCAGTCCACTTTCAGCCACACGATCTGATGGATTCCCGTGGCCTCATGCAGCAGGTATTGCGGGTACGCGGCCAGGATCGCCTCCATGGTCGTCGACTTGCCCATGCCGGACACGCCGATGAGTGAGGACGTCAGAATGGCGCTCGTCTTCGAAAAGACAATCCTCTGAACCTTTCCGGCCTTGGCCGCCTGCGCAGACGAGTAGGCGCGTTGCAGCTCGCGAAAGTGGTCGCCCGCAAGGGGGTTGCGCTTGGCATAGCCACTGCGGATCATGAGGTCAACCTGACGCGCCAATTGCAAGGCGCGATTGCCCACCACGAAGAAGTCCTTCAGCGCGACGACGTGGTAGGCCCGCACGTGCGGTGGGGCCTGAAGCTGCTCCTCGTCATGATCTGGGAGCGTCGTGAGCTGCTTCATCCAGTCCAGGTCCGATTTGATGGCCGGCAGCGCCAGCACGAGCGGGTTGTTTTCGGGTTGGGGGCCGACATCCTTCTCGTACCTCGCCAGCAGGGGCTGCACCCCGTGCGGGACGGGAATCGAGGGGATCATGGTCGGGACTGCGTTCATGGTGGATTGCATGTTGGAAACTTCAGAAATAGGGAATCGAACGGGCCTCAGGAAGAGGCCTTGCGTTGACGGCGGAGCTCCTCGAGGACGGCCCGCGACTGGTCGGCCACGGCCGCAGCCGTACGCTCCTCGTCGGGGGTCGGAGGGGCGGCTGGAGGCACGATTTCCGGTGCATCTCGGGACACCACGGCTGCGACCACTTCGGCCGTCTGCAGAGCAAGCTCGTCCTCGCGAGCGCTCTGTCGGTCTCGGGTGCGTTCGGCCTTGGTCTCGCCTGGGGGCTTCTGCTTTTCGGCGTTGCGTCGGCTCTTCGCGGACTGTTCAGCAATGCCTTTGGTGTGTGCCGCACGGTCGCCCATTGTGTCCCACTCAGCGAGAGCGTTCTGCCGCTTCTTCTGATGGACGAGCGCCATGTATTCGCTCAGGCTCACGCCGCCGAATCGCTGGCTGCGCTTGGTGAGGGAGACATCGCACCATGACGCCTGCTGATCGCCGAGCAAGACAACGGCATGTCCGTTGTCGTCTGGGTGGAAGAAGGCCTGGACGCGGGTTTGTCGATGCACGGCTTCGGCGAACCAGGATTGCTCGTGCACGGCGTCACCCATGTAGAAGAGACCCCGTGCAAACTGCAACCCGCGGCGTGTGGCCGTCATCTCGCTCTGAGGCCATAGATACCGCACGAGGTGTTCCGGGGGGAATTTCCGAAAGTCTGCGCGCAGGTTGTCGACCCCCCACTGCCAAAGTCTGACCGGAACGAAGGGAACTCCATCCACGATGACGTCTGGCCACCCCTCGTAATCACGCACGACGCGGGTATTGGCAGAAAGGACGGAATGGATGATCACCCGGGTGATCTCCTCGAAGGTCATCGCGCTTTGCAGGATGGCAGGCTCGGCATCGCGCCCGGCGAGCTCCCTGTCGATGTATCCGGGCGCGAACGCCCCGAAGATGGCATGCGCCGTGCCGAAGGTACGCTCGCCTACCCCCTTGGACTGGCCCGAATAGGCACGGGCGTTCTCTACGTCCAGGTTGAATCCATTGACCAGGCGCTTGGCGTCTTTGGAAATGAGCTCTGCGCGATCCCCCATCAAATGCAACGGTATGTACCCTGTTGGCCATTGCTCGGGAAGAATCTCAATGCCGAAGCGTTTGCAGTATTCGACCTTGTCGATGGAACAGTTCCAAAGCGCCAGCATTGCCCCGGCCCACGAGGCAGGCTCGAGCCCGATGTAGATCCCCACGATCATGCGCGAGAACTGATCCACGACCACGTACAGCGTGGGTCGACTGACGACCCGGCGCGGGTTCTTTCGACTCACGACGTACACGTCCAAAACCGTGGCGTCGATGTAGTAGCGCGTGCCCGGCCCTCGCACCTCCTGCAGGGTCCCGGTCGTGAGCGGCTTGAAAGCCAGCTCGAACCTTCGCTGGCGCAGACGCTTGAGCTGCTGGATGTCGAAGGGGTACTCCTGTTTCCAGTGATACTCGAACTGCTCGAACGTCGGAATCGCGTCGTAATTCTTGACCTCGACTTTGTGTTTCGTCTCTGAGAGGGGCCTGACGTTCACGTACTCGGGGTAATACCGAATGATCATCCACTCCCATGCGCGCCTCAGGTTGCGTCCGTCACGCCCGACCGGCGCGGCCGACCACGCCAGGCGCATGAGGCGGCGATGCTCCTTGGTCGCACCGAGGCCGGTACCCGGTTGGATCGTGCGCTTGCGACCGGGCTTTGGCGCACCAGGCTCAGGGATTCGATCCACGCCGGGAGCTCCGCAGAAGCGGAGGTCCGTAACCAGCGCCTCCTTGGTTTGCCCTCGCTGCCAGTACTGGCGAAGCACTCCATAGAAGAAGGGCTTCGAGCAAATCTTGAAGTACGCCAAGCGCCGTGCGAGACGCCCGCGAGTCGCCACATCCCAGATGCGCGAATCCAGCTTCAGTACGAATCGAACCAACCGCCAACGACGCTCCGTGAGGACCTGATCGCGTGGCGTCAATTGGTCCAGATTGACCAGTGCCGACTGCTCCTCGATGACGATGAGGTCCTGGCGCCCGACGCGATCGTGAACATGCTCGATCGCACGGAGATAGGGCATGCCGTGCACCGCGCGGACCGAGATCAGCACATAGTGCGTCGCCGTTCGGTCCGGACTGTCCTTCGAGGCTACCATGGCGAGAACACGGAGAGTTTCCTGGGACTGCCGATCCTTCAGCAACGTATTGACCGGAAGAAGCATCACGCAGTCCTCCTCAGATCCTGAAACACCGCGGTATAGGCACTGAGAGGCAGTCGCTCCAACCCGTTCGGCGAACTGAGATCGACGCGCAGCACGCCTCGAGAGACCATGTGCATCGCGATCTGGTACACGATGGAGGACTCCGTCTCGAATGTCCCTGCCAGCACACGGCAGGTTCGGAGCATCGTGTCGTCGCTGCCGAGTGCGATCTCCCTGGCGAGAGCCTCCATGATGGCGACCGCATTCACCTCCTGATAGAAAGCGAATTGCGATATGTCATCGCACGCCCGCACGAAGTCGTAGTTGAGGATGAACGGCTCGTCGAAGAACTCCTCATCGATCAGGCGCAAGCGCATGCCGCTCGCCTCGCAAAAGGCACGCGCGATCACCAAAAGCTCCTCGTCCCGTGCGGACAGCAACGCGGGGCTGTACTTGAACGTGTAGGGAATAAGCCGTGGTCCCCGCGGAATCGACGTCGTCACGACGAAGTCCAGCGTCATGACATACGGGGTTCCATCCAACGTGATGGGGTGCTTGATCCCGAGCTTATGCGCGAGCCGAAAGGTCTCGAGCCGATCCATCGGGAACTGCTCCCAGATGTCGAGGACCTTGGCGTCAGCCTCCAGCCGCAGAAAGCTCTTCCACTCGCCGTCGGACAGCAAGTGGTGTTCACGCTGGGTCTTGATACCGTAGGGACGGTGAGACCGCCCGATCGATGACACGTCCTGGATCTGCAGCCAAGGACGGTAGCTGGGTCCTTCGCCGGTACCTCGACCCTCGGCCAGGAAGCGCTGGGTGCGATCCTCGTCGAACGCGTAGCGCCGGCGAGTCATGATCGCCCCCTGTCATGCTGGGAGCAGGGACAAACAGGGACAGGAAATACGTTGCAAGTAGGCATGGGATGTCCAATGCGTCAAAGACGCGTCAGAACACCCCGTTGCAACGGTTACGGCGTGCAGTTTTCGGCAGGCTGCCGACAGCCTTTCTGCTGTGTCATGCAACTGGGATCCATTCCGCTCACGCGGTCGATCTTTACCGTCGGCCCGAAGGCCTCGTTGCGGTAGGCGTCGCAGCCTTTCCCAGGAAGGGCGCTTTATACCCGTATTTTCACCAATTGTCAAGCATGCCTGTCCAAGCACTTCCCCTGCCAGCCCGGGCGCGCAGGGGAAGCGCCTGCACGCCGACCAGGAACGTCATCGGCTTTGTGGTCCTTTGGCATCTGCGCAAGGTTGCGCATCGGGCTGGCTAGCTTCCGAGAACGGTCTGTGTCCAGTGCCAGCACCGCTGATTGGAGGAGCGCCAGACATTGGGCCCCTACCACCTGCGTATGCGTGCTGCTAGGCCGAAGCGGGCATCAGGGCGCGCCGCTGACAACGACTGCAGCGGTATACAAGCCGGCCATTGAGATCAGCGGGACGGCGTCACGACCTCATTGGTGCAGATCAAGATCCCGGGCGTATCCATCCGTGCCATCCAGGGGGAGATGATCTATTTAAGGCGATACGCCGCGTGGCAGGCCACACAGGTCTGCATCATCTGTCCCAGCATGACCTGCGCCTTTCGCACATCGCCGGTGGCCGCAGCGTCTTGCGCCACCAGCGCGAATTCACCAGCTTGCCGATGCAAACGCGCACCGAGCTCACGCATGCCGGGCGGCATGTAGCGCGCTTCCTGTTGGGCTTGATCGCCATGCATGGAGGACATGCCCAGCTTCATCGACGCGACGCGGGCCGCGGCGTCCAGATCGCCAGCGGCCATCGCCTGCTGGATCTCGGCCAGGCCCTGCAGGTGCATCCTCATGGTGGCCAGCGTCTCACGCTTGACCTCGGGTGGAAATTGCACCAGCGCGCGCGGGTCGGATCGAGGCTTGTCAGCACCCGGATCTTTCGCAGATTTCTCGGTAGCGCCCGTGTGCATGCCCTGCGCCAGGCCGGCCGTTACCGCGCCGCACAGCAGCAATGCAAGCACTGCGGCCCGCGAATACCTGAGGCCGGGAGTGTTCATACTTGCTCTCCTTCCGAACGATGGGTGCTGAGCCTACCTGCTGGAGGCGACATCGGAATATGATCGCGATCATGTCGATTGGGCCTGAACTTCCCTTGTCGACGCGGAGCGGCCACCATGGATAGCCTGCGCAACCCGGACCCGTTTTCGCGGTCGACGGCGGACAATCCTATGGTGGGCTGGCCCTCAGATCTCGCCTGCCTCGGCGTGCGATCACGGCTTGGGGTGGGCGAAAACCTGTTTCTTCGGGGTCGCGTACCGACGCACGTCTTCTGGGTCGAGTCTGGCGAGGTCCAGTTGCAGCGGACATCGCCCCATGGTCACAACGTCATCCTGCAGCGCGTGCGCGAGGGGTTCGTGGCGGAGGCGAGCCTGCAGGCCACACGCTATCACTGCGATGCGGTCGCGGCAGAGCCGTCCACGGTCTGGAGTTTTCCCCGAGGGCGCGTTTTGAAGGCATTGCGCAGTTCCCCGGACCTGGCGCTATGGTGGGCAACCCGCCTGGCCGAGCAGCTTCGCTCCGCACGGCTACGCCTTGAGCGCCTCAGCCTCAAGGGCGCATGCGACCGCATCCTGCACGCGATCGAGACGGAGGGCTCCGACGGCCTACTGTCGCTGGCCTCTACCCGCCGGGAATGGGCAGCGGAGCTCGGGCTCACGCCAGAGGCGCTCTACCGCAGTCTCGCGCGGTTGCGGCGCAACGGCTTGGTGCAGATTTGTGGCGATGAACTGAAACTTCTCCCAAATCCCACCGTCCCTCCTAATGCCGGCAGCTTAGGCGAGACACCGAGAGGTGCCTGCCAGCTATAGGCAGCGGCCGCATCGCGCGGCATTGCGGCCATTGCCAAAATCTGTGCCCAATGCATGCTTCGGCCGAGGTGCCGACGCCCGCCAGTCGCCTTATCTCGTGTAGGACGGCGTTGGCGGACTGGACTCTTCACGCAAGGAGGACTGGCTTACGCCGAGGATCAACGCGTACACGGGCGCTGAGTGTTGCAGTCTGGCCAGCCGTGGCGGCACACGCGAGCGTGCCGCCCAGCAGGACGCACGGAACCTGCCTGGTAAGAGATTTTGTTTCCTTCCGGGCTCGGCCCGGTCAGCAACTATATTTCCCAGTCAGCGACTTTATTTTCAGTAAACGACTTTATTTCCCGCGCACACGTTACTTGACCGTTACTTCGCCGTCACTCCACCGTCACCGACTTCGCCAGGTTGCGTGGCTTGTCGACGTCGGTGCCGCGCGCGCAGGCGGTGTGGTAGGCCAGCAGCTGCAGCGGCACGACGTGCAGGATCGGCGAGAGCGGGCCGTAATGCTCGGGCATGCGGATGACATGGATGCCGTCGCCATTGCCGATGTGGGTGTCGGCGTCGGCGAATACGTAGAGCTGGCCGCCGCGCGCGCGCACTTCCTGCATGTTGGACTTGAGCTTTTCGACCAGCGCGTCGTTGGGCGCCACCGTGACCACCGGCATGGCTTCCGTGACCAGCGCCAGCGGACCGTGCTTGAGTTCGCCGGCCGGATAGGCCTCGGCGTGGATGTACGAGATTTCCTTGAGCTTGAGCGCGCCTTCGAGCGCGATCGGGTAGTGCAGCCCGCGGCCGAGGAACAGCGCGTTGTCCTTGCGGGCGAATTCGTCGGCCCAGGCGATGATTTGCGGCTCCAGCGCCAGCACGCTGTTGAGCGCCGCCGGCAGGTGGCGCAGCCGGGTCAGATAGCTTTCTTCCTGCGCCGCGTCGAGATGGCCGCGCAGCTTGGCCAGCGTGAGCGTGAGCAGGAACAGCGCCGCGAGTTGCGTGGTGAAGGCCTTGGTCGAAGCCACGCCGATTTCGGTGCCGGCGCGCGTCAGGTAGTGCAGCGCGGTTTGCCGCACCATCGCGCTGGTGGCCACGTTGCATACGGCCAGGGTGTGTTGGTGCCCGAGCGACTGCGCATGCTGCAGCGCGGCCATGGTGTCGGCGGTTTCGCCCGATTGCGAGATCACCACCACCAGCGCGTTGGGGTTCGGCACGCTGTCCCGATAGCGGTATTCGCTGGCGACTTCGACCTGCGTGGGAATCCGGGCGATCGATTCGAGCCAGTACTTGGCCGTCAGCCCGGAGTAGTAGCTGGTGCCGCAGGCGAGAATCAGCAGCGAGTCGACCCGCCCGAGGGTGCCGGCCGCGTTCGCGCCAAACAGCTCGGGCGTGATCGCGGCCACGCCCTCCATGGTGTCGGCGATGGCACGCGGTTGTTCGAAGATTTCCTTTTGCATGTAATGGCGGTACGGGCCGAGATCGACCGCGCCGCTGTAGGCGGTCACGGTGCGCACTTCGCGCTGGGCCGGGGCGTCGTCGCGATCGACGATATTCACGCCGTCCAGGGTCAGCTCGGCGACGTCGCCTTCTTCGAGGTAGATGAACTGGTCGGTCGTGCCCGCCAGCGCAAGCGCGTCGGAGGCGAGGAAGTTCTCGCCGTTGCCGAGCCCGACCACCAGCGGCGAGCCGACGCGCGCGCCGACCACGTGATGCGGCTCCTGCTTGCGGAACACGGCAATCGCGTACGCGCCGTGCAGACGCTTGGTGGCCAGGCGCACCGCCTTGAAGAGGTCGTCCGCGGCGTGGTTCTTGAGCAGCAGATGTACCAGGTGGGCGATCACCTCGGTGTCGGTCTGCGAGACGAACTCGTAACCCTGGCCGCGCAGCTCCTCGCGTAGCGCCTCGTGGTTCTCGATGATGCCGTTATGCACCAGCGCGATTTCGTCGCATGAAAAAATCGGGTGCGCGTTGACGGTCACGGGCGCGCCGTGCGTGGCCCAGCGGGTATGCGCGATAGCCGTCTCGCCGGCCAGCCCGCTCTGCTCGACTTGCGCAGCCAGGTCGGCCACGCGCGCCACGCTGCGCGCGCGCTCGAGCCGATCGCCGGCCAGCGCGGCGACGCCGCACGAATCGTAACCGCGGTATTCGAGGCGCCGCAGGCCTTCGACCAGAATCGATACGACGTTACGTTGCGCCACCGCGCCGACAATGCCACACATGATTTGTCCTTTTAAGTGTTCTCGGTAAGCCGCCTGCCCGGCAGCATCATTGCTTCTTGGCCGGGCGCGTGTAATCGGCCCGGCTGACCTGCCGCTTTTCGTTCAGGACCAGCGCGCCCGCCTCGACGTTCTGCCACACCGTCGTGCCGGCCGCGATGGTCGCGCCCTTGCCTACCGTGACGGGCGCCACCAGTTGGGTATCCGAACCAATGAAAACGTCGTCTTCGATGACCGTGCGATGCTTGTTGGCGCCATCGTAATTGCAGGTGATGGTGCCTGCGCCCACATTCACGCGCGCGCCGACCGTCGAGTCGCCCACATAGGCCAGATGGTTGGCCTTCGCGCCGGCGGCCAGCGTGCTGTTCTTGACTTCGACGAAGTTGCCGATGTGCACCTCGTCGGCCAGCGCCGCGCCCGGACGCAGACGGGCATACGGCCCGATGCGCGCCTGCGCGCCGATGCGCGCGCCGTCGAGATGGCTGAATGCATCGACGTGCGTACCGGCGCCGATCTCGCTGTCGCGGATCACGCAGTGCGGGCCGATCACCACGCCGTCGGCCAGGCTGACCTGCCCCTCGAACACGCAACCGACGTCGATCGTCACGTCGTTGCCGCAGGTGAGCGTGCCGCGCACGTCGAGCCGCGCCGGGTCGAGCACCGTCACGCCGGCGTCGGTCAGCGCCAATGCCACGTTGCGCTGATGAATGCGTTCGAGCTCGGCCAGTTGCGTCTTGCTGTTCACGCCCAGGGTTTCCCACGCGGCGTCCGGCTGCGCGGTGACCACGTCCATGCCGTCGGCGACGGCACGCTCGACCACGTCGGTCAGATAGTATTCGCCCTGCGCGTTGCTGTTGGACAACGTGCCGAGCCACGCCTTGAGCCGGCGCGTCGGAGCCACGATGATGCCGGTGTTGATCTCGTGAATCGCCAATTGCTCCGGAGTGGCGTCTTTCTGCTCGACGATGCGCTGCACGCGCCCGGCCGCGTCGCGCACGATGCGTCCGTAGCCGCTCGGGTCGTCGAGCGAGACGGTGAGCACGCCGAGCTTGCGGTCGCCGGCGGCCTGCACCAGTTGCCGCAGGGTTTGCGCGCGCGTGAGCGGCACATCCCCGTACAGCACCAGCGTCGGCACCGATTCGTCGAGCTGCGCCGCGGCCTGCTGCACCGCATGTCCGGTGCCGAGCTGTTCGGCCTGCTCGGCAAAAAGAATGTCGGGCGCGCCCAGCGCCTCGCGCACCCGGCCGGCGCCGTGACCGATCACCACCACCAGCCGGCCCGGCGACAGCGCGCGCGCGGTGTCGATCACGTGCCCCAGCAATGGCCGGCCAGCCAGCGGGTGCAGCACTTTGGGCAGCGAGGAGCGCATGCGCTTGCCGAGCCCCGCGGCGAGAATGACGATATTCATGGCAATACCTGAGTCACGATGAAAATAATTGTAGTCAGAACGCTCAGTCGTCGAAGTGAACAAATGTAACCGCCGTTTCTGACATTGCCGTGGCGCCGCAGGCTTCGTCGGGCGCTTCGTCGAACGCGATGTCGCCGTTCGGGTCGGCGCGGCCGGTGGCGCGCAGCCCCTTGAAGTCATGCAACTGCGGATCCATCAGGTGCGACGGCACGACATTGCCCAGCGCGTTGAAGATCGACTCGATGCGCCCGGGAAACCTGCGCTCCCAGTCGCGGATCATCGCCTTCATCTCGGCGCGCTTGAGATTGGGCTGGCTGCCGCACAGGTTGCACGGGATGATCGGGAACGCCTTGAACTCCGCGTAGCGCTCCAGATCGCGCTCCTTCACGTAGGCCAGCGGGCGAATCACGATGTGGCGGCCGTCGTCCGATTGCAGCTTGGGCGGCATACCCTTGAATTTGCCGCCGTAGAACATGTTCAGGAACAGTGTCTCGAGGATGTCGTCGCGGTGGTGGCCCAGCGCGATCCTGGTCGCACCCAGCTCGCCCGCCACACGGTACAGGATGCCGCGCCGCAGTCGCGAGCACAGCGAGCAGGTGGTCTTGCCCTCGGGCACCAGTCGCTTGACGATGCTGTAGGTATCCTGCGTTTCGATATGAAACGGCACGCCCAGGCCGCTCAGGTAATCGGGCAGCACATGCGCGGGAAAGCCCGGCTGCTTCTGGTCGAGATTGACGGCCACCAGATCGAAGTGGATCGGCGCGCGCTCGCGCAGCTTGAGCAGGATGTCGAGCAGCGCATAGCTGTCCTTGCCGCCGGACAGGCATACCATGACCTTGTCGCCGTCCTCGATCATGTTGTAGTCGCCGATCGCCTTGCCGACCAGGCGCGCCAGCCGCTTCTCGAGCTTGTTGTTCTCGAAGGCGAGCTTTTGCGCCGCCTTGGTGTCCGGCGCGCTCGCCGCGTCATGCATGACCGCGCTCATGCTCAGGCATCCTTGATGAGAAACACTTCGATGCCGACCGATTCGCAGTCCGGATACACATCGGGCTTTTCGGTCGAAACCCGTACCGCGCGCACGCGGGGGTGCGCCAGCATGATTTTGGCGACGTCGTCGCACAGCGTTTCCTGCAGGTGGATATGGCCCTGGGCGACGCGGTTGGCAATGGTCTCGCGCATGAAGTCGTAATCGACGACTTCATCGAGCTTGTCCTGCTGCGGCGTCGATTGCGCCAGCGGAACGAATAATTCGACGTTGATCAGCACGCGCTGCTCGCCGCGTTTTTCGAACTCGTGCACGCCGATATTGATGTTCACCTCATAGTCGCGCAAAAACATGCGGCGGCAATCGGCGAGGCGGGAGTGAAACAGGGCGCTATACATGGTGGGGGTTCTCTTATGGGGATTCGATCGCGAACATCACGTCGCGCAGCGAGGGTTGCAGGTGCTGGCCGCCGTCGACCATCAGCACCGTGCCGGTCACGGCCGGCGCCTGTGCCAGATAAGCCACCGCCTGGGCAATGTCGTCCGGCGTGGAAGAGCGGCCCAGCGGCGTTTGCCGGTGAGCCACGGCGAAGTTCTCGGCGCTCTGGCTGCCCGAGACCAGCGTGATGCCCGGCGCCACCCCCACCACCCGCAGCTTCGGCGCGAAGGCCTGGGCCAGCGCTACCGTCGCGGCCTGCAGGGCGGCTTTCGACAGGGTGTACGACAGATAGTCGGGATTCATGTTGACCAGTTTCTGGTCGAGCAGGTTGATGATCACCGCGCGGCCGTCGTCGGGCAGCGCCCGGTGCAGTTCGCGGGCCAGCACCAGCGGGGCGCCGGTGTTGATCGCGGCATGCCGCGCCAGTGCCGCGTAGCCGAAGGTCTCGGGCGTGTCATAGGCGAACAGCGAGGCGTTGTTGACCACGCAATCGGGCAGCCCCAGCGCCTGCCGGCAGCGCTCGATCAGGCCGGCGGCGGCGGCCTCGTCGGCCAGATCGGCGGGCAGCACCGCGGCGCGGCGCCCCAGCGCCTCGATCTCGCCGGCCACCGCCCGCGCCTCGTCCAGCGAGGCGCCGCAATGCACGGCGATGTCCCAGCCGCCGCGCGCCAGGGCGAGCGCGATGCTGCGCCCGATGCGCCGCGCCGCGCCCGTCACCAGGGCAATGCGCGGCCCGGCACCGGCTTGCGCCGGCTCGGCCGGCAAGGGGGTCAGGGGGGAAGAAGAATCAGTCATGTGCTTTACTTGCGCCCATCAGGCACCACATCGCGCACCGCGCCCGAGCCACTCCGCTACAATGCCGGGATGAATCAGGCCGCACCAAAACCCCCTAGTTTACCCGTTCCGGAGCCCGTCGCGCTGGAACATTCGCGCCAATTGTCGCGCCACATCGCGTCGGCCATCGCCGCCGCGCGCGGCTGGGTGCCGTTCGATCGCTATATGGCGCTGGCGCTCTACGCGCCCGGCCTGGGCTATTACAGCGCCGGCGCGGCCAAGTTCGGCAAGCTGGCCAGCGACGGCAGCGATTTCGTCACCGCGCCGGAGCTCACGCCGCTGTTCGCCCGCACGCTGGCGCGCCAGGCCGCCGAGGTTTTCGAGGCCAGCGGCGCGGCGCACATCCTGGAGTTCGGCGCCGGCTCCGGGCGTCTGGCCGCCGACCTGCTGCTCGAACTCGAGGCGCTCGGCCGGCCCTGCGCCCAGTACGCGATCCTGGAATTGTCGGGCGAGCTGCGCGAGCGGCAACGCGCGACGCTGAGCGCCGCCGCGCCGCACCTGGTCGATCGCGTGATCTGGCTGGACGCCCTGCCGGCCGCTTTCAGCGGCCTGATGATCGGCAACGAAGTGCTCGACGCGATGCCGGTACGCCTGCACGTGCGGCGCGATGGGCAGTGGCTCGAGCGCGGCGTGACAGTGCGCGACGGCAGCTTCGCTTTCGTCGACCAGGCCGGCGCGACGCCCGCCGCGCTGCGCGATCTGGCGCCGGACGACGGCTATGTGACCGAGAGCCACGAGGCGGCCCAGGCGTTCGTGCGCAGCGTCGCGCCGGTGCTGGTGCGCGGCGCGCTGCTGTTGATCGACTATGGCTTTCCGGCACGCGAGTACTACCACCCGCAGCGAGCGCAAGGCACGCTGATGTGCCACTACCGGCACCATGCGCACGACGACCCGTTCTACTACCCGGGCCTGCAGGACATCACCGCGCACGTCGAATTCACCGGCATTGCCGAGGCCGGGATCGAGGCCGGCCTCGAGTTGCTCGGCTTTACCTCGCAGGCGCGCTTTCTGCTCAACGGCGGCCTGCTCGACCTGGTAGGCACGCTCGACGCGACCGACCCGCTGACCTACCTGCCCGCCGTCAACGGCGTGCAGAAGCTGCTCTCGGAAGCGGAAATGGGCGAGCTGTTCAAGGTCATCGGCTTCGCCAGACAGATCGACGGCACGCTCTCCGGTTTCGCCGGCGGCGACCGCTCCCATACGCTGTAACGCCATGTTCCGCTGGATGTTTACCGTCTTCGTGGCCGTCACGATCCTGTCGTCGGCCCAGCCCTGGCTGAGCCGCCTGGGCGTCGGCCGCCTGCCGGGCGACCTGCGCCTGCGCTGGCGCGGCAAGGAATACGTCTTTCCGTTTGCCTCGACGGTGGTGCTGTCGGTACTGGGCATGCTGTTGATGCGCTTTCTGTAAATTCCCACGCGACGCCGTCACAAACCCGCGCAGCGGCTCAAATAAGCCCGGCTCTTGGGTTAACCCCAGATGACTCAATTGTTTCATTTTTAATATTATGAAACAATTGAGTCAATTCGGATGCTCGCCCCCGTGATGAATTACGACCAGCTGATCGCGCTGCTGCGCGACAAAGCCGCTACGCTGTCGCCCCAGTTGCGCCGCGCCGCGATGGCGCTCGAGGCGCATCGGGACGATGTCGCTCTATTGTCGATGCGCGAACTGGCCAGGCAGTGCGAGCTGCCGCCCGCCACCTTCTCCCGCCTGGCCCGCACGCTGGGCTTCGACGACTTCGCGGCAGTGCGCGCGATTTGCGTCGAACACGTACGGGCCCAGGCCGACGGCTTTGCGCAGCGCGCCAGCACGCTCGCGCCGGGCGATGCCAACACACCCGACGAGGTCGAGCCGGCTGGCGACATGCGCCGCATCGGTCAGGCCATCGCCGCTCATCTCGATGCGGCATTCTCGGCCGACCATGCGCCGTCGCTCGAGCGGGCCGCCCAGGCGCTGCATGGGGCCCGCCGCGTGGTGCTGCTGGGCGCGCGCAGTTGCCTGGCGCTGACGCACTTCCTGGGCTACGCGACGCATTTGTTCGACGACAAGGTGATCGTGTCGTATGGCGCGGGGCACACGATGGCCGATCCGCTGCGCTTTGTCGAAGCGGGCGACGCAGTGCTGGCCGTGACCTTCGACCCTTACACGCGAGAAATCATCGAGAGCATGGCCTATGCGCGAGCGCGCGGCGCCACGCTGATTTTTCTGACCGACAGCACCCTGGCGCCCGGTGCCGACGCAGCCGACGTCGTACTGCTCGCGCCGGTGGCGATTCCATCGTTCTTTCATTCACTGGCCGCGCCGCTGGCATTGCTCGACGCGCTTGTGCTGCGCTGGTTCCGGCTGGCCGGTCCGGCCGCGCTCGAGCGGCTGGCGCAGACCGATATGCAACTCCGGCAGGCGCGCGCCTACGTGCGCGCGCCCCGGCGTGGCGCGCTCAGTGACTGATATGACCGCACGCTCTCCCGGAACCCCGACATGACGCATGTATTTCATCGCAACCCGCGCCTGCCGCTGCCCACGGCCATCGGCGGCGAGGGTATCTATCTGATCGACAGCGAGGGCAAGCGCTATCTCGATGCCTCGGGCGGCGCCGCGGTGTCGTGCCTGGGGCACGGCCACGCGCGCGTCATCGCGGCGATCCAGCGCCAGGCACAGTCGCTGGCCTATGCGCACACCTCGTTCTTCACCAGCGAGCCGGCCGAGGCGCTTGCCACGCGCCTGGTACAAAGCGCGCCGGCCGGACTCAATCACGTGTACTTCGTCTCGGGCGGCTCGGAAGCCATCGAAGCCGCGCTGAAGCTGGCGCGCCAGTATTTCGTCGAAAGCGGCGCGCCGCAACGGCAGTATTTCATCGCTCGGCGCCAGAGCTACCACGGCAATACGCTGGGCGCACTGGCCATCGGCGGCAACGCCTGGCGGCGCGAACCATTCCTGCCGATCCTCGTGCCGGCGCACCATGTATCACCCTGCTACGCTTACCGCGACCAATTACCCGGCGAGACCGAGCAACAGTATGCGCAGCGGCTGGCCGACGAGCTTGAAGCGAAGATCGTCGAGCTGGGTGCCGAGCGCGTGGCGGCGTTCGTGGCCGAGACAGTGGTCGGCGCCACCGCCGGCGCGGTCCCGCCCGTGGCGCAATATCTGAAGAAGATTCGGGCCGTGTGCGACAAATACGGCGTGCTGCTGATTCTCGACGAAATCATGTCGGGCATGGGGCGCACCGGTCATTTGTTCGCCTGCAACGAAGACGGCGTGGTGCCCGACATTCTCGCCATCGCCAAGGGACTCGGCGCCGGCTATCAGCCGATCGGCGCGACGCTCGCGCACGACAGGGTGTATGACGCGATCGTCGGCGGATCGGGTTTTTTCCAGCATGGCCACACCTATCTCGGGCACGCGACCGCTTGCGCGGCCGCGCTCGAAGTGCAGAACGTCATCGCCGAAGAGAAGCTGCTCGATAACGTGCTGGCGCGCGGCGAACAACTGCGCTCGCAACTGCGCACCCGCTTCGCCGAGCATCCGCATATCGGCGACGTGCGCGGACGCGGCCTGTTCGTCGGCGTGGAGCTGGTGGCCGAGCGCGCCAGCAAGGCGCCGTTCGACCCGGCGCGCCGGCTGCATGCCAGGATCAAGCGCGAGGCGATGCGCCTGGGCATGCTGACCTACCCGATGGGCGGCACCATCGACGGCGTAAGCGGCGACCACGTGCTGCTGGCGCCGCCATTCATTTGCGACGCTGCCGCCATCGAACAGATCGTCGAGCGCCTGGCGCTCGCCATCGACGCTGCCTTAACCCTTGAGTGAGACTGCCATGACCAGCACAGCCACCCCGCCCCTGCCCGAGCGCGCCCCCATCGCCGTGGCCAGCGCCCCCAACGGCGCGCGCAAGACCCACGCCGACCACCCGGCGCTGCCGATCACGCCCGACGAACTCGCGGCCACCGCGCGCGCCTGCCTGGACGCCGGCGCGGCGATGCTGCATCTGCATGTGCGACACGCCGATGGCACTCATAGCCTGGAAGCGGCCGACTATCGGCCGGCCATCGAGCGGGTGCGCCAGGCGGTCGGCCAGCGGCTGGTGCTGCAGGTGACGACCGAGGCGGTCGGCCGATATACGCCGGCCCAGCAAATGGCCGTGGTGCGGGAACTGCGGCCCGAGGCAGTGTCGGCCGCGCTACGCGAGCTGGTGCCCGATGCCGCGCATGAGAGCGAGGCCACCGCATTCTTCGGCTGGCTGGCGGCCGAGCACATCGTGCCGCAATACATCCTCTACGACGCGGCCGATGTCGGCCGCTACTTCGATTTGCGCCGGCGCGGCCTGATTCCCCCGGGCGGTCATTGGGTGCTGTTCGTGCTGGGACGCTACAGCGCGGGCCAAACCTCGTCGCCCGACGACCTGCTGCCGTTCCTGCACGCCTGGCACGCCGAGACCGCGCTCAGCGCCGGCGTGCGCTGGGCGGTTTGCGCGTTCGGCGCGCGCGAGGCCGAATGCGCGCTGGCCGCGGCGCTGCTCGGCGGTCATGCGCGGCTCGGTTTCGAAAACAATATGCTGCTGGCCCAGGGTGAGTTGGCGCCGGATAACGCGGCTCTGATCCGTCAATTCGCCAGCGCTGCCGGCGTGCTGCACCGGCCGCTTGCCGATGCCGAGCAATTGCGCAGCTGGTTCGCTTGAACCCTGCGGCAAGGCGACGCTAGACGCCAAGGCCGGCCACGGCGGCCGGCCTGTTCAATGACAAGCGTCATGCCGACGCACGTGAGCGCCGGGCCTGGCCAAGCGACTCGCCACGCGGCCGGCGCCAGGGTTGACGGCCAAACCATGCCGCACCGCCGGCCCACACCCACAGCAGCGCAACGCCACCGCCATTGACCAGCAGATTCGGCAGTACGCCCATGCCGAGACGGTCGAACACGATGCCGCCGATGAACGACATCATCACGCCCAGCACAAACACCGGCAGCGAGTGCTGGCCGATCAGCACGACCTGGCGCGCCAGGCCCGAAGCCGGGAAAGTCGGCACCAGCCTCAGCAGCGCCACCACGACGTAGGCCTGCGCGAAGAAATACAGCAGGCGCAGCACGCCCAGGTCGGTCTTGCGGGCCAGCACCGCCAGCATGTCGCGCGCATCGGCCAGCAGTCCGGGATGAAGCGGCCAGCGCATCGCGAACACCAGCCACGACCCCAGCGCAAGCACTGCCGCGGCCAGCGCCAGGCGCCTGACGGTAACCCGCGGTATGGCGAACCATCCGGCCCCGAAACCGTAACCGATCACGAACAGAATCTGCCACGCGAACGGATCGAAGAACCAGGGCCGGCCGGTGGTCGGGTCCGCCACCGGATTCCAGCGGTTCGCGGTGCCGACCACATACAGGGCGACCGACAGTGCGATGACCAGCCTGGGCGAGAGCCGCGCGCATAGCACCATCAGCGGTACGCCGGCCAGAAAAAACATGTAGAGCGGCAGGATATCGAACAGATTGGGCAAATATCCCAGCGACAGCAGCTTGACCAGCGAGGTGCCGGGGTCGGCCAGCACTTGGGTCAGATTGAGGCTGGCCACATAACGCCCGCCGCCAAAGTGCTGGTCGGCCGCCACCGCGATGGCAAACACCGCGACGAACAGGCCGATATGCGCGCGGTACAACTGCCAGACGCGCTGCGCCACGCGGCCCAGGCCGGCGAACCAGCCGGCCCGTTCGAAACTGCGGCCGAAGGCCAGTGCCGATGACACGCCGGCCAGAAAAATAAAGGTTTCCGCCGAGTCGCTCAGGCCGAACATGCGTGGCGTGAAATTGCCGAGCAGATTGTTCGGCGTATGGTCGATGAAGATGATGACAAGCGCCAGACCACGAAAAAAATCGATCCGCAGGTCGCGCGAGGAGGGGGGCTGATTCATGATGGCTCTCCTGCTACGCCAGGACGCGTAGAAATGGAGGCACAGAATACTCTGAAATCAAATCGTCCGTAATGTCCCAGATCACACCTTGCGGCTATGGCGCAGCGGACGGCCCGCCTGCCCCGAGCGCCGCATCCACCGCCTCGATGCGGGCGGCTTGCACGGCCTCGCGGATGGCGCCGGGCTGGCTGCAGGCTTGCGCCACGGCCCCGGCGTCGACGCCTTGCGCCGCGGCCAGCGCCGCCAGCAGTCGCTCGGCCTGCGGGTAGGGCGTATCCACCAGCCCCAGGCGGCCGCGCGCGTCGGCTTCGCACGCCTGCAGGATTTCCCTGAAGCGCGCCGGCTTGCGCAACGCGTCGCAACGCTCGAGCAGGCGCACCAGCGGCGCCGCGCCGAACTCGCCGCAGCGATGTATGTTGCCATGCTCGCGCGCGACGACCAGGGCCAGCTCACGGCAGTCGTTGGGCACGCGCAGCCGGCCGCACAGCGGTCCGAGCAAGTCGACGCTGCGCCCCTCGTGCCCGAGGTGGCGCGGCAGGATATCGGCCGGCGTGGTGCCCTTGCCCAGATCGTGCGTGAGCGCGGCGAATCGTACCGGCAGGCTGAAGCCTTGCGAGGCGGCGTAATCGAGCACCATCATGATGTGCAGGCCGGTGTCGATCTCCGGGTGATAATCGGCGCGCTGAGGCACTCCCCACAGGCGATTCACTTCGGGCAGCACAGGGGCCAGCGCGCCGCACTCGCGCAGCACCGCGAACATGCGCGACGGCCGGTGTTCCATCAGGCCGCGCGCGAGTTCCTGCCAGACGCGCTCGGGCACCAGTGCATCGACCTCGCCGTTGTCGACCATCTCTCGCATCAGGCCGAGCGTGGACGGCGCCACGGAAAACGTGTGAAAACGCGCGGCAAAACGGGCGCATCGCAGAATCCGTACCGGGTCCTCGGCGAATGCCGCGCCGACGTGCCGGAACACGCCCATGTGCAAATCGTCGCGCCCGCCGTATGGATCGATCACCAGGGCATCGATGGTGCCGTCGGGCAGCACCTCGCGCGCCATTGCATTGATGGTGAAGTCGCGCCGCGCGAGATCCTCTTCCAGCGTGACATCCGGTGCGTAATGGAAGTCGAAGCCGTGATAGCCGCGCGCGGTCTTGCGCTCGGTACGGGCCAGCGCATATTCGGCATGCGTGAGCGGATGCAGGAAGACCGGAAAATCGCGACCGACCGGGCGAAAGCCGCGCGCGACCATTTCTTCGGGCGTCGCGCCCACCACCACGAAATCGCGATCCTTGACCGTCAGGCCAAGCAGCTCATCGCGCACCGCGCCGCCCACTTCGTAGATTTTCATGAATGGCTGTCGTACTTGGAGATCGCCTCGGTTTCCTGGCGGGCTGCCCTCACCCAGTCCTGCACGGCGGGCAACGCGCCGAGGCGTTCGGCATAGGCCTGTGCGACGGCGGAAAGCGGCGGCCGGTAAGTGTTGAAGCGCATGACCACCGGCGCATACATCGCATCGGCGATCGTGAATTCGCCGAACAGGAACGGACCGCGGTAGCGCGTCAGGCAGTCTTCCCAGAGCGCGACGATGCGCTCGATGTCGGCCGCCACGCCGGGCGTGAGGCCCTTGCCGGAGAAATCGGCACGGATATTCATCCACATATGCGTGCGCAGCTCGCCAAACCCGGAATGCATCTCGGCGCTCACGCTGCGGGCGTGGGCGCGTGCGGCCACATCGCCCGGCCACAATGCCAGTGCCGGGAATTTTTCGGCGAGGTATTCGCAGATCGCCAGCGAATCCCACACCGTCACCGCGCCGTCGACCAGGCCGGGCACGCGCCCGGAGGGCGAGTAGCGCACGATGTTTTCATGGCTGTCGGGCTGGTCGAGCAGGATCCTGATTTCCTCGAACGGAATGCGGAAATGCTGCAGCACCAGCCACGGCCGCATCGACCAGGACGAATAGTTTTTGTTGGCAATCACCAGTTTCACGCGAACTCCATCGGACAAGGTTGAGAATCGAGGCCGGCCTGCGCCGGGTGAGGCCGCCCCTGGTCAATGCCACGCGGCTGGGTCGGTGCGCGAGCGGCGCGGCACAGGGGCCGCGCACGTTCGCCCGGTCGTCAACGACCGGCGTGAGTGCGATAGGCGGACAGGCGCTCCTGAAAAAGCCGACCGAGCAGATAGTCGATCGCGCTGTCGAGATGGCGCGGCACCAGCCCGAGCTCGGGCGAGATGGGGCCGCTGAGGACGTTGTCCACGCGCATCGAGTCGAGGTTGTCGCGAGTGAGGAGCGGTCCGCCCGGCGCGTGTTCGAGCATGGCCGCCTGCAAGCGGCCCAGGCCATCCGGCAGCGCAATGATCGGGCGCGGATGATCGCTGGCGAGACCGGCAATCCGCACCAACTCGGCCAGCGTATAGACTTGCGGCCCGCCCAGCTCATAAGTGCGTCCCACCGTGTCGGCCAGCGGCAGCGCGTTGACAAAGGCCTGCGCCACATCGGCGACATGAATCGGCTGGAAGCGCGCCCCGGCGCATGCCAGCGGCACGCACGGCAGGTGGCGCTGCATGCGCGCGAACATGTTGAGAAAATTGTCGCCGGGGCCGAACACCACCGACGGGCGAAACACGGTGACCGCCAGTCCGGGACGCGAGCGCACCGCCGCTTCGCCGTCCCCCTTGGAGCGCAGATACATGCTGGGGCCGTTCGGATCGGCCCCCAGCGCGCTCATGTGCAGCAAGCGCCCGATGCCGGCCGCCTCGCAGGCCGCCGCGATGGCGCCCGGCAGGCCCACGTGCGCGGCGGCGAATTCGGGGCCATACGGCGTGCCGCGCCGGCCGTGCAGAATGCCGACCAGATTGACCGCCGCGTCGCAGCCGCGCAGTGCGCGCGCCAAGCCGTCGGGCTGATTCACATTACATTCGATCAGCTCGACGCCCGGCAACATGGCGAGCGCCTTGGCCGCCTCGGCGCGCCGCGTCGGCACCCTGACGCGGTAACCCTGCTCGATGAGTTTATTGACGAGGCTGGCCCCGATGAACCCGGACCCGCCGATGACGCAAATTCCCGTATATCGCATCATTCGCTCCGTGCAATGAAAGACTCCAGACACGCCCCGGCGACAAGCGCGCACTTAGAAACGCCATCAAAATGCAGCGAAGCGGTTCTTACTGCGGGAAGATGATCCCCAGCCGCGCCTTGAGCGATTGCGGCTTGCCGCTGATCAGGGCGGCATAGTAAGTCGTGTTCGACAAAACGTTTTCCACATAGATGCGCGTCTCGTTGAACGGAATCGTCTCGGCGAAGATGGCCCCCTCGACCGGCCGCGTCAGCGAGGCTCGCCAATTGCGTGGCCGCCCTGGGCCGGCGTTGTAGCCGGCCGAAGCCAGCACCGCCGAGCCGTCGAATTGATTGTAGATCATCGACAGGTAATTCGTACCCAGCAGCAGATTCGTGTCGATGTCGTGAATTGCCGACGAATCGTAGTCGATGCCGATCTTGCGGGCAACCAGGCGTGCAGTGGCCGGCATCAATTGCATCAGCCCCGAGGCGCCAACCGCCGAATTGGCGTTGATGATGAAACGCGACTCCTGGCGTATCAGCCCATAGGCCCAGGCCGGGTCGAGGTCGACCGCCGCGGCGTTGCGCTCCATCGCGCTGCGAAACGGCATCAGGTAGCGCAGCGTGAAGTCCTCCTCGGTGCGGGTGCGGTCGGCGGTATTGACCGCACGATCGTACAGCTCGATGCTCTTGGCGTATTCGGCGGCCGCGAGCAGCTGGCGGTCATCCATGCGGCGCAGCTCCCAGTTCCACTCGCGGTTGCCTTCGAGGCGCAGATTCAGCGCATAGAGTTTTTCCGCACGCAGGAAACCGGGCACGTTGCGCATCGCGTCGACTTCGGCCGGGGTGACGGTCGTGCGGGGCGGAATCGTGATCTTGCCGCCCAGCGCCTCGAGCGCCAATTGCCCGTAGAAGTTGTACTGATTGCTGATGCGCTCGAATTGACGGCGCGCCGCCTCGGATTGGCCGGTCGCGCTCAGGGCGCGGCCGTACCAGTAGATCCAGACCGAATCACCGCGCAGCTCCGGAGCCAGCTGCTCGATGGCGCTGCGCACCGCCGGCCAGTCGCCGGCGCGCAGCGCCGCACGCACCTTCCATTGCTGGGCCGGAAACGACAGGCGCACGTCGCCGCTGCGGCCATACCAGTCGGATGCCTGGGGATCCAGTTGCAGCGCCGCCTGATAAGCGATCTCTCCCCAGCCCGCCTGCCGCTCCTGCGGCGACAGATAGGCGGAGATCTCGCTGAGCGAGGCCGAGGCCAGCGCGGGACTGTTGCGCGCCATGCGGGTAATGGCCAGCAGCGCCAGTTGGCGCGATGCGTCGGTATCCTGGATGCCGCGCGCGAGCAGTTGCGTCGGCCGATTCGCCGCCATGTCGAGCAGCGTGTCGTCGGGCCGCTGGTCGCCCAGCGCGTCGGCGATTTCCTTGCCCAGCGTCACGTAATTGCTCTCGTAGGCCTGTCGAATCTGGAACCAGACGTCGTCAGGCGTGAGCTGCTTCATCTGCGCGAGCATGTTGATCATGTCGACGCAGCCTTCGCCGAAATACCGCGGATGCACCAGCAGGTCGCGCGCCAGGACACCCACCTGCTCGCCACGGCTGGCGCGCGACATCAGCGCGTAGCACTTGACCTGGGTATCGTCGTTGAGCACGAACTTGGCGTACTGGGCGTCGAAGGTTTTCCAGTCGTGCCGCTTGCCCAGCACCAGCAGCCAGTCGTTGCGCAGGCGGTCGGCAATCGCCCGGCCGCGATATTTGTTCAGGAAGGCGCGGATGATGTCGTCGGGCGCATCGACCAGCGCCTTGCCCTGCGAGTCGAACATCTGCGGCCTGATCTGGAAATACTGGACGTAGGATTGGATCGGGTAATCGCGCAGATGCTCGGCCAATTCGGTGGCGCGCGCCACGTCGTTATCGAGCGCCGCATTGCGCAGCGCAACGAAAATCTCATCGGGGGTTTGCGGGATTGCCGTGGGCCGTTCGAGCCTGGCGTGGCGGAAGTGACTTGCCGCGCCGGTGGTAGTGCAGGCCACCAAACTGGCGGCTGTCAAAAAGGCCGCAACTACGCGATATACTCGAGTCAAACGCTTTGACATTATTAACAACTGCGGCAGGGACAGGATGGCAGCTAGCATAGCACGGGACCCCATCGGCGAGGAGCCGCCAACGCAGGCAAAAGCAACGAAAACAACACTGCGCTCCAATCTGTTGGCAGTACGGCGCGAGCTGCCCGATCGCCCGCGCCGCGATGCCATGTTGAGCGAGCGGCTGGCCGATCTGCTGGCGCGCGAAGCCCCCGCGTGCGTCGGTTTTTATTGGCCCATTCTTGACGAGTTCGATGCGCGCCCGGTGATCATCGAGTGGCTGGCGCAAGGCAGCGCCGGCCAGCGTCGGCTGGCCGCCCTGCCGGTGGTGACGGATCCGCGCGAACCGTTGGTGTTCCATGCCTGGACGCCCGACAGTCCGATGCTCGAGGGCTATTACCGGATTCCGGTTCCGGCCCACAACCAGCCGCTGGCGCCCGACCTGATTCTGATTCCTTGCGTGGGATTCAACCGGCAGGGTTACCGGCTGGGTTACGGCGGCGGCTTCTACGACCGCACCCTGGCGGCGCTCGATCCACGCCCGCGCGCGGTCGGCATCGCCTTCGAGGCCACCGAGACGCCCGCCCTGAAGGTCCAGCCGCATGACGTGCGCCTGGACATCGTGCTCACCGAATCGGCCACGCTCTACAGCGAAGCGGCCGAGCGCGAGGCTTGATCGTATAGCCCGGAGATGGTTCGCAACAGTTGCGCCGCATCGCCGATCGCCCGACTCTCCAGACCGCTCTCGGCCAGCGCCTCGATCAGGCACTGCTCGCGCACCTCGCGATAACGCAGGCACAGCGCACTGCCCTTGTCGGTCGCGGAGAAAAACACTTCCTTGCCGATCTTCTCGCTTTTGACGTAACCGGCCTTGACCAGCTTCTTCAGGCCGTAGGTGGCAATGTGCGTGTCTTCGATATTCAGCACGAAGCAGATGTCGGCGAGCTTTTTCTTGCGGTCGCGGTGATTCACATGATGCAGCAACGACACTTCGACCGGCGCCATGTCCTTGACCCCGGCGGCCGACATGCAGCGCGCCATCCAGCGATTGAACGCATTGCTGGCCACGATCAGGCCATATTCGAGCTCGGAGGTCTCGGCGCCCTTTTCCGACACCAGATGGGCCGAAGAAACGATTTGCGGTGTGGGCTGGCGCGGTTTCGCGGTCATACAATGGGTTCCAACTGTCGTCAACATGATACAAGTATAGCTGCGCGGAAGTAAAAACTGCGTGCCGTGTACGCGATTATCTATAATACATCGACAATTCGTTGATATTATGTAGCAAAAGACCAGCCTCCATGTCGACACTGAGCATCCTCCCGCTGGGCGAAGCCGCCCTGCTCTGCATTCCGCCGCCGCCCACCAGCCTGGTCACGCAGCGGCGCATCTGGTCGGTCGCCACCATGCTGCAGGCGCGCCCCGATGTGCTCGAGATGGTGCCTGGGATGAACAACTTCACGGTGATCTTCGACCCGCTGCACACCGATCCCGCGGTCCTCGAGAGCGCCCTGCTCGCGGCATGGGAGGGGGCCGACGACCAGGCCGAGGCGGGCCGCGAGATTGAAATTCCGGTGCGCTACGGCGGCGTGCACGGCCCCGACCTGGCCGAAGTCGCGCTGCGCACCGGTCTCTCGCCCGAGGCGGTGGTGCGGCGCCACGCCGACGGCGACTACGTGGTGTATTTCCTGGGCTTCCTGCCCGGCTTCGCCTATCTTGGCGGCCTCGACCCCAGCCTGGCCACACCACGCCGCGCCGAGCCGCGACTGGCGGTACCCGCTGGCTCGGTCGGCATCGGCGGCGCGCAAACCGCGATCTATCCGGTGGTCTCGCCCGGCGGCTGGCAACTGATCGGGCGCACCGACCTGCCGCTGTTCGATCCCGCGCAAATGCCGCCGACCCTGCTGAGTCCGGGCGACCATGTGCGCTTCATTATCGAAAGCGTCGAACTGTGATAGAGATCTTGCGCGCCGGTGTACTCAGCTCCGTCCAGGATCTCGGGCGGCACGGCTTTCGCCATCTCGGCATCGGCGCCTCCGGCGCGCTCGACCCACTCGCCATGCTGGTGGGCAATCGCCTGCTCGACAATCCGGTGGACGCGGCCGTGCTCGAATTCACGCTCGGCGCAAGCGCCGTGCGTTTTGCCTGCGACTGCCGGATCGCACTGACCGGCGCCGACTGCCGCGCCGAGCTCGACGGCCAGCCGGTGTGGTCGTGGTGGAGCTTCCCGGTCTCGCGGGGCCAGACCCTGACACTGCGCGGCCCGCGCCAGGGCATGCGCACCTATCTCGCCATCGCCGGCGGGATCGACGTGCCGGTGCTGCTGAATTCGCGCAGCACCCACTTGAGCGGCGGCTTCGGCGGCTGGCACGGTCGGGCGTTGCGCGACGGCGACCGTCTGCCGGTGGGCAACGCGAGCGCGGCGCTCGAGTCTCGCGGCGAACCTTGCGGCGTGCAACCGCCGGCCGGCTTCCCGGGCCTGGAAACCACCACGATCCGCGTGTTGAACGGCCCGGAGTATGAGGATTTCACGGTGGCCTCGCACAAGACGTTCTGGGACACGGACTGGCAAGTGACGCCGAACAGCAACCGCATGGGTTACCGGCTCGGCGGGCCGGAGCTGCACCGCAGGAAGCAACGGCACCACGACCTGCTCTCGCATGGCGTGGTGCCCGGCGTGGTGCAGGTGCCGCCCGCCGGCCAGCCGATCATCCTGATGGCCGACGGACAGACCACCGGCGGCTACCCCAAGATCGGCGTGGTGATTGGCGCGGACCTTTGGAAGCTCGCGCAAGTGCGGCTGGGTGCGGCCGTGCACTTTGTTCCGGTGTCGCGCACCGAGGCGCTGCAGGCGCTGCAAGACACGCGCCGCTATCTGGATCAGGTCGACCGGATCCTGGCCTGGCGGCACGCCGGCGTGGTCCAGGCCGGCCCGCGCCGCGCGATCACCCGCGCCCCTCAATCCACCCTCTCCCGGAGTCAATAATGCAGATCGATCTCAACGCCGATGTGGGCGAAGGCTGCGACAGCGACGAAGCCTTGCTGGCCCTGATCAGTTCCGCCAACATCGCCTGCGGCTGGCATGCGGGCGACGCCGCCACCATGCATCGCACTGTCGCCTGGGCCATCGAGCATAACGTCGCGATTGGTGCGCATCCGAGTTTTCCGGATCGCGAGAACTTCGGCCGCAGCGAAATGCATCTGCCTGCCGACGAAGTGTATGCCGGCATGCTCTACCAGATCGGCGCGCTGGCGGCCATCGCCCAGGCGCACGGCGGCGTGCTGGCGCATGTCAAGCCACATGGCGCGCTCTACAACCAGGCCGCGCGCGATCCGGCGCTGGCCCAGACCATTGCCAAGGCGGTGCGCGATTTCGATCCGGGCCTGGCGCTGTTCGGCCTGGCCGGCGGCGAGCTGGTGCGTGCGGCGCGCGATGCCGGCCTCACCGCCGTCGAGGAGGTGTTTGCCGATCGCGGCTATAACCCGGACGGCACGCTGGTCAAGCGCGGCACGCCCGGCGCCTTGATCGACGACGAAGAACAGGCGCTCGCGCAGACCCTCGAGATGATCGAGCGGCAGCGGGTGCGCGCCCGCGACGGCAGCTGGGTCGGCATCAATGCGCAAACCGTCTGCCTGCACGGCGACGGGCCGCATGCGCTGGCGTTTGCCCGGCGCATCGGCACGCGCCTGCGCGAGGCCGGCATCGAAATCCGCCCGGTCAACTGAGCGCGCCTATGGGCGCCTGATATACAGCAGCAGAATCGACAACGACACCAGCGAGCCCAGGGTCGACAGGAGAATCGTGCGCGAGGTGACGTGCGCCTCGCGCCGATAGAATTCGGCCAGCATGAACGGGCCGGTGCCGGTCGGCAGCGCGGCCAGCAGCACGGCGATTTCGACGAGTGTCAGCGGCAGCGCAAACACGCGCGCGGCAAGCCACCAGGTCAGGGCCGGCTGAAAAACCAGTTTGATGCCGGTGAGGTAAAGCGAGCTGCGCTCGCCCGGGGCGCCAGCGGGCCGCTTCTCGGCCAGGAACGCGCCCAGGCTCACCAGCGCGCACGGGCTGGCCGCGGCGCCCAGCAATTTCAGAAAGGTTTCGCCGCTTTGCGGCAGCGGCACATGCAGCGCCGAGACCGCCGCCCCCGCGATCGGCGCGACGATCAACGGATTGCGCGCCAACGCGCGCAATACTTTCCAGCCCAGCTTGTGCGGCGCCCGCTCGGTCTGCAGTCCCACCTCGATGAGCACGATCGCGCTGGCGAACAGTACGCAGGCGACCAGAATCGTGACGATGGTCGTCGGCGTCAGGCTGGCCGAGCCGAACACGATCATGCACAGCGGAAAGCCGATATAGCCGGTGTTCGGATAGGCGGCGGCAACCGCGTCGATACTCGCATCGGCCAAATGCCGGCCACCCGCCATGCGCAGCACCAGCGTGAGCACGAACACGCCCGCCAGGGCCAGCGCGAAGGCAGCGACGAATGCCGGCTGATATAGCTCGTGCCAGGTCGCGTGCGCCATGATGTCGAACAGCAGCGCCGGCAGCCCGAGCCAGATCACGAAGCGATTCAACTCCGATGCGGCGCTCGGCCCGAGCACGCCGCGCCGGCGGCACACAAAGCCGGCCAGCACCAGGCCGAACACGGGGAGCAGGATGGGAAGGGTCGAAAACACGATCGCGCGATGCCAGGGTCAACAAGTGAGGCGAGAGCTTAAAGGCTTTGATTGATATAATCCAATGCTAATTTCCGAACGCAAAAATACCTTTTTTGCATCATGCTCGATATCAAGCCACTGCGCTATTTCGTCACGCTGGCGGAAACCCGCCACTTCGGCCGGGCCGCGGCGCGCCTGAACCTGACTCAGCCGCCGCTAAGCCGGCAGCTGGCAGCGCTCGAAGCTGCGCTCGGAGTCACGCTGATCGAGCGCAGTCCGCGCAGCGTCACGCTGACCGTCGCCGGCGAGCAGTTCTACAACGACGCCCGGGCGATCCTCGCAGCGCTCGAGCAGTCCGCCAGGAACGTGCGCGCAGCCGCGCGCGGCGACGCCGGGCAGCTCAGCATCGGCTTTACCATGTGCGCGGCCTATAGCGTCGTGCCGGGTTATGCCAGGCGTTTCGGCGCGGCCTACCCGGCCGTCGCGCTGCATCTTCGCGAGGTCGTCTCGAACGATCTGGCGGCGCAGGTGGCAGCCGGGCAGATCGATGCCGCGATCATGTTTCCCGGGGCGCAAAAAAAGGGGCTGGCGATGCGCGAGATCGTCAGCGAACCGCTTTGCGTGGCACTCTCGCGCAACCATCCGCGCGCGCGTGCGCGTCAGTTGAGGATCTCCCAATTGGCGGGCGAGCCGTTCGTGCTGGCCACCGAGCAGGTCGCGCCGACACTGCGCGCGGCGATTGTCGAACACTGCCGCCAGGGCGGCTTCGAGCCAGATATCCGCTTCGAGGTGCAGTTGCAACAGACCGTGCTGAGCCTGGTCGACGAAGGCGTGGGTATCGCACTGGTGCCGGCGTCGATGCGCCGGGCCCAGCTGGCCGGCGTGGTATTCCGCCCGTTGCTCGATGCGCCGCAGATCGAGCAAGTGCTTGCATGGTCGCCGCTCAACCGCAACCCGTGCCTCGCGCATTTCCTGGCGCTCGTGTAACGCGCCGGCCCAACTCGTCTTAGAATGCGTGATGCGTCGAGCGCGCCGAGCGCTCGAAGAAGGCCCCGTTCACCCGAATCCGCGTGCCCCGCCGCGCGGTGCGCGCCCGAGGTTTGACCATGTCGACCATCCTGCTGACCGGCTTCGAGCCGTTCGAACAAGAGCCCGTGAATCCGTCCTGGGAGGCAGCGCAAGCCCTCGAAGGCGCGCAGATCGGCGGCGCCATGGTGGTCGCGCGCCAGGTACCCTGCGTGTTCGGCCGGGCACTCGAGGTGCTGGGCAGCGCCATCGCCGAGACCGATCCGGTACTGGTGGTATGCGTCGGGCAGGCTGGCGGGCGCGCGGAAATGTCGATCGAGCGGGTCGCCATCAATGTCGACGACGCGCGTATCGCCGACAACGCCGGACAACAGCCGATCGATGCGCCGATCGCCGCCGACGGGCCGGCCGCTTACTTCGCCCGTTTGCCGATCAAGGCCATCACGCATGCGCTGCGCGATGCGGGCATTCCCGCCGCGGTCTCGCAAACGGCGGGCACCTTCGTGTGCAACCACATTTTCTACGGGCTGCTGCATCACATCGCGCGGCATCGTCCGGCGCTGCGCGGCGGCTTTATCCACATTCCATATCTGCCGTCGCAGGCCGCGCGCCATCCGGGCCAGCCGAGCATGGCGCTGGACACCGTCGTCAAGGCCCTGCGCGTGGCCCTTCACACGGCGCTGAGCGTGAGCGAAGATCGTCGGGAAAGCGGCGGCCAGCTGCATTAGTGCGCCGGCGCGGCCGTTTTCAGGGCGCGTCCCAGCGCGCCTGCGCATCGAGCGGATACACCGGACGCCGCACCCGCTCAAAAGGAAACAGCGCGTAGTCGGAACTGGTCACGCCGGCGCTGTCGCACTCGACCAGCCCCCGCGCCAACGGCAGAAAAACCGGGCGGCAATACATGCGCGACTTCAGCAGCAAAAAACGCTGGCGGGCAGGGTCGATGCCGACGCTGGTAAGCACTCCCACATCCAGCGGCTCCTGGGTTCGCTCGGTCACCACGACCTGCGCCGCGCCGATGTCGAACACCGCGGTGCGGCCCATGTAGGCGCGCTGGCCCGTGTAGGTCGGGCCGGTGATCACATACTCGCCGTCGGTGATGGCGCGCACCACGCCGCTGAGCACCACCGGGGTCTTGGTCATGCCCAGTTTGGGTATCGCCCGTTTGTTGCCGAGCGCGAGCGCAACGCGCGCGCCGACGCCGGCCGCGCACAGCTCGCCGACCGCCTGCGGATCGCACAGCGGGCCCACCGCGATGCCGTCCAGCCCGTGCGCCAGGGCCGCTTGCAGTACGTCCATGGTGTCGCAGGTGCCGCCCGACATGACGTTGTCGCCGTGATCGAGCAGCAGCACCGGCCCGGGCCGCCCATCGCTTTGCGCCGCGAGTTGGGCGGCGCGCTCGATCGACGCGGCCAGCGGCTCGCTGCGATACACGAAGTCCTGCCGCTCGGCCCAGATCTGCCGCGCGATGCGCTCGGCCACCGCATCGGCCGCCGCCGCGTCGCCATTACCGACCACCACCACGCTCAGGCACGGCGCCGGGATATCGGCCAGCGAGAACCCCGCCAGAATCGACACGGCGGCCATGCCGTCGCGCTCGGCCGCCCGCGCCGCAGCCACCGCGCGCTGCATCGCGCCCTCGCCGGTGGCGCTGCGCAGGGTGTGCGTCATCAGAGGCGGGCGACGCCACGCCACCACCGGGCGCAGGCGTCCGGCCAACTGGTCGAACAACAGGCGCCCCGCATGCGCGCCGGTCTCGTACATGTCGACATGCGGGTAGGTTTTGAAACTGACGAGAATGTCGGCGTTGTCGATCATCTTCTGCGTTACGTTGCCGTGCAGGTCGAGCGCGACCGCCAGCGGCACGCCGGGCGCCGCGGCCCGCACGCGCGCCAGCAGGTCGCCCTCGCCGTCATCGCTGTTCTCGGCGACCATCGCGCCATGCAGATCCAGCAGGATGGCGTCGCAGCCACCGGCTACCGCCTCGACGATGCGCGCGCACATCGTGTCGTAGGCCTCGGCCGCCACCGGACCGCTCGGGTTGGCGGTGGCCGACAGCGGCGTGACGAGTTCCGCGCCGTGCTGTTCGGCCAGCTCGATGAACGCGCCCATCGCCGTGCGCGCGCCCCGGTTGGCGCGGTATGCGTCGTCGCCGTAGTCGGGCCCGCGCGGCCCGAATGCAGCCAGCGGTGTCGGCACGGGCGAGAACGTATTGGTCTCGTGGTTCATGCGGGCAATGACGATCTTCATGCGCGGACCTCGTGGACAGTGGCGGCCGATACCCCGCTCAGGCGGTCGTGCGGATGGCTTGCGCGACCACGTCGAACAATTGGGCGATTTGCGCCTGCTCGACGATCAGCGGCGGCGAAAACGCCAGAATATCGCCGGTATAGCGAATCAGCACGCCCTGCTCGAAGCATTTGACGAAAATCTCGTGCGCCCGCGCGCCCGGCGCACCGGCGCGCGGCTGCAGTTCGACGCCGCCGACCAGGCCCAGGTTGCGAATGTCGAGCACGCCGGGCAGGCCCTTGAGCGCGTGGATGGCATCCTCGAAATGGGGCGCCATTTGCGCGGCGCGGTTGAACAGATCCTCGCTGCGATACAGGTCGAGCGCCGCGCAGGCCGCCGCTGCGGCCAGCGGGTGGCCCGAATAGGTATAGCCGTGGAAGAATTCGATCGCCCCGGCCTGGCCGGCATTGACGATGGTGTCGTGAATCGATTGCCGGGCGGCCACCGCCCCCATCGGCACCGTCGCGTTGTTGATGCCCTTGGCCAGCGTCATCAGATCGGGCGTCACGCCGAAGTATTGAGAGGCGAATGGCGCGCCCAGCCGCCCCAGGCCGGTGATCACTTCGTCGAAAATCAGCAGGATGCCGTGCTTGTCGCAGATCTGCCGCAGCCGTTGCAGATAACCCTGCGGCGGCACCAGCACCCCGGTCGAGCCGGCCAGCGGCTCGACGATCACCGCGGCGATGGTCGAGGCGTCGTGCAGCGTCACCAGCCGCTCGAGTTCGTCGGCCAGATGCGCGCCCCATGCCGGTTGACCGCGCGTGAACGCGGCCTCGGCCAGGTTCAGGGTGTGCGGCAGGTGATCGACGGCCGGCAGCAGCGCGCCTGAATAGGTCTTGCGATTGGGTGCGATCCCGCCGACCGAAATGCCGCCGAAGCCCACCCCATGGTAGCCGCGCTCGCGGCCGATGAAGCGCGTGCGCTGGCCTTCGCCGCGCGCGCGGTGATACGCCAGCGCGATCTTCAGCGCGGTGTCGACCGACTCCGAGCCGGAGTTGGTGAAGAAAATCCGCTTCAGGTCGCCCGGCGTCAATTCGGCAAGCTTGGCGGCCGCCTCGAACGCCTTCGGATGCCCCATCTGGAAAGTCGGCGCGAAGTCCATCTCGCCGACCTGCGCCCGCACGGCCTCGACGATCTCGCGGCGGCAATGCCCCGCGTTGACGCACCACAGGCCCGCCGTGCCATCGAGCACCTGGCGGCCGTCGTGCGAGGTGTAGTACATGCCCTCGGCCTTGACCAGCAGGCGCGGCGCCCGCTTGAATTCCCGATTGGCGGTAAAGGGCATCCAGAATGCCGACATATCGAGCGGCACATCATGCAATTCCACGGCTCATCTCCTTCGATTTTCAAAGCGCGCCGCGGACCCTCGCCCGGCGCATCGAACACCATGTTAAGCATCGGCGACCAATACAGACATGTACAGTTCACCGGAAACTGCGTATTCTGTATCGGCACCATGCCATGAGTGTGCAGGCAACAGCCGATGTCCGGCCGGCCTGCGCTGCCGGAGTCCCCAACATGAGTCAACCGCTACGCCTGGCGCTCGATCGCGGCCAGCCCGCATCGCTGGTCGAACAGATCGTGCGCGAGATCGAGCGTGCGCGACACAGCGCCGTGCTGCACGGCGGCACGCGCATGCCATCGATCCGTCAGCTGGCGCAGGCACACGGCATCAGCACCTTCACGGTGGTCGAAGCCTACGACCGGCTGGTCGCCAAGGGCGTTCTGATCGCGCGGCGCGGCGCCGGCTTCTTCGTGGCCAGCGACGACCCCGTGCAGGACATGCCCAGGCCGTTGCCGCGCGCCGCCGCGCGCGAAGTCGGCAACGCCTGGCTGCTCTCGGAGGTGTTCGCCGACGATAGCATCGCGGTCAAGAGCGGCTGCGGCTGGCTGCCGGACGACTGGCTCGACGAAGACGGCCTGCAGGGCGCACTGCGGCAACTGGCCAAAGGGGCCGGCACGCGCTTTGTGCATTACGGCCACCCGCACGGATACGCGCCCCTGCGCCAGAGCATCGCGCGACGCCTGGCCGATATCGCGCTCGACGTGCATGCCGAGCAGATCGTCCTGACGCACGGCGCCACGCAAGGCCTCGACCTGATCGCACGCACGCTGCTGCACCCGGGCGACACGGTGCTGGTGGAGGAGCCCGCCTATTGCAATTTACTGGCGATCCTGCGCAGCGCCGGCCTGCACGTCGTGGGCGTGCCGCGCGACGCCGCCGGGCTCGACCTGGCCTATTTGGAGAGCGCGATCCAAACCCACCGGCCGCGCGCGCTGTTCCTCAACAGCGTGCTGCAAAACCCGCTTGGCACTTCGCTCTCGCCGGCCTGCGCGCACCGCATCCTGCAGTTTGCCGAGCAGTACGGCCTGTGGGTGGTGGACGACGACATCTACCGCGAGTTGGCGCCGGCCAACGCGCCGGCGCTGGCCGCCATGGACGGCTTGCACCGGGTCATTTACGTGGGCAGCTTCTCGAAGACCATCTCACCCTCGATCCGGGTCGGCTATGTCGCCTGCGCGCCGGCGCTGGCCGCCGAGCTCGCGCGCACCAAAATGATCGCCGGCCTGACCACCTCGGAAATCAACGAGCGCCTGGTGCATCTGGTGCTGACCGAAGGCGGTCACCGCAAGCACATCGAGCGGCTCACCGATCGACTGGCGCGGGCACGCAGCCGCCCGTGCTCTCAATTGACCGCCTGCGGCCTGAGCCTGCTGGCCAAACCCGACGGTGGCATGTTCGTGTGCGCGGCCCTCCCGGAGGGCACGCCCTCCTCGCGCGAGATCGCCGAGCACGCGCTCACGCAGGGGATCATGCTGGCGCCCGGCGAGTTCTTCGTCACGCAGTCCGAACCGTGTCACTGGTTCCGCTTCAATGCCGCCTATTCGGACGACGCGCGCCTGTACCGCTTTCTCGAGACCACACTGAGCGCGGCACACGCCTCGTGAGGGATGCGCCGTCCGGCGCCCACCCTGTCCCGCACTCCCTGCGCACGGCCCGCGCACTGCCATGACGCACGCGGCCGCGCGCCACCCCCAGCCTGCACTGATGCGATGCAAATGCGCACCGCCGCGAGGCGCGGCATGGCACTCGTCGTGGCATCGAGGGATTGGCACGACTATTGCCTGTTGAGTCTGCGTAGTCCAATCACTTACGAAGGGAAATCAAATGAAACGACGCACGCTGTTAAACATGGCGGCCATGTCGGGGGCGCTTGCCATTCCGGGTTTGTCCTCAAAAGTTTGGGCGCAGGGCAAGAAGCCGATCAAGATCGGCATTCTGCATTCCCTGTCCGGCACGATGGCGATTTCCGAAACGTCGCTCAAGGACGTGGCGCTGATGACGGTCGACGAGATCAACCGCGCCGGCGGGGTGATGGGGCACCCGATCGAGCCGGTGGTGGTGGATCCGGCATCGAACTGGCCGCTGTTCGCCGAAAAGGCGCGGCAGTTGCTGACCCAGGACAAGGTGGCCGTGGTGTTCGGCTGCTGGACCTCGGTGTCGCGCAAATCGGTGTTGCCGGTTTTCGAAGAACTCAATGGCCTGCTGTTCTACCCCGTGCAGTATGAAGGCGAGGAAATGTCGCGCAATGTGTTCTACACCGGTGCGGCGCCGAACCAGCAGGCGATTCCGGCGGTGGAATATCTGATGAGCGCCGAAGGCGGCGGCGCCAGGCGCTTCTTCCTGCTCGGCACGGACTACGTCTATCCGCGTACCACCAATCAGATCCTGCGCGGCTTCCTGCATTCGAAGGGCGTGCAGGACAAGGATATTCAGGAGGTCTATACACCGTTCGGCTACAGCGATTACCAGACGATCGTCGCCAATATCAAGCAGTTCGCCCAAGGCGGCAAGACCGCCGTGATCTCGACCATCAATGGCGACTCCAACGTGCCTTTCTACAAGGAACTCGGCAATCAGGGCCTGAAGGCGACCGACGTGCCCGTCATGGCGTTCTCGGTCGGCGAGGAAGAGTTGCGCGGCATGGACACCAAGCCGCTGGTGGGCAACCTGGCCGCGTGGAATTACTTCATGTCGCTCAGGAACAAGGAGAACACCGCATTCAAGAAAGAGTGGTTCGAGTACGTCAAGCGCAAGAATCTGCCGGGCGGCAGCAAGCGCGTGACCAACGATCCGATGGAGGCGACCTACGTCGGCATGCATATGTGGAAGCAGGCGGTAGAGAAAGCCGGCACCACCAGCGTCGACAAGGTGAGAACGGCAATGATCGGCCAGACCTTTAACGCGCCCGACGGCTTCAAGCTCATGATGGACGGCAACCACCACCTGCACAAACCCGTGATGATCGGCGAGATTCGCGCCGACGGGCAGTTCAACGTGGTGTGGGAAACCAAGACGACCATCCGCGCACAGCCGTGGAGCCCCTACATCCCGGGCAATCAGGGCAAGCCCGACACGGTGAGCTGATCGTTTTCGGCAACTTTCGGCGCCGCCGACTGCCGGCGGCGCCCAGGATTCTTCCATGTCACGCCTGATCAAAATATTCGCACTACTGATCGTCCTGTTACTGGGTCAGACCTCTGCAATGGCACTGACCGAGACCGACATCGCACCGCTGGGCGGCATGGATTTCGACGCCAAGTCTCAGGCGATCCATCACCTGGTGGACGACGGCACCGAGGCCAGCCAAACGCTGCTGAAGGCGCTGGCCGCCGGCGACGTGCTGGTCGGCGACGACAACCGGATCCTGGTCCAGGACGGCGACACCCTGCGCGATGTGCTCAGCGGCCAGCCGGTCAAGGACGACAATGCGCAACCGGTGGTGCTCAACAATGTGCTGCGCGCGCGCGTCGACGACGCCGCGGCCGCTCTGAATCTGCAATCGCTGAAGCCGGCGGTGCGCGCCAAGGCAATCCGCACCCTGTTGCAGTCGGGCAGCACCGATTTCCGCGCGCAGGTCGAACAGGCCCGCGACCGGGAGACCGACCCCGACCTGAAGCGCAAGCTCGATCAGCTATGGGCCGTGACTGCGCTGCACGATGCCGACCCGCTCAAGCGGCGCGAGGCGATCGCGATTATCGTGGCACGCGCGGATCCGCAAATGCGCGGACTGCTGCTGCCGCTGGTGGCGCGCAAGCCCGACGGCACGTTCGACGAACCCGACACGGGCGTGCGCGTCGCGGCCCAGGCCGGCCTGGCGCAACTCGAGAACGACCAACGCAAGAGCGAGCTGCTTGGCATGCTGTTCGCGGGCCTGAGCCTGGGCAGCGTGCTGCTGCTGGCGGCGCTGGGGCTGGCCATCACGTATGGCCTGCTCGGCATCATCAACATGGCGCACGGCGAATTCCTGATGATCGGCGCCTACGCCACGTACGTCGTGCAAACCCTGTTCCAGCACTACCTGCCGCACGCCTTCAATTGGTATCTGGTGGCCGCCGTCCCCGCCTCGTTCCTGGCCGCCGCGATCGTGGGGCTGATGCTCGAGCGCACCGTGCTGCGCTTTCTCTATGGCCGGCCGCTCGAGACGCTGCTGACCACCTTCGGCATCAGTCTGCTGCTCATGCAAATCGTGCGTACGCTGTTCGGCGCACAGAACGTCGATGTCGCCAACCCGTCGTGGATGAGCGGCGGGGTGAGCGTGCTGCCCAACCTGATTCTGCCTTACAACCGACTGGTCATCATCGGCTTCTCGGTGGTCGTGGTGGCACTGACCTGGGCGCTGCTGAACCTGACCCGGCTGGGCCTGTTCATCCGGGCCGTCACACAGAACCGCAACATGGCCGCCTGCGTCGGCGTGCGCACCCGGCGCGTGGACGCCTACGCGTTCGCCCTCGGCGCGGGCATCGCCGGGCTGGGTGGCTGCGCGCTGTCGCAGATCGGCAACGTCGGGCCGGATCTCGGTCAGGGCTACATCATCGACTCATTCCTCGTGGTGGTGCTGGGCGGCGTCGGCCAGTTGGCCGGCACGGTGTTCGGCGCTTTCGGACTGGGGCTGCTCAACAAGCTGCTCGAGCCGGCCTGGGGTGCGGTGCTGGCGAAAATTGCCGTGCTGGTGCTGATCGTGCTGTTCATCCAAAAGCGTCCCCAAGGACTTTTCGCTCTCAAAGGGCGCAGTGCGGAGGCTTGAATGAATTCCCCCGTTTCGTTTGACGTGCCGCCCACCGGTCTGTCGCCGCAGCGCGGGTCTGCCGCGTCCACCGTCGGCGGCGTGCCCGACCGGCCCCGGCTGCTGCCCAAATACACGGCCGCACCGCTGGCCGCGCTGGTGCTCACCGTGCTGATCGTCGTGCCGCTGTGCTCGCTGGTATTGCCGGCTTCGCACCCGCTGCACCTGTCCGCCTACACCATGACATTGATCGGCAAGATCATGTGCTACGCGATCGCCGCACTGGCGCTGGACCTGGTGTGGGGCTACTGCGGCATCCTCAGCCTGGGCCATGGACTGTTCTTCGCGCTGGGCGGCTACGCGATGGGCATGTACCTGATGCGTGCGATCGGTCGCGACGGCGTCTACCACAGCAACCTGCCGGATTTCATGGTGTTCCTCGGCTGGAAGCACCTGCCTTGGTTCTGGCATGGCACCGGCAGCTTCGCTTTCACTTTGCTGCTGATCGTACTGGTGCCCGGCGTGCTGGCGTGGCTGTTCGGCTTTTTTGCCTTTCGCTCGCGCGTCAAGGGCGTCTATCTGTCGATTACCACGCAGGCCATGACGTATGCGGCGATGCTGCTTTTCTATCGCAACGAGACCGGCTTCGGCGGCAACAACGGCTTCACCGACTTCAAGCGCCTGCTGGGTTTTTCGATCGTCGCGCCGGGCACCCGCACGGCGCTGTTCCTGGTGACCTTCCTGGTGCTGGTGCTGGCCTTGCTGGTGTGCCGCGCGCTCGTCATCTCGAAGTTCGGGCGGGTGGTCACGGCGATGCGCGACGCCGAATCGCGCGCGATGTTCCTTGGTTATCGGCCGCTGGGCTACAAGCTGTTCGTGTGGACCTTCTCGGCGGTACTGTGCGGCATTGCCGGGGCACTCTACGTGCCGCAGGTCGGCATCATCAATCCGAGCGAGATGTCGCCGGTCAACTCGATCGAAATGGCCATCTGGGTTGCCATCGGCGGGCGTGGCAGCCTGCTGGGCGCGGTGCTCGGCGCCTTCCTGGTCAATGGGGCGAAGAGCGTCTTCACGGCCTACTTCGCGGAGTATTGGCTATTTTTTCTGGGCGCCATGTTCGTGCTGGTGCCGCTGCTGCTGCCGCACGGTGTCATGGGATTGCTGCGCGGCCTGGCCAGGAAGCCCCGCACGGGAGACGAAGCATGAATCGGCTGACTCGCGACACCGAAGGCATCAGCGTGAGCGGCAGCATCACCGGACTGGATCACTTGCTGGTGCCGGGCCAGATCGATATCTCGCACGGGCTGATCCTGTACCTCGAGAATATCAGCGTGAGCTTCGACGGGTTTCGCGCGCTCAACGATCTGTCACTCTCGCTCAAGCCGGGCGAGCTGCGCTGTGTGATCGGCCCGAACGGCGCCGGCAAGACCACCATGATGGACGTCATCACCGGCAAGACGCGGCCCGACAGCGGACAGGCGTTTCTCGGCCAGACCATCGATCTGACCCGGCTCGATGAACCGGCCATCGCGCACGCCGGTGTCGGCCGCAAATTCCAGAAACCAACCGTGTTCGAGCAGCATACGGTTTGGGAAAATCTCGAACTTGCGTGCGACAACGACAAGCGCTGGTTTGCCGCCTTTCATGCCGGGCTCGATCGGCGCACGCGCGAGCGCATCGAGCAGACGTTGTCGCTGATCGATCTGGAACGGCAAGCGGGACGCCGTGCCGGCACGCTCTCGCACGGTCAGAAACAGCGGCTGGAAATCGGCATGCTGCTGATGCAGCAGCCGCAGTTGCTGCTGCTCGACGAGCCGGCCGCGGGCATGACCGACGAAGAGACGGTGCAACTGGCGAGGCTGCTGCAGACGCTGCGCGGCCAATGCTCGATGATGGTCGTGGAGCATGACATGTCGTTCGTCGCATCGCTGGCAGGCGACACCGGGCGGGTGACCGTGATGGCGCAGGGCCGGGTGCTGGCCGAGGGTACGCTCGACGCGGTGCAGCGCGACGAGCGGGTGATCGAATCTTATCTTGGACGCTAGCAATCATGCTGGAAATCAAGGGCGTCAACCAATATTACGGCGGCAGCCACATCCTCCGTGAGGTCAATCTGCAAGTGCCCGAGAAGCAGCTGACGGTGCTGCTGGGCCGCAACGGCGTGGGCAAGACGACCTTGCTCAAATGCCTGATGGGAACCGTGCCGATCCGCACCGGTGAATTTCTGTGGCAGAACCGGCCGCTGAATCATCTGGCGCCTTATGCACGCGTGACCAGCGGCCTGGCTTACGTGCCGCAGGGGCGCGAGATTTTCCCGCGCCTGACGGTCGAGGAGAACCTGCTGATCGGCGCGGCCAGCTTGCCGGCAGCCGAAGCGGCCAAGGGCGTGCCCGAGCACATCTATGCGCTGTTCCCGGTGTTGCGTGACATGCGCGCGCGGCGCGGCGGCGATCTCTCGGGCGGGCAGCAGCAACAATTGGCGATCGGCCGAGCCTTGATGAGCAAACCACGGGTGCTGATTCTGGACGAGCCGACCGAAGGCATCCAGCCTTCCATCATCAAGCAGATCGGCGTGACGCTGCGCCAACTGGTCGACGAGTTCGGCTTGACGGTGCTGCTGGTCGAGCAATACTACGATTTCGCCCGCGCGCTGGCCGATCATTACGGCGTCATGAGTCGCGGCACCATCGTCGCCAGCGGGCTGGGCGTCGACATGGAGCAGCACGGCGTGCGGGAGCTGGTCGCCGTGTGAGCGTGCTACATTCGGCGCATCGCGCGCGCAACTATTTCCTCGATGCACAACGATCTTCCTGAATCGCCGGCCGGCCCGAGCGCCGCCGAGCCATTTGCCGGCCCAGGCTGGCGCGCCCATCTCCAGCTCGACTACGAGCGCCGCGACGCCGGCACGGTGTTGGCGCGGCGACATCACAGCGGGCCGCTGGTGGTGCAAAAGGCGCTGTATCCGGAAGGCCCCGGCATATGCCACACCGTGATCGTGCACCCGCCGGGGGGAATTGCCGGCGGCGACGACCTGCGGCTGGACATCGGGCTCGGCGCCGGCACGCACGCGGTGTTCGCCACGCCGGGCGCGACCAAGTGGTACAAGGCGCCGCATGCCGGCGCGCGCCAGACGATTCAATTAACGCTGGGGGCACAGGCCCGGCTCGACTGGCTGCCGCTGGAGAATATCGTGTTCGATGCCGCTCGCGCCGAGCAGCGGATCGATGTCACGCTGGATACCGGCGCCACCGCGATCGGCTGGGACGCGATACTGCTGGGCCGCCAGGCCTCGGGCGAGCGCTGGACATCGGGGCAGTGGCGCTCGCTGATGCGCCTGCACGATGCGCGGGGCGAACTGCAGTGGGTTGAGCAGACCGTGCTGGATGCGGCCGACACGCTGCGCATGGCGCCGGCCGGCCTGGACGGCTTTGCGGTGTTCGCCACCCTGTGGGCCGTGGGACCCGCCTGCACCGCCGAGCTTGCCGAGACCATGGCGCCGGCCCTGCCGTATGGCCCCGAACTGCGTGCGGGCGCGACCTGCCTGCCGGGCAACCTGTTGTTGTTGCGCGTGCTCGGACGCAGCATGGAGCCCGTGCGGCAATTGCTGATCGAGCAATGGCTGCGCTTGCGGCCGCTGGTGCATGGCACGCCGGGCGTGCCGCTGCGGCTGTGGGCGACCTAGCACCATGGTGGAGCATCGCGCCCGGAATCGGTGCATGCCTCCTTGCGGTGCATGGCACGGCACCTGAACAAGCCGGCCGACGGCGCATCCGCGCTGGTACGCTTCGTGCATGATCCGAGATCAGGCGCGCGCCTGGCGAAATCCTCAACACCACGACGAACCGATGAAACTGACCCCCCGCGAAAAAGACAAGCTGCTGATCTTTACCGCCGCGCTGCTCGCCGAGCGCCGCCGCGCGCGCGGCCTCAAGCTCAATTACCCGGAAGCGGTCGCCTTTATCACCGCCGCGCTGATGGAGGCCGCCCGTGACGGCCGCACGGTAGCCGACCTGATGCATTACGGCACCACCTTGCTCGGCCGCGACGATGTGATGGACGGCGTGCCGGAGATGATCCCGGATATTCAGGTCGAGGCGACCTTCCCCGACGGCACGAAGCTGGTCACCGTGCATCACCCGATCCCCTAGGCGGCGTCCCCGCAACGGCATGCAGAAAAAGGAAGACACATGATCCCGGGAGAACTCATTGCCGCCGACGGCGAGCTCGAGCTCAATGTCGGCCGCGCGACCCTCGCCATCACGGTGGCCAACACCGGCGACCGGCCGGTGCAGGTCGGTTCGCATTTTCATTTTGCCGAAGTCAACGATGCACTGCACTTCGACCGCGCGGCCGCCCGCGGCTTTCGCCTGAATATCGCCGCGGGCACCGCCGTGCGCTTCGAGCCGGGCCAGGAACGCACCGTGGAGTTGGTCGAGCTCGCGGGCGAGCGCGTCGTGTTCGGCTTTAACGCTCAAGTGATGGGGAGACTCTGAGATGACTGTGCGCATGACGCGCCGCGCCTACGCGGAGATGTTCGGCCCGACCACGGGCGACCGGCTGCGCCTGGCCGACACCGAACTGTTCATCGAAATCGAGTGCGATCACACGATTTACGGCGAGGAAGTGAAGTTTGGCGGCGGCAAGGTAATTCGCGACGGCATGGGCCAATCGCAACGCACCCACGCCGAGGTGGCAGACACGGTGATCACCAATGCGGTGATCGTCGACCATTGGGGTATCGTCAAGGCCGACATCGGTCTGAAGGCGGGCCGTATCTGGGCGATCGGCAAGGCCGGCAATCCGGACATTCAGCCCGGCGTGACGATCCCGCTGGGCGCGGCCACCGAAGTGATCGCCGGAGAAGGCATGATCGTGACCGCCGGCGGCATCGATTCGCACATCCATTTCATTTGCCCGCAGCAAATCGAGGAGGCCCTGGCCTCGGGCGTGACCTCCATGCTCGGCGGCGGCACCGGCCCGGCGACCGGCACCAACGCGACCACCTGCACGCCCGGGCCGTGGCATATGGAACGCATGCTGCAGGCTGCGGACGGCTGGCCGATCAATCTTGGGTTTCTCGGCAAGGGCAACGCCAGCCAGGGCGCGCCGTTGCTCGAGCAGATCGAGGCCGGTGCGATCGGCCTGAAGCTGCATGAAGACTGGGGCTCCACGCCGGCGGCGATCGACACCTGCCTGACGGTGGCCGAGGCCACCGATACGCAGGTCGCCATTCATACCGATACGCTCAACGAGGGCGGCTTCGTGGAAGCCACCGTGGCGGCCATCAAGGGTCGCACCATACACACCTACCATACCGAAGGGGCCGGCGGCGGTCACGCACCCGACATCCTGAAGGTGTGCGGCGAACCGAACGTGCTGCCGTCGTCGACCAATCCGACGCGGCCCTATACGGTGAACACGCTCGACGAGCACCTCGACATGCTGATGGTGTGCCACCACCTCGATCCGTCGATCGCCGAGGATATTGCATTCGCGGAATCGCGCATTCGGCGCGAAACCATCGCCGCCGAGGATATCCTGCACGACCTGGGTGCGCTGTCGATGATCTCGTCCGACTCGCAGGCCATGGGGCGGGTCGGCGAAGTGGTGATGCGCACCTGGCAGACCGCGCACAAGATGAAGGTGCAGCGCGGCGTGCTCGGCGGCCCGCAGGCCGCGCCCGCGGACAACTTCCGCGTCAAGCGCTACATCGCCAAGTACACGATCAACCCGGCCATCACGCATGGCATGGCGCATGAAATCGGGTCGATCGAAGTCGGCAAATGGGCCGATCTGGTGCTGTGGGAGCCGGCGTTCTTCGGCGTCAAGCCGAGCCTGGTGCTCAAGGGCGGCATGATCTCGATGGCGCTCATGGGCGATCCGAACGCATCGATCCCGACGCCGCAACCGGTGCACTACCGCGAGATGTTCGGCAGCCGCGCGGGTGCGCTGGCCCGCACGTCGCTGACCTTCGTCTCGCAGTCCGCGTTCGATGCCGACATTGCCGGCCGCTATGGCCTGAGCAAGCGAATCGTGCCGGTGCATGGCATTCGCGGCGTGCGCAAGGCACAGATGATCCACAATGATTGGCTGCCCGCCATCAGCGTCGATCCGGAAACCTACCAGGTGATCGCCAATGGCGAGCTGCTCACGTGCGAGCCGGCCACGGTATTGCCGATGGCACAGCGCTACTTTCTCTTTTGAATGTGAATGACCTTATGACCGATCTCGAGCCGCCGTCAGGCCCCGCGCTGCGGCGCATCGCAAAACGGCTGGATGCCTCCACCCGCCTGGCCGCGCCGCTGGTCGCGCGCGCCGCGGTCCTGGTGTTGCCGTTCGAGGCGCGCTGCAGGAGCCGGCTGCGCGCGGCGCTCGTCGGCGGCGAGGAAGTCGCGCTGTTCCTGCCGCGTGGCACCGTGCTGCGCCATGGCGACCTGTTGGTGGCCGATGACGGCGGGCTGGTGCGCGTCGAGGCCGCGCCACAGGACGTGCTGCGCGTTACCGCGCCCAGTGCACAGGCGCTGGCGCGCGCGGCCTACCATCTGGGGAACCGGCACACCCCGGTCGAAGTCGGCGACGGCTTCCTGAAGCTCGAAGCCGACCCGGTGTTGCGCGACATGCTCGAGCGCCTGGGCATGCGGGTCGAAGCCGCCAGCCAGCCGTTCGATCCGGAGGCCGGCGCTTATGGCGGCGGCCACCGGCACGGGCACGATGCCTCTTTCGAGGAAGACCATGCGTTGGCCCAGCAGGTGTTCCGCGCACATGACCATACCGCTGCCGGCCACGAGCACGAGCATGGCCATACGCACCCGCACGATCATCCGCACGATCACCTGCATGAACACGACCACCGCCACGGCCATTGACCTGCACGAGCTGAGCGCGCTGCTGCACCTGGCCTCGCCGGCGCTGCCGATCGGCGCATTCAGCTATTCGCAGGGACTGGAGGCGGCCGTCGAGTGCAGCCTGATTACCGACGCGGCCACCGCCGGCGAGTGGATCGGCAGCCAGTTGCATTGCGTTTTCGCGCGCGGCGAAGCACCGTTGCTGGCGATGCAGTGGCGTCGCTGGCGCAGCGACGATTTCGCTGCCGTGACACGGGGTAACGCGTGGTTGCTTGCCAGCCGCGAAAGCGCCGAATTGCGCGCCGAAACCGAGCAGATGGGCTGGTCGCTCGCGCAACTGGCTTTGGCCCTTGGCTGGGGCGGCTCCGCGCAGCAGGCGGCGCTGGCCGCCCTCAGGCCGGTCGCGCTGCCGACCGTGTTCGCCTACGCGGCAATCGCACACGACATCGGCCTCGCGCCGTGCCTGAACGCGTATGCGTTCAGCTGGCTGGAAAACCAGGTAGCCGCCGCGCTCAAAGCGGTGCCGCTCGGACAGTTGGCCGCGCAAAAATTGATCGTCGCGCTGCGGGCCGAGCTGCCGGCGATCGTGGCGCGCGCGGTCGACACCCCGGTCGAGGCCGTATCGACCTTTGCCCCGCATCTGGCGATTCTGTCGGCCCGGCACGAGAGCCAGTATTCCCGTTTATTTCGTTCGTAATGCAAGCCATCATGAGCCAATCCTCCACAAGCCGCAGCAAGCCCAATCCCCCATTACGCGTCGGCATCGGCGGCCCGGTCGGTTCGGGCAAGACCACCCTGGTGGAAATGCTGTGCAAGGCAATGCGCGAGCGCTATGACCTGGTGGTGATCACCAATGACATCTACACCAAGGAAGACCAGCGGCTGCTGACCGTTGCCGGCGCGCTGCCGGCCGAGCGCATCCTGGGGGTCGAGACCGGCGGCTGCCCGCACACGGCGATCCGGGAAGACGCGTCGATCAATCTGGAGGCGGTCGACCGCATGCTGGGGCGCTTTCCCGAAGCCGACGTGGTTTTCATCGAGTCCGGCGGGGATAACCTGGCGGCCACCTTCAGCCCGGAACTGTCGGATCTGACGATTTACGTGATCGACGTGGCCGGTGGCGAGAAAATTCCGCGCAAGGGCGGACCGGGCATCACCAAGTCGGATCTGCTGATCATCAACAAGACCGATCTGGCACCCTACGTTGGCGCGTCGCTCGAGATCATGCGCAGCGACGCCGAAAAAATGCGGGGCGCACGGCCGTTCGTGATGTGCGACCTGAAGACCGGCAGCGGCCTGGAGACCGTCGTCGCTTTCATCGAGCAACGCGGCATGCTTGCCTGAGCAGGGCGGCCGGGTTCGTCGCGGCCGCGCTTAGCGCTGACTGACGATGAAGCCCTGCCCGCGCAGCAGGCTGAGCACGCCGCGCGGGCCACCCAGGTGCAGCGCGCCGATGGCGACGAACACCGGCTTGTTCGGATCGGCGATGAACAACAGGCGCGTCACGAACCGGCGATTGCGTGCGTACAGGATGCGCTCGTCGATTTCCCGGGCCAGGCGGGGCGACTGCCGCACCTGGCGGGCCTCGCTTTGCGACCAATCGTAGATCATCTCGGCGTCGCCCGCGCGCCACAGGCGGTGCAGTTCGTGGAGCTGCTCGATGCCGGCCGAGGGCGGCAGCGCGAGCTCCTCGGCGACCATCTCATCCTGCTCGGCGCGACTGAGCCCGGTAAAGGCCGACATTTGCTCGTCGATCGTCTCGAGACCGAGAATACGGCCCGGGTAAAGGTTTTCCAGCTGGTTTTCGGTGCCGTACTCGGTCTGCAGGTCGGCCGACATCGAATTGAGGGTATCGAGCAGCAACGCCGCCAGCCAGGGCCGCATATGCTCGATCTCGCGCAGCATGGCCGGATTGCCATGCAGGCGCCGCACGATCTTGCGCCACAGGGGCGCGGGCAGCAGATGGGGCAGGCACGCGTGCGAGCACATGCCGTAGCGCTGCACGGCGTCCTGCGACATCACGACATCATCGGGGGAGAGCTCGAACGCCACTTTGCTGGCACCGCGCAAGGCGTCGACGACGACCGGGCGGAACGGATAATCGGTGGGTTTGCCCACATGCAGCGTGCCCAGCAGGAAAATCGTCAGGGCTCCCTTGCGGGCTTCGTAGAACGGCAGATTGGCGCCCGGGGGCGCGGCCTGCGGGGCGGTCGAAACGGGCCGAGGCCACCCTTGATTGGCCACTGCCGGCGCGCTACACAGCACCAGTAAGCAGCACAGCAGCCACCCGCCGACACAGCGTTGCCCTACCCTCAAACGTGCCTCCGTACGTCGAAATCCCTGCCAGTGCTGTCCGCCCGGCGATGGCGGCCCGCGGCCGCTTCCAAGTGTACGCAGTTTCCGCGCTGTTTGGGCGACTTCTTGCACGCCGCACAAGCCCCGGGTGTTGCTTTGACGCACCACGCGGGCGAGCCGACTCACGGGTGTCACAAAGCAGGCATGGGCCTGTAGACCGGCCGGGCGGTGAAAATATCCCGGCCGGCCGGCTTTTTCTCCGGCTGCGTGAGAACGGAGCCCGGCTTCAGGACAAGCCCAGCCGCTGCCAGATCGCCTTGGTCGCGGCGGCGCCGTTGAGCGTGTAGAAGTGAAGGCCCGGCGCATCGGCCGCGAGCAGGCGCTCGCACAGGGCGGTCACGACGTCCAGGCCAAAGGCGCGGATCGCATCGCGGTCATCGCCGAAACTCTCGAGCCGCTTGGCGATCCAGCGCGGCACTTCGGCGCCGCACATCTCGGAAAAGCGCATCAGCTGCGAATAATTGGTGATCGGCATGATGCCCGGCACGATCGGCACGTCGACGCCGAGCTTGCGGGTATCGTCGACGAAGCGGAAATACGCGTCGGCGTTGAAGAAATATTGGGTAATCGCCGAGTTGGCGCCAGCCTTGACCTTGCGGGCGAAGTTCTCGAGATCGTGGCGCGGCGACCTGGCCTGCGGGTGGTATTCGGGATAGCCGGCCACTTCGATATGAAACCAGTCGCCGGTCTCGGCACGGATGAACTCCACCAGTTCGGAGGCAAAGCGGAACTCGCCGATCTCGCCCATGCCGGACGGCATGTCGCCACGCAGCGCGACGATATGGCGGATGCCATGATTGCGGTAAGTGTCGAGAATGGCGCGAATGCCCTCGCGCGACGATCCCACGCACGACAGATGCGGCGCGGCCTCGGTGCCCTCGCGCTGGATCTCGACCACGGTGTCGAGCGTGCCCTGCTGGGTCGAGCCGCCGGCGCCGAACGTCACCGAGACGAAGCGGGGTTTGAGCGGCGCCAGTTGCATGCGGGTAGCGCGCAGCTTGTCGCTTCCCTCGGCCGTCTTGGGGGGAAAAAATTCAAAACTGAAAGAGCGCTGCGTCATGATGTGAATAATCGATAGGCACCCCGCCGCCAGGCGGCGGCAGGGCGAGCGGGCCGCGCCGGGGCGGCCCGGGTTTAACGCAGGCGATCGCCGCCGAACACCAGCGCCGACAGGATCCAGGAGATCACGCTATACAGAATGGAGCCGAAGAAGGCGGGCCAGAAGCCGCCCACTTCGAAGCCTTTCAGGATGTGGCCTGCGAGCTGGAACAACAGCGCGTTGATGACCAGAATGAACAGGCCCAGCGTCAGCACCGTCACCGGCAGGGTGAGGATGACCAGGATCGGACGCAGCACCGCGTTGATCAGTCCCAGGATCACCGCGACCATCAAGGCCGTGCCGAAACTGCGCAACTGGATCGATGGAATGATGTAGGGCAACAGAAACAAAGCCAGTGCGTTGATCAACCAGATCAGCAGCAAACGCATAGAATTCTCCTTGGAAGGTCAGCGGCAATCGCGGCGAGCGGTGCGATCAATAGCGATAGTGCGCCGGTTTGTAGGGCCCCGCCTTGTCCACGCCGATGTAGCTTGCCTGCGCGTCGCTCAGGGTGGTGAGCTGCGCGCCGATGCGCTCGAGGTGCAGGCGTGCGACCTTTTCGTCGAGATGCTTGGGCAGCACGTACACCTTGTTCTGGTATTGGCTGCCGTGCTTGAACAATTCGATCTGCGCCAGGGTCTGGTTGGTGAACGAGTTGCTCATCACGAACGACGGGTGGCCGGTGCCGCAGCCCAGATTGACCAGGCGCCCCTCGGCCAGCAGGATGATGCGCTTGCCATCGGGAAACTCGATGTGATCGACTTGCGGCTTGATGTTTTCCCACCGGTACTGGCGCAGCGACGCGACGTCGATTTCCGAATCGAAGTGGCCGATGTTGCAGACGATGGCCTGGTGGCGCATCGCTTTCATATGATCGTGGCCGATCACGTGGTAGTTGCCGGTGGCCGTGACGAAAATGTCGGCCTTGTCGGCGGCGTATTCCATGGTCACCACGCGGTAGCCTTCCATGGCCGCCTGCAGTGCGCAGATCGGATCGACTTCGGTGACCCATACCGTCGCGCCCAGGCCGCGCAGGCTCTGCGCGCAACCCTTGCCGACGTCGCCATAGCCGGCCACCACGGCGACCTTGCCGGCGATCATCACGTCGGTCGCGCGCTTGATCCCGTCAACCAGCGATTCGCGGCAACCATACAGGTTATCGAACTTCGATTTGGTGACCGAATCATTGACGTTGATGGCGGGAAACGGCAGGCGGCCGTCCTTTTCCATTTGATACAGGCGATGCACGCCGGTCGTGGTTTCCTCGGTCACGCCCTTGATCTGGGCAAGCCGCTTGCTGTACCAGTGCGGGTCGATGGCCAGGTGGCGCGCGATGGCCGCATACAGTGCCTGTTCTTCTTCGTTGGTCGGCTTGGCGATGGCGCTGCGATCCTGCTCGGCCTTGCTGCCCAGGATCAGCAGCAGCGTGGCGTCGCCGCCGTCGTCGAGAATCATGTTGGCATGCTGCTCGCCCGGCCATTCGAAAATGCGGTGGGTAAATTCCCAGTATTCGTCGAGCGTCTCGCCCTTGTAGGCGAACACCGGCGTGCCGGACGCGGCGATCGCGGCGGCGGCGTGGTCCTGCGTCGAGAAGATGTTGCACGAGGCCCAGCGCACTTCGGCGCCCAGGGCGGTGAGCGTCTCGATCAGCACGGCGGTCTGGATCGTCATGTGCAGCGATCCGGCCACACGCGCGCCCTTGAGCGGCAGGGTGCTCTTGTATTCGGCGCGCAGCGCCATCAGGCCGGGCATTTCGGTCTCGGCAATGGCGATTTCCTTGCGGCCCCAATCGGCCAGCTTGAGATCGGCGACGATGTAATTGGCTTGCGATTTGCTATCGACTACGGCGTTCATCACGCCTCCTTTCTATGAAGTCTAGAAATTAAAGACGTGAGCGCCGTTGCGGTGTACGGCCGCGCAGGCGGCCGACGGGAACACTGCCTTGAGCCTGGCGGCGCGGGGGCCGTTGCAACGCTCCTCAAGACAGAGATTCGCCGAACGAGCGGCGAATCGCGGTATTGTAGCAGGGATGAAATGAATCGGTTGTCCAGCGACGAATCGGCCGGACCGCCGTGCCGCGGCCATTGTCTTGCGGTATCCTTGGCGCGGTTCATGCCTCCATTTCGCCCACCGCCATGCTACGTATCGTCACCGCAAATCTGAACGGCGTGCGCTCCGCCGCCAAAAAAGGCTTCTTCGACTGGTTCGGCAAACAGGACGCCGACCTGGTCTGTGTGCAGGAACTCAAGGCGCAAGCTCCCGACATGACATCGGAGTTCCTCGCGCCACACGGCTTTCAGGGCTTTTTCCATTACGCGCAGAAAAAGGGCTACAGCGGCGCCGGCCTATACACCCGGCACGCGCCCGACGATGTGCTGATCGGTTTCGGCAACGAGGAATTCGACAACGAGGGGCGTTACGTCGAGGCGCGTTTCGGCGACCTGTCGGTGATTTCGGTCTACGTGCCGTCCGGCTCCAGCTCGGAGGACCGGCAGCAGGCAAAGTATCGCTTCATGGAAGTGTTCATGCCGCACCTGAAGGCGCTCAAGGCGGCCGGACGCGAAGTGGTGCTGTGCGGCGATGTCAACATCGCCCACCACGAAATCGATATCAAGAACTGGAAGGGCAATCTGAAGAACTCCGGCTTCCTGCCGGAGGAACGCGCCTGGCTCACGCATCTGTTCGACGAGGCAGGCTACGTCGACGTATTCCGCACGCTCGACACGCGCGCCGAGCAGTACACATGGTGGAGCAATCGCGGCCAGGCCTATGCGAAGAACGTCGGGTGGCGCATCGACTATCAGATCGCCACCCCCGGCATTGCGCAGACGGCCCACGCCACCGCGATCTACAAGGATCAGAAGTTCAGCGATCACGCTCCCCTGACGATGGACTATCGCTGGGAGCTGTAGGCGGCGGGCACCGCACGCGCCATGCCCGCCGCATTTGCCGGCGCCTTAGTGCGTGCCTTCCGGATAATCGGCGCCGATGGTGGTCGCCTCCCACGCATCGAAGTCGCCGCGCAGCTTGTCGAGCTTCTCGCGCGCCAGTCCCAGGGCGGCCTTGCCCAGCAACAGTCGCAGCGGCGGCGTGTCCGACAGCGCCGCGTCGATGATGGCTTGCGCGGCGCGCACCGGGTCGCCCACCTGCTTGCCGCTGCGCGCTTCGGTCTGCTTGCGGCGCTCGCCAGCCGTTTCGGCATAGTCGTCGATGCGCACCGCCGATTGCTGGATCGAGGGGCCCGCCCAGTTGGTGCGGAACGGCCCCGGCTCGACGATCAGCACGCCGATGCCCAGCGGCTTGAGCTCGATCGCGAGCGACTCGGAAATGCCCTCGACCGCGTACTTGGTGCCATGGTAGTAGCCGGTCGCGGCAAAGCTGGTCAGTCCGCCGATCGACGACACGTTGACGATCAGGCCGCTGCGCTGCGCGCGCAGGATTGGCAACACCGCCTTGGTCATGTCGACCAGCCCGAACACATTGGTTTCGAACATCGCGCGCACCGCGGCGTCCTCGCCTTCCTCGATCGCGGCCAGATAGCCATAGCCGGCGTTGTTGACCAGCACGTCGATGCGGCCGAATTTCGCCTTGGCCTGAGCCACCGCCGACTCGATCTGATCGGGCCGGGTCACGTCCAGCGCCAGCGCCAGCGCACGATCCTCATGGCCGGCGACGATGTCGGCCACCTTGGCCGGATCGCGCGCGCTCACGACCGCGCGCCAGCCGCGCGCGAGCACCAGTTTGGCCAGTTCGCGGCCAAAGCCGGTGGAGCAGCCGGTGATCAGCCACACCGGGTTGTCTCGATTCATCATTTGCACATCTCCTGTTGACATTGCATCAATCAAAAAGGGAGCGCGCACCGAGTGGGCGCGCGCATTCGGTCAAGTCCGCGTCGTGCCGATACGGGCACGGCTAGCGCAGCGGCGGCGCCATGAATTCCGGCCCGACCGGACTGGTAATGTGCCTGGCCAGCAACGCATCGATATCGGCCAGATCCTCGGGGCTCAGACGCCAGCCAAAGGCGTCGTCGATGCCGCGCAACTGGTCGGGTCGCCGCGCGCCCCACAGCGCGATGGTCGGGCCCTGATCGAGAATCCACCGAATCGCCAGCGCCAGCACCGACTTGCCGTGCCGATCATGCGACAGTTGCGCGAGCGCGCCGACCGCAGCCAGGTATTGCGCGAAGCGCGGCGGCTGGAATTTCGGGTCATGGTTGCGCAGGTCGTCGCCGTCGAATCGGGTCGAAGCGCTCATGCGGCCCGAGAGCAGCCCACGGCACAGCGCGCCGTAGGCAAGCACGGTCAAGCCATGCGATTTGGCATAGGGCAGCACATCCGCCTCGATCGCCCGTTCGAACAGATTGTACGGCGGCTGCACGGCGGCCAGCCTGGCCGCGCGGCCGAACACGTCCATTTGCTCGGGCGAAAAATTGCTCACGCCGATGGCGAGAATTTTCCCCTCCTCGCGCAGCTTCTCCAACTCGGCCGCGGTTTCCTCGAACGGCACGCGGGGGTCGGGCCAGTGCACCTGGTACAAATCGATGCGATCGGTGCGCAGGCGGCGCAGCGAGTCTTCGATTTCGGTGCGAATGCGGGCCGGTGTCGAATTGCGCCTGATGCCGTCGTCGCCCCACTCGAGCGCCACTTTGGTGGCGATCACGGCCTGCTCGCGCCGGCCTTCCAGCGCCTTGCCGACCACCTCCTCGGCGTGGCCGAAGCCATATACGGGAGCGGTATCGATCAGATTGATGCCTTGATCGATCGCGTTGCGGATCGTCGCGATCGATGCGGTATCGTCGGCGCCGCCCCACATCCAGCCGCCGATGGCCCAGGTACCCAGGCCGATGCGCGAGACCGGCGTGGCGATGCCGTCGATGCGCGTGGTTTCCACTGTCATGCTGATTGACTCCCATGCTGAAACGGCGCTTGCGCTTGCCGGCCAATAGCCACCGGACATGCTGCGAGGCGCCAACGGCATTTAATTTAACTCATGTAAAATTGAAATAAATTCAATGCCGCGTTGAACGCGCATTGCAGCAACCCGTTCGTTGCCGTCGTTGGCATACTCCGACTCCCTCACATGCCCGTTTTCAATCGCTCCGATCTGGCGGATCTCAACGTCTTCGTCACCATTTGCCGTCGCCGCAGCTTTCGACTGTCTGCCGCCGAACTCGGTGTCTCGACATCGGCGCTCAGCCACGCGATGCGCAACCTGGAGACGCGCCTGGGCGTCAAGCTGCTGAACCGCACCAGCCGCTCGGTGGTGCCGACGGCCGCGGGCATGGCACTCGCGGAACAACTTGAGCGCGGTTTTCACACGATCGGCGAGGCGCTCGATCAACTCGAGCGCTATCGCGGCTCGCCTGCCGGGCGCTTGCGCCTGAATGTGCCGCGCGATGCGTCGCGCCTGCTGCTCAGCCCGGTGCTGCCGGCCTTCTTCAGCGCCTACCCGGACATCCAACTCGATATCACCGTGGACGATCACCTGGTCGACATCATTGCCGAGGGATATGACGCCGGCATTCGCTATGGAGACACCGTGCCGCGCGACATGATCGCTACTCCGCTGAGCGGGCCGTTGCGCTGGGTCGTGGTGGGCTCGCCGGCGTATCTGGCGCGGCACGGGCGGCCAGCCAGGCCGGAAGATCTGATGCATCACGCCTGCGTGCGCATGCGCATCGGCGACAATTCACTGTACAAATGGGAGCTGAGCAACGGCGAACAGGCGCTGGCGCTGGATGTGCCGGGTGCGATCAGCGCCAACGAAACCGATGTGGCAGTCGATGCGGCGCTCGGCGGTTTGGCACTTGCCTACTGCCTGGAGCGGCGCGTTGCACCCGATCTGCAGGCCGGGCGGCTGGAGATCGTGCTGCCCGATTGGGCCGTCGCCGGCCCGCCGATGGTGATGTACTACCCGAGCCGCCGGCAGACACTGCCCGGGCTGCGGCAGCTCATCGAAATGATTCGCGCGGCCGACCGAACCTGAGCACCGCGCGATGCCGTCCGCGCCGCCGGGACTAGTGCTCGGCCCTGGCGAAAGCGTAGTCCCGCTCGACCCGGCAGATCCGCACCTTGAATGTCTCGTACCAGGTGTCGCGGCCGCGCTGCTGAGCCACCAGATGCGCGGTATTTTGCTTCCATGCGGCGATCGCCTCCAGGCTCTCCCAGTAGGACACCGTAATGCCCAGGCCGTCACGGGCGGACTCGACGCCGAGGAAGCCCGGTTGCTGAGCGGCCAGCTGCACCATTGCATTCGACATCTTTTCGTAACCGTTGTCGCCGTCGGTGCGGATCGAGGTGAAAATCACGGCGTAGTAAGGGACGGTGGGCGTAGCTGCTGCTGTCATGGTCAACTCCTGTTGGATGGTATACCATTATGCCATCCAAGCCAGATTAATTCGATGGAAAAATCAATCGACTCAACCGCCGATGCCGTCGCAGCGCGTTTGCGCCAGGCGATTGCCGAGGGCGATTTGCCGGACGGCACGCGCCTGGTCGAGCGCGACCTCGCCAGCCGCTTCGCGGTCAGCCGTATCCCGTTGCGCGAAGCGCTGCAAAAACTCGCATTCGAGGGGCTGGTGGAGATTCACAAGAACCGGGGCGCGGTGGTGCGCACGCTCGACGCGGCCGACCTCGATGAAATCTACCGGTTGCGCATGCTGCTCGAAGGCGATGCAATCTACCGCGCGGTGCCCAACCTGAGCGCCGAGACGCTGGCCCGCGCCGAACTGGTTCACCGGCTGCTGGGCGAGGCCGGCACACGCGAGAAGCAGGGCGAGCTCAATCGCGAGTTCCACGCGCTGCTGTACGCACCTTGCGGCAACCGCCAACAACTGAAGGTCATCTGGGAATTGCGCAATCAGGTGGAACGTTACGAGCGTCTGCAGGAGACGCTGCTGGCGCAGACCCAGGCCTTTCAATTGGAGCATGCGCAAATTCTCGCCGCATGCCAGGCCGGCAACGCGCGGCTGGCGCGTGCGGCCACCGTGGCGCACCTCAGATCGGCACGGCGCCTGGTGGCAGGCGCGAGCGCCCCACGCACGCCCGGCCAACCCGTGGCACCATAGGCGATGCGCGTGCCGCCGGCCACCCCGCATGTCCGGCAACACCGCACTCCCCACACACAAGGTACGCATCATGTCCGCTTCGCCCGCGCAAGCCACTGAATACTTGTTTTCTTACGGCACGCTCCAGTTGGAAGCCGTGCAGCTCGCCACTTTCGGGCGGCTGCTGGCCGGCCAGGCCGATCGGTTGCCCGGCTACCGGCTGACCCTGCTGGAAATACGCGACGCGGCGGTGCTCGCCACCAGCGGCAAGACCCACCACCCGATCGCCAGTTTCACGGGGCTGGCGGCCGACGGCGTCCCCGGCACGGTGTTCGCCATTACCGCGGCGGAGCTGGCCCATGCCGATGCCTACGAGGTGTCGGACTACCGGCGCGAACGCGTCAGGCTCGACTCGGGCCAGGATGCCTGGGTGTACGTCGATGCCCGTGACGGCGCATCGGACTGAGCCACTGGCCGGTTGCGCCACACAGGCGGTGCCCTTTACCCGACGAAGCGGGTATCTTGTCGGCAGCCGCTCCGATCGAAAGCGGCCCTTTGACCCCGAGAACTGCGAGCCCACACCATGAGCACCTTACTGCCCTGCATCGAAATCGAAACCGAGCCAAACCCGGCTTTCGCGGTAATCTGGCTGCATGGCCTGGGCGCCGACGGCAACGACTTCGTGCCGCTCGTGCCGGAGCTGGCGCTGGACGACGCGCCAGCGGTGCGCTTCGTGTTTCCGCATGCGCCGCAGATTCCGGTTACAGGCAATGGCGGCTACGTGATGCGCGCATGGTATGACATTCTGTCGTTCGAGGGCCTGAACCGGCGGGTCGACGAGGCCGGCATTCTGGCCTCGCGTGCTGCCGTTGGCCGCCTGATCGAGCGCGAGAACGAGCGCGGCATCCCGAGCCACAGGATCTTCCTGGCCGGCTTCTCGCAGGGCGGCGCGATGGCCTATACGACGGGGCTCACCTATGCGGCGACGCTGGCCGGCATTATCGCGCTGTCGGCTTACCTGCCGGCGCCGCATCTGATCACCGAGGCGCTGAGCGAGGCCAATCGCGGCACGCCGATTTTCGCCGCGCATGGCACGCAGGACGAGATATTGCCGCTGCCGCTGGGCGAGCAGGCCGCCGCGTTTGCCCGCCAATGCGGCAATCCGCTGACGTGGCACGCCTACTCGATGCCGCATGCGGTGTGCGCCGAGGAGATCGCGGCGCTGGCCGTTTGGCTCAAAGCGCGCCTGCGCGCGCAGTGAGCGCGGCATGGCCCGCTAGCCGTCGATATCGGGATCCTTGCCCCACGGCGCGATCTTGGGCAGCAGCAGCATGCCGGGCAACGCCAGCACGGCGCAAATCAGGAAGAAGTGAGTCCAGCCGGTGACATCGACGATGTAACCGGTGCCGGCGTTGGCAAACGTGCGCGGCACCGATGCCAGGCTCGTGAAAAGGGCAAACTGCGTGGCCGTGTAGCGCGGATCGGTAGTGCGCGCAATATAGGCGGTGAAAGCGGCCGTGCCCAGCCCGGCGCAAAAGGCCTCGAGAGCGATGACCACACCCAGGCCGAACAGATCCGGACCGGTATGCGCGAGCCATGCGAACCCCAGCGTGGAAATCATTTGGGCCACGCCAAATACCCACAGGCCGCGATGGATACCGAGCTTGAACAGCCAGGCGCCGCCGATCAGGCCGCCGGCCACGCTCGCCCACAGGCCGGTCGCTTTGGCAATCACGCCGATCTCGGTGCGCGTGAAGCCGATGTCGAGATAGAACGACGTCGATAGCGACGTCGCCATGCTGTCGCCGAGCTTGTACAGAAAAATGAAGCCCAGGATATATAGCGCCTGCCGCCAGCCGGCGCGGCCGATGAATTCGTTGAACGGCAAAATCACCGCCTCGCGCAGCGTGCGCGGCGGCGCCCCCTGGATCTTCGGCTCGGCCACCAGCAGCGTCATGATGATGCCCGGCACCATGAACAGCGCGGTAATCAGAAACACCTGCGACCACGGCAGATGATCGGACAGAATCAGCGCGAGCGAGCCTGGTATCAGCCCGGCGACCTTGTAGGCATTGACGTGCACGGCGGTGCCCAACCCTTGCTCGAGGTCGGGCAGCAATTCTCGCCGGTAGGCATCGATCGAGATATCGGCGCTGGCGCTGAAAAAGGCGAGCGCCGCCGCCAGTGCGGCGACCGTCCAGATGTTCTGCTGTGGCGAGAACAGCCCCATGACGGCAATCGTGCCGGCCACCAGCAGCTGTGTGAGCAACATCCAGCCGCGCCGCCTGCCGGGCCGCCAGCCGAGATAATTCGGCATGAAGCGGTCCATCAGCGGCGACCAGAGGAACTTCCACGTATAGGGAAACTGAATCAGCGCGAACAGGCCGATCGCCTCGAGGTTGACTCCTTCCGAACGCAGCCACGCCTGCACCAGGCTGATCAGGGTAAACAGCGGCAGGCCGGAGGTAAATCCCAGCACCACGCAAATCAGCATGCGGATGTTGAAATAGGCGCGCCAGCCGCTGGGCGTGAGCGAATCAGATGTGGGTGTCGACATGAAGACGGCTCGTGGATGAGGCGTGCGCGGCGGCGCCGGCCGGGCCGCCCGCCCGATGCTCAGCTGCGCTTGACGCGATAGACCGCAAGACTACCACGCCAATTGGCACCCCAATTCACCGACTGCCCATCATGCAGCACCGCGCGGTCGAGAATGCGAACGCCGACCTCGGGCGCCAGCGCCTCGAAATCGCGAATCGTCAGCACCCGAACGTTGGGCGTGTTGTGCCACTGGAACGGCAGGCTTTTCGATACCGGCATACGCCCGCGCAGCACGGCGAGGCGATGCGGCCAGTAGCCGAAGTTCGGGAACGAGACGATCGCCTCGCGCCCGACGCGCACCGTCTCGCGCAGGATATCGGCGGTGCGGTGAATGGTTTGCAGCGTTTGCGACAGGATCACCATGTCGAAACTTTGGTCTTCGAACAAAGCAAGGCCGCCTTCCATGTCCTGCTGGATCACGTTGATACCCTTTTGCGCGCTGGCCAGCACGCCGGCATCGTTGATCTCGACGCCGTAGCCGCTGACATCGAGTTCGTCGGTCAGAAAACGCAGCAGCGAGCCGTCGCCGCAGCCCAGATCGAGCACTTGCGAGCCGGGCTGGATCCAGCGCGCGATGACGCGAAAGTCGTTACGCGGCGTGAGCCCTTGCAGGCTGCTGTGCGGCGCCAGGTTAGTAGCGATTGCATTCATGCGCCGACCTCCGTGGCGATGCGTTCGTAATAGGCGCGCACGAGGTTGTGGTAGCGCGGATCGGTCAGCAGGAAGGCGTCGTGGCCATGGGGCGCGTCGATCTCGGCATAGCTCACCTGGTGCCGATGGTCGAGCAGCGCCTTGACGATTTCGCGCGAGCGCGCGGGAGCAAAACGCCAATCGGTGGCGAACGACACCACCAGATATTTGGCGGTGGTATGCGCCAGCGCGCGCGACAGGTCGCCGCCGTAGGCGCGTGCCGGATCGAAGTAATCGAGCGCGCGGGTGATCAGCAAATAGGTGTTGGCATCGAAATACTCGGCAAACTTGTCGCCCTGGTAGCGCAGGTACGACTCCACTTCGAACTCGACGTCGAAACTGAACTTGTAGCCGTCGCGCTCGACCGCGGCGCCGTCGGCCAGCGCTTCGGCGCGCTGCAGCGAGCGGCCGAATTTGACCGCCATGTCTTCATCGGACAGATAGGTGATGTGCCCGATCATGCGCGCCACGCGCAGGCCGCGGCGCGGCACCACGCCATGGGCATAGTAGTCGCCGCCGTGAAAGTCCGGATCGGACAGAATCGCCGAACGCGCGACTTCATTGAAGGCGATGTTCTGCGCCGAGAGTTTGGGCGTCGAGGCGATCACCAGGCAGTGCCCGACCCGCTCCGGGTACATGATGCTCCACGCCATCGCCTGCATGCCCCCGAGGCTGCCGCCCATGACCGCGGCAAAGCGCTCGATGCCGAACGCGTCGGCCACGCGCGCCTGCGCGTTGACCCAGTCCTCCACGGTCACCAGCGGGAAACTCGCGCCATAGGGCTTGCCGGTCGTCGGGTCCAGGCTCATCGGGCCGGTCGAGCCGAAGCACGAACCCAGGTTGTTGACCCCGATGACGAAGAAACGATTGGTGTCGAGCGGCTTGCCGGGGCCGACCATGTTGTCCCACCAGCCAGCCGTTTTGGGGTCATCGCTATAGCGCCCGGCGACGTGATGGGAGGCATTGAGCGCATGGCATACCAGCACGGCATTGCTGCGCGCGGCGTTGAGTTCGCCGTAGGTTTCCACGGTAAGGTCGTAGCCGGCCAGCGTGCTGCCGTTCTGCAACGGCAGGGGCTCGGCGAAATGCATGCTTTGCGGCGTAACGATGCCGATCGACGATTCCATAAATGCTTGTCCGAAGGGCGGCACAAAGGGGTCGATCGACTGGCGACATCGGGAATGAGCGCCGGCAACCTCTTTAGCCGCATTTATATGAAATCCGGTCTTGCGACAGGAGTCCGCGCGCCCGCAAGCGAGTCACCAAATCGGCGCGCAATCCGTGAAATGCCGGCCAGGCGTCGAACCATCGTGCCGCGACGCCGGCATAACCCGCGGCAAGTATAACGCGTCGTCGGGGCGCTTGCAGCGCCGCACACTCAGCGCAACAGGATCGCGACCTGCGCCTCGGCCGATTCGCTGGGCGCACGCTTGAAGCCGCTCTTGGCGTAGCGGTGCCAGCGCCCCAGCGCGTAGCTGACCAGCAAATTGGCGCGCGAGGCCGCGTCGCCGTCGTCGGGCGTGCCCGCCTGAGCGGCTGCCAGGCGCAGCACCTGCTTGAGCGACGTCTCGATGCGATCGAGCAATTGATTGATGCGCTCCTGCAGCCGCTCGTGTTCTCCGACCAGCGCCTCGCCGGTCAGCACCCGCGTCATGCCGGGATTTTTCTCGGCAAAACCGAGCAGCATCAGCACGATGGCGTGCGCCTGCTCGGCGCCCGCCTCACGTTGCGTCGAGATCTGATTGATGAGACTGAAAATCGACTGCTCGATGAATTCGATCAGGCCCTCGAACATCTGCGCCTTGCTGGCGAAGTGCCGATACAGCGCGGCCTCGGACACCTCGAGCCGGGCCGCCAGCGCGGCCGTGGTGATTTTCTCGCTCTTGGGCTGCTCGAGCATGGCCGCGAGCGTTTGCAATACTTTGACGCGTCGCTCTCCCGGTTTGGGGCGCGGCACCTTGGCGGGCATGGGAACGGAGGGTGAAGCGGCTTCGGTGGGCGTGACTTCCGGTGGCATTGGCTGGTCTGGATAAAGTAACAATTTTTGTCGATGCCCCTGCGCTGTCCGCCCTGATGCCGCGCCGCCCCTCGGCGGACGGATGGCACTACATCAGCGGGCGACGCGAATCGGGCATTTTTTCAATGTTTTGAGTGATTGTACTTTGATATCCACATAATGTGGGCGCCCACTGCGCCGGTTAGTCGCACCAAGACCGCTCTTTTCCGGCAGGTAGCCGGTCACCCAGACCGTGCGCAAGCCCTGCGCCCGGTAATTCTTCAGATGGGAGCGTGTGTCTTCGACCAGCCAGACATGCGCGGCGCGCAGCCGTTCGCGCGCCAGCAGGCGGCGCATCATTTTCGGGTCGGGCTTGGCTCGCCAGGCGCTGCGATCGCGCATCTGCTCGATGCTGATGCAGCGTTCGAACACATGGCTGATGCCGATTTCCCGCAGTATGGCTTCGGCATAGTCCCGCGGACCATTGGTGAGCACATACTTACGCCCGGGTAGCGCACGCAGGTGGCGTACCAACCCGCGCTCGGCACGCAGCAGCGCGCTCAGATCGGGAAAATCGTGAACTGCCGCGAGAAAATCGTGCGCGTCGACGCCGTGGTGGCGAACCAGCCCCAACAGCGTGGCGCCGTAGCGCCGCGTATATTCGACGCGCAGATGATTGGCGAGATCGACCTCGATACCCAGGCGCTCGACGATGTAGGCGGTCATGCCGGCGTTGATGCGCGGAAAAATCGCGTGCGAAGCGTGGTGCAGCGTGTTGTCCAGATCGAACAGCCAGACCGGGCCGGCGGACCCTCGCGCGGGATTCTGCGGGCGAGAACGGGAACAGCGGCGGGACGGGGTCACGATGCGCTCCTGCTAGCCGGTCAGTCGCGCCAGATGATAGGGCGTACTGCCGTATCTGGCGGGGCCGGTGATGGTCTCGACGCCGGCCAGCCTCCATGGCACCGGCCGGGTGAAGCGCGGGCCGGCATAGACGAAGGTGTGAAACTCGCCGTTTTCGCCGCAGGCGTCGACATCGCGCGGCAGATCGTCGAGCAGCGCCAGATCATATTCCCGGCCGACGAACTCCGGGCCCAGGTGCCGACCGTCGACGCAGACCAGGATCGCGCGGTAGCCCAGCGCGATGAATTCGTGCGCCAACGCCAATCGCGGCTGTTGCCACAACGGCAAAACGGCCTCCAGTCCTGCCGCGGCGCAGACTTTCTCTTCCCAGTCGCGATGCGCCTGGAGGTCTATATCGCCAAACACGCCGTGGGTAATGCCGTCTGCCGCGAAGCGCTGCAATTGAGCGGTAAAGACGCTTTCGTAGGACTCCCAGCCGGCCCGCGCGCTCACCAGCGCAATGCCCAACGCATCGGCCTGCGCCTGCAGCAGCGCGGGCGGCAGACCGTGCGAGCGCGAACTGGCGCCGTTCTCGTCGAGCATCGCCAGCAGGTATCGCACTGCGTAGCCCTGGGTCAGCGCACGATGGAGCGCGAGGCAGGAATCCTTGCCGCCGCTCCAGGAAAAGAATGCCTCAGGCGCGCTCAATGCGAGCGAATCATGGTACCGAACGGCTGTTCGGTCAGAATTTCGAGCAGCACCGAGTGCTCGATGCGGCCGTCGATGATGTGCACCGACTTGACACCGCTCTTGGCGGCATCGAGCGCCGATGAGATCTTCGGCAGCATGCCGCCCGAGATCGTGCCGTCGGCGAACAGTTCATCGATCTCCCGCGCCGAGAGGTCGGTGAGCAGATTGCCGTGTTTGTCCATCACGCCGGGGATGTTGGTCATCATGACCAGCTTCTCGGCACCCAGCACGGTGGCCAGCTTGCCGGCCACCAGATCTGCGTTGATGTTGTAGGACTGGCCGTCGTCGCCCAGGCCGATCGGGGAAATCACCGGAATGAAGGCGTCGTCCTGCAATGCGCGCACCACCGCCGGGTTGATCGACTCGACTTCGCCGACGAAGCCGATATCGAGGAATTCGCCGGCCCGGTCGCGGTCCGGCAACATCATCTTGCGCGCGTGGATCAGGCCGCCGTCCTTGCCGGTCAGGCCCACCGCCTGTCCGCCATACTGATTGATCAGCATCACGATGTCCTGCTGGACTTCGCCGCCCAGCACCCACTCGACCACTTCGATCGTCTCTTCGTCGGTCACGCGCATGCCCTGGACGAAGGTGCCCTGCTTGCCGATTTTCTTGAGCGCCTGATCGATTTGCGGGCCGCCCCCGTGCACCACCACCGGGTTGATGCCGACCAGCTTGAGCAGAATCACGTCGCGCGCGAAGCTTTGCTTGAGCCGCTCCTCGATCATCGCGTTGCCGCCGTATTTGATCACCACGGTCTTGCCGTGGTATTTGCGGATGTATGGCAGCGCCTCGGCCAGAATTTCGGCCTTCAGAGTCGGTGCGATGCTATCGATATTAGGGGCGGGCAGATCGGACATGGCAGCAAGATTTCGCTCGGTGGTCGGGAAACACGGCGCATTGTACAAGACTGCGCCGAATTCGTGCGATTTCCGCGGGCTCTCCAGGCACGGTAGAATCCGCCTTGCGCCGCGTCCGGCGCAACGTTAGGGCCGCAAGCCCGAACCAGCCGGCATGGCGCCGGACACATGAACCCGAGAGCATCGGCATGACGGTCGATACCGCCGAACTGGAAACACTGCGTACGCCACTGCTGAAGTTTGCGCGGCTGCAGCTGCGCAACGACGCGATGGCCGAGGACGTGGTGCAGGAAACACTGATCGCCGCGCTCGAGCGGCCCGATCGCTTTGCCGGCCAATCGTCGCTCAAGACGTATCTGACAGGCATTCTCAAGCACAAGATCATCGACGCACTGCGCGCCGGCGCGCGGGAAATCTCGCTGTCGCACGCCGGGGCCGACGACGAGCGCACCGACGACGAACTGTTCGACGCGCTGTTCGACACCACCGGGCACTTCCGCGATAAGCCGCGAGACTGGGGCGATCCGGACGCCGTATTGCGGCAAAAGCAGTTTTTCGAGATCCTGGAGTTGTGTGTCGAGAAGCTGCCCGCCAAGACCGGGCGGGTGTTCATGATGCGGGAGTGGCTCGAACTCGACACCGACGAAATCTGTAAGGAGCTGGGCGTGAGTACGACTCATGTTTGGGTCATGCTCTACCGGGCACGCATGCGGCTGCGCGAGTGTCTCGATCTGAACTGGCTGGGTCAAAGCGCTTAACGCCTGGGGGTTGCCGATGAAATTCAAATTGACTTGCCATCAAGCACACCGTCTGGTGATCGAGCGCATGGATCGCCAACTCGGTAGCTTCGAGCGTGTGCGGCTGCGGGCGCACCTGGTGATTTGCGACGCCTGCACGATCTTCAACAGGCAGATGCGCCTGCTGCGCCGCGCCATGCGCCAACTCGGCCAGGATGACTGACCGTGCCGCGCGCTACCCAAGGCAATCGCGATGGCATGGCGACACCGGCCGACTGCCCCCGTTGCGGCGCGCCGGTGAGTTGCGGGCATGCGCAGGGCGCCGCGCGATGCTGGTGTTATACCGCGCCGCATCTGCCGCGCGAACAACTGGGCGAATATGACCGCTGCCTGTGCCCTGCGTGCCTGAGCGCGGCGCAGGCCGCCGCCATACGTAACGGGCGGTGACGGCCGATCCGCGCGCGGCGCTCAATCTTGCGGCACGTCGTCCTTGCTTGCGGCCGGCAGCCACGGACACAGGCGCCGATTGGCGCCCTGCCGCGGGCCGGCGCCGGCATTGTGCGGTGTGCCCGTGCGCCACGGCGATGCGGGCGGACCAGGCACGGGGGCCTGCTTGCGCGGCGGGCTGACGCGCTTTTGCTGCCCATCGCGAAATACCAGTTTCTGGCGAGTACCGAGCGTTTTGTTGGCCATGATGATTACGATCCGGACAGGACCATCGCTGCCGCCCCAGGCGTCCCAGCCATCGGCTCGCATAGGGGCATGCTCGTTCCATAGTCTACGCCCGCGCGCGACAGCCTGCGCCAATGTGGCATAGTGTCGCAGTTTGTCGCGCTCCCTGCGCGGTAAACTCGCCGCCATGAAACTGTTTCCCTCCGGACGCACCAACCTCGCCCAGCTGTTCTGGCTGCGCTGCCTGTCGATTGCCGGCCAGCTCATTGCCATCTTCGTCGCCCGCGAGGGACTGGGCGCCCACTTCCCGCTCACGCCAATGCTGGTGGTGATCGCCCTGGAGGTGGCTTTCAACGGGCTGACATGGGTGCGCATGCAATTCACCGCCGGCAAGCTCGGCCGCGATACCGACGTGGAATTGATGGGCCATCTGCTGGTGGACATCGGCGCGCTGTCGGTCCTGCTGTTCTTCTCGGGCGGCGCGACCAACCCGTTCGTCTCGCTCTATCTGCCCGGACTGGCGATTGCCGCGGCGGTATTGCCATGGCGCTATGCGGCGCTGCTGGCGCTGCTGTCGCTGACCGCCTACGGGATTCTGAGCGTCGCCTATGTGCCCCTGAATCTGGACTATCCGGCCGATCTGATGACGTTGCACCTGGCCGGTCTGTGGGTCAATTTCGTCATCAGCGTGCTGTTGATCACGTGGTTCGTCTCGCGCATGTCGGGCGCCCTGCGCACCCGGGATGCCCAACTCTCGGCCGCCGAGCAGCGCCTGCTGCGCGACGAGCGGATGGCCGCGCTCGGCTCGCAGGCAGCCAGTGTCGCGCATGAACTCGGCACGCCATTGTCGACCATGGCGGTGGTGATCGGCGAGTTGCGCGACGAGATGCGCACCAACCCGGAACTGAAGCCGTTCGACGCCGACCTGGAGACGCTGGAGCAGCAGATCGCGCTGTGCAAGGGGGCGATCGGCCATGTTCAGGCGCGCGCGGCGGCGTCCGTGCGCCAATCGGTGCAGGTCTGGCTGCCGGCGTTCGTCGAGCAATGGCGGCTGCGCCATCCCAATGTGGAATTCACGCTGAAGCTGCCGCGTACACTGAGTGCGCCGGTCGACGATACCGTGCAGGTCGGACAAATTCTGACGATTCTGCTCGATAATGCAGCAACGGTCTGCCCCTCGCACGTCGTGCTCGGCTGCGAACTGAGCAGCTCCGGCCTGGTCTTCCATGTTATCGATCGTGGGCCGGGCATTCATCCGCTGCTGCGCACCCAACTCGGCACGGCTCCGGTGGTGAGCAGCCACGGCGGCCACGGCATGGGGCTGTACCTGGCATTTGCGAGTGTGGCGCGGCTGGGCGGCACACTGGCGCTGCACGAGAACCGTCCGCTGGGCACGCGCGCCGAATTGCGTCTGCCGATGACGCCCAGGTCGCGCCCGGACTCACCGGACCTATCCACCGATAACGAGACGCTACCCGAATGAGCGAGCAGCATTTTCTTCTGATCGACGACAACCCCGTATTTGCCAGCACGCTGGCACGCGCGCTCACGCGTCGCGGCTTTGCCGTGCAGATCGCGCACGATGCGAGCGCGGCGCTGGCGCTGGCGCGCACGCGCGCGTTCGACGCGATCACCGTCGACCTGCACCTGGGGCCGGATCCCGGCCTGCCGCTGATCGCGCCGTTGCGCGCGCTGCAGCCCAAGGCCAGTATTTTGGTGCTGACCGGCTACGCCAGCATCGCCACGGCCGTGCAGGCCGTCAAAGACGGCGCCGACAATTATCTGGCCAAACCGGCCAATGCCGAGACGATCCTGGCGTCACTGCGCCTGGACGCAAGCGAGGCGCGTGCCGAGGCGGCCCTCGAGCGCCCGTCGCCGCTGTCGGTGGCTCGGCTGGAGTGGGAGCATATCCAGCGTGTCCTGGCCGAGCACGAGGGCAATGTCTCGGCCACCGCCCGCGCCCTGAACATGCATCGCCGCACATTGCAGCGCAAACTCGCCAAGAAGCCGGTCAAGCAATAGCGAGGGCAAAAAAATTGGCCGCGCAGGCGGCCAATCAATATCATCAGGCAACACGCCGCAGGCGCGCCGCCTCAGAGAACGTAACGCGACAGATCTTCGTCCTGCGACAGCGCGCCGAGGTACTTGTCGACATAGGCGGCGTCGATCACCACCTGCTCGCTGGCGCGTTTGCCTGCCGAGAAGGAAATCTCTTCCAGCAGTTTTTCCATCACCGTATAGAGCCGCCGCGCACCGATGTTTTCGGTCTTCTCATTGACCGAGTAGGCGATTTCCGCCAGGCGCTGAATGCCGTCCCGGCTGAACTCCAGCCCCACGTCCTCGGTCGCGAGCAGCGCCTGGTACTGCTTGACGAGGCTCGCATCGGTCTGGGTCAGGATCGATTCAAAGTCGCCCACGGACAGCGAGTCGAGCTCGACGCGAATCGGGAAGCGACCCTGCAACTCGGGAATCAGATCGCTCGGCTTGGCCAGATGAAAGGCGCCGCTGGCAATGAACAGGATGTGATCGGTCTTGATCATGCCGTATTTGGTGCTGATCGTGGTGCCTTCGACCAGCGGCAGCAGATCGCGCTGCACACCTTGCCGGGAAACCTCGCCGCCGCCCACTTCGCTGCGTGAAGCGATCTTGTCGATTTCGTCGAGGAACACGATGCCGTTTTGCTCGACATTGCGCACCGCCTGCAGCTTGATCTCGTCGTCGTTGAGCATTTTCGCCGCTTCCTCGTCGGTGAGCAGCTTGAGCGCTTCCTTGACCTTGAGCTTCTGGCGTTTCTTGCGGCCCGTGCCCAGATTGGCGAACATGCCCTTGATCTGCTCGGTCATTTCTTCCATGCCGGGCGGGCCCATGATTTCCATGCCGGGGGCGGCCTGCTCCAGATCGACTTCGATGTCCTTGTCGTCGAGCTGGCCTTCTCGCAAGCGTTTGCGGAAGGTCTGTCGCGTCGCGCTCTCCGGCCCTTCTTCCGGAGCGCTGTCGGCCGCGTGAAAGCGAATGTCACGCGACGGCTCCCGCGCGGGCGGCAGCAGGATGTCGAGGATGCGGTCCTCGGCCTGATCTTCGGCCTTGGTGCGCACCTTGCGCATTTCGGTCTCGCGGGTCTGCTTGACGGCGATCTCGATCAGGTCCCGCACGATGCTGTCGACATCGCGCCCGACGTAGCCGACTTCGGTGAATTTGGTGGCCTCGATCTTGATGAACGGCGCGTCTGCCAGCTTGGCCAGGCGACGCGCGATTTCGGTTTTGCCGACCCCGGTCGGGCCGATCATCAGGATGTTCTTCGGCGTGATTTCCTGGCGCAGCGGGTCGGCGACCTGCTGCCGGCGCCAGCGGTTGCGCAACGCCACCGCGACGGCCTTCTTGGCCTTGTGCTGTCCAATGATGTGCTTATCAAGTTCCGAAACGATTTCGGAAGGCGTCATATGTGTCATGAGTCCGATCCTGTGGCCCGCTTATTCGAGCGTCTCGATGATGTGGTTGCTGTTGGTGTAGATGCACATCTCGCCGGCGATGGCCAGCGACTTGCGCACGATCTCTTCGGGCGTCAAGTCAGTGTTTTCGAACAGCGCGCGAGCTGCGGCTTGCGCGTAGGAGCCGCCCGAACCGATCGCGGCAATGCCGCCTTCCGGGTCGAGCACGTCCCCGTTGCCCGTCAACACCAGCGTGGTCTCGCTGTCGGCGGCGATCAGCATCGCCTCGAGCCGGCGCAACATGCGATCGGTGCGCCAATCCTTGGCGAGTTCGACCGCGGCACGCGTCAGATTGCCCTGATGCTTCTCGAGCTTGGCCTCGAAGCGGTCCAGCAACGAAAAAGCGTCGGCGGTGCCGCCCGCGAAGCCCACCAGCACCTTGCCCTGGTAAATGCGGCGCACCTTGCGCGCGCTGCCCTTCATGACGATATTGCCCAATGTGACCTGGCCGTCGCCGCCCAGCGCCACCTGGTTGCCGCGCCGAACCGAGACAATCGTCGTACCGTGATATTGCTCCATGCCTGTTCCTTCTAGAGGGGCACGATCTGCCCGTGAAAAACCGCCCAAGGCCGCGGGAGGTGACCGCCGGCGGTTTGGACGAAGATTGTTTTTGTAGTTTAGGGCAGCCAAAAAAATATCAAGGCCGCGGCGCAGCATGAAAAAAGCACACGCGCTGCGTGTGCTTTTCGGGGAAACTCGTTACCAGTGTGATTAAAAAACCACACTGGTGCGGTTGTGTTGCAGACCGATCAGTCGCCGAACAGTTTTTGGCGCAATTCGCGCCGCTCCTGCGCTTCGAGCGACAGCGTGGCGGTCGGCCGCGCCAGCAATCGCGGCACGCCGATCGGCTCGCCGGTTTCCTCGCACCAGCCGTATTCGCCCGATTCGATGCGCGCGAGCGACTGTTGCACCTTCTTGAGAAGCTTGCGCTCCCGATCGCGCGTGCGCAACTCGAGCGCGTGCTCTTCCTCGATGGTCGCGCGGTCGGCCGGGTCGGGGACAATCACGGTCTCACGCAGATTCTCCGTCGTTTGCCCCGCATTGCGAAGAATTTCTTCCTGAAGCTGCTCGAGCCGATGCTTGAAGAACGCGAGCTGATCCTCGTTCATGTAATCCTTCTCGCTCATCTTCAGGATTTCGGCTTCGGTCAAAAGTTTTTTCTTGCTCATGGGTTTTTGTGGCATCTCTCTCGGATTGGCTGGCGATGCCGCAGCCGGCATATCGCCGGCCTCAGCGCCAGTGCTACCGGTTCCGTATCGGTCACGTGGCAATACGGCTCCGGGCTAACCTCCTGGTGTGCCGCATCGCCGAACCATCCCGCCATCAGACGCAGCGCGGTGTCTCCCACCCCGCTGCCGCCTCGAAATGGGTCGCTCCAACGCTCCCGCACCCCGTTTGGCGATACGCACCCTTCTTACCATTGCACCGGCAATGTGCATGCGGCGCGCTGGCGCCGCGACCCCCGGTGGGCAGGTATTGTAACCGAATCATTCTTCAATGCCCGGAACGCCTGTTGCCCGTTAAATCAGGCAGCGCTCCAATCCTTGCAGAATAATCTCTTTCGGCAAATCGGCCCCGATAAATACCATTTTGGTATTCGGCCGCTCGCCGATCTGCCACGGTCGTCCCAGGTCGCTGCCCATCATCTGATGCACGCCTTGGAAAACCACCCGCCGGGGAACGCCTTTCATGCTCAACACACCTTTATAACGCAATAAGCGCTCGCCGTACACCTGCAGAATGCTGCCCAGGAAATCCTCCAGCTTTGCCGCATCGAAAGGACGCTCACTGCGGAACGTGAAGGATTTGATCGCATCGTCGTGAGCGTGATGATGGTGGTGGTGATCATGACCGCAATGCGCGTGATCGTGATCGTGCCCATGCTCATGCTCGTGGGCCTCGTCGGCGAGAAAATCGGGGTCGATGTCCAGCTTCTCGTTCAGATTGAATCCGTTCAGATCGAAAAAGTCTTTCAGGTTCGCATCCCCGAAGTTGACCTGCTGCTGAGGCGCGCGCGGGTTCATATGCGTGAGGCGATGCTTGAGTTCGGCCAGCTCGGCTTCGTTTACCTGGTCGGACTTGGTGATGAACAGGCGGTCGGCGAACCCGACCTGCCGCTGCACGACCTCGTGCTGATCGAGCTGCTGCTGGCCGTGCTTGGCGTCGACCAGCGTGATGACCGCATCGAGCCGGTACGTATCGGCGATTTCGTCGTCGATGAAAAAAGTTTGCGCGACCGGGCCCGGATTGGCCAGCCCCGTCGTCTCGATCACGACGCGATCAAACGCGATCTGCCCGTCATCGCGCCGCGTATTCAGATCGGACAGCGCCTGCACCAGATCGCCGCGAATCGTGCAGCAGATGCAGCCATTGCTCATCTGCACGATCTGCTCGCTGCTTTCCTGCACCAGAATATCGTTATCGATATTCTCCTCGCCGAATTCGTTTTCGATCACGGCGATCTTCATGCCGTGCGCTTCGGTAAGGATCCGCTTGAGCAGCGTCGTTTTGCCACTGCCGAGAAAGCCGGTCAGGATGGTCACGGGAATCATGGAGATGAGGTCCTTTTCAATGAAATTGCTGAAATCCGAAAGCCAGGGCTTCAACCAGCGCCGTCAACTCGCGCATTGAGCGCACCTGCCCCGAACGGTAAATTCGATCTGCTCGCCGACAAAGCCCCGCGGTAACCGCCTGAACTCGTGCCCGCTCAGTTGGGGGCGAGCCGGCCAATCGTCAAGGCAAAAGGTGCGATGGCACTGCATGCAGCGGAAATGACCATGCCCGGCGTGGGGTTGTGCCGCCAGCGCCTGCTCGGCGCCCGCGGCCGTTGCCATCGCAAAGCGGTAAAGCCGGTCGTCGCCGACCTGCCTGAGCGCCCAGCCTTGCGCCACCAGCCAGTCGAGCACGCGGTAGACGGTCACCCGGTCGAGCGGATCGCCGGCCAGGGCGGCCAGCACTTCATGATGCGCCAGCGGCCGGCCGGCCTTGAGCAGCAGCGCGAAAATCCTGGCGCGGGCAGCCGTCACCCGCTCGCCGCGCTCGCGTAGACGGTCACACGCCTGTTCCAGGTAGGGCTGCAAGACAAGCTTATCCATGGGCCGATTTAAGCACAGCCATTTTACAGACGCAACAGAGTTGCATCAGCATGGCGCCACCCTCGCGGGCTCGTCAGCCGGCCGCGCCAGTCGTTAATCGGCCCGCTGCAGCCACAACCCTTTCAGATATTCGCCTTCGGGAAAGCTCATCAGCATCGGATGATCGAGCCCGGCCGACAGGCGTCTGAGCAGGCGGGCGTCGACGCCGGCATCGGCCGCCGCGCCGGCCACGATCTTCTGGAACAATTCGCCGTCGATCGCGCCGGAACACGAATAGGTCCACAACTGGCCGCCGGGGCGCAACAGGCGCAGCGCTGCCATATTGATGTCCTTGTAGGCGCGCGCGGCGCGCGTCACGTGTTGCGGAGACGGCGCGAATTTCGGGGGATCGAGCACGATCATGTCAAAACTCTTGCCTTCCTCGCGCAGCGCTCGCAGCGTCTTGAACACGTCCGCGTCCCGCCACTCGGCGCGCGACGCTTCGAAGCCATTGGCCTGTGCGTTGCGCGCAGCCAGCGCGAGCGCCTCGCCGGAAGAGTCGATCGAAATCACGTGGCGTGCTCCGCCCTTGAGGGCCGCCAGCGAAAAGCCACCGGTATAGCAAAAGCAGTTGAGCACGTCGCGCCCCGCCGCCTGCTGCTGAATCAGCAGGCGATTGTCGCGCTGATCGATATAAAACCCGGTCTTGTGGCCACGACGCACGTCGACGTGATAGCGTATGCCGCTCTCTTCGGTCAGCAGTGCCTCGGGCGGCTCGGCCCCGGCCAGCACGCCGGTGATGCTGGCCAGCCCTTCGCGCTCGCGCACCGCGACGTCCGAGCGCTCATAGACGTTGGGACAGCCGGTGGCGGAGGTGAGTGCCGCCACCAGTGCCGCCTTCCAGTGCTCGACGCCGGCGGCCATGAATTGGCAGACCAATTGGTCAGCCCCATGCTCGCCGCGATAGCGATCGACAATCAGCCCCGGCAGGCCATCGGCCTCGCCAAAAATCAACCGCACGGCCGCCGTGCCGGGCACCATGGCCTCGCGGTAGGCAAGCGCCGTCTGGACGCGACGCTTGAAAAATGCATGATCGACCGGCTCTGCCTCGTTGAGGGTCCATACCCGGGCGCGGATCGCCGAGTGCGGGCTGTACGCCGCACGCGCCAGAAAGCGGCCGTCGTCAGCCTTGACCACAACCGTGGCACCCAGCGCGGGCTTGCCCTCCACGCGCGCGACGGCGCCCGCATAGATCCATGGATGGCGGCGCAAGAGCGACTTTTCCTTACCGGGTTTGAGGATCAGTGTGTTCATGGATGCAAGGCTGTGCGAGGGATCGGCGCGGGCGCTGGCACGGCGGCGGGGCCCGGCGAAGAGGGCCGCATGATACACCCGCCCCGGCGACCCGGCTCAATCTTTCTTTTTGGCGCGCGGATGGGCCTGATCATAAACCTTGGCCAGATGCTGGAAGTCGAGCTTGGTATAGATCTGCGTGGTGGAAATATTGGCGTGCCCCAGCATTTCCTGCACCGCGCGCAGATCGCCGCTCGATTGCAGCACGTGGGAGGCGAACGAGTGCCGCAGCATGTGCGGATGCACATGGGTTGGCAAGCCCGCGGCCAGCGCGTGCTGCTCGAGCGCAAGCTGAACGGCTCGGGCATTGATGCGGGCTCCGCGCACCGACAGAAAAAGGGCGTGCGGCTCGCCCCTGGCCATTTGTTCGCGCACGGCCAGCCACGCCTGAAGGGCCTTGGCCGCATGGCTGCCAACCGGTACGCTGCGCATTTTTCCGCCTTTGCCTGTCACCACGACTTCGTGCTCGGCGGCGTTGAGCCAGCTGCGTGAACGATAGCCGGAGCTGTCAAAGAATGCTGTATCGAGACTGACCAGTTCGGACAGGCGCAGCCCGGACGAATAAAGCAACTCGAACATCGCGTGATTGCGCCGGGCAAGCGGCTCGTCACCTGCACAATAGGCCGTGAGCGCCACGGCCTGCTCGGCCGACAATGCCTTGGGCAAGGGTTTGGGGCTCTTGGGCGCGCGCACCCCATTGACCGGATTGGCCGCGAGCGCCACGCGCTGCGCCAGCCACGCGAAGAATCCGCGCCAGGCCGACAATTTGCGCGCAATAGAGCGCCCGCTCAGGCCTTGCGCATGCAATTGCATGGCAAACCGGCGAATATCGGGATGCGTCAATTGCGCCAGCGCCCTGCCGTCGGCCAGCTGCATCAATTGCGCCAGATCGCGTCGATAGCCCTCCAGCGTATGCGTGGCGAGCTTGCGCTCGGTCGCCAGTGCCGCGAGATATTCATGCACCTGCGCTTGCCCGGCTCGCCCAGATTCAGGCTCGGCGAGGTCGTCTGCGCGGGTCGGCATGGGGCTTTGGACAGCGCTTAGCAGGTGGTCCGCAGCCTGCCGAGCGTGGCGCTGGCCAGCTGCCCGATCTGCGTGAGGAAATCGGTCGACATGCCTGCGTGAAAGCGACGCGGGTCGGGCGAGCCCATGACCAGCAACCCGAATACTTCGGCGTCCTCGCGCAGCGGATCGCGCAAGGCCAGCAGCGCCACCGATGCGGGCTCGACTTCGGCGCCCAGCCAGGTCACCGCCTCGAAGCCGGTGTTGCTGCCGCAGTACGGAGTGCTCAGACTGCCCGCGAAGATGCGCACTTCCTCGCTGACATTGCGCGCAAATTCGGCCGGCTGATAAGGTTCGTCGACATGCCACGCGCGCAATGCCGAGACCGGCACGTCGAACACCTCACGCAAGCCTCGCGTGATGGCGCCCGGCACGGCGTGCGGATCGCGCTCGCCGAGCACTTGCAAAGTCCAGCGATGAATTTTGCTCGAGGTGCCGTCGTTCTCGTGACCATAACGCAGCAGCTCGGCCAGACGGCGTTCGAGCTGCTTGTTTTTGTCGCGCTGCATCTCGACCTGCCGCTCCTGCAGCGACACGGCGCGCTGGCCATGCGGGCTGGTCAGCTTGATGTTGGCCACCAATTCAGCATGCTTTTCGAAGAATTCGGGGTGGGACTGCAAATATTCGGCAATGTCGCGATCGTTCATGGTGTCCGTGAAAATGAGGAGGGCGCCCGCCAAGGGTGCGCGCCTCGCATTACAGTTCGATTTCGCCTTCGAACACGGTGGTTGCCGCGCCGGTCATGACGACAGCGCCGGCACCGTCCCAGGCGATCGACAGGATGCCGCCGTGCGTATGCACTGCTACCGGGGTATCGAGCAAACCGCGGCGAATGCCGGCCACCACCGCCGCGCATGCGCCCGTGCCGCAAGCGAGCGTCTCGCCGGCGCCCCGCTCGTAGACGCGCAACCTGATCGTGTGACGATCGAGCACTTGCATGAACCCGGCATTGACCCGGTTCGGAAAGCGCGCATGACGCTCGATGAGCGGGCCATCGTGCGCCACCGGGAACCGCTCGACGTCATCGACCGTTTGCACCGCGTGAGGGTTGCCCATCGACACCACGGAGATCCAGACGGTCTTGCCGTCGACCTCGAGCGGCCATAGCAGATCGTCATGCTCCGGCCGGCCGGTGAGCCCGTGCGCGTCGAATGGCACCTTGGCCGGCGACAGTTCTGGCCGGCCCATATCGACCGAGACTTGCCCGTCCTCATGCATGGTCAGGGTGAGAATGCCCTGTTGCACCTGTACGCGCACGCTGCGCTGGTCGGTCAGCTGATGGTCGCGCACGAATTTGACGAAGCAGCGCGCGCCATTGCCGCAATGCTCGACCTCGCCACCGTCCGCATTGAAAATCCGGTAGCGGAAATCGACGCCATCGATGGTCGGCTTCTCGACCACCAGGAGCTGGTCCGCGCCCACACCGAAGTGGCGGTCGGCCAGCGCGCGCCATTGCTCGGCACTCAGGTCTACCTGTTGATGGATGCCGTCGAGCACGACAAAGTCGTTGCCGGCGCCGTGCATTTTGGTGAATTTGAGTTTCATTGCGCTATTGTAGTGGAGTCGCGGCGCCGGCACCGGCGTCAATACACGCCGGCCTCGCCCTCGGGCCGCGTCTTGAAGCGCTTGTGCACCCAGTAGTACTGCTCTGGCATGCGCAGGATCTGTTCCTCGAGGAAGGCATTCATGCGGCGCGTATCGGCCACCGGGTCACCGCTCGGGTAATTCTCCCACGGGGCGAACACCTTGAGCTTGTAGCCGCGGTAATTCGGCAGCACTTCGGTGACGATCGGCAGGATCTGCGCGCGGCCGGCCTGCGCCAGACGCGAGATCGATGTCAGGGTGCATGCCTGCACACCGAAAAACGGCACGAACACCGAATTGCGCAACCCATAGTCCATATCCGCGGCCAGCATGATCGGCTTGCGCTCGCGCAGCACCCTCAGCACCTCTCGCGCGCTGTCGGCGCGCGATATCATTTCGGCGTCGAAACGGCCCCGCTGCCGTTTGGCCAGCGCGTCGAAAAACGGGTTCGACATCGGCGTGTAGAGCGAAGCGCATGGCCGCCTGAGCGCATGGTTGATAAAAATCGAGCCCGCCTCGATGCCGACAAAATGAAACCCGAGCAGAATCGTCGGCGGCATGTCGGGATCGGTCAGGTCCACTTCGCTCTCGACCTGCACCAGTCGCTCCATCTTCTCGCGGTCGGCAAACCACTGCACGCTGCGCTCGGCGTAGCTGCGAATCGCGTGCCGGAACGCGGCGCGCGCCACGCGCTCGCGCTGCGCGTCATCCCAGTGCGGGAAACACAGGCGCAAATTGGTGTGCACGACCCGGCGGCGCGAACTTGGGATCAGGTACAGCAGGCTGCCCAGCGCATCGCCGAATCGGCCCACCACGCCATAAGGCAGGCAATTCAGGGCGCGCAACAAGGTCGCGCCGAACAAGTAACCGAATTTCCCGGGTTTCTTCTTGGACATAATCGAATCACAATCAGCCGCAAAGCCGCCGCGCCCCTGCTCGCTCATCCTCGGCGACCCCCCTGCGGCGACTTGACAGCGCAAAAATTTTCAGAGGCGTATAATAAACGGATCGCCGAGTTAACAGACAACTTGCGGGGCGATTCACGGTCGGGGTGACCCGGCCGTCAGTAAAGTAATCCGCTAAAGCGTCGCCGCTTCAACGAAAGACGGCAACGTGAAAAGCCAAAATCGTTTAGGAGCTTGAAGTGGCGACCGACTACCTGTTTACCTCCGAGTCCGTTTCCGAAGGCCATCCCGACAAGGTGGCCGACCAGATTTCCGATGCTGTGCTCGACGCCATCCTGGCCCAGGACAAGTATGCGCGCGTCGCAGCCGAGACACTATGCAATACCGGCCTGGTCGTGATGGCCGGTGAAATCACCACCACCGCCACCGTCGATTACCAGCAGGTCGCGCGCGAAACGATCCGCCGCATCGGTTACGACAACACCGACTACGGCATCGACTACAAGGGTTGCGCGGTGCTCGTGGCCTACGACCGCCAATCACCCGACATCGCGCAGGGCGTGGACCGCGCCCACGACGACAACCTCGACCAGGGCGCCGGCGACCAGGGCCTGATGTTCGGTTTCGCCTGCAACGAGACGCCGGAGCTGATGCCGCTGCCAATTTATCTGGCGCACCGGCTGGTCGAGCGGCAATCCGAGCTGCGTCGCGACGGCCGCCTGGACTGGCTGCGCCCGGATGCCAAGTCGCAGGTGACGATCCGTTACGTCAACGACCGGCCGCACAGCATCGACACGGTCGTGCTCTCGACCCAGCATCACCCTGACATCACACTGGACAAATTGCGCGAGGCAGTCGTCGAGGAAATCATCAAGCCAGTGCTGCCGAAGGATCTCATCAAGGGCGACGTCAAATTCCTGGTGAATCCGACCGGACGCTTCGTGGTTGGCGGCCCGCAGGGCGACGCCGGCCTGACCGGGCGCAAGATCATCGTCGACACGTACGGCGGAGCCGCGCCGCACGGCGGCGGAGCCTTCTCCGGCAAGGACCCGTCCAAGGTAGACCGTTCGGCTGCCTATGCGGGCCGTTACGTTGCGAAAAACATCGTGGCCGCCGGTCTGGCGGAAAAATGCCTGATTCAGGTGTCTTATGCGATCGGCGTGGCGCGCCCGACCTCGGTGATGGTCAATACCTTCGGCACCGGCAAGGTCAGCGATGCGAAGATCACCGAACTGGTGATGAAGCATTTCGATCTGCGACCCAAGGGCATTATCCAGATGCTCGACCTGCTGCGTCCGATTTACACCAAGGCCGCAGCCTACGGCCATTTCGGTCGCGAAGAGCCGGAATTCACCTGGGAGGCGACCGACAAGGCCGCCGAACTGCTGGCCGATGCGGGCCTGCGCGCCGTGGCCTGAGCCCCGCCAGCCCGAATTCCGCAACGCGCCGCCGGGGTAACCCGCGGCGCGTTTTTCATTGGCTCAGCGCAGCAACAATCGAAGCATTGCGGCAAAGCGCTTGCCGTAGGGGGCGCTGAGCAGTCCCATGCCGTTGACGCGCGCCTGGTAGAACACCGGTTTCATTTTGGTGAAGGCCAGAAAGCCGTCATAACCGTGGTAAGCGCCCATGCCCGAGGCGCCGACGCCGCCGAACGGCAACGTATCCTGCGCGATATGCAGCAGGGTGTCGTTGACCGTCACGCCGCCCGCCACGGTTTGCGTCAGGACCTGCTCGACCCGCCGGCGATCATCGTCGAACATATACAACGCCAATGGACGGGCATGAGCGTTGACATAGGCGATCGCCTCGTCGAGCGAGTCATAGGGCACCAGCGGCAGGAGCGGCCCGAAAATTTCTTCCTGCATCAGGCGCATCGAATCGCTGACGCCGGTGTAGACCACCGGCGGCAAGCGCCGCCGGTCAACTTGCGGGGTATCGGCCGACAGCAGATGCGCCATCGCGCCCTGGCTCAGCGCATCGTCGTGCAGCCCTTGCAGCCGGCCGAAATGCCGCGGTGAAATGATGCTGGCGAAGTCGGGATTGTCGGCCGGCCGCGGATAGAGGCGCTGGGCAATGCGCGTTGCCTCGGTAACGAATTCGTTCTGCCGCTCGCGCGGGACCAGCACGTAGTCCGGCGCGATGCACGTCTGGCCGGCGTTGAGCAGCTTGCCCGCGAGAATGCGCTCCACCGCATTCGAAAAACGCGCGCCCGGGCCAATGATGGCGGGCGATTTGCCACCGAGTTCGAGCGTGACCGGCGTCAGATGCTCGCTTGCGGCACGCATCACGTGATGGCCTACCGCGGTCGAGCCGGTGAACAATAAATGGTCGAACGGCAGCGCGGAGAATTCGCGGGCGACCTCTGCATCGCCATTGACCACGGTGATCTGATCGGGCGGGAAGTAGCGTGCAACCAGTTCGGCAAAAAGCTCTCCAAAACGCGGCGTGTATTCCGACAGCTTGATCATCACACGGTTGCCCGCGGCCAGCGCATCGGTCAGCGGGCCGACGGCCAGATACAGGGGATAATTCCACGGCACAATGATGCCGACGACCCCCAACGGCTGCGGTACCAGCGCGGTGCGAGCCGGCAGGAACCACAGGCCGGCCCACTGCCGGCGCCGTCGCATCCAGCGCTTGCCGTGCGCCAGCGCATGGCCGATTCCGCCCAGGCTGGGAAACAGTTCGAGCAAATCGGTCTCCTGCCGCGGCCGCCCGCCGAAATCGGTGTCGATGGCCTGCGCCAGCGCCTCGCGATGCTCGCGCAGCATCGTGCGCAAAGTGGTCAAGCGGGCCGCTCGCGTCGACCAGCCGGGTACCGGTTCGCGCGCATAAGCCTCGCGCAGCGCAGCAAAACGTTGCGCCAAATTTTCCATCCTGCTCTCCCTGTCGATTTTATTGATGTCTCGTTATGGCGCGAACGCGCGCGCCAGAATCGCTTCCTGTGTTGCCTGGTTGACGTCGGCCGGCAGCGTACCGTAGACGCGTCCGCCGGACATTTCGAAGCGGCTGGCGAGAAAAGCTCCGGCGAGCGCGCTCGGCGCATGTGCGAGCATCAGGCCGGCCTGCGCCAGCAGGATCCATTGCTGAGCGATATGCCGCGCCATCGCTTCACGCGTCTCGGGCGGGCCGCTCACCTGCCGTCTCAGATCGGCCAATGCCGCCTTGAGCGCCGCGTGCCCCGACACCTGGTCGTCCAGTGCGTCGAGCAACGCATGCGCCAGCTCGGGCTCGCGCTGCACCGCACGCAACACGTCGAGGCACATGATGTTGCCGGAGCCCTCCCAAATCGAATTGACGGGCGCCTCGCGGTACAGCCGCGCCATCGGCCCGGTCTCGACGTAGCCGTTGCCGCCCCACACCTCCATGCTCTCGCCGGCGAATTCGAGCGCGCGCTTGCAAACCCAGAATTTCGCCGCAGGCAGCAAAATTCGCCGCCACGCGCGCGCCACGGGATCGTCCGGTCGGTCGAATGCGGCCGCCAGCTGCATCATCAGCAAGGTGGCGGCGGCCGACTCGAGCGCCAAATCGGTCAATACATTGCGCATCAGCGGCTGGGCGATCAGCGCCTGGCCGAACGCGCGCCGATGCCGCGCGTGATGGATTGCCTGCACCAACGACTGGCGCATCAGCGCGGCGCTGCCGATCACGCAGTCGAGCCGCGTATAGGTGGCCATCTCGAGGATGGTGGGAATGCCGCGCCCCTCGTCGCCCACCATCACGCCGTAGGCGTCCAGGAACTCGACCTCGCTGCTGGCGTTCGAGCGGTTGCCCAGCTTGTCCTTCAAACGCTGGATCTGCACCGGATTCTTTTGTCCGTCCGGCTTGAACCGCGGTACGAAAAAGCACGACAACGCATCGTGATCGGTGGTGCGCGCCAGCACCAGGTGGGCATCGCACATCGGCGCGGAGAAGAACCATTTATGCCCCACCAGCGCATATGCGCCGCCGCGCCCGCCCGGCCCCAGCGGCGTGGCCCGCGTCGTATTGGTACGCACGTCCGAGCCGCCCTGCTTCTCGGTCATGCCCATGCCGATCAGCACACTGCGCTTTTGCGCCAGCGGCAAATCGCGGGCGTCATGCTCGCGGGCGAAAAGTTTGTCCTGGAGTTGCGCAAACAGCGCCGGCTCCCTGGCGAGCACAGGAATGCTGGCGAAGGTCATGGTGGTCGGGCACAGGGTGCCGGCCTCGACCTGCCCATGCAGGAAATAGCCGGCCGCGCGCGCGGCCATCGCGCCCGGGCCCGGCGCGGACCACGGCAGCGCATGCAGGCCCTCGCCGCGCAACAGCCCCAGCAACGCATGCCAGCTCGGATGGAAATCCACCCGATCGATACGCCGCCCCTGGGGATCGTGGGTCACCAGTTCGGGCAAATGGTGATTGGCCTCGTCGGCCCATTGCTGCACCTGCGTCTGGCCAAGACGCGCACCGAAGCGCTGCAATTCGGCGGCGTGCCAGCCGGCGCCATGACGCTCGACGGCCTCACCGAGCAAGGCATCGCAGCCATACAGGTCGTAGTTCTCCAGCATGGGCACCTGGTTTTCGACCTGATGCGTCGTCCATGGTGAACTCATGATATGTCCCTCCGAGCACGGTCCGTTCCGCGAACGGCCTGCTTTCATCATAGATGACGCGCCGCTTGCGCCGCGCTGCCCACATCATAGAAGGGTTGCCGGCGCCAGGCAGCCGGCAAATTAGAGGAATACCTCGCATTGAGTCCGCCGACGCCGCGATTGCCGTGACTACAATCAGCGCACAACGACGATATAAAAACCGGGAGGAAGACATGGAGTACGACTATCTCGTGGTCGGCGCGGGATCGGGCGGGTGCGCGCTCGCGGCGCGCCTGGCCGACGCGCTGCCCGAGCGCACGATTGCGCTGCTCGAGGCCGGGCCCGACGACCATCACTGGCTGGTCAAAACGCCGCTCGGGCTGGCCGGCCTGGTGCCGTTCAAGTCGGCGCGCAACTGGGCGTTCCATACGACGCCGCAGCCCGCGCTCGACGGCCGGCGAGGCTATCAGCCGCGCGGGCGCGGCCTGGGCGGCAGCAGCTCGATCAACGCCATGATCTACACACGCGGGCATCCGCTCGATTACGACGCGTGGGCCGACGCCGGTTGCCCCGGCTGGCGCTGGCAGGACGTGCTGCCGTATTTCAAGCGAGCCGAGCACAATGAACGCGGCGCCGACGCCTGGCACGGCACGCAAGGGCCGTTGAACGTGGCCGACCTGCGTTCGCCCAACCCGTTTTCGATGCGCTTTGTCGAGGCCGGCCGCCAAGCCGGCTTTGCGGTCAATGGGGATTTCAACGGTGCCTCGCAAGAGGGTGTGGGCCTGTACCAGGTGACGCAAAAGAACGGCGAGCGCTGGAACGCGGCACGCGCTTATTTGCACGGCCGCACGCGGCAAAACCTGCATGTCATGACAGGCACCAGCGCATTGCGTATCGTCTTCGAGGGCCGGCGCGCCGTGGGAGTCGAGGTGCAGCGGGGCGGCCGGCGCGAGACGTTGCGCGCACGCGCCGAAATCGTGCTTGCCGCCGGCGCCTTCAACAGCCCGCAATTGCTGATGTGCTCCGGCATCGGTCCGACCGAGCACTTGCAATCGCTGGGCATCCCGGCGTTGGTCGAGGCCCCCGGGGTCGGCGCCAACCTGCAGGATCACCTCGATGTCATCATCAATAAATGCGTGCCGTCGAGCGATCTGATCGGCTTCTCACCCGCCGGCATCGCACATTTGAGCGGTGCGCTGTTTGGCTACCTGCGCGAGCGGCGCGGCGTGTTCAGCAGCAACGTGGCCGAGGCCGGCGGCTTTTTGTCGAGCCAGCCGGGGCTCGATCGCCCCGATCTGCAATTGCACTTCCTGGTGGGGATTTCCGACGATCACAATCGCAAGCTGCATGTGCGTCACGGCTTTTCGTGCCACGTGTGCGTCTTGCGCCCGAAAAGTCGCGGCAACGTCACCCTGGCCAGTGCCGATGCGCGCCAGGCGCCGGTGATCGACCCGCGCTTTTTGAGCGAGCCCGAAGATCTCGAAGGCCTGTTGCGGGGCCTGCGCATCGTGCGCAAGATTCTGGCGGCGCCCGCGCTCGCCGAATTCGGTGGCAAGGAGTTGTACTCGCAGGATGTGCAGAGCGATGACGGGCTGCGGGCGCTGATCCGCGCGCGGGCCGATACGATCTACCACCCGGTGGGTACCTGCCGGATGGGCAGCGACGCGGCCGCCGTGGTCGATCCGCAGTTGCGCGTGCGCGGTATCGAGCGGCTGCGCGTGGTCGATGCCTCGGTCATGCCCACGCTGATCGGCGGCAACACCAACGCGCCGACCATCATGATTGCCGAAAAGGCCGCCGATCTGATGCGGCATGACGCGTCGTGAAACGCGCCTGCCGTCACACCGGAGTCAGGCTAGGCTGACAGCTTCTTGCGCAGCAATTCGTTGACCTGCTGGGGGTTCGCCTTGCCTTTGGTGGCTTTCATCGCCTGGCCGATCAGCGCGTTGAAGGCCTTCTCCTTGCCGGCCCTGAACTCTTCGACCGACTTGGCATTGGCCGCCAGCACTTCGTCGATGATCTTCTCCAGCGCACCGGTGTCGGAGATCTGCTTGAGGCCTTTCGACTCGATGATGCGATCGGCTGCCGCTTCGTCGTCGGCGGGCTCGTCCCACATATGCTGGAACACTTCCTTGGCGATCTTGTTGGAGATCGTGCCGTCGGCGATGCGCGCCAGCAAGCCGGCGAGTTGCGCGGCCGACACCGGGCAGGCCGCCAGTTCGATGCCGTCACGGTTGAGTTGCGAGGCCAGCTCGCCCATGATCCAGTTGGCGGCCGGCTTGGCACTGGCCGCGCCGGCCCGGGCGACGACCGCCTCGAAATAGGTCGCCATGGCCTTGGATGACGTCAGCACGGCGGCGTCGTATTTGGTCAGTCCGTACTGCTCGACCAGGCGCGCTTGCATCGCGCCGGGCAACTCCGGCAGTTCGCCGCGCACACGCTCGATCCAGTCGGCGGCGATCACCAGGGGCATCAGATCCGGATCGGGGAAATAGCGATAATCATGCGCGTCTTCCTTGCTGCGCATCGAGCGGGTTTCTCTCTTGTCCGGATCGTACAGGCGCGTCTCCTGCACGACCTCGCCACCGTCCTCGATCAATTCGATCTGACGCCGCACCTCATAGTGAATTGCCTCCTCGAGGAAGCGAAACGAGTTCAGGTTCTTGATTTCGGCGCGCGTGCCGAAAGCTTCCTGCCCCACCGGGCGCACCGAGACGTTCGCGTCGCAGCGAAACGATCCTTCCTGCATGTTGCCGTCGCAAATGCCCAGCCACACCACCAGGCCGTGCAGCGCCTTGGCATAGGCCACCGCCTCCGCGGCGCTGCGCATATCCGGCTCGGTGACGATTTCGAGCAGCGGCGTGCCGGCCCGGTTCAGATCGATACCGGTCATGCCTGCGAAATCCTCATGCAGCGACTTGCCGGCATCTTCCTCGAGATGGGCGCGCGTGAGCTGCACCGTCTTTTCGTAGGCCGGCATGCCCGTCTTCTCGTCGGCCGGGACTTGAATGGTCAGCGCGCCGCCCTGCACCACCGGGATTTCGTACTGGCTGATTTGATAGCCCTTGGGCAAATCCGGGTAGAAATAATTTTTCCGGGCGAAAATGCTTTGCGGCGCAATCGTCGCACCGATCGACAGCCCAAACTGGATCGCGCGTTCGACCGCGCCCCGGTTCATGACCGGCAATACGCCAGGCAGCGCCAGATCCACCGGGCACGCCTGTGTGTTGGGCGCCGCCCCGAAGCGGGTCGATGCCCCTGAAAAAATTTTTGATGCCGTGGAGAGCTGCGCATGCGTCTCCAGGCCAATCACGACTTCCCATTGCATAGTGCTTACCTTTTCATTCATCAGCCCGCGCGGCGCGTGGCCGCCGCGCAGATGCCGGCGTGAGGATCGAACATGACCGGCCATGCCTCTTGGTAAATGCCCGGCGTACAGTACTGCTCGCAATTCGCATGCGCCAGCGTCACGCGCCCCGGCTCCTGCCAGACCATCAGCTCGCAAGCGCTGCCGTCGCGCGCGCGCAGCTCGATTTGCGGACGTGTGCGCGTTTGCCGAAACTCGGACAGCTCGAAATGGCAACTGCCGCGCTGCCCAACCCATAGCCGCCAGGACAGCGCCTGCACCCAGTTGTCGCGCACCTTCAGGGTCGCCTGCTCGCGAAAGCCGTCCACATCCGTCTGAGCACAATGGCCGTCGAGATCGATCGGGTGATAGGCGATCGGCGCACTCGGCAGCGAACTGAAACTGCACGACGCAAGGAGCACGGCACAACCGGCCGCGGCCAGCGCATACCGCATCAGACGCCCCCCTGCGGTTGGCGGCGATGCCAGTCGGTCACCTGCTGGAACGCGTGCGCGACCTGCAGCATGCGCGCCTCGTCAAAATAATTGCCGATGATCTGCATGCCGACCGGGCGCTGCGCCTGGCCGAAGCCAACCGGCACGCTCATGCCCGGCAAGCCCGCCAGACTGACCGACAGCGTATAGATATCGGCCAGGTACATCTTGAGCGGATCGTCGCTCTTCTCACCCAGATTCCATGCCACGCTCGGCGCGACCGGTCCGATGATGAGGTCGCACTGGGCGAAAGCGTCCTGGAAGTCCTGCGCGATCAGGCGGCGAATGCGCTGCGCCTGCAGGTAATAGGCGTCGTAATAGCCATGCGACAGCACGTACGTGCCCACCAGGATGCGGCGCTTGACCTCGGCGCCGAAGCCTTCGGCGCGGGTCTTCTTGTACATGTCGAGCAGATCGGCATATTGCGCGGCCCGATGTCCGTAACGCACGCCGTCGAAGCGCGACAGATTGGACGACGCCTCGGCCGGCGCGATCACGTAATACACCGGGATCGACAGTTCGGTCTTGGGCAACGAAATCTCGACTCGCACGGCCCCGAGGCTCTCCAGCGTCTGCAAGGCATTTTCGATCGCCGTGCGTACGTCGTCGGCCAGCCCGTCGCCGAAATACTCGCGCGGCAGGCCGACGCGCAGCCCGGCCAGCGGCTGAGCCGCACTCGCGCCGGGCAACGGCTGGCCGAGCTGGCGCATGTAATTTTCGGCCGGACGCTCCAGGCTGGTCGAGTCGCGCTTGTCGAACCCTGCCATGGCGCTGAGCAACTGCGCGCAGTCCGCCGCGCTGCGGCCGAGCGGGCCGCCCTGGTCGAGCGACGAGGCAAACGCGATCATGCCGTAGCGCGACACGTTGCCGTACGTCGGCTTGATGCCCGTGAGCCCGCAAAAAGCGGCGGGCTGCCGAATCGAGCCGCCGGTGTCCGTGCCGGTAGCCACCGGCGCCAGCCCACCGGCAACTGCCGCGGCAGACCCGCCGGACGATCCGCCGGGCACGGCGCTCAGGTCCCATGGGTTTTTCACGGGGCCAAAATGGGAGTTTTCGTTCGACGAGCCCATCGCGAACTCGTCCATATTGGTTTTGCCAAGGCATACCATGCCCGCTTCGGCCAGGCGCTCGACGACGGCGGCATCGAACGGACTGCGGTAGCCCGCCAGCATGCGCGAGCCGGCCGTGGAAACCCATTCGCGGGTGACGAAAACGTCCTTGTGAGCCAGCGGAATACCCAGCAGCGGGGCGGTCGCGCCGCCTTCGCCGCGCGCCAGCCGTGCGTCGGCCGCGCGGGCCTGGGCCAGCGTGGCCTCGGGCGACACGTCGACAAAGGCGTTGAGCGCCCGAGCCGCGTCGATACGGGCCAGATAATGTTGGGCCAGCTCGACGCTGGACACGCGCTTGGTGTCGAGCGCCGTGCGCAGGTCTTGCAAATCGGTCAGGGAGAGTTCCATAAAACCATCAGGAGAAAATGCGATTGAGCGGCGCACAGCATTGCGCCGCGCTCATTCAATGACTTTGGGTACCAGATACAGCCCGTCCTGCACGGCCGGCGCGGGCCGTTGATTGGCCTCGCGGTCGACCGCCTCGGTCACCGCGTCCTCGCGCAGGCGCAGGCTCACCGCCTGGATCTGTTCGATCGGATGCGCCAGCGGCGCGACGCCTTCGGTGTCGACCGCCTGCATCTGTTCGACCAGCCCGAAAAACCCATTCAATTCCGCAAGCGTGTGCTCGGCTTCGCCGGGCGCGAGTTCGATGCGCGCCAGATGCGCGATGCGCGTGACATCGCTGAGATTCAATGCCATGAAATATCTCAATAAAAATCAATGCGTTTGAGTCGCCGACGGCATGCCGCGACGCGGCCAGACAGGAGGATTTTCCGAAAGCCGGCTATGGCGGCGCCGGGGTCGGTTCGCGGCGCCAAACTCCGCTTTTTTCCTGCAAAATCCCCAAAATTATAAGGTATCATTGCACATTAAATTTTTGGCCGGGCAGCATTTTGCATGTTTTAGCCCGGTCGATGCCGCGCTCGCGGGCCCCGAAGCGGCGTGCGGCACTCGACATGCAGCCACCCGGTTGGCCTTGGTGCGATTGGCACAGGACCAGCGCTGGCGCATCGGCCCGCAGAAATTTCGAGTTCGAGCCCCGTATTTCAGACACTGCCAACCCGCCCATCGAATTCGGCCGGTGGCATCACGCGAAACAGGATTTTGCATGTTCGGTTTTCTACGCAGCTATTTTTCCAACGATCTGGCAATCGACCTCGGTACGGCCAACACGCTGATCTACATGCGCGGCAAGGGTGTCGTCCTGGACGAGCCCTCGGTCGTCGCGATCCGTCAGGAAGGCGGCCCCAGCGGCAAAAAGACGATTCAGGCGGTCGGCAAGGAAGCCAAGCAGATGCTCGGCAAGGTGCCCGGCAACATCGAGGCGATCCGGCCCATGAAAGACGGCGTGATCGCCGATTTCACGGTGACCGAGCAGATGATCAAGCAGTTCATCAAGATGGCGCACGAATCGCGCATGTTCTCACCGAGCCCGCGCATCATCATCTGCGTGCCATGCGGCTCGACGCAGGTCGAGCGGCGCGCGATCAAGGAAGCCGCGCACGGCGCCGGCGCCTCGCAGGTCTATCTGATCGAAGAACCGATGGCCGCGGCCATCGGCGCCGGCCTGCCGGTATCGGAAGCCACCGGCTCGATGGTGGTCGACATCGGCGGCGGTACCACGGAAGTCGGCGTGATCTCGCTGGGCGGCATCGTCTACAAGGGTTCGGTACGCGTGGGCGGTGACAAGTTCGACGAGGCGATCGTCAACTACATTCGCCGCAACTACGGCATGCTGATCGGTGAGCAGACCGCCGAAGCGATCAAGAAGGAAATCGGCTCGGCCTTCCCCGGCTCCGAGGTCAAGGAGATGGAAGTCAAGGGCCGCAACCTCTCCGAGGGCATTCCGCGCGCCTTCACCATCTCCAGCAACGAAATTCTCGAAGCGCTGACCGACCCGCTCAACCAGATCGTCTCGTCGGTCAAGATCGCACTCGAGCAAACACCGCCCGAGCTGGGCGCCGACATTGCCGAGCGCGGCATGATGCTGACCGGCGGCGGCGCGCTGTTGCGCGACCTCGATCGCCTGCTGGCCGAGGAAACCGGCTTGCCGGTGCTGGTGGCCGAAGACCCGCTGACGTGCGTGGTGCGCGGCTCCGGCATGGCGCTCGAGCGCATGGACAAGCTCGGCAGCATCTTTTCGTACGAGTGAACTTGCCAAGAGCACGGCTCCGCGGCGCGGCCGACGGATCCCTTTAAGACGGTTTTTCAAGGCATTGCATGCAGTACAGTCCGCCGCCACTCTTCAAGCAAGGGCCGTCGGCGCTGGCGCGACTCATCTGTTTCGTCGCGTTGGCCGTCGGCCTGCTCGTGGTCGACTCGCACTACAAGACGCTGGAAAATCTGCGCTATTTCATCGGCACGGCCCTGTATCCGTTACAGCGCGTGATGCTGGTGCCGCGCGACAGTCTGGTCGGCGCTTCCGATTTCCTGGTCAGCGAAGGCCAGTTGCGCGCCCAGAATCGCCTGCTGCGCGAGCGTAACCTCGAGTTGTCGGCGCAAGCGATGCGCAACGCCGAGCTCAGCGCCGAGAACGACCACCTGCGACAATTGCTGGCGCTGCGCGACCGCATGCAGGTACCGACCATCCCGGCCCAGATCGAGTACGACACGCGCGATCCGTTCACGCAGAAGGTAGTCATCGACCGCGGCTCGCGACAGGGGGTCAAGGCCGGCGCCCCCGTGATCACCGAGCAGGGACTGCTGGGACAGGTCACACGCGTATTCTTGATGTACTCCGAAGTAACCCTGATTACCGACAAGGATCAGGCCGTGCCCGTGCAACTGTTGCGCAGCGGCGTGAACAGCGTGGTCTACGGGGGCTTGCCGGGCGGCGCGCTCGATCTGCGCTTCATCCCCTTGAGCGCCGACGTGAAAGTGGGCGATCAGGTAGTCACCAACGGCCTGGGCGGTGTGTATCCCGCCGGCGTGCCGGTCGCTCGCGTCACACGTGTGGACAAGCAGTCCGACACGACTTTCGCCCGCATCGTCTGCCAACCGGTGGCGCAACTGCACAGCCAGCGGCAGGTGCTGGTGCTGCAATACAACCCGCCACCTCCGCCCCCGACCGAGGCCGCCGGCTCCACCGATCAAAACGCGCCGCCGACCGACAAGAACGGCAAAGACGGCAAGAAAGGCGACGCTCGCAAGACCGGCAAGCCCCAGGGTGCGACCGCGCACGGCAAGGCCACTGCCGCGCCCGCGCAGAAAACGCCGGAAAAGAAAACACCATGAAGAGTCTTCCATGACCCGCCCGCAATACATACTGCTGCCGGTCAATCCGTACTTCATCGCCATCAGCCTGATCGCCGCCTTTCTGGTCAACCTGATGCCGTGGGGTGACGTTCCGGTGATGCCCGACTTCGTCGCGCTGGTGTTGATTTTCTGGAATATTCACCAGCCCCGCAAAGTCGGCATGGGCATCGCCTTCATCGTCGGGCTGCTGATGGACGTGCACAATGCGGGCCTGCTTGGCGAGCACGCACTCGCCTATACGCTGCTGTCCTACGGTGCGATCATGATTCACCGGCGCGTGCTGTGGTTCACGCTCTTCACCCAGGCGCTGCTGGTGCTGCCGCTGCTGTTGCTCGCCCACCTCGTGCCGTTCCTGATACGGTTGGCGACCGGCGCCCCGTTTCCCGGCTGGTGGCCATTGCTGGCCGCGTTCGTCGAAGCGGCGCTATGGCCGATCGTCAGCATCCTCCTGCTGGCGCCGCAGAAGCGCGCCGTCGATCGCGACGATACGCGGCCGATCTGATTTCGCCACGCCAGGGACGGCCCGCTTCGCATGACCGAATTCAAAAATCTCGAGCAGCAACTCAAACAGTTTCACCTGCGCATTTCCGCTGCCGGGCTGTTCGTGCTGCTGTGCTTTGGGCTGCTCGCGGGACGCTTCGTCTATTTGCAGGTGTTCAAGCACAAGCTGTATGCACTGCAGGCCGACGAAAACCGCATCGCACTGGCGCCGATCGTGCCCAATCGCGGCGTCATCATGGACCGCAACGGCGTGGTGCTGGCCGACAATTACTCCGCCTATACGCTGGAGATCACGCCGTCGAAGATCGACGAACCACTGCCAAAGCTGATCGACCAACTGGCCACGGTGGTACGTATTACGCCGCGCGACCGCTCGCGCTTCAAGCGGCTTCTCGAGGACGGCAAAAGTTTCGAGAGCTTGCCGATCCGCACTCGGCTGAGCGATGACGAAGTCGCGCAGTTTGTTGCTCAGCGTTATCGTTTTCCGGGTGTCGAGGTGCATGCCCGCCTGTTCCGGCAATATCCGCTCGGCGAGACGGCCGCACACGTGATCGGCTATGTCGGCCGCATTTCGCAGCGCGATCGCGAGCACCTCCAGAAAATGAGCGAGGAAAACGACGCCGATCCCGCCCACTACGACATTCGGCGCGATATCAACAACTATCGCGGCACCGATTACATCGGCAAGACCGGTGTCGAGCAGAGTTATGAAACCCAGCTGCATGGCGTCACCGGTTTCGAGGAGGTCGAGGTGACCGCGGGCGGCCGGCCCGTGCGCGTCATCTCCCGCACGCCGGCGACGCCGGGCGACAACCTGATCCTGTCGATCGACATCAAGCTGCAGGAGGTCGCCGAGAAGGCTTTTGCCGGACAGCGTGGCGCACTGGTGGCAATCGAGCCGTCGACCGGCGATGTGCTGGCTTTCGTATCGGAGCCCAGTTTCAACCCCAACCTGTTCGTCGAGGGCATCGACCAGCAAAACTGGGATGCGCTCAACAACTCGCCCGACAAGCCACTGCTCGATCGCCCCTTGCGCGGCACTTATCCGATCGGCTCGACCTACAAGCCGTTCATGGCGCTGGCCGGACTGACCCTGGGCAAGCGCACCGAGGACTGGAGTTTCCACGATCCTGGTTTTTACAAGCTCGGCAACCACGTCTTCCGCAACGACGTGCGCAGCGGACAGGGACAAGTCAATATGTACCGCTCCATCGTGGTATCGAACGACACCTATTACTACATGCTCGCGCACGATCTCGGCGTCGATGCCATTCACGATTTCATGGTGCCCTGGGGCTTCGGACAGCTCACCGGTATCGACATCGCCGGCGAGGCGCGCGGCGTGTTGCCCTCCAAGGCCTGGAAGCGCATGGCATACAAGACACCGGCGCAACAGCGTTGGTACGAGGGCGAGACGGTGAGTCTTGGCATCGGCCAGGGCTATAACTCGTTTACGATCCTGCAGACCGCGCACGCGGTCGCCACGCTGGCCAATAACGGCGTGGTGATGAAACCGCATCTGGTACAGGCCGTTCAGGATCCGATCACGCATCAGATTCAGCTGACCGTGCCGCATGCCAGCTTCCGGATCCCGGTCAAGCAGAAGTACATCGACTTCGTCAAACATGCGATGGAAGGCGTGACGAGCAATCCCGAAGGCACGGCCTACCGCCAATTCATTGGCGTCCCCTATACGGTCGCCGGCAAAACCGGTACTGCACAGGTCTTTTCGCTGACCAAGGGCGAGGTCTACAACCATAACCTCGTGCCGGAATTCAAGCGGGATCATGCCGTTTTTGAAGCGTTCGCTCCGGTAGACCACCCGAAGATCGCGCTGGCGTTGTTGGTCGAAAACGCCGGGTGGGGCGCTTCGGTCGCGGCGCCCATCGCCCGCAAGGTACTGGACTATTATTTGATCGACGAGCCCAAGGAGCGCGCCGCGCAAGCCGCCGCCAACCAGGCGGCGGGCATCCCCGGCGCTGCCAGTGCGCCCGGCGCCGCCAGTGGCGTCGTGGCGCCGGCCTCGGCGGCGGACGCCCGCTCGGCGCAGTCGCCAGGCGCGACCGTATCGCGCACGTCAGGCCCGCCGCATGCCGCCAAGGCTCCCTTGCCGCTGTTCAGGGACGAGGCGCGCCGACGCGCCGCGCTTCGCTCCCACGGAGAAAGCCAATGATGACGCTCGACAAGCCGTCCATCACGGACCGGGTAAAGCGGGCATTCGCCGCATTCGATTTGCCCCTGGTGGTAATCATGTTGTTGCTGCTGGCGATCGGACTGGTCGCACTCTACAGCGCCAGCATCGACGTGCCGAGCCGGGTCACCAGCCAATTGCGCAATATCGGGCTGGCGTTCGTGCTGATGTGGCTGCTGGCATCGCTGCCGACCCAGAAACTGATGCGCATCGCCGTGCCCCTTTACGCGTTCGGCATCGCCCTGCTGATCGCGGTATTCGTGATCGGCGTCACCAAGAACGGGGCGCGACGCTGGATCAATGTGGGCGTGGTGATCCAACCGTCCGAGATCATGAAAATCGCCATGCCGCTGCTGCTGGCCTGGTATTTTCAGAAGCGTGAAGGCGGCGTGCGCTGGTACGACTATGTTGTGGCGGTGGTTTTGTTGCTGATCCCGGTGGGACTGATTGCCAAACAGCCCGACCTCGGTACGGCGCTGCTGGTCGCTGCCGCCGGACTCTACGTGATTTATCTGGCCGGACTGAGCTGGAAACTGATCTTGCCGGTCTTTCTCGCCGCCGTCATCGCCATCGGGTCGCTGCTGGCCTTCGAGAGTCGCATCTGTCAGCCCAACGTCAGTTGGGTCGGGCTGCATGATTATCAGAAACATCGGATCTGCACATTCCTGGATCCGACGTCGGATCCGCTGGGCAAAGGGTTCCACACCATTCAGGCAGTCATCGCCATCGGCTCCGGCGGCGTTACCGGCAAGGGTTGGCTCAAGGGCACCCAGGCCCACCTCGAATTCATCCCTGAAAAACACACCGACTTCATTTTCGCGGTCTTCGCCGAGGAATTCGGCCTGATCGGTGAGAGCGTGCTGTTGCTGCTCTATTTTGCGCTGGTGGTGCGCGGCCTGATGATCGCCGCCAGCGGAGCCACGCAGTTCGGGCGATTGCTGGCCGGGGCGATCAGCATGATTTTCTTTACTTATTCGTTCGTCAACATGGGCATGGTCAGCGGCATCCTGCCCGTGGTCGGCGTGCCATTGCCATTCATGAGTTACGGCGGCACGGCGCTGGTCACGCTCGGCGTGGGCGTCGGCATTCTGATGAGCGTCGCGCGCGAAAAACGCCTGATGCAGAGTTAGAGGCCGCCTGCCCGAGCGCGGGCAGGCGGCCTCCCTTTATGGCTCAGTGGGCCGGACTGCCTGCCGGCGCCGCCTGTTGAGCAGTCTCGGCCGCGCGTCGTGCTGTCAGGGCTCGCAATTTGCCCAACGCAGCGATGTCGCCCTGCGCTGCCGCGCGCGCATACCACACGCGCGCTTGATCGATGTCGGGCGTCATGACACCGTAGCCGTGCTCGTAGTAACTCGCGACGATGTATTGCGACGGCAGGTCGCCCCCTCTGGCCGCTTTGAGATAGAGATCGAAGGCTTTGTGGTAATCCAGCGGGACGCCGCGCCCAATGAAGTATTCGTTGGCCATCGCCGCTTCAGCCTCGATGTGCCCCTGTTCGGCGGCCTTGCCGTACCAAAAATTGGCGTCCTTGATGGATTTGTTCACCACATACCCATCGTCGAACATCTTTCCGTAAAGAAATTGGGCCTGACTCATGCCAGCCAGAGCGGCCTTGTGCAGCCATTGCGCGCCCTCTTGCGGCGCCGCCTTCGCTGCGCCCTCGCCATTGAGCAGCATCATCGCGTAATCGAATTCAGCCAGGCGGTTTCCCTGGCCAGCGGCCTGGCGAAACTGCGCCAACGCCTGTTTTCGATGTCCTGCCTGGTAATTGCGTATGGCCTGCTCGGTCAATTTTTTTGCCGGCGGCGGCGCCTGGGCGGCGTCCGCCGACGATGAGAGCGCTGCGATCGCAGCACCGCAGACGAGCGCCATCGACGCGATCCGCCTCATGTTTTGCCATGCTTTCATGAAATACCCCCGCAGCTTCATTGCACCTGGTTGAACGCCTGACGCTTAGTCGGCATGCAAGCGGAATCCTGACACCTCGCTCGTTGCACCGATCATCATAGCCCGATCGGCCCGAACCTGCGCTGCGGGTTATCGGCTAGCGGCAGACCTCGGCCCAGCAGTTGGGCGTTTCGTACAGACGCACCCGCGTCAGACGCAGATTGACGCCGTAATGAGCGTCGAACACCGCTGCCAAAACGTCGAAAGCGACGGCCGCGAGGTTCTCTACCGTCGGCACCCGGTCCAGCACGACCGTCTTGTGATCCGGCAGGCTGTCGAGAAACCCCCTGACGGCAGCATCGTTCTCGTAGACCAGGAAGGCGTGATCCCACACGTCGATCAGGTGCTCGCGAGCGAGCGTCTTGACGTCGGCGAAGTCCATCACCATGCCGTTGTCGGAGGCGCCCTCGTGCTGCATGATCTCGCCGCACAGGGTAATTTCCAGAACGTAACGATGTCCGTGCAGGTTACGGCACTGGCTCCGATGATCGGGAATGCGGTGACCTGCGTCGAACTCAAGTTTTCGGGTAATGGTAATCACGCAAAATCGCTCTTCAATGAGGAGGCGGCCCCGTAGCCGGCGTTGCACTCAATCGACACACGCCGCGCTGGCCGGGCCTGGCGCCCCCTAGGGAATATTCAGATACTTGTGCGTTTGCATCGACAGCCGCCAGCGCGGATGCTGCTTGCAATAATCGATAGCCCAACGCGTATTGGCCTCGCGCAGCGGGCCGTCCATCGGCTGCAAATAAAAGTGCTCGAAGTCCAATGCCTCGTACCCGGCCAGCGACTGACGCGCCTGCGGCACCACCACTTTCAGCTCGTGCCCCCGAGTCACGACCAGCGGCGCATCCGCTTTCGGACTGACGCAAACCCAATCGATGCCGGGTGGCACAGGCTGGGTGCCGTTGGTCTCGATCGCGATGCGGAAGCGCGAGCGGTGCAGCGCATCGATCAATGGCTCATCGAGCTGCAGCAAAGGTTCTCCACCGGTGCACACGACGAAGCGGTGCTCGCTGTCGCCGGCTGGCCAGAGCGACGCGATGCGTTCGGCCAGGGCTTCCGGCGTCGCATATTTTCCGCCGTTCTCGCCGTCAGTGCCGACAAAATCTGTATCGCAAAAGCGGCACACCGCGTCGGCGCGGTCCTGCTCGCGGCCAGTCCAGAGGTTGCAACCCGCGAAGCGGCAAAATACGGCCGGCCGGCCGGCGTTGGCGCCCTCGCCCTGCAATGTATAGAAAATTTCCTTGACGGTGTAGGTCATTGTCCGCCCTGGGCTATGTAGCCCTCATATCCACGGCGACGCAACTCGCACGCCGGGCATTCGCCGCAACCGTAACCCCAGGCATGCAGCTCACCGCGCTCGCCGAGGTAACAGGTATGCGTGGCTTCGCGCACCAGCTCGACCAAAGGCGCACCGCCCAGCGAGTGCGCAAGCCGCCAGGTCTGGGTCTTGTCGATCCACATCAGCGGCGTCTCGACGATGAAACGGCGATCCATGCCAAGATTGAGTGCCACCTGGAGCGCCTTCATGGTGTCGTCCCGGCAATCCGGATAACCGGAGAAGTCGGTCTCGCACATGCCGCCGACCAGCACGCGCAAGCCGCGACGGTAGGCAATGGTGGCGCCGATCGTCATGAACAGCAGGTTGCGGCCCGGCACGAAGGTGTTGGGCAAATGATCCGCGCTCATTGCAATCGAGACTTCGCGCGTCAATGCGGTGTCGCTGATCTGACCGAGCACCGACAGGTCGATCATGTGATCCTCGCCCAGCCGCGGGGTCCACGCCGGGAATTCGGCACGCAACCGTGCCAGCACGTCGGTGCGGCAATCCAGCTCGACCCGATGGCGCTGGCCGTAATCGAAACCGAGCGTTTCCACGCGAGCATAGCGCGCCAGCGCCCAGGCCAGGCAAGTGGTCGAGTCTTGTCCGCCGGAGAACAAGACCAGTGCGGCATCTTCAGATATCGTCATGATCGCATGTACGCAAATTCCCCTGCTGCGGGGATCCCCACGCCGAATCCATCACACATGCGGGACAGCGGCGGGCTCTGGCGGCGACCATTTTGCCGGACCGCGCATGAGGCGGGCAAAATCGTCGCAAAACGCAAAAAGGGCTTGCATGGATGCAAGCCCTTGGTGTTCTTGGTGGCGTACCTTACCACATAAAAGAACCATTTCCGTCCGAATTGTAGCAAATATTGCAACGCAATCGGAAACCGGCTCAATTCATAGGGGACAACAACGAGCACCGCGCATGCGCGCGGATCACTCGACGGAGATCAGCTGGCGCTTGTAAATGTCCCTCTTCTCAACTGAGTCCCAATACTTGGCCGTCAGAACCTTGATCCGCGCCGGAGAAGTAATCGTCAGGCGTTGGACCTGATCAGTCAGCTTCAATGGGAATCGGATCGAGACCTTCCCGTCATCAGTCCGCAGATCCAGCCGGCCAGTGTCGGTGATTCCAGCCACTCTGCCGTCAATGAGTTCCTCGTACCGCTCCGGCTCACGGATGGTATCAAGTAGCGTTCTGATGCGAGTAATCTCGTCAGGCCTTCCCTCCCAGAACTGCCGTCCACGCGGAGATTGCCAGGTAAATTGCGCCGCCAGCCCAGCTCCGTCCAATGCCTTCATGAACTCACTGAGCTGGTGCGCCGAACGACCGCCGACCGCGTCAACTGCATCGTAGAAATCATCCTGCCTCGCGTTCAGCAGACGAAACATCTGCGTCAGCGTCGCTTGCAACAAGCTCTCACCCGTTAAATCGGGTAACGCGCTCCCCGTCACGAAGATCCGGGTAGAGCCGTGACCCAAGCCAGCCAGCTTAAGGTTGAGCGCGCTTACGATATCGTCCGCAACGCCGCGTGCAGCATCGTTTCCGTAACGCAGTCGGTGTGCAGCAAGCTTCCATGCTTTCGACAATGGCTCCATGGCTGAAATAAACCAGTCGAGAGCAATGCTGCCGTTCGCACGAGGGCCGATGAGGCGTAAGTCAACCAGCTCACCGGCCTCCTCGGCCTCTTCGAGCATTAGCTGGTGCGCAACGCTATGAGCCGCGTCGCTCTGATTTTTCGCGGCCAGTTGCAGGAAGAAGTCTTCCGGATCTGCTTGGGCACGCTCGGCTGTCTCGCTTGCGAACTTGGCTAGTGAGTCAGCGTGCTCTTTCAGGAACTTGCTGCTCATAAGTGAATCTCCGCAAAGCCCTTCGCCGAGACACGGTCGTGCCCGAATCCAAGGACACCACGCCAATATGCCTCTCTATGAAAAACATCATCTTGCGGAGACATCTCGATGTAAAGATCCAGGTTGAAGATGTTCTCTGCCGCTGCTCTGTTCAATAAGTTATCCACTTGCTGCCGCAGCGCAGCAGTCACGTTGACGTGGCCATTGACCCAGCGCGGATTCCACAATACGCAATCGATATCGCCCGGGGACGGCTTTTCTGTCAAAAATGAACCGTCGAGCCACAATGTGCCGCCTATGCCCAGTGCCTGCAACGCCCCATACCACCTGGCCAGGTTCTGGTGCAGATCCTGGCGGCGGAGGTCTGCGCCGAATGGCGCAACGGCCAAGGCGTGGAGACCTTGAATCGTCATGTTGTGCATTCCCGGCTGCAGCAGCGGTGGGAAATCAGGTTTCGCCATTCTTCTTATCTGTTTGCGATCAGCAATGAAGGGCCGCCTGATCGACAAGCTGCCCCCTCCCCGAACGGCCGATGGTATCAGTTATCGGTCAGCGACATCCGATTCGTCGGCCGGCCATTGCCCATCTCGTCGAGATCCAATTTCCCGCCAGGTCAAGTTAGTCTGACGATGGCTCGGACCAAAATGCGTCGCCGTCCTCCGGACCATCCCGCAGACCGACAATGCCAAGGTATAGAAGAACGGGGATGGTTTTGCGATTAGCAGCCCCTTGCAGGTCAATCGCCAGCCAGCCGAGACTGAGCCCCCATACTATCGGACCTAACCACTCAGCCCACCAAGGGAACCTCGCAATGAGATTCTTTAAAAGCTCTTCAGCAGCTTTACGCCCAATGAAAGCCGCTATCGCTGCAACAGCGAGCCCCTGAACGATCGTCGCAGTTATTTCGGGGCCGAGCAGAGAAAACAATATCGGCAGAAAATATGCTTTGTTTTTCTTAATCTTATCGAAAAACTCATCCTGCTGATCCTTCCCCACCCCCGCTTTATCAAACATCTCACGTTGTTGCTCAGGCTTTAGTTCGAAAAACATCTTTTCTACGGTGAATTTCACCAATCTTTCAAGCTTCGCCTCGACACCACCAATTAATTTCTGCCTTACCTTTAATTTCTTGCTCACATCCTCGATGATTTCATGGATGCTAACTCCCGCCGGCTCCTCCGAAGATGTCAATTTTCTGTACGCGTACGCAATGTCTGAGCTGCCAAGATAGCGAATTTCTCGCTCTAAAGTCTTTGCCAGCGACTCTTTTTGGGATCGACGGCCGCCTTGCTTAAAGGAACCAAGCGCCTCGTTCAATTCGGTATCTGACGATAGGTTCGTGAAACTCTCAATTCTATCGATCAAAAACGAAAAATCATCTGCCTCGCATTTCATCAACAGCGAATTCAATTCGTATGCCATTTTTCTTCCCGTAGCTTATCGTCGTGAACTTGCCTCAGTTCAATAATTCGCACCCGCAACAGATTCGTTGCGCACTTGCAATCACTCCAACTTCGAGAGCGTGCCAATTACGGCACGCAAGAGGCGTCTGGCCTCAAATCCGTCCGTCGTTTCTGCAAACCCGCGTCGAACGCGATCGGCTAGCTCATAGCATCGTTCGTCGTCGCTGAGCGTCTCCAATCCGATCAGGAGCTCCTCGTCACTGGCAACAGCGTTCCATGCTGCCTCGCCGTCCCGCCATTCCAGATCGACGGCGCTGCACTCCTCGCCAGGTTTTACATAACCCGGAGGCGCAGGAATTGGGTCGCCATTGCCTCGAATCAAGCTAACCAGCTCCCACCGCGAATAATCCTCGGTGTAGTCGTGGAACGCTTCTGCCAGAAAACCGCCATCGACTGCGGCCTCGAGCAGCACCAGCCAGCGGAGCGTCTCAGGAGAGGCTGGTCCTTCGCACGACGACTTGACGTCGTCCGGTACGCTTTTCATGATCGCCTGCGCCAGCTTCTCGGGCGACACGCTTGAGCGTATGGATCCACCGCAGTGATTTTCGAGATATTTGGCCTCGCTGCCGCTCGTGTACCGGAAGATTGTCCGGCTCGGCCGGCCAACCGGGTGAAACTCACATCGCCAGTACGCACCGGATGGGGACGCGTACGGAAGAAGCAGCATCCTTCCGTAGCCATTCCGAATCAACCAGATGCCGGCCTGCAGTACCTTGGCCCCTGCTTCCATGATCACCTGCTCGGGTGATTTCTTTTCGAAAATCGAATCTTCATCAGACTTGGCCATAGGCCTTTGGTCTCCATTTTTCATGGTTCACAGCTCGCGCTCGCTCCTTCCACTGCCGACCTGTGAACAACGGCTGGATTTCGTCGGGCAATTGCTGTGAAAACCATGTGTCTACCTTGGGGACAATCGCTCATCCACCGTGAATCCGAGAAAGGTGTCCACATGCGTGTTCGTCTTGCGCACACAAACTTCAGAGGGTTTGCCGCGCGCCAAGCCATTGATCGTCAATGACTTCTTCCCCTTTTGCACTGACAGGGCTCTGCCTTGTTAACTTCTACTACGTTAACACATAATTAAATATTCAATATCTATGCCCCGGTCGTCAACCAGCACCAATGAACGCATTCAATCGCGCTTACACACGTAAGCATGATCGGGCGCCCATTCCTGCGGGAGACATGGATGGCACTCAAGCCCTGTATTTGCTGCGGCGACCTGTTCGAACCGCGCCCGCAAACACCACATCAGACCTACTGCTCGTCATCGACATGTCAGCGAGCTCGAAAGCGTCAGTGGCAGCGGGAGAAGCTCAGCACCGATCCCGATTACCGTGACAACCAGCGGGACGCACAGCGCGCCTGGCAAAAGCGTCACCCGGATTACTGGCGCCAGTACCGGAGCGACCATCCGGATTATGTGGCCCGTAACCGAGCTCAACATCGGGATCAGCCCCAAAGCTCGTTCGGCGATTTTGCAAAGATGGACGTGTCGCCGATCGCCCCAGGGCTGTACTGGATTCGGCTGGCTGCCGCGCCAGGACGAGAGCCGAAGGCTTCGTGGCTTGTCGCGATCGAGCCGGTTTGCGTCGACTGCCCGTGCAAAAAGGATGCGTGCAAAGAGAGGACGTGATCGACATCGAAAAAGCCGGCCCTTACCGTCTTTCTCACACCATCTCTCGAACATCCTGCATGGGCGTAAATTCGGCGGCACCACGAGCTTCCTGCTCCCGGAACGCAGCCAACGGGCAACGGGAATCCGAGAGCGTTCAATCGTTTCACTCACGCGATCGGTTGCCATGTTGCAAGAAGAAGACCCTAGCGACGCCACGCCCTCGCCGGCCGTTCATCGGGCAGCAGAATATGTCCGGATGTCGACCGAACATCAGCAGTATTCGACGGAGAACCAGGCGGACAAGATCCGGGAGTATGCGAATCGTCGCGGCATCCAGATCGCCCGGACCTACGCGGACGAAGGCAAGAGTGGCCTGAGCATCGATGGGCGACACGCTCTCCAGCAGTTGATTCGGGACGTCGAGTCTGGTCACGCTGATTTCGAGATGATCCTGGTCTATGACGTCAGCCGGTGGGGACGTTTCCAGGATGCCGACGAAAGCGCCTATTACGAATACATCTGCCGACGAGCTGGCATTCAGGTCACATACTGCGCTGAACAGTTTGAGAACGATGGCTCGCCGGTTTCCACTATCGTGAAAGGCGTCAAACGAGCAATGGCCGGTGAATACAGCCGTGAACTGTCGGCCAAGGTTTTCGCTGGGCAATGTCGACTGATCGAGCTGGGATATCGTCAAGGTGGCCCCGCCGGCTATGGTCTGCGACGCGTCCTCGTGGACCAAAGCGGTACGTTTAAGGCCGAACTGGCGCGGGGTGACCACAAGAGCCTACAAACCGACCGCGTGATTCTGATGCCGGGCCCTGAGCCGGAGGTGGCCACGGTCAATCAGATCTATCGCTGGTTCGTCAACGATGGGTTGACCGAGTCGGAAATCGCAACGCGGCTCAACGCTCAATGTATCGGCACGGATCTGGGTCGAGACTGGACCCGTGCGACCGTCCGCCAGGTGCTCAGTAACGAGAAGTACATCGGCAACAACATCTACAACCGGATTTCATTCAAGCTCAAGAGGCATCGGGTAGTCAATCAGCCCGAGATGTGGATCCGGAAGGACGGCGCATTTGAGCCCATTGTGCCGGCCGAGATCTTTAACAGAGGGCGAAATATAGGCAAACCAGGCCGAAATCGGCCCGGTCCCGGGCGGCGCGTGGCACACGCAAAATCGCCAGGAAACCCGCATGGCGCGGGAAACGGCAGAAATGAAAACGCCCAACCGAGAGAGGTTGGGCGTCTAATTTTGGTGGCCTGGGACGGAATCGAACCATCGACACACGGATTTTCAATCCGCTGCTCTACCAACTGAGCTACCGGGCCAAGGAAGCGAGATTATAAGCAAATCCCGGTATGACTGCAAGCCGCCTGCAACAAATAGGCGGCGTTTCAGCGTTCGTGCTTGGCCCTGCTCAGTTCAACCCCCAATTGCTTGAGCTTGCGATACAAATGCGTCCGTTCCAGCCCGGTTTTCTCGGCCACACGCGTCATGCTGCCGTTTTCCTTGGTCAGGTGGTACTCGAAATAGGCGCGCTCGAAGGCGTCGCGCGCTTCGCGCAGCGGAACATCGAACGAAATGCCGGAGGACGACGCCGGCGCAGTGCCGTCATGAGTGCTGGCTCGGCTTGCCACGCCATTGCCGAACCCGTCCTCGTCGATATCGACATAGCTATCGGACTCGTCGTCGAGACCGGCCACCTCCACACCTGCCGCATCGGCGGCACCGACCTTGCCCGGGCCCGAGTCCTGTCTGCCGTGGGCGAGTCCCTGCGCGACCGCCTGCAGCAATTTCTGCAATGCGATCGGCTTCTCCAGGAAATTCAGCGCGCCAATCTTGGTCGCTTCGACCGCGGTATCGATCGTTGCATGTCCCGACATCATGATGACCGGCATCGTCAGTTGACCCTGTGCGGCCCACTCCTTGAGCAGCGTCACGCCATCGGTATCGGGCATCCAGATATCGAGCAGGACCAGATCCGGAACCTGCTGCGCGCGATAGGCGCGCGCAGCCTGGGCGTTCTCCGCCACTTCCACCACATGACCTTCGTCGCTGAGAATTTCCGAGAGCAACTCCCGGATACCCATTTCGTCGTCCACCACCAAGATGGTTGCCATTTACGCTACCTTCGTGTGTTCCACCGTCTGCTCGCCGGACGGCGCAGAGTCTTCTTTCAACTGCGTGAACAGAATCGCGATCTGTGCACCGATCACACCCTCGCCGTCGGGACCCGGTCGATTCCTGATGTCGATGCGCGCGTCGTGCTCATCGATGATCTTCTTGACCATCGCCAACCCCAGTCCCGTTCCCTTGGCCTTGGTGGTGGCATACGGCTCGAAGGCGCGAGTGAGAATGCGCGCCGAAAATCCCGGGCCGCTGTCGGTGATCGTCAGGCGCACCGCATTGCGCTTGCGTGCGCCGTCGCGCGACTCGCCTTCTTTGTATTCTACTGTCTTCGTTTCAATACTGATAAGAGGGTTTGCGGATTCAGCGACCGCGTCCTGCGCATTTTGCAGCAAATTGTGAATCACTTGGCGCAATTGCGTGGGATCGCCGCGAATAATCGGCAAATCGGCCGCCAGGTTGGCGGTGATGATGTGACGGCTGCCGTCGTCGGCGTACAGGCCCAGCACCTCGACGATCAAGTCGTTGAGCTGGAGGTTCTGCAACACGGCCGGCGGGGTGCGCGCATAGTCGCGAAAATCATCGACCATCCGCTTCATCGCAGCGACCTGATTGACGATCGTGGCAGCCCCCCTTCGCAGCACTTCCGCATCGGCCGGCGGCAGCTTGTCCGACAGCTTGTGCTGCAACCGTTCGGCCGACAGCTGGATGGGCGTCAGCGGATTCTTGATCTCGTGCGCCAGCCGGCGCGCCACCTCGCCCCAGGCTGCGGAACGCTGGGCCGAAATCACATCGCTGATGTCGTCGAACACCACCACATAGCCGCCGGTGTTTTGCGCACCCTCGGGCAAGCGCGCCCCGCGCACCAGCAACGTCACCGGATCGGGCTCGTTGGGCAGCGTCAGCGCGATCTGCTGTTGCCAATGCCCGCCCGTGAGCTCGGCATTCGCTCCCTGATCGGCAAACGCCTTGCGCAGGATCGCGCCAAATTCCACCAGGGCCGGTATATCGTCGAGCAGGCGATTGAGCTCGTCCTGGAAGCTCTGCTTGAAAATACGTTCGGCGCCCGGATTGGCCGTCGTCATTCGAAACTCGCGATCGAACACGAACACGCCGGCCGTCAGGTTGGAAAGAATACTCTCGAGATAGGCCTTGGAGCTCTCCAGCGCCAGGCGATTATGCTCCACCGCGATACGGGCATCGGCCAGCTGGCGTGTCATCGCATTGAACGCCTGGGTCAGGAAGCCGAGCTCGTCGTTGGTGCGCATCTCGTGCTTGGGCGTGTAGTCGCCCTCGGCCACCTCCTTGGTGCCCTTGGCCAGCAAAAACAGCGGGCGAGCCAGCTGGTTGCCCAGCGCCAGCGCCAGCATCATTGCCACGAACGTCGCCAGGAACAGGCTCAGGGTCAGCGTGCCGATATACATTTTGCGCAGCCCCGTGCGCCCCAGGGCCTTCTCCTGATACTCGCGATAGGCGGTCTGCACCGCCTCGGCGTTGCTGGCAAGATTACGCGGCACGAGCTGAGTGACTTGCAGCAACCGCTGGCTGCTGCGCAGCGACGCGCCATACGACGACGGTATCGGGATGATGACGAGCCAGCGCAGCTGATTGCTTTGCGCGTCGCTGCTCTTGATGTCGCCGCCGCTGTCGATGCTCTCGTTGCCGCCCTCGAATCCGGCATAGCCGCCCGGCGCGCGCGCCTGGCGCAGTTCAAGGGCGGTTGGCGCCTGGGGCAGCAACTGACTGAAATTGCTCGAGGCCGAGGCCAGCACACGGCCGTTGCTGTCGAGCACGGTGGCCTCCTGCAGGCCGAACTGGTCACGCAGGCGCAGCAGGCCCAGCGACGAGGTCGGGTCGCCGCTTGCCGCCAGTTGATCCGCAACCAGATGCGCCTTGTTGCGCAGATCGCTCAGCCCATTGTCGAGCACCGCCCGGCCAAGCTCAAGGCCGGAGTCGAGCGCCGACTCGACGCGCACGTCGAACCACGATTCGATACTGCGAGATACGAACTGGAGCGATACCAGATAGATGATCACTCCGGGCAACACGCCGACCAGGGCAAAGTAGAACGCCAGCTTGGCAAGCAAGCGCGTGCCGAATTTGCCCTGCCGCAAACGCGCTACGATGATCCAGATCAGCGAGAAAAAGATCAGCAGGAAAATCAGCGCGACCGCGACGTTCGCGCCATAGAGCCACGAGTAATAGCGATCGAAAAACTCGGTGTTGGCGCTTGCCAGCGCCAATAGAATAAGCAACACCAAGGCGACCACCGCGACGGTGGCAACCAGCGCGCGACTGACGATTCGTTTGAGACGGTCGCTATTTGCCATGATCGGCGGCACTGGCCGGCCCCGGTACAGGTACAGGTACAGGTAACACCCCGCTCGCGGCGCTCGAAGCTGGCGCTGCCTCCGACACGGACGCAGCCGGCGGCGCAGGTGCCGGCTCGGCCGGCTGCGTCGGGGTAAAGATGAAATGCTTCCAGCTGGAACTCATATTCCAGTCCCGGTTATTGACGGCATCGATCTGAAACGGCTTGGGCATCAAAGCGGTATCGAGCCGCATGCGCACCGAGGCATGGTAAGTCTCGCCCGGCCTGACTTCATCACTTTTGATGACCCGCCAGGCGCTGACGTTGCGCACCAGGGCCAACGCCGACGCCAGCGTCGGAAACCCGAGTTGCAGGCCACCGCCGTTCGAGACGCGGTACTGGCGAGTCAGCGGCTGAAACCACAGACGGGTGCTTTGCGAGGCACTGACCACCTGCCGGTCGAACCAGTACCAGCGCGACTGGGTCAGCTCGAAATCAGTCGTGAAGTAAAGCGGAATGCCTCGATTGACCGCATCCTCCAGACTGCTGTTGAGCACGAAGTCGAAGTGGGCATCCAGCGTCCAGCCGCCGGCGCCGCGTTCGAGCCGGGTATCGCCGACCTTGATCTCGTTATCCGCGCGCGCAGCGTCCGTGCGCGACAGCGCAGAAGCAGCCAGCAGCAGCGTGAGCCAAACCAGGAGCGGTCGTCGCAAGGTTACCGTTTCCGAAAGCGTGCGTAAAAAAAGCCGTCGTGCGCGCCGTCAGGGGCTGGCAACAACTGGCCGGGAGCGTCCAATCGTACCGCATCTGGCGAGACTCGTTCAAACCATTGCGCCTGGGCCTCGTTTTCGTCCGGAAATATCGAACAGGTGACGTATAGCAGTTCGCCACCGGCCGCCAGGGCACCCCACAAGGCCTGCAGGATGCGGCGTTGCGTCAGGACCAGGCGGGGGACGTCGTCGGCGCGACGCAACCAGCGGATGTCAGGATGGCGCCGCACGATACCCGAGGCCGAGCATGGCACATCGGCCAGAATGCGTTCGAACGGCCGGCCGTCCCACCATTGCGCCGGGTCGCCGGCATCGCCCACGCGCACCGTCGCGTGCAGCCCCAGCCGATCGAGATTCTGATCAATGCGATCGGCGCGGCCGGCATCGGCCTCGAGCGCTACCAGGTCGATATCGGCCAGTTCGAGCAAGTGCCCGGTCTTGCCGCCAGGGGCCGCGCAAGCATCGAGCACGCGCATGCCGTCGGCCGCGCACAGGAGCGGCGCGGCGAGTTGCGCTCCGGCATCCTGAACCGACAACAGGCCTTGTTGGAATCCCGGTAACCGCTCGACGGGCACTGCGCGCGCGAGCCGGATCGCCGCGGCATCGCTCGGCTCGCCATCCAGGCCGGCCGCACGCAGGCTTGCCAGCGCCGCCTCCAGCGTCGTGCGACGACGATTCACGCGTACCGTCAGCGGCCCGCGCGTATCGCCGGCCGTCAAAATCGACTCCCATTGCGTGGGCCACGCGCGACGCACTGCATCGATCCACCACAGCGGATAATTCCAGCGCGCCTCGGGTTGTTGCATGACCTGCGCCGTGAGTGTCTCCTGTTCGCGCAGGAAGCGTCGCAGCACCGCATTGACGAACCCTTTGGCCGACGCCGTGCGAACGTTGGCCGCCACCGCGGCGACGGCCTGGTCGACGACCGTGAAGGGCGGATAGGCCGCCTCGCCAGGCGCATCCAGCAGCAACGCCAGGGCGCACAGCAATATACCCCGCACCTGACCGGCGGGCGCCTGTCTGGCCAGGGCGGCGAGCAACGCCCGCGTCGTCCCGAGGCGGCGCATCGCGCGATACGACAAATCCTGCGCCGCCGCCCGCGCGTTGACCGGCGCACCGAGCGTCGCGCGGCCGAGGGCCGCCGGCAGGGCGGTGCCGCTCAGGACGGCATCAACGGCGCGCGCGGCGCGGTCGAGCGAAAAAGCCAGGCCTTCCGGATTCAACGATGATTTCGGCATGAAGCGTAGTGCCGCACGACGCGGCCTCAAAAAAAGAAATGCCCGCACCAGGCGGGCAGGTCGGTTGGCGATACCTGTTAAACCGGATACTGCCCGGTGCGCGCCATTTCCATCAGGCGGGCAATCCGGTCTTCGGTGGCCGGATGAGTCGAGAACAGATTGGCGATCGCGCCGCCCGCGAGCGGGTTCATGATCATCATCTGGGCCGTGGCGGGGTGTTCTTCGGCCGCCGCGAACGGGATTCCCTGCGCGTACCGATGAATCTTGTCGAGCGCCGAGGCCAGCGCCTGCGGGTCACCCGAAATTTCTGCGCCGCCGCGGTCCGCCTCATACTCTCGCGCGCGCGAAATCGCCATCTGGATCATCATCGCGGCCAGTGGCGCGAGAATCGCGACCGCGATGCTGGCGATCGGATTGGCCGGGCGGCCATTCTCATCGCGCCCGCCGAAAAACATCGCGAAATTGGCCAATGCCGAAATGGCGCCGGCCATGGTCGCCGAAATCGTCGAGATCAGAATATCGCGATGCCGCACGTGCGTCAGCTCATGCGCCATGACACCGCGCAACTCCCGCTCGGACAAGACCCGCAGGATGCCGGTGGTGGCGGCCACCGCGGCGTGTTCGGGGTTGCGCCCGGTGGCAAACGCGTTGGGAGCATCCTCGTCGATCAGGTACACACGCGGCATCGGCAAGCCGGCCCGTTGCGCCAGTTCCTGGACGACACCGTAAAACTGCGGCGCATTGGTCTGGTCGACCTCCTGCGCGTTATACATGCGCAGCACCATCTTGTCGGAAAACCAGTACGAAAAGAAATTCATCGCCAGCGCAAACGCAAGCGCCATCATCATGCCTCGCTGGCCCCCGATCACTCCGCCCACGACAACGAACAACGCCGTAATGGCGGCCATCAGGATGGTCGTTTTCACCCAATTGAACATGCGCGTCTCTCCTTGCGTGCGAAGCGTTGCAGAGCCATACGGCTCGACCACCTTATGTAGTCGGCGCTTTAGATGGGGGAATTTTCCAAAAATTCAAGCGCTTAGGATCTGTCTTAAACGCTAGCGCCTCACCAGAGCCAGGCGCAGGCCGAGCCCGATGAAAGCGCCGCCGACGATCCGGTTCAGCCAGCGTTTGAGCGCGGGACGCTGCCCCATGCGGTGTGTGAGGCTGCCTGCCATCCATGCCACGCCGCTGTTCCAGACCGTGCTCATGGCGACGATGATCGCGCCCAGCGTGAGAAACGCAAGCGCCTGGTGAGGACTGTCGCCACGCACGAACTGCGGCAGGAAGGAAAGGAAGAAAAGGATCACTTTGGGGTTCATGACGTTGGTCAGGAAGCCCTGCAGAAACACCGCCCGCAGCGATCGCTGGGGCGCCGTCTCGGTCGGCCCCGCCGGTGCCGCGTGGCGCGCGCTCAACAACCGAACGCCCAGATAGATCAAATAGGCTGCGCCGGAAAACTTGATGATGGTGAAAGCCAGCGGCGAGGCGGCCAGCAGCGCAGTCAGCCCAAACGTGCTGGCCAGCGTATGGACGCAGCAGCCGGCGGAAATGCCCAGCGCGGAGGCCACGCCCGCCGCACGCCCCTGCGCGACACTGCGCCCGACGATATAAGCCGTATCGGGGCCAGGGGTGACATTAAGCAAAAAGACGGTCAACACGAACAACGGCAGACTTGAGATACCCAGCATCATGCACTCCTGGCCGCACCCAGGCGCTCGCCTGGCTGAATGGGAAACCCTTGCAGAAACTCGCGCGTCGGCAAACGTTTGCCGCCAGGCTTCTGCCATTGCGTGATGCGCACGGCCTGCCCCGCATCGGCCGCGCCGCAGGCGATCACCACCCCCTCGGGTCCGACTGACAATACCGTGCCCGCGGCCGCCCCAAAAGCGTGCCCGTCGGCGATCTGGGCACGCCATACCTTGAGCGCTGCATCATGCAGCTCGGTCATCGCGCCCGGAAACGGGTCGAACGCCCGAATCTGGCAAACGAGTTGCTGCGCGCTGCGGGTCCAGTCGAGCACGGCCTCGTCTTTGCCGATCTTGGCCGCGTAGGTTACCCCGTCGGCCGGCTGCGGCGTGGCCGGCAAGTTGCCGTCGCGCGCCAATTGGGTGAGCGCCAGGACGATCTGGCGAGCGCCCAGCGATGCGAGTCGATCGTGCAAGGTTGCGGTCGTGTCGTCGGGGCCGATCGGCTCGCGCGCGACCGACACCATGGCGCCGGTATCCAGCCCGGCATCCATTTGCATGATGGTGATGCCGGTCTCATGGTCGCCTGCCTCGATCGCGCGATGAATCGGCGCGGCGCCGCGCCAGCGCGGCAGCAGCGATGCGTGGATATTGAGACAGCCGTAGCGGGGAATATCGAGCACCTCCTGCGGCAGTAACAGGCCGTAAGCCGCCACCACCATCACGTCGGCATGCGCCTGGCGCAATTGCGCGAGCGCCTCGGCGGCTTGCTCGGGATACTTGCCAGTGCGTTTGAGCGACGGCGGCTGCGCCACCGGCAAGCCGTGCGCCAGCGCGAACTGCTTGACCGGGCTGGCGTGAAGTTTCATGCCGCGCCCCGCCGGACGGTCAGGCTGGGTCAGCACCAGCGGCACCTCGAAGCCTGCCGCTTGAATCGCAGCCAGGGCGGTTTCGGCAAATTCCGGCGTACCGGCAAAGACAACGCGCAAGGTCATGGGAGGTCGGGAATTCGAGTGAAAACAACCGGCTGCCAGGTCGTCATGGCAACTTGCCGACAAAGGGTACCGCGGTGTGCCCGCTCAGCCGGCTTCCCGCTCCAGCTTTTTCATTCGGCCCTTGATGCGGTTGCGTTTGAGCGGCGACAGGTATTCGACGAACACGTGGCCTTTCAGATGATCGATTTCATGCTGGACGCATACTGCCAGCAATCCCTCCGCCTCCAGCTCGAACGACTTGCCGTACTGGTCGAGCGCGCGCACGCGTACCCGCTCCGCACGCTCGACGTCGTCGTAGATGCCTGGCACCGACAGGCAGCCTTCTTCCCAGACCTTCCTCGCTTCGCTGCGCCAGACGATCTCCGGGTTGATGAAGACCTGCAACGCATCGCGCGCATCGGAGATATCGATCACGATCACCTGCTCGTGGACGTCGACCTGGGTTGCCGCCAGCCCGACGCCCGGCGCGTCGTACATGGTCTCGGCCATGTCGGCGACCAGCTGGCGGATGCGCTCGTCCACCGCGCCGACGGGTTTGGCGATCTTGTGCAGCCGCGGATCGGGGTAACGAAGGATATTAAGTAACGCCATGGCAAATGTTTAGGACAGCGCCGCCTTGTCACGGGTCAACCGCTGCATGCAGAATCAGCGTCCGCACCGAGCAGCGCCGATCGTCGGGAAAACGGCCGAAAGCCCGCGCATGGCTCGCAACTTCATATATTGGATAATGGAAAATTTTAGCACAGCGCTCGCCTGGCCGCCCGCCGCCGCCAGCGCCAACCACCCGCGCCGCCATGCCCAGTTCCGCCGATGAAATCCGCGACTGGCTGCGCTTGATGAACACTGCTGGCGTGGGCCCCGAATTCGCCCGCAAATTGCTTGCGGCGTTCGGCTTGCCCGCCCAGATCTTCGCGCAATCCGCGCGCACGCTCGCCACGGTCGTGCCGCCCCGCCTGGCCGCTGCCCTGCTGGCCCGGCCTGACCAGCCCTTCGAAGCGCTGGCGGCCCGCACCGCAGCCTGGGCGGCCGAACCAGGCAATCATTTCCTCACCCTGGCCGACCCCGACTACCCGCCCGCGCTACTGGATCTCGCGGATCCGCCGCCCGTGCTCTATGCCAAGGGACAACTCGCAAGGCTGAGCCGCCCAGGCGTGGCGATCGTCGGCAGCCGCCATGCGACGCCTCAGGGCCTGGCCAATGCCGAGGCCTTTGCACGCACTCTCGGCGGCGCCGGCCTGACGATCGCATCGGGCCTCGCCCTGGGAATCGACGCGGCAGCCCACACAGGCGCCCTGGGCACGGCGGGCAGCACCGCGGCGGCCGTGGGCACCGGCCTCGATATCGTGTATCCCGGGCGACATCGCACGCTCGCTGCACGTATCGCGGCCGACGGCGTGCTGCTGTCGGAATTTCCGCTCGGCACCCCGGCCCTGAGCCATCACTTTCCGCGCCGCAACCGCCTGATCGCCGCGCTGTGCCGCGGCACGCTGGTGGTCGAGGCGGCCGCCCAATCCGGTTCGCTGATCACCGCGCGGCTGGCCGCCGAACTCGGGCGCGAGGTGTTCGCCATGCCGGGCTCGATCCACTCGCCGCTGGCCAAGGGGTGTCATCAACTCCTCAAGCAGGGCGCCAAGCTGGTCGAGACCGCACAGGACATTTTCGAGGAGTTGCGCTGGGCCGCCGGCGAGGCGCCATGCGCGCCGCCCGCCAGGCTGATGCCGCTTCGACCCAGTTTGGCTCGCCCGGGTCATGACGGCCCGGCCAGCGACGACACCTTGCTGCGGGCGCTGGGGTATGATCCGGTGAGCGTCGACCAACTGTGCGAGCAAACCGGCGTGCCGGCCGCGCAAATGCAAAGACGCCTGTTGGCGCTGGAGCTGGAGGGCGCCGTGACCCGCCTGCCTGGCGGACTTTACCAGCGCACCACCCAGATTTGACACGTTTTTCATGGCTGCTCTCGACCCCGTCGCCCAGCGTGACCTCATCATCGCCAAGCTCAACACGCCGGATACGCTGTTGGTCGCATGCCTGTGCGCGGCATGGTGCGGTACCTGCCGCGAATACCAGCAAGCCTTCGATGCGCTGGCCGACAGCCATCCCGAGATGTGTTTCGTTTGGGTCGATATCGAAGATCATGGCGATTGGCTCGACGATCACGACATCGAAAACTTCCCGACCATCTTGATTCAGGACGAACATCGCCCTCGTTTTTTTGGCACCGTGTTGCCATTTGCCAATATCCTGGAGCGCATGCTGAACGATCCCGCGACCCTCGGCAGCGATACGCCGCAGGCCCCCGATCTGCGCGCCCACCTCACCGCAACCGGCGCCCGCTGAGCACCGCCCATCGCCTGCCGGCCCGTCGCTGCCATGCTTGCCGATTGATAAAACGGCGCTTATTATGTGCCGCGTCTGGGCCCCGGATGCCGGCCCAGCGTGCGCCGGTATGTTATAAAGCGATCGAATACAGTCCGGCCGTCCCTCGAAACCCTATAGAACGTCATGTCAAAAGCCCTGATCATTGCTGAAAAACCGTCCGTCGCGAATGACATCGCGCGGGCCCTGGGCGGCTTCACCAAACACGACGACTATTTCGAGAGCGACGATTTCGTGCTGTCCTCCGCCGTCGGTCACCTGCTGGAGATTGGCGCGCCCGAAGAATATGAAGTCAAGCGCGGCAAATGGAGCTTCGCCCATCTGCCGGTCATTCCGCCGCATTTCGACCTCAAGCCGATCGCCAAGAGCGAGTCGCGCCTGAAAGTGCTGACCCGGCTGATCAAGCGCAAAGACGTCGACCGCCTGATCAACGCTTGCGACGCGGGTCGCGAGGGTGAATTGATTTTCCGGCTGATCGTCCAGCACGCCAAGGCCAGGCAACCGGTCACGCGACTCTGGCTGCAGTCGATGACCCCGCAGTCGATCCGCGACGGTTTCGCCAAGTTGCGCGACGACGCCGACATGCTGCCGCTGGCGGACGCCGCGCGCAGCCGCTCGGAAGCCGACTGGCTGGTGGGCATCAATGGCACGCGCGCCATGACTGCCTTCAACAGCAAGGGCGGCGGCTTTTTCCTGACGACCGTTGGGCGCGTACAAACGCCAACGTTGTCGATCGTCGTCGAACGGGAAGAAAAGATCCGCAAGTTCGTGTCGCGCGCCTACTGGGAAGTCAAGGCGCAATTTGTCTGTGCCGCCGGATTTTACGAAGGGCGCTGGTTCGACCCGCAGTTCAAGCGCAACGAATTCGACCCTGAACAGCGCGATTCGCGCCTGTGGAGCCAGGCCGCCGCCGAATCGGTGGTCGCCGCCTGCCGCGGCAAGCCGGGTACCGTGACGGAAGACGCCAAACCGTCCACACAGCTCTCGCCGCTGCTGTTCGACCTGACCAGCCTGCAACGCGAAGCCAACTCGCGCTTCGGCTTCTCGGCCAAGAACACGCTGGGCCTGGCGCAGGCGCTCTACGAAAAACACAAGGTCCTGACCTACCCCCGGACCGACGCGCGCGCGCTGCCCGAAGACTACCTTGCGACCGTCAAGGAAACGCTCGAAGTCCTCAAGGAAAGCAACAACTACAACCCGTTCGCCAAGCAGATTCTCAGCGCGGGTTGGGTCAAGCCGAACCGGCGCATTTTCGACAACAGCAAGATCAGCGATCACTTCGCCATCATCCCGACCCTGCAGGCGCCGAAAAATCTGTCCGAGCCCGAACAGAAGCTTTACGACCTGGTGGTTCGACGGTTTCTCGCCGTGTTCTTCCCGGCGGCCGAATACCTCGTCACCACGCGCATCACCGAGGTCGTCGGACATCGGTTCAAAACCGAAGGCAAGGTGCTGGTCGCCGCCGGCTGGCTCGCGGTCTACGGCAAGGAATCGGCACCTGCTGCCGACGACAAATCGGCCAAGGACGGCGAGAGCGGCAATCTGGTGCCGGTCGCCAAAGACGAAAAAGTCAAAACCGACGCCATCGAGGCCGTCGGCCTGCAGACCAAGCCGCCTGCACGCTACTCCGAAGCCACGCTGCTCTCGGCAATGGAAGGCGCCGGCAAGCTGGTGGAGGACGACGAGCTCCGCCAGGCGATGGCAGGCAAGGGGTTGGGCACGCCGGCGACACGCGCTGCCATTATCGAAGGACTGCTGACAGAAAAATATCTGGTGCGCGAGGGGCGCGAACTGCACCCCACCGCCAAGGCCTTCCAGTTGATGACATTGCTGCGAGGCCTGGGCGTCGACGAATTGACATTGCCCGAACTGACCGGCGAGTGGGAGGCCAAGCTCTCGCAAATCGAACGCGGACAGCTCAAGCGCGACGCATTCATGCAGGAAATCGCGCAAATGACGCAGACCATCGTCAAGCGCGCCAAGGAATACGACTCCGACACGGTGCCGGGCGACTATGCCACGCTGACCAGCCCCTGCCCGAATTGCGGCGGCGTCGTGAAAGAGAACTATCGACGCTTTGCCTGCACCAACTGTGCCTTCTCGATCTCGAAAATCCCGGGCAGCCGGCAATTCGAAATCCCGGAAGTCGAGGAATTGCTGAAAACCAAGCAGATTGGTCCGCTGACCGGCTTTCGCAGCAAAATGGGCCGGCCGTTCTCGGCCATTCTCAAGCTCGTCGAAGATAAAGAGGCCGGATATAAGCTGGAATTCGACTTCGGTCAGGACAGCGGCGACGAAAACGGCGAGCCCCCCGATTTTTCGGCACAAGAGCCGCTTGGTCTCTGCCCGAAATGCGGCGGCAAGGTCTACGAGCACGGCATGCGCTACGTGTGCGAAAACAGCGTCGCCCAACCGAAGACCTGCGATTTCACCTCTGGCAAAGTGATCCTGCAGCAGGAGATCTCACGCGAGCAATTCCAAAAATTGCTGTCCGACGGCAAAACCGACTTGCTGCCGAACTTCAAATCGTCTCGCACCGGCCGCACTTTCAAGGCCTATCTGGCCAAGCAAAAAGACGGCAAGATCGGTTTCGAGTTCGAGGAGAAGGCGCCGCGCAAAACGGCCGCAGCCACGCCGGGCAAGGCCGCAGCGGCCGTCAAGACCGCCAGGAAAACGCCAGCCCGGCGCACCAAGCGCGCCGCCGGCGATGAATCGGCCGGGCCAAGCGACGAGTAATCGGGTTGCGCCGGGCGCGCCGGCGAAATAGCGGCGCTAGCGCACCGATTGCTGCCAGTCTTCCCCAGCAGCAGGCATGGCGATGCCGCCTTCGCGCTGCGCCAGCCAGCAATCGGTACGCGGCTTGGCGTCGGCCTGGCGGAAGCATTCCACGGTCATGTCGATGAACGTGCGAATCTTCGCCGACAGGTGCTTGCGGCTCGGATAGACCAGGTTCACGTCGAATGTCGGCAGCGTATAGTCGGGCAGCAACGCCACCATATCGCCATGCTTGAGGTCGCTGCCGACCAAATATGAGGGCAGGAACGCGATACCGTGCCCGAGCAATACGCTCTGGCGCAGCATGGCGGTGTTGTTGCAGATGAACTGATTCTGAAATTGGATGCGAATTTCCTCTCCATCCGCGCTGGTGAAAATCCGCTCGTTTCCAAAAATCTCGCTGGGCATGCCCAGCATCGCGTGTTGCGCCAGGTCGTGCGGCGTGTTCGGCGTGCCGTGCGCGGCCAGATAGCCGGGCGACGCACACACCAAGACGCAGGTCTCCGACAACAGCCGCGTGATCAGCGTTTCGCTTTGCACCATATGCGCGGCGACGATGCCGACGTCATAACCCTCTTCGACCATATCGAACGGCCGATCCGTCAGGGTCAGATCCACCAGCACCTGCGGGTGTTGCTTTTGATAACGGTGCATCAGCGGCGCCAGATTGCGCAATGTGAACGACACCGGCGCAACCACGCGCAGCACGCCCTTGGGCTCGCTGGACGCGCTGGAGACCATCGCGTCGGCCTCCTCGACCTCGTCGATAATCTGCCGACAACGCTCCAAATACGCTTGTCCGGCCCCCGTGAGCGAGAGACTGCGCGTCGTGCGATTGAGCAGGCGAACGCCCAAATGCGATTCCAGCTCCGCGACATGGCGCGTGACCACTGCGGCAGACAAATCGAGCTGCGCAGCAGCTCGGGCAAAACTGCCGTTATCGGCCACCTTGACGAAAACGCGCATCGACTGCAAGCGATCCATGAAATATTCGACGACCCTTCGGGCCGCGCCAGCGATGACAAAACGAAATCTTACAGGAAGGCGCGTCAACGCGTCGGCTGCGCCATTACGCCTTCCTTTCTTGACTAAAGTTAAGGTGCATACGATGAATCTGCACTAAAGTTTGTCTATTAATCCATTTTGTCGGCACATCCCCGCGCACATGCCCAACCCATCCGAAGCACTCTCCGTGGACGACCTGTTCGACCCCGCGCTGCTGCGCAAGTACGATCTCAACGGGCCGCGCTACACCTCGTACCCCACGGCGCCGCAATTCCACGACCGCTTCGGCGCCGCCGAATATCGCCAGGCGGCCGCGCAGAACCGTCAGAGCGGGCAACCACTGTCGCTCTACATGCATCTGCCGTTTTGCGACACCGTCTGTTTCTACTGCGCCTGCAATAAAGTCATCACGCGCAACCGCGCCCGCACCCGTCCCTACCTCGATCGCCTGTACCGCGAAATCGCTGCGCAGGCCGCCCTGTTCGATGGCGCGCGGCGTCCGATTGCGCAATTGCACTGGGGCGGCGGCACGCCGACGTTTCTGTCGCACGACGAAATGAGCGAGTTGATGGCCGTCACGGGCGCTCATTTCCAGCTGCTGGGCGACGACCAGGGCGAATACTCGATCGAGGTCGACCCGCGCGAGGCCAGCCCCGACACCATCGCCCTGCTGCGCGAGCTAGGTTTCAACCGGCTGAGCGTGGGCGTGCAGGACTTCGATCCGCAGGTGCAGCGCGCCGTCAACCGGATTCAGCCGCGCGCCGTGACCGAGGCCACGGTGAACGCCGCACGCCAGACCGGATTCCGCTCGATCAGCCTCGATCTGATCTACGGCCTGCCGCACCAGTCGGTCGCCAGCTTTTCGCGCACCCTCGATGCGGTGCTGGAACTGGCGCCCGATCGGCTGTCGGTGTTCAACTACGCACACCTGCCGCAGTTCTTCAAGATGCAGCAGCAAATCGACGAGTCGGCGCTGCCCGGCCCGGCTGAGAAATTGGCAATCCTCAAGACCTCGATCGAGCGCCTTGGCGAGGCCGGCTACGTCTATATCGGCATGGACCATTTCGCCCGGCCCGATGACGAGCTGGCCCAGGCGCAGGTCAATCGCACCCTGTACCGGAATTTCCAGGGCTACAGCACCCATGCCGATTGCGATCTGATCGGACTGGGCGTCTCCGCCATCGGCAAGATAGGTAATTTTTACGCACAAAATCTCAAAGTTCTGCCCGACTATCAAAATGCCATCGACGCCGAAGGCTTGGCGGTCACGCGCGGCATCATGCTCAACGACGACGACCTGCTGCGCCGCGCCGTCATCAACCAGTTGATGTGCCACTTCGAATTGCCGCTCGAACCGCTCGAGACGCAATTCGGCATCGACCCCGCCGACTACTTCCGCGACGAATTCGAACGACTGCGCGCCTTCGAGGCCGACGGCCTGCTCGCCATCGAACCCGACCGGCTGCGCGTGCGACCGGCTGGGCGCCTGCTGGTACGCAACATCTGCATGGTGTTCGATCGCTATCTTGCCGCGCAGCCGGCGCAGCGCTTCTCCAAGACTCTCTGAGGCACCATACGCAAAAAACCCGCAGCATCGATGCCGCGGGTTTTTTTGTGTCATGGCAACAACCAGCGGCCTCAAGCCCCCAGTTGCGCCTCCAGTCGGGCCTTGGCCTGCAGCAGCGCTTCCGGCATGCCGTGCTTGAGCTTCTCGAACAGCTCGCCATGCAGCGCCAGCTCATGGCGCCACGCATCCCGGTCGATCGAGGTGACCTGCTCGAACTGCTGCTCGGTGAACGTCAGGCCGGCCCAGTCCAGATCTTCGTAACGAGGCGAGATGCCGAACAGATGATCGGTGCCCGTGGCCTTGTCCTCGATACGTTCGAGCATCCATTTCATCACGCGCATGTTCTCGCCAAAGCCCGGCCACACGAACTCGCCATCGGCATTCTTGCGGAACCAGTTGACGCAATAAATCTTCGGCAGCTTGCCGCCGGCCGCCGCCAGCTTCTCGCCGAGCGCCAGCCAGTGCTGAAAATAATCGCTCATGTTGTAGCCGCAAAACGGCAGCATCGCGAACGGGTCGCGGCGCACCACGCCTTGCTGGCCAGCTGCGGCCGCCGTGGTCTCCGAGCCCATCGTGGCGGCCATGTAGACGCCTTCGGTCCAGGTGCGCGCCTCGCTCACCAGCGGCACCGTGGTCGAGCGCCGCCCGCCGAAAATGAACGCGTCGATCGGCACGCCGGCCGGGTTTTCCCAGTCCGGATCGATCGATGGGCATTGCGCGGCAGGCGCCGTGAAGCGCGCGTTCGGATGCGCTGCCTTGCGCCCGGTCTGCGCGGCGATTTCCGGCGTCCAGTCGCGGCCTTGCCAGTCGATCAGGTGCGCGGGCGGCTCCTTGGTCAGGCCTTCCCACCACACGTCGCCGTCGTCGGTCAGCGCGACGTTGGTAAAGATCACGTTGTCCTTGAGGGTGGCCAGCGCGTTGTAATTGGTCTTCTCGCTGGTGCCGGGCGCCACGCCGAAGTAACCTGCCTCGGGGTTGATCGCATAAAGACGGCCGTCCTTGCCGGGTTTGATCCACGCAATGTCGTCGCCGATCGTGCTCACGCGCCAGCCTTCGAAACCCTTGGGCGGGATCAGCATCGCGAAATTCGTCTTGCCGCAGGCCGAGGGAAACGCCGCCGCAATGTGATACTTCTTGCCCTGCGGCGAAGTCACGCCAAGGATCAGCATGTGCTCGGCCAGCCAGCCCTGGTCGCGCCCCATGGTCGAGGCGATGCGCAACGCAAAACATTTTTTCCCGAGCAACGCGTTGCCGCCATAGCCGGAGCCAAAGCTCCAGATTTCGCGGGATTCCGGAAAATGCACGATGTACTTGGTATCGTTGCAAGGCCACGGCACGTCGGCCTCGCCCGCAGCCAGCGGCTTGCCCACACTGTGCACGCAGGGCACGAAGGTGCCGTGCTCGCCCAGCACGTCGTACACCTCGCGCCCCATGCGGGTCATGATGCGCATATTGGTCACCACGTACGGGCTGTCCGACAGCTCGACGCCGATATGGGCGATCGGCGAGCCCAGCGGCCCCATCGAGAATGGCACCACATAAAGGGTACGGCCGCGCATCGCGCCGGCAAACAGGCCATCGAGCGTCGTGCGCATCTCGTTCGGATCGACCCAGTGGTTGGTCGGACCGGCATCTTCACGGCGCGCCGAGCAGATGAAAGTGCGGTCCTCCACGCGCGCCACGTCCGACGGGTCCGAGCATGCAAGGTATGAATTGGGGCGCTTGGCCGGGTTCAAGCGAACCAGCGTGCCTTGCCGCACCATTTGCTCGCTCAACCGGTCGTATTCTTCCTGCGAGCCGTCGCACCATACGATCCGATCGGGCTGAGTCAGCGCGGCGACGCGCGCCACCCAGTCGATCAGGCCACGATGCTTTACATAGCCCGGCACGTTCAACGCCGCGACGCCACCCATTTGAGGCTGATTCATCCACAAATCTCCGTAAAGGGTTGAAAAGAAAACCTTTGATGCACCCTTCCGGATCAAGCCGCCAACAAAAGAGACTGTTCAAGCCTCGCCAGGCGCGTTGCTGGTGTCCCGTGGCGGCCGATACCTCGCCGCGGGCCGGGCAACGCGTCCGCGGAATCGGAGGCCGTCGCCGAATAGGGTGAAAACTTGCCTCGCCGAGCGCCATCAGTGCGCTCTAAAATAGGGGACCCAGCATACCACCGTGCAAGCGGCCAAAGTTTTGCGCTGCACCATGGGTGTGCTCCGCCCTGTCCGCTGACTGCCATTATGAAAATAGCCATCCTCGACGATTACCAGGACGCCGTTCGCAAGCTCGAGTGCTTTGCCATGCTGGCTGGGCACGATGTCAAGGTGTTCAACAACACCGTCAAAGGCGTCGGGCAACTGGTCGCCCGCATCGGCGACGCCCAGGCACTGGTGCTGATTCGGGAGCGCACCGCCATCACCGCGCAACTGATCGACAAGCTGCCTCATTTGAAAATGATCAGCCAGACCGGGCGGGTCGGCAGCCACATCGACCTGGAGGCATGCACCGCGCGCGGCATCGCCGTGCTCGAAGGGGTGGGCTCGCCGGTGGCGCCCGCCGAGCTGACGTGGGCGCTGATCATGGCGGCGCAACGGCGCATTCCGCAGTACATGGGCAGTCTCAAGCACGGCGCCTGGCAGCAGTCGGGCTTGAAATCGTCGAGCATGCCGCCCAACTTCAGCCTGGGCCAGGTATTGCGCGGCCAGACCCTGGGAATCTGGGGTTATGGCAAGATCGGCCGTCTGGTGGCCGGCTACGGCAGGGCATTCGGCATGCGGGTGCTGGTGTGGGGCCGGGCGGCCTCGCGCGAGGCCGCGCAGGCCGATGGCCATACCCTGGCCGAGAGCCGCGAGGCGCTGTTCGAGCACAGCGACGTCCTGTCGCTGCACTTGCGCCTGAACGACGAAACCCGCCACATCGTGCGCCTCGAAGACATGCTGCGCATGAAGCCCGCCGCCCTGCTCGTCAATACCAGCCGCGCCGAGCTGATCGAGGAAAACGCGCTGATCACCGCGCTCAACCGCGGTCGCCCCGGCATGGCGGCCATCGACGTGTTCGAGAGCGAGCCGATCCTGCAAGGCAACCCGCTGCTGCGCCTGGAGAATTGCATCTGCACGCCGCACATCGGCTACGTCGAGCGGGAAAGCTATGCCCTGTATTTCGAGACGGCCTTTCGCAACCTCATCGATTATCTCGACGGCAACACCCAAAGCGTGGTCAATCCGGCCGCCCTGCACGGATTCGGGCGTTGAGTCGCGCCGGCTCAGGCGTTCAGATGACGTAAAAAGCGCTCGCCGTCGCGCCGGCCCAACTGATAGGCGGGCAGCATCAGCTCGGGATGCGTATAGTCCCAGCTTGAAATCGGCACCGGCTCGGAGGGCTGCACGTACCAGCGCTGCTGGCCATCGAGGTTGACGGTAAACATCTGCGGACGCGGATAGCGTCGCGTCATCAGCACCAGCACATGGCCAGGCACGGGATCGAGCGCATCGACCGGCACGTTGTCGACCAAGCCGCCGTCCAGCACGGGCTTGCCGGCACGCCGCAGCACCGGCGTGAAGGGGGGCGTACAGGACGATTGCAACAGCAGATCCGCCAACTCCTCGAGATCGGCGCAATCGCGCACCCGCACATACTCGGCGGAAAACCCGAGGCGCCGACCGAGCGTGGGATGCAGCGCATGCCGCACGTGCTTGTCGACGTTGTAGGCGAGCAGCCCGGCCACCAGTGCGGTGCGCGCGCCCAGCCAGCGCGGGATATGCGACACCGCGACGCGAATCTCCGGCGCCTGCTCGCGCAGCCTGGCAAACTGCCCCGCGTAGATATCGAGCAGCGCCTGGCGATAGATACGGTAGTGGGGAAATACCCGTTCGCGGCGCAGCAGATTGCCCCAGTAAGCATTCTTGCGATTGTCCTTGAGCGCGGTGCGGTAATACGCCATCACCCAGTCGGCATCGCGCGTATGCAACATGCATGCGGTCGCGGCGCCCGCCGACACCGCGGCAATCACTCTCGGCCTCAACGGCATCTCGACGTTCACGCGATCCCAGAACCCCGCCTGCCACCAGCAGCGGTTGCCGCCCCCTGCGAATACCATTTGATCGAACATGCCATCCCCCGCCCCCGTTGGCGCTCCCTGCCCGATACAACGCGCCAGCCGGCGGATCGGTGCACAGCTATCTAGAGCAACGCGTAGGTGGTGGTCGCATGCACGGCCATCTCGCCGCTCTCGTCATGGATTTCGATTTCGCCGAACACCAGATTGCGGCCCAGGCGCAGGACCCGCGCGCTCACGCGCGTGTCTCCCTGCCGCACGGCACGCATGAACTGCGTGGTCAACGAGACCGTCGTCATCGGCCGAAAGCCGCCCAGGGCAGCCGAGATCGCCACGATCATCGCGGTATCGGCCGCTGCCATGAAGACTTGCCCGCACACCACCCCGCCGGCATGACGCAACGCGTCGGAAAACGGCAGCCGCAGCACGCTGTGCCGCTCGTCCACGGACTCCACCTGCAAGCCAAGCGCGCCGACCCACGGCGCCAGCACCTGTCCCAGCAACGCCTGTGCGGCATCTCGATCCATCCTTGATCGCTCCTCGTTGGATATCTTCACCCCGGACAGTCCCGCGCGCCCGACCCGGCCACTCGCGGTGCAGCCCCGGTCGGGGCAGGCGCGGACGGGCCGCACGCGCAAGATACCTCATCAATCGAAAGACACGCCAGATTCATTTCGTTTTGGTACAGTTAGGCATTTTTATCATGACTGGGGACAACACCATGCGAGGGACGGACGATCTGGGTAAGTTGGTATTGCGGCTCAACCTGGGCATTTTGCTGCTTTTCCACGGCGTCAAAAAAATCACCGGCGGCATCGGTTTCGTTCATACGATGGTCGTCGCGCACGGCCTGCCCCCGCAAGTCGCGTACCTCGTGTACATCGGCGAGGTGGTCGCACCGGTGCTGCTGATTCTCGGCTTCTATTCGCGCATCGGCGGACTGATCGTCGTCATCAACATGCTGTTCGCGCTGTTTCTCGTGCATATGCATCAACTTGGCAGTCTCGCACCCACGGGTGGATGGGCGCTGGAACTGCAAGCGTTCTATCTGGTCAGCGGCCTGTGCGTGCTGCTGCTCGGTGCCGGCCGCTTCAGCATCTCGGGCGGCCGCGGTACCTGGGACTGAGCGCCGCGCCGCCGCGTCAGCGCGGGCACCAGGCAGCGGGGCCGGGCGCACCGATGGTGTCCCGGCCTTGGTCTTTCCAGGAGTTGTATCAAAATATGCCCACACGCCATGGGTGTAATCAGCGGTAATACGCCCGTTGCACTTTGCAAGATTTGCCGCTTGGCAATCACGTACTCTGGAACTGCCGATTCCGGTCACCTTTTTGGAGTGCGTATCATGCAGAAAAACCAGCTTTCCTTACTCGCCGCGTCGGTCGCGCTGGCGGCTTCGACCCTGTTGGGCACCGTCCGGGCCGCCGAGCCGCCGAGCTCACCTGTGGCCGCGCACGCGCCGATGGCGCGGCATCACGGTCACGACTTCATGCGCTCGATGCAACAGCTGCACGACCAGCTCAAGCTCTCGCCGCCCCAGGAACAGGCATGGCAACAAGCGCTCGCCCACATGAAGCGCAACCGCCAGGCGCAGCACGAAAACATGGGTCGTTATCGCGCCTTGCGCGACTCGATGCAGCATCAGCGGATTCTCGACCTGTCCTCACTGCGTGCCCAGCGCGACAAAATCTTCGCCGACAACCAGCGGCTGCGCGCCGATACCGAAGACCAGTGGCTGGCGTTCTACAATGGCCTGAACGACAATCAAAAAGCGACCGTCAGCGCCGCCATCGAGGCCCGCATGGCGAAGATGAATGCCTGGCGAGAGCACCATCGCACGCACCGCCACTGGCACCATCAGGAGCCCGGCGCACCGGCGGGCGCGTCGCAACCGGGCGCGCAACAATAGCCGGCGGGCCACGCCGCCGGTCGCGGGATCAGGCGCTCACACCCAGGATCACGCTCGATGCCTTGAATGCCGCGATCGCCGGCTCGCCCTCGGCCAGACCGAGTTGGGTCACACTGTCGTTGGTGACGACGGCCGTCAGAATGGTCCCGCCGGGCAGGGCCAGCGTCACCTCGGCGTTCACCGCGCCGCGCGTGACGCTGCCGACCACGCCGGCCAGCTGGTTGCGCGCCGACAGGCGCACGGTCGACGGGCCGCCGCTCATCAGCATGACCCATGAGGCCTTGATCAATGCGAACGCCTCGCTGCCCACGCGCAGCCCCAGCGCGGCGGTACTCTCGCGCGTGAGCACCGCGACCACCGCCTGGCCGCCGGGCAGGGCCAGCTCGACCTCGTCGTTGACGGCACCGGGGCGCAACGCGCTGACCGTGCCGAATAACTGATTGCGCGCGCTGGTGCGCATCGCCAGCCGCCCGATCAGGCGCCACTGGTCGTCGAACCGGTCGATATTCTCACCGATGCGGGCGAGGAACTTCCGGTGCTCGCGTTCGACCGCGCGGAACGTCTCGATCAGCCTGATCGCACGTTCGGTCAGGGCCGTACCGCCCCCGCCCTTGCCACCGGTCGAGCGCACCACCAGGGGCTCGCCCGCCAGGTTGTTCATCGCATCCACCGCATCCCACGCGGCCTTGTAGCTCATGCCAGCGGCCTTGGCCGCCGCCGTGATCGACCCGCACGCCCGAATCTGCTCGAGCAGGGCGATGCGGGCATGGCCGCCCAGGCTGCCGGCTTCGCTTTGCAGCCAGAGAGCGCCCTCCAGCTGCAGCGCGGCAGGCTCGGGGCGGCGGGAATCGTCGGGTTCGGACATCGCAGGACAGGATCAGGGATCGACATAAAGGCAACGCGCCTAGGATACCGACACCTGGCGCACGTCGGCAAAATACACGAACTCGGCGAACGAGGCGGGCCGGCTGAACAGATAGCCCTGCGCATATTGCACGCCCCGCGCGCGCAGATAATCGCGCTGCGTATAATTCTCGACACCCTCGGCCACCAGCTTGAGATTCAGGCGGGTGCCCAGATCGATGATCGAGTCGAGAATCGTCAACGCCACCGTATCCTCGGTCGAGATCGGCAGGAATTCCTTGTCGATTTTCAGGTAGTCGAACGGAAACTGCTTGAGGTAGCTGAGCGAATTGTTGTCGGTGCCGAAGTCGTCCAGCGCCACGGTCACCCCGGCATGCCGCAACTCGCTGAGCACCGCGCGCGCGGTGCCCGCATCCTGGATCACGCAACGCTCGGTGATTTCGATCGTCAGCGGATACGTGCCGATCAACGTGCCGTAATACTTCGCAATGTCGCTGACGATCGTGCGGCTGCGCAAATGCCGTTCGGCCAGGTTGACGCTGATCTGGAGACCTGCCGGCAGATCGCCGGCGCCAAGATCGCTGCGGATCTGGCGCAGCACGAAGCGGGTCAGGTCGATGATCAGATCGCTGCTCTCGGCCAACGGCACGAAGGCGTCGGGCCGCACCAGTCCGTGCGTCGGATGATGCCAGCGCAAGAGCGCCTCGGCTCCCGTGCAGCGTCCGCTCGAAAGCTCCACCACCGGCTGGTAGTACACCTTGAACTCACCGCGCTTGAGTCCGCGGGCAATCTGCCGGCGAGCGTACTGGTCGGGATTGAGACGGCGGTGCATCAACAAGCCCAGCAAGGCCGCGATGATCGCCCCGAAGGCCATCAGCAGGGGGATCTGCGACCACGCCAGCCGTCTGAGCAAATCCTCGCTGGTCGCCAGCCGCACCGAAAACGGGTAACGCGTCGATGCCAGCGTCACGCCGAGCACATCCAGCCCGGCCGGGACCGCCGGCATCGAACGCTGCAAACGACGCGACTCGGAACTCAACGCCCCGCCCGGAAAACCGACCGCCGCCCAGCGAAAATCGCGGCCGCGAATGTTATCCAGGATATCGAACAGATAAGGGCTGTCGATCGAGCCGAGCACCCCGTCGGTCGGGGTCACCGGCAGATACAGCAGCAGCGCCGGCCGCCCCGGCACCAGCGGGGTCCCGCCAAGCAGGCGGATCTGCTCGCGCGTGGACGGCTCGGGCAGCAGACTGGACAGCGGCTGGCTGAAGCTTTGCGTGGCCGACGAACAAACCATCTGGCCGCGCTGCACCAACACGATGGCGCGGAAATACGGCTGCATGGCCGCGGCGGACTGCAGCTTCGGGCCGACCTGCGCGCAGGGCTGATCGACCCAGGATCCGACTCCCTCCAGCGCCCGGTGCGACTGCTCGATCACCCGCTCGATGCCCGCGCGAGCCCGCGACGCCGCATCCTGCAACATGCCGTTGGCCTCGTCCCGCACACGCAGCCACGCCAGCACGAACACCACCGCCAGCGTCAGCGCCATCACCAGCAGAGTCCCCAGCCACTGCACGACACGAGAGTGCTTGATCATGTTCGCCGCTAAGTGAAAAAGTGAGTCACGCCAACGCCCCGCGCCGCGATATCGCCTTCCGGCGCGGCAAACAGGGGCATTTCGTACAGTGATGCAAAACCGGTCGTGCCGCCCCGAGAAACAGGGCGTTGGCAGCAAGATCACATCAATAATGCCTTCCCGCTCATGGGGGACTGTACACGATTCCCGAGTCCTCACCAATGATGACTATTCGGGATATAGCGAAAGACTATCAGGCAACGAGATGTCCGGTTCTCGACAATAATTGGCAAAACAACGAATTCCCGATGATCTACACTCGTGCTATCCGATTGACACCCTCTTCCAAGTTATTCCGTTGCCATGGACACCAGTTTGAAGCAAGGCCGCCAGACGCCGACCCCGCCGGGCCGGGCCGCCGAAAACGCCACCGTTTTCGGCATTCTTGGCGCCATCAGTTTTTCCCATTTGCTCAACGACATGATCCAGTCGTTGATCCTGGCCATTTATCCGCTGCTGAAGAATTCTTTCGATCTCTCGTTCGGCCAGATCGGGCTGATCACCCTGACCTATCAAATGACCGCGTCCATGCTGCAACCGGTGGTGGGCTTCATCACCGATCGCCGGCCGCAGCCGTACTCGCTGCCGGTCGGCATGGGCTTCACGCTGGTCGGCTTGCTGCTGCTGGCCACCGCCCCGAACTTCGGCATCCTGTTGGTCGCCGCGGCGCTGGTCGGCATGGGCTCGTCGGTGTTTCACCCCGAGTCCTCGCGCGTGGCGCGCATGGCCTCGGGCGGGCGGCACGGCCTCGCGCAATCGCTGTTTCAGGTCGGCGGCAATGCCGGCACCTCGCTCGGGCCGTTGCTCGCGGCGCTGGTCATCGCACCCTATGGGCGCGGCACCGTTGCCTGGTTCTCGCTGGCCGCGCTGCTGGCCATTTTCGTGCTGATCCACGTGAGCCGCTGGTACAACGCCCATCGCCAGGGCAGCCGGGGCAAGGCGGCCACGCGCCGCGCCGGACACGCGGAACTGCCGCGCAACAAGGTGTTGTTTTCGCTGGGCATCCTGATGCTGCTGATCTTCTCCAAATACTTTTATTTGGCCAGCCTGAACTCCTATTACACCTTCTATCTGATCGACAAATTCCACCTGTCGGTGCAGAGCGCGCAGATCTACCTGTTCATTTTCCTGTTCTCGGTGGCCGTCGGCACGCTCGCGGGCGGCCCGATCGGGGACCGTGTCGGCCGCAAATACGTCATCTGGGTTTCGATTCTGGGCGTCACGCCATTCACGCTGGCGCTGCCCTACGCCAACCTGTTCTGGACCGGCGTGCTGACCGTCGTCATCGGCCTGGTGCTGGCTTCGGCCTTCTCCGCGATCCTCGTGTACGCACAGGAACTGGTGCCCGGCAAAGTCGGCATGATCGCCGGCATGTTCTTCGGCTTTGCGTTCGGCATGGGCGGGATCGGCGCTGCGGTGCTCGGCAAACTGGCGGATGCGACCAGCATCGAGTTCGTCTACCACGTCTGCTCGTTCCTGCCGCTGATCGGCGTACTGACCGCCCTGCTGCCGAATCTCGAGCGGCCGCGGCACGCCAGCGCGTGAGTTTGCCGCCGCGCCTGGCCCGCAGTGGCCCCGGCCAACGGCACGGCGCGCTACATCCAGCCGTTGACGGTCGCCACGAAATAGCGCGGCGCCTGCGGCGGCGCACCCGCGCCGCTGGCCACCTCCGATTTGCGCGGCCGACGGAACTCGATCACGCGCACGCGATGATGGCGCAGGCCGCAACGGACGCGCAGATTTTCCCAGCGCCCGGTCCGCTCCCCATATAGCGACCCCGGCATCGCGACAGCCGTGTCGATCGGAATCGGGTGGCCGATCGAGAAAATCGTCGTGCGATGCCTGACGCTCGCCGCCAGCACCTCGCTGTCGGACTGCGCAAACGCATGACCGGTCAAACGCAGGCGCACTGCCTGGGTGATCGCCTGCGCGCAGCGGGCGACCTCGCTGCCGACGTGCAATTTTTTAGTGAGGTAATTGAAATAATCATGATCAGGCGCGGCATGCAGCACAACGACCGGCAGACCGACGGCCAGCGAAAGCGCTAGCCGTCGGAGCAGGCGCCCCGAGTGGATTGGCATTGCTTGGAGTCCCCGTGATTGACAACTTGGAGGGACTATTATCGCCATGCCAGGGGCGACACGCAAATCGCGCCGCGCGGGCTCAGGGCAAACCGCAGTAAGCCTCGAGCCGGTAGCCGTCCGGATCGATCACGAAGGCCGCGTAATAATTCTCCCCGTAATCGGCGCGCAGCCCGGGCTTGCCGTTATCGGTGCCGCCGGCGTGCATGGCGGCGGCGTGGAATGCAATTACGCTCTCGCGATTGGGTGCGCGCAGGCAAAAGTGCAGCCCCGAGCCGGTATCGGCCGGCACCGGGCGCGCCGCCATGCCGATCCACAAGGCGACACCGTCGCGCCCATATCCCAACATATCCCCGGACTCGCTCAAACAGGTATATCCCAGCGGACGTAATGCCGCATCGTAAAACTTCCTGGCGACATCAATATCTCGCACTCCGATCGATACATGATCCCACATCGTTCACCTCCTGAATCGCGCCGTCGTGGCGCTCAAAAAAGCCGATCCACCATCACGGCGCGACGCGGCTGGCCTGAAACTCCCCTTCGAGCCGCCAGGTCTTGCCGTCGGCCTCGAGCGCTTCGCCGATCCAGCGAAACGACGCAGGCGCGATCTCGGTAAAGCGCCAGCGCGTCGGCGTGCCGTTGGCGTGACGGCCAAGCTGAACGATCTCGTCGCCGCAGCGGCGCCCGATCATCTCCTCATGCACGCCGGCCACCGGATTGAACCAGGACACCCGCCACGCCTCGATCAAGGGATCCCACACGCGCAGCGTGGTGCCGTACATATCGCGGTCTTGCTCTGGCGCCGTGGCGCGCTGCGCGCGGCGCGGCATGATCCACACGTCCTGCATCGCGCGGCCTTCGAGCACCCAGCCGAAATGGACCTCGCCGGTCACGCCCCGGCCGCGCAAATCGACCCGGTAGTGCTGCACCTCGAGCGCCCAGCTGCCGACCAGCCACCCATACGCATCGAGTTCGGCCGGAATCTCAGGCGCTCGCCGCGGCGCCGCCAATACCTCATGAAAACCGCCGCCCAATGCGGCCCGCACCACTTGCATCGTCAAACCTCCTAAAATAGGCGCATCGCCTGCTGTTCGCGTCGCGCGGCTGCCGCCGGTCGGCACCGCCCGCGTGAACATCAGCATAGGTCCGCACGAGGGAATGATTCTTGGCGAAAATTGCGCTCGAACTGGCTCAGGCACTTTCCCGGCGCGCCACCACGGGCGCGGCCGGCAATGCGTCGCGCCGCCGGTTGGCGCAGGGCGACGGCTGGGCGGTCGACGACGTGATATGCACCGCGGGACCGCAGGATCGCGCTTTCGAGGAGCGCCACGAAACGGTATCGATCGCCATCGTGCTGGCCGGCAACTTCCAGTACCGCAGCGTGCCCGGGCGGGCCCTGATGACACCGGGTTCGGTGCTGCTGGGCAACGCCGGCCGGTGTTTCGAATGCGGGCACGAGCACGGTGCGGGCGACCGCTGCCTGGCGTTTCGCTACGCACCCGACACCTTCGAGCGCCTGTATGCCGAGGCTGGCGCGCGCGGCCCGACACCCGAGTTCCGCCACCCGAGCCTGCCTGCCCTGCGCGCCCTCGCGCCGCTCGTGGCGCAGGCTTGTGCCGGGCTGAGCGCACCGCACAGCGACATCGCCTGGGAAGAACTCGCCCTGCGCCTGGCCGCACAGACCGTACGCGTGGCCTGGGCGCTGCCCGAGGCAGCCGGGGCGATGCCGCGTGGCGCCGAAGCGCGGGTCGCGCAGAGCGTGCGCGAGATCGAGCATCGATCCGGAACACCCCTATCGCTGAGCGGTCTGGCCGGCGAGGCGGGCCTGAGTCCTTATCACTTTTTGCGCACTTTCGAGCGCGTCACGGGGCTGACCCCGCATCAATACCTGCGCCGCACGCGCTTGCGCAACGCCGCCGCCCGGCTGTTGAGCGACGACGCGAAAATTCTCGACGTCGCGCTCGATAGCGGCTTTGGCGATGTATCGAATTTCAATCACGCCTTCCGTGCCGAATTCGGCCTCAGCCCACGCGCCTATCGCCGGCAGGGCGCGCCGCGCGCCAGCGAATCAGCGCTTGGCAGCCAGCCGGCTTGAAGGCGACAATACCAGCCCCCTGCTCCTGCCCCTGCGCCCATCGCCATGCAACACCTCGAATTCGAACTGACCGGCGACTTCGTCGCGCTCAACGACCTGCTCAAAGTCACCGGACTGTGCGACAGCGGCGGCGCCGGCAAGGCGCTGGTAGCCAGCGGCGCGGTCAGCGTCGATGGCCACACGGAGACGCGCAAAACCTGCAAGATCCGCGCGCACCAGACCGTAGCACTGGGCGATGTGCGCATCCATGTCATCCCGGCGCGCCCATAGTCCGGCTTGATGCGCCCGATGCCAGGAGCTCAATCGGCGTCCAGGCAGACGGCCGCACGCGCAGGCCGCGCCGGTCGGCGCGAGACCTGCAGCATGCCCAGCGCGGCCAACAGAAGGAGCATCGACGCCAGCGGCAGCGCATGGGCGCCGGCCGCGCCATACACGCGCCCGGCCACGGCCGACCCAGCCGACATGCCGACGTACAGCGCCGACGCGTTCAGCGCCAAAACCACCGCGCGCGCCTGCGGCGCCAATTCCACCAGGCGACGCTGCTGCGCGGGCACGAACACGTCGTTGGCAACCGCCCACAGGATCAGCACGACAAACGCGACACCGCTCACACCGGGCGCCGCGTAAGCCAGCGCGAAAGTGCCGATCAGCACGCCCAGCGCAACCGCTCCGCGCTCCAGCGGGTGGCCACCCAGCGAGCCACGCCATTGCCCACGATACTGGCGACGCCAAACACCAACAGCGCGCTCGAGGCCTCGCCGCCGGACAGGCCGAAGCGCTCCCGCAACAGCGGCACGATCAGCGTGTAACTGACGAACAGCCCCGCCATTTGCAGGAATACCACGCTCACGCCGCTGGCAATCGCCGGCTGGCGCAACAGCCCGACCAGGTCGCGCGGCGCCATGCGCTGGCCCGCCTCGCGCACCCTGACGAATACCAGTACCGCGACGATCACGCCGACATTCAATCCGGCCACCACGACGAACAAGGGGCGCCAGCCGATATTGAGCGCGACCCAGGCCGATGCCGGCATGCTGAGCACCGACGACAGCGTCATGCCCATGAAGACCGCGGCCAGCGCGCGCCCCTGCTGGTGGCGCTCGACCAGGCCAGCGCCGAGCGCCGACGCCACCGGCCCGATCGCGGCGGCACCCAGCGCGGTCAGCACGCGCGCGGCAAACAACGCGCCGTAGCTGGGCGCCGCGGCGGCCAGCAACGCACCGAGCGTGGCCAGGCTCAAGCCGCCAAGCAACAGCGCGCGACGCTCCAGAGCGCCCAGCACCATCTGGATCAGCGGCGCGCTTACCGCATAGGTCAAGGCAAACACCGCGATCAGGTTGGCCACCGCGCCCCGGCTCACGTGCAAGCCATCGGCGATCGACGGCAACGCGCCGATCGCCGCCATGGTCGTGGTGCCCATCACGAAATACGCGGCGGTCAGGGTGGCGAGGGCATAAGCGCGTCGTCGATCGTTCATGAGTGTTCTCCCGGGGCTGCCAGGCGTTGGCAAGTGCTTGTCACTCTAGGGAAGATCAATGTATATTAAAAATGGATTATTAATATACGACCCATAACCAACATGGATTTGCGCAGTCTTGATCTGAATCTGCTGGTGTCGCTCGACGCCCTGCTCGCCGAGCGCAACGTCACGCGTGCGGCCGCGCGCCTGCATGTGAGCCAGCCGGCCCTCTCGGCTCAGCTCGCGCGGCTGCGTGCGATTTTCGACGATCCGTTGCTGATGCCCGCCGAGAGTGGCCGCGGCATGGTCGCAACGGCCCGCGCCGAGCGCTTGCAGACAGAATTGCGCGGTGCGTTGCATCACCTGCAAATGGTCATCAGCCGCGCGCCGAGTTTCGATCCGCATAACGACGTGCGCAGCTTCACCCTGGCCTCCAGCGACAATGCCAGCATGCTGATCGGCCTGCCGCTGTTCGAGGCGCTGCGCACGGCCGCTGGCGACGGCATCCGCATCGCCTGGCGCAGCGTCGACGGGGCGCGCGTCGCGGCGCAGCTGGAGAGCGGCGAAATCGACTTTCTGATCGCCGCGCCCGACGTCATGCCGCCGGCCATGAAAGCCACCCGCGTCATCCAGGAGCGCTTCGTCATGGCGCAACGCAAGGGGCATCCGCGCGGCACCGGTCCGCTCGATTTGTCGAGCTACTGCGCGCTGCGGCATGTGCTGGTGTCAATCAGTGGCGGCAACTTTCACGGCTTCATGGACGAGCATCTCGAAAGGCTCGGCGCACGGCGCACGGTTGCCGTGTCGGTCCAGCAGTTTGGCCTGGCCGCCGCGATTCTGCAGGTGACCGACTACGTGTGCACGCTGCCGGCCCGGCTCATGCAGCGCTACACCGACACGCTCGATGCGTTCGAGCTGCCTTTCGCGGCACAGGGCTTCTCGCTCTATCTCGGCTGGCATCCACGCTTTCATGCCGATCCAGCCCATAGCTGGCTGCGCGACATGATCCTGCGCTGCGTACGCTAAGCACTTGCCGTACGGCACGCGCGGCGCGCGCGCCCGATGCCGGTCGTGATCGGCTCGCACTGGCATATATCGTATCGTCGCCTAAAATAAAGGCAGCCTCGCATTGCCAGAGCACGCCATCCGTGCTGGGCGGTGCGGTCTGTGCGCCCTCTCTCAAGCGAGAGCATGCGTGCGGTCGATATGTGGGACACCGTTATTTTGAGGCAGCGTTCGCACAGCCCACCGGAATAATCTACCGGGCGACCTCACGCGTTCATTCAAAGGAGGTTGTATGGCTAACGCCACTGGGCTAAGCGTCTCCGGCAAACTGCGCCGGGACGCCGGGATCATCGGACTGCTCTTTGCGAGTACCAGCAGCATTGTCGGCTCAGGCTGGCTGTTCGGGGCCTTCCATGCGTCGAAAATCGCCGGACCGCTGAGCATCTGGAGTTGGGTCATCGGCGCTGTCATCATCATGCTCATCGCCTTGTGCTTTGCCGAGCTGGCGGCCCTGTTCCCGCGTAGCGGCGCCCTGGTGCACATGAGTCACGCCAGCCACGGCGACGGCCTCGGGCGCATCTGGAGCTGGATGCTGTTTCTCGCCTATGTGCCGATACCGGCGGTCGAAGCCGAGGCGATCGTCACGTATGCCAACAACTACCTCCCTTATTTCATTCAGCCCGGTAGTCAAGGACTCCTGACCGTCACGGGTTTTATCGCCTGCGCCGCGTTGCTCGGCCTGATGGCGCTGCTCAACCTGATGACGGTGCGCTGGCTGCTCAACTTCAACTCCACCATTACCTGGTGGAAGATCCTGGTGCCGGCCATCACCATCGTGGCGCTCATCGGCGCCAGCACGCACTGGGATGTGATGCATGCCGACCCGACCGGGTACAAGCTCTCCGGCATGTTCACCTCGCTGCCGGCTGCCGGCATCATTTTCAGCTACCTGGGGTTCCGTACCGCGATCGACCTTGGCGGCGAAAGCTCGAATCCCAACCGCAATATCCCGCTCGCGGTGATCGGCTCGGTGCTGCTTGCCGCCGTACTCTACGTGCTGTTGCAGATCGCCTTCCTCAAGGCATTGGCGCCGGCCGATCTGGCGCGCGGCTGGGCCAACCTCAACTTCACCGGGCAGATGGGGCCGTTCGCCGGTCTGGCCGCGACACTCGGCCTGGGCTGGATGGCGACGCTGCTCTATATCGACGCCTACATCTCGCCCGGCGGTACCGGCCTGATGTACATGACCGGTGGCTCGCGCGTGCTGTTCGCGGTCGGCGAACTCGAAGCCGGCCCGCGTTGGCTGGTCAAGCTCAACAACAATCAGGTGCCGTGGACCTCGGTGCTCCTGATGTGGCTGGTGGGCGTGATCTTCCTGTTGCCGTTCCCGGCCTGGCAGCAAATGGTCAATTACATCACCTCGATTACCGTGCTGACCTACGGCCTGGGCCCCGTCGCGCTGCTCGTCATGCGGCGCAGCCTGCCCAACCTGAAGCGTCCGTTTCATCTGAAAGGCGCCCAGCTCATCGCGCCCATTGCCTTCGTATGCAGCAACTGGGTCATCTATTGGACCGGCTATAAGACCAACTCCTTCCTGTTCGCCCTGATCGCCGTCGGTTTTGTCCTGTACGCGCTGCACTACCACCTGGTTGCCAGGAAACCCGTGCGCGACTTTGGCTGGCGCCATATTGCCTGGCTGCTGCCCTGGTTTGGCGGCCTGTGGGTTCTGTCCATGCTGGGCGGCATCGGTGGCGGCAAGGATCTGCTTGGCTTCGGCTGGGAAGTCGTGTGCGTGGCCGTATGGAGTCTGATTGTGCTGTGGTTGGCGGTTGCCACCGCGTTGCCCAAACACGAAACGGCCGAGATCATGTCCCGCATGGAGAAAACCGTCTGACGGCTCGCGCGCCGCAAGCGCCGGCATCCGCTTGCCGTCCGCGGCGGGCGGATACCCGGCGCCGGAGTACAATGCGCCGCTACGCCGTCAAGGACATATCGTGAAGAAAACCGATCTCGAGAAACTGAAAGGTCTGAAGCTGACCAATCAACTGAAGCAAAGCCAGCCGGCGCGCGGCGGCAAGGGCGCGCGCACGAAGGCGGGACAGCCCGCGCGCGCCAGCAAGTTGATGAACGCGTTGCTCAAATCGCCGGAACCCGAAGCGGACGAGCGCAAGGCAGGCGACTGAGCCTCGCGCGCTCAGTCGCGGGTATCGGGCGAGGGCAGCGTCGAAATTCCCTGCGCCTGCGCGGCCGCTTCCTGCGCCCGTAACGCGCGCAAGAATCCCTCCCGTTGCCGCAGGCGCGCCCAATAGGCCGCGACGGCCGGCGTGAAGTGTGCCGCCAGCCCCAGGTGCTCGGCCAGCAGCAACGCATAGCCGACCGAGACGTCGGCGGCGGTAAAACGCCCGGCGCACAAATAGTCCTGCTCCGCCAGCAGCGTCTGCAGGCTGCGCAAGCGCGCCAGAAACCACTTTTGATAATCGGCCGCGACCTGCGGCATGCGCCGCTCCTCCGGCTCGAAATGGGTATAGCGCAATACCAGCGTTTGCGGAAAGGTCAGGGTCGCCTCGCCGAAATGCAGAAAGTTCAGGTAGCTGCCGAAATCCGGCTCGCCGGCCTCGACGTTCAGCGTATTCGGCATGTAGCGCGCGGCCAGGTATTGGCAGATCGCGGCCGACTCGGTCATGCGCGTCGCACCGTCGAGCAGCAACGGCACCGTGCCGAGCGGATTGACCTCCAGATAAGAGCGGTCCCGCGCGCGCGGCGGAAACGGCAGCATGCGCAGTTCGTAGCGCAGGCCCAACTCTTCGAGCATCCAAAGCGGACGAAACGAGCGCGCGCTGACGCAATGAAAAAGCGTGATCATGGGCGAGCCGCCGCTCTCAGGTTTTGAGTCGATAGCCGGTCTTGAAAATCCACGCCACGACCGCCAGGAACACCGCCAGAAACACCAGCGTCATGCCCAGGCTGATGCCGATGCTCACATCGGCGATGCCGTAGAAGCTCCAGCGAAAGCCGCTGATCAGGTAGACCACCGGATTGAGCAGCGCCACGGTGCGCCAGAACGGCGGCAGGATATGGATCGAATAGAAACTGCCGCCCAGGAACGTCAGCGGGGTGATGATCAACAGCGGCACCACCTGCAGTTTCTCGAATCCGTCGGCCCAGATGCCGATGATGAAGCCCAGCAGGCTGAAGGTCACGGCAGTGAGCAGCAGAAACAGCACCATCCACACCGGATGATCGATGCGCAGCGGCACGAACAGCGTGGCGGTCGCCAGGATGATCAACCCCAGGATGATCGACTTGGTCGCGGCCGCCCCCACGTAGCTCACGACGATCTCCAGATACGACACCGGCGCGGAGAGCAATTCATAGATCGTGCCGGTGAACTTCGGAAAATAAATGCCGAACGATGCGTTGGAGACGCTTTGCGTCAACAGCGACAGCATGATCAGGCCCGGCACGATGAACGCACCGTAACTGATGCCGTCGATCTGCGCGATGCGCGAACCGATGGCCGCGCCGAATACCACGAAATACAGCGAGGTCGAAATCACCGGCGAAATCACGCTTTGCATCAGCGTGCGCCAGGTGCGCGCCATCTCGAACAAATAAATCGCGCGGACTGCATACAGATTCATTGTCCGTCCCTCACTAGGCTGACGAAAATATCTTCCAGCGAACTCTGCGTGGTTTGCAGATCGCGGAACGGAATGCCCGCCTGATTCAGATCCCTGAGCAGCGCCGTGATGTCGTTACCCTCCGTGTGCTCGCCCTGCGTATCGTAGGTGTAAATCAGTTCGCGCCCGTCGCTGGTCAGCTCCAGGTGGTAGCCAGCCAGCGCCGCCGGCACCGCGTCGAGCGGCTGCTGCAGTTGCAGGATCAGTTGCTTCTTGCCGAGCTTGCGCATCAGTTCGGTCTTGTCCTCGACCAGCATGATCTCGCCATTGCTGATCACGCCGATGCGGTCGGCCATTTCCTCGGCTTCGTCGATATAGTGGGTGGTCAGGATGATCGTCACGCCGGAGCCCTGCAGCGTGCGCACCAATTCCCACATGTCGCGCCGCAGCTCGACGTCGACGCCCGCGGTCGGTTCGTCCAGGAACAGCACCCGCGGCTCGTGCGCCAACGCCTTGGCGATCAGCACGCGCCGCTTCATGCCGCCCGAGAGCGTCATGATCATGTTGTCCTTCTTGTTCCACAGCGACAAATCCCGCAACACCTTTTCGATGTATGCGGGATTGGCGGGCTTGCCGAACAGGCCGCGACTGAACGACACCGTCGCCCACACCGTTTCGAACGCATTGGTGGTGAGTTCCTGCGGCACCAGTCCGATGGTCGCGCGCGCGGCGCGATAGTCGGCAACGATATCGTGCCCGTCGACCACGATGCTGCCCTCGGTCGCGTTGACCAGGCCGCAGACGGTGCCGATCAGCGTGGTTTTGCCGGCGCCGTTGGGGCCCAGCAGCGCGAAAATCTCGCCCCGGCGAATCTCCAGATTGACATGCTTGAGCGCCTGGAAGCCGGTTGCGTAGGTTTTCGACAGATTCTTGATCGAGATGATTGGCTGCATGGACGCGACGATAGCACATGCCGGCGCATCGTTGGAAAACGCCCGCAAAGCCTGTCCTGGCCTGAAGATACGCCGCGTCCTGACTGATTCGGAGTGCGATCGCGCGCGCTTCGATCAGCGCCTGGACAGATCGACCACCACTTTGCCGAACGCGCCACGCGCCAGGTGCTCGAGCGCGGCGGGCAACTCGGTCAGCCCATACGAGCCGGCCACCACCGGCCGGATATTTGCCGCGTCGAGCGCACGCACCAAATCCGCCAGCGCGCGTCGATGACCGACGCCGATACCCTGCACGGTGGCGCGGCTGAGCATCAGCGGATACACGGAACTGCGCAGCTCCGTGCCCTGCAACATGCCGATGACCGAGATCCGCCCGCCCTGGGCTATTGCCTGCAGCGACTGCTCGAAATTGTCGCCGCCGGCGAGCTCCAGCACATGATCCGCGCCACGCCCGCCGGTCAGCTCGCGCACCACGTCGGCCCACCGCGGCGACGTCGTACGATCGATGCACCAGGTCGCGCCCAGCGCCTTGACGCGCTCGAGCTTGTCCGCGCTACCCGAGATCACGGCCACGCGCGCGCCCTGCGCGCGCGCGAGCTGCAGGGCAAACAGCGCGACACCGCCCGTGCCCTGCACCACCACCGTATCGCCGGGCCGGGTCCGAGCCTGCTCCGCCAGCGCAAACCAGGCCGTTGTCCCGGCGCAGGTCAGCGTGCTGGCCTCGACGTGCGTGAGCGACTGCGGCGCGAGGACGAGTTGGGCCTCGTCGAACACAACATATTCGGCCAGCATGCCTGGCCCCGGGCCGCCAAAGGGATGAACCGGCACCGGCGCGATGCCGTCGCTCCAGTTCGTGAAGAATGCATTGACAACGCGATCCCCAGGCTGCAAACGCAGCACTTGCGGTCCGAGCTCCACGACTTCGCCGCTCATATCCGAGCCCGGGGTGAACGGCATATCGAGCGTCATGCCCATGCCATCCTCGATCATCAGCAAGTCGCGGTAATTCAGCGCCGCCGCCCCGATCTTGACCAGAACCTGGCCACGCCCGGGGGTCGGCACGGGCACCTCGGCCAAGCGCAGGTGAGCGCGCCCAAAGGTTTCCATCTGCCAGCGCCGCATCAACGAATTCATCATGTCCTCCTGTGTGCATCGATCAGGAATACGAGCATAATGATTCTTCAATATACCCAGTGATGATTTTTGACTGACTATTTGGTGAAACAATGGAACCAATTGCCGGCGACCGCCTGACCGGTATCGAGACCTTTGTGGTGGCCGCCGAAGCAGGCAGCTTCGCGCTTGCCGCCGAACGGCTCAAAGTAACGCGCTCGGCCGTGAGCAAAACCATCGCGCGCCTGGAAACCCGGCTGGGCGTGCGGCTGCTGGTGCGCACCACCCGCAGTCAGACCCTGACCGAAGCCGGTCAGGCGTTCTACGAGCGCTGCATCAAGGCATTGCGCGAACTCGACGACGCGCAGGCCGCGCTCGAGGCGGGGCATCATGAGCCGGCGGGGCGCGTGCGCGTGAGTGCGCCGGTGATTTTCGGCCGGCGCCATGTCGCCCCCGTGTTGCAGGAACTGATGAAGCGCCACGCGCGACTCGAATTCGAAATATCGCTGACGGACCGGATCACCGATTTCGTCGACGATGGCATCGACCTCGCGATTCGCAGCGGCTCGATAGCCGACAGCAGTTCGCTCGTCGCGCGGCCGCTCGGCAGCCAAACGATGATCGTATGCGCCGCCCCGGCCTATCTTGCGGCGCGCGGCAAACCCGCCGGCCTTGACGATCTCGCCGCCCACGACGGTATTGTCTATGCGCGCCATGGCAAGGTCTTTCCCTGGTCGTTGCGCGACACGACCGGTCATGCGCGCGAGATCCGCATCGCGCACCGGCTGCGCTATGACGATCTCGAAGCGATCGCCGCGGCCGCCGTCGACGGCATCGGGCTGGCGCGCCTGCCGATCTGGCTGGTCTACGATCATCTGCAGGCCGGACGGCTGGTACGCGCACTCGACGAGGCGGATCCGGTCGGCGCGGCAACGCGTCTGGTCTGGCCGCACACCAGATATCTGCCGCTGAAAATGCGTCTGGTCATCGACGCGCTATTGGCAACGCTGCCGCCGCTGCTCGCGCGTCGCGCGCCATAAAATCGGCGCATCCGCCGGCGCGCCTCAGGCGAGCCGCGCCGCGCGCACCGCACGCTCCAGATAGTCGGCGAAACGCGCGACGGCCGGCTCGGCCTCGTCCGCGCGGCGCAGCAACAGCACCTGCGACTCGAGCTGATTGCGCGCCAGCGGCCGGTAACACACGCGGTCGTTGCCCACACGCCGCAGGGTGCTGGGCACCAGCGCCACCCCGAGACCGAACTCGACCATGCTGACCACGCTCTGCCACAAGCGCGCCTCATGGCGAATCAACGGGCTGAAGCCGGCCTCGACACACATGGCGATAATCAGGTCGTGATAATGCGGCGACACGCTGCGCGGGAACAGAATGAAAGGCTCGTTGGCCAGCGCGCGCACTTCGATCGTGCGCCGCCTCGCCAGCCGGTGGGCGACCGGCAGGCAACACACGAACGGCTCGGACAGAATCGGCGCCGACACGACTTCGGGCGGGAAATTGCCCCAATGCGCGTACCCCATGTCGATCTGCATGCGCTGGATCGCCTGAACCTGCTCGCTCGTATTCATTTCCTTAAGGATGATCTCGACGGCGGGATGCTCGGCCTCGAAGCGCTGCATCGCCTGCGGCAGGCCGCGATACAGCATGGCGTTGACGAAGCCGATGCGCAGGCGGCCCGCCAGACCGTGCGCCGAGCGCACCGTCACGCGCCGCGCCTCGTCGGCCTGCTGCAGCAGTTTGCGCGCCTCGTCGAGCAACACCCGGCCGGCGTTGGTCAGCGCCACCGATTTGTTGGTCCGGCTCAGCAACTGCACGCCCAGCTGCTCCTCGAACTTGCGGATATCGAAGCTCAGCGCCGGCTGAGAAATAAAAAGCCGCTTGGCCGCGCGGCCGAAATGCAGCTCCTCGGCAACCGCCACGAAATAACGCAACTGCTTGAGGTCCACGCTTCTCTCCGCCCGGGTTATCGATAAATTCCATTTATCGTAACGCAAAAATCTTGTATTGGACGCCTATCGTCGCCCCTCCTATGCTGGGCCCACACAGGAGACAAGCGCATGAATTCAACCGACCTCGCGCCAGCGGCCGGCGCCGACAACATACCCGATAGCCGGGGCATCAATTTCTTCGCCAGCGACCCCGGCTTTGCCCGCCTGCTGCGGCATTACCTGGGCGAAGACACCTACCGGCGCATCGAGCCCCAGCTCGTCGCGCTGGGCCAGCGCGCCTCGGACGAACTCGACAGGTGGGCTTCGAACGCCGACCGGCATCCGCCGCAACTGCTGCATCGCACCCGTCGCGGCGAGGCCCTGCAGCGCATCGACAAGCACCCCGACTACGTCGCGCTCGAGCGCGTGGCCTATGCCGAGCTGGGGCTCGCGGCGATGAGCCACGACGGCAGCGCACTGCCGCCGCTGGTCAAGTACGCGCTGACCTTCCTCTTCGTGCAGGCCGAGTTCGGCCTGTGTTGTCCGGTCAGCATGACCGACTCGCTCACCCGCACACTGCGCAAATTCGGTGCGCCGGCACTCGTTGAGCACTTCCTGCCGCGACTCGCCTCGCGCGACTTCGACACGCTGTACCAGGGCGCCATGTTCATGACCGAGCAGGCGGCCGGTTCCGACGTGGCGCAAATCGCCACGCGCGCCGCGCAGGCCGTCGGGCCGGACGGTCAGCCGCAATGGCGTCTGTATGGCGATAAATGGTTCTGCTCGAATGCCGACGCCGATCTCGCGATGGTCCTGGCGCGCCCCGACGACGCGCCGCCGGGCATCAAGGGCCTGGCGCTGTTTCTGCTGCCCAAAACGCTGCCGGACGGCTCGCGCAATCACTATCGCATCGTGCGCTTGAAAGACAAGCTCGGCAGCCGCTCGATGGCCAGCGGAGAAATCATTCTCGACGGCGCCGTGGCCCACCTGATCGGCGAAGTCGGCCGCGGCTTTCACCAGATGGCCGACATGATCAATATGTCGCGCCTGTCCAACGGCGTGCGGGCCGCCGGCCTGATGCGGCGCGCACTCACCGAGGCGCTGCACATCGCACGCCATCGCGAGGCATTCGGCCGCAAGCTGGTCGACATGCCGCTGATGCAGCGGCAGCTCCTGAAAATGCAGTTGCCGGCCGAACAGGCGCGCTCGATGTTCCTGCAGATCGCCTCGATCCTGCCGCGTGCCGACCACGGCGACACGGAGGCGGGCAAATGCCTGCGCATTCTCACGCCATTGATCAAATTCCGCGCTTGCCGCGATGCCCGGCGCGTCACCGGCGATGCGATGGAGGTGCGCGGCGGCACCGGCTACATCGAGGAATGGAGCGATCCGCGGCTGGTGCGTGACGCTCATCTGGGCTCGATCTGGGAAGGCACCAGCAATATCGTCGCGCTCGACATCGCGCGCGCGACCCAGCGCGACGGCGCGCTCGAACCCCTGCGGGCTCACCTGCTGCGCCTGCTGGACGATGCCGCTGTGCCGGCAGCCAGTGCCGAGCTGCTGCGCACCACCGTCGGGCGCGCCTGCGATGCCATGGCCCGCGTTGCGCAAGCCGGGCAGGACGAGCTGGTTCGGCAGGCCGGCTCGGCGCTGTACCATGCGAGCACCGCCGTGTTCATGGCGCATGAAGCGGTCCACCTGGCGCCCGACTGGCGCCGGCTCGCGCTCAGCCACCTGGTATTGCGCCACAAGCTGCTGCCGGCCGACCCGCTCGAGCCGACCTGCGCGGCGGACCCGGCGGACATACTCGCGGCCGTGGTGCAGGAGCGGGCCGTCACCCTCGCGCAGGCGATGCAATTGCTGCCGGCCAGGAGCGCGCCATGAATTGCGCCACCGCCGCATCCGTTACCGGCGCCCTGCAAGGCATCAAGGTCGTCGACCTGAGCCGCGTGCTGGGAGGCCCTTACTGCACCCAGGCGCTGGCCGACCACGGCGCGCAAGTGATCAAGCTCGAGCCGCCGGCGGGCGACGAAACACGCGGCTGGGGGCCGCCGTTCGTCGACGGCACCGCGTCGTACTTTCTCGGCGCCAATCGCAACAAGCAGGGCATCGCGCTCGACCTGTCGAGCGAAGCGGGGCGCGCCATCCTGTGGCGCCTGCTCGAAGATGCCGACGTGCTGATCGAAAATTTCAAGCCGGGAACGCTGGCGCGCTGGGGCATGGACTATCAGCGCGACTTGCGGCCCCGCCTGCCGCGGCTGATTCATTGCGCGATCACCGGCTTCGGCGCCGACGGGCCGCTCGGCGGCCTGCCGGGCTACGACGCGGTGATTCAGGCGATGGCCGGCTTGATGAGCGTCAACGGCGAACGAGACGGCGGCGCGCTGCGCATCGGACTGCCAATCGTCGACATGGTCACCGGCCTGAACGCCATGGCCGGCATTTTGCTCGCGCTGGCCGAGCGCGAGCGCAGCGGGCAGGGGCAATCGGTGGACGTGACGCTGTACGACTGCGGCGTCTCGCTGCTGCATCCGCATCTGCCGAACTACTTCGGCTCGGGCCGGACGCCGCAGCGCAGCGGCAACGCGCACCCGAACATTGCGCCGTACGACAGCTACCGCTGCGCCGACGCGCCGATCTTCCTGGCGATCGGCAACGATCGCCAATTCGCCAAACTGTGCGATCACCTCGGCGCGCCCGAGCTCGCATGCGAGCCGCGCTTTCTCGACAATCGCAGCCGCTGCGCACACCGCGCCGAACTGACGGCCGCGCTCGAGTCGCTGCTGAGCGGGCATGCGTGCGAGCCGCTGGCGCACGCGCTGATGGCCGCCGGCGTGCCGTGCGGGCCGGTGCGCACGGTCGACGCAGTGGTTCGGCATGCGCACACCGCGCACCGCGACATGGTGGTCGAGATCGGCGCCTATCGCGGCACCGGCTCGCCGATCAAGCTCTCTCGCACGCCGGCGACCTATCGCAGCGCGCCGCCGGCACTCGGCGGCGACACCCGCGCCGTGCTCGATGCCCTGGGCATCGATGCATCGACCCAGCACCGCCTGCGTGAGGCCGGCGTGCTCAAGGACTGATAGCCCCACCGCGGCGAGTCCGGCACGCAGAGGCCGCGCCGTCCACTTACTTCAGGAAGGAGACACCCATGACACATCCACAACCGCTTCACCGCACGGGCCGCCAGCCGGCTCGCGCGGCGGCCGCCGCGTTCGTCGGCACCACCATCGAGTGGTACGACTTCTATATCTACGCCGCGGCTTCCGCGCTGATTTTCGGCAAACTGTTTTTTCCATCGCACGAACCGTTCTTCAGCACGCTGGCATCGTTCGGCACCTTCGCCGTGGGCTTTTTCGCGCGCCCGTTCGGCGGGCTCGTCTTCGGCCACCTGGGCGACCGCATCGGGCGCAAGCGGGCCCTCGTCGCCACGCTGCTGATCATGGGCCTGGGCACGGTCGGCATCGGCTTTTTGCCGACCTATGCGAGCGCTGGCGTGCTCGCGCCGGTGCTATTGGTGGTCATGCGCGTCGTGCAGGGCATCGCGATCGGCGGCGAGTGGGGCGGGGCGGTCCTGATGGCTGGTGAGCACGCCCCCGGGCAGCGGCGCACTTTCCTCGCATCGTTCGCGCAGTTGGGCAGCCCGGCCGGGCTGATCCTGTCGTTGCTGGCGTTTCGCGCCGTCACGGCGATGGACAAGACGGCGTTTCTCGACTGGGGCTGGCGCCTGCCGTTTCTCGCCAGCGCGGTGCTGCTGATCGTCGGCCTGCTGGTGCGCCTGGGTGTGAACGAATCGCCCGAGTTCGAGGCGGTACGCCGCGAGCGGCGCACCGCCACGCTGCCGATCGCCGAAGTCGTGCGCAACGCGTGGGGCACCGTGCTGTTGTGCCTGGGCGCCAATGTCATTGGCGTGGCCGGCGCATGGTTCGTCAATGCGTTCATGCTCAATTACACGACGCAAACACTCGGGCTCGACCGCACCCTGATTCTCGACTGCCTGTTCATCGTCGCCTTCATTCAATTCTTTACCCAGCTCGCCTCGGGCTGGCTGGGCCAGCGCATCGGGCCGGTACGCTTTCTCAAGGCAGCAGCCGCGCTCGCCATGCTCTCGCCCTATCCGATGTTTCTGCTGGTCTCGACCGGCCGGCCGGCGGCCATCGTGGCCGGCATCGCCATCGCGGTGATGTGCATGTCGAGTTCCTACGCGGTGATGGCGGGCTTCATGACCAATGCATTCCCGGTGCGCGTGCGCTATTCGGCGATCTCGCTGTCGTACCAGCTGTGCGCCGCGCTGGCGGGCGGCCTGACGCCGCTGATCGGCACGCTGCTGGTGCATCAATATCCTGGCCAATGGTGGCCGCTGGCGCTTTTCTACAGCACGCTGGCGGCGATCTCGCTGCTGTGCATCAGCGCGCTGGCCATGAAGCAGTCCGCGGCGTCGTTGACCGCGGGCGCGGCGATGGCCGAGTAACAGCGGCATGCCGCGGGCCGGATCCGGCTCGCGGCGGCTCGGCTTGGCCGACCCGGGGCGTTAGTCCCGGCCCACATGCCCCAGCGGCAAGGCCGTGGTGTGCTTGACCACCTCCATCGCAAAGCCCGCGCTGACGTCGAGCAATTCCGCGACCTTGATCAGCCGCTTGTAGACGTCGTCATAGCCGGCAATATCCGAGACGACCACCTTGAGCAGGTAATCGGTCTCGCCGGTCATCCGGTAGATCTCGACGATCTCCGGAATCGCGCGCACTCCCTTGAGAAAGCGCTGTGTCCACGCGTCATTGTGCTGGCTGGCGCGAATGCTGACGAAAGCGGTCAGGCCCAGGTTCAGCTTGGCCGCGTCGCACAACACCACCTGCTGCCGGATCACCCCCTCGTCGCGCAGCTTCTGCACGCGGCGCCAGCAGGGCGTGGGCGAGAGGTTGACAGCCTTGGCGAGCTCGTTCAGGCCGATCGACGCATCGGCCTGCAACAGCGCCAATATCTGGATGTCTTTCTTATCCATATCTCATTTATTAGAAAAATTTTCTAATTATATGGCGATCCGTGGAGAATTTTGAAAGCCTTTTTCTCAGGCCAATCCCTATCATTGGTCTTCAGAGACATCTCGCAACGCGTCCGGGCAACCGCCGGCGCCGAGCGAGAGACGGCCTGCCGCGGGTAGGGCGGCCCCGACGACAACCCAGCATTCCCGGCATTCGTTCATGAACAAACTATCCAGGCTATTCAAGGAACATCCGGCATCGGTCGGTGAGAGCTATTGGCAGCACATGGGCGCTTCGTTCTCGTTTTGCGTGCCGATGCTGCTCGCCTCGCTCGCGGCCATCGTGCATGGCTTCTTCCCGTTTCTGTTCGTCAAGACCGGCAGCAACACCGTGGCGCGGCTGCACGAGCGCATGGTCGTCAACCGCGCGCGCACAACGTTGCGCCAGCCCTGAAATCGCAACCTACCCACCTACCACGACATGACAACTCCCTTCGAGCACGCGTCGCGCCCGCTGGCGACCGATACGTATCTGCTGCATGGCATCGGCGACGCCGCCGAATTCGGCGGCATCGTCAACCCGCCGGTATATCACGCCTCGACCGTGACATTCCGCAATCTTGCCGACATGGAGGCGCGCGGGCGCGCCATCGATGCGGCCGACACCGACGTCATGTGGTACGGCCGCAAAGGCACGCCGACCACCTTCGCGCTGCAGAACGCGCTGGCTCACCTCGAGGGCGGCTACCGCTCGCTGCTGGTGTCGTCCGGCCTGGCCGCCTGCACCAGCGCGATCATGGCGTTCGTCAAGGCGGGCGATCACATCCTCGTGAGCGACAGCGTCTACGGGCCCACGCGCCATTTCGTCGACACCGTGCTGGCCCGCTGCAATATCTCGGCGACCTACTACGACCCATGCATCGGTGCCGGCATCGCCTCCCTGTTCCGCCCGAACACGACGCTCGTCTTCACCGAGTCGCCGGGCTCGCAGACTTTCGAGATTCAGGACATTCCGGCCATCGCACAGGCCGCGCACGCGCGCGGCGCGGTGGTGGTGATGGACAACACGTGGGCCACGCCGCTGTACTTCAAGCCGTTCGAACACGGCGTCGACGTCTCGGTGCAAGCAGCGACCAAATACATCGTCGGCCACTCCGACGCGCTGATGGGCGTCATCACCACCAACCAGGCCACCTGGCGCACGGTGCGCGAGTACGTGTTCGCCGCCGGCCAGCATGCCGGCCCCGACGACGTCTACCTGGCGCTGCGCGGGCTGCGCACGATGGCCGTGCGTCTGGAGCGGCATCAGCGCAACGGGCTGGCGCTCGCCCAATGGCTGGCGCAGCGGCCCGAAGTCGCGCAGGTACTGCACCCGGGCCTGCCCGACGCGCCCGGGCATGCGCTCTGGAAGCGCGATTTCACGGGCGCCTCGGGCCTGTTCAGCGTGGTGCTGGCGCCCGGCTTTTCGGATCACGCGTTCCGCGCCTTTATCGATCATCTGGCGCTGTTCCGTCTCGGCTTCTCCTGGGGCGGCTTCGAGAGCCTGGTGATGCCGTTCGACTTGCGGGGCGAGCGCACCGCGGCGCCACCGCCGGCCGCAGCGGCCGGCGGTCAGGCATTCCGATTACATGTAGGACTCGAAGCAAAGGAGGATCTGATCGACGACCTGGCAATGGCAATGCGGCAGCTCGCAAGGCAGTGACAGCGCTGTACAAAAAATAAATCTTTGATTCAACAGGAGACACCCCCCATGAAGTCCTCGAAAATCTGGTTCAAAGGCCTGCTGTTGGCAATCGCCTTGAATTTCACCGGCGCGGCCGCCGTGCATGCCGAAGACCTGCTGCAATCGGTCAAGGCCAGCGGCGTGCTGAAAATCGGCCTGGAAGGCACTTATCCCCCGTTCGGCTATCGCGACAGCGCGGGCAAGCTCGACGGCTTCGACGTCGCGGTGGCCAAAGCGGTCGCCACGCGCATGGGCCTCAAGCCGGTGTTCGTCACCACCGAATGGAGCGGCATCATCGCCGGCCTGCAGGCAGGCAAGTTCGACGTCATCGTCAACCAGGTCTCGATCACACCGCAGCGTCAACAGGTGCTCGACTTCACGCCGCCCTATGCCTACTCGTCCGCGCAATTGATCGAGCGCACCAGCGACAAGCGCAACTTCAAATCGCTGGCCGATCTCAAGGGCAAGAAAGTCGGCGTCTCGCTGGGCAGCAACTTTGCCGATCTGGCCCATTCGGAGCCGGGCGTGATCGTCAAGACCTATCCCGGCGCACCCGAGACCCTGAGCGACCTGGCCGACGGGCGCATCGACGCCAGCATCAACGACCGGCTGATGCTGCCCTACCTGATCAAGACCTCGCACCTGCCGCTGCGCACCGGCGCGCTGCTCAATGGCGCCAAGTTCGAGATGGGCATACCGTTTCGCAAGGGCAACCCGGCTTTTGCCAAAGCCATCGACGATGCGGTGAGCTCGCTGCGCCAGGACGGCACGCTGCGTAAATTGTCGATGCAGTGGTTCGGCACCGACGTCAGCCAGCCCATCGCGCAGTAATCGCCCCCCAGCCCGCTGTACCGCAGGCCCGACGCGCCCCCTTGCGGCGGCCGGCGTGCCTGCGCTCGCCAGAGATCACATCATGGAACCTGCTGCTCTGCTCGCTCACGCGCTGCCCCTGCTGCTCAAGGGCGCCGCGCTCACCGTTGAATTCGCCGTGGCCTCGATGGTGCTCGGCCTGCTGGTCGGCGTCGCGGTCGCCATCGTTGGCATCAGCGGCCAGCCGATCGCCGTCGCGATAGCGCGCGGCTACGTCAGCATCATGCGCGGCACGCCGCTGCTGGTGCAGATATTCGTCGTCTACTACGGTTTGCCCAATATCGGCATCTCGCTGGACCCGACCACGGCCGGCATCCTGACGCTCACCGCCAACGCCGGCGCGTATCTGTCGGAGAGCATGCGCGGTGCGATCCTGGGCATCGGCAAAGGCCAATGGGCGGCCGCCCACAGCCTGGGCCTCAATCACCTGCAGACGCTGCGCTACGTGATTTGCCCGCAAGCGCTGCGGCTGGCGGTGCCGAGCCTGGGCAACACGCTGATCAGCTTGATCAAGGACACCTCGCTGGTGTCGGTCATCACGGTCACCGAGTTGCTGCGCTCGGCGCAGGAAGTCATCGCCGCGACCTTCCAGCCGCTGCCGCTGTATCTCGCGGTCGCCCTGATCTATTGGATTCTCAGCACCGGCCTGGCCTGGCTGCAGCGCCGCGTCGAGTCGCGCCTGGCGCTGCCGGCCTTGCGCTAGACGGGCGCGGCACAACACAACTCGGGAGAGCGCGCAATGATTGCGATGGAAAATGTATCGAAGTGGTACGGGCAGTTCAAGGTGCTCGACAATTGCACCGCCCAGGTCGGCAAGGGCGAAGTGGTCGTGGTGTGCGGCCCGTCCGGCTCCGGCAAATCGACGCTGATCAAAACCGTGAACGGCCTGGAGCAGTATCAACAGGGCCGCATCACCGTCGACGGGGTGGAGCTCGGCGCGCCGTCGATCAAATTGACCCAGTTGCGCGCGCGCGTGGGCATGGTGTTCCAGCATTTCGAGCTGTTTCCCCATCTGTCGATTCTCGACAACCTGACGCTGGCACAGATCAAGGTGCTCAAGCGCGCCAAGGAAGAGGCGCGCCTCAAGGGGCTTGCACTGCTCGAGCGCGTCGGCCTGCGCGAACACGCGCACAAGTACCCGGCGCAACTGTCGGGCGGCCAGCAGCAGCGCGTGGCGATCGCTCGCGCGCTATCGATGGACCCCATCGCGATGCTGTTCGACGAGCCGACCTCGGCGCTCGATCCGGAAATGATCAACGAGGTGCTCGACGTGATGGTCGAGCTCGCGCGCGAGGGCATGACCATGATTTGCGTGACGCACGAAATGGGTTTCGCAAAAAAGGTCGCTCACCGCGTCATCTTCATGGACGGCGGCGCGATCGTCGAAGATGCATGCAAGGATGCCTTTTTCGGCGCCCCGAATTCGCCGCGCGCGCGCGATTTCCTGGCCAAGATCCTGCATTGATTTGGCGGCGCGGGGACGGCGCGCCGCATCACGGCGCGCCGAACAGCGCGGCCACGCCTTCGGGCGAACTCAGCATGGCCGCGCCGTCGTGGCCCACACCCGGTACGACCAGGCCGCGATGCGCCAGCGCGGCGCCGTGACGGGCCTGGAGGTAGCGAAAGTACGCCTGCCCGCGCGCCAGCCGCTGGGGTCCCTGGGCCTGCGCCGCGCACGACACGTCGAGCGCCGGGTGACGCGGATCGCAATCGTTCTCTCCCCACAGATACACCACGTCGCGCCGCACATAGCGTGCTTCGAGGGCATCGAACGAAGTATCGCCGACGTAGGCCGGCGCATCACGCGGGCCATATTTCCATCGATCGAAATCAGCGCAGCGGGCGCGCTCGAAGGGGCCGAAGCCACCGTGCCCATCGGGCCGCCGATCGTCGAAATAGACGTAGCTCGACGGATTGGCAATCACGAAGCGCGTCGCCACGCGCGGCGCATCGGCACGGTGGGGCGCGACCACCGCGTAGCGATGCACGACCTGTGCGCCGCCCGAGTGTCCGGCCAGCACCACCCGCGACAGGGCGGGAAAGCGTCCGGTCTGGGCGCAGCGCGCGACGATCGCGTCGAGCACCTCGAAGGAACTGCGCGGATGCGGAGCCAGCCCCGCGTCGCCGCCCATCCAACCGGTCCAGTCCCAATGCAGCGTATCGGCTGGCAACCGGTGCGCGGCGACATCGGCCTGCGCGAGGAACTGCGGCACGATCAGCACGGTGTCGTCCAGCGAGCGGCGCGCCGCGCGCAGGGCCGCCTCGGCGAACGCATAGTAAGCGTCGGCGTTGCGCAGGCGACCGTGAATCAGTATCAGCGCCGCGGTGACATGCGCGCCGCCGCTCTCCCAGGCGGGCGAGACGAAGGCGGGCAGCCGGCCGCCGCCCGGCAGGTCGAACCAGCTGGCGCCCACCGCGCGCACCGGCCGCTCGTTGCCGGCCCGTTCGTCGTTGATATCGGCCGCATCGATCGGGGAGGGGGCTGCGCCAGGCGTGTCAATCATGTCTTGCGTCATTCAATGCGTGGTATGCGAAGTCGTCACGCCCACCGGCTGTGGCACGCCCTGCCCGTAGTCGCGCTCGGCGTACGCGGCGCGCCCGGTGCGCGTGAAAAAGACCAGGGCGAGCGAAATCAGCGCCGCCGCGATCAAGTAGAACGCGGGCATCAGGTTGTTGCCGGTGAGGTGGGTGAGCCAGGTAACGGTGACCGGTGCCAGACCGCCGAACAGCGTCACCGCCAGGTTGTAGGACAGCGCCACGCCGGCCGAGCGTGCCTGCACCGGGAAGATCGTCGCCAGCATGCCCGGGTGCGGTCCCGACATGGCCGCCATGAAGACGGTGGCGATGATCTGCGCGCTCAGCAGCCGAGCCGGCGACGGGTCGGCGACCACATACCAGAACAGCGGATAGACGCTCAGCAGCCACAGGATCACGATCGGATAGAAAAGGCGGTAAGCGCCGTAACGATCGGCCAATTTCCCGGAGACCGGAAACAGGAAGAAATTGATCGCGCCCGAGACCAGCGTGGTGAGCAACGCCGCTTTCAACGGCATGTGCAATTGCCGCTGCACGTAGATCGGCAAGTACGAATGCCACAGGTAGTTGGCGGCGGCGCCGACGATGATCACGCCCATCGCGCACAGGGCCGCATCGCCGTTGTCGCGCACGAAGCTGCGCAGGCTGGTGCGCGGCGCATGGCCCAGGCGTTGCTTGAGCGCTTCGAACTCCGGCGACTCGTCGACACGGTGGCGGATGTAGAAGCCGAGCGGCCCGATCAGCGAGCCCAACAGGAACGGCACCCGCCAGCCCCAGCTATGCAACTGCTCGGGCGAGAGCCAGGTGGTCAATAAATATCCGCACCCCGACGACAGGATCAGCGCAAAAGCCTGCGACGACATATTGAAGCTGCCGTAGAACATCTTCTTGCCCGGCGGCGCGTACTCGACCAGCATGGCCGAGGCCGTGCCGAACTGAGCGCCGACGGCCAGGCCCTGGATCAACCGGGCCAGCACGACGATGCACGGCGCGGCGATGCCGATCGTCGCATAACCGGGCGTGAGCCCGATCATCAGGGTGCTGGCGGCCATCATCAGGATCAGCAGCGACAGTACGCGCGGACGACCGACCCGATCCGCGTAGGCGCCGAGCAGGACCCCGCCCAGCGGCCGCACGAAAAAGCCGATGGCGAAAGTGGCCAGCGTCAGTGAAATCGAAAGATAGCTGCTGTGAGTCGGAAAGAACACCTTGGCGATGGTCTTGGCGAAGTAGCCGTACGCCAGGAAGTCGAACCATTCGAGACCGTTGCCTACCACCGAGGCGACGATCGCGCGGCGAACCTGTTGTGGCGTGAGCCGGGGGGAGGGTGACGTGTTCATTGGCTTTTTGTCTCCTGCAGTCGATGGCACCCCGGCACGCCGAACAGCGCACTTTGCGCGCATGGCGTAGTCAGCACGCGTGCCTCGTTGTGGCCGGCACCCGGCACGACGATCATCGGCTGTGCCAGGTTCGGGTGACGTTGCCTCAAATAGGCGTAATACGCAGTGGCCCGGGCGAGGCGCTGGCTGCCTTGCGCCTCGGCCGGGCAACTCTTGTCGAGCGCGCGTTGCGCCGGGTCGTTGTCGTCGGCGCCCACGAAGTACGTGATGTCGCGCCGGACGTAACGTTGCTCAAGTCTTTGCGGCGTGCTGCCGGCCAAATAGGGCGGCAGGTTTTCCAGGCCATATTTCCAGTCGTCGTAGCCCGGGCATTGCGCCGCATCGTAGCGGGCGAACGTGACGCGCCCGTCGCGCGGGTCGCCCACCGGCCGCAGCTTGTCGAAATAGGCATACGACGACGGGCTTGCCACCACGAAGCTCACCCGTATGCCGCGCCGCGCCAATGCCCGCAGGCCGTGGGCGGCCAGGGCGTAGCGCTGCGCCACTTGCGCGCCGCCCGAGAACCCGGCCAACACGACGTCGCGCAGTTGCGGGAAATTCGCGCGCTCGGCCAGACGCGCGAGCAGTGCGTCGAGCGCGGCGTACGAGCTCAGCGGCTGCGGGCCGGCGGCGGGCTCACCCCCCATCCAGCCGGTGCCGTGCCAGTGCAGCACGTCGGCCGGCACATGGTTCGGCGCCATATCGATGGTGGCCAGAAACTGCGGGGCGATCAGCAGCGCGCGCTGTCCCGCCGCGCCGGCCGCCTCGGCCGCGCGCCGCAATGTGGCGTAGTACGTGTCGGCGTTGCGCAGCTTGCCGTGCACGACAATCACGGCGCGCGTCACGCCAGGCTGGGGCCGGGCAAGGTCGGCCGACGCAATCAGCGGCAGCAGCGCCGGATGGCCGGGGCGCCCGATGTCGATCATCGAGCTCGCCACCACCTTGACCGGCCGCAGATGCGCCCGATACACATGCACGGGCGCGGCGCCGGCCGGCCGCGCGGCGACGCCCAGCGCGCCACCAGCGAGCCCCATCAGCAGGGCCGGCGCGATCCGGCGCGCGCGTCGGGTCAACGAAATCAGGCGGCGCAATGCGAGGTTGTCTTTCATGGTCGGGGCCTCACCTCAGAAGCGATGCCGGATGCCGAGCGTGGCCGCGGTTTGCACGGCCATGAACGCGGTGGACTTGGTCACGCCCACGGCGGTATAACTGCCGTCGCCGTTGTGTGTCGCGCCGGCATAAGCCAGCGTCGCGTACAGGTCGGTGCGACGCGACAAATGATATTGCCCGCTGAGCACGCCCATCAAGGCGTTCGACACTCCAGACTGGCCCGCTTGCTGGTAATAGGCGGCGGCCGTGAGCTTGACGCGCGGCGACACCGCGTAACGCACACCGCCGAACCAAAGCCCCGCGGTGGCCGAGGCGCCCTTGACCGGTTCGCTCAAGTAATGCTCGTAGCCGCCCATGAGCACGGCCGGGCCGATCGCCTGACGAGCCGAAGCGCTCCAGTTGCTGGTCTTCGCATGCAGGCCGGCCGCATTGATCGCACCATTGCGGTAATCATAGGCGAGCCCCACGCCGAAGCCCCGATAGCGATACTCGAGCCCGGCGCCATAGGCCGCGCTGCTTTGAAACGACGCCGGATCGTTGCCGAAGCTGTAATCGCCGATCACCGTCAAACCGCCCGCGTGCCCGACGTACTTGACCGAATTGTTCACGCGGGCCTTGAACGCCATGCTGTCGCTCGAGCCGCTCGAGGGCAGCCAGGTGTACTGCGGCGAGAAGCTCATCGGGTCGTAATGCAGCAGGATGTCGTACATTGCGGTGTACTGCAGGCCTGCCGACAGCGCGCCCCAGCGGCTCGCCAGTCCGACTTCGGCGGTACGATTGAACAGCGTGCCCTGGCTGGTCTGCGTGCCGTCGTTCAAGTCGAACCCAGCCTCCAGCGCGAAGAACGCCGCCAACCCGCCGCCCAGGTCTTCACGGCCCTTGAAGCCGAAGCGATCATTCGACAGCCCGCCGCTTTTCTCGCGCGTGAGGCGATCACCCGCCGCATCGGCGTGGGTCACGGTTTCCACGTTGACGTCGAGCACCCCATACAGCGAGGTAAAACTCGAACCCGGCGTGTTGATGTCGGAAAACGTTTCGGCCGACGCCGTGCCCGCCAGCGCCATGGCCAACAGCGCCGCGCCGACGGCGCTGCCTGGAAGTGAAATGCGCATCGTGTCTCCTTATCGGTTTTATCGTTGTGCGATGCCGAGCGAGCGACGGCGCGATTGGCACTGCGCCGCTCCAGACCCGACATGTGATGCCATGCTAGGAATTCACATGCCGGATGTAAAATACATAATTCCGACCCATGCCATATGCGAAACATATGGCAATTCGCGCGAGGCACTGGCGACGATGGAATTACGGCATCTGAAATATTTCCTGGCAGTGGCCGAGGAGCGCCAGTTCACGCGCGCCGCGGCGCGGCTATTCATCGAGCAGCCGCCGCTGTCGCAACAGATCCGCGCGCTGGAGAATGAGCTGGGTTTCGCGCTGTTCTCGCGGCTGCCGCGCGGGGTCGAGCCCACGCCGGCCGGCGAGTCGTTCGCCGACGACGTGCGGCAGGCGCTTTCCCTGCTCGATCTGGCGGTACGCAAGGCCGCGCGCATCGCGCGCGGAGAACTGGGCGCGGTAGCCGTTGGCATGACCAGCTCCGCGGCATTTCATCCGCTGCCGCTGACCCTGGTGCGCGAGTTTCGCGAACGCTACCACGACGTCGCGATCGACCTGGTCGAGCTCAATGCCGCGGAAATCATCGAACGGATGTCGCGCGGGGCGATCCAGGTGGCCATTCTTCGCAAGCCGATCGACACGCCGGACGGGCTCGCTTTCGAGCCGCTGTTCGACGAAGAGATGGTGGTGGTGCTGCCCGATGGACATCGCCTGGCCCAACCCAAGCGGGGCCGTGCCGGCATTCGACTGAAGGATCTGGCCGGCGAGGACTTCGTGCTGGTGCGACGCCCCGGCGCGCCCGGTATCTACGCGGACTTTCTCGCCGCCTGCCGCGCCAGCGGTTTCGAGCCGCGCGTGGTGCAGGAAGTCCCGCGCATGGCGGCCGGCATCAATCTGGTGGCCGCCGGGCTCGGCATCACGGTAGTGCCGGCCTCGATGCAGCGCTACGGCCAGCACAGCGTCGTATTCCGGCGCCTCGCGCACAGCACGCGGGTCTCGGCGCCGCTGCATCTGGCTTACCGCGCCGCCGAGCCCAACAGCGCCGCGCGGCAACTCACGCAGCTGATCCTGGCGCGCGCGCACGGCAAGCCGGGCGCCGCGGGCCAGCCGAATCCTCACCCCGCGGCGTGGTGATAGCGGTACTCCTGGGTCTTTCCGCCATAGCCATATGACGCGGCGCGCACGTCCTGCACGTAGATGTAGCTCTCTTCATGCAGATTGCCCAGCAAGCGCGAGAAAGCGTCGAATGCCTCGCTGATGTATTGCGCCTTCTCCTGCTTGGTGTTGGTCTCGTCGGTGACCTTGATGTCGAAATAGATGCTGCTCTTGCCCTGCTCGGTGAGCGAGCGGCCGCCGACGATCCAATGATCCGGATCGACGTAATCGATCGCGATCGACGTGACCTCGGGCTTTTTCCCGAGAATCCGCGAGGTGAGATCGAGCAGGATGCCGGAGACCTCGCGGGTCAACTCCTTCGACGGTTTGGCGCTGATTTTGACGTTCAGGATAGGCATGACGACGGCTCCTTTTAGTTAGCTATGCAACTATCTATCGAAAAAAAATCACTCGATCGCCGAGCGGGTGTCGCGTACCTTATCGACCACCGCGGCAAACTCGTTCGCTCCCAATACTTTCTTCAAGCGTGCCGTGACCCTGCCGCTGGCCTCGTTGAGCGCTCGCTTGATCGCCAGCGCCTGCGCGGTGGGGTGAATCTCCAACTCGCGCCCATCGCGCTGCAGGCTGCGGCGCTCGATCAACTGCCTGGCCTCCAGCCCATCGAGCGCGCGGGTGGCGGTTGGCCGCGCAATCGCCAGCGTCTGGGCCAGCTCTCGCTGCAGCATGCCCGGCTGTTCGAGGATCGCCCGCAGCATGAATGCCTGCGGCGGCGTCAGCCCGAACGGCTGGAACGCGGCCGCCCACTCACGCTCGAGCTGGCGCGCCAGTGCCGACGTATTGAAGTAAAGGCAGTGATCGAACATGAAACGCAGTTTAGTCCCACATAGTTAGCTATGCAACTACAATTTTTCGCAGTCGCTCGCGAGGCGGGCAGCAAACGCCACATCGAAGGCGGTTCTCGATTATGCTGGACGCCTGGCGCGATGCCAGCCATCCCCTCGACTCGTTACCGACACCGACCATGTCATCCAAATACTTCGTGCGCCTGTCCGACGTGCCCGGCTATCACCCGGCCAACCACCACGGCACCACCAACCGCCGCCTGATCTCGCCCGACACCGTCGGCGCGCGGCACATGGAGATCCTGCACGGCACCATCGAAAAGAACCAGGGCGCGCTGCCGCATGCCCACCCCGATCTGGAGCAGGCCTGCTACGTGCTGGCCGGGCGCGCGCTGGTTCAGGTGGGCGACGAGCCGCAGCGCGAAGTCGTGCCGGGCGATGCGGTGTTCTTCCCGGCCGGCGTGCCGCATGTGGTCACGGCCGTCAGCGACGAACCGCTGCAATTGCTGGTGATCTACGCGCCGCCATACGGCGAGAATCCGGCCCAGGTGGTGCGCTAGCGCGGCGCGGCCGGCGTCACGGCAGCAGCGTGTCGAGCTCGCACGTCGAGCGCGAGCCAAGACGGGCGAAATTGCGCGTCAGCCATTGGCCGGCGCTGCGTCGTCCCTCGTCGCGCAACGCGGCGATAAATGCGGCGTCGGTGTTGGCCTTGCTCAGCGTATGCAAGCGACTCATGAAGGCCGGCGAGTCGATCAGATGCAAATAGAAATGCCGCAAGCGCCGATCGAGGCGGCCAAATGAAAAGAACGCGCGCTCGGCGGCCCATTTCGCCTGCACCAGCGCGCGCAGTTCGGTCGAGAATGCCGTGTTGAAACTGATCTCGGTCAGGCGCCGCGAAATCTCGTCGGCCGAGGCGGGCGTCTCGCGGTTGGGCGAGGGCTGCAGCAGCACCAGCACCAAATCGTTGGCGGCGCACTGGTGCAACAGCGGCGCGATCGGCGGATTGGCGCTCAGCCCGCCGTCCCAATAGGCCTCGCCGTCGATCTCGATGCTGTGATGCAGGGTCGGCAGGCAGGCCGAGGCCAGCAGCACGTCGAGCGTAAGCTCGCGGGTGCCGAACAGCCTGAGCGTGCCGGTACTGACGCGCGTGGTGGCGATGAAAAGCGCGACTGCACACTCGGCGCGCATGCGTTCGAAATCGATCTGCCGGCTCAGGATGTCGCGCAGCGGATTCATCCCCAGCGGATTGAGCTGATACGGCGAAAAAAACCGCGTCATGAACAAATACGCCTTCATCGCCGCCGCCGCGCCGCCCTGGGTGCCGTCGCCCAGCGGCATGGTGCCGGGCGAGGCGATGCCGCCAGGCAGCGCGCCGGTCGCCACACTTTCCCAGAAATCCTTCAGCGCCTGACGCGCGCCGTCGCGCCCGCCGAGCATAAGGCCATGCGCGAGCACCACCGCGTTCATCGCGCCGGCGCTCGCGCCGCTGATGCCCTCGATGTCGACGCGCCCGTCCTCCAGCAGACGGTCGAGCACACCCCATGTAAACGCGCCGTGCGAGCCGCCGCCTTGCAGGCCGATCGTTACCGTTTTATTGCGCATGCGCCACCCTCGTGAGGTGCTGCGGGAATTCAGGGGCCGCGCCGGGATGCCGGCGACAGCGAATGTTGCGACGCAGCAATTCCTCAGTCTATTGGCTAACGCGGCGCCGGTCAAACCTCTCGGGCGGGCCGCCCAGGGCGCGCCCGATTCAGCGACCGACCGCGTATGCCTGCATCAGGCGCGGCGTGGCCGCGGCGCGCAGCAAGCCGCCACGCACGCCGACCGCGCACAGGCGCCCGAGCGCCCAGTCGTCCATCACCTGCAGGTCGTGGCCGCGTTCGCGCAACGCCGCCAGCGTCGCGGGCGAGTAGCGCCCTTCGATTGCGAGATGGCCGAGCTGCATCGCGCGCGGGTAGAACGACGCCGGAAAATGCGCGGTCTGGAAGGTCGGCGCATCGATCGCCAGCTGAAAGTTCATGCCGTGGTGCACGTGCTTGACGAACATCTGCAGCGACCATTGGTCCTGCTGGTCGCCGCCGGGCGAGCCGAACGCGGCATAAGGCTTGCCTTCGCGCGTGACCAATGTCGGCGTGAGCGTGGTGCGCGGGCGCCGCCCGGGTCCGAGACTGGACGGCAAGCCCGGCGCCATCCAGAACATCTGGCCGCGCGTGGTGATGCAAAAGCCCAGCTCGGGCACCGCCGGCGAGGCCTGCAGCCAGCCGCCCGAGGGCGTGGCCGACACCATGTTGCCCCAGCGGTCGACCACGTCCAGGTGCACGGTGTCGCCCTTGAGCTCGGGCAGCGGCGCGAAGGTCGGCTCGCCCTGGCCGAAGCCGCCGGTCTGCGCGCGTCCGGCGTTGGCCAGGATGGTCGCGAGCCGCGCGTCGCTATCGCCAAGCTGGCCCGGGCGCAGCTCGCGCGACGCGTGGCGCGCATCGACCAGACGGCTGCGCGCGTCGTTGTACGCGTCGCCGAGCAAGGTCTGCAACGGCACTTCGCAAAAGTCCGGATCGCCGTAAAAGATATCGCGATCGGCGAACGCAAGCTTCGCGCATTCGACCACCGTGTGGACGAACTCGGGCCCGGCCGGGTCCATCGCCGCCAGGTCGAAGCGCTTGAGCAAGGCCAACTGCTGCAGGAACACCGGCCCCTGCCCCCACGGGCCTGTCTTATGCACGCGCAGTCCCGCGTACTCGTAGCTCGCCGGCTCCTCGTAGGTCGGCGCCCACCGCGCGAGATCGTCGGCGGCAAGCAGGCCCGCGTTACGCCGCCCGGAGGTATCGAGCACCGCGGTGGTGCGGAAGAACGTGTCGATCGCCTCGGCCACGAAGCCCTGGTAGAACGCCAGCCGCGCGCGCTCGCATTGCTCGGCGCGATCGCTCACCGCGCCGGCCTCGGCCAGCAGACGCCGATAAGTCGCGGCGATGCCGGGATTGCGCATCAGGGTGTGCGGCGCGGGCGCCTTGCCATCGCGCAGCCAGACCTCGGCCGAGGTGGGCCATTCGTTTTGAAAAAATGTTTCGGCCGCGAGAATCGACGATGCCACGCGCGGCAGCACCGGATAGCCGTTTTCGGCGTAGTCGATCGCATAGCCGAGCACCTCGGCCAGCGGCAGCTGGCCGTAGTCGCGCAGCAACGCCATCCAGCCGCCGAAGGCGCCGGGGACCACCGCCGGCAGGAGCCCCGTGCCCGGCACCACCTCCAGGCCCAGCGCGTGCATGCGCTCGATGGTCATGGCCGCCGGCGTGACGCCCTGTGCGCACAGCACGCGCACGCGGTCTTGCGCCGCACTGTAGAACACCACCGGCAACTCACCGCCGGGGCCATTCAGATGAGGCTCGACGATTTGCAGTACGAAACCTGCTGCTGCGGCCGCATCGAAGGCGTTGCCGCCTTTTTCCAAAACCGCCATGCCGACGCTGCTGGCGAGCCAGTGCGTCGACGCAACCATGCCGAAAGTCCCGATCAATTCCGGGCGCGTGGTGAACTGCATGCTGATTTCTCCCCGCCGGTGGCCGCTGGCCCGCCGGCAATGACTATGAACGCACCATCCGGGCCAGCCCGATCGCGCGCTCCATGACCAGCACGATGAGCAGGATCATCGCAATCTGCAGCGCCGAGGCCGCGGCGATCACGAGTTGTCCGCCGTCGAACTGCAGGAAACCGAAGATCTCGATCGGCAGAGTGGTGACACCGGGGCCGGTCAGGAAGAGCGCCGTGTTCAACTCGCCGAACGAGACGATGAAGGCAAACAGCCAGCCCGAGAGCACGCCCGGCCAGATCAGCGGCAGCGTCACCAGCAGGAAGCACGTCAGCGGCGAGGCGCCCAGACTCTGGCCGGCCTCGTCGAGCGATGTGTCGAAGCTCTGCAGGCTGGCGTATGTCGCACGGAAACAGTAGGGCATGCCGACCAGGACGTGGGCGATCGCCAGGCCCGCCAGCACCGGCATGCCGATGTAGCGGTAGCACATCAGCAGCGACAGGCCGAGGATGATGGTCGGGAAGACCAGCGGCGCCATGTACAGCGCCTGGAAGAACCCGCTCGCGCGCCGGCCGCTGCGCACGGTCGCTAGCGCCGCCATCACGCCGAGCACGGTCGCCACGCTCGAGGCGAACAGCGCCAGCTCCACGCTGAGCGTGAAGGCGCCGCGCATTTGCTCGCGGGAGAAGAAATCGGCGAACCAGCGCAGCGAGAAGCCGGTCGGCGGAAATTGAAAAAAATCGGATGGCGAGAACGCCGTGACGATCACCACCAGGAGCGGCCCGAGCAGCAGCACGAAGACCAATGCGGTGACCACCGCGGACAGAAGATCGCCGAATCGTTTCATTGGGCGCGCCCCCTGCCTTGCACCCGATGCGGCCGCAGCAGCAGTTGGATCACCGCGCCGGCGGCCAGTGCCAGCGCCAGCAAAATGAATGACAGCGCCGCCGCCTGCGGCCACTGCAGCGTGCTCACCGCATCGAACACGGCGCTGACCAGCAGCTTGTATTGCACCCCGCCCAGCAGCGCGATGGTCACGTAGGCGCTGAGCGTCAGGAAGAACACCAGCATCATGCCCGAGGCCACGCCCGGGCTCGACAGCGGCCACGTCACCTGCCAGAAGGCGCGCCACGGATTGGCGCCGAGCGACTCGGCCGCCTCGTGCAGCGAAGCATCGATCGCGGTGAGCGAGTTGGCAATCGAAATGATCATATAGGGCAGCAATATCGTCAGCAGTGCGATCACCACGGCTTCGAAGGTATCGACGATGCGCAGCGGCACGCGGATCCAGCCGAGCTTGACGAGCACCAGATTGACCACGCCGTTGCGCCCCAGAATCTCCAGCCAGCCATAGGCGCGCACCACGTTGCTGATCATCAGCGGGAACAGCAGCACCATCATCGTGACAAGCCTGCGGCGCGGCCGCATGCGCGCCAGCACCAGCGCCACCGGGTAGCCGAGCAGCAGGCACACGCCCAGCACCGCGGCGGTCACACCGAGCGTGCGCCGAATCAGCAGCAGCATGTAACGGTCGCTCAGCGATTGCACGTAGTTGGCGAGCGTCGCATGGTGGCTGAAGAGTTGCGTGCTCGACGGCGCCATGAAGCTCACGTAGAACAGCAGCAGCAGCGGCGCGACGAAGCACACCAGCGTCGCCAATAGCGGCGGCGCGGCCACGGCCCAGAAAAACGGCCGGCGATAGAACGGGCGGGCAACTCGCATCAGGGCTCCCGCAGCATGACCATGCTCGAGGCGGCCCAGGCGCAGCGCACTTCCTGCCCCGGCGCGAGTCCGCTCGCGTCGCGCACATAGGCCTGCATGGGCGCGCCGCGGCGCTCGAGATACACGTGCGTGGCGGCGCCCCGATAGATGATCTCGCGCACCGTGGCCGTCACGCTCTCGCGGCCGCCCACCTCGGCGTCGGGGACGATATCGATTTTCTCCGGGCGCAGCGCCAGCTTGACGCGCGCGCCGAGGCGGGCGGTGCAGCCGTCGACCCGAATCTGCGCGTCGCCGATATCGATGCGCGCACCGTCGTCGCCGGCGTTGACTACCACGCCGTCGACAAAATTGCTGTTGCCAAGAAAGCCGGCGACGAATTCGGTGCGCGGTCGCTCGTAGATTTCGCCCGGCGTGCCGACCTGTTCGACCACGCCGGCACGCATCACAGCGACGTGATCGGACATCGTCAACGCTTCCTCCTGATCGTGCGTGACGAATATCGCGGTAATGCCGAGCTTTCGCTGCAACTGCCGCAACTCGACCTGCATCTGCTCACGCAGCAGCTTGTCGAGCGCGCTGAGCGATTCGTCGAGCAGCAGCACGGTCGGCTGGATCACCAGCGCGCGGGCCAGCGCCACACGCTGCTGCTGGCCGCCCGAGAGCTGTTTGGGGTAGCGGCTCTCGAAGCCGGCGAGCTTGACCAGATCGAGCGTCTCGCGCACGCGCCGCGCGGTTTCGTCGCGCGAGAGCTTGCGCATCTTCAGGCCAAAGGCCACGTTCTGCGCCACCGACATATGCGGGAACAGCGCGTAGTTCTGAAACACCATGCCGAAGTTGCGCCGGTACGGCGCGATGTCGGTGACGCGCTCGCCGCGAATGTACACCTCGCCCTCGGTCGGCCGCTCGAAGCCGGCAATCATGCGCAGCGTGGTGGTCTTGCCGCAGCCGCTGGGCCCCAGCAGCGAGAAGAACGCGCCGCGGGGAATGTCGAGATTCAGCGCCTTGATGGCGACGACATCCTGGAAATGCTTGGTGACGTTTTCAAAGCGCACGTCGGCTTCTGCCGTGAGATCCATGCTAGGAGTCCGATGAATTCGATATCTAGTCAACACCCAGGGTGAGCCAGGCGTCGCAGCGCGTCTGGCGCGCGAGCGCTTCGAGAAACCGCAGCGGCAGTTCGACGGCGAGCAGCCCCTGGGCCAGCGCGCGAGTGTCGGTGCCCGGCGGCTCCCCGGCCGCCAGTCCGGCGCCGGCGTCCTCGAGCACACGCAACGCGCCGCCGGCCCCGCTCGGCGGTGCGGCAACCTCGGCCAACGAGAGCGCCAATGCGCGCAGGCGCGTGATTTCCCGCCGCAGCAAACGACCCATGGCATCGTCGGCGGGCACAAGCCGCTCGAGCGCCTCGCGGGCCGCAGTCAGCAGCCGCCGGCGCGCATCCGGCCACCCGCTCGGCTCGGACGACTCGCCGGCCGTCGTATTTGGCTGCGGCGCGGCCGGCGCGCGGCCCGTGCAAAGCAGCTGGACCGCGTTGAGAATCAGGCGAAACGACGGCGAATCGTTGGGTTCGTAGAAATCGAGCGTCTGCGTCATCACCGCCTCGCCGCGAATCGGCAAATAGGCGCTCACGTAACGCTCGAGTGCGATGTATTTGCGCACCACGTCGCCCATTTCCGGATGCGGCGAAAACAGCACCGCGCGCGGCGCGCCGTCGGACTGCGCGCCGCCGAGCAGGATCGCGGCCTTGCCGGCCATCTCGGTGGCAAAGCCGGCCGCATCCAGCGGATTGTCGATCGGCAGGCGCGCGGGCAGCGTCAGCGCGCAAAAATGCGCGGCACTGCGCGTCGGCGAGCGCACGGCCTCGTAGATCGGGCCATGGTAATAGGGCATCTCGACCAGCGGGGCGCAGCCGCGCGCGAGCGGCCCGGGCCCGAGCTCGATGGAAACCAGCCCCGCGCCGCTGCGCAGATACTCGTGCGAATAACGCGGGCTCGCCTGCGCCACGCCGAGCCAGTGAGGCCGCCCCTCGGACAGATAGAAGGCGCCGCCGCACGAGGCAATGCAGGCGCCGCCGCGCGCGAGAAAGCGGCGGATCGCGCGGTCGATGCCCGGCGTGTCTTCATTGCGGTCGAGCCCCCAGGTCTCGAAGCCGCCGGGCAGCATCAGCAGATCGTAAGCGTCGAGCGCGCCGGCGGCCACCGGCGCGCCGTCGAGCACGTCGAACGGCAGGCCGAGACTGGCCAGGCTGTGCGCATAGTAGCCAAGGTAGGGATAGGCGCATGCCGCGCCGCCGAAAATGGCAATGCGCGGCACATGCACGGCGTCGGCCTTATCGAGAAGCTCGCGCGCCCGGTCGCCGGCCAGGCCGACCGATTCGATGCCGCTCGCGGCGATCGCGCGACGCACCGGCCCGGACGCCGCGACGACGTAATCGCCGGCACGCAAGCCCGCGACATCCTCGCGCATCACATGCACCGCGCAGCCGCGCGCAGCCAGGCGGTGCGCCAGCACGGCAAGCACACAGCCTTGCGCGTTGTCGCCCCAGCGCAAGGCAAGCATGTCGGCAGGCATGACGAACGTGCGGCGCGCGTCCTCAGGCGCCCGCGACAATGCGGTTCCAGCGGCTCATCCAGCTCACGCGCTGCTCGCTCATGTATTGCTGATCGAGGTCGACGAGCCGGGAGCGCTCCGCATCGCTCAGCACGATGCTCTTTTGCAGCGCGGGCGGCAGCAGGGCCTGGGTCTTGCGATTGGTGCCCGGATAGTTGAAAGCCTCGGCGAAACCGATCTGCCCCTGCGGGTCGAGCGTCAGATTGAGGAACCGTTCGGCATAATCCAGGCTCGGCGCATTCTTGGCGATGCCGGTACCCCACGAAATGGAAATCGCGCCCTCTTCCGGAAACACCCATTTGACGTCGCGGTTGCGCTTGGCGACGGTCTCGGTCTGGGCGTTGTACAGCACACCGATGGTTGCCTCGCCGCTGACCAGGTCGGCCATGATGGTATCGGTGTCGGGCTCGAAAATCGGCTGCAGCTTGACCATCTTTTCGAACATCTCGAAACCGGCGTCGCCGTCCTTGGGCGACTTGCCGGCGGCCATCGCGCCGATCGGAATGATGTACAGGCCGATCGAATGCGACGAGGCGGGCAGCACGATCTTGCCGCGAAACTCGGGTCGCCACAGATCGGCCCACGAGCGCGGCGGCTTCTTGATCGCCTTGGCGTTATAGGCGATGCCGATCGCCGAATAGATCTGCGCGACCCAATACTCGTGCTTGAACTGCGGATAGACGTCCGGCAGATTGGTCAGGCGCGGCGAGTGAGGATTGATCTTCTGCAGCACGCCCTGGCTGACCGCCAGCGGGAACAGCCCGTCGTGCAATTGCACCAGATCGTAGGTCTGGTGCGCGAGCCCCACTTTCAATTTGGTGATGCGCTGGTCGGGCGTCGAGCCGCGATCCTCGATCACCGGCACCCCGGTCTGCGCGGTCAGGCGCTGGCCGACCCCCTTTTGCAATGCATCGCCCCACAGGCCCCCCCAGGTCAGCACCGTCACGCTCGCGGGCTTGGCTTGCCCGAATGCGTCGACCGCGCCCAGCGAACCCAATGACAGCAAGGGCAACGCCCCGCCGATTTTCAGAACACTGCGTCTTTTCATAAGAAACCTCGCGTTCTCGCATGCCCCGCGCATGCCGGCAACCCAGGGCGGGTTGCAACGCGATCGATTTTAGAACCCATTAAGTTTTGGTGTCAAACTAAAACACTTGTATTTTCTTTATTTAATGCACCATAACGAGGAAAACCGCTATAGAATATTGAACCAATAATTAATTGGTTCAATATTCGCCATGCCCCAAAACGAACCCGAGGCGCTTGCCGCCCTGCATGCCTACATCGCCAGGCAGCAGCTCAACGAGGGCGATGCGCTGCCGGCCGAGCGGCAGCTCGCGCTCACGCTGGGCGTGAGCCGGCGCAAGCTGCGCGAGGCGCTGTCGCACCTCGAACTCGAAGGGCGCGTATGGCGCGGCGTGGGGCGCGGCACCTTCCTCGGCTCACGGCCGCAAAAATTCGTTTCGGGCTTCGACGCGCTGTTTCGCGATACCAGCCCCGCCGACGTGATGGAGGCGCGCTTCATCATCGAACCGGCAGTGGCAGCCCTGGCGGCCACCAAGGCCAACGCCGAAGATCTACAGGAAATCGAAAAATGCGTGCGCAAGAATGCCAGCGCGCGCAACGACAGTGAATGGCAGCAATGGGATCACCGCTTCCACCACCTGATCGCGCAGGCCACACGCAATCAGGCAATGATCGCCCTGATCGGCGCGATGAACAGCGCGCGCGCGCAGCCCGGCTGGCGCTCGCGCCGCATCGCCACGGTCGACGACGAAGGGCGGCGCCGCTCGGCCGCGCAACACCGCGAGGTATACGACGCGCTCGAAGCGCGCGATCCGGAGGCGGCCAGCGCCGCGATGCGCCGGCATCTGGTGCAGGTGCAGACGATCCTGCTGATGTGAGCCCGCAAGCGTGCCGGGGTAGGGCGTAACATGTCAGGCTTTTCACATTCATCGAGGTCGCCGTTATGTTGATGAAAGCCCTGCGAGTCGGTCTGGGCCAGTTGATCGTGCTGGGCGATGCGCTCAGCCGGCCGCGTGCGCAGCGCCGCGCGCCCGAGGCTCAGGCGCGCGTGGCCGCCGAAGCCGCGCATCTGTCGCTGTATCAATTCCACGCCTGTCCGTTTTGCGTCAAGACGCGGCGCGCGCTGCATCGCCTGAACGTACCGATGACGCTGCACGATGTCAAGAAGGACGCGGCAGCGCGCGAGCGTCTGCTGGCCGGCGGCGGCAAGGTGAAGGTACCCTGCCTGCATATTCAGGATAACGACGAATCGCGCTGGCTCTACGAATCGAACGCGATCATCGCCTATCTGGACCAGCGCTTCGGCTCGATTGCCTGAGCCCGCCGGGGCCGCGCGGTCAGCGCGCCGTCGCCTCAATGCGGCTGCGCCGATGGCGTCGGCCGTGGCGATTGCAGCGAAGCTCCCTGCAACGCGTCGGCCGACCAGCCGCCGCCCAGGTCGCCGATCAGCGACGCGGTACTGAGCAGGCGCTGCGCCTGCACGCTCAGGGCACTTTGCTGCGCGCTCAACTGCGTGGCCTGCGCGGTCGCCACGGTGGTGTAGTCGACCGTGCCGGCTTCGTATTCGCGCCGCGCGATCTCGGTGCCGCGCGTCGCATCGCGCACCGCCGCATCGAGCACCTCGGCCTGCCGGGCAAGCACGTGCAGACCCGAGAGATCGTTCTCGACATTCTGAAACGCACTGAGCACGGTGCCCCGATAGTTGGCCTCGGCCGCGTCATAAGCGGCCCGGGCCGCATCCACCTGCGCGCTGCGCTGACCGCCGTCGAACAGCGTCTGTCCGACATCGGCGCCCAGCGACCAGACGCGATTGGCCGCGTGCAGCAATCCGGCCAGCGGCGACTGCGTGAAGCCCGCCACGGCCGATAGCGAGACAGTCGGGTAATAGGCCGCCACGGCCACGCCGATGGCCGCATTCTGCGCGGCCATCTTGCGCTCGGCCACGGCGATGTCGGGGCGCCGCTGCAGCAGCGTCGAGGGCACGCCGACGGGGATCTCGGGCAGCGTCGGCAGGGCGGTGCCGGGCGGGATGTCGAGGTCTTGCGGATTCTTGCCGACCAGCACGGCAATCGCATGTGCGTATTGGGCCCGCGCCACGCCCAGCCCGATCAGGCTGGCCTGGGCGTTTTCGAGTTGCGTGCGCGCGGCAATCAGGTCGGACGGCGGCACCGTGCCGGCACGGTCCTTCTCAGTGACCACGCGCAGATATTGTTCGTCGGACGCCACCGTCTGCCGCAGCAGTTCGGCGCTGGCATCGTTGATGCGCAGCTCGATGACCGTGGTGGCCAGCGCGATCTGCTCGGACAGCGTGGCGTTGGCCAGCGTCGCTTCGCTGGCCTGGGCCGTGGCGGTGTTTTGCTCGATGCCGCGCCGCACTTCGCCCCACAGGTCGGGCGCCCAGCTGATATTGCCTTCGAGCGATCCCGAGTCGCTCACCGAGCGGCCAAACCCGGCGCTGCTCGAAACATTGCCGCTCGCGCTGTGCTGGCGGGTCGCCGAGCCGGTGAGGCCCAGCACCGGAAACAGGCCGCTGCGTGCCAGGCGCACCTCGGCCAGCGCCTGCCGGTAGTTGGCGTAGGCCTGCCGCACGCTCTGGTTGGAGACCGACACCATCGGCTCGAGGCGATCGAGCAACGGGTCATGAAAGGCGGTCCACCAGTCGCCCTTGGGGCCGGCCGCGGCGGCGGGCGAGGCCGGCGTCCAGCCGGGCAGCGGTTGGTAGTGCGCGGGCACGTCCACCGCCGGACGATGGTAGTCGGGGCCGACCATGCAGCCGGCGAGCCCCAGCGAGAGCGCCACGGCCAGCGTTGCCGGAAGCGGGGAGGGAAGCCTGGTTTTCATGCGTTGGTGTCCGATTGTCTGTTCCATGGCAAGCCCGCCGACCACTTGATGAACTTGCCGCGCAAACGGTCGAGATACAGGTAGATCACCGGTGTCGTGTACAGGGTGAACATCTGGCTGAGAATCAGCCCGCCCATCACCGTGATGCCCAGCGGCTGGCGCAGCGCCGAGCCCTGGCCGAGCCCGATGGCCAGCGGCGCGGCGCCCAGCACGGCCGCCGCGGTGGTCATCATGATCGGCCGCAGCCGGATCACGGCGGCGTCGTGAATCGCCTGCTTGGCGTCCATGCCCTGATCGCGCTGCAGGCGAATCGCGACGTCGACCATCATGATGCCGTTCTTCTTGACGATGCCGATCAGCAAAATGATGCCGATCATCGCAATCACCGAGAACGGCGTGCCGAAAATCAGCAGCGCCAGGGTCGCGCCGATGCCGGCCGAGGGCAGGGTCGACAGGATCGTGATCGGGTGAATGGTGTTCTCGTAGAGAATGCCGAGCACCAGGTAGACCACCCCCAGCGCGGCCAGGATCAGCAACGGGATGGTGCCCATCGACTGCGCGTAGGCCTGCGCGGCGCCGGCGAAGGCGCCGTGGATGCTGGCCGGCATTTCGATGTCCTGCTCGGCCTGGTTGATGGCCACCGCCGCCTGGCTGAGCGAGCCGCCCACCGGCAGGTTGAAGGAGATCGTCCCGGCCACCAGCCCGCCCTGGTGATTGACCTGGGTTGCGGTGTGGCTGGCGGAGTACGTCATCAGCGCCCGCAGCGGCACCATGGTCTCGCCGGCGGTGCTCAGCGCGCTGCCGCTGGAGGCGCCGCCCTTGCTGTTGGAAATGCTGTTGGTGCGCTGGTTGGCCTCGGCGTCGGCGTTGAGCGCGTTGGTCGAGGTCGACGCGGCGCCCGCGCTGGCGACCGATACCAGCGCGCTCGACATCTGCGACTGGGCGGTGCCGCTGGGGTTGCCGGCCGCCTTGCTCAGGTAGACCCGCTCCAGCGCCTGCGGATACTGCGCATACTTGGGCGCGACTTCCATCACCACGAAATACTGGTTGAGCGGGTTGTAGATGGTCGACACGGTGCGCTGGCCAAACGCGTCGTACAGCGTGTTGTCGATCTGGTTCGGTTCGAAGCCGTAACGCGCCGCGGTGGCCCGGTCGATATGGATCTCGGTCTGCAGGCCGTGCTGCTGCAAATCGGTGTTGACGTCACGCACCTGGCCCGGATACTTGCCCAGCGCGCTCACCAGTTTGGGCACCCAGGTGAAGAGCGCGTCGGCATCGTCGCCGGTGAGCGTGTATTGATATTCGGCGGCCGACTGCCGGCCGCCCACGCGCAAGTCCTGCTGCGCCTGCAGGAACAGCCGCGCGCCCGAGACGCGGTCGAGCTTGGGCCGCAGGCGGCTGACCACCTGCGCGGCCGAGACATGCCGCTGGGCCAGCGGCTTGAGCTCGATGAAAACCACCGCGGTATTGAGCGCGCGCCCGCCGGTAAAGCCGGCCACCGATTCGACCGCCGGGTCCTGCTGCACGATCGATTGCAGCTGGGCGAGCTTTTTCTTCATGGCGGGGAACGAAATGCTCTGGTCGGCGATGATCTGTCCGATCAGGATGCCGGTGTCCTGCTCCGGGAAAAACGTCGAGGGCAGCAGCTTGAACAGGAACACGTTGAGCACCAGCAGCGCGATCAGCAGCAGGCCGACCAGGCGCGCATGGTCGAGCGCGACGGTGAGCGAGCGCGCATAGGCCGCCTTGAAGCGCTCGAACTGCCGCTCGACCCAGGCGCCCCAGCGGGTGCTCGAATGCGCGGCACTCTTGCGAGTGAGCAAATAGGCGCACATCATCGGCGTGATGGTCAGCGAGATCACCAGCGAGATCAGGATGGCGATCGACAGCGTGACCGCGAATTCGTGGAACAGCATGCCGACGATGCCCGGCATCAGCAGAATCGGCAGGAACACCGCGATCAGCGACAGGCTCATCGCGAGCACCGTGAAGCTGACCTCGGCGCTGCCCTGCAAGGCCGCCTCGCGCGGGCTCAGGCCCGCCTCGAGGTGGCGCATGATGTTCTCGAGCACCACCACCGCGTCGTCGACCACGAAGCCGGTGCCGACCGTCAGGGCCATCAGCGAGAGGTTGTCGATGCTGTAGCCGAGCAGATACATCGGCCCGAAGGTGCCGATGATCGACAGCGGCAAGGCCACCGCCGGAATCAGCAGCGCGCGCGGCGAGCGCAGGAACACGAACACCACGCCCACCACCAGCAGCACGGCGAGAAACAGCGAGCGCTCGGTGTCGTCCACCGATGCCTTGACCGACTGCGAATGATCGAGCGCCACGCCCACGCGAATCCCGCTGGGCAGGCTCGCCTCGACGCTCGGCAGCACCTTGCGGATCTGGTCGACGGTCTGCACCACATTGCTGCCCGGGCGCGGATAAACGATCACCAGCACCGCCGACTTGCCGTTGTAGAGGCCGGCGTTGCGAATGTTTTCATTCGAATCGACCACCTCGGCGACGTCGCGCAGCAGTACCGGCGCGCCGTTGCGATAGGCGATCACGAGATCGCGGTAGGGCGCCGCCTCGTTGATCTGGTCGTTCGAGAGCACCATGAACCGCTGGCCGGCCTGGTCGAGATAACCCTTGGCGCTATTGGCGTTGGCCGCGGCCAGCGCGGCCCGCACATCTTCCAGGCCGATGCCGTAGCTGTTGAGCTTGTCCGGCTCGAGCTCGACCCGCACGCTGGGCAATGCGCCGCCGCCCAGCGTGATCTCGCCGACCCCGTCGACCTGCGAGAGCTGCTGCAGGATCACCGAGCTGGCGGAGTCGTAGAGCTGCGCCTTGGTCAGCGTGTCGGAGGTCAGCGCCAGCACCATCACCGGCGAGTCGGCCGGGTTGAACTCGCGGTAGCTGGGGTTGCCGCGCAGGGTGGTCGGCAAATCGGCGCGCGCGGCCTGGATCGCCGCCTCGACGTCGCGCGCGGCGCCGTTGATGTCGCGCTTGAGCCCGAACACGGTGATGATGCGCGTCGAGCCGACACTGCTCGTCGAGGTCATCTCGTTGACATCGGCGATGGTGCCCAGCCGCCGCTCGAGCGGCGCGGCCACCGTCGCGGCCATGGTCTCGGGGCTGGCGCCGGCCATGTTGGCCTGCACCACCACCACCGGGTAAGCGACGTTGGGCAGCGGCGCTACCGGCAGCTGAAAATAGGCCAGCACCCCCGACAGAAGAATCGCGATGGCCAGCAGCGTGGTCGCCACCGGCCGCCGGATAAAGAGCGCCGAGAGGTTCACGGCGCACCCTCGGCGGGCTGCTCGCGCGGCTTACCGCGCACGCGCCGCGCGAGCCGGTCGAAGAACAGGTAAATCACCGGCGTGGTGAACAGCGTCAGCAATTGGCTCAGCAGCAGGCCGCCGATGATCGCCAGGCCCAGCGGGCGGCGCAGCTCGGAGCCGGTGCCCGTGCCCAGCAGCATCGGCAGGGCGCCCAGCATGGCCGCCAGGGTGGTCATCAGAATCGGCCTGAACCGCAGCAGCGACGCCTCGAAGATCGCCTCGCGCGGCGCCTTGCCGCGCTGGCGCTCGGCGTCGAGCGCGAAGTCGACGATCATGATGGCATTCTTCTTGACGATGCCGATCAGCAAGACGATGCCGATGATGCCGATCACGTCCAGGTCGCTGCCGGCAAGCATCAGCGCGAGCAGCGCGCCGATGCCCGCCGAGGGCAGCGTCGAGAGGATCGTCACCGGATGGATGAAGCTCTCGTAGAGCACGCCCAGCACGATATACACGGCGACCAGCGCCGCCGCCAGCAAGTACACCTCGCTGGAGAGCGACTCCTGGAACGCCTGCGCGGCGCCCTGGAAGGCGGTGGTGATCGAGCGCGGCAAATGGCTGGCCTGCTCGGCCTGCCCGATCGCCTTGACCGCCGTGCTCAGCGAAGCGCCCTGGGCCAGGTTGAACGAGATGGTGACCGCCGGGAACTGCGCCAGATGGTTGATCACCAGCGGCGACTTGACGATCTGCAGATTGGCGATCTGCTTGAGCGGCACCTGGCCGGTGCCCGCCGTCTGGCTCGGCAGGTACAGGTCGCCCAGCGCCTGCAGATTCGGCAACGACTGCGGCTTGGCGACCAGAATCACGCGATATTGGTTGGCCTGCTGAAAGATGGTCGAGACGATGCGCTGGCCCAGCGCGTCGTACAGCGCGTTGTCGACGGTCGCCGCGGTAATGCCGTAGCGCGCGGCCAGTTGCCGATTGAGCTCGACGTTCACGCTCAGGCCCTGGTTGTCGAGATCGCTGGTCACGTCGGTGATCGACGGGATCTGCTTCATGCGCTCGAGCAGCCCCGGCACGTATTGCTCGAAGGTCTGCTGGTTGGGCCCGCGCAGCACCAGCTTGTACTGGTTGGGCGAGACCGTGGTGTCGAGCGTGAGGTCCTGCTCGGGCTGCAGGTACAGCTTGATGCCCGGCACGCCGGCGACTTCCTGCCCCAGGCGGCGGGCGATCTGGCGGGCGGTGAGCGAGCGCTGCTCGTGCGGGCGCAGGTTGATCAGGAAGCGGCCGTTGTTGAGCGTGGCGTTGGTGCCGTCGATGCCCACGTAGGAAGTCAGCGAGGTGACGTCGGGGTCTTTCAGGATCGCCTCGGCCAGCGCGCTCTGGCGCTCGGCCATTACCTTGTAGGAGACCGAATTGTCGGCCACGCTGATGCCCTGGATCACGCCGACGTCCTGTACCGGAAACAATCCCTTGGGAATCGCCACGTACAAGAACACGGTGAGCGCCAGCGTGCCGAGCGCCACCGCCAGCGTCAGGCCCTGGTGATCGAGCACCCAGTGCAGGCCGCGCTCGTAGGCGGCCAGCGTCCTGTCGAAGGCGCGCTCGCTGATGCGCTCGAAGCGGCTCGGATGGCGCTGCGCCCGCGCACGCAGCAGGCGCGCGCACAGCATCGGCACCAGCGTGAGCGAGACCACCGCCGAGATGACGATGGTGACGGCCAGCGTCACGGCGAATTCGCTGAACAGGCGCCCGATCACGCCGCCCATGAACAGCAGCGGGATCAGCACGGCGATCAGGGAGACCGTCAGCGACAGAATCGTGAAGCCGATCTGGCCGGCGCCTTCGAGCGCCGCCTGCAACGGCGTCTTGCCCTCTTCGAGATAACGCACGATGTTCTCGATCATCACGATCGAGTCGTCGACCACGAAACCGGTGGCGATGATCAGTGCCATCAGCGACAGATTGTCGATCGAGTAATTGAGCTCGTACATCATCGCCAGCGTGCCGATCAGCGAGACCGGCACCGAGATGCTGGGGATGATGGTGGCCGGCAGATTGCGCAGGAACACGAAGATCACCAGCACCACCAGCGCCACGGCCAGCACCAGTTCGAGCGCCGCGTCGGACACCGAAGCGCGGATCACGCCGGTGCTGTCGGAGACCACCGCGACGTGCATGCCGGCCGGCAGCGCCGCCTCGAGCCGGGGCAGGGCTTTCGTGATCTGGTCGACAGTGGCGATCACGTTCGCCCCCGGCTGGCGCCGCACGTTGAGAATGATCGCCGGCGTACGGTTGTACCAGGCGCCCTGCTCGACGTTCTGCGCGGCCTGGCTGACGTGGGCGACGTCGCGCAGGTACACCGGTGCGCCGTTGCGATAAGCGATCACCGTGTCGAGATAGCCGGCCGGGTCCTTGATCTGGTCGTTGGCGTTGATCGTGTAGTCGAGCTCGGGGCCGTCGAAATTGCCCTTGGGCTGGCTGACGTTGACGGTGTTGAGCAGCGTGCGCAGATCGTCGATATTCAGGCCGTAGGCGGCCAGCTTCTGCGGATCGGCCTCGACCCGCACCGCCGGCACGTTGCCGCCGGCGGCGGTGACCTGGCCCACGCCGGGCACTTCGGCGATTTTCGCGGCGAGCCGGTTATTGGCGACATCCTGCAGCTGGGTCAGCGACATCGACTTGGAAGTCAGCGCCAGTGTCAGGATCGGCTGGTCGGCCGGATTGACCTTGGCGTAGGTCGGCGGCGCCGGCAGCCCGCTGGGCAACAGGCTGTTGGCCGCGTTGATGGCCTGCTGGACGTTTTGCTGGGCGACGTCGAGATTGAGCGCGAGGTTGAATTGCAGCGTGATGACCGAGGCGCCCTCGGAACTGTACGACACCATCTGCTGCAGGCCGGGGATCTCGCCGAGCTGCACCTCCAGCGGCGCGGTCACGGTGGTGGCCATCACGTCGGGGCTGGCGCCCGGGTAGAAGGTCGTCACCTGGATGGTCGGGTAATCGACGTCCGGCAGCGACGAGACCGGCAAAAAGCGAATCGCCACCAGCCCCACCAGCACGAAGGCGATCATCAGCAGCAGCGTGGCCACCGGCCGCAGAATGAACAGGCGGGAGATATTCATCGGCGCGCGACCCGCTGGCTACGACGCGCGCGCGGCACTGCCCGGGGCCGCCGGGGTTGCGGCCGGCGCGCTCGCCGGCGAACCCGGCGCGGGCCGCTGCGCCGGGGCGAGCCGAATCCTGGCGCCGTCGCTCAGGCGGTCGAGACCGTCGGTGACTACCGTCTGGCCGGCGCTCAGGCCCGCGACGATGACCGTATGCCGGCCGTCGCTGGGGCCCACGGTGACCTTGCGCACCGAAACCGTCTGGTTGGGATTGACCAGAAACACATAGTCGCCCGGCGCGCCGCTTTGCACCGCCGCGGTCGGCACCAGCACGACATGCCGCAGCGTATCGACCAGCAGCCTGACGTTGACGAACTCATTCGGGAACAGCGCCTCGTCGGCGTTGGCGAACATCGCGCGCAGCGGCACGGTGCCGGTACTGGTGGCCATCTGATTGCCGAGCGCGTACAGCGTGCCGGTGGCCAACTGTTTGGTGTTGTCGCTGTTATAGACCGTCACCGGCAATTTGGCACCGGCGTTCACGCGCTGCAGCACGCTGCCCAGAGCGTTTTGCGGCACGGCGAACTCGACCGTGGTGGGTTTGATGGTGGTGATCACCACCAGCTGGCTCGAGGTGGTCACGTAATTGCCCGGATCGACCAGGCGCAGGCCGACGCGGCCGGCCACCGGCGCGGTGATGTGGGCATAGGCCAGATCGAGCTCGAACTGCGCGATGCTGGCGCGGTCGGCCTTGACGGCCGCCTCTTGCTGCCGCACGGTGAACTGCTGGTCGGCGTAGGTCTGCTCGGCAATCGCCTGATGCTGGTGCAACTGCGCATAGCGCGCCAGATCGGCCCGGGCCTGGGCCAGCGCGGCCTGGTCCTTGGCCAGTTGGGCCTCGGCCTGCTGCTTGCTGATTTCGTACTGCCGGGGATCGATCTGCGCGAGAAACTGGCCCTTGGCGACGTCCTGGCCTTCCTGGTAGCCCACCGCCGTCAGGTACCCGCTCAACTGCGGCAGTACGGTGACGGTGGTGATCGGCGTGACGGTGCCCAGCGCGCTCAAGGTCTGCGGCATGTCGCCCACCGTGGCGGCGGCGACCGTGACCACCTGCGCCGGCATGCCGCGCTGGACTTTCTTGCGGCCCAACAGGTGGTACAGCACCAGCGCGACGAGCACCAGCAACACCACCAGGATGATCAGGCGCCCGCGGCGCCCCTGCTTGACTTGCGTGGACGGGGCCTCGCTCATATCACTCTTGTATGGATGCCTCCCGGCGATAGGTAGTAACCCGCATCGTGTTGTGAAGAAGTCGGCTGCTGCCTTGTATCCGGCCTAGTGTGTGGATCGATGGGTTGCCCCGCTCGGCCACTGGC
>NZ_SCSK01000061.1 GCF_004297875.1 Pandoraea sp. | reverse complement strand
CGAACGGCATGATCGCATTCGGGCTCATCTGGATCGCGTCATACTTGGTGCCCGCCGGCAGGTCCGGCAGCTTCTGCGCGAAGGCCGCATCCACGCTCAGCAGCGCCCGGTTCATGTCCGAGCCCCACGGGAAGTCCACGAAGATCTCGGCCGAGCCGCGCGAGGTCGTCGAGGACACGTCCACCGCCCCGGGCACGGCCCGCGCGGCCGCCTCCAGCGGCTGCGTGACATCGACCAGCATCTGGCGCGCCGGCATGCTGCCCGCGTCGACCTCGATGCGAATGCGCGGGAAGCTGGTCAGCGGGAACAGGCCCACCGGCAAGCTGATGGCCGCGTAGATGCCGGCGATCGTGAGCACGAACGCCACGCACAGCACCGGCAGGCGGTAACGGTGAAGCCAGCCGGCGAGCGTCATTTGGCCGCTCCCTGGGCCGCGACCCGCAGGCGCATGCCGTCATCGAGCTGGTAGTTGCCCGAGAGCACCAGCGGCTGGCCCGCGTTCAGGCCCGCCCCGTCGATCACCTCCTCATCGCCCTGCGCGCCCAGCACCCGCACCGGCACCTTGCGCGCCTTCGTGCCGTTGGCCTGCACCACGTACGGCGCGCCCTGCTCGTCGACCAGCAGCGCCGCATGCGGCACCACGTAGCCGTGCGTCTGGCCCACCGTGATGGTGACCTCGGCCGTCTGCCCGGGCAGCAGATGACCGGCCGGCACGCCGATCTCCACCGGCACCAGCCCGCTGGCCGGATCGATCAGCGCGCCGCGCTGCACGACGCGGCCCGCGACGCGCTGCGCGTCGCCCACCGCGGCGATGCTCGCCGGCTCGCCGCGCTGGATCAGCGCCGCCTGCTGGGGCGTCACCCCCGCCTTGAGCACCAGGGCCTCGGGCCTGGCCAGGTCCAGCAGCGGGGTGCCCGCCGCGACCAGCGCCCCGGGCGCGGCCGACAGGCGCAGCACGATCGCCCGGAACGGCGCGCGCAGCACGCTCGGCGCGCCCGCGCCCTGCGCGTTGAGCGCCGCCAGGTTCGCGCGCGCATCGCTCGCGGCCTTCTGCGCATCGGCCAGTTGCTGCGCGGTGGCCAAGTGCTGCGCATACATCTGCTGCGTGCGCGTGGCCAACTGGCGCGCCACCTGCAGCGCCGAGCGGGCCTGCGCGTAGGCCGCGGCCGTCTCGGGGCTGGGCACCAGTTGCAGCAGCGGCGCGCCGGCGGCCACGGCCTGGCCCGCGCGCACGTACACCGCGCCCACCGTTTGCGAGGCCGGCGCCATCACCGTGCGCTGGCCCGCGGCCCCGGGCTGCACCACCCCGTAGGCCGAGACCGTGCGCGCCAGGCTGCCCGGATGCAAGGCGGTGAGGGTGACCAGCACGCTGGGCGCCGCGTCACTAGGCTGTGCGGCCGGCGCGCCCAGCGTAGCGCCCGTGCCCACGGCGAGCAGCGCTGCGCCGAGAATCCATCGATAGTTCATGAGTTACCTCTTGGAGTCGAGCGGAGCGATGCGGGCGGGCGGCAGGCCCAGCCCCAGCTCCAGGGTCAGTGCGATGCGCGCCTCGCCAAGCCCGCGCTGCAGATCGAACAGCGCCAGGCGCTGCTGCAGGGCCGCGCTCTCATAATCGTCCAGCGTGCGTTGGTCCAGATTGTGCTGCGCATAGGCCCCGCGGGCCGCCTCGGCCTGCGCGCCGGCGGCGGCCGCGGCCGCGCGCGCCGGCCCCAGGCGCGCGGCCAGATACTGGCTGCGCGCGTGCAGCGCCAGGACGCTGGCCTGCGCGTCATCGAGCCGGCTTTGGTACTGCGCGTGCAGCACGCGCCGGGTCGCGCTCGCCTTGGCGATCTGGCCCTGGTTGCGGTTGAAGATCGGCAGGTCGAAGGTCACGGTGGGCCCGCCCGATCTGACGTCCGAGGTGTCGGAGTTCCACGAGCCGCCCAGCACGAACGCCGGGAACTGGCCGAGGATGGCCGCGCGCACCTCCTGGTCGGCCGAGCGGTAGCCCAGGCGCAGCGCGATCAGGTCGGGGCGCCGCTGCGCCACGCTCGCGGCCAGCGCGTCCAGATCCGCGGGCACTGCCGGCGGATGCGGCCGGGCGATATCGAAGCGCACCGTCGGGCGCAGCCCCAGCAGCGCGTCGAGCGCGCGCCAGTTGGCCAGCTGCGTCAAGTGCAGCGCCTGCAGCGAGCGCGCCTGCGAGGCCAGCGAGGCCTGCACGGGGCCGAGCGCGGCCAGGCTCAGGCTGCCCTGGTCCACCGCCTGCTGCAGCCGCCGGCTCAGTTGCTCGAGCTCGCCCAGCCGCGCCTGGCTCGCCGCGCTCGCCTGCGCGCCCCAGTACAGGTCCAGCGCCAGCAGGCGCGCCTTCTGCGCGACCTGCCACGCCTGCCACAGCAACTGCGCGTTGACCTGGGCCGCGTGCGCGCGCGCCGCGGCCACGCGGTTGTGATAGGTCACCAGCGAGGCAATGTCCTGGCCGAGCGAGGCGCTGAGCGCGCCGGTGGTGCCGGGCCCGCCCAGCAGCGCCGCGTAGCCCAGGCTCACCGACGGGTTGGGCAGCAGCGCGCTTTGGATCACCCCGGCGCGCGCCAGCTCGGCCTGCCCGCGCTCGGCGCGCAGGCCCGGATCGTTGAGCATCGCCAGCACCCCGATCTGATCGATGCTCAGCGCCCGGCTCACGTCGATGCTCACGCCCGGCCGCCCCGCGCCCGCCGGCACCGTGTGCCGCACCTGCGTGATGCTGTCCCCAAGATCCGCCTGCGTGGCCAGCGGTAGCGGGTGGTAGGTCGCGCAGCCGCTGAGCGCGCAGCAGGCGATGCCGCTCAACAGAGTCCGCCGATAGGCGCGGCAGACCCGCCAATAGGGTGCTTTCATGTTCGTCCCCGCGCTAAAGTGGCGGGCACGCCGATGTTCTTCGTCAGCATGGTCAGCGAATCAAAAGAGTCAAGGAGGCCAGGCGCCGCCACCGGCGCCGGACAAATTGCCGCGTGGGAATGCCGGCCGGCAGGATATGCCGGCCGGTGACGCCGCTAGGGTGTGTTTTGCGCGTACACGCCGACCTTGTTGCTGGCGTTCAGATAGACAAAGAGACGGTGTTGCTTGGTATCGACCGCGAGGGTATGCATATTCTTTTCGGTCGCGATATGGTCGACTACTTGATTCGTGTCGAGATCGACGACCTCGATGTTCCCCGTCTTGTCACCGATGAAAGCACGTCGTTTGGCGATATCGACCGCCGTTTGATCGACCGGTCCCGCCACTGGGATAGTGGTCACCAGTTTGCCGGTCGTGGCATCGATGACCAGCATCTTCTTGTCACCCGTGCCGAAGATCAGATGCTTGGTCTTGGTGTCGTAGATGCCACCCTTGGCGGTACTTTTGACGCCGAAATTCCACACCGCGACGATCTTGTTGGTGTTGGGATTGATGACGTCGATGTCGCTGCCGACCGGCTGATAGAGCCGGTCGAGCGAGCGGACGTAGAGTGCCACGTCCGGGCCGTCCTTGGAGTCCTCGGGCTTGAGCTTGAAAACGGTCAGGCGCTTGAACGGCGCCTTGCCTTCAAACACGGCTTCCGAGTTGGTGTCGTCGTTGGCCACGAACACTTTGCCGGTGCGCGTGTCGACATTGACGCCATCGGGCCCCTTGCCGCCGCTGTCGACGTCAGCCACCTTTTTGTAGGTGCGTTTGTTGATGACGACCAATTTATTCGGAGTGGCATCGGCGATAAACGCATATTTATGATTGATGTCGATACCGTTGCCCACGGCGATGTCAGGGATAGTGGCCTTGACGTCGAGTTTGTTGGCATCGATGACAACAACGTTGTGATCGGGGGCCTGGGAGAGCCAGATGGTTTCGGTTTGCGGGTCGTACGCGACCCAATCGCCGTGACCGCCCTTCGCGCCGGGCAGATTAATCGTCTTGACGAGATGGTATTGCGAAGCGGCATACACGGGGGTGGCGAAAAGGCCGATCATTGCGGCACTCAATGCCACGGCTTGCAGTTTGAAAGATGACGTCATGATGTCTCCAATCGATTTTAGTCTTCAAGCGACTTGGTTGGTCTCTGGGTGCAACGCTAACTCGGTAATGCTTAAAACTTGTGACTGATGCCCGCCATGATCGCGACCTGGTTGGGTGTGCTCGAGCTCGCGGTCATATCGGCCACTGCGCCGCCGGCCGGCACGATCGTCGAGCCGTCGGCACTGAACGTGGTACCGCTGGCATGCGTGAAGGCCGCTGTCGCATACAGGGCCGTGCGCTGCGAGAAGCTGTACTCGGAGGTGGCGGCTATGGAGTTGTAGGTGGCCGAGGAGGCCCCGCTGGACTTGGTGAACGTGTAGCCGATGGCCACCAGTTCGGCCGGGGTGACCTGATAGCCCAGCGAAGCGGCGCCCGTATTGAAGGTTTCGGTGCGGTTAAACGCCGCGAAGAGCTGATAGGGCTTATACTGCGCGTTGCTGTAGCGCACGTTCGCGGTGAATGGACCGACGACGTATTGGCCACCCAACTGCACGATTTGCCGCGACCCGACCATGGCGATGGCGCCATACAGTGGGGTGACGGAATTGTTTTGGGTCAACTCGGTGGTTCCCGCACCGCCGACCCCGTCGTTCTTGGTGAAGAGGTAGCCTGCGGCGAGGCTCAATCCGCCGCGCGTATACAGCGCGGCCGCCGAGTAGGTTTGGCCCGACGAAAGATTGCCCGCGACACCGCCCAAGGCATACAGGACTTCATATTGCAGTCCGGCATAGACCGGGCTGAGATACTTGATCGCGTTATTCACGCGAAATGTAAAGTCGTTGTTGTCTGCGTCGCCCGGCGTCGCAAAGGCCGGGCCGTATTCGCCGTCGGCGGTGATGCCCTGGATCAGGTCGACCGTGGGGTCGTACTGGCGACCGATCGTTACAGTGCCCCAGGCGTCGCCCGTCAAGCCGACGAATGCCTGACGACCGAACTCGAGTCCTCCCTGGCCGAGCTGGCCCGTATTGATATTAAAGCCGTTTTCGAGATCGAAAATCGCTTTGAGACCGCCACCCAGGTCTTCGGCGCCTTTCATGCCCCATTTGTTAGCGGTGAAGTTCGGGCCTTGCAACTGGAGTATGGAACTGCCTCCAGCGTTGTTGAAGTAAGTCAGCGAATCATCAATCGCGCCGTAAAGGGTAACGCTGCTCTGTGCATGTGCGCACGCGGCGGCACCGAAAAGAGCGACAGCAAAAACGGGGGATATCTTTATTTTCATGACGTCTCCTAATCAGTTTTTAATATTGATTTCTCATGCAAGACCACTGCGGCGATAAGCATCTCCATAAGCGCCAAGTGGCGCGTTTCAGTAATTAAGTAATGCAGAATATAATATCTGATATATCAAAACTGTCAAAAAATTTTTCAAGAAAATCATCAACTTGCGCCAAAAGTTCTATTTGCTGGCATGGTATGAAAATAGGGTATCAATGGGTTAGGGTTAACTTGGATTTATTCCATGCCTATTGGCAATGAATGCTGGTAATTAATAAAAAACGAGGCGCTAAATAATATTTAATTCTTTATGTGATATATTCATTGGGGCGCTATTTGGCTCATGCCTGGATTCAGCCGTATTCAGCCATTGGCGATATGCTCCCGCTTATCGTGATGACGCCGCGCGTCGCCACGAACGTCAGCCCGGTCGTCAGTGGCGACTCGGTCGAGAGGGTGCAGTCGATCACAAAACTTTCATCAATCCGTGATCCACTAGAGGTCTGCCTTTATTTTCTTCTGCATCGGTTCGGCATACTTAATAATTTTTGCGTTGCCGAATGTGCCGCTGGGGCATCGCCCAGCTCGGCGCTGGTATCTGCGCGACTGAACTTCGACCGCCTTTTTCTATCTGACCATCGCCATGCGACGTAATGTCGCACGGTCGTTGTGTCGGCGTAATCGCGCATTGCCGCAACGGCGGACAATGTTTGTTGCACCCACCAGGGAGAATTGTCGTTTATGGACATCCGCACCATTCGCGAGCATGCTTTCGCGATGCCGTTCACCAGTCCGGCCTTCCCGGTCGGACCCTACCGGTTCATTGATCGGGAGTTTTTCGTCATTACTTACCGGACCGATCCGGAAAAGCTGCGAGCCGTCGTGCCCGAGCCATTGGAGATCGGGGATTCGCTGGTGAATTACGAGTTCATCCGGATGCCCGACTCGACCGGCTTTGGCGACTACACCGAGAGTGGACAGGTGATTCCGGTAACCTTGAACGGCGTGGCCGGCAGCTATACGCACGCGATGTATCTGAACGACCATCCTCCGATTGCCGGCGGGCGAGAGCTTTGGGGATTTCCGAAGAAACTGGCGCGTCCTGAATTGAAAGTGGAGATCGATACGCTGGTCGGCGAGCTCGATTATGGTCCGGTGCGGGTGGCCACCGCTACAATGGGCTACAAACACAGGACGCTCGATGCCTCGGAAGTCGCGCGAGGATTGATCGACACGCCGAATTTCCTGTTGAAGATCATTCCGCATGTCGACGGCACCGCGCGAATTTGCGAACTGGTGCGCTATTACTTGCAGGATGTCACCGTCAAGGGCGCGTGGACCGGACCCGCGGCGCTGTCGCTGTTTCCGCATGCGCTCGCGCCGGTGGCGGATTTACCGGTGCTCGAGGTGGTCGGTGCCAGGCACCTGGTGGCCGACCTGACCTTGGGTCTGGGGGAAGTCGTTTTCGATTATTTGGCCTGATAGGAGAAGAATTATGTCCATGCAGTTGAACGGAAAGGTCGCACTCATCACTGGCGCCGCGAGCGGGATCGGCAAGGAAATCGCGCTGGTTTACGCCAAGGCCGGCGCGGCTGTCGCCATTGCCGACATCAACCTGGCGGCCGCACAGAAGGCAGCCGATGAAATCAAGGCTGCCGGCGGCAAGGCCCTGGGCGTAGCGATGGATGTCACCAACGAGGATGCCGTCAATGCCGGCACCAAGGCGGTCGTCGATGAGTTCGGCCAACTGGATATCCTGATTTCGAACGCCGGCATTCAGATCGTCAATCCGATCGTCAATTACAGTTTTTCCGACTGGAAGAAAATGCTGGCGATTCATCTCGATGGCGCGTTCCTGACCACCAAGGCTGCACTGCCTTACATGTACAAGGACAACCGCGGTGGCACGGTGATCTACACCGGGTCAGTTCATTCGCACGAAGCCTCGCCGCTGAAGTCGGCCTATGTCACGGCCAAGCACGGCCTGCTCGGACTGGCCCGCGTGCTGGCCAAGGAAGGCGCCGCGCACAATGTCCGCTCGCACGTGATTTGCCCAGGGTTCGTGCGCACGCCGCTGGTCGACAAGCAGATTCCCGAGCAGGCCAAGGAGCTGGGCATCAGCGAGGAAGAAGTCATCAAGAAGGTGATGCTGGGCGGTACGGTCGACGGTGTGTTCACGACCGTCGACGACGTGGCGCAAACGGCGCTTTTCCTGGCGGCATTCCCATCGGCGGCCCTCACCGGGCAGTCGTTCGTCGTCAGTCACGGCTGGTTCATGCAGTAAAGGAGCAGGTATGGCGGCACGTAAGCCTCAAAGCAACAGCAATGGCAACGGCGGTGGCAGCGCAAGTGCCGAGGTCTATCACACGAGCCCGCGCCTGCCGGTCGATCATCGCTATCAGGTGGTTGCACTGGTGTTGCAGGGCGGCGGGGCGCTCGGTTCGTACCAGGCGGGCGTATACGAGGGACTGGCCGCGGCCGATGTCCACCCGAACTGGGTAGCCGGCATTTCCATCGGGGCGCTCAATACCGCGATCATTGCGGGCAACCCCCCGGACAAGCGCGTCGACCGCCTGAAGGAATTCTGGCAGACCATCTGCCAGCCGCCGTACCTCCCGCCCAGCCCCTGGAGCAACCTGCAAGCGACGCAGCAGTGGCCCGAGGCCTGGATGACGCTGCTCAACGGCCTCGAGGCCTGGCGGGCGCTTACTGAGGGGCAGAAAGGGTTCTTCGTGCCCCGCAACCCAGTGACGGCCGTTGGCCCCTCGACGCCGGACAAGGTCAGTTTTTACGACACGGCGCCGCTCAAGAGCACGCTCGAGGCACTGGTCGACTTCGACCGGCTCAACGACGTGCGGCAGATGCGTGTGTCGGTGGGCGCGGTGAACGTGCGCACTGGCAATTTCGTCTACTTCGACAACACCAAAGAGCGTTTGCGCGCCGAGCACTTCATGGCCTCGGGCGCGCTGCCGCCGGGCTTTCCGGCCGTCGAGATCGACGGCGAATATTATTGGGATGGCGGTATCGTGTCGAACACGCCGCTGCAGCAGGTGCTGACTGCCGAACCGCGCAAAAATGCCCTGATTTTCCAGGTCGACCTGTGGAGCGCCCGGGGAGCGCTGCCGACCGACTTGCCGTCGGCGGCGCTGCGGCAAAAAGATATCCAGTTCTCCAGCCGGACGCGGATGATCACCGAATTCATGTCGGGCATGCAGGAATATCGCCATCTGCTGCGCGAACTCATGGAACTGGTACCGGAAGGCGCGCGCAAAAATAGCCCGTGGTACCAGCGTGCCGCAGAAGCGTCGTGCGATCGCCTGTTCAATGTGATCCATCTGATCTACCAGGGCAAGGGCTGCGAGGGCGACTGCAAGGATTACCAGTTTGGCGCGCTAACCATGCGAGATCACTGGCGCAGCGGGCTTGCCGATATCCAGCGCAGCCTGCAGCGTCCGGGCTGGCTGGATATGCCGTCTGCGGATCAGCCGCTCGTCACGCACGACATTCACCGCACATAGCGGCGGGCGCCCCGGTCGCAGGTTGGCCGGGGCCGGCCCAGTGCCCCCCAAAGACCGTATGCCTTGCCGGCCGCCTCGAGCCGGTCTCGTTTTGTTTTTTCCGGAGTTTTCACGGGTGTTGGTTTCACGAGTGATGTTTCCGCTGTCGCTGGTGCTGTTCGAGTTTGCCGTCTATGTCTCGAACGACATGATCATGCCGGGGATGCCCAATGTCCTGCGGGAGTTTGGCGCGGCGCCCGAGATGACGTCGCTGGCGCTGACTGCGGCGATGCTGGGCAACGCCAGCCTGCAATGGCTGTTGGGGCCGCTATCCGATCGTTATGGGCGCCGCCCGGTGTTGTTGGCCGGGTTGATCCTTTTCGTGGCCGCCTGCCTGGCCATGTGGCCGGTGCAGTCGATCGGGCAATTCATTATGCTGCGCTTCATTCAGGGCATGGGGTGCTGTTTTGTACTGACGGTGGGCTATCCGACGGTGCAGGAGGCCTTTGACGAGAAGACCGCCGTGCGCATTGTCGCGCTGATGGCCAATGTGTCATTGCTCTCGCCGCTGTTCGGGCCGCTGGCCGGCGCCGCGGTCGTGACCTGGTGGCCGTGGCGCGTGGTGTTTCTGCTGATCGCCGCGATTGGCGTGATCGCGTTCGTTGGCCTGTACCGCAGCATGCCCGAGCTGATGCCCGCGGTGCGTGGCGAGCTGACGCCGCGCGGGCTGTGGCGTGCCTATCGCGTGCCGTTGGCGAGCCGGCGTTTCTGGACCGGCGCCGTGATGATCGGATTGGCGGTCACGCCGTTGTTGACCTGGATCGCGGTTGGCCCGATCGTGCTGATCGAGCGGGCGGGGCTGAGCCAGATCGACTATGGTGTGCTGCAGCTGCCGGTGTTTGCCGCGCTGATCGCCGGCAACGTAATCCTCGCGCGGCAGGTGGGACGCTGGAGCTATGCGCGGCTGATGTGGAGCGGCATTGCGTGCATGCTGTTTGGCGCGGCGGTGTCCTGCGCGGGCGTCGCGCTGCTGGCCAGCAGCTATCTGGCACTGATGGCCGGCACCGCATTCTGTGCGCTAGGCATGGGGCTCTTCTATGGCGTTGTATATCGCCAGACGCTGTTTGCCGTGGACGGCGCCAATCGCGCCACCGTGGCCGGCATGCTGAGCATGATCATGATCATCGTATCGGTCGGCGCGATCGAACTGGCCAAATCGGCTTACCTGGTTTTTGGCGCGCAGGCCCTGAGCCTGTCGGCGTTGCTGGCGGTGCTGTGCCTGGGCGCCGCCGCGCTGAGTTTCAAATCATCCAGCGAGAGCGAGGCTTTCGCCGTCAAGCCGGGCGGCTAAGAGCGGCTTGAGTGTCAAAAAAAGCGGGCGTGATGCGATCTCACGCCCGCTTTTTTTGTGGGCCGGGACCGGCCTGGGCGAAATGTCAGGCGCCGGCCGCCGTCGGATCGCCCATGCCGCCGACCACGGTGTTGAAGCCGCCGTCGACGTAAGTGATTTCACCGGTCACGCCGCCGGCCAGGTCCGACAGCAGGAAGGCCGAGACGTTGCCGACGTCCTCGATGGTGACATTGCGGCGCAACGGCGCGTTTTGTTCGACGAAGTCGAGGATTTTGCCGAAGCTCCTGATGCCGCTCGCCGCCAGCGTTTTGATCGGGCCCGCCGACACGCCGTTGACGCGGATGCCGCGCGGGCCGAGCGAGGTAGCCAGATAGCGCACGCTGGCTTCGAGCGACGCCTTGGCCAGTCCCATGGTGTTGTAGTTTGGAATGGCGCGCTCGGCGCCCAGGTAAGTCAGCGTGAGCAGTGCGGCGCGCTCCGAGAGCAGCGGCAGCGCGGCCTTGGCCAGCGCCGGGAAGCTGTAGGCGGAAATATCATGGGCGATGCGAAACGCCTCGCGCGAGAAGCCGTCGAGAAAATCGCCCGAAATCGCCTCGCGGGGCGCGAGGCCGATCGAATGCACCAGTCCGTCGAATTTGTCCCAGCGCTTGCCCAGCTGTTCGAATAGCGCTGAGATTTGCTCGTCGCTCGCGACGTCGCATTCGAATACCAGATCGCTGCCGAACTCCTGGGCAAAGGCGTCGATGCGTTCCTTGAAGCGCTCGCCCACATAGGTGAATGCCAGTTCGGCGCCTTCGCGCTTGCAGGCCTGGGCGATGCCGTAGGCGATGGAACGGTTGGACAGCAATCCGGTGATGAGAATGCGTTTGCCGGCTAGAAAGGTCATGGGAACTCCGGAATAAATATCTGCGCAAGCTGGATGGCGCGCATTGTCTCACAAGACGCCGGAAAACAACGAGTCGGGCGATTCGGCGGCGCGGGTGCTTTTCGGTACAATGCTCGCACGTTCCGTCTTGCGGGATCAGGACTTTGCCCTGGTACCCGCGCCCCCCGAGACCAGAAGACGCATGAAGGCAGGCATTGCATTTCGGAGTCTAGCTTCGCTGGCGGCTTTCGTCATCTGCATGCCGGTCGTGCAGGCGAAGTACGCCATCGCCCAGTATGGCGAACCCAAGTATCCTCCCGGTTTCACGCATTTCGATTACGTCAATCCCAACGCGCCCAGACGCGGCACGCTGGTGCTGGCCAACCCCGATCGCCGCACCAGCTTCGACAAGTTCAATCCGTTCACGCTGCGCGGCACCTCCGCCCCGGGGATTGCCTCGCTGATGTTCGAGACGCTGACCACCGGCAGCGCCGACGAGATCTCGTCGGCCTATGGCTTGCTGGCTGACGACATCGCCGTAGCGCCGGATGATCTGTCGGTGACGTTTCATATCAACCCGAAGGCGCGCTTTTCCAACGGCGACCCGGTCACCGCGAACGATGTGAAATACTCGTTCGATACGCTGATGAGTCCGCAGGCTTCGCCAGCCTTCCGGTCCTATTGGGCCGATGTATCGCGCGCGGTGGTGCTCGGCCCGTTGACGGTGCGCTTCGACTTCACCAGAAAGAATAGCGAGCTTCCCCTGATCATCGGGCAGTTGCCGGTGTTCTCGCCGAAGTGGGGCATGGGGCCCGGGGGCAAGCGCAAGCCGTTCGACCAATTGGCATTCGACACGCCGATCGGCAGCGGCCCGTACTTGATCGAGCACTACGACCCTGGCCGCCGCATTACCTTTCGGCGAAATCCCGCCTATTGGGGCGACGACTTGCCGGTGCGGCGCGGCATGTTCAATTTCAAGCGCATCGTCTACAAGCTTTACAGTGACGACACCGCGCGGCTCGAAGCCTTCAAGGCGGGTGATTTCGACGTCATCGTCGAGTACCGGGCACGCAATTGGGCGCGCAGTTACATCGGCAAGAAGTTTCGTGACGGCGAGTTGATCAAGCGCGAATTCCCGCACCACAATGCGGCTGGCATGCAGGGGTTCATCATGAATCTGCGCCGACCCTTGTTTCAGGACGTGCGGGTGCGTCATGCGCTCGATCTGGCGCTCGATTTTCAGTGGCTCAATCGCGAGCTGTTCTACAGCCAATATCATCGGATCGACAGCTATTTCGCCAACAGCGATCTGGCCGCCACCGGCATGCCGAGCCCGGCCGAGCTCGCGCTGCTCGAGCCGCTGCGCGGCGAGCTCGATCCGTCGGTATTCGGCCCCATGACGGTGCAGCCGGTGACCACGCCGCCACATAGCTTGCGCGGCAATCTGCTGCAGGCGCGCGCGTTGCTCGCACAGGCGGGGTGGATCTACCGCGACGGCGCGCTGCGCAACGCCCGCGGCGAGCCGTTCACCTTCGAGATGCTGGAGGACAACGGTGGGGCTCTGGGCCCGGTGATAGCAATCTACGTGCGCAATCTGGCCAAGCTGGGCATCCGGGTGATCCAGCGCACGACCGATTTCGTGCTGTATCAGAAGCGCCTCGAGGACTTCGATTTCGACATGACGACCATGCGGTATGCCGATTCTCAAAACCCGGGCAACGAGTTATTCGACCGTTTCGGCAGCAAGGCGGCCGACGTCAAGGGCTCGGACAATCTTATGGGGCTCAAGTCGCCGGCAGTCGACACGCTGATCGGCGACCTGGTCCGGGCGCGCACCCGCGAGGCCTTGCTGACCAGCGCGCACGCGCTCGATCGCGTGTTGATGCACGGCTATTACGCGGTGCCGCACTGGTACAGCGCGACGCATCGCATCGCATATCGCAGCACGCTTGCCCATCCGGCCGTGCTGCCCAAGTACTATACGGCAGAGGGCTGGGTAGTGAGCACGTGGTGGGACAAGGCGAAATGAGCGGGGCAAAAGCATGTGGCCATATATTCTGAAACGCGTCCTGATGATGATCCCGACCTTGCTCGGCGTGCTCACGCTGACCTTCGTCGTGATTCAGTTCGTGCCCGGCGGGCCGGTCGAGCAACTGATGTTGCAGCTCAAGGGGCGCGGTGCCGGCGGCGTCGGAGTGCAGGGCATGGAAGCCAGTGGCGCCGGCAGCGACTACCGCGGGCGGCGCGGCGTCGATCCGCAGCAGATCGCGCAAATCAAGGCGCTGTACGGGTTCGACAAGCCACCCCTGCAGCGGTACTGGCTGATGCTCAAGCGCTTTGCGCGCTTCGATCTGGGGCAGAGTTATTATCAGCACGAGAGCGTGTGGTCGCTGATCAAATCGAAATTGCCGGTCTCGATCAGCCTTGGTCTGTGGACGTTTTTCCTGACCTATCTGATATCGGTGCCGTTGGGCATCGCCAAGGCGGTACGTGCCGGTTCCCGTTTCGATTTCGCCACCAGCCTGCTGGTGCTGACCGGCTACGCGATCCCCGGTTTTGTGCTGGGGGTGCTGCTGCTCGTGCTGTTCGGCGGCGGCACTTTCTGGCAGCTGTTTCCGCTGCGCGGTCTCACATCGGATGACTGGGACCAGCTCAGCCTGGTCGGCAAGGTACTCGATTATCTGTGGCATATGGTGTTGCCGGTCACGGCATCAGTGGTCGGCAGTTTTGCCGTGACCACCATGCTGACCAAAAACGCCTTTCTCGACGAGATCCGCAAGCAATACGTTCTGACCGCGCGCGCCAAGGGCTTGCCGGAGCGGCGCGTGCTATGGAAACACGTATTCCGCAATGCCATGATTCCGCTGGTCACCGGTTTTCCGTCGGCCTTCATCGGCGCATTCTTCACCAGCAGCCTGCTGATCGAGACACTCTTTTCTCTCGATGGGCTGGGGCTGCTCTCCTACGACTCGGTGTTGCGGCGCGACTATCCCGTGGTGCTGGGCACGCTGTACCTGTTTACGCTGATCGGCCTGGTCACCAAGCTGATCTCCGATCTGTGCTATGTGCTGGTCGATCCGCGCATTCAATTCGAACGTCTGGAGCGATGATTTGAATCGTGTCCTTTCCCCGGGCGGCGCATCGCCGTCACCCGGCCGCCGCGTCTGGCTGCGGTTCAAGCGCAACCGGCTGGGCTATTGGAGCCTGCTGGTGTTTTTGACGCTGTTCGGCCTGAGCCTGTGCGCCAACCTGATCGCCAATGACAAGCCATGGATCGTGCGCTACGACGGCCACTACTATTTCCCGCTGTTCAAGACCTACCCGGAGACCACCTTCGGGGGCGACTTCCATACGCCGGCGGACTATCTCGACCCGTACATACAGCACAAGCTCCGCGAGCACGGCAATTTCGTCGTCTATGCGCCGAATCACTATCACTACGACACGATCAATTATTTCGCCGCGCAGCCCAATCCGGCGCCGCCATCCGCGGAAAACTGGCTGGGCACCGATGACCGGGGGCGCGACGTATTTTCCCGCCTGCTGTATGGCTTTCGCATCTCGGTGCTGTTTGGCCTGGCGCTCACCGTGGCCGGTACCCTGCTGGGCGTTCTCGCCGGGGCCGTGCAGGGCTTCTTTGGCGGTCGCATCGATTTGATCAGCCAGCGGCTGATCGAAATCTGGGGCTCGCTGCCGGAACTCTATCTGCTGATTATTTTCGCCTCGATTTTCGAGCCCAGCCTGTGGCTGCTGTTCATCCTGCTGTCGCTGTTCGGCTGGATGGGTTTGTCGGACTACGTGCGCGCGGAGTTTTATCGCAACCGCTCGCAGGACTACGTGCGCGCCGCGCGCGCCATGGGCCTGTCGAACTGGCAGATCATCTGGCGCCACGTGCTGCCCAACAGCCTGACGCCGGTCATCACCTTTCTGCCGTTTCGCATGAGCGGCGCGATCCTCGCGCTCACCAGCCTGGACTTTCTTGGCCTGGGGGTGCCGCCGCCCACGCCCAGCCTGGGCGAGCTGCTGGCGCAGGGCAAGGAAAATCTCGACGCCTGGTGGATTTCCCTGTCGACCTTCGCGGTGCTTGTGCTCACGCTGTTGTTGCTCACCTTCATGGGCGACGCGCTGCGCAATGCGCTCGACACGCGCATTGCCGACCGTCAGGCCGCGGGGGGTAATGTGCTATGAGCGATGCGCTGCTGGTGCTGGAAAATCTGTCGGTGCGCTTCGGCCAGACCGAGGCGGTGCGCGAGGTCAATTTGTCGATTGCGCGCGGCGAGCGGATCGCGCTGGTCGGCGAATCGGGCTCGGGCAAGAGCGTGACGGCGCTGGCTATCCTGCGCCTGCTGCAGGACGCGCAGGTCGCTGGCCGTATCGAGTTCGATGGGGAGGATCTGGCGAGCAAGTCGGAGCGCGAGATGCGCGCGCTGCGCGGCAACGATATCGCGATGATTTTTCAAGAGCCGATGACCGCGCTCAATCCGCTATACACGATCGGCAACCAGATCGCCGAATCGCTGCAACTGCATGAGGGATTGGCCCCGGCGGCCGCGCGAGTTCGCGCAATCGAGCTGTTGCGCCGCACCGGCATTGCCGAACCACAGCGGCGCGTCGATGATTACCCGCACGTGCTCTCGGGCGGGCAGCGCCAGCGCGCCATGATCGCCATGGCGCTGGCTTGCCGGCCCAAGCTGTTGCTGGCCGATGAGCCCACTACCGCGCTCGATGTGACGATTCGCGCGCAGATCATGGCGCTGCTACTTGAGTTGCAGGAAGAGGAGGCGCGCAAGCGGGGCATGGCAGTGCTGCTGATCACGCATGACCTGAATCTGGTGCGCCGTTTCGCCGACCGGGTCGCCGTGATGGAAAAGGGTGTGCTGGTCGAATGCCGACCGACCGAGGCCCTGTTTCTCGACCCGCAGCATCCGTATACCCAGCGTCTGCTCAACAGCCAGCCGCGGCGCGAGGTGTTGCCGGTCGTGCCGATCGCGCCGGTACTGCTCGAAGCCAGGCAACTCGCGGTCGACTATCGACAAACGTTGCCCGGGTGGCGAGGATGGCTAAAGTCTGGCCGGTTTCGTGCCGTTAAACCAGTAGACGTGGCTTTACGCCAGGGCGAGACGCTGGGCGTGGTCGGCGAATCGGGCTCGGGCAAGACGACCTTGGCAATGGCTCTGTTGGGTTTGCAGCGTGCCGCCGAGGGAAGCAGCATTGAGTTTCGCGGCAAGGCGCTCGGCGCCTATCGCGGGGCCGAACGGCGGATTTTGCGCTCGCGCATGCAGGTCGTGTTCCAGGATCCCTATGGCTCCCTGTCACCGCGCATGACGGTCGAGCGGATCGTGGGCGAGGGGCTGGCGCTGCATCAGCCCAATCTGGGGGCGGCCGAGCGGCGCGAAAGGGTTATTCGCATGCTGCGCGAGGTCGGCATGGACCGGACGGCATTGCAGCGCTATCCGCACGAATTTTCGGGCGGGCAGCGGCAGCGCATCGCGATTGCCCGCGCACTGATCGTCGAGCCGCAGATTTTAGTGCTGGACGAACCGACCAGCGCGCTGGACGTATCGATCCAACAGCAGGTGTTGCATTTGTTGGCGCAATTGCAACAGAAGTACAACCTGAGCTACCTGTTTATCAGTCACGACCTGGCGGTAATGCGAGCCATGGCACACCGCGTGATGGTGTTCAAGGATGGCGAAATGGTTGAGACCGGGGATACGGATGCAGTCTTATTTGCTCCGCAAAATCCGTATACGCGAGAATTACTTGCTGCGGCGATGCTTTGAACGTCGTCCAACGTCTTTCAACGTCGTCGAAATCGCCTGTCAATTATTGGTGATTTGCAATGATTTATCGGGGTAATTGATTTTTTCTATTGCCTTTTGACTTCACTCAAGCTTCACATTACTATCGCGTACCATTAAGCGAATTCTTCATAAGCGATTTATCGGCCCACTGAGACCAATGCAGACATCCCTCCAGCGCACCGCCAGGTCCCTATTTTCTGTCCTTTTCGCTGTAGGCCTGCTCGCCGGATCGATGACCGCTCATGCCGACGATCCCTATAATTCCAGCCCATTGCTGAAAGACCACATCGATGCGCCGGCGGCAAGCGCCTCGCCGTCGTCGATCAATGGCGTCGCCAACGCCGCGATCGAACAGGCATCGAGCAGCGTCAGCCAGTCGTTCCAGGTATCCCAGGGCACGGCTCCCGGCGCCGCGACCAATCAAGCAAGCACAGGCAAGTCGTTGCAGGAAGCGCAAGTCGCAAAAATTCTGAAGGCGCTGAATGCCCAGGACGCAACCGCATCGCCCGCGCAATCGAGCACCGTGGCCGCTGCCCCCAAGCCCGCCCGCAAATTCCTGTCCAACGTTGCAGACAAAGCCGGTGAAGTGGTTCTGGGCGCGTTGAACATGATCGGGGTGCGCTACAAATGGGGCGGCAACACGCCCGATAGCGGACTCGACTGCAGCGGCTTCGTGCGTTATGTGTTCAAGGACACGCTGGGTTTTCTGCTGCCCCGTCGGGCAGTCGAAATGAGCCATGTCGGCGAGCGTGTCGCGTCCAACGACCTCAAGCCGGGCGATCTGGTGTTTTTCGACACGAGCCGGCGGCGTCAGGTCTCTCACGTCGGTATCTATATCGGCGACAACAAGTTTGTGCATTCGCCCGCCACCGGCGGCGAAATCCGTATCGACGATATGCATCAGGCCTATTGGCTGCGACGCTTCGAAGGCGCGCGCCGAGTGCGCATGCTCAACACCAAGGCGGATGTAACGCCACCCGATTTGAAGCGCGTGCAGGAGTTGTTCAAGCACAACCCACCGATGTAAGTCGGTTTGCCGATCCAGGCCAATCAAAAACCTCGCCGCAAGCGGCGAGGTTTTTGTTTATTGGGACTGCGCCAGGCGATTGTTCCGGGTCGCCGCCACGTTCAGCGTGCCTTGCGCATTTGCCAATTTGCGCTCGATCTCGGGCCAATCGCGGTCGACTGCCGCCTCGCCGGCCAGAATCGCCTGATTGCGAGCGTGGAAATCATCGGCCCGCATCGATGCCAGCGCGGGGCGAATGACGACATCGGCGTTTTGGGTGAGTTCGTACTGCTTGATCGATTGGCCCATGATGGCGAATGTTTGCAGCAGCACGTCGAGCGAGTTGCCAGTCGCCTGGGCCGCCGGCTGAGCCGAAATATCCACGGCAATCACGAAATCGGCCCCCATGCGGCGAGCGTATTCGGCCGGCACCGGCGCCACCAGGCCGCCGTCGACATAATCGTGCCCGGCGATGCGAACCGGCTCAAAAAGCGTCGGCACGCTGCTCGATGCGCGCACCGCCATGCCCGTGTTGCCGCGTCGGAACAGAATCGGTTGACCGGTTTGCAAGTCGGTGGCCACGATGCCCAGCGGTATCGGCATGCGCTCGATCGGGCGATTGTGCAGCAGATGATTGACGTAGTCCTGCAGGGCGACGCCACGGAGCATGCCGCGAGAACGAAACGGCAACGCCCAGTCGCTGATCGCGGCCTCGTCCATCGAAATGGCGATCCGGTTCAGTTGCAAGCCGCTCAAGCCCGATGCATATAACGCGCCGACCACGCTGCCGGCGCTGGTGCCCACGATCAGATCAGGATGAATGCCGTGCGCCTCCAGCGCCTTGATGACGCCGATGTGCGCAAATCCTCTTGCCGCGCCGCCGCCGAGTGCCAAGCCGATTTTCAGATGGCGTGGCGCGGCCGGTGGCATGGTGGAGGGCGCGGCAGGCTGGACGTGTTGCGCCAGTGGCTGTGGCGCGATAGTCGGGCGGGGAGTGCTCGCGCACGCGCTCAACAGGCACGCGAGAACGACTGGCAAAGAACGGGTAACCCCGCGAGATAGGAATTTGCGGGCAGAAAGTGTTGCGGGTGACAAACCGGGCTCCAACGAATGCGCTGCGCAATTCTACGAGGATTGCGACACTTCTGCTTGGACACGCTGCGCGAGGTATTCCTCTATTCCTATAATTAATGAGAATTATTTACAATTATTCTTGATATCCCTAAGCTGTCCTCGCAAGTTGGAATTGCGCAAAACGAATATGCGAGGATGAATTAATGAATCGATTGTTTCTCAGGGTGGGTGCCGGGCTGCTGGCCGCGCTTGCGGGTGTCGTGAACGTCCACGCGCAGGATCAGGTGCTGAATCTATATTCTGCTCGGCATTATCAGGCCGACGAGGCGCTATACCGAAATTTCACGGAGGAAACCGGCATCAAAATCAACCGCATCGAGGCCGATGACAATGCGATTTTCGAGCGCTTGAGAAGCGAGGGGCAGCGCAGTCCCGCGGATGTGATTCTGATGGTCGACGCCGCTCGGCTGGCGGCCGCGCAGCGCGCCGGGTTGTTTCAGCCGATCAGATCGCGGGTGCTGGCGAAGCGGATTCCCGCCAAATGGCACGCCGGCGACAGCCCGCAAGGCGTCGAGTGGTTCGGGTTTTCCACGCGCGCGCGCGTGATTGTCTATAACAAGGACACCGTCAAGCCGCAGGACGTAGCCACCTACGCGTCGCTGGCCGATCCGAAAAATCGCGGCAAGGTCTGCACTCGCTCGGGGGCGCATCCCTATATGTTGTCGCTGGTAAGCGCGCTCATCGCGCGCAATGGCGAGGCGGCCACCGAAACCTGGGCACGCGGCATGGTCGCGAATGCCGCCCGCCCGCCTCGCGGCGGTGATACCGATCAGATCAAAGCGGTCGCCAGCGGCGAGTGCGGCGTGGCGCTGACCAACTCATACTATTACGTACGCCTGGCGCGTTCGCCGCGACCGCAGGATCGGGCGTTGATGTCTCGGATCGGCTATGTGTGGCCAGACCAGCACGGGCAGGGCACGCACCTGAACGTCGCGGGCGCCGGCGTGGCCAGGCACGCGCCGCATCGTGCCGCAGCAATCAAATTCCTCGAGTATCTGGCCAGCGACCAGGCGCAGTCGTATTTCGCCAACGGCAACAACGAATGGCCGGTAGTCAAGGCGGTGCACGTGAACAATCCGGCGCTGGCCGCGTTGGGCGATTTCAAGGCCGAGACGGTGCCGATCAGCAAGATTGCCGCCGGTGTGCCGGCCGCGCAGCGGATTCTCGATCGCGTGGGCTATCGCTGAGCCAGTGGGGCAGCCATAAAAAAACCGGTCTGGATGGCGACCGGTTTTGTGCTGGGGGGTAGGTAATGCGCTGCGCGCGAAGCTCAGCCGCCGCGCCGCATCATGTCGAAGAATTCGGCGTTGTTCTTGGTCTGCTTGACCTTGCCCAGCAGGAATTCCATCGACTCGATCTCATCCATGTCGTAGATGAGCTTGCGCAGCACCCAGATCTTTTGCAGGATTTCCGGCTTGACCAGCAATTCCTCGCGCCGGGTGCCCGATTTGTTCAGATTGATCGCGGGATAGACGCGCTTTTCGGCCAGGCGGCGTTCCAGGTGGACTTCCATGTTGCCGGTGCCCTTGAACTCTTCATAGATCACATCGTCCATCCGGCTGCCGGTTTCGATCAGGGCAGTGGCAATGATGGTCAGCGAGCCGCCTTCCTCGACGTTGCGGGCCGCGCCGAAGAAGCGCTTGGGCCGCTGCAGCGCATTGGAGTCGACGCCGCCGGTCAGCACCTTGCCCGAAGCCGGAATGACCGTGTTGTAAGCGCGCGCCAGACGGGTGATCGAGTCCAGCAAAATCACCACGTCCTGTTTCATTTCGATCAGGCGTTTGGCCTTTTCGATCACCATTTCCGCGACTTGCACATGGCGCGTGGCGGGCTCGTCGAACGTCGACGCGATGACTTCGCCGCGCACCGAGCGTTGCATCTCGGTGACTTCCTCGGGGCGTTCGTCGATCAACAGCACGAACAACGTGACGTCCGGATGGTTCGACGTGATGGCGTGGGCAATGTGCTGCAGCATGACGGTCTTGCCCGACTTTGGCGAAGCGACCAACAGACCGCGCTGGCCCTTGCCGATCGGGGCGATCATGTCGATGATGCGCCCCGTGATGTTCTCCTCGCCCTTGATGTCGCGCTCGAGCAGCAGTGGCTTGTTCGGGTGCAGCGGCGTGAGATTCTCGAACATGATCTTATGTTTCGAGGCCTCAGGCGGATGCATGTTGACCTTGTCGACCTTGACCAGTGCGAAGTAGCGCTCACCGTCCTTGGGGGTGCGAACTTCACCTTCGATCGTGTCGCCCGTATGCAGATTGAAGCGGCGGATTTGCGACGGACTGATGTAGATGTCGTCGGGGCTGGCGAGATAAGAGGTTTCGGGCGAGCGCAGAAAACCGAAGCCGTCGGGCAACACTTCGAGCGTACCATCGCCAAAGATGGTTTCTCCCAGCTTGGCGCGCTTCTTCAGAATGGCAAACATCAATTCCTGTTTGCGCATGCGATTCGCGTTCTCGACCTCGAGGCCGTTGGCCATTTCGAGGAGCTCGGAGACATGCAAGGACTTAAGTTCGGATAAATGCATACGGAGATGCCGTCGCTGGGACGAGCAAGAAGGACAAGGGAAAAAAGTGAGCGAACGCTCGAAGAACTATTTATAGGATCTGTCTGGACGGATTATAGCGCATGCGGCGCGTTCGGCAAGAAGCCCTCGATACGCCGCATGCTGGCTGTGGCAAATGCACTACAGCTGCTTACAGATTGCCATCCAGAAAAGCAGTCAGTTGCGATTTCGACAATGCGCCGACTTTCTGCGCCGCAACCGCGCCGTTCTTGAACAGAATCAGCGTCGGAATGCCTCGGATGCCAAATTTCGGCGGCGTGGCCTGGTTGTTGTCGACGTCCAGTTTGGCGATCTGCACACGGCTGGAAAAATTCGGATCGGCAGCGATCTCCTCGAGAATCGGTGCAATCATCTTGCACGGGCCGCACCACTCGGCCCAGAAATCCAGCAACACAGGCTTGTCCGACTTCAGGACTTCCTGATCGAAAGATGCGTCGGTGACGTGTTTGATGTGCTCGCTCATTTTTTTAAGTGCCTCGTCTAACTAATCGAAAAACCCTGGTGCGCCGGATAGCGACCGCGCCGGGAGAAGGGGTTTAGGCAATATCGATTCTGCGGCGGCACACTGCACCGGGGCAGAAAAGGCATTGATGCTTCCAGCCTTCAGGTTAGGGCTGCGCCGCTGAAATCAAGCGATTTTCCAGCGCAGTTTCCGCCAATCTTAGCGGAAATCGGTCGCCTCTGCGCAGCCTCGCCATCTCGAAATACACGCGCGATTGCAGACTCGCGAGCAAGGCTCTGGTAGAATCCGCCGGTGACGGGCCTCCTCGCATGGCGGCGCGGCCAATCTGGTCAGGTCGGGAACGAAGCAGCCACAGCCGTTTTCTGCCAGTGCCGAGGGTCAGGCTCGTCACCCTCCAACGTCCCTGCCAGCTTGCTCGAAAGATCGTTGCGAACCCGTCGCGACGGCATCTGCCGGTGCGCTCCTGCGGCCGCGATCCGGTCCCTTGTCCACGCGCTGATTTGTTACAATTTTGCCATGACTTATCAAGTACTCGCGCGCAAATGGCGCCCCAAAGGATTCTCTACGCTGGTCGGCCAGGAGCACGTGGTGCGGGCCCTGACGCATGCGCTCGAGCAGCAGCGCCTGCACCATGCCTACCTTTTCACCGGCACGCGCGGCGTCGGCAAGACCACGCTGTCGCGCATCCTGGCCAAGGCGCTCAATTGCGAGACCGGCATCACGGCCCAGCCATGCGGTGTTTGCAAGGCCTGCCAGGCGATCGACGCAGGTCGCTTTGTCGATTACGTCGAGATGGACGCCGCGTCCAATCGGGGTGTCGACGAGATGACCTCGCTGCTCGAAAAGGCGGTTTACGCACCCGTCGATGCCCGCTTCAAGGTCTACATGATCGATGAAGTGCACATGCTGACCGGCCACGCCTTCAACGCGATGCTCAAGACGCTCGAAGAGCCGCCGGCGCACGTCAAGTTCATTCTGGCTACCACCGATCCGCAGAAGATCCCGGTGACGGTGCTGTCGCGCTGTCTGCAGTTCAACCTCAAGCAAATGCCGGCGGGCCACATCGTCGATCATCTGGCCCATATCCTGGGCGAGGAGCAAATCGCCTTCGACAACCAGGCATTGCGGCTGCTGGCCAAGGCTGCCAACGGCAGCATGCGCGACGCGTTGTCGCTGACCGACCAGGCGATCGCCTACGCGGCCGGGCCGGTCAGCGAAGAAGCGGTGCGCGGCATGCTCGGCGCGATCGATCAAAGCGTGCTGGTGCGGATTCTCGACGCGCTGCACGCCGGCACGCCAAAAGATCTGGTCGATCTGGCCGATGAGCTTGCCAGCCGCAGTTTCTCCTTCTCGGCAGCCCTGCAGGACATGGGCAGCCTGTTGCATAAGGTCGCGCTGGCGCAAATGGCCCCCGAGGCGGTGTCCGACGACTGGCCGGAGGCCGCCGACGTGCGACGTCTGGCCGGGCTGTTCGCACCAGAAGAAGTCCAGTTGCACTACCAAATCGTTATCCGGGCGCGCAGCGAGCTCGGGTTGGCGCCAGATGAGCACAGCGGATTTTCGATGGCGCTGCTGCGCATGGCGGCATTTCGTCCCTTGCTGGGCGCGTCGTCGAGCAGTGCGGGCGGCGTTGCTCCGTCGGGCGGCGTGACCGCGCGAGCGGCCACCCGCGCAGCCCCGGCCCCGGCGGCGGCCGAAACGGCACCGGCAGCGCCGACACCGGCAGCGCCGGCGCCGATGGCACCGACGGCGACCGGCACGGCCATGTCGCCAGCCAAGGCAGCGCTGGCGGCGCTGCAGGCCTCGTCGCGCAGCACCCCGCCGGCGGCGCGTCGCGCGCCGGCCGTCGAGCCGCGCCAGATGGCCGAGCCGGCTGTCGCGCCGACGGCGCCGGTAGCCGCCCGCGAGATAGAAAACGACGTCGCGCATACCGAACCGAGCCTGCCAGCCGAGTCAATCGCGGCGGTCGAGACCAATCGGACCGACTCCTCCCGCGAAGCGCCGCTGTTCGATGGCGAGTGGCCCGCGCTGGCCGCGCAGTTGCCGTTGCGCGGCCTGGCCCAGCAGCTCGCGCTGCAAAGCGAACTGTTGAGCGTGAGCGGGCGCCGGTTTCACCTGCGTGTGCCGCTCAAGCAGTTGGGCGAGAGCGGGCCGAGTGACAAACTGCGCGACGCGCTCGGCGTTCACTTCGGCACCCCGGTCGAGCTGGTGATCGAAATCGGCGCGGTCAATGCCACGGCGGCGGCCGTAGCTGCCGAAATGCGGGCGCAGCAGCAGCAGGCGGCCGAACAGGCGATCGGCAATGACGCCTTCGTTCAGACGCTGATGAACGAATTCGGCGCGCAAATCGTGCCCGGTTCGATCCGCCCAGTGCAATAATTCTTTTTTCACCCTACCAAGCGCCAGGAGTCATTGATGTTGAAAGGACAACTCGCGGGCCTGATGAAGCAGGCCCAGCAGATGCAGGAAAACATGAAGAAGATGCAGGACGAGCTCGCCCAGATCGAGGTCGAGGGGCAGTCGGGCGCCGGACTCGTCAAAATCGTGATGACCTGCAAGAACGATGTGCGCCGCGTTTCCATCGATCCGAGCCTGTTGGCCGACGACAAGGACATGCTCGAAGACCTGGTGGCGGCCGCCTTCAACGACGCGGTCCGCAAAGCCGAAGCCACCGCTCAGGAAAAGATGGGCGGCATGACCGCCGGCATGCCGTTGCCGCCGGGCTTCAAACTGCCGTTCTGAGGAGGCGGAGCTCGCCATCATGACTCTGCAAATCGCCGCACTCGACCCCACCACGCCGGGTCACGAGGCGGCGGCTCTCTCTTGACCATACCGCGCTATCGCGAGCCGAGTGACCATGCCGGCACTGACCAGTCTCCAGGAGTTGATCGAGGCGCTGCGCGCATTGCCGGGCGTCGGTCCGCGCTCGGCCCAGCGGATTGCCTACCACCTGCTGCAGCATGACCGCGGCGCGGCAACGCGACTGGGCGAGGCATTGCTTCACGCGTCCAGCGAGGTCCGTCACTGCGCCCGCTGCAATACGTTTACCGAGGTTGAAGTCTGCGAGACCTGCCAGGACCTGGAGCGCGACCCCTCGCTCCTGTGCGTGGTCGAGACGCCGGCCGACCAGTTGATGGTCGAGCAAACGCTGACCTTCCGCGGACTCTACTTTGTCCTGATGGGGCGGCTCTCGCCGCTTGACGGCATCGGACCCAAAGAGATCCATTTCGAACAGCTGATCCGGCGTATCAGCGACGGCGTGGTCAAGGAAGTCATTCTGGCCACGAACTTCACCAACGAGGGCGAGGCAACCGCCCACTATCTCGCGCAGATGCTCAAGGCCCGTGGCCTCAAAGCGAGCCGTCTGGCGCGTGGCGTACCGGTCGGCGGCGAACTCGAATACGTCGACGCCGGCACGATCGCCCGCGCGGTGCTCGATCGTCATACACTGTAAGTGGCGCCGCCCGATCCGGGCGAGCGCGCCCGGCCGCAGGTAAACGCTGATCGCGTCAACCCTTTCATCCAATCGGATTAGTCGTTTCTCGCTATTACTGGGAGCGCTCGCCTGGTCTAGACTAAATTAGGCAACCTTCCCCATAAAAAAGGCGAAGGGGCCCTGGGGCTGTTGTTCTCGCATTCGAGTTGCAAGCCAAACAACGGATGCGAGCTTGCCGTAAAGCGGGGAACAAGAATGACCCATGAAACCAATCGGACGCTAATTTATGCGTCGCGGCGACACAGCGAGCCTTTGCTTGGTTTCCTGCAGGAACGCGGCTGGCACGTCGTGCCTGCCAAGTCCGCCGGAGATGTCGGCCGTTTGATTCAGCCGGCCCACCCCACCACGGCCGCGCTGCTCGATCTGAGCAGCGGCTATTCCGACCGCGATCTGTCATTGTTCGAGAACTGCATGCAGCCAGCCCATATCGGGTGGGTGGCGGCGACCAGTCCCGAGCAACTGGAAAATGCCTCGGTGCGCCGGCTCATCCGTGACTACTGCTTCGATTACGTGCACATACCGTGTTCGAACGACGCGATCGCCAATATCGTCGGGCACGCCTACGGGATGGCCGCGCTGTCCGACATGACGAAGCAGTCGGCGCCGGAATTTTCCGGCAGCGATCAGGAAATGGTCGGCACCTGCGAAGTCATGCAGCAGTTGTTTCGTACCATTCGCAAGGTCGCCAATACCGACGCGCCGGTCTTCATCTTCGGCGAGTCGGGCACCGGCAAGGAACTGTCGGCGGTTGCCATTCATGAGCGATCGCCGCGCAGCAAAGGGCCGTTCGTCGCGATCAATTGCGGCGCCATCCCGCCGCACCTGATGCAATCCGAGTTGTTCGGCTACGAGCGGGGTGCCTTTACCGGCGCGAACCAGCGCAAGATCGGCCGAGTCGAGGCAGCCAACGGTGGCACGCTGTTCCTCGATGAAATTGGCGATTTGCCGATGGAGAGCCAGGCCGGGCTGCTGCGGTTTTTGCAGCAGGGCGCCATTGAGCGGCTTGGCGGACATGAAGTCATCCAGGTCAACGTGAGGATCATCTCCGCGACCAATGTGAATCTGGAAGAAGCCGTCAAGGAAGGCCGCTTCCGCATGGATCTATATCACCGGTTGTGCGTACTGCGGGTTGACGAACCACCGCTGCGCGCGCGCGGGCAAGACATCGAAATTCTTGCGCATCACGTGCTGCAGCGCTTCAAGGGCGACAATCACCGCAAAATCCGCGGCTTCACGCAATGCGCGGTGCAGGCGATGTATGAATACCACTGGCCCGGTAACGTTCGGGAGCTGATCAACCGGGTGCGGCGCGCCGTCGTGATGGCCGACAGCCGCATGATCTCCGCCAAGGATCTTGACCTGGCGCAGTGGGCGCCAACGGCGGTAAAAACGCTGGAGGAAATTCGCGCCGAAGCGGAGCGCGAAGCAATCGAGCAGGCGCTGCTGCGCCATTGCCATCGTCTGACTGAAGTCGCAAAGGAATTGGGAATTTCTCGAATCACGTTGTATCGGCTCATGTGCCGGTACGGCTTACGTGGTGGTAGTGACGAATCGGGCGTGCCGGCCTGATATCTCCTGGCGTTGGTGAGAGGGCAACCGGCCTGCTAATGCAGGGGCCGGTTGTCTTTTTTTGGGGGATGAATTCCACGCTCCGGCGCCCATCATGCTTCACCGCCTCGACTCGGCGCGCTGTTCCGGTCGGATGTCGGGGCAGCACATCAAGGCTGAAACATTCTGTTTCTGGCCCCCTTTAATGGTGATCCGAGGCGTTATCCCGGTCCATCGCATCACTTTCCCGGGCCATCGCCCAAGCGCGCCGCAAACACGCGCTGAGCGGCTCATGGCGCGCTGGCAAAAACGCTGCCGAAAGCCTTCCGCATCGAAACCGGCAAGCGCCGCGACACCGATCCGGCGATTGATCGGGCTGCCGTATCAGCGCTGAAACGTTTTTTGAAGATACGCGGCCATTGCCGCCGCACGGCTCCGGTCCTTCCTTTTGTTTTCAAGCGCTTAACGCACATGGCACGGATGTCGCTTAGTAGTTCTGCGCAAGGAGGACCTGGCTATGCGACAAACCACATTCGGCAAATCGTTCAGTCCGCGACGCGCGGTCGGAGCGCTATTGATCGCCATCGGCGGTGCGTTGGTCGCGTTGCCCGCGTGGGCCCAGGAATTCACGTTGGCGATGAACGACTCGCCAATCCAGACGGCCATGTTTCCGGTCGACTTCGCGGTGACGCGCAGCCCGGCGGCACTGGCAATGCTTGGCACTCAAACACCGGCCGAGGACGCTGGCTTCGTACGCATGCCCGCCGGTGCCACTGCGCTCGACGACGGTCAACTCGGCAGGGCGCGCGGACGCGTCGCCATGCCAGTCATGGTCGCGGCGACGCCGCGCATGTTGAACGTCAACTCGGTGACCCTGTGGGATGAAATGCCACGCACCAATCCGACCCCGATACCGCAGCAGCTCTCGACCGGTAACGCGCAGGTCAACACTGTGAGCTACTCGAGGTGAGCGCCATGAACCACCTATTGCGCATGACCCGGCAGGTCGCTCCAGCGATGGCGTTGTGCATGTTCGGTGCGGGCGAAGTTATCTGCACGGCGGCGTTGGCCGAGCCGGCCGCCCCGGGCGAGCTGGTGATCGAGCGGCAGGTCGGCCCGCGCATCGCCTATCGCGGTTTGCCGCACGCCAGCTATCCGATCGAATCGAGCGTTGCCACGTTTCCGAAGCAACCGTTCGACGAGGCGATCGGCTCGATCAGCGCCGCGACCGACGCGGAACTGTCGACTCACGGTTCGATGGGCCTGATCGGCTCGAGCATCGTCAACGCGATGCAGCCGCTCACCACGGGTTTGCTGGGCGGCAATACGGCCTCCGGCGGCGGTGGCATATCCGGCAGCACGGGCGGTTTTGGCAGCGCCATCGTCGGCGTGACGAGCGGCCTCGGCTCATCGATCCCCAGCGCGATCAATCAAGCGTTGGCGCCGCTGTCGTCGATGGGCGCGGTGGGGGTGACCAAATGACGCGCGCCCGTCTGACCGGGCTGGCCACGGCGCTGATCTGCACCGGCGCACTGGCCTTGCCGGCCATGGCCGATCCGGGGCAGGGCGCCGGAACCTCCGCGCCCGCCGGGATTGCCACATCGACCATCGATAGCGGTGTAGCCAAAGGCGCCAACGGCAACATCGCCGTCAATCAAACGGCCGGCGCCAATAACGCGCAAAGCAACCAGGCCGTGATCGTGCAGGGCGGCACCACGCTCGGCATCGGCGTGCTCGGCTCGCAGCAAATGTCGCTCGGGCCGGCGCTGGCTGGCGCAGCCAAAAGCAGCATCGACGGCACAGCATTTTCCGGTGTCGCTGGGTTGACGCAAGTCAATCAATCCAGCGGCAGCGGCAACCTTCAACACAACGCTGCCGTCATTGTCGGCGGCGCTGTGTCTGGAGTGGAGATCGCATCGGACACGGCACTGTCCGGTGCGATCTCTAGAGGTGGCTGGACTGGACACCCGGGCATTTCCGAGCAATACCGCGAGGTTTCGATTTCTCCGGAAGCCTTTCGTAATGCCGCTGGAATCGTGCAGGTCAACCAGTCAGCTGGTGTAGGCAACGTAGCCTCAAATGTTTTTGTGCTCCGTCCCCCGGCGGGCACATCTTTTTAATCTCACTACTCTCGCATCAAGGAGATTGTCATGAAATACAAAGCAATTGCGGTGGCGGCAATGCTGTTGGCGACCGGGTCGGCCATGGCCTACCCGCACGGCGACAACGACCACGACCAGTTCAGCTTCTCGGCGATCGGCAATGAAACCAATGTGCTGAACAACGTCGCGATTTTCGGCCTGGTGGGCATCAAGGGATGCGTGTTCGCCAATAACACGGCGAATGCGGTCGTGCAAAACGACCAGCACGTCTGGGCGAGCGAAATTTCCATCAGCGCACCGTCCAAATGGCTGGGCAACTTCACCGATTCGACCACCAAGATCACCACCAATTACACCAACAACTCGGTGTCAGACACCGGTAGCGCGTACCTGGTGGGCGGCGTGACGACCACCCGTTACGACAACGACACCAGCTGGGTCAACAAGACGGCCAGCGGCCACCTGAACACCAGCCAGGGCGCTCAGGTCGGCGGCCAGTATTCGGCCGGGCAACAGTCCAGCGGTTCGGGTGGCTTCATTGCCGGCGGCGGCTATCAGGAAAGCAGCTATCAATTCGGTGCTCACGGTGGTGCGGGCGGACACTTCTGGACGCCCAGCGGTGGCGGTCACTACGGCTACGGCGGCAGCTACCATGCCTCGGGCGGCTCCGGCTCGATCTGGGGCGGCTATGCGTATGGCCAGCAGCAGCAATCGTCGGGCGGCTTCCAGGCGAGCGGCTACAAGAATACGCAAAGCAGCTTTGACGCCGGCTTCCACGCGACCGACAACCACGGCTATTCGGACGTCGAATCGGCGTCGATCGCTGCGGGCGCCATATGGGGCTTCTCCAACGACTATGTGGCCAACGACGTTTCCGTGTCCGGCACGACGATCATTCACACCACCACGTACGTGATGCCGACCATGGGTGCCGGCACTGGCAATGGCGCGCTGGCTGGCGCTTCGGGCAACGTCGGCTTGAACGAAGCTGCCGGTGTGGACAATGCGCAAGCCAACAACGCCGCCCTGTCGGCGATGAACGCGGGCCCGGTCTATGGGTCGGCGCAAACGTTCAGCACGCAGTCGTCGGACGGCGGCGGCACCATTTCCAATATGTACGTGAACGCAAGCGTGGGTGACGGCACGCTGGCCGGCGCGTCGGGCAACATCGGCGTCAACATTGCCTCGGGTATCGGTAACGTGCAGGCCAATAACCTGGCTGCTTCGGTCACCACTACCAAGGCTGGAGACGACACCGGCGGCGCGGTCACGGCCACCGCGCAAACCGACCAGAAGGCCTCGATGTACGGCTCCGGCGCGTATGTGCCGACTGCCTACCTGGGCAGCAATGCCTTGGCGGGTGCGACCGGCAATGTCGGCGTCAATATCGCCGCCGGCATCGGCAACGTGCAAAACAACAGCCTGGCCATTTCGTCGGTCAGTGTCATGAAGTAACGCTTCACGCAGCAGTGCCAAGGCTGGCCCGGTTGTCTCGGGCCAGCCATTATTGTCGAGAGGCCATGATGCACTACACCCGGTGGCTGAGATTCGGTTCGATGGTTGTGCTTGCCTGCCTGACGCTTGGCGCCAGGGCGCAATCGCAGGTCGATCTGGAGTCGGTCGCCGGTATCCCCGCATTCAAGACAATGCGCTCGATGAAGGACATGCGGTATCGAGACGTTGTCAGGCAGGAGTATGACTTCAGCTGCGGCTCCGCCGCGCTGTCGACGCTGCTCAAATACGGCTACGGGATCGACATTCCAGAAGCCGAAATGATCAAACGGATGATGGTGTATTCGACACCGGCCGTGGTCATCAAGAGCGGATTTTCGATGCTCGACATGAAGAAGTTCGTCGAGACGCTGGGCTTTCAAGGCCGCGGCTTTCGCGTCAATGTCCATGCGCTCTACGACTTGCGCATTCCAGTCATCGCGTTGATGGACATCAACGGCTATCAACATTTCGTACTGATCAAGGGTGCCCGGGACGGCCGCATTTTTCTGGCCGATCCGGCGCTGGGCAATCGGGTTGTCGAGGAAGCCGATTTCGCCAGGCAGTGGGATGGTCTCATCCTGGCCGTGGTCGGCAAGCCATTTCTGGAGGATTCCCCTTTATTGCAGGGTAATTATTCGCTCGCCTTGCGCCAACGCGCCGGCGCATTGGCGACAGGCACGCGGCCGACCCCAGAGGTCGACTTCGGGCTCATCAAATCGAATCTGTTCTGAGAGCGGTCATGAACCACTATGCACGATTGCTGGCCCTGCCACTGTGCATGGGCGCAATACCGGCATTGGCGCATGAAGTGCCGATGTCCTGGCAGCCGGTGAGTGATGACGTGTTGGCTCACGCCACTGGCAAATACATGAACCAAAACATGATTTCCGGTTTTCAACTGGATCTGATTTCGCAATGGCAAACACCGTCCGGCGCAAGTCTCTACGCCGCCGGGTCGGTCAATGTGCAGCAAGGCAGCAACGGATATACGGTCAACACGGGCAGCCAGACCGGCATCTTGCCCGGCAACAACACTAACTACGGCCCCGGCTTTGCGTCCGCGCACGGGGGCAACCTAATTCAAGTCAACGGGGTAGGTCAGGTCACCCAAGTCGCCGGCAATGGGAACGCCGTGCAAAACCAGACCGTGATCGACTTCTCGCCGACCCAGGGCGGCCTGGGGCTGCCCTCGGGCGGTACCAGCAGCACCTCGCTCGACGGGATGAACGCACAGGTGATGGTGGGTCAATCGGGCGTCAATGTTTCGCTGCAATCGCCGTTCGGCTCGGTCGTGCAGACCATCACGTCGGGCGGGGGCAGTCCGATGAATCGCATCATGCAGGTCATCCAGGTCGCGGGTAACAACCAGCAGGTGCTCAACAGCATGTTGCTGCATCTGAGAACCGATCCCGTGACGATGAATGCCTTGCGGCAGGTTGGCGTCAACCAGGCGCTGACCAATACGCTTGGCTTGCGAAGATAAATAAGGATACCGAAAAAGATGTAGACGATTTTCATGGCGATTCCGGAATGAGTTTCTGTGCGTCGCCACTTTAACCGGGGGATGTTATGAATAACAGGAACCGTTTTTTTCCCGTTGACGCAATCGCATGGGGGGTGTTGCTGTTCGCGCTATCGGCCCAGGCGCAAGAGCAAGCGCCGCCCTCGCTGGACGATCAGATCACGCAACTGTCGCGTGAAATCAACCAGCAGCAGCGGGAAATTCTTTCTTTGAAGAAGCGCCTCACGCAGCTCGAAATGTCCCGCAGAGGACGCGGCGTGACGGCCTGGGATGCCGCGCAGATCAACACGCCGAGCAGCGCTGCCGCCACTGGCGACACTGGCGGCGCGTCGGATGCCGCGAGCGCTCAGGACGGCGGCACCGCCGCGATCGGCCAGACCCAGCAACAGCAAAAGAATACGGCGGCCGCGTATCGCTCGCCCAGCGAGAACGCCGTCGTGCAGGAGCAGCACGCGCCGCTTTTCGATAAAAAGCTCACCATCGATGCCGGCGTGAGCTACGGCTACTACGATCGGCGGCAGCTGGCGCTGACCGGGTTTCTCGCACTCGATGCGATCTTCCTGGGCAACATCAACCTGTCCGAAACCAAGGCAAGCGTGTGGACGTTCGACGTCAACACCCGCTACGGCATTAACGATCGGTTGAGCGTGTCGCTGGATGTCCCCTACCTGTACCGCAGCAGCGATTTTATCTCTGCCGGCGCGGGCGGTGCGGCAACGGCGCTGAGCGACCAAAGCAAGAACGCCGGGTCGATCGGCGACGTCACCGCGTCGGTCTATTACCAGTTCGTCAAGGAGTCCGCCACCTGGCCTGACATCGTTGGCAGCCTGCGGGTCACGGCCCCGACCGGAACCTCGCCGTTCGGCATCAAATTCACCTCGCCGGCGGACAACAACAACCTGAATTTCCCGACTTCGCTGCCCACCGGCAATGGCGTTTGGGCCCTAACCGCCGGCATTTCCGTGTTGCGCACCTACGATCCGGTCATCCTGTTCGGCAGCCTGGCATACACCTACAACCTGCCGCGCTCGTTCTCCGACATCTCGCCGATCCCGAGCGTCGTCACGCCGGCCAAGGTCAAACTGGGCGATGTGCTGCAAGTCGGAGCCGGCATTGCACTGGCGCTCAACGACAGGACCGCGCTCAGCCTGTCCTATTCGGCCGCCATTTCACAGGCTACCAAGACACAGGCGCCGGGCGAGGGCTACGTGACGGTGCCCGGCAGTTCGAGCAATGCCGCCTCGCTCAATGTCGGCTTGAATTACGTCATCAACAAGCACTGGACCTTCAACGGCTACTTCGACGCGGGCATGTCGCCGGATGCGCCGAACTACGTGATCGGGATTCGCTTCCCGTACACGTTTTGAGGTTGGACATGCCAGCGCGTAAAGGCATCGCCGAGACAGCCGGCCGGGCTCGCAAGCCCGCACCGGCGCATGGCGCGGCCGCGCTCGTGCCGTTATCCGACGGGAGGCAATGTTTGGGTACGGCTGGTATTCAGCGCGCGGGCAGATTCGTCGGGCGCGACGGGAAATTGACCGGCAAAAGCATCGGACCGGTATGGCTGCCCACCGAGACGCGCAGGTTGTTGCCGCTTGCCACGGTAAGCGAGTTCGACTGGAAGTTGGCTGGCGAGGCGGCCTGGTCCTGGGGCTTCGGCGCCGGGGCAGGCGGCAGGATTTCGTCCCAAAGCTTGACCGAACTCATGGCGGCGTTTTGCGCCAGGAGTATGGTAGGACCATGCAATTGGGTTCCGTGGGCCGCAGCCAAGGCGACGTCGCTGATCGGCTCGGCGCCGACGCTCTTGAACAAAGCGATGGCGGCAACGGTTTGCTGTGCTTGGCAAGCATTCGCGCCAAGCAGGCAAAGCAAAGCCGTGCCGAGCGCTATACGCGCAGATGTGAAGGTCATGACAATGAATTGAACCGTTGGTCCCCGAACCCGGTACACGCTTTATTGTATGGCGAACCGGGGGAAAGGAAAGAGAAATAATTGGGGTCGGTGTCGATATGGCGGGCGTCGCGATAACGCGTCGCCGCGACTCCTGCGCGTGTGATTGGCGCACGAGCTAGGGTAAATCCGCTGACGATTATCTGGCGAATTCCTTGATAGAGTTGAAGGGCATTGGATTGGCCAAACACCGTTGCGCAAAATAAGTCGGATCAAACCGACGCGGCACGCGGGGCGAAAAACAAAAACCGGGGATTCCATGCGCGTTTTATTTGTTGGCGACAATCAGCAGATCGCTGATGCCATGCGTGAGGCTTTGGGGGCGCGGGAAGTGCCCGCGGAGCTGCACGTCGTACCGTCGTGCCCGGCCGCGGTGGCCTGGCTGGCCAGTTCCGAGTCTACCCAGTGCGTGGTCATCGAAGACAAAACGATGCTCGATGAACACGGGGAGCCCAGCACGACGCAAGCCCGTTTGCTCAAGCTCGCCCCAACGTTGGTGGCCACCGCCGAGCCGCGCTTCGACGACGTCCTGCGCTGGCTGCGCCTGGGCGCCGGCGGCTGCCTGGCCTATCCCGCCGAGCGCAGCGTGATACTTGGCGCGCTCTATCTCGTCTCGAGCGGCGAGTACTACCTCCCGCGCGACGTCGTTGCGCGCCTTTTGTCCGATCCCGCCGCCCCGGCGGCAGACAGACGCGGCACTGCGGCAAACGGCGACGACAGCGACGAGCTGGCGCGGCTGGGCATTTCCCGGCGACAGTACGAAATCCTGACGCTGCTCTCGCGCGGCTTTTCGATCAAGCATATCTGCCAGCATCTGCTGATCTCGGAAGGCACCGCCAAAACCCACATCAGCGCGCTGTATCGTCGACTCGGCGCGCGCAATCGTGGTGAAGCGATCTATATCGCCGCGCAACGCGGCGCCCGCCAATTGTTCGAAGACCGCTCGCATTGACCCCGTCGCGACCGGCTCGGCGTTGCTTCGGTGCAACATCGGGCGCGTTTAACGGGGGCGCTGGCACGGCTTGCCGTGTCGCCGGCGCGTCTTTCGACAGACTGTTCGTTCCCCTCTTGTGATCCGAGCGGCCCGCGCCGTGGCAGGACGCGAATCTGACACGCTTTTGCGGTAAAACACCGGCAACGCACGGAGCCCGGTGGCGGCGGCAATCGACGCTGGTGTGTTAGGCTTGGACGCCATTTTGCGCGACGCCGGCCGGCGCGGCGTCGCGCCGGCTTGATCGGCAACTCGGCCTCGCTAACGCGTTTGCCACCCGCTTTCCTAAGTTACAATCCAGACATGCAAATTCTGCTCAGCAACGACGACGGCTATCAGGCGCCCGGTCTGGCCGCGCTTTACGAGGCGCTTGCGCCGCTTGGCGACATCACCGTGGTGGCGCCCGAACAAAATTGCAGCGGCGCCTCGAACTCGCTGACCCTGCAGCGGCCGCTGTCTGTGTTCAGGGCCGCCAACGGATATCGCTTCATCAATGGCACGCCCACCGACTGCGTGCACATCGCCCTGACCGGGTTGCTCGAACACCGGCCGGACATCGTCGTATCGGGCATCAACAACGGCCAGAACATGGGCGAAGACACGCTTTACTCCGGCACGGTGGCGGCGGCCACCGAAGGATTCATGTTCGGCATCCCGTCCTTCGCATTCTCGCAGGTCAACAAGGGCTGGGACCACCTCGAGTCGGCCGCCCGCGTCGCTCGGGAAATCATCGAACGCTACCTCGAGCAGCCGCTGGCCTCGCCATTCCTGCTCAACGTCAACATTCCCAATTTGCCTTACGAGGCGATCAAGGGCGCGCGCTCGACGCGCCTGGGCAAACGCCATCAATCGCAGCCGGTGATCCGGCAGGAGAGCCCCCGTGGCGAACCAATCTACTGGATTGGCCCGGCCGGCGACGCGCGCGATGCGAGCGAAGGCACCGATTTCCATGCGGTCGCGCACGGCCATGTCTCCGTCACCCCGCTACAGCTCGATTTGACCCATACCGCGCAACTGCACGCAGTTCATGACTGGCTGGAGAACGCGGGAGTGGCCGCCAAATGAGCCAATTGCCGGCCAAGCGATTTCCCCTGCCGTTGTCCGAAGTGATCGACCGGTCCGGCAAGCGCGCCGCTTCGCCGGCGCGCCAGAGTCCGTCCGGCTCGCATCGCAAGCCAGGCATGGCGACAACCGCGCCGGCCAAGGCCAAGGCAGGCGGCGGCAAGCAAACCGTGCTCACGGAGGTCTCGCACGAATCGCTGGGCCTGACCTCCGAGCGTATCCGGCAGCGCCTGGCGCTGCGCCTGGCCGAGGGCGGCATCCGGGATCCGCGCGTGCTGGCGGCGATCGGCCATGTGCCGCGTCACCGGTTTGTCGACGCGGCGCTCGCCAATCAGGCGTATGAAGATGCCGCGCTGCCGATCGGGCACGCGCAGACGATTTCCAAGCCGTCGGTCGTGGCGCGCATGATTGAATTGCTGGCCGCGTCGGGCCGGCCGCTGAACAAGGTGCTCGAAATCGGCACCGGTTGCGGCTACCAGGCGGCGGTGCTGAGCCAGGTGGCGCGCGAAGTCTATTCGATCGAGCGAATTCGTCCGCTGCATGAGCGCGCCAAGGCGAACCTTCGCCCCTTGCGCGTGCCGAACATTCGGCTGCATTACGGCGACGGCCGGCTGGGCATGCCGCTGGTGGCGCCGTTCGACGGCATCGTCGTTGCCGCGGCGGGCCTGGAGATTCCCCAGGCGCTGCTCGAGCAGCTCGATATCGGCGCGCGCCTGGTGGCGCCGCTGGGTGGCGAACAACAAATATTGACCCTGATCGAACGAACTGGAGCGCATCAATGGCGCGAAACGCGGCTTGATCGGGTTTTCTTTGTCCCCTTAAAATCCGGGATCATCTGATGCCGAAGAAATTACGCGGAGGAAATGAGTGAACTCGCGATCGAGACTATATCAACGCCTCGCTGGCGCCGTACTGATCAGCACGCTGGCAGCATGCGCGACGCGCCAGGTCGGCGCGCCGGTGGTGCAGGCTCCGGGCACCGCGACAGGCAGCACGTCCGTGGCGCCCGGCACGCCGATCCCCAACAACGCACCGGTAGTGGAAAGCCTGCCGGTCGCCCCGGGCTATTACCGCGTCAAGCCGGGCGACACGCTATATCGCATCGCGCTGGATCACGGCCAGAACTATCGCGATATCGCCAGCTGGAACAATCTGTCCAATGCCGACCAAATTGAAGTCGGGCAGGTGTTGCGCGTGGTGCCGCCGCCGGGCCAGAGCGCCACGCCGATGTTGCCGCCGAGCGCATCGGCCCCGGTTGCCGCGTCCGGCAGCGGCGCGATGACGCCGCCCGCGGCCGCGCCCACACCCGCGCCGGCGCCGCTTAACCCGTCGGCCCCGGCGGCCGGAACGACCATCTCGCTGGTATGGCCGGCCCAGGGCAAGGTGGTGGGCACCTTCAACGACAGCACCAACAAAGGGGTGAACATCGTCGGCACGGCGGGCGAGCCTGTAGTGGCCGCCGCGGCGGGTAAGGTCGTCTATGCCGGCAATGGCTTGCGCGGCTATGGCAACCTGATCATCATCAAACATAACGGAACGTTCTTGACGGCATATGCTCACAACCGCACACTGTTGGTAAAGGAAGGCGATGTCGTCAGCCAGGGGCAAAAGATCGCCGAGATGGGCAATACCGACAGTTCTCAGGTGATGTTGCATTTCGAAGTGCGCCGCATGGGCAAGCCGGTGGATCCAATGAGCTATCTGCCGCCGAAGTGAGTCGATCAACCATGAGCAGGGTAGGATGCTGAAAAAGAAGCGTCATCTCTCGCATCACGGAGAAAACTCCGAGCTCGCCGCCGAAGAGGCCGGCGAGCAGCCGGAACGCCATGACGCGCCGGCCGACGACCCGTTCGTCGAAGGCGACGGCGAGTCCGGCGAGCCAGGCGAGGCGCGCGAACTCGACGCACCACAGGCCGCCGCCGCCGAACCCGACGACTTCACCACCATCCTGCAGGCCGAACTCACGGCCGACACCGTTCAGCACTACCTGAACCGCATCAGCATCAAGCCGCTGCTCACGCCCGCTGAAGAACTCCATTACGCGACGCTCGCGCAGGGCGGCGAGTTCGGCGCGCGGCAAGTCATGATCGAGCGCAACCTGCGTCTGGTGGTCAGCATCGCCAAGGGCTACCTGAACCGCGGCGTGCCGCTGCTCGACCTGATCGAAGAGGGCAATCTCGGCCTGATGCATGCCATCGAAAAATTCGATCCGGGCCGTGGCTTCCGGTTTTCGACCTACGCGACGTGGTGGATCCGGCAAAGCATCGAGCGCGCCATCATGAACCAGGCGCGCACCGTTCGCCTGCCGGTGCACGTGATCCGCGAACTCAATCAGGTGCTGCGCGCCAAGCGCCACCTGGAGAAAAGCGCGCCTTACGTCGATGGCGCCGAACGGCGCGATGCCAGCATCGATGACATTGCCGACCTGACCGGCAAGACGGCCGATGAAATCGTCGATATCCTCGCGCTCAACGAGCACGTCGCCTCGCTCGATGCGCCGCTCGAAATCGACCCCGGCAGCAGCCTGCTCGACCTGCTCTCTGACGACCACAGCCAGGCGCCGGAGCAGGAAGTGCAGCACCGCGAGCTCGAAGACCTGATGCGCCTGTGGCTCTCGCGTCTTTCCACCAAGCACCGCTACGTGATCGAGCGTCGCTTCGGGCTCAACCGGATCGAGCCGGCCACGCTCGAGGAACTGGCCGACGAAATGGGCCTCACGCGCGAGCGGGTCAGGCAAATCCAGCAGGAAGCCCTGGTCAAGCTCAAGCGTTATTTCGCCTCCAACGGCGTGCGCAAGGATTCCGTATTGTGATTCCCGTTCTGGTTTTCGACATCGAGACGATTCCCGACGTCGCGGGCCTGCGTCGCCTGCAGGACGCGCCGGCCACGATGTCCGACGCCGAGGTGGCCGAGCAGGCGTTTGCCGCCCGGCGCGAAAGAACCGGCGGCGACTTCCTGCCGCTGCACCTGCACAAGGTCGCGGCGATCTCCTGCGTCTTTCGCGATCGCGACGGCTTTCGCGTGCGTTCGCTGGGCACCCTCGAAGATAGCGAAGCATCGCTGATCCAGAGCTTCTACCGCGTGATCGAGAAATACTCGCCGCAACTGGTGTCCTGGAACGGCGGCGGTTTCGATCTGCCCGTAATGCATTACCGCGGCCTGATCAACTCGGTGGCCGCGCCGCGCTACTGGGACATGGGCGAGGACGACCGCGACTTCAAGTGGAACAACTACATCAGCCGCTACCATCATCGCCATCTCGACCTGATGGACCTGCTCGCGATGTACCAGGCGCGCGCCAATGCGCCGCTCGACGACCTGGCCAAGCTGTGCGGCTTTCCCGGCAAGCTCGGCATGGACGGCAGCAAGGTGTGGGAAGCTTATCAGCAGGGCCAACTGGCCGATATCCGCAATTACTGCGAAACCGATGTCGTCAATACCTACCTCGTGTACTGCCGGTTCCAGCTCATGCGCGGCGGGTTTTCGCCGGCCGAATACGAACAGGAAGTCCAACTGGTCAAAACCGCGCTCGCGGGCGAGAGCGCGGCGCACTGGCGCGAGTATCTGGCGGCTTTCGCGGCTTGAGCGCCGGCACCCAGACCGGCGGGCGAATGGTCTACAATCGCGGCTTCGCTGAAGAGAATCACCGCCGTGACAGACGCCAAATCCCCTAACGCAGCCTCGAGCCAGGTCGTCGACCTGGTTGCCGACACCCTTGAAATCGAATCGCTGGACATGGAGGCGCGCGGCGTCGGCCGCCTGCCGGGCGCCGACGACCGTCCGGGCAAGGTCATCTTCGTCGAGGGCGCGTTGCCGGGCGAGCGGGTGATCTACAAGAGCTATCGGCGCAAACCGAGCTTCGAGCAGGCTGAGCTGGTGCGCGTGCTGCGGCCGAGCATTCTGCGCGCGACGCCGCGCTGCCGGTTTTTCGGCACCTGCGGCGGCTGCTCGATGCAGCATCTCGAGCCGCGCGCGCAAGTGGCGATCAAGCAGCGCGTGCTCGAAGACAATCTGTGGCACCTGTCCAAGGTCAGGGCCGAGACCATGCTGCGCCCGATCCAGGGGCCGGACTGGGGTTACCGGTACCGGGCCCGTCTGACGGTACGTCATGTCGCCAAGAAGGGCGGCGTGCTGATCGGTTTTCACGAGCGCAAGAGCAGCTTCGTGGCGGACATGACCTCCTGCGAGATCCTGCCGCCGCACGTCTCCGATCTGCTCGTGCCGTTGCGCCACCTGGTCGAGTCACTGTCGATTCGCGATCGATTGCCGCAAATCGAGCTCGCGATCGGCGCCGACGTGACGGCCCTGGTGCTGCGCATCCTCGAGCCGCTCAGTGCGGCCGACGAGCCGCTGCTGCGCGAATTCGCCGATGCGCACGGCGTGCAGTTCTGGGTGCAGCCCAAGGGGCCCGAGACGGCCGTGCCGTTCTATCCGCTCGACCGGGAACTGGCATACGTGCTGCCCGAATATCAGATCCGCATGCCGTTTCGGCCCACCGACTTCACCCAGGTCAATCACCAGATCAATCGCGTGCTGGTGCATCGCGCCCTGAACTTGCTGGCTCCCGAGCCCGGCGAGCGCGTGCTGGATCTATTCTGCGGGATTGGCAACTTCACCTTGCCCCTGGCCCGCAAAGCCGGCGAAGTGCTCGGCATCGAAGGCAGTCAAACCTTGACGCAGCGCGCGCTGGACAACGCCAGGGCCAACGGTCTGGCCGACAAAACCGGCTTTGCCTGCCGCAACCTGTTCGACATCACCCCGGATGAACTCCGCGCCCTGGGTGCATTCGATCGCTATCTGGTCGACCCGCCGCGCGAAGGCGCGCTGGCCGTCGCCAAGGCGCTGGCCGTGCTGGCGCAGGACAACGCGCCGGGCTTGCCGCGCCGCATCGTATACGTCTCCTGCAATCCCGCCACGCTGGCGCGCGATGCGGGCCTGCTGGTGCACGAGGCTGGCTATCGCCTCACGCGTGCCGGCGTCGTCAATATGTTTCCGCATACCTCGCACGTCGAATCGATCGCCGTGTTCGAGCGGGGCTAACACGCATGCCAGCAGCCGGTCGCGGGCATCATCCTCGGCAATGCCCGCGACGCGTCAACCGTTTCATGCGCACCGCCGTTATATCGGCGACCCACCAACCGGCCTATTTGCCGATCTCAGGTAACTCATGATGCACAACACAAAGAAAATGGCGTTGACCTTGGCGATGGCTTGCGCGGCGCTATATGGCTGTACCGTCTATCAACCGGCGCCGCCGGCCCGCGTGGGACCCACCCCGTATCAGGTCAGTCTGCAGCGCAAGGCGCAGATCGAACATCGCATTGCCACGCAACATCACCGTATCGACGCAAGGGTGAGCCAGGGCTATATCGATCCCGGCTACGGTGGTGCGCTGCATCGACGTGTCGATGCCATTCAGCGTGAGCTCAATGATATGGCCTCGCAGCAAGGCGGCGGCATCACCGGCGACGAACAGCGCGTATTGAACGAACAGCTTGACGGGAACAGCCGCCGTATCGGCCGTTGAGCACGTCAGTCGCCAGCCAGCGCGACCAATTTGGATACCGTATTGATATTGCGTACGGTAATCTCGCCGGGCGGCAATGGCAGCTTGAGCCGCGAGCGGCCCATGCCGTTCGGATAATACGCATAAAGCTCGCGCTGCCCGAGTCGCACTTCCTCGCCGCCCGGCGCCGTGAAGCCGTCGAGCAGCGTGCGAGGCAGCAAGGCGTGGTGAAAGGCGACCGCCACCTGCGCGGGCGGCGCGTCCGGAAACGGATTGGCATCGAGCACCGCAGCCAGCGCCGGCGCGCTGCGCAGCGCCACGCCGACCGGCTTTCCCATCAGATCGGCCAGCGAATTCGCCAGCAGGCGTCGTAGCTCGCCCTCGTCGCCGGCGCTCTCGAACACGACATTGCCGCTCTGAATGTAAGTGCGCACCCGCTCGAAGCCGAGGCCGGCGCAATGGGCCGACAGCACTTTCATCGGCAGGATACCGGTGCCCCCGACATTGACGGCGCGCAGCAGTGCGATAAAAACGGTCACGATGAATTCTCCAGCGCTATGACAGCGATCGTTGCCGTGCGTGCGCCAGCCGGCGCAGTGCTTGCGGCGGTTGCCCGAACGCGCGGATAAAGCCCCGGCGCATGCGCTCCGGATCACCGAAACCGCTCGCGCAGGCAATCATCTCAAGCGGCTCGCGGCCGTCCTCGACACGGGGGCGGGCTGCTTCGGCGCGCATGCGCTCGACGGCCTTGGCCGGCGTCTGGCCGGTTTCGCTGACGAACGCGCGCGCGAATTGCCGCGGGCTCAAGCGTGCGACCTCGGCCAGACGCTCCACCGGCAACGGTTCGTGCAGATGCTCGCGCGCGAAATGCAGCACCGCGCGAATGCGGTCCGACGGCGGTTCGATATCGAGCAGTGCCGAGAATTGCGACTGGCCGCCCGGCCGGCGATGGTATACCACCATCTCGCGGGCGACCGCGCGCGAGACATCCAGCCCCAGATCTTCCTCGATCAGCGCGAGCGCAAGATCGATGCCCGCGCTCACGCCGGCCGAAGTCCACACCGACCCATCGCGAATAAAAATCCTGTCGGGCTCCACGCGCAGCAGCGGATAAGCTGCCTGCAGGCTCGCTGCATGCCGCCAATGCGTCGTCACGCGGCGGCCATCGAGCAGGCCGGCGGCGGCCATCAGAAACGCGCCGGTGCAGACGCTGGTGACGCGTCGCGAGCGTGCCGCCAGGCGCTGCGCGAGGCGTAGCGCCTCCGCTGTTTTGGCGTACGCGCGCACGCCGCTGCCGCCTGGCACCATCAGCGTATCGGGTCGCTTGCCCCGCGCGGGCGACGTGCCCACGCTCACGCCGGACGAGCTGGCCAGCGCGCCGCCGGCGGCTGAAACGACGTCGATGCGATACGAGCCCGGCACCAAATTGGAGGCGAATTGAAAGGCCGTGTGCGGCCCGCTCAGATCGAGCAGTTCAAAGCCGGGAAACAGCAGAAAGGCGATTGTGCGAGGCATGTCAGTATTCGTTGGAATAATGTCATTTCAGACATCATTGTGAATCGCTACACTGGCCAAGTCAAACCACCCCCTCTGGAGGAAGCTCTCATGGCCAACACCATTCACATCGTCTTTCCGCTGTACCGTGGCATGACCCATCTCGATTTCACCGGCCCGCATCAGTTCTTCGCCCGCACGCCCGGCATCGACGTCACCGTCGCCTCGGTGGGCGGCGCGCCGGTCAGTGCAGACGGCCTGGTTTTTTCCGATCTGGCCCGGCTCGAAGAGGTCGCGCGGTGTGACGTACTGTGCGTGCCGGGCGGCGCCGGCGTCACCGAGGCCATGCTGGACGACGTTTTCATGCGCCACGTGCGGCGGCTGGCGGACGGCGCGCGCTACATCACCTCGGTGTGCACCGGCTCGCTGATTCTTGGCGCGGCAGGGTTGCTGCAAGGCAGGCGCGCCGCCTGCCACTGGGCCTGGCGCGACATGCTGCCGTTGTTCGGCGCGATTGCCGACGACGGCCGGGTGGTGCGCGACGGCAACCTGATCACCGGCGGCGGCGTCACCGCGGGCATCGACTTCGCGCTCACCGTGGCCGCCGAGCTGACGGACCCGGTCACCGCCCAGAGCGTGCAATTGGGGCTCGAATACGCCCCGCACCCGCCATTCAATGCGGGGCGCCCCGATCTGGCCCCGCCCGAAGTAATGGAGGTGGTCGCCGCAAGCTACGCGCAAACCATGCCGCGACGCCGCGAAATCATCGAGCGGATCGCGCGGCATGGCGCCACGACGGTCAGCGCGTAAGAGCGCGATACCCGCCACTGGCCAGGCCGAAGCGGCTCCGCCGCGGGCTCGCCAGTGGTCGCCGGGTCTCGCGACCCGTGGTTTGCCCGATGGCGCTGCCTGGCGAGCCTTCAGCACGCCAAACGGGGCGCACAGCCCCCGACCCATTCCCTCTGACCGGTGTCGATGCGGGCGACCTTCGCCCCTCATGCGACACCTCGACATCCCTCATACCCGGCTCAACGTCGTTGAACGCAAGTCGCGGCGACCGCTGTCCAGCGAGTTCGAGACACTCCCCCGGTCGGCGCATTGACGTCTGCGCCCAACAATCGCTGCCCTTCTGGCGACCAGCCTCGTCCTCGCCGCGCGCCAAACCTGGTTCGGCGGTGAAATCATGGTAAACCCCTTTTTTAATTGAATTGCAATTATTGTCATTTCAATACAATTCATTTGTTCGTATGCTGTGTCATAGCAGTGTTCATTGGCATTCGAAAACGATGCGAAGGAATCAAGAAAATGACTGATGCCGGAAGCCTGATCGACGCACTGGCCGACCTGTTGGGCGCCGATGGCGTGTTGCGTGGCGAGGCCGAACTGGCCGGGTTCATCGAAGATTGGCGAGGCCGGTATCGCGGCGCGGCCGTTTGCGTTGCGCTGCCGTCGAGCACTGGGCAAGTCGCGGCAATCGTGCGTCTGTGCGCCGAGCATGGCGTCCCGGTACTGCCGCAAGGCGGCAACACCAGTTTGTGCGGCGGCGCGGTGCCCGCGGCCGATGGCGAGCCGCCGGTCATCGTCAATCTGTCGCGGATGCGTCGGATCCGCCGCATCGATGCGGCCAATAATTCAATGGAGGTCGAAGCGGGCTGCGTTCTGGCCACGGTGCAGCAAGCGGCGGCCGAAGTCGGTCGCCTGTACCCGATCAGTCTCGGCGCGGAAGGCTCGTGCCAGATCGGCGGCACCATCGCCACGAATGCCGGCGGCACGGGTGTGCTGCGCTATGGCAATACCCGCGAGAATGTGCTCGGCCTGGAAGTCGTGCTGCCCGACGGCAGCATATGGAACGGCTTGACCGCGCTGCGCAAGAACAATACGGGGTTCGATCTGAAGCATCTGTTCATCGGCGCCGAAGGCGCCATGGGCATCGTCACCGCCGCGGTGCTCAAACTGCACCCGCTGCCGACGCGTCATGCCGTTGCCTGGTTTGCGCCGAACGACCCGGCCGCCGCGGTGCGCATGCTCGGCATGTTCCAGACAGCATGCGGCGCGCAATTGTCGGCCTTCGAGATGATCGACGCCATGCAGCTCGAGCTGGTGATCGAACACGTGCCGAACCGCCGCAACCCATTGAGCGGCGCGCATCGCTGGCATGGCCTGGTCGAGTTGGCCGATACCGGCGGCGGGGAGGAATTGTCCCAGGTACTGCAGCACATACTGGAGGCCGCCACCGCCGAAGGCCTGCTCGAGGACGCGGTGATCGCCAGCAGCGAGGCCCAGCGCAGCACGCTGTGGGAAATTCGGCACAGCGTTTCCGAAGCGAACAAGAAGGCCGGTATCGGCTTGACCACCGATTGCGCTGTGCCGGTGTCGGCCGTGCCCGACTTTATCGAGCAGGCGAGCGGCGCGGTGCGTGCGATCGTCCCGGACCTGCCGGTGCTCGTGGTCGCGCACCTGGGCGACGGCAACGTGCATTTCATTCCATTCTTTTCCTTCGATCAGTGGCATCGCGTGCCCGACCAAGGCGCGCTGGCCGCGGCGATCCGGCGCGGCGTCAACGACATCGCCAGCGCGTTGGGCGGCACCTTCAGTGCCGAGCATGGTGTCGGGCAAACCGGGCTGAGCGAGATGGCGCGATACAAGTCGGCGGTCGAGCTGGAGATGATGCGAGCGGTCAAGCGCGCCTTCGATCCTCGGCATTTGTTCAATCCGGGTCGGCTACTTCCGTAGCGCTATCCGTATGCGGTGAAGCCGGTGCGCGAAGCGGCTGCCGACAGGCCAGCCGTCGCACCGGAGATGGTGGTTGTCATGGAAGTTTCACGTTCTTCTCACTTCAGCCTCAGGAGTCGCCATGCAAAAGAAATCCAGCCCTAAGAATCCGTCGCGCCGCAACGCCATCAAGGCCGCGGCAGCCGGCGCCGCCACCCTCGCATTCCCGGCGGTATGGACCAGCGCGCGCGCCGCGGCCAACAAGCGCATCGTCGTGCGCGATGACGGCGGCATCTACAGCAAGGCTTATGGTGCGGTGTTCTATCGTCCGTTCACGGAGAAGACCGGCATCGAAGTGGTTGGCGTGCAGGCCAACGCCGAGCCGACCGCGCAAATCCGCAGCATGGTCGAGACCGGCAGCTATACGTGGGACATGGCCAAGATCAGCCAGCCGGCAATTCTGTTGCTCACGCGCCCGGGCAAGGTTTACCTGGAAAAGCATGGATTGGAGTCCGATCCGACGATCGCCCAGATCCCTCACCAATACATGTCGCCCTATGGCGTGGGCACCAACGTCTACACGACCGTGCTGGCGTACCGTACCGACGCCTTCAAGGGCCGCAAGGCGCCGCAATCATGGGCCGACTTCTGGAACGTCAAGGAATTCGCCGGCCGCCGCGGCTTGCGCAAATATCCGTTCGACACCATCGAGGAGTCCCTGATGGCCGCCGGCGTGCCCACCTCGCAGGTGTACCCGTGCAACTTCGATCGGGCTTTCGCCAGCCTGGACAAAATCGCCAAGCACGTCGACGTGTGGTGGACCACCGGCGCCCAGGTCGAGCAGATGCTGGGCTCGGGCGAAGTCGACATGATCGGCACCTGGGTCTCGCGCGCGCAAGCGGCGATAGCCGCCGGCGCCCCGGTCGAGATCGTCTGGAACCAGAATATCTGGGGTTGCGACAACTGGTCGATTCTCAAAGGCACGCCGAACGCGCAAGCCTGCCGCGAGTTCATCAAGTTTGCCTCGGACCCGAAGCGGCAGGCGCAACTTGTCGAGTTCTTCCCGGCCGGGTTGACCCAGCCGGCCGCATTCAACTACGTCAAACCGGCCGTGGCCAGGAACTGCCCAACCTACCCGGCCAACATGAAAGACGGGCTGCACATCGATGCGCAATTCTGGCTCGACAATCAGAGCAAGGCGCTCGAGCGCTTCAACAGCTGGATCCTGACCTGATTCGACGTTTCATCATTGCCATTGAATGCCATGTCTTCAGCCAACCTGAAAATCTCGAAACTGTGCAAGCGCTATGGCGACTTCGTCGCCCTGGCGCCCACCGATCTCGACGTCGCCCAAGGCGAATTTCTCACGCTGCTCGGCCCCTCCGGCTCGGGCAAGACGACCTTGCTCAGCCTGATCGCCGGGCTGGCACAGCCGGATGGCGGGCAGGTGCTGATCAACGGTGTCGATGTCACCTACGGTGCGCCGTATGAACGCGACATCGGCATGGTATTCCAGAACTACGCGCTGTTCCCGCACATGAGCGTCGCGCAGAACATTGCCTTTCCGCTGCAAATGCGCAAGGCCGACAGTGCCACGGTGCGTGCCCGCGTGGCCGAGGCACTGGAGATGGTGCACCTGCCGCATGTCGCGCAGCGCTTGCCGCGCGAGCTCTCCGGCGGGCAGCAGCAGCGCATCGCACTGGCGCGCTGCCTGGTCTATCGGCCGTCGATCATTCTGATGGACGAACCGCTGGGCGCGCTCGACAAGAAGCTGCGCGACCACATGCAGCTGGAGATCAAGCGCATCCACCGCGAACTGGGCACCACCATCGTGTACGTGACCCATGACCAGGAAGAGGCGATGACGATGTCCGACCGCATCTGCCTGATGAACGGCGGCGCGATCGAACAACTGGGCACGCCCGCCGACCTGTATTTCCGGCCGCGTACCGTGTTCGTGGCCGATTTCCTCGGCGAATCGAATCTGCTCGACGCGGTTGTGACGCATCTGGACGGCAACGAAGTGGGCGTGAGCATCAACGGCCAGGCCGGCAGTGGACGGGCGACCGTCAACGGGCAGCCGCCGCGCATCGGACAGAAGGTCAAGCTGATGCTGCGCCCGCAGAATCTGCGCATCGATGCGGCTGAGCATGCCGACGGCCGGATCGCTTGCCAGCTGCGCGACATCATGGTGACCGGCAGCCTGACCAAGCTCTATCTCGTGGCCAACACCGACGCGAGCGCCTCGCTGGTGGCCTCGTATCCGACCTGCCAGTTGGGCCGGCAATATGAAGTTGGGCAAACGCTCGGCCTGTCATGGGCTGCGGCCGATGCCGTGGCGCTTGCGGAGTAACGCCATGCAGACATCCGCAGTCCTGGCGCGCGACCCGGCCAACCGGCCGCGCAAGCGCTCGTGGCGTCCTGTTCTCATGGGCGCGCCGCTGGTCGCTCTGCTGCTGGCCCTGCTGGTGTACCCGGTCGGCCAGTTATTGCTGCAAAGCGTACACCACGCCACCGGCTTCAATTTGGGCGAGTACCGCCGCCTGTTTGCCACGCCCGTCTATCTCGACGTGCTGGTGATCACGTTGAAGATCTCGTTGTGGACCACCTTTTTCTCGGTGCTCTGTGCCTACCCGGTCGCCTATCTGATTTCGTCGCTGCACGGCAAGCGCAAGAACGCGTTGCTGTTCTGGGTGCTGCTGTCGTTTTGGACCAGCTTTCTGGTGCGGACCTTCGCCTGGGTCGTGCTGCTCGGGCGCAATGGCGTGATCAACGATTTCCTGATGGCCGTCGGCGTCATCCATCAGCCGCTGAACCTGCTCTACAATTTCGGCGCGGTGATCCTCGGCATGGTGCATGCACTCATGCCGCTGGCGGTGCTGACCATGCTGTCGGTCATGGAGAACATCGACCGCAATTTGCCGCGCGCGGCCGCGACGCTCGGCGCACGCCCCGGCACGGCGTTCTGGAAAATCTACTTTCCGCTGTCGATGCCGGGCGTGGCCGCCGCGGCGCTGATGGTGTTCGTCACCGCGATCGGCTTTTTCATCACGCCGGCATTGCTGGGCGGGCGCCATCAGACGATGATCACGCAATTGATCATCGACCAGGTGCTGCAGGCCCTGAACTGGGGGTTCGCGGGCGCGATCTCGGTGTTGCTGCTGGTGGTCGTGCTGATCGTGTTTCTCGTCTACGACAAGCTGGTGGGGCTGTCCACCATGACCGGCGGCGAAGCCCGCGCCCGCCCGTCGTCGCTCGGCAACTGGCCTCGCCGGGTGGGCGACGCCGTGCTCGCCGTCCTGGCCGTGCTCACCGACCGGCTGGTCGACTGTCTGCCAAAGCGGCGCCGCGCCGGCGCGGCGGTGCCGGGGCAGTCGCGCTTCACCTGGGGCGTGGTGATCCTGCTGCTGCTGTTCCTGAGCGCGCCCACCTTTCTGATGATTCCGCTGTCGTTCGATGCCGCGTCCGGTCTTACCTGGCCACCGCACGGCTTCTCGCTGCAGTGGTATCACCAAATGCTGCGCTCGCCGCTATGGATGCAGTCGATCGCGCGCTCGTTCATCGTCGGCACCTGCACCGCGCTGCTGTCGATGCTTATCGGCACGCCTGCGGCGTTCCTGCTGGCGCGCGGCAAGCTGCGCGGCAAGTCGCTGATGCTGGCGTTTGTGATGGCGCCGATCGTCGTGCCGCGCATGATTCTCGCCGTCGGGTTGTTCTATTTCTACGCGCATATTGGTTTGGTCGGCACGTCGCTGGGGTTGGTGCTGGGTCATACCGTGGTTGCCGTGCCCTACGTGGTCATCACCATGATGGCGGTGTTGCGCAACTATGACGTTCGCCTCGACCAGGCCGCCCAGAGTCTGGGGGCCCGCCCGAGCGCCACGCTGCGCTTCGTGACGTTCCCGATTCTGGCGGCCGGCCTGATGTCGTCGTTCCTGTTCGCCTTCGCTACCTCGTTCGACGAACTGACCATCGCGCTGTTTTCCTCGGGCGGTTTGAGCACGACCCTGCCCAAGCAGTTCTGGGACACCATCACCATGGAGATCTCGCCGGTGATCGCCGCCGTCTCGACGTGCCTGTTCCTCTTTACCGCCAGCCTGATCTGGGTTGCGGCCAGGCTGCATCGCCGCAGCGTGGCACGCTGACCGTGCGGGCCGATTTTCGATACCAGGACATTTCATGCTCAATGCCAATCAATTACGCGGTGTCATGCCCGCGATACCGACGCCGGTCAATCCGGACGACACGATCAACGAATCCGCCACGCGCGCATTGATCGCCTATCTGCTGAAGCAGGGCGTGGAGGGCGTCGTGCCGCTGGGCGGTACCGGCGAATATGGCTCGCTGCCCCATGCCGAGCGGATCCGCATGGCCGAGATCACCGTCGATGCGGTGGGCCGCAGCGTGCCGGTGATCGCCGGTGTGCTCGACCCGGGATACTACGACGCGCTGCAAGCCGGCAGGGAATTCGCCGCGGCCGGCGTCGATGCGCTGCTGGTGCTCACGCCTTACTACACCAACCCGACACAGGCCGGCATTCGCGATTATTTTCTGCGCTATGCCGATGCCTCGCCGGTGCCGATCCTGATTTACGAGATTCCCTACCGCACCCGTATCGCGATCTCGCCAGAGGTGCTGCACGAGCTCTCCCGGCACGAGCGCATCATCGGCATGAAAGCGTGCAACACCGACATGTATCACTTCCTGCGCACCATCGCCGGCGTCGATGAATCGTTTGCCATGCTCAGCGGCGAAGACACGCTGTTCCCGCTGCACGTGGCCGCTGGCGCGCGCGGCGGCATCGTGGTGACGGCCAACCTCCTGCCGAGCGCGTGGCGCAAGATTTATCGGCTCGCCTCGCAGGGCCACACCCGGCAGGCGTTGGAAGTGCACCGCCAATTGATTCCACTGATGAACCTAGCGTTTTCCGAAACCAATCCGGGCCCGATGAAATCCGTGATCGATTTGATCGGCGTGAACGCCCCGGATTTGCTCGCGCCACTGGTTGCCGCGGCACCGGCGCTGCAGGCCAGCCTGCGCGAAGAACTGGCCAGGCAGCTCGCGGTGTTCGAGCGGCTGGCGTGAGCACGATGGGCGGCCGGGCTTATCGCGTGTAGCTGCTGAATTTCGCTTTCGAGATCGACGTGGCCACGACCTGCACGTGCTGCGCCAGTTCGGCCTCGACCCGCTCGACCGTCCAGCGCGAGGTCGGTACCGAAATATTGATCGCGGCCACCGCAATGCCCCGATGATCGGTGACGGGCGCGGCCACGGAGATATCGCCCAGCACCGTTTCGTTCGTCACGATCGCATAGCCGGTTTGCGCCGTCTTGCGGATCCGCTCGCGCAGTTTGCCCGGGTTGATTTCCGTGTACGGCGTGATCGGCTCGAGCCGCGTCTGCGCGAAAATTTCCTCGCACCGCTCTTGCGGCAGGCGCGCCAGGATCGCCGTGCCCGACGCGGTGAAAAGCGCCGGCAGGCGGCTGCCGACCACGATGTCGATATTCACCAGATGGTGCCCGGGAAAGCGTGCCACGAAGACGATCTCGTTGCCGTCGAGTTCCTGCAAATTGGTGGTCTCGCCAACCCGCCGGCTGATGTCGAGCAGGTAGGGCGAGGCCTTGTCGATCAGTTCGTTGGCGCGCACGTAGTTGTAGGAAAACTGCAATACCTTCGGCGTCAGGCCATAGGTGCGCGTCTCCGGGATGCGATACAGGTAGCCCAGGTTCTCGAGCGTATACACCACCCGCTGCGTCGCGCTGCGATCGAGCCCCGAACTGCGCGCGATATCGGCCAGCGTCATATGGCGGCTCGGACCGTCGAACGCATGCAGCACCTGAAAGGCCTTTTCTGTCGAACCGACGAACAGCGACGAACGCGGCGATGCCTCGTGCGTGGCGCGCGGCGGTTCGGGTGGCGGGGAGGGCGTCTTTTTGGGCATATCGATAGGGCGGTCCGGGCAATGGCATCGGGCCGAAAATTTGATCGTAACCCGCTTGATAAATATTGAATCGGGATTGTTTTAATTGTATTTCAATTATTAACATGCGTGCGCGTCGGTTGACATTTATCAAGAGGGCACCCGTACACACGATTAAGCTGGAATTCGATTGCAGGATAGGTCGGAGTCCGGATGTACGGCGGATCCGTTGATGCATAAATACCTTGTCAGGAGATGGACAATGCATGCTCGCGATGTCATGACGCCAAATGTCATTTCAGTCAAACCCAGCGCGACAATTCGTGATGTCGCTGGTCTCTTTTTGCAGCATCGCATCAGCGGTGCCCCGGTCATCGACGAAGGCGGGAAGCTGGTCGGTATCGTTAGCGAAGGCGATCTGATCCGGCGCGCCGAACTCGGCACGGAAAAACAGCACCGGTCCTGGTGGCTGGGATTGTTGTCAGCCGATGCGCGGGCACAGGAATACGTTAAATCGCACGGGCACCAGGTTTCCGACGTGATGACCCGCGATGTGGCGTCGGTCGACGAGCAGACGCCGCTCGGCGACGTCGCAGGCCTGCTGGAGTCGCGAGGTATCAAACGGGTGCCGGTATTGCGCGCGGGCAAGGTGGTCGGGGTGATCAGTCGCGCCAATCTCGTTCAAGCGCTTGCCAGCAGCTTGCCGCAGCCGGCAGTCGACGAATTCGTTTCGGATCACGAAATACGCGAGCGGCTCCTGGCGGAACTGGCAGGCCAGCCATGGGGTTTTGCCGGCCGCGGCGTGATCGTGCGTGATGGCGTCGTGCATCTGTGGGGCGTCTTCAGCTCGCAGGCATCGGTCGACGCAGTGCGCGTGGCGGCCGAGGGCATACCCGGGGTCAAGCGCGTTGTCGATCACACCGAGCAGCCTCCGATCCCCATCGGCCTCTAGCATGCCGCTGCTGCATCGCCCGCTGAACTACCCGAGCGCCGTCGGGTGGCTCGACGCTTCGTGGTAGAGGCGCTCGACGTCCTCCCAGCGGCACAGGCCCGTGCCGGCGCTCAGCAGCGCCGCCGCGGCAGCCGCCATGCCATAGCGGAATGCCTCGCCGGTGCCGGCGCCGCGGTTTAACGCCCACACCAGCGCCGCCAGGAAACTATCACCCGCGCCGATCGCGCTCACCATCCTGACCGGTAGCGCCGGCGCACGCAGCACCCGGTCGCGCTCGACCAGCAGCGCGCCACGCCCGCCCAGCGTCAGCGCGACGATGCGCGCGCGGCCGTCGCGCACGATCTGCCGCGCAGCCTCGCACCACTGGGCCTCGTCGGCCAGCGGCTCGCCCGTCAATTCGCGCAATTCGTCGACGCTGGGCTTGACGATCGCCACGCCCGCCTCGAGCGCCGCGGCCAGTGCCGGCCCCGAGGTATCGAGCGCGACCTGCGTGCCGCGCCCGGCAGCCGCACGCGCCAGCTGCGCATAGCCGTCGATGGGCGCGCCCGGCGGCAGCCGGCCGCTGAGCACCAGAAAGCGCGGGGCCGGATCGAACGCGGCCACCGCATCCAGACAGCGCTGCCAGTCGTTGCCGGTGATGACCGGGCCCGGCAGCACAAAGCGGAACTCGCGCCCCGTGCTGGTCTCGAGCACCGAGAAGCTCTCGCGCGTGTGGCCGGCGATGTCGACGCACGCGGTGGCCACCTGTTCGGCCTCGAGCAACTGCCGCAGCATGGCGCCGGTCTGGCCGCCGGCCATCACCACGGCGGTGCAACTGCCGCCCAGCCGCTGCACGACGCGCGCGACGTTCACGCCGCCGCCGCCCGGGTCACGCCGCTCGGCGCCGCAGCGCATCTTGCGCGTATCGATCACTTTGTCGACGGTGGTGAACACGTCGATCGACGGGTTCGGCGTGAAGGTCAGGATCTCGGGCATCGCAGGGCTGTGCCTCGCTCAAAGGGCCGGGGGCGTCGCGCCCGGCTGGTGGGCAGCCTCGGCGCGCGCGACGCGCCGCTTGACCGCAATGAAACTGTCGGGGCTCACCGACATCGAGTCGATGCCGCACTCGACCAGAAACTCGGCGAACTCGGGGTGATCGCTCGGCGCCTGCCCGCACAGGCCGACATGCGCGCCGCTCTTGTGCGCTTCGGTGATGACGTTGCGGATCATCCATTTGACGGCGTCGTCCTGCTCGTCGAACAGCTCGGAGAGCTCGGCGGAGTCGCGGTCGACGCCGAGCGTGAGCTGGGTCAGATCGTTGCTGCCGATCGAGAAGCCGTCGAAGCGCTGCGCGAACGCCTGCGCCAGAATCACATTCGACGGAATCTCGCACATCACGTACACCTCCAGCCCCGCCTGCCCGCGCACCAGGCCGTTTTCCGCCATGGCGGCAAGCACGCGATCGGCCTCCCTGGCTGAGCGGCAAAACGGAATCATCACGATCACATTGGTAAACCCCAACTGGTTGCGCAGGCGGGCAATCGCCTGGCATTCCAGCGCGAAGCCCTCGCGATAACGCGGCGAGTAATAGCGCGACGCGCCCCGAAAGCCCAGCATCGGGTTCTCTTCCTTCGGCTCGAACGCCGCGCCGCCGATCAGGTGCGCATACTCATTGGTCTTGAAGTCGCTCATGCGCACGATCACCGGGTGCGGGTATTGCAGCGCCGCGATCCTGCCGAGCCCGCGCGCCAGGCGATCGACGAAATATTCCGTCTTGCTTTCGTAACCGGCGGTGAGCCCGGCGATGACGGTCTTGGCCTGTGCATCGGCCAGCGTGTCGTAGCGCACCAGCGCCATTGGATGGATCTTGATCAGGTTGCTCACCACGAACTCCATGCGCGCCAGGCCGATGCCATCGGCCGGCACCCGCCACCAGCGAAACGCCGCGGCCGGGTTGGCCAGATTGAGCATGATCTTGGTGCGCGTGGCCGGCAGCTGCGTGAAATCGACCTTCTCGACGTCATACTCGGCCAGCCCCTCATAGACGAACCCTTCGCGCCCCTGCGCGCAGGACACCGTCACCGCCTGCTGGTCATGCAGCACCTCGGTCGCGTTGCCGGTGCCGACGATCGCCGGCAGCCCGAGCTCGCGGCTCACGATCGCCGCGTGCGAGGTGCGGCCGCCTTCGTTGGTGACGATGGCCGAGGCGCGGCGCATCACCGGCACCCAGTCGGGGTCGGTCGACTGCGTGACCAGAATCGCGCCGTCGACGAACCGCGCCATCTCGCGCGGGCTCTCGATGATGCACACCTGGCCGGTGGCCACCGCATCGCCAATGCTCACGCCGGTGGCCAGCGTGCGGCCGGCCTTCCTGATGCGATAGACCTTCGTCGCGCCCGCTTCGCGACGCGACTGCACGGTCTCGGGCCGGGCCTGCACGATAAACATCTCGCCGGTCTCGCCGTCCCTGGCCCATTCGATGTCCATCGGCCGGCCGTAATGCGCCTCGATCAGGCAGCCCCAGCGCGACAGCGCGAGGATCTGCGCGTCGTCGAGCACAAAAGCGGCGCGCTCGGCCCGGGCGGTGGCCACGTATTGCGTGGCGCCCTGGGTGCCCTGGCCGTCCGCCGCGTAAATCAGCTTGTGTTCCTTCGCGCCGCACCGCTTGCCGATGATCGGGGCCAGCGCGGCATCCGACAGCAGCGGCTTGAACACCTCGTACTCGTCGGGGTCGACCGAGCCTTGCACCACGCTCTCGCCAAGCCCCCAGGCCGCGTTGATCAGCACCACCTTGTCAAAGCCGGTCTCGGTATCGATCGTAAACATCACGCCGGCGCCGCCGCGGTCGGAGCGCACCATGCGCTGCACGCCCACCGACAGCGCCACCTTCATATGATCGAAGCCCTTGGCCTGCCGGTAACTGATCGCCCGGTCGGTGAACAGCGACGCATAGCAGCGGCGGCACGCATCGAGCACCGCGCGCTCGCCGCGCATATTCAAAAAGGTTTCCTGCTGGCCAGCGAAGCTGGCGTCCGGCAAATCCTCGGCCGTCGCGCTCGAGCGCACCGCCACGTCCACCTCGGCGCGACGGCTGCGGCGATTGAGCTCGGCATAAGCCTGCGCCACCGCCCGCGCGGTCGCCGCCGGCCAATCGCCATCGAGCATCGCGCGGCGAATCGCCTGGCCGGCCTCGGCCAGCGTGCGCTTGCCGGCCGTCAGATCGTCGAGCAGCGAAGCAAGCACCGGGCGCAAATGATTGGCGTCGAGATATTCCCAGTACGCCGCCGCCGTCAGCGCAAAACCGGGCGGCACCTGAATGCCCTGCGGCGCCAGCGCGCTGATCAACTCGCCCAGCGAGGCGTTCTTGCCGCCAACTGTCGGCACGTCGGTGCGGCGCAAATCCTCGAACCACACCACGCGTGAAATATCGTCGCTCATCTCCGCCTCCTCCAAAACCCGCAGGGCCCGCAACCGCGCAGCGGGCCGAAGCGCCGCCTGCGCGAATGCCACGGCGCCCGCGATAACGGCGCCTTGTCATCGTTGCACCCGGCTTGGGCCGGCGGCTTGATTTAGCACAAGGAAGCGGGGGATAGCGGGGATGCCTTCAAGCGCATTAGCGCGGGAGGCGCGGAAAAAAGCGGGGGCTCAACGGTTGCGCATCGGTGCCGATCTGCCTGGCGATAGCGCCATTTCCTGTGGTATCGGGATAGCCGATGCGCGATTTGGATAGCCGCTCGAGAGAGAGCGGAATAGTCTGCCTAAGCGATCTTGTCCGGAATTGGGTGGCGATCCGGCACCGACGAGAGAGCGCCTAAAAATAGACGGAGACAGTGCGAATGCAAATGTATGAAGACGGTTTGCAGCGCCGCAACGCCAATTACGCCCCGCTGACACCTGTGGATTTCCTGGTTCGAGCGTCGGAAGTCTATGGTGACAAGGTTGCAATTCTGTATGGTCAGGTAAAACGAACATGGCGAGAAACCTTCGAACGATGTGTCAGGCTGTCCAGCGCCCTCGTTCAGATGGGCATTCAGCGTGGCGATACGGTCGCCGCGATGCTCCCCAACATTCCGGAGATGGTGGAAGCTCACTTCGGCGTCCCCATGGCCGGGGCGGTATTGAACGCACTCAATACCCGACTCGATGCCGACGCAATACTTTACATGCTCGATCACGGTGAGGCTCGTGCACTGATCATTGACACCGAGTACGCAGCCGTTGCGCAGGCTGTGGCTGCGGCTCGTCCGGATCTGACGATCATCAAGGTCCAGGACACGTTCGCTGTCGCCGACGGTAACGTTTTGGCACAGGCCACGAGCTACGACAGCCTGATTGCAAAGGGGGATTCCAATTTCCAATATCTGCTGCCACTCGACGAATGGGACGCAATCGCGCTTAATTACACGTCAGGTACGACAGGCAAGCCAAAAGGCGTGGTCTATTCCCATCGCGGCGCGCATCTTACGGCGACGAGCAATGTGCTCGAATGGGACATGGCAAAGCATCCGGTCTACCTGTGGACGCTGCCCATGTTTCATTGCAACGGCTGGTGCTTCCCATGGACTATCGCAGCTCGTGCCGGCACCAATGTATGCTTGCGCCGAGTCGACGCCAAAGTCGTTTTCGATTTGATCCGAGAGCATTGCGTGACGCATTATTCGGGTGCGCCGATCGTTCACTCCGCCCTGGCGGACGCGCCGGATGAATGGCGCACGGGTATCACGCATCGGGTTAAGGCCACGGTGGCGGGGGCGGCACCATCATCAACCGTACTGGCCCGCATGGAGGCCATTGGGTTTGAGTTGACTCATGTCTATGGGTTGACCGAGGTCTACGGTCCTGCCGCGGTTTGCGCCGTACAGGATTCGTGGGCCGCACTGAGCCAACGGGAGCGCGCGGAAATGAATGCGCGCCAAGGCGTTCGATTCCACCTTCAGGCCGGAACCACGGTGGTCGATCCGCAGACCATGCAGGAAGTGCCTCGAGACGGCGAGACCATCGGCGAGGTCGTGTTTCGGGGCAATCTGACCATGAAAGGTTACCTGAAGAACCGGAGGGCGACGGACGAAGCGTTCTCCGGCGGGTGGTTTCATACAGGCGACCTGGGCGTTCTGACTGCGGATGGGTACGTGAAACTCAAGGATCGCAGCAAGGACATCATTATCTCGGGTGGAGAAAATATCTCCAGCATCGAGATCGAAGATGCAATCTACCGGCACGCTGCAGTGTCGGTAGTCGCGGTCGTGGCCCAGCCGGACCCGAAGTGGGGCGAGGTTCCATGTGCGTTTGTCGAACTCCGGCCTGGCATGGCGTGCACGGCCGATGAAATCGTCGCTCATTGCCGCTCGCTCCTGGCATCGTTCAAGATTCCCAAGGCCGTGCGCTTTGGCGAGCTGCCCAAGACCGCGACCGGAAAAATTCAAAAATTCGCATTGCGCAAGCAGCTTGATTTGGCCCGCGCGATTGATCATGGCTAATTCGCAGGGATTTTCCTCGACAAACGCTACGTTACGGAATCTAGTAAAGTTCAGTTTAGGCGTGGCGGGCAGGTATGAGGCGGCAACCTACAGCACAGTAAATTAGCGGGTTTATGAAGGAATTCGCGCTCGGCATGCCCGTCAGGAACCCGCACCGCCAGCGCGGACATTGCTCGCGGCTCGAGTTAGCGGCCACGCCAAAGCCGCGCGGACGGATCAGGCCTCCGTTCGCGAGTCGAGGGACTGACCGTGGGACCCGCGGGAGTGCCCTCGTTGGCGTTGATTCATGCCGGCCAGCTGACGCAGAGGGTGTAACTCGAATGGAGTGAAATCCCGCCCGTACTGGCGAAGGGCGCGAGCCAGTATTGTAGATAGGGAAAATGCGCATGAGCGGATTGTCGGCAAGCATGCAATACTGGTTAATCACCCGGCTCAGACCCTGGTTGACGATTTCAAACTTGAGAAATAGATGACACCGAAAAGCGCGTTGCAAGATGAATCCAATGACGAATCCGACTCCTCCATCCGATACAGAATTGTTTCTGACGCGTGATATCGAGCAAGCCCGGCAGTGGGGCACGCGCACGTTTTGCGAAAACGAGCTTCGAAACATCGATGTTCGAGGCGAGCTCAACGCTCGTCTGCTCTATCGGCGGTATGGCTCCATCGGCATCGGACGTATGACTTACGGCGGCGATGTCACGATCCGGCCCAATACGTTTGATGACTTCTATCTGGTGCAGGTGCCGCTAAGTGGTGGCGAGCGTATCATCCGTGGCAACGAGACCGTCTACTCTTCGCCCACGGTTGGCTCGATACTCAATGCGAGGCAGCAACACGAAATCAATCACGGCAAAGGCACCGAAAAGCTGATTCTCCGGATCAATCGCGATTTGGTGGAGCGCCTGTGTGGGCAGCATCTCGGCAACGGTTCGCAAACCAAGGTCGAATTCGAAACCGCTATGCCGCTGGATTCCGCGGCCGGCAGGCGGTGGGCATTCACCATGCAATGGCTGTTCGACTTCCTCGAGGGAGCTCAATCGTCGTCGCCTTTGCTGGCGGCACAAATCGAGCATATGATTGGGTCGCTGTTGCTGCTTAGCCATACAAGCAACCATAGTTTGGCGCTTCATGAGGAGCGCTCGCGTTCCGTGACTCCGGCTTTCATCAGGAAGGCGGAACTCTTTATCGAGGAGCGGGCGCACGAGCCGATTACGGTAGGCAGCATCGCCGAGCATGTGGGCGTCAGCGCGAGTTCGCTATATGCAGGATTTCGCCGGTATCGAAACACATCTCCCATGCTTCTTTTAAAGAGCGTCAGACTCAATCGGGTGCGGGAGCAGTTGTTGAGGTCCGATCCGAAAAGTACAACAGTGACAGCAATAGCATACCAGTGGGGGTTCGCCCATCTGGGGCACTTCACCACCGACTACAAACGTTGGTTCGGCGAGAGCCCGAGCGAAACCCTCGCTCGCTAAGGCAATTGGCGTCGAAGAACGCACCCATGCGCAAGTTCGAATAATCAAGCGCAGATCAACATTACCTGCCCCGGCATCGGCTGGCCTGAGCCAGGCGCGGGCGTTCATAGGCTCGGCGACATTGGCACGCCGAATCCGCCACACAACCGTCGCGCCCCATTGCATGCTCTCGGTGAAACAGCCGATCAGCTGAGCACTATGCGGCCGCGGGCGCGGCAGCGCGCACGCTCGACTGCTACGCGGTGATCGAAAAGGCCGATCAAAAGGCCGAAGCGCGACACCCGAATTCCCTCAACGATGTGCATGGCTGAAGCGCTGCAAGGATTGCGCCGTGCTGCCGAGCGAACTGCCCGATATAAAAAAACAAAAGGCCAACGTTGCTCCTGCGCCTTATTTGCGATGCAGGACCTCTCAGGGGCCCTTATCCATTTATCAGGATAAACCCGAGGAATGCACGTTGGATGCACGAACGGGATAGAGCGCGTAGTCATTGGAGTGCCCGTGTCCCGGCGACCGAATAGTATTTCTTCGTGGTCACTCGCTACCAAGTCCGCAAAAGGTATTCGGTGCGAAGCCGTACCAACGATTAAGTGTGCTCAACACACGTTTGCCTAGCTAACCAGGAGACACATAAATGTCCGATCAGCCGGTTGTTCGTCGTCGCGTTGTTCAGCATTCGATCAGCGACACTCGCTATAACGATGCAAAGTCGCAATCGCAATATCAGCCCTACAAGGATGCGGCATGGGGCTTCATCAACCACTGGTACCCGGCGATGTTCAGCAGGGAGCTTGTGGAAGTGGTGAATGGCGAAGGCGGCGACGAGGATATCGTCCCGAGTGTGAAAGGTATTCAAATTGCAGGCGTTCCCATCGCACTGCGTCGAGTGAACGGCCAGGTTTTTGCCGTCAAGGATCAATGCGTGCATCGCGGCATTCGCCTGTCTGAAAAGCCGATGTGCTTCAATAAGGAAACGATCACCTGCTGGTACCACGGCTTCACGTTCAATCTGGACGACGGCAAGCTCAGCACCATCGTCGCCAATCCTGAAGACAAGCTGATCGGCACGACCGGCATCACGACGTATCCGGTTGAAGAAGTCGCGGGCATGATTTTCGTATTCGTGCGTGAAGACGACTTTCCTCTCGAAGATGTTCCCCCGCTGTCGGACGACCTTCCGTTCCGCTTTCCGGAAAACAGTGAGCGCTTCCCGCACCCGCTGTGGCCTGCCGCCCCGTCGATCCTCGACAAGGATGCGATTGCGCACGGTATGCACCGCACGGGATTTGGCAACTGGCGTATCGCATGCGAAAACGGCTTCGACAACGCCCACATCCTGGTGCACAAGGATAACTCGATCATTCACGTGAACGACTGGGTTCTCCCGCTTGGCATCCTGCCGGTCGCGGACGACTGCATTCAAGTCGTCGAGGACGAGACGGGTCCGAAGGGAATGATGCAATGGCTGTTCACCGACAAATGGCAACCAGTTCTGGAGAACAAGGATCTGGGCCTCAAAATCGACAATTTGAAGGGGCGCTTCTACCGTACGTCGGTAGTTCTCCCCGGTGTTCTCATGGTCGAAAACTGGCCGGAGGAGCATGTCGTTCAGTACGAGTGGTACGTCCCGATCACGGACGACACGCACGAGTATTGGGAAGTGCTGGTCCGCATCTGCCCGACCGAGGAAGATCGCAAAAAATTCAAGTATCGCTTTGATCGCGTCTACAAGGATCTCTGCCTGCACGGCTTCAACGACTGCGATCTCTACGCTCGCGAAGCCATGCAGCACTTCTATGCCGACGGCACCGGCTGGGACGACGAGCAACTGGTTTCGACCGATATCTCTCCCGTCACGTGGCGCAAGCTGGCCTCGCGCCACAACCGTGGTATCGCGAAGCCGGGCAAGGGTACGTACGGCGCGGTAAAGACCCACAGCACGCGTTTCAAGGACACCGCCGACGGCAAGCGACCCGCGTACTTCGTGGATCAAGTTTGGTTCTGAATCCATGTTGACTGGGGCTCGGCTGTCGAGCCCCTACCAAAGCGCTCGCCGAGGTAATTCTCAGGCTCAGCGGTGAGGATGGCGACGAGGATTTCGCCATCCCCGATCTTTGTTGCCGTTTCCGGGCACATCGGGGTCTTGGTTTAAATTTAATATCATTAGCTTTACTAATCAGTAATGAGCGGCCTTCCAAGCGACCTGCATGATTTCGAAATTTATGACCTATCGCTGCTGATTCGCAGAGGCGACATCAGCCCGATAGACATCACGAAGACGCAATTGGCCCGCATAGCAGCGCTGGACCCGAAGCTGAGAAGCTTTGCGCGCGTGACGCCGGAACTGGCGATGCAGCAAGCGGAGCAGGCCGATAAGGAGATACAAGCCGGGGGAGTCAGGAGTCCCCTGCACGGCATTCCGCTCGCGGTTAAGGATTTATTCGATACGCATGGCGTGGTCAGCGCAGGAGGTATGCCGATTCATGAACAGCGCGTACCCACGGAAAACGCGACGGTCGTGCAACGACTGCAGGATGCAGGGTCGGTCATGCTGGGCAAGCTGCAAATGACAGAAGGTGCATTTGCTATCCACCACCCTACGATCCCCGATCCGGTAAACCCATGGGGTGCATCGCACTGGTGCGGTGCCTCGTCCTCCGGCTGCGGTGTCGCCACGGCGGCGCGATTGTGCTACGGGACGATTGGCACGGACACGGGTGGGTCGGTGCGGTTCCCTAGCGCAGCCAACAACCTGACCGGATTAAAGACCACCTATGGAACCGTCAGCCGTAGCGGTGTGATGGAACTGGCGGCGTCGCTGGATCATGTAGGCCCGATGGCTCGCTCTGCCCGGGATGTGCTCCTTCTGCTTGCGGTCATCGGCGGACACGATACGCAACGGTTGCTCGCCACCATCGACGAGCAACGGTTCGCCGATTTTCTGAAAGGGTTCAAGGGGTTGCGAATTGGCGTGGATGAATCGTGGAATTCGGATGGCGTTGATCCGGTAATTCAGCACGCGATTCACCAGGTCGAGAACATCCTGGCGGCGGCGGGCGGCACGATCAAGAGCATCAAGGTTCCGGACACGCGCAATGCCAGTTCGAATTGGGAGCTTCATTGCGGAGTGCAAACGGCGGTGGCTCATGAACGGACATATCCCGGCCGGGCGGCTGAATATGGGCCGGCACTGGCCCGGTTGATTGAGCAGGGGCGGGAACTTAAGGCAGTCGACTACGAGCGAATCATTCGCGATGCGCAACGGCTAACGCGCGAGATGGATGCTGTGTTCGCGGAGGCTGACGTCATATTGACGCCGGTGCAACCCTATGCTGCGCCGACATACGAGCAGTTGGCGGATCTCGCCTCGGACCCGGAGGCCAATCGTCGGCTGATTCAGTTCACCTCGCCATTTAACGCAACGGGCCATCCAGCGCTGTCGGTACCTATCGGATTTACCGAGCACGGACTGCCCATCGGAGGCCAACTCATCGGCCGCAAGTACCAGGACGACCTCCTGTGTATGGTCGGGATGGTACTGCAGAGCCACAGTGACTGGCACCGTCAGGTCCCGCCGGGATGGGCTTGATCGATGCTGAATAAGTTTTGTTTTTGGGCTAAGTCATGATCCAAACCCATCAGATCACCGTCAATTTCGCTGACGGTGTCAGCCATACCTTTGCCGCTGAATTGGGCGAAAGCATCCTTGATGCTGCCATCCGAGCGGAAGTGCCGGTGGTGTATCAATGCCGTGCCGGCGCGTGCGCTACCTGCGCCTGTCAGCTCGACGAGGGAGACGCCGCAAACATCCCCGGTTCGAGCTCGACGCTGCTGGCTTCGGAGGTCGCGCAAGGGCATCGCTTGCTGTGCGTTACCAAGGCAAATTCCGACTGCACGTTCAACGTCGCATACGGGAGCGAAGTGGGGGCGGGCGTCGCACAGGAGGTCAGCGTCTTTATCGACGCCATCGAGCGCATCGGCTCGAACGTCATGCGCCTGAGCGTGGAACTGGCGGAAGGCAACTGGCTCGAGTTCCGCCCCGGCCAATTCATGCAGATTGCGGTGCCGGGACTGGGCGTGCTTCGCTCGTACTCGCCGTCGTCGACGCCGATGACGTTGCCGAAGATGGAGTTCCTGATTCGCCTGCTGCCCAATGGCGCGATGTCCACGTTCCTCGAACATCAGGCCAAGGTCGACGACGTGCTGACATTGAAGGGGCCGTATGGCGCATTCTTCCTTCGCGAAGAACATAAGCGTAGCCCGCATATCTTCGTTGCCGGCGGCACTGGGCTGGCACCCATCATGTCGATGATCGACAGGCTCCGGCAAGCGGGAGGTAAAAAGCCGCCAATGCTGCTCAGTTTTGGCTGCGCGGTGCCGGAAGCGCTCTTCTGTCTGGAGGACATCGAGCTGCGGCAACACTGGTTGCCCACGTTGAAGACGCGCATCTGCGTTGATCGTAATGCGACCGAGGGCCTGCATCAGGGCTCTCCCGTCTCGGCCCTGAGGCAGGAGGATGTTACGGACCCGGATACCGTGGCATATCTGTGCGGCCCCCAGCCGATGATTGCCGCGGCAACGGCGCGATTGATCGAGTTCGGAATGAAACCGGAATTGATTTTCGCAGAGCAGTTTGTTGCGTCGAACTGAGGAGGCGGCCATGGAATTCAACCCCACGAAAAAAGTACCGTTTTCGGCCCGGCAGGCCGAGTGGTATGAGAAGGCGAAAGCCAATCTGAACCCGAAGCGTCTGCAACAGCTTTTGTTAGAACTGACGAATATCCACAGCCCGACGGGGGCAACGCGCGATGCCGCGAATTACATGCAGCATCGCCTGGAAATGGTCGGCATGGAAACGAAGACGCACGATCTGTCTGCGATCAGTCGTTCGGTAATGGGGGAATATCGCGGGTTGGGCGGTGGCGCATCGCTGCTGCTCTATGCCCCGCTCGACACGCACCTGGATCGCACCAAGGAGGAAGAGATTCTTTCGGGCGAGGGTCAGGAAGCCGACGTGCAACCCTACGCACAGCAAGTCGATGACTGGGTGTTTGGTCTCGGGGCTTCGAATCCCAAGGGCATGATTGCGACGCATACCGAGGTGTGCACGGCACTGATCGAAGCGCGCATTCCGTTGAAGGGAAATCTCCTGCTGGGCATGGCCGATGGCGGCATGCCGGTCGATATCAAGGAGCGCCATTCGGGTATGTCCAACGGCGTGCTGGGATTGCTCAATCGCGGCATGTATCCGGACTTCGCAATCATCATGAAGCCGTGGAACTGGGTCTACCACGAGGAGCCGGGCATGGCCTGGTTCAAGATTCGCGTGCGCGGCACCATGGGCTACGCGGGCATACCTCATGATGCGCCGGGCTTCCGTTCGTCTGTGGTTCCCGCCGCCACCGTGATCCAGGAACTGCAGGCATGGCTCCCCGAGTACACCAGGCGCAATACCTCGGGCGTCATTGCCCCTCATGGTTGGATTGCGGGGGTTCGCGGCGGCCAGATGGAGCGGCCCGCGTTCCCTTCGGCGGTAACCGACATCTTCTTCGACGTGCGCGTGAACCCGCGAGTCAGTCCGGCTGACGTCAAGGCGCAATTCGCTGCGTTCATTGCCGATCTGAAATCTCGCAAGCCGGAAATCGAACTGGATTGGGAAATGTACGGGTCGGTCCCGGGCGGCACCACCGATCCGGATAACTGGATCATTCAGTCGGCCAAGCGCGGTTGGGAGCATGTCGAAGGTCGTCCGCATGGCACGCCCGACTATTTGGCCGGCCAGACGGACGGTGCGGCCCTGCGTCGTTATGGCGTGCCGACCGCGCGTATCGGCTGGCCATGGCCGGCCACCGGTGCTCCGATGCCAGTCGCCGAAGGATTGGGCGGGATGGGCGCCACCTATGTCCCCGATCTGATGCCGTGCGCTGAAAAGATTCTGTACGCGGTGATCGATACGCTCACCCGAGGGCGAAGTGAGCTGGGCCTGTCAGCCGGGTAATCCTTCTTAACCAGAGAGCAAGAGAGGAGATAAAAGATGAAACGCATCAAAATGATTTTCCCGGTCCCGATGAGCGAGGCTACGCGCCCGCTCGTTGAATCTCAGCTTCCGGCATCGATGAAGCGCCCCGACATCGCAGTGGAGTTCGTTGGCGCGGGGGAAGTCATGACGCTGGCGGATTCGTATCTTGATATGGCTGTGATGGAGATGGCTGTAATTCAGGCGGGCATCAAGGCTGAAGAGCAGGGTTTCGATGCGGTCTGCATCAACACCGTGTCGGATTCCGGGCTTTATGCGCTGCGTTCGCGCCTTTCGATTCCGGTGATGGCCCCGGCTATCGCGTCATTTCATCTCGCATGCTCCTTGGGCCACAAATTCAGCGTACTCACGATGTGGCCGCAGTGGCATGCGCTGTACAAGAAGACGACCAAGGAATATGGGCTCGAATCCCGTCTTGCTTCGATTCGCGATATCGGTATGAGACCCGACACGCAGGAGCTGCTGCAAGGCAAGGAGGACGTCGCGTTCGCGTCCCTGGTTGAAGCGGGCAGGAGGGCGGTGGAAGAAGACGGCGCCGACGTCCTGGTTCTGGGTTCGACCACGATGCATCAGTCGCACGAATACCTGGCCAGGCATTTGAATGTTCCCGTGCTCAATCCGGGCGTCGTTGCTTACAAATACTGCGAAATGCTGCTCGATCTCGGCCTCTGCCACAGCAAGGCCGCGTTCCCGAGCCCGGAAACGAACAAGGACGCCGCATTCGGCTTGTGATTCACGACAGTCAGTAGCAACGACCCAGCCCATGAAGAAAGATAAGGATCAACGGTTCGTCAATTTCACGATGGCGGACGCGGCCCAGGCTTTTCGCAACGGTTCGCTGACGAGCACGCAGTTGGTGTTGGCGTGCCTGGACCGCATTGCCGCGGGAAAGGAGCTCAATGCGTTCGTTACCGTCGATGCCGAGGGTGCGCTAAAGGCGGCTGCGGCGCTGGATCAGGCCCGGAAGATGGGGGCGGCCACGGCGCCGCTGAGCGGTATTCCTATTGTGGTGAAGGACAACATTCACAGTGCGGGCCTTCGTTGTACCGCGGGTAGCCCGGCTTTCGATCGGTTCGTTCCCGTCGAAGATGCGCCCACGTTGCGAAAACTGCGTGAAGCCGGCGCCATCGTGTTGGGTAAGACGAACATGCATGAGCTGGCCTACGGCGCTACTGGCTATAACGGTGCATTCAATACCGGCCTCGGTCGTGGCGTTCGTAACGCATATGACCCGTCGAAGATTGCAGGCGGATCGTCCTCGGGTTCGGCCGCGGCCCTGGGCGCCCGCATGGCTTTGGGCGCATTGGGTACCGACACCGGCGGCTCGATGCGTATTCCCCCGGCATTGAATGGCGTGGCATCCCTGCGTCCGACATGGGGTCGCTACTCGAGTCTGGGTGTGATTCCGATTGCCGGGAGCCGGGATACGGTCGGCCCCATGGCATTGAATATGCATGACGTGGCGTTGCTTGACGCGGTAATTACTGACGACTTTGCCATGCCATCGGTCGAACTCGGCGAACTGCGATTGGGACTGCCCGTTGAGTTCTGGGAAAACCTCGATCGCGATACGAGCGAGGTAGCGGAATCGGTAGTCACCAGACTCTCCCGGCTGGGCGTGACCTTCATCGATCTCGGGCGTACGGGATTGACGGAGTTGAACAATGCCGTTGGATTTCAGGTCGTCGTTGGCGAGTCGCGATCCAGCATGGAGGAATACCTGAGAAGCAATGGTCACGCGATGACGATTGAGGACCTGGCCAGGAACATTGATAGCCCGGACGTAAAGTGGATTTACGAAAACTGGGTGCTGCCCGGGAAGTTCCCGAATGCCACGGGCGAGCTCGACGACGTTGCCCCTATGTACGAACAGGCACAAAAGGCTGGCGGCGGTCGTGACGCATTGCGCGCCCGTTACGCCGAACTGTTTGAGAAACATCGGCTGGATGCGCTGATGTTCCCCACGACCGCATGCGTGGCGCCGGCAGCCGATGACAGCATTTATGAGGAAGCGAACTTCCGGCGCTTGATTCAAAACACCGAGCCGATGGCCAGTGCGGGGCTCCCTGGATTGAATCTGCCCGTGGGCCGCGGTTCCTGTTCCGGGCTTCCCGTGGGCATGGAGTTCGATGGCCCGTGGCGTTCGGACCGGCGGCTCCTGGCCATCGGGATTTTGCTCGAAGGTGTGTTGGGTCGTATTTCGCCTCCCTGACAGACATGCAAGTTGCTTCTATCGGAATTGAACAGACATGATTACCGCACTGAGCTACATCGTAGTGCAGACGCCCCATATGCAGGCATGGATCGATCAGGTGACCCACCATATCGGCATGCAGGTTGAAGTGCTCGAAGCCGGCAAGACCATGCGAGTGCGCGCGGACGAGAAGATTCAGCGATTCGTCGTCTGCGCAACCAGCGGCGAGCCGACCATGGGTATGGGTTTCGAGGTGCCGGATGCCCAGACGTTGATGCGCTGCTCGATGGCACTGGAAGCCGCGGGGTACAAAACCACGCCAGGCACGCCGGAAGAAATCGAATTACGAGGAGTGCAGGACATGATGCACTTCAAGGACAACGACGGTGTCAGGTTGGAAATCGCGTGTGGCTTAAAGGACGCACCGACTGCATTCAAGCCCGGCCGGCCCATCGGTGGTTTCCGCACTGGCCCCATGGGCCTGGGTCATGTAGCGTTTATTACCGAGCACTTTGAAGCGATATCGAATCTGTATCGCAATGTGCTCGGCATGAATCTCACAGACTACACGGATAAGCCGTTCAAGGTCGAATTCCTGCACTGCAATCCGAGGCATCACACGATTGGCATTGCTCATACCGGGCAGCCGGCAAAGATCTATCACCTGATGCTGGAATACAACGACTTTGACGATCTGGGTAGGGCCTACGACATGGCGTTGCCGAATCCGGATTCCATCGGCGTCACTCTCGGTCGCCATATCAACGATCACGCCACCTCGTTCTATCTGAAGAACCCCGACGGCTGGATGTTCGAACTCGGTTGGGCCACTCGCACAGTGGGACCGGATTGGGAAGTCGAAGAACTGAAGGGTATGAGCCTATGGGGCCATGATCGTACGTGGCTTCCGGATCACAAACGTGAAGAAGCACGGCAGATTCTGAAGCATCTTGCCGCGGAGGGGATGCGAGCGCCTGTTGTGCTTCCCGAGAATCAAACGCAGTTGAAGCGAACTGCGAAGGAATGAAGATGAGCGCTACCGTGAGTCCCGAAATCGGGAGTCAGATTGAACTGAGTCAATACACGCTGAATTATCACGATCAGGGTGAGGGCGAGCCGATCCTGCTCATTCACGGATCGGGCCCTGGCGTTACGGCGTGGGCCAACTGGCGCGGCATCATTCCCGCGCTGAGCCGCAAGGCACGGGTTATTGCTCCCGATATGCTGGGGTTCGGCTACACGAAGTGCGCCCCCGATATCGCGCTAACGCCAGACACGTGGGTGCAATCGCTCGTCTGCCTGCTCGACGCGCTGAACATCGACCGGGTGTCGGTCGTTGGCAACAGCTTCGGCGGAGCCATCGCATTGGCACTGGCCAAGGCATGCCCGCAACGGGTGAACCGGCTGGTTTTGATGGGGGCGGCGGGCATCAACGCTCCCATCAGTGACGGACTTGAGAAGGTCTGGGGCTATACGCCGAGCCTGGAGGCCATGAAGGGATTGATGGAGGTGTTCGCCTACGATCACTCGATCATTACCGAAGACCTAGTTCGGATGCGCTACGAAGCCTCGATTCGTGCCGATGTGCAGGAGCGGTTCGCTCGGCTGTTTCCAGCCCCGAGACAAAACGGCGTGGAGATGCTGGCCCTGACGGAAGTCGATTTGATGTCGATCACAAACAAGACATTGCTCATCCATGGCTTGAACGATCAGGTGATCCCGGTCGAGTGGTCGGAGCGCATGCTGCGCTTGCTTCCCCATGCCGAATTGCACACGTACGGCGAATGCGGTCATTGGGTACAAATTGAAAGGGCCGCGCAGTTTTCGCAGTTGGTTTCGGACTTTCTTATCAACAACTGACAGAGGGCCAGAAACAGTATGAAAAATCTTGACGTCAAGGGCCGTTGGCAAATCCTCGCCTGGGAACAAATCTTTGACGATGGTCGCATCACGTATCCGATGGGCCGTGAGCTCGACGGCTTCATGGCGTATGGCCCGAGCGGCATGTTCTGTGCCATCGCCAGAAAAGAAAGGCCGGACTTCACGACGGGCGGCCAATGGAACGCGTCGGACGCGGAGAAGGCCGAGGCCTACAACACGTATCTGACGTACGCGGGCGACTGGGATGTCGAGGGCAACGTAGTGACGCACAAGGTCAAGCTTTGCCTTTTTCCGAACTGGGTCGGCAGTGAGCAGAAGCGCTATGCGGAACTCGACGGCGATCAGTTGACGTTGACCACGCACAAGCTGGAAGCGGGGACGTCGGAAGCCCGCGTCGCTCGCCTGACATTCAAACGCGCTTAAGGCCCAGACATGCCAGCTATTCTTGAATGTGTTTCCCATACGCCTTTGCAGGGGTACTTCGATCCCAAGCCGGCGTTGGTTGCCGAGGTTGCAAGGATCAACGCCGTCGCGCGAGAACGCGTCCGAGCCTTCGATCCTGAGCTGGTGGTCGTGTTTGCCCCCGATCACTACAACGGATTTTTCTATGAGTTGATGCCCAGCTTCTGTGTGGGAGCCAAGGCCGAGGCCATTGGCGACTACAGGAGCCTGGCGGGGACTCTCCCGGTTCCCGCGGAACAGGCCCGGGCAATGGTCGAGTACGCGCTGAATCGCGATATCGATATGGCGATTTCCTATCGCATGTCGGTGGACCACGGCGCAGCCCAGGCCCTGGAAGTCGTCACGGGTGGGCTCGACAGCTATCCGGTGATTCCGGTGTTTATCAATTCGGTGGCTCCGCCTATGTCAACGCTTCGCCGGTCCCGCATGATGGGGTGGGTCATTGGCGAGTATCTGAAATCGACCGGGAAACGCGTGCTGATTTTAGGGTCGGGCGGCATATCACATGAACCACCGATTCCCGAGTTGAAGGGCGCGACTCAGGAGATTGCGGATCGCCTGATCTACGCCGGGCGAAATCTCAGCCCGCAAGCCCGGAACGCCAGGCAGGAAAGGGTCATCAACGCCGCCAAGGCATTCACCGCCGGGGAGGCCGAGAACATGAGAGCGCTGAACCCCGCGTGGGACATGGCATTCCTGAAGATGATGCAAAGCGATTTGCCGGCCGTTGACCGGTTGAGTAACGAGGATGTGTCGAGGGAGGCCGGCCGGAGTGCGCATGAGATCCGCACCTGGGTTGCGGCTTTCGCTGCGCTGTCTGCGTTCGGCGACTATACCGCGGAGATTGACTTCTATCAGGCTATTCCTGAATGGATCGCGGGGTTCGCGTGCATGCACGCATCGCCTGACGCCCAAGGAGAAATCAGATGCAGCAAGAGAAGTTGAAAGCGATCGCGGCCCGCCTCAAAAAGGCCGAGATTGGCCGCCAGGTTATCGCTCCGGTGCGCGGTGACATCGGGCTCGATGACATGCAGTCCGCATATGCGGTGCAGCAGATCAACGTCGATGCGCGAGTAGCGCGGGGAGAGCGGATTGTGGGGCGCAAGATTGGTCTGACATCGCTGGCGGTGCAGAAGCAGTTGGGCGTCGATCAGCCGGATTTCGGGGCATTGTTTGCCTCCATGGCATACGGCGATGCGCAGCCGATCTCGCTTTCGAAACTGATTCAGCCGAAAGTCGAGGCCGAAATCGCGCTGGTACTCAAGCGTGACCTCACGTACGAACGGCATACGTTTGCCGATCTGATCGGCGCCACGGACTGCGCGGTGGCCGCGCTGGAAGTTGTGGACAGCCGGATTGAGAACTGGGACATCAAGTTCGTCGATACCGTCGCGGACAACGCCAGTTCGGCGGCTTTCGTGATGGGGGCGCGTCCGGTCCGGTTGTCGCAACTCGATCTCGCCGCGTGCGCGATGGCGCTTGAATCGCGCGGCGAGGTTCTATCCACGGGGAGCGGTGCGGCCTGCCTGGGCAATCCGCTGAACGCCGCCGTATGGCTTGCGGATCGCATGGCTGCGCTGGGTACGCCTTTGCGGGCCGGCGACGTGGTATTGACCGGCGCCCTGGGTCCCATGGTCGCGGTCACCCAGCCGGGAACTTATGCCGCGGCTATCGAGGGCCTGGGCAGCGTTCGCGCAACTTTCATCGAGTAATGAATATGACAAAGAAACTCAAAGTGGCAATCATCGGTTCAGGCAACATCGGTACCGATCTCATGATCAAAGTGATGCGCAACAGCAAGTATCTGCAAATGGGGGCCATGGTCGGCATCGATCCGAAGTCGGACGGCCTGGCTCGCGCGAGTCGTCTGGGCGTTGCCACCACGCACGAAGGCATCGAAGGACTGGCGCGTTTGCCGGTGTTCGCGGATATCGATTTTGTATTCGATGCGACTTCGGCCAGTGCCCACCTGAAGAACGACGCGTTTCTGCGCGCATTGAAGCCCGGCATCCGGGTAATTGACCTGACGCCCGCGGCAATCGGTCCGTACTGCATTCCCGTGGTGAACGGTGAGGCAAACATCGATGCGCTCAACGTCAACATGGTGACATGCGGCGGTCAGGCGACGATCCCGATAGTGGCTGCGGTATCACGGGTCGTCAAGGTTCACTACGGCGAAATCATAGCCTCGATCTCGAGCAAATCGGCAGGGCCAGGTACGCGCGCCAATATTGACGAGTTCACGGAAACCACCTCCAAGGCTATCGAGGTCGTGGGCGGCGCATCGAAGGGCAAGGCCATCATCGTGCTGAATCCGGCTGAGCCGCCGGTCATTATGCGCGACACGGTTTATACCCTGTCGGAGCCCGCCGATCGCGAGGCGGTCGAGGCATCGATTGAAGAAATGGTCAAGGCGGTGAACACGTACGTCCCGGGCTACCGCCTGAAGCAGAAAGTGCAGTTCGACGTGATCAGTCCGGAGGCGCCGTTGAATGTTCCGGGGCTGGGCAAACTGAGCGGGCTGAAGACTTCGGTATTTCTCGAAGTGGAAGGGGCCGCGCACTACCTGCCGGCCTACGCAGGGAATCTGGACATTATGACCAGCGCCGGCATGAGAACCGCAGAGCGCATGGCTCAATCCATGATGAACGTTTAAGGAGCCATCGCAAATGGGCAATCACGGCAAGAAACTCTATATCTCCGATGTGACGCTGCGCGACGGCTCGCACGCCATTCGCCATCAATACTCGATTCAGAACGTGCAGGACATCGCACGAGCGCTGGACAAGGCAAAGGTGGATTCGATTGAAGTCGCACATGGCGACGGCCTGCAAGGCTCGAGCTTCAACTACGGCTTTGGCGCGCACAGCGATCTGGAATGGATCGAAGCCGTAGCCGACGTCGTCACGCATTCGAAGATCGCCACGCTGCTGCTGCCCGGCATTGGCACCATTCATGATCTGAAGGCTGCATATGGCGCCGGGGCGCGTGTGGTTCGTGTCGCGACCCACTGCACGGAAGCGGACGTCAGCAAACAGCACATCGAGTATGCGCGTGAGCTCGGCATGGATACCGTTGGCTTTCTCATGATGTCGCACATGACAACGCCGGCAGTGCTGGCCCAGCAAGCCAAGCTGATGGAAAGTTATGGCGCCACTACGATTTACGTCGTGGACTCCGGTGGCGCGTTGTCGATGAATGACGTGCGGGATCGCTTCCGGGCCATCAAGGCGGTATTGCAGCCAGAGACCCAAACCGGTATGCACGCTCACCACAACCTGTCGCTGGGCGTCGCCAACTCCATCGTTGCCGTGGAAGAGGGCTGCGACCGTATCGATGCGTCGCTGGCAGGTATGGGTGCCGGTGCCGGGAATGCTCCGCTCGAAGTTTTCATTGCCGCGGCCGAACGCATGGGCTGGAATCACGGCACGGATCTCTACGCATTGATGGATGCGGCAGACGATATCGTGCGCCCCCTGCAAGACCGCCCGGTGCGGGTCGACCGCGAGACCCTTGCGCTGGGTTACGCAGGTGTCTATTCGTCGTTCCTGCGCCACTCGGAAGTCGCGGCAGCCAAGTACGGCTTGAACACGGTCGATATTCTGGTCGAGCTGGGCAAGCGCCGTATGGTCGGCGGCCAGGAGGACATGATCGTTGACGTCGCTTTGGATTTGCTCAAGGCAAAAAGCCTAAAAGCCAGCGCAGCTTAGGCGTCACTTCCGGAGGCGACTCCCTCAGTAGCAGAGGGAGTCATATATCGCGGTCCCTAGGGGCATAGCGTAAAACACGGTGCCGCTGCAGGAGGCGGGTACTGATGGGTGAGGAGAAGTCGGGAATGGAAATGAAAAAATTAGTACTACTTATCGGAGCGACGGTGTCTGTCAGTGCCAGCGCGCAATCGGTGTCGATCTACGGTCTGATCGATTCGGGTGTCATGTACACCTCGAATGTCGGCGGCAAGAAAATGCTGTCCATCGATCCGGATAGTCAGGCACCCGATCTGTTTGGCATGACGGGAAGTGAAGATCTTGGTGGCGGCACCAAAGCGATCTTCAAGCTCGAGGGCCAGTTCAACATGAACAATGGCACGATGGTCAACGGGCAGTTCGGCCATACCGCCTACGTCGGTCTCAAGGAAGAAAAATATGGCACGCTGACGATCGGCAATCAAATCGACTTCATGTTCGATTCGCTGGTTCCGGACCGGTGGGGCCCCGCATTCCCTGTGATCAACGCGATGAACCTGCGCCAGAGTTCGTTCCAGGGATTGAACAGTCCGCGTATTCCCGGCAATGGGTCGTTCGACTTCGACCGCATGCTGGGCTCAGCGGTACCTAACTCAGTCAAGTACGTTAGCCCGACGTACAACGGCTTCTCCTTCGGGGGGATGTACAGCTTCGGCGGCGTCGCCGGCAACTTCGGCGCGAACTCGGGGCAAAGCTTCGGGGCCAACTACCACAATGGCGGGTTCTCGCTCAACGGCGCCTATACGTACATCAAGTACGCTGCGTTGAACAACGGCAACGACGGCATTCGAAATTTCGGCGTCGGTACGTCGTGGATGGTTGGGGCCGCCGAACTCGCCGCCCTGTACACAAATACCTCCAATACACAGAACGGCGCGCGTATTGGCGTGTACGAGGCAGACGTGACCTACGCGTTGTCCACGCCGCTGCATGCGCATTTTTCGTATCAGTACCAAAAGGGTAACCATGTGTTGAACGAGCAGCACGTGAATCAGGAAACGCTCTCGCTTATCTACATGTTCTCGAAACGCACGAGCCTGTATTCAACGTTGGCCTACCAGCAGTCTTCCGGCGGGCCGGCATGGATTCTGATGGCTGCCGGCCCCGCGTCGGGTGGCCGTCAAGCGGCGTTCAGTCTCGGCCTCATCCACGCGTTCTGATCTGGATAGGAAAACCCGTGCTTAAAGTTCCTGACGCGTAGCGCGTCAGGAACGCCATAAAGGAAACGCAGAAATGAGCAAAAACGAAATGATGCGCGCCGCGCGCGTCCACGATGCATCGGGCAACTTCCGTATCGAGTCCATTCCGTATCCGCAACTTCAACGCCCCACGGATGTGATCGTTCAGCTCAAGGCCTCGGGAGTGGTTCCGAATCTGCGCAACGTCATCAGTAATTACGCGAATGACAAGGCTTATCTTACGTTGCCGGACCTGCCGGCAATTTTCGGTCTGGACGCGGCCGGCGTCGTGGTCGAAGTGGGTGACGCAGTCACCGGCATCAAGGTTGGTGATCGCGTATACGTCAATCCGGGTCGCTCGTGCGGTTCGTGCCACGCATGCCGTGTTGGCGAAAACATCTTCTGCGAGGCATATACCTTCCAGGGCTACTTTGGCTTTGGCCCCAAGTCAAAAAAGATCTACGAACGATATCCGTATGGCGGCTTCAGCCAGTACGCCACGGCACCGGCGGATGGCCTGGTGAAGCTTGGCAATGAAGTCAGCTTCGAAGCCGCCGCGCGTTTCGGCTATCTGGGCACGGCATACGCGGGTCTGCGCAAGGCGGGTGTCGCCGGCGGCAAGAATGTTCTCATCATCGGCGGGACAGGCACGCTGGGTCTGGGCGCGACACTGATCGCGCGTGCCATGGGCGCAGCCAAAATCATGGTCGTCGCTCGCGACGAGCAAACGTTGGCCCGTGTCCGGAAGATCGATCCCCGGCGAATCTCCACATTCGCGGCCGGCTCGGGCGACATGGTCGCATGGGCCAGGGAGCAAACGGGGGGCATGGGCGTTGATGCCGTGGTGGATGCAATTGCTCCGAGTCCGACCAACATGCTGGTGACGAAGAACGCTTTGGGTTGCCTGCGTCGCGGCGGTCGCCTGGTGGAAATCGGCGCACAGATCAATGAAGTGCCAATCAATATGCACGAAATGATGTGCTCGGCCCTGTCGATCATCGGATCCCTGTGGTTCACGGTGGGTGAGGGCCAGGATCTGGTGAGCATGATCGAAGCAGGTACGCTCGATGTATCGGTTTTCGAAAACCACACGTACACGCTCGATCAGGCAAACGAAGCGTTAAAGGACGCGGAAAAACGCGCGGGCGGCTTCTTCAACGTGGTCATCACACAATAACCTGGAGTGCGAAGATGGTACGTCGTGTAGTTACCGGCCAAAAAAACGGTAAATCCGTTGTCCTCAGTGACGATGAAGCTCGAGGTCATGAATTCGCCGCGGTTCCCGGATTCAAGACCACACAGGTATGGGCTACGAATCCGGCAACCGCCTTGCCGCATACGGGCGGTGATCCGGTTGAGAATTCCAATTCAGTGCTGCCTGGATTGAATGGTTCGCGCTTCATGATCGTGCAATTCCCGCCCGATGCCGTGATGGCCGACCCCCGTTTCGACGGAGCCGCTGCAGGCGCTGAATACGCGAAGGTGCTGCCGGGCCTGGCCGAATGCTTCGAGCCCGATGGCTCGGGATTTCACATCACCGATTCGATCGACTACGACATCATCCTGTCAGGTGAATTGACGCTCGAACTGGATGATGGTGAAACACGTGAGCTCAGGGCAGGCGACATCGTGATCCAGAACGGCACCCGGCACGCGTGGCGAAATCGCAGCGCGCAACCCGCCGTGATGGCATCGATTCTTCTCGACGCCAAACGGAAGTAAGCATCAATCAAGCATCGGAGTCTGAGGTCGGAATGAGCAGCCTGCAATCGAGTGATCATCACGCGCGCCATGTACAGCGCCCCACTGGACATAACGAGAATCTGGAATGGCATGACGGCCTGCTTCTCGGCCACGAGCCCATGGACGACGAGCACAGGGAGTTCGTTCACGTCGTGATGGCGTTGCGCAACAGCACGGCAAACATGGCACTGGCGGCGCTCTCGGCTGTGGCGGCGCATCTGATTTCGCACTTTGATCTTGAACACGCATGGATGGACAGAACAGCGTTTCCCGATGTCTATGCCAAGTGCCACCGCGATCAACACGACGAGGTGCTCGCCGCGGTATTTCAGGTACAACAGCTGGCCGCCATCGGTCAGATCGGGCTGGGGGCCATTCATCGGCTTGCGCAGTCGCTGATCGACTGGTTTCCGGGGCACGCCGACTATATGGATTCGTCGCTCTCGGCGTGGATCAACGGTAGAACGCATGGCGGTCAGGCGGTCGTTTTGCGGCGCAATCTGGTGCATGCGGATCGCATCCCGGCAGAGAGTGACGCAGGGGAAGTTCAGGCCGATTCCGTGTAGGTGGCGTAGCTCGGAACGCGGAAGGAGATAGTCGATGTTGATGAAAGGCAAAGTGGGCCTGATCACGGGCGGCGGTTCCGGCATGGGCATGGCCGCGGCGCTGGCGTTGGCCCAAGAGGGCGCCACCGTGGTTTTGGCCGGGCGCACAAAAGACAAATTGCTTTCGGTTCGCGAACGCATTGTCTCCCAGGGAGGAAACGCCGAAATCCATCTCACGGATGCCGCCTCGCGAGACGCTAACGAAGCACTGGTGGCATTCGTCGAATCGCGCTTCGGTCGTCTGGACTTCGCATTCAACAACGCAGGTGGTCACGGCGAATTCCACCCCATTCATGAGACACCGGTTGAAGAAGCCGAATGGGTAATCGATCTGAATTTCAAGGGTGTCTACTATGGCATGAAGTACCAGGTTGAAGCGATGCTGCGCTCGGGCGGCGGGGCCATTGTCAACAACGCGTCGATCTTCGGGCTTCGTGGCGTGGCGGGAATCGCCCACTACGTCGCCTCTAAACACGCGGTCGTCGGGTTGACGAAAGCAGTGGCCAAGGAGTACGCGGAATTCAATATCCGCGTCAACGCGATCTGTCCAGGGGCCACCGAAACGCCAAACTACATGCGCTCGACGGGCGGCGATCTGCATCTGCTGGACGACATGATTCCCATGCGCAGAATCGGCCAGCCGGATGAGGTCGGCAATGCGGTTCTGTGGCTTTTGTCCGAACAAGCCAAATATGTCACCGGCTCCACGCTATCCGTGGATGGTGGCATGAGCATTTAGCGTCGCACCGGGGCGATATATCAAAGGGGCGGTGCGCGTGGGAAGACCCAATAGTTCCGATGTATGACTTCGACGTGAGATCAAATATGAGTTCATTGTTCAATGAGGCAAAGACCAGCCGCGAGGTTATGGTTCGCGTGCAGGATGCCGATTACAAAGTGCACTACAACGACGTCGGTCGCGTAGAAGACCCTGTCGTGGTGATGCTCCATGGTTCAGGGCCCGGGGCAACGGGATGGGCCAATTACCATCGAAATATCGATGCCTTTGCCGGTGCCGGGTATCGCGTTTTGCTGATCAACGTGCCGGGATTCGGCAAGAGCGATCCGGTTGTGATTGCCGAAGGTTCGCGGTCGGAATTCAACGGTCTGGTTATTCGTGCGGTGCTCGACCGGATTCAGGTTGACCGAATCCATTTGATCGGAAACTCGATGGGAGCGCATTCGGCCACGGCTTTCGCGCTCGCCAATCCCGATCGCGTTCATCGCCTGGTCTATATGGGGGGCGGTACCGGCGGGACCAGCACCTTCGTCCCCCAGCCGACAGAAGGGATCAAGTTACTGAATTTCGTTTATCGAGAGCCCACGCTGGAAAACGTCAAGCGCATGATGAACGTGTTCGTGTACGACCCATCGGCATTGACGGACGACCTGTTGCAACAGCGCGTCAACAACATGCATGCCAACAGACACCACCTTGAAAACTGGGTGGCGAGTGTGACGGCAAACCCCAAGCAATTCACGGACTATCAACTGCGATTGCCGGAGATCAAGGCGCCGACGCTGATCGTCTGGGGCAGGGAAGATCGATTCTTGCCCTATGACATCGGATTGCGTCTGCTATCCGGATTGCCGGAGGCAGAGTTGCATCTGTTCAGCCGTTGTGGCCATTGGGTGCAGTGGGAGCACGCGGAGAAATTCAACAGGATGGTATTGGACTTCCTGTCCCGCTAGGGAAAATCTGCAAAAGTCCCGGCGGATAGCTGTTTGCGCCTATTCGATCGAAGAAAGCGAGAACCGGGGGCAGCGAGGGGAGAAATGCGGGGGCAGATCACTTGGCGGCCGCTTCGTACCATGAATATTCGCGCTCCATGTACTGAAGGTAAGCTGCAAGCGCCTCTTTCGGCGAGTCTGAAACAGTCGGAGTCTGGGGCTTTTTCCACATGTTTTGATAATCGAATCGTCAGCGGCGCTTCATCGCGCTCACCTTCTCGTTTTCATCCTTGTTGATGATGTCATAGACAAGGTACTGATGCCCTTGGACCGTGACGGATCGCGAACACATCACTACATCGGCAGGTGGCAGCCACAGTTCACTTTCAATTTCGTCTCCTGGCAACACCTCGTAGACTGATCCTGACGACATAATGAGGTATGAGCCGTCGTCACTCTTGCTCTCGAGGTCATCGTTATCACAAGATGCAGCCAATGCTGAATGGGTAGTGAGTAAAGAGAGCAACGTTAATAATGCCACGCGCACAAACGCATCAGCTCTCGTCATGGCGCACACCTCGTGGGCGATCGATATGATTCTGCTACTCTGCTGTAATTTGATTTGGGTTACTTAGAATCATATCGGGCTTTCCTCTGTACTTTGTAATCATCCCCGATACGCATACGCTACGGCCGAGGTACGTCACCTCAGGTTCGCCAAATACTGGGCGCGCTGTGCCCCAAATCACAGCCACGAAATTCTCGTAGGGGTATGGCCTGCCGAAGTCGAGGAAGGTGGGTTGCCCTCGGCTAGCAGTGGCATACTTTGCGCTGGCGACTGTTCCGCACACCGTTGCGTAATCTCCAACGTGCGCGTACGCCGACTCGCTGCTTATCGTCTCCGTCTCGCCGCCAAAGGCTGATGAAACATAAAGGGACAGGACAAGAAAAGCGGACATGGTACGCATGACTGTGCCTCTCCATAGTCGTCGTGCTGATGAATTCCTATTGCTGCGGGACCACAATCATCGGTCGTCTGTACGGATTTCCAGCCCCGTAAGGGTTGTTGATGCTATCGGGCGAATATGGACTCCCATATCGACCGTATGGGTTCGAAGTTGAATCCGGGTCATATGGGTTGCTGCTAAGCCGACCGTGATAGACGCCCTGCTGGTCGTAGAGGGCCGGGGCATTGGTGGCGTAAGGGTTTCGGGCAGACTCGTTGCTGTATGGGCTTCCGTATCGACTGTACGGATTATTAATGCCGTTCGGCGCATAGGGGCTTCCCGCGCCGTAGGGATTGTTTGTGCATCGCGGGTCGTAAGGGCAAGTCTGAGCGATCGCAATCCTGCAAAACAAAAGCACGCCGACTGCAATGGTCGTTCGCAACATGCCCCCCCGATGACGCTGTCTGTCGGGACAGCTTCTTGTAATCTTATGCCCCTGCGTTAGTTCACATAATAGGACAAAATGCGGTCAATCGACTAGGCGTGCGTCCGCTCTCTGAGTGGAACCGCCGTTTGGATGTCCGTCCGCACCCCGGAGTGAATGACTGGAGGTGGCCGATCAGGTGCGGTGGCCAACGGGCGCTTAGTGGCACTCTACTTTGAGAATTCTCGGTTTGGCCGACTGACCGGTTTCGAGAAAGTCGTCTGGCCGTAGTGGGTCGCGAACCGACTTTCCCCGCCACCGACCACATCACCCCCCACGCACCCCCCGTCCAACCAACACCACCCCTCACACACCCCCAAAGCCAGTCTCCCGCACCACCCGCCGCCCAAACATCGCAAAGCTCGCCTTGACAACACTCGGCAACAACAAAAAGTCATGAGATTCCTTGGCCAGCGCCGGGTCCAGTTCCTTGATTTCGCCGGTGGCTTCGGCCAGCAGCTGGTTGCGGGCGGCGCGCTCGATCAGCATCGAGAGGTAGGCGGTTTCCTCGATCGACGAGGTGGTGGCGAGAAAGCCGTGATGCGCGAGCAGTATCGTACGGCGCGTGCCGAGCGCGGTGGAGATGATGTCGCCTTCGTGGTCGGCGATGGGCAGTCCTGGCCATTCGGCGAGGAAGGCGCAGTCGTCGGCGAAGGGGGTGGCGTCCATGTGCGCGATGCGCAGCGGGCGGCCGGTCATCGACAGGGCCGACACGTAGGGCGGGTGAGTGTGGACGATGCATTGCACGTCGGGCCGGCGGCGGTAGACCCACAGATGGAAACGCACCGCCGGGTTGGGCATGCCGTCGCCTTCAATGACGCGTAGCGAGTCGTCCATGCGAATGATGTGCCGCGTGTCGATTTCGTCGAAGCCGACCGCCATCGGGGTGGTCAGGTAGGTGCCGTCGGTGCTGCGCACGGTGATTTGCCCGGCCAGGGTTTCCGAGTGGCCTTCCATGGCCAGCATGCGGCACGTGAGCGCGATTTTTTCTGCTTCGGTCCATTGGCCGAGATCGAGTTTTGTCGCCATCTTGTCGATCGCGGCGTCGGTGAAGTGTTGCTTGGGGGCATGCTGCATCGATTTCTCCATGAGATTGGCAATGCGACGGCGATGATCCTGGCGGTCATCGCAATTCGTTCGGTGAGTGCGGTGAGTAAGGCGAGTGCGCTCATGCGCCGGCACGATCCGGCGTTGCGGGCGGCGGCGGCAAGCCGGGCATCGTCACGTAGCCGTCGAGGGCGACGATGCGGCTTATCCAGTCCAGCACATGCGGGAAATCGTCCAGCGGCATGCGGCCCTCGCGTGCCAGCCCTACATACGGAAAACAGGCCAGGTCGGCGATGGTGGGCCGGCCGGCGGCCAGCCACGGGTGGCGCGTCAGGTGGGCGTCGAGAATTTTCAGGGCGCGCAGGCTTTTGGCTTGCGCGGCGGCGATGTCGATTTCCTCACCCAGCAAATAATAAAGGCGGGCGGGCTGCAGGCTGTTGCCGATTTCGTTGGCGGCAAAGGAAAGCCACTGTGCGATATCGGCTATCTCTCGCGCGCCGTTGCCGGCCCAGTCGGGTGCGTGGCGATGGGCCAGGTAGAGCAGGATCGCCTGGCTGTCCTGAATCGTGTAGTCGCCGTCGACCAGCACCGGAATTTGCTGCAGCGGGTTGATGGCGGTGAAGAACGGCTCGCGGTTGACGCCGTTGGGCACGTCGATGAACACGCTCTCATAGGGTAGCCGCAGCATCGACAGAAACAGGCGGACCTTATGGCAGTTGCCCGAGCGGGGGTGATCGTAGAGCGTCAACATGGCAAGCACTCCTTAGTCGGATGCCGAGGGCTTCATCAGGAACGCGCTGAGCGCGCCGATCAGGCCCAGCACCGTCAGGTAAATGCCGACCGAGCCGATGCCACCGCCGTGCGCGACCAGGGTGGTGGCGATGATCGGCGCGAGGCCGCCGCCGAGCGTGGCGGCGATCTGAATGCCGATCGACATCCCCGAGTAACGCAATTCAGCCGGGAACTGAGCGCTGTAAAGGCTCGACTGCGGCCCGAAGATGATCGCGTAATTGAGCATTAGCGCGATCACCACCGCAGCGGTGTAGACCCCGTGCGAGCCGCTGCCCATGGCGCGGAACAGCGGCACGGCCATCACGGCGAGCAGCAGGGTGCCGGCGATGTAGAGGCGCCGCGCGCCGATCTTGTCGCCCAGCCAGCCAAAGAGCGGGATCGTGATGCTTTGGCCGAGCGATCCGATCACCACGGCGTTGAGCGCGGCCGAGCGCGAGAACCCCAGATTCGCCATCGCATACGAGATGGAAAAGACGATGATGGTGTAGATCAACGTGACTTCGCCGAGCTTGCCGCCGATGGTCAGCAGCAGCGGCCGCTTGTGGCGGGCGATGACGTCCCACGCAGGTATCGCGGCGATCTTGCGTTGCTGCCTGACGGCCGTGAAGTCGGGCGTTTCCTCGACCTTCATGCGAATAAAGACACCCACCGCGATGAGAATGGCGCTCGCCACGAAGGGAATGCGCCAGCCCCAGCGCATGAAGCTGGCATTGGGCAACAGATTCATCAGCGCGAAGGCCCCGGAAGACAACAGGATGCCCAGCGGCGCCCCGGCTTGCGGCAGGCTGCCGAACAGCGATTTTCTGTGGGCTGGCGCGTGTTCGACGGCCATCAGCATCGCGCCGCCCAATTCGCCGCCGAACGAAATCCCCTGGCCGATACGCAGCAGCACGAGCAGCACCGCGGCCCAGATGCCGAGCGACTCATAGGTCGGCAGCAGCCCGTTCAAGACGGTGCATACGCCCATCAGGATCAAACTCAGGATCAGAATGGCCTTGCGGCCCAGGCGATCGCCAAAGTGGCCAAAAATGATGCCGCCGATGGGGCGCGCGAACAGGCCCGAGGCAAATGCGCCAAAAGCCGCCAGGGTACCGGCGGTCGGGTCCAGCGTCGGGAAAAACAGCTTATTGAAAACCAGTGCCGCAGCGGTGCCGTAGGCCAGGAAGTCGAAGGCCTCGATGGTGGTGCCGGCCATCGAGGCCAAGGCAACGCGCCTCAAACGGGAATCCGGCGAAACACTCGCCGGCGCCAATTCGGTTACTTCGCTATTTGCCGTATTCATGGTCGCCCCTTTTTAAAGACAACTAAGTTGTCCATAGGGCAAAAGTATAGTGATTTAAAATGCAGGGCGACAAGCGGATTTTCTGGAATTCGCTAGGTGTTTACACGTATCAGGTGTGGCGGGCGTTTTGCCTATAAGGCGACTTCGGGTCCGGCCCCGCATCGATCGAAAGGCTGCAAGCGAAGACCCCCAGCGAAGACCGCAAGCGAAGACAACGAGCGAGGTAGTCAGTGGCTTATCAAACACGCAATTCCCGGCAGGCGCCGCCGCCCGACGCCGTGATTCCCGCTTCGGGCCGGCTGGTGCGCGCGCTACGGTTGCGCCGCCAATTGACGCTGGATCAGTTGGCCGAGGAAACGGCGCTGAGCAAGGGGCATCTGTCGCGCTTCGAGCGCGGGGAAAAAGCGCTGTCGATCGCCGCGCTCGTGCGCGTCGCGCAGGCCTTGCACACCTCGGTGGCGTCTCTGCTGGGCGAGCAGGTCGGCGAAGACATTCTCCATGTGGTGCGCGCCTCCGAGCGGCAATTGCGCCGGGTGAACGCCGGTAAATATACGTTCGCGCCGCTGAGCCGAGCCGATGGCAACGAGAGCCCGACTGCGTTCCTGCTGCAGCTATCGGCCGAGTCGGTGTTTGGCGAAGAAGCCTTTCACGGCGGCGACGAGATTTTTTTCGTGTTGTCCGGCGCGATCGAAATCGAACTCGCCGCGCACTCGGTGATTCTGCGCCAGGGCGACTATGCGCAGTTTCCGGGGCTGGTCAGGCATCGCTTGCGTGGCGTCGAGCCGAAGACCGAGGTGTTGATTATCGTCGCGGACAACAAGGCCGGCGGTTGACCGTGTTGGCCGCGTTGGCCACGTTGGCCGCGCGTTGCGGCGTGCGGCTAATGCACGCCGTCGGCGCTCGCCCGGGCAGTCTCCAACTCATCCACCCGTAGCGCCCGATGCATTGCCGTGACATCGCGTCTGGGCGATGTCCCGAACATGCGGGCATACTCGCGGCTGAATTGCGAGGCGCTTTCATAGCCGACTTCGAACGATGCCGTTTCCACACTGGCGGCGTATGAAATCATCAGCCGGCGCGCTTCGAGCAAGCGCAGCTGCTTCTGATACTGCAACGGCGTCATGGACGTCAGCGCCTTGAAATGGCGATGAAACGCCGACGGGCTCATCTGTGCCATCTCGGCAAGTTCTTCGATCCGGATGGTTTGCCGGAAGCGACTGCGCAGCCAGTTGATCGCATCGATGATCCGCTGCGACGGCCCGTTTTTCAGGGTCAGCGCGGCGACGTCGGCGCCTTGCGCGCCAGTGAGCAGCCAATAGCAGATCTCGCGCAGGATGAGCGGCCGCAAGACGGGAATCGCCTGTGGCGTGTCGATCAGGCGCACCAGGCGCAGCGCGCAGTCGGCGAGTGGTCCGTCAAAGTCGGTGACGAAGATGCCGGCGCTGGTCGTCTCCGCGCGCGGCGGCGGTTCGGCCATCTCATCCGCGACGCTGCGCATCACGGCGAGGTCGAGCTCGATGGCAAGCACCAGGCACGGTGCGTCGGGGCTCGCCGCCACGACGCGCCCGATCGAGGGCGCTTCGACGCCGATCAGAAGCGCCTGGCCGGCCTGGTAGACGAGCTTGTTGCCGCCGAACGTCGCCCACTTGGCGCCTTGCGCGACGATACACAAGGCGGGCTTCGAAATCATTGGGGTGGGCGGCTTGGGACGATCCGATCTCAGAATGGCGACGCCGTCGATCGGCGTCATGAACGGACTCTCGCCGGGGTGCGTGTTCGTATAGCGCAGCAACGCCTCGGCCAGCTGATCCGACATACAGGGTTCCTCGCATGCCATGCCGCATCCCGGCGCCCACCGGGCAGGAATAGGCAGAAAGTTGGATGATTTCGGCATTCTAGCGCTTGCCTCGCATCGCCATAATGGACTCGAACGTCAATACCAAGTGACGGGAATCTACAAGGAGTCTTCATCATGGCGAGCAATAGCATCGCAATCGTGACCGGTGGCAGCCGCGGCATCGGCCGCAACGCCGTTCTGTGTCTGGCGCGGCGCGGCGTGCATTCGATCATCACGTATAAATCCAACCGGGCGGAAGCGGAGAAGGTCGCCGCGCTCGTCGGCGAAGCGGGCGCGCGAGCAATCACACTGCAACTCGACACGGGTGATGCCAGCACGTTCGACGGCTTTGCCGAAAGCGTGCGCACGGCGCTCCGCGAGCTGGGCGCACAGCGCTTCGACTACCTCGTCAACAATGCCGGCATCTCGTCGGCCGCGGGCCTGGAGCGCATTACCGAGGCGGAGATGGACCAGCTCTACGACGTCCATTTCAAAGGCGTCTTGTTTCTCACGCAAAAGCTCCTGCCACTCATCAACGACGGCGGCCGCATCGTCAATATCTCTTCCGGACTGGCCCGCTTTGCGATGCCGAACCGCATCGGCTATGGCTCGATGAAGGCGGCAGTGGAAGCACTCACGCGCTACATGGCGGTGGAACTCGGTCCGCGGCGCATCGCCGTGAACGTCGTCGCGCCGGGCGCGATTGCCACCGACTTCAGCGGTGGCATCGTGCGCGACAACCCGCAGGTCAACCAGGCGGTTGCCGCCCACACCGCACTCGGCCGCGCCGGCGTGCCCGAAGATGTCGGGCCGGTCATCGCGGCGCTGCTGTCGGAAGAGTTCGGCTGGGTCAACGCGCAACGGATCGAGGTCGCGGGTGGGGTTCAGATTTAGCGATCGGCGTTGCAAGACGACTGCTTCGGCCTGATCCGATTCAAATCCGCTCGCCAGGTTTTTCAACGCCTTGTTGGGCACGGCTTATGCCAGCCTTCTTCTGCCGGCCATATCGGCCAGGAGAACAGTTCATCGCTCGTTTGAACGCCGTGCTGAAGGATTTCTCGGATTCATAGCCCAGGGCGAGACCGATTGCCGCCACCGAATCGCGTGAATGGGTCAATCGGTCAGCGGCGAGCATCATTCGCCAGCGCGTCAAATACGCCATCGGCGTGAGCCCAACCGTTTCCTTGAATCGCAGGGTGAAGGTCGTGCGCGACATGGCCGCCTGCTCGGCCAGGGTCTGCAAGGTCCACCGGTGCCCTGGCGAAGCATGCATGGCATCGATCGCGGCTCGCATGCGCTTGTCGGACAAGGCGAAAAGCCAACCCGCTTTTTCCTGGGACTCGTTCGACAAATGCAGTCGCAACACTTGCACCAGCACCAACGTCGCCAGTTGTTGCGCGACGATGAACTCGCCCGGCTGCGCATCGCTCAATTCCTGCCGCATGCGCTCGACGCACCATCGCAGCGTTGCCCGATCCGCTTGCTCCCGGACATGCACGAGCGGCGGCAGCATGCTCAGCAGCAGATCGGCCTGGCCATCGGCCAGCGTGAAATAGCCGCCGATGCTCAGGAATTCGCCACCTTCGTTGTATGTGACGATGCGCCCGTCCCGGGCCTGTGGCAGGAGCGTGCTGACGTCGACCGCTGCGACGCGCACGTCGCTGGCGAGCCGAAACGGCCTTCCTCGGGCCAGCAGGAAGCATTCGCCTTCGCTCACTTTCACGGGGGCGGGCTCTCCCTCGACGGACACCCAGCATGCGCCGCGCAGCACGGCGTGAAACTTGATGCCCTCGTGCGCGCCGAATTGCACCGCCCAGTCTCCGCTTGCATCGAAGCCGCCGGACACATAGCTGCGCAGCTTCAGTAGCGACAGCACTTGCGATAGCGAATCCACGTAGTAACTCCGAACGATTAAATACCAAATGCGAACTTTATGCCATGGATCGTCCATCGCCAAGCCCTTAATCTGTCGCTGAAACGATCAGGAGGTGGGTTATGCGTGTATTTGTCACTGGGGCGACCGGGTTTATCGGGTCTGCTGTCGTTCGGGATCTCGTCGCGGCGGGCCATGAAGTCACCGGGCTCGCTCGTTCGGCCGCCGCGTCCGCGAAGCTGGCGGCCGCCGGCGCGACCGCGCACCGAGGCACGATCGAGAATCTCGGCGCGCTGCGCCAGGCGGCGTCAAGGGCGGATGGGGTGATCCACACCGCGTTTTTCCATGCCTTCTCGCACGCCGGTTTCGGCACTCGCATGCGCGTGATGCTGGGGGGGATGCCGACGGGCCTGGTCAGGCGGTTCATGTTCGCCGCTGTCGAGGCCGACCGGCGCGCGATCGAGACCTTTGGCCAAGCGCTGCGTGGCAAAGAGCGCCCCCTTGTGATCGCGTTTCCGACCATGGCGATGACGCCGGGGCGAGCGGCCATCGAGACCGACATTGCCGACCCGCAGGCGGTGGGCGGCTTGAGGGCGAGATGCGAAAAGGCCGCGCTCGCGCTGGCCGAATGCGGGGTCAACGCTACGGTTGTCCGGCTGCCGCCTTCGGTGCACGACCAGACGCGTCAGGGCCTCGTCACGCAGTTGGTCGCGATCGCGCGCAAGAAGCGCGTCTCGGCCTATGTCGGTGACGGACAGAACCGGTGGGCTGCGGTGCATCGGCTCGATGCGTCGCGTCTGTTCGGGCTCGCGCTTGAAAACGGCACGGCGGGCACCCGCTATCACGCGGTGGCCGAGGAGGGCATTCCATTCGGCGAACTCGCCAGCGCGATCGGGCAATACCTCGGTGTGCGTACCGTTTCAATCACGCCTGCCGAAGCGGTCCGTCATTTCGGTTGGCTTGCTCCGTTTGCCGGCGCCGACAATCCGGTGTCGAGTCGCGCCACGCGCGAGCAATTACACTGGCAGCCCACGCGGCCGCCGCTGATGACCGATCTCGCGGCGGCCATCGCGTCGCAGAACGCCATGGCCCGAACTTCGACTGCCGCCAACTGAGTGCGGGGTGCTCGCACGTTCATGGCGTGTCGACCGCCCGCGGTTGGGCGTCGGGCCATCCGCGCTGCTGCGCCCGGTCAAGCGAGGCGCGCACGACGGCGCGATGAAACGGTGCGATCAGGGCAATGTAGGCTCGCCCCAGCGGGCGACGGTAGAACACGAGCGTCGTCACCGTCAGGCGACGGAGGCGACCTTGGGACGGCGGCTGTACAAGGACCGATACGCGGAAGTCGAGATGCGAGTCGTCTTCCCCGAGAATGACTTCGTCGGCATGGCGTTCGAAGACGCGAAACAGGCTTATCCGGTCGTCGCCGTTGGCCTTGAGCTCAGCGGTTCTCTTCAGGCCAAGCGGCCGCACGAGCGTGTCCCGGCATCTCAGCAGCAGCGCGATCCACGCGGGTTGCTTTGTAAAGACGTGCCGTGCGAGCGCTTCGGCATCGCCGCAGGCGGCGTCCGGCAACGCCACCGAGAAGGCGTCTGAGAAATCGGCCTGGGCGTAAGACGAACTCAGCCTCGAGGCCGGCGGCAGATCGGATTGTTCGATGCGCTGATAACCCTGCATGCCTGCTCACTCATCAATGGGGCGCATCCGGTTCGAGCCATCAGATCTGCGAGATGCCGCCGTCGACCACCAACTCCGCCCCCAACATATACCGTGAGTCGTCGCTCGCCAGAAACAGCGCCGCCGCGGCGATATCGCCCGCTTGCCCCATTCGGCCCAGCGGTACCTGTGCCGCCATCTGCGCCTTGAAGGCCGCCAACTGCTCAGGAGTGCGATGACGGCTGATCAGCGGCGTGTCGATGCTGCCTGGACTGATGGCGTTGACGCGGATCCTGCGCTCCAGGAATTCGCGCGACCAGCTGCGCGCCAGCGAACGCACGGCAGCCTTGGAGGCGGCGAGCAGCGAAATCCCGGGCCGGCCAACGTGAATGATGAAAGAGGTCGTCAGGATCACCGATGCCCCGTTACGCAAAATCGGCGAGACGGCCTGCATCGAGAAGAAGACTCCCTTCACGTTGACGTTCATAATCTCATCGTAGCGCGCTTCGTCGGTTGTGGCGAGCGGGGTTCCATAGGCGATGCCGGCATTGGCGAAAAAGATGTCGAGGCCGCCGAAGGTCTCGCCGACGGCCTGACGCACGGCTGTCATGTCCGCGATCGAACTGGCGTCGGCTGCGAGGATCAGTGCGCCGTCGCCGAGCTGGGCGCGAACCTCATCGAACCGGCGTGTGTCGCGCCCGGTCACCGCCACGCGCGCGCCTTCATCGATGAAAAGCCTGGCGGTTGCCAGACCGATGCCGCTGGTGCCGCCGGTGATCAACGCGGTTTTGCCTGTGAGTTTCATGCATCCCTCCTTTGAGATTGGTGCGCCGGATGCAGCCGGGTACGCACCATAAGCGCCGCATGCGGTGGCCCGCCCGCGTTACGCGCGAAGCTGGCGTGCGACGTGGCCGATACGCTGCTCGGCATCCGTCAGGGTTGCCGCCATGCGGTTGAGGACTGCTTCACGAATGCGCGGCGGCGCCGTTTCCGGCAGGCCGGCGTCGAATGGAGGTTCGGGCGCGTACTCCAGCAGCAGTTGAATGAACTGGGCGGCTTCGGCACCGCGCAATTGCGCGATCAGTGCCAGCGCGAAATCGATGCCGGCCGTAACGCCGCCGCCCGTGATGATGTTGCCGTCGCGCACGACGCGGGCGTCATCCGGGATCGCGCCGAAGGTCGACAGCAGGTCGCGCCAGGCCCAATGGCAGGCTGCCCGCCGCCCGGCCAGCAGCCCGGCGGCCGCGAGAATCAGCGACCCGGTGCAGACCGAGCTCAGATGCTGGGCCCCGCGGGCAAGGCGGCGGATTGCCGACAGAAAACGCGTGTTTTCTATTGCGGCAACGCAGCCGGTACCGCCGGGAATGCAGAGCAGGTCGCAACGCTCAATGGTCTCGAGATCGGCGAGCGCGCTGAAAGTCAGTCCATGTGACGTGATGGGCGCACCGTCCAGCGACGCGACGACAATGTCGGTGTCCGGCAGAACGCTCAGGAATTGATGTGGCCCAGTGAAATCGAGGTGCGTGACGCCCTCGTAAAGCGGAATGACAACCGTGATCATCTGTGATTCTCCTTCTGTGCGTGAATGCTCGTGCCGAGGTTGATGATGGCCGCAACGGCGAATGGCGTAAAGGACGTAGATCCCTTAAAATGCGCCATCATGCACAAAGTGGGATTTTTCGTTTATCCGGGCCATCAGATCCTCGACCTGGCCGGGCCGTTTGGTGCCTTCGAATCCGTCGCGACGGTCTTGGGGCGTCCGTGTTATGCGCTCGAGGCGTTCTCGCCCACCGGCGGTCTGGTGCAGGGCAGCGGCGGTTTGCCGGTGGCGACGCTGCCGGCGCATGCCGCGGATATCCAAACGCTGATCGTGGTCGGCGGCAATATCGCTTCGATGTTGGTGCCGGACGTGGTGCAGGCCGCCGCCGCGCTCAGTCGCCGCACGCCGCGCGTGGCAAGTGTCTGTACCGGCGCGTTTCTGCTGGCCGAGGTCGGGTTGCTCGACGGCAGGCGCGCGACCACCCATTGGCGGATGGCGCACCGGTTGCAACAGGATTATCCGGCGGTGGATGTCGAGGCCGACCGGATTTTCATTGCGGACCGCGGCGTCTGGACATCGGCGGGCATCACCGCCGGCATCGACCTGGCGCTCGCGCTGATCGAGGCCGATCATGGCAGCAAGGTGGCGCACAAGGTGGCGCGTGAGTTGGTCGTCTACCATCGCCGCTCTGGCGGCCAGTCGCAGTTCTCGCCCATGTCGCAGATGGCGCCGGAATCCGACCGCATCCGGTTGGCGCTTGGCTTCGCGCGTGACCATCTGCATGAACCGTTGCCACTCGAGCGGCTGGCGCAAGCCGCCCACCTCAGCGTGCGTCAGTTCGGGCGGGCCTTTCGGCGCGAGACCGGCGAGACGCCCGCGCGGGCCGTCGAACGCTTGCGCGTCGAAGCGGCCCGCATGCGCTTGCAAGCCGGCGCGGAGCCGATCGAGCAGATCGCCCGTGCCGTCGGCTTCAGCGATCCGGAACGCATGCGACGAGCGTTCGTAAAGCTCTATGGCATGCCGCCGCAGGCCATTCGCCGCGCCGACCGGCAGGCCGCGCAGTAGCCGCGTCGCTCCCCCACATGCGCCGTGGCGCGCGGGATTGGCGGTCGGCATGGCCATATCGCCGCTATCGGTCGGCGCGAGCGGGCTGGCCGGTTCGCTGCTACGATGTCGGTCATCAGTCCGAAGCGAAATTGACCCGAAGAGCCCAGAAAAATGCGAAACGGCAAACGCGCAGGCACAAGCAAGCCACAGCAACCCGGGACTGCGAGCGGCCGTCGCACGGCTCCCTCCTGGCTCGTCGGTATCCTGATGCTCATCTGGTGGTTCGGGGGTTATGGCGCAGTCATCTATAGCCTCATCGAGGATCGCGGGCCGTTCACTTTCCTGCTGCGCTGGCAGGAGGCGCTATTCGGCGGATCGAATATTTTGCTTGCCGCCGGCATTGCGGCGGTCGTGATCTTTCTCGGGCCGCCATTTGTCATTGGCCGGCTGCAGCGGCGGTGGCCGGATAATCCGGTGATTGCCGACCTCGCATCCCAGATTCGCCGGGCAAGCCGTTCCCGCGCTGAACTGACGGCTGAGTCCCGTGCACGATGGGATACCGCCGATGGCGCCGGGAAACTGAGGATCGCGCGCCGCACGCGCAATGCCGGCCTGTACCTCGCGGCAGCTAGTTTCATCATCGCCCTTGTGGTCGCCGTTTGGATGAATATTGCAACCAACACGGACGCGGGAAAGCCCCTGACGCCAGTGACGATGCGCCCGGATGCGCCGATCGTACTGGGCAACTCGAGTCCCTGGGTTCACGTGCTCAACGGGGCGCCTCTTCTCGACGGCGTGTTCGCCCGTGATTATTCGATCCGCGGGCATGCCTATCGTGACTACTACACCCCGATCGTTCCGGCCGGCTGGCGCTCTGGCGGGCGCATCTATCTGCTCGAGCGGGACGACACGATTCCGCGTTATCACGACGCGCAGGACATCGCCGATCCGCCCGGCGCATTGGAAGGAAAGCTGTCGTTGGGCGGCCCGCGTGAAGGCGTCGCGGACGCCTTTCGCGCAGCAGGCTATGGCGTGGGGCCGTGGACCGCAGTGCTCAAGCGGGATATCACGCTCGGCGGCAAGATACCGGGCGAAGACCCGGTGACGAATATTTTGATCTGGGGCGAGGGCGGGCTATTCGCGATCGTCGGCCTGATTGTCGCGTTCATCGGGCAACGCCGGTTGAAGCGAGTCCAGCGCGCGCGCGACGACTGACGCGGCTTGCTGTCGAGCGCCATGGCCTCTGGTACTCATCATACCCAAGCCGTCGGCGGCGCCGTGCCCGCACGACGCGCGGCGTTCGGAGCGAGTGCCTGGATCGATCCCGCTGTTGCTCAATCACCGCGGATCGGGCTCCCCGAATCCGTCCCCATGCTGCAAATGCATCTGCCGCCGGATCGCATAGAGGGCGACCAGCGCGGCGGCGAAACCCGATGCCGCGCCAACCGCGAGCGACCAGCGCGGGCCGGGGTGGTCGGCGACCCAGCCGACGATCGGCGCGCCGAGCGGCGTGCAGCCCAGCACGATCGCCACGCGCAGCGCCATGACGCGGCCGCGCATGGCCGGCTCGGTCGAGAGCTGCATGAGGCTGTTGCTTGAGTTGGTGAAGGTGAGGGCGGCCACGCCGGTGATGGCGAGCGCGCCGGCAAACAGCCAGTAGCTGGGGGCGATGGCTGCCAGCGTGCAACCGAGTCCGAAGACGGCGGCGCCGGTGAGTAGCGAACCGAAGCGCGCCCGCTCGCGCCGGGCCGCCAGCAGCGCGCCGGTGACGGTGCCGGCGGCCATGAATGACGAGAGCACGCCGTAGCCTCGCGCGTCGGTGTGAAACACGCGTACGGCCATGGTCGAGATGAAGATCGGAAAGTTCAGGCCGAAGGTGCCGATCAGGAACAGCATGACCAGCATCGCCACCAGGTCGGGGCGCGACGCGACGTAGCGAAACCCCTCCAGCATGCCGCCCCGGGCGCGGTGAGTCCGCAGGCTGGGACGCAGTTCGGCGACCCGGAACAGCGAGAGCGAGGCGAGCACCGCGGCGAAACTCGCGCCGTTGAGCAAAAACGCCCAGCCGGTGCCGACCGAGGCGATCACCAGGCCCGCCGCGGCCGGACCGATCATGCGCGCGGCGTTGAATGACATTGAGTTGAGCGCCACGGCGTTGGAAAGGTCGGTGTCGCCCACCAGCTCGGCCACGAAGGTCTGGCGCACCGGCGCGTCGAAAGCCGACGCGCAGCCGAACACAAACGCGAACGCATAGACCTGCCAGAGCTGCACCAGGCCGATGACCGTGAGCAGGCCGAGCGCGATGGCCAGCGCGCCCATGGTGGCCTGGGTGACCATCAGCAGCTTGCGCTGATTGAAGTGATCGGCCGCGAAGCCGGTCCACGGCAACAGCAGCAACTGAGGCCCGAACTGAAGTGCCATGACGATGCCCACCGCCGACGCATTGTTGCGCGTGAGCTGCGTGAGCACCAGCCAGTCCTGGGCCGTGCGCTGCATCCAGGTGCCCACGTTGGAGACCAGCGCGCCGGCCGCCCAGACGCGGTAGTTATAGTTCCTGAGCGAACGAAAAACGCCGGCCGATGCCATGCTCAGGCGCGCTCCGACAGGTTGCCGCCATGCAGGCGGCCGAAATGCCGCGCCATCGGCAGGCCGAGCGCGAGCATGCCGAGCCCGAGGGCGGCCGCATCCATCGTGCTCTTGAGTGTGAAGTTGCCGACGCGGCAGATCAGCGCATAGCCGACGCATAAATTGAAAAATCCCCAGAGCAGGTTCACCGTCGATGACGACAGGCCTTCGCCCGGCGGCTTGGCGAACGGGCTCTGAAACGGCTTGCCCATGATGCCGCTGACGAAGTGCGGCACGGCGTTGGCGAGCGCGGCGCCGCCAAGGCACCATGACAGCAGATGAAGCCACGGCATGGTCAGGTTCTCCGTGTGTTGAGCAGAGCGATGATCTCCTCGGCCGTGCCGGTTTCGCCCAGCCTCGGGAAGACGTGCCCGATGCTGTATTCGTGCGCCTCGGGCCGGGTATCGGTCATCGCGTCGAGCGCCAGCGTCACGTTGAACCCTTGTTCGTACGCCTGGCGAGCGGTCGCCTCGACGCCGGTGCCGGTGGCCACGCCGGTGACGACCACCTGGGTCACGCCCAGCGCCTTCAGGCGATGCTCGAGATCGGTACTGGCGAACGCGCCCCAGGTCCGCTTGGTCACGACGATATCGCCGGGTTGCCGGTCGAGTTCGGGGATGAGATCGGTCCAGCCGGGCGGCAAGGATTCGGGCAGGCGGGGTCGTTCCGTGCGGCCCGGCGCACCGCCGGCGACGTTGACGAGCACGACCGGCAAGCCAAGCCGCCGAAATGCGCCGAGCAGCGCACGGGTGCGCGCCACGATGCCTTCAATCGGGTGAATGAGCGGATAACCGACGATGCCTTGTTGCAGATCGACGACGATCAGCGCTGTGTTGGTGTCGAGCGAGGTGAGTGCCATGTTGATGTTGGGAATGGAGTTGCCGGGCCTCAGAAATCGGCGAGCCGTTCGAGTAATTTCACCGCCGCGGCGAGTTGGGCCTGTTCCTGGGGCGAGAGCTGCGCCTGCAGCGCGTGCAACAGCCAATCGTCCTTCGCGGCGCGGCTGGCCTTGAGGGTCTTGCGGAACGTCGGGCTCAGGTCGATCAGCGTTTGCCGGCCGTCGTGCGGATCGGGCTCACCGCACACGGCGCCCATGGCCTCCAGGCTGGCCACCGTGACCCGCATCGACTGCGGGCGCACGCTCTCGGCCCGCGCCAGCGCCGAAACGGTGGCCGGGCCGTCGCGATCGAGGCGCAGCAGCACCGATCGCTGGGAAGAGGTGAAATCGCCCGCATTGGCCTGCTCGCGCAAGCGCCGAATCAACTTGCTCACGCAAATGCGCAATTCGCCGGCCAGGGCGGTCGACGCCGAAGCGTCGGATGGGCTGGGTAGTGTGCTCATGGCGGGAATGTAGCATATTTACAGTTTATCTGTACAGATAAACTGTAAATATCTTGAGAGTGAATAGATGCAGGTGAGTGCAGCGAGAGCGGCACTGACATGCGGTGGTCTGCGCCAATGCGAATCGGGTTCAGGGTCGTTGTATCGACCCCGTTTGTTGACTCAGGGGGGGATTCGAGTGGACGGCTGGCCGTTTGGCATCGACGCGAAATCGACGTCATCCCCCGCCAGGCTCACGCGTTTGCCGATATAAGGCATGCACCCGCGACAACGCTTCGATGAATTTTTTCTTGAGCGCCGGCGGCCCGATGACCTTGACCTCGCTGCCATAGCCGAGCAGCTTGCGCGCGCCATGTTCGATGGATTCAATGGGCATCAAAAACGCTTTCCAACCCGGCGGCACTTCCGCGCTTTGCGCATCCCGCGCGAGGGGCGCGGTTTTGATGCGCTCGTTGAGCAGCCATTTCTCGCCGCGCGGCGATACGGCGATATGTGCCGTCAAGCGGTAGAGATCGGTCTCGTACTGCTGCATGGCTTCGTGCCAGTGCCTGGCCAGATCGAACCGCGCAGGGCGCCTGAAGCGGCGGCCCGAGGTCTTGAGTTCGTGAATATTCGCCATCCGAAAGGTCAGCACGCCTGGCCGCCCGACCATCCTGGCAACCAGGTACCAGGCGCCGCCCTTGAGCACCAGTCCCAGGGGCTCGAGTTCGCGGTGAGACACGCCCCGCCAGCTTTCGTAAGTCACTTCGATACGGTAGGCGCCCCAGACGGCGTCGGCGACTTCGCGCAGCAGGGGCGGCGTCTCCGGTGCGCGGTACCAGTCTACGGTGTCGATGTGCAGGCGGCTGGCGACGCGGTCGGCCTGCTCGCGCGATTCGGGCGACAGGCTGGCAATTATCTTGAGCTGCGCGGAAGCCGCCATGGCATCCAGCCCCAGTGCTGTCGCCGGCTCGGGCAAGCCGGCCAGAAACAGCGCATGGGCCTCGCGTTCGGTGAGCCCGGTGAGCTCGGTGCGCCAACCCGGGCGTAATTGAAACCCGCCGTTGCGGCCGCGATCGCCCCAGATCGGCACGCCAGCGTTGGAGAGCTGATCGATGTCACGCAGGATCGTACGCTCGGAAACCTCCAGCGCCTGGGCCAACACCGGGGCCGTCATGCGCCCGCGCGCCTGGAGCATCATCATGATCGATAGTAGCCGGCTGGCTTTCATCAGGGATATCGTCGCGAAAATACATGACAGAAGATGTCATGTTAACGATTCTATTATTGTCGACACCCCCTGGCGGAGTAAATCGCGTGACGGTTTGCGAACCCATCGAGCTTCTCGATGCCCGTTCGCTACATGCCCGCATGAAGACTGCGGCGAAGCTTGCCGCGCACGACAACCAACGAGGAAAGATCCATGAAAATAATTTCCGGTCCGCTGAGCATGTTCGGCGCCAAGGTCGAGATTGCGGCGCACGAAAAGGGTATCGAGTTCGAACTGGTGATGGCGCCGTTCGATCCGCAGCGCGGTTATGAGCCCAAGCATCCCGACGTATTGCGCATCAACCCGAAACGCCAGGTGCCGGTGCTGATCGATGGAGCGCTCGAGATTTTCGATTCCACTCAGATCTTCGAGTACCTCGAAGACCTGCGGCCCGATCCGCCGTTATGGCCGGCGGATTGCCAGGCGCGTGCGATGGCGCGCCAGCTCGAGCACAGTAGCGACGAGATCTACTTTCCGTACATTATCCGGCTGATGGGCCTTGAGGCCACGCCGGACGACCCGGCGGCGCGCAGCGCGCGCGAAGCGGCGTCGCAATATTACCTGCGCATGGAACGGGTGCTGGGCGATCGGGAATTCCTGGCTGGGGCCTATTCCTGCGCCGACATCGCCTTTTACATGGCGCAGTTGTTTGGCGCGCGCAAGGGCGCGCCGATGACAGCGCACACGCCCAATCTGCTGGCGTGGCGCGAGCGGATGACGGCGCGCCCCGCGGTACGCAAAGTGGCCGGCGCCATGGCGGCCTATCTCGTCTCGATCGACTATGCGGTGCCGGATTTTCTGCAAGGATTGGTACGGTGAGGCGTGTGCCGTCGTTGGCAGTTCATCGCGTGGCGCGCGCCAGCCACTGATCGAGGCTAATGCGGCCGATTCGCGCGTCGCCCAGCGGAACGAGCGATTGCTGCTCGACCAGACCGCCATAGTACCGGGCCTCGGGATCCGTCACCACTGGCCGTGCATCGTTCGAGGCATTCAGGTGACGCGTCATGATCTCGGCGAACGGTGCGCGGTCCGGGCCGGCGATCTCGATCGTGCCGTTTTGCGGCGCGCAGAGCGCGATTTGCGCGAGCATTGCCGCGACGTCGTCGGCCGCGATCGGCTGAAACAGTCCGTCGCCCAGGCGGACCGTCCCGTCGACCGTGCTGAAATCGGCGATGCCGCCGATGAATTCCATGAACTGGGTGGCGCGCACGATGGTGTGCGGCACGCCCGCCGCCGCGATCGCCTCTTCCTGGGCAACCTTGGCCACAAAATACGCATTCTCCGGCGTGCGGTCGCAGCCGACGATGGACAGGGCGACATGATGGCGCACCCCCGCGGCCACTTCGCTCTTGCCCAGATTGCGCGCGGACGTACGGAAAAAATCGAGCACTGCCTGAGGCTCCCATGACGGTGCGTTCGTCACGTCCACGACGACCTCGGCTCCTGCCAGCGCTTCGCTCGGACCCTCGCCGGTCACGCTATTGATGCCATGGCGAGGCGATGCGGCGAGCGCCTCGTGGCCAGCCTCGCCAAGCAACTTGACCAGACGCGATCCGATCAGGCCGGAACCACCGATGACGACGATTTTCATGACAGACTCTCCAGAGAAGGAAGGGGAATACGGGGCGCGTCCGGCGCGGACGGGTTCGTGTGAAGATGATCGCCGCCGCCGCATCGCATGAGGCTATTATGGGAAGATCATGACCCAGTGGTAAGTGCCAAGTTTGATCGATTCGACTGGTCCATTCCGGTTGCGCCGTTCGTTGCCCGAGAGTCCCTCGTTACCATGCCCACGCCCCCGTTGACCATCGAAATAGACCGGCAGCAGCCGTTGCCCATCTATCTGCAGATCTGCGAGCGTTTCAAGACGGCGATCGCCGCCGGGCATTTGCGCCCAGGCGACCGCGTCCCCGCGCTGCGCGCACTGGCCGCCCAGTTGAACGCGGCGCGTGGCACGGTGGAGCTGGCTTACACGATTCTGGTCGACGAGGGCTATCTGCAGATGCGCGGCGCGGCGGGCACGTTCGTCTCGCCGTCGCTGCCGGCGTCGCTTACGCATGCAATGCGTGCACCGGCGCCCGCGCAGGAGCTCGCCTGGCGGGGCGTTGAAGAGGCCGGAGCGCAAGACGCATCGGATGGCGGTAAACCGGCGCCGCGCCGAACGGCCATTGCGGTGGCCATGAGCGGCGAGCCCAGGCCATTGCAGCCCGGGCTGCCCGCGCTCGACGCGTTTGCGCGCAAGGTGTGGCACCGGCTGGTGTCGCGTCATGCGCGCAGCGGCGCGCAGGCGATGCTCGCGTACCCCGATCCAGCGGGCTACTGGCCGCTGCGCGAGCATATCGCCACCTATCTCGGGCTGTCGCGCGGCGTGACTTGCCGGCCGGAACAGGTGTTCGTGACCGGCGGCTATCGGGCAACGCTCGAACTCGTGCTGCGCAGCCTTGCCCGCCCGGACGATCGCATGTGGATCGAGGACCCGGGCTATCTGCTGGCGCGCAATTTTCTGGTCGAGGCCGGCATGCAACTGGTGCCGGTGCCGGTCGACGAAGAGGGGATCGACGTCGAGCGCGGCATGCGGCTGGATCGGCAGGCGCGCTTCGCGCTGGTCACGCCCTCGCACCAGAGCCCGCTTGGGGTGACCCTCTCGCTGGCCAGGCGCGCGGCACTGCTGGACTGGGCACAGGAGGCCGCCGGCTGGATTATCGAGGACGATTACGACAGCGAATTCCGCTACGTGGGCCGGCCACTACCGGCCTTGAAGAGTCTGGACCGACGCGATCGCGTGATTTATTGCGGCACCTTCAGCAAGGTGATGTTTCCCGGCTTGCGGCTGGCCTACGCGGTAGTGCCGCAGCGGGCCGTGGAGCGTGTCGAGCGTGTCGCGCACAGCATGAACGCCGGCGCGCCGACCCTGTTCCAGGCGGCTGTGGCCGATTTCATGGACAGCGGGCATTTTGCGCGCCACCTGAAACGCATGCGCGCGCTGTATGCGCAGCGGCGTACGCTGATCGTGCGGGCGCTGGAGAAGGAATTCGGGCCGCGGCTGGTGGTTGATTTGCCGCCAGGCGGGATCCAGTTTGCGGTACAGTTCGCGGCGGGCTCGCGCGATGCGGTGGACGACGTCGCGGTGGCTTCCCGCGCGCGCGAGGCCGGGCTCGCTGTGCTGCCGCTGTCGATCTGGTATGCCAATGGCCGGGCGCCTCACTCGCGGCGCGGCCTGGTGATGGGCTTCGCCAACGTGGTCGACGCGGCTCAGGCCGCGCGCCTGGCGCGCACATTGCGCCTGTGCGTGGACGGCTGAGGCAGCCACTGGTTGCTGCCGGTCATCGGGTGGCTTTGGGAGACAAGGAACGCATGGCGAACGACGATCGCATCAAAACCATTCCCCGCGGAACGCCCGAATCGGCAGCCATGCTGGCCAACGTGAAGCGGGCATTGTCGATCACCGCCGCGCTCAACCGCCTGACATTCAACGAGGCGGATGAGGTCAGGGTGTTGTTCAGCGAGCTGATCGGCAAGCCGGTGGACGAGGGCTTTCTATTGATTCCGCCGTTTTATACGACCGGTGGCGTCGATATCCGTGTCGGGCGCAATGTCTTCATCAACCAGAATTGCACTTTTTACGATCTTGGCGGGCTGGACATTGCAGACGATGTGATGATCGGGCCAAACGTGAGCCTGATGACGTCCGGTCATCCCATTGAACCCGCCAGGCGGCGCGACGGCGTTGTCGCCCGACCCATCGTGATCGGGAAAAACGTTTGGATTGCCGCCGGCGCGACCGTTATCGGCGGTGTGACGGTCGGCGAAAACTCGGTTATCGCCGCTGGATCGGTCGTCACCCGGGACGTGCCTGCGAATACGCTTGTCGCCGGCAATCCAGCGAGCGTCGTTCGCTCGATCGCCGATTAGGCTGCGGCTGTGTTCTGGCTGAACGTGCGGTATGCTACCGATCATTCCAAAAGAAACGGCTATACGTCTTCGCGTGCGTGAATCGGCGTACCAGATCGCGGCGATTCCGGCATTTTTTACGCTGGGTTTCAACAGCCGGCACATAAGGTGGTTAATCGAATGAAGCACTCCGGTGCGACTCAACGGGGACAGGCGCCGCGCCTGGATGGGCTGGCCGAGTCGGAGCTCGGCCGGTCCGGTTTTCGGCTGGCGTTTCCCGATGCGCTCGAAAGGCGCTACCGGGAAGACATCGGCGCCGAGCGGTTGCGGGAGATCCGCACCATTGTCTGGTGGGGCGTTACCAGCTATTTCTGCCTGGGCATATTGCTGAACCTGACCGTCATTCCGAATCCCGACTGGAAAAACGTTGCGATTCAATTGGGCGGCGCCTGCTCGGCCGTCCTGCTCATCCTGCGCTTCGGATTGGGGAGCAGAAACACCGTTGCCACGCGCGAGAACGCGCTGCTGGTGTGCTGCCTGCTGTGCAGCGCGGCGGCGATGCTGGTCATCACGGCCAAGCCGACCCCGGCCACCCTGCGCGATTTTCTGATGGCGATCCCGCCGGCGAGCTTCGTGCTGGTTTTCGTGCGATTGCGCTTTGCCCAGACGTTGGGTTTTTTCGTCGTGAATCTCGGCGTCTTTGCGCTGGTCCTGGTCAGCCGCCCGGAAATCAGCTCGGGCGACGACGTATTCCTGATCGGCTTCATGATGACGCTGTTGCTGCCGTCGCTGGTCGGCGCCCATGCGTATGAGCGCGCGTCGCGCCGGATCTATTTGCACCGGCTGCTCGACCGCCTGCGCAGCGAGGCGCTCGAGGCGCAAAATGCCACGCTCACCGATCTTTCCTACACCGATGCCCTGACCGGCGTTGCCAACCGGCGTCGCCTGGACGAGGCACTGGCTGAACTGGTGGCCGCGCCCGGGGTGGCCGGCGCGCTGCTGCTGATCGATATCGACCGGTTCAAGGCGTTCAATGATCGCTATGGGCATCTTGCCGGCGACACGTGTCTGTGTCACGTCGCGAAGCGCTTGGCGGCGCACTTGCGCAGCGCCGATCTGCTCGCCCGCTTCGGCGGCGAGGAATTCGCCGTGCTGCTGCCGCAAGCGACGATGGATGATGCCGCGCAGACCGCGGAAAGGCTGCGCGATGCGGTACAGCATCTGCAATTTGTCGTGGAACGCAAACCGGTGAGCGTGACGATCAGCGTCGGCGTCGCCTTGCGCGACGGCGCGGGCACGCCGCAAGCACTGATCGGCGCGGCCGACGTTGCGCTCTATGCGGCCAAGCATGCCGGCCGCAACCGGGTGCGCATCGCCGCGCCGGGGCACGATCACGAGCGGGCGCTGTCGGCGTGAGGTGGCCCCGCGCGGCGGCGGTAGGTGGCTCGAACGACTGCTGTCGAACGATCATCGGCGCGACGTTTGTCAGCGGCGGCGTTCCGTCGAATCAGGACTCGCACGGGGCAAACACGAGCGAAATCCCGGGCAGCTCATTTGGCGCGCATGTTCGCACACCAATCGCTGTCATCAATCCAGTCAAGCAGGGCATCGAATGGCATGGGCCGCCCAATGAAGTACCCTTGTGCGAAATCACACCCGGCGCCGCGCAGGAGCGCCAGCGTTTCCTCGGTTTCGATGCCCTCGGCGGTCACGGTGATCCCAAGGCTGTGCGCGAGCGAGATGATCGATCGCACGATGGTTTTGGAGGCTTCGCTGTCTGACATATCCATGACAAAGGATCGATCGATCTTCAGGTCGTCGACAGGCAGTTTCTGCAGGTACGACAGCGATGAGTAGCCGGTTCCGAAATCATCGATGGCGATGCGAACCCCCTGGGCGTGAAGTTCATCGAGGGCTTTTTTGGTTCGCTCCGGATCCGACATCAGGGTACTCTCCGTGACTTCGAGCTTGAGTTGATGCGCGGGGAAGTCGTGACGGTCGAGCAGACGGCGCACTTTGGCGGAAAAGCCGAGATCGAGCAGGTTGCGCATGGACACATTGACGGAAACGAATGCGTGGGGGCATTGCCTGGCCAGACCAACGAACTGCGTCACCGCCGATTCGATCACCCACTCCGTCAATGGATGGATCAGATCGCTCAACTCGAGCATGGGCATGTATTCACAGGGCCCGACCAGTCCGAGCGCTGGATGCTTCCAGCGCAGCAAGGCCTCGAAGCCGATGCGCCGCCTGCCCTGGAGAGAGACTTTGGGCTGAAAATGCAGGAGAAACTGCTCATCTTGCATTGCGCGTCGCAACTCGCTCATCAGGAACGGCCGCGAGCTGCCGGCGTCGATGCGGTCCGTCAGGCTGACGCCGCAGCCTTCCCGCTTGGCCGCGTACATTGCCGCGTCGGCACTGCGCAGGAGCGTGTCGACGTCCGATCCGGCGCCTGGGAATGTTGCCGCGCCAACGCTGCCGCTGATCTGAATGTCCAGGCCAGAGATCGAGAATGGCTGTCGCACCGATTCAAGCACAGCCTTGATGTAACCGATGACCGTCTGCTCGTCGGCCCCGTCCATCACGAACACAAATTCGTCGCCGCCAATACGCCCGATTTCTGCCGTGGCGCCGAGCGTGGCGGCAAGCCGCGCGGCGATTTCGCCCAGCAGCTGATCGCCCGCCGAGTGCCCGAGGTGATCGTTGACCTCTTTGAATCCATCAAGATCGAGCAGCGCCACGATCAGGCTTCGTTGCTCCGAGGCTGCCCTCTCGAGGCGTGAGGCCAGCACGGCGACGAAGCTCGCCCGATTGAGCAGCCCGGTGAGTCCATCGAAGGTGGCGCGGCGGCGCAGTTCGTCCTGCTGGCGCCGACGCTCGGTGGTGTCGATGAAGGTGACAATCGAGCCTGTCACCGTTCCTGCCCGGACAATGGGATAGGCCCAATACTCGACAGGTAGCGGCCGGCCGTCCTTGCGCCAGAAAACCTCATCGTCGAGATGAATATGAGCGTTCGAGTCAATTCTGTTGTGGATCCGGCAACTCGACAGCGGGTAGGGTTGGCCGACTTCTCGACTGTGATGGATCAGCCTGTGCATCGAGCGGCCCACCAATTCACTGGCCGCGTAACCCAACAGGCGCTCGCATGCAGCGTTTGCGAAGGTGCAACAGCCGTTTTTGTCCACGCCGTAGATGGCCTCGACGGTGGAGTTCATCAGCAGCGAGAACAGCGCGTTCTGATCACTGATCGTTTTGGTCAGCGAGCTGCGATAAGTGACGTCGGAAACGAGCGCGAGCGAGGCCTCGCGCCCCTGGAAGCGCAACGGGAAGTACGTTGTCTCGACTTCCAGCACGTCACCGTTGGCGTTGCGGTGAAGCCGCGAGCGGGGCGATGCATCACGCACTCGGCTGTCTGCTGGATGCGCCAGTTCCAGATCGGCCTCTCTCATGCCCAGAAGCTCGTCCTTGGAAAATCCGTAGTGCCCGACCGCGGTTGTGTTGACAGCCAGGAATTTCCCGGTCGCGGTGTCGGACACCCACATCGGATACGGGTTGCTCTCGAATAGCGACCGGTACTCCGCTTCGGACTGTGACAAGGCCTCGCCGGTCGTGTGGCGGTCGATGGCCACCGCGGCGAGCTCCGCGCCCATCTGGCTGATGGAAAATTCACCGGCGCCGGGTTTCTTCGGTGTCTTGAAATACAGCGCAAATGACCCGAATACGCGATTGCCGGCAGAGATGATCGGATAAGACCAGCAGGCATGCAGACCGTACTCCATTGCCAGACCGCGGTAATCGACCCAGAGATCGTCGCTTGCGATGTCGTCGGAGATGATCGCACGGCGTTCGGTAATAGCGGTTCCACAGGAACCAGCGCCGGACTTCGCCTGTTGCCCTATGAACATCCTGCGAAACGAGTCGGGCAGTTGGGGGGCAATACAGTCCGTGACATACCCTTGTTCGTCGACGATCAGCAAACAGGCGCGTGCGTCCGGAATTTGCTGTTCGGCAAATTCGCATATGGATGCCAGAATCGCGTCGAGCGGGTCGTTCTGGGCGATACGCCTGAGCAGCTCGACTTGCATGGCCTGCCGCTGGACCGAGCTTTGCCACTGTTGCTCTCGCTGCGCAAGCTCCTTGGCCATTTCGTCGAGCTGCACGGCGATCAGCTTGAATTCCCGGCCCGACACGTCGTCGGCCACTCGCGACTCGAACCGGCGCTCGCGCAGCCGTGTCGCAGCTTCGGCGATGCGGCGGATGTTTCGTCCGATGAGCGCGTTGGTCCCCGCCCAGCCGGCGCTTACCGAGAGCAGGATCAGCAGCAGCGCGAACACCGCCCCGCCCCACAGGCCGTGGCGCAGGTTCGCCAGCATCTCCGAGCCACGCGACGCGTAAAGCACGACGATCGACGATGGATCATTGGATGGCCCTGCATAAGCGGATCCGATCAGGTGATACGGAACCCCGGTCTGGTCGATTGCCTCGACATCGCGATGCTGTGTCGAAATGAAGCGTCGCATGAGCGGGTCGACGATCCTGTCGCCCGGGTGTCCGAGTATCGAATCGGATGCGGTGAGTATTCTGCCGCCTCGATCCAGTATCGCTAAATGCGCCTCGCGAAAGTTCGCATCCTGACTCACGTGTTCGAGGGCGGTCAGGCGTAATGCGGCGAACAGCACGGCAGATTTTTGGCCGTCGGCGTCATAGATGGCTCTGGCCACGACGATTGACGGTATTTCGGTGAGCCTGCCGCGCTGGTAGTCCCCGACGACCAGCCCGCGGTTCTTCAGCGCCAGCCGAAAGTAGGGGCGATCGGCAAGACTGCGAAAAGCATCTCCTGGGGGCGTCACGCCACTGCACAGCACGTTACCGTGGAGGTCGATGACGCCGATATTCGAATAGCGATCGGGGCGCCGCTGCACCACGTCGGAGAAATAGCGATCGCAGCGTTGCCAATGATGCCCCTGAATGATCGGGGTTGCGGCAATCGCCGAAAGCGTTTCACCCGTGCCTCTTATCTCCGCGGCTGCATACTCGGCCGCGACATCGAGATACTGGCGGGCTTCGGATCGCGCGTTGGCCTGCAGCAGCTCGGTCTGGCGATAGATGTAATAGACGCTGCCGGCCAGCAATGGGATCGCTGCGGCGCAGATGGCGAAAAACATGCGCACATAGAGGCTTTTGATCGGTACGTATTTCATCTGACGGCGCTCCCCGTTCAGCGCGATATGACCACGCGGCCCTTGCCTTGCTGCTTGGCCTGGTACATGGCTTGGTCGGCCATGCGAAGCAGTGTTTTTCTGTCGGTGTTACCGTCGGTGACCGCCGCGCCGATACTGGCTGATATGCGCATCACGTGCCCGCCGATTTCCTGCTCGACGCATAGCATGGCCTGCAGCCTGTCGCAAATGACTTTGAGATCGTCGCCGGTCGCCGACAGTCCTTCGACGATGGCGACGAACTCGTCGCCGGCCAGGCGCGCGATGAAGTCATCCGCGCGGAACGCGCTGTGCGCGATTGTTGAGAACCGGCGCAGCAGCGCGTCCCCGACGTCATGGCCGAAGCGGTCATTGACGCTTTTGAAATCATCGAGGTCGATATACATCAGCGCGAATTTCAAATCTTTGGTCCGTGCACGAGCCATTGCCTCGTCAAGCTGCTGCACGAATGAGCGCCTGTTGGGCAAACCGGTCAGATAGTCATGGGTTGCCGCGTGCTGCAGGCCATGTTCCCGATGCTTGCGGTCTGTGATGTCGGTGGCAAGCACATAAGCGCCGGATATTTCCTGGCCTTCCTTGCCATCGCGCTCTTCTCCCCGTTCCGGCACAAGATGAATATGGAACCATCGCGACCCGCGCTTGGCGCTGGTCTGAAATTCGAACGACACTTCTTCTCCGGCGAGTGCGCGCTGGAGGTAGGGCTCGGCAATCGCGTACAGGTATTCGCCGAATATCTGTCTCACGTGCCGGTCATCAATTTGCAGTGATGTATCGGCAAAAAAAATCTCGTGCTGCCGGTTATGAAATCGATAGATTTGCTGGTTGTCCACGTAGCCGACCAGCGCGGGAAGATTGTCCGTGATCGTCTTGAGCCGCAGGGCGGCCTGGCGAATACGCTTTTCGTCGAGTTTGCGTTGCGAGATGTCGTGTATAAAGGCATTGACCAACGTGCGATTGCCCAGCGACGTGACGCTGAGCGTCATCTCGACCGGAAACTGCTCGCCGGTCTTGCGTTGGGCGGTCAGCTCCAGCCGCTTGCCCATCAGCCGCCGGGTGTGCGCGGCAAGCGCATGGGTGAAGGCAGCATGATGCGCCGGGCGTTGCGCCGGCGGAAGGATGAGCGATGCCGCGTCCTGGCCGATGGCCTCCTGCTTGGACCACCCGAACGTCTGCTCGGCTGACCGGTTCCACATCTGGATCCGGCCGGCTTCGTCGACTTCGATAAAGGCATCGGTTGCGTTTTCCAGAGTGGCGTGAAAGCGCTCGCGCTCCTCCTTGACTTGCAGCTCGGCCACACGCCGCTGCCCGGCCTCGCGCTCGAGGGTAGAGACGGCGTTGTTCAACTGGGTGGTCCGCTCGATGACGCGCGATTCGAGTTCGGCATGCAAGTTGGCAAGGTCCAGCTCGGCCTGCTTGCGCGATGCGATATCGGTGGCCACCATAATCGCGCGCGGATGTTCATCCTCGGGATCGGTCAGGCGAGACACGGCTACCTGGACCCACAGCGCTTTTCCATCGGAGCGCACATAGCGCTTTTCCAGCGAGTAGGAGGGCGTGCGGCCGCTGAGCAGCTGCTGGAATGCCGCGACGCTGCGCGCGAGATCGTCCGGCAGGGTCATCTGCTGGAATCGCATGCCGTGCATCTGTCCGATCGAATAACCCAACATCCCGGCAAATCGCCCATTGACCTCCAGCCATGTGCCATCGGCTGCCACGAGCGCGATGCCCACGGACGCCTGCTCGACGATTCGCTCGTACACCATGGCCGTGCGCTGGTGCGACTGGCGCGCACGTTCGAGACGGCGCTGGGATTCCAGCGCGTGGAAATACTGCTCGGCCATGGTGGCCAGGTCATCGAGCAGCTGACGCTGGTGGGCGGAAAAAGGCCGGCTTTTGCGATCTATCACGCATAGCGTGCCCAGCGGGAATCCACCGAGCGATCGCAAGGGCCTGCCTGCATAGAAGCGGATGCCAGGTTCGTGCGTCACCAGAGGATTATTTCTGAAGCGGGGGTCGGCCAGGGCGTCCGGCACCACGAGTGTCTCGTTGGCATCCACCGCGTGAGTGCAAAAGGAGATATCCCGCGCTGTCTCGGCAACGCTCAGGCCGACGCGAGACTTGAACCACTGACGATCGCAGTCGATGAGCGACACCAGGGAAATCGGTACGTCGAATACCTCGCAGGCGACCCGGGTGATCCGGTCCAGATCCAGCGAAGCGGGGGTATCCAGTACCCCAAGATCGGTCAATATCGCCAACCGCTCTGATTCTGTGTTCGACATAGGCGCCTTTTTGTTCACGGAATGAAACGAGACAACTTCAAGGCTTGATGACGAACCGTTCGTACACCGCTTTGTTCAGGGTTGCTAAGACGCAGTCATGCTTATTGGTAGCTTACTGCTAGATTAACGACAGCGGTCGGAATGCACAAAATTGGTGAAAACCCTAGATCCATCCTGGTAATCCGGCCCAATTTCAAGCGCCCATGAAAAAACCCACACAGCCTTGCGGTGTGTGGATTTTTTGTCTGGTCGGGGCGAGAGGATTTGAACCTCCGACCACCTGCACCCCATGCAGGTACGCTACCAGGCTGCGCTACGCCCCGAGAACGCAAGATTATAGCAGAGCTTCTGCGCAAGAGACACGGGTCTTGCCAATAATTTATTGGCGCATGCCGGGCAACGCCCTGCGGTGCTGGTTATCCCGGATGACGGTCGCTCGGGGGGCTCCGCATAATGTAGCGATCAAGCGGGAACAAACGAACGGGAGACGATCGTGGCATTGACGCAGACGTTTTTGCAGGCAAGGGATTTTCTGCAGGCGCATCGCGAGCAGTATGACGTGGCGTATCGGGATTTTCGCTGGCCGGTGCTGAAGGAATTCAACTGGGCGCTGGATTTTTTCGATGTGCAGGCGCGCAGCAACGATACGCTGGCGCTGTGGGTGGTGGAGGAGGACGGTAGCGAGCGCAGGCTCACGTATGCCGAGATGTCGGCGCGCTCGAATCGCGTGGCGAATTTCCTGCGGCAGCAGGGAGTGGCGCGCGGCGACCGCGTGTTGATCATGATTCCTAATCAGGTCGAGCTATGGGATCTGATGCTGGCCTGCATCAAGCTGGGCGCAGTGATGATTCCGGCCACGACGCTGCTCACGCCCGAGGATCTGGCCGACCGCCTCACGCGCGGGCGCGTCAAGCATATCGTGACGACGGCCGCCGAAACATCCAAGTTCGACCAATTGCCGTCCGGCTTGACGCGGCTGTGCGTGGGTGGCGACGTGCCCGGCTGGCTGCGCTTTGCCGATGCGTATGAGGCGAGCGAGGCGTTCGAGCCGAGCGGCAAGACGATGGCAGACGATCCGCTGCTGCTGTATTTCACCTCGGGCACGACGTCCAAGCCGAAACTGGTATTGCATAGCCACCAGAGCTATCCGGTCGGGCATTTGACGACGATGTACTTTATCGGCCTGCAGCCGGGCGACGTGCATTGGAATATCAGCTCGCCAGGCTGGGCCAAGCACGCCTGGAGCTGCTTCTTCGCGCCATGGATCGCCGGGGCGACGATCTTTATTTACAACTTTGCGCGCTTCAATGCGAAGGCGGTGCTCGACACGATTTGCCGCTGCGAGGTGACCACCCTGTGTGCGCCGCCCACCGTGTGGCGCATGCTGATCCAGGAGGATCTGGCGAGCTATCCGGTCAAGCTGCGCGAGCTGGTTGGCGCCGGCGAGCCGCTCAACCCGGAGGTGATCGAGCAGGTGCGCCGGGCGTGGAACATCACGATTCGAGACGGTTACGGGCAAACCGAAACCTGCTGCCAGATCGGCAATTCGCCGGGGCAGCCGATCAAGCCCGGATCGATGGGGCGGCCGATGCCGGGTTATCGCGTGGCGCTGCTCGATCACGACGGCCATCCGGCGCAGGAGGGAGAGATCGCGCTGTCGCTGGCGCAGCGCCCGACCGGGCTGATGCTGGGCTACGAGGGCGACGAGGGCAAGAATCGCGAAGTGATGCGCGATGGACACTATCACACGGGCGACGTGGCGATGTGCGACGACAGCGGTTACTTCACCTACGTGGGCCGCGCGGATGACGTGTTCAAGGCGTCGGACTACCGCATCAGTCCGTTCGAGCTGGAGAGCGAACTGATCAAGCATCCGGCGGTTGCCGAGACCGGCGTGGTGCCCAGCCCCGATCCGCTGCGCCTGTCGGTGCCCAAGGCGTATGTCGCGCTGCGCGCGGGCTTTACGCCGAGCCGGGAACTGGCGCTCGATATCCTTAAATTCTCGCGAGCCCAGCTGGCGCCTTACAAGCGCATTCGCCGGCTGGAATTCTGCGAACTGCCCAAGACCATCTCCGGCAAGATTCGCCGTGTGGAGCTGCGTCGCGCGGAAGACAATCGGGGCGATGCCGGCCGCCGGCCGCAGGAGTTCTGGGAGGAGGATTTCCCCGAGCTGAAGTAACGCGCCAACCGCGCGGACGCCATACTCGGCGACTCGGCGCCGTGTTGCTCCGGTTGAGCCGGCAGCGTGTATCAGGCGTGAAACAGTTTGCGCCGGAGGCGCCGCTCGCGCGCCGCTTCGTTTTTTCGAAGGCTCGATAAATCAATGACTTGGCCGGCCGGGCACGTGACTTGCTCTGTGCAGGATGGGAGACAGGAGATGAAGGTGAGCGCTCGAAGATCCGACTCGGCGGTTTATCCGGCCTGCATCATTCGGTCCGGCGCATTGGTATGCCGAATGGGTACCCCCGCACCGCGCTCGGCGGTTATCGTGGCCGGACGTCGGCGCTGCCAGGAGATCGACGCCCGCCGCTACTTCGTGCGTTACTGCCAACACCGGATTCTCGGTCTCCCGTCCCGCGGCGGCGTCGGCGCGGGACGCCCGGCCGCCTAGCGGCGCTGCAACGTCGCGCTCAGGCGCTCGGCCGCCTGCTTCAGGCACGGCAGAAATTCTTTCAGCATTTGCTCGCGGCTGTTGCGGCTGGCGTGTCCGCTGACGTTCATGGCGGCGATGATGCGCCGGTTGCGATCGAAAATCGGCACTGCGATCGATTGCAGTCCGGCTTCCAGTTCCTCGGCCACGAACGCATAGCCCTGGGCCTGCGCGGTCGTGATCGCTTTGCGGATTTCGGCCGGATCGGTCAGCGTGTGAGGCGTATGCGCGACGATCGTGCTGCGCGCGAGGATATCGTCTCGCGCAGCCGGCGCGAGACCGCCCAGCATCACCCGCCCCATCGACGTCACCCAAGCCGGCAGACGGCTGCCGACCGACAGGTTGACGGTCATGATCTTGTGCGTGGCAATGCGCAGGATGTAGACGATTTCCAGGCCGTCGAGCACCGAGATCGAACACGACTCGTGCGTGGCGTTGGCCACTTCTTCCATGAAAGGCGTCGCCAAGTCCCACAGCGGGGTGGCGGAAAGATACGCGTAGCCGAGATCGAGGATTTTGGGCGTAAGGAAGAACTTGCGCTCCTCGCTGCGCACGTAGCCGAGTTGCTCAAGCGTGAGCAGGATGCGACGCGCGCCGGCGCGCGTCAGGCCGGTGTGCGCGGCGACTTCGGAGAGCGTCATTTGCGGGCGCTCGGCGCCGAACGCCTGAATCACGGAAAGCCCGCGCGCAAACGACTGGACGTAACTGTCGCTCGGCGCAGGGTGGTTGCCTTCGGTCATGGGTGTGGGGTTCCGGCAAGAAGCAAATCAGCGCGAATCCTCGCATATCGCACCACGCGGTTCAACTTGACAAGCAGGCGCTGCTTTGCGAATATTCGCTAATAGAACTTATGTTCGTAATTAGAACATATTGCCTCGACGAATACCATCCCTTTGTAAAAATCCCTTTGAGTCAGGAGACGTAATGATCGACGCTTTCATTTGTGATGCCATTCGGACACCCATCGGCCGTTACGGCGGCAGCCTGTCGTCGGTGCGCGCCGACGATCTGGGCGCGGTGCCGCTCAAGGCGCTTATGGCCCGGCATCCGGGGCTCGACTGGAGCGCTATCGACGACGTGATTTACGGCTGCGCCAACCAGGCCGGCGAAGACAATCGCAACGTGGCGCGCATGTCGCTGTTGCTTGCCGGCCTGCCCGAGAGCGTGCCGGGCGCCACCATCAACCGGTTGTGCGGTTCCGGCATGGATGCGCTGGGCGTGGCTGCCCGGGCGATCAAGTCCGGCGAGGCGGGGCTGATGCTGGCCGGCGGCGTCGAGAGCATGAGCCGCGCGCCATTCGTGTTGGGCAAGGCGGCCACGCCGTTTGCCCGTCAGGCGGAAATTTTCGATACCACCATCGGCTGGCGTTTCGTCAATCCGCTGATGAAGGCGCAATACGGCGTGGACTCGATGCCCGAGACCGCCGAGAACGTGGCCACCGAGTTCAACATTAGCCGCGCCGATCAAGACCTGTTCGCGCTGCGCAGCCAGGAAAAGGCCGCCAGGGCGCAGGCCAACGGCGTGCTGGACGAAGAAATCACGCCCGTGAGCATTGCCCAGAAGAAGGGCGAGCCGCTGCGGGTCGCACGCGACGAGCACCCGCGCGCAACCACGCTCGAGGCGTTGGCCAAGCTGCGCGGCGTGGTCTCGCCCACCGGCACGGTGACGGCCGGCAATGCCTCCGGCGTGAACGACGGCGCCGCAGCACTGTTGCTGGCTAACGAGGCCACCGCGGCGCGGCTGGGCCTGAGCCCCAAGGCACGCGTGCTGGGCGTGGCCACCGCCGGCGTGGCACCGCGCATCATGGGCATGGGCCCGGCACCCGCGTCGCAAAAGCTGTTGCAGCGCCTGGGGCTGAGTCTCGATCAGATCGATGTGATCGAATTGAACGAGGCGTTTGCGGCCCAGGGACTGGCGGTGCTGCGCGCGCTCGGGCTGCCCGACGACGACCCTCGCGTGAACCCGAACGGCGGCGCGATCGCGCTGGGCCACCCGCTGGGCATGAGCGGCGCGCGGCTGGTGACCACGGCCATGTACCAGTTGCACCGCACCGGTGGCCGCCTGGCGCTGTGCACGATGTGCATTGGCGTGGGGCAGGGCATTGCGATGGTGATCGAACGCGTTTGAGTTGCGAGACCCGCCGCGCGATAAGCGCGGCGGGTCTCTTTGCATGAGGCGGATGACGGCATGATTTCCAAGATAGTTGAAAACCTCGCCGAGGCGCTGGCGGGGGTGCACGATGGCGCGACCGTCATGATCGGCGGCTTCGGTACGGCCGGCCAACCGGTCGAGCTGATCGACGCGCTGCTGGCGCAAGGGGCCAAAGAGCTCACCATCGTCAACAATAACGCCGGCAATGGCACGACCGGGCTGGCGGCGCTGCTGCAGGCGCGGCGCGTGCGCAAGATCATTTGCTCTTTTCCGCGCCAGGCCGATTCGCAGGTGTTCGATGCGCTCTATCGCGCCGGCGACATCGAGCTGGAGCTGGTGCCGCAAGGCAATCTGGCCGAGCGCATTCGTGCGGCCGGCGCCGGCATCGGCGCTTTCTTCACGCCGACCGGCTTTGGCACGGCGCTCGCCGAAGGCAAGGAAACCCGTCATATCAACGGGCGCGATTACGTGCTGGAGTATCCGATCCATGCCGATTTCGCGCTGATCAAGGCCGAGCGCGCCGACCGCTGGGGCAACCTGGTGTACCGCAAGACCGCGCGCAATTTCGGCCCGATCATGGCTGCGGCCGCCAGGACCACCGTCGCGTCGGTGCGCCAGGTTGTCGCGCTGGGCGAGCTCGATCCGGAAGCGATCGTCACGCCGGGCATTTTCGTGCAGCGCGTGGTGCGGGTCGGCTCGCCCGCCGCAATGGCCGCTTGATATTGGCCGACCCGACCAGGGAATTCCCATGAACAGACTCAATCGTGATCAGGTCGCCGCCCGTGTCGCCCGGGACATTCCGGAAGGCGCTTACGTCAATCTCGGTATCGGCTTGCCGACACTGGTGGCCAACCATTTGCCCAAAGACCGCGAAATCCTGCTGCACAGCGAGAACGGCGTGCTGGGCATGGGGCCCGCGCCGGGCCCGGGCGAGGAAGACGACGATCTGATCAATGCCGGCAAGCAGCCGGTGACGCTGTTGCCAGGCGGCGCCTATTTCCACCACGCCGATTCGTTCGCGATGATGCGTGGCGGGCACCTCGATATCTGCGTGCTGGGCGCCTTCCAGGTGTCGCGTCGCGGCGATCTGGCCAATTGGCATACCGGCGCGCCCGACGCGATTCCGGCGGTGGGCGGCGCGATGGATCTGGCCATTGGCGCCAGGCACGTCTTCGTGATGATGGATCTGCTGACCAGGGAAGGCCGCAGCAAGCTGGTCGAGCAGTGCACGTATCCGCTCACGGGCATCGGTTGCGTCTCGCGCGTGTATACCGATCTGGCGGTGTTCGATCTGAAACCCGACGGCGTGCATGTGATCGACAATTTCAGCGGCCTTGCCGCAGCCGAACTGGCGCAGCGGGTCGGCTTGCCGCTGCTGTTCGACTGACGGCGCATCCCGTTGCGCCCTGCGCCTGGGGTAGCCCGGTGGTAAAATCGCGACCTTCAGCCGGAAGGCGGGACCGCACGCCGGCGCAACCGCCGGATGGCCGGTGAGTAAAACGAGGCACGCATTGAAATACCCGGGTCGCAGAATCTCCGTGGCACCAATGATGGATTGGACTGATCGTCATTGCCGCTACTTTCATCGCCTGTTGTCGCGGCACACGTGGTTGTACACCGAAATGGTGACGACCGGCGCGCTGCTGCACGGCGATGTGCCGCGCCACCTCGATTTCGACGCCGCCGAGCATCCGGTTGCCCTGCAGTTGGGCGGCAGCGAGCCGGCCGATCTGGCGCAGGCCGCACGGCTCGGCGCCCAGTGGGGCTATGACGAGATCAACCTGAATTGCGGCTGTCCGTCCGAGCGGGTGCAGCGCGGCGCGTTCGGCGCCTGCCTGATGGCCGAGCCGGCGCTGGTGGCCGATTGCGTCAAGGCCATGCGAGACGCGGTAAGCGTGCCGGTGACGGTCAAGCACCGTATCGGTATCGATAGCGTCGAGGCCTACGATTTCGTGCGTGATTTTGTCGGGCAGGTGGCCGATGCGGGCTGCGAAACATTCATCGTGCATGCGCGCAACGCGATTCTCAAGGGACTGAGCCCGAAGGAAAACCGCGAGATTCCGCCGCTCAAATACGACTACGTTTATCGACTGAAACGTGAATTTCCGCATCTGGAAATCATCATCAACGGCGGCATCGACACGCTCGACGCGGCCGCGATGCATCTCGAGCACGTCGACGGCGTGATGATCGGGCGCGAGGCCTATCATCATCCCTACCTGCTGGCCGGCGTGGACGCGCGCTTCTATGGCGCGACCGGGCCGATCGTCAGCCGCGAGGCGGTGGAAGCCGGGCTGATCGAATACGCCGCTCGCCAGGTGGCGCGGGGTACCTACCTGGGCGCCATCACGCGCCACGCGCTGGGGCTCTATCGCGGCATGTCGGGCGCCCGCGGCTGGCGCCGCACGCTGTCCGAATCCAAACGCCTGGCCAGCGACGGCGTGCATGCGTTCGCGCACGCGCGCACGTTCCTGCAGGCCGCCGAGGCCTGAACATGGCGGTTGCCAGGAATTGTGATCCCGGCGCGTTGATAGGGCTTGGCAAAACGGCGGAGACCTTTGTATAATCTCACCTCTTGACGGCGGGGGCTCCCTTGCCAATGTCAACGGTGGCCGTAGCTCAGTTGGTAGAGTCCCGGATTGTGATTCCGGTTGTCGTGGGTTCGAATCCCATCGGTCACCCCACCGTTTTCCTGGCCTGTCCGGCCGAATTTCCCCTTTAAAAAATTTAGCGCCTGGCTCCACGCAGCTTCGCCCGTGCGTTCGCGTTATGCCGCGCTGCGCGGTGTGTTCAGCGGCGACGTCCGGCGCGCGCGTCGCGGGCCCAATGCGTGGGATGCGTCTCGAGCAGCTTGCGGGTGACGCCGTTGGTCCAGCCAAAGCCGTCCTGCAGCGGATATTCGCCGCCGCTGCCGCCGGTTTCGGCATGCCCGGCGCTGCGTAGCGCGTATTTTTCCACCAGCTTGCTCTCGCGCTCGTAGAGCCGGCTGACCGTTTCCAGCCAGCGGTGCGCGATATCGTCGCCCAGCGCTTGCAGGCCGTAGCGGCGCAGCCCGTCGATGGCGATCCATTGCAGCGGCGCCCAGCCATTGGCGCGGTCCCATTGCTGGTCGCTGGGCTGCTCGGTGGTCATCAATCCGCCCGGCACCAAAAGGCGCGAGGCGATCGCTTCGCGCACGCGCTGCGCCTGCGCCTGGCTGGCCATGCCGACATAGAGCGGCGTGGCGGTTGCCGCCGAGAGTTCGCGCCGCTGGCGCTCGAGTTGCCAGTCGTAATCGACGAAGGCGCCGTCGGTCTCGTGCCACAGATAGCGGCTGGCCGCCGCGCGCCGGGCGTCGGCGTGCGCGTGAAAGGCGGCGGCGCCCGCGCTGTCGCCGCTGGCCTGGCTCAGACGCTCGATCTGGCGTTCGAGCTTGTAGAGGAAGCTGTTCAGATCGACCGGCAGGATCGCCGTGGTGCGAATGGTCGACAGGTCATTCGGGTCGCTCAGCCAGCGCGAGCTGAAGTCCCAGCCCGACGCGGCGCCCGCGCGCAGGTCGCGGTAGACCTCGCCGTGCGGGCGGCCCGAGCGGGCGGCGGTGTTGACATCCTCCAGATAGCCTTCCTCGCGCGGCGTATCGCGCTCGTCCCAATAGCGGTTGAGTATCGCGCCGTCGGGCAGGCACACCAGATGACGGTGCGTTTGCCCGGGCCTGAGCGCCTCGGCCCCGTCCATCCAGAACGCATACTCGCGTTTGAGCTGGGGCAGATAATGCACCGCGCGTTTTACGCCATGGGTCTCGAACAGCTCGACCATCAGCGCGAACACCGGCGGCTGCGAGCGGCTCAGATAGTAACTGCGATTGCCGTTGGGAATATGGCCGTAAGTATCGATCAGGAACGCGAAATTGTTGGCCATGGCGCGTAGCAGGTGGGGGCGGCCGCTCTGCACCAAACCCAGCATCGTGAAATAGGAATCCCAGTAATACATCTCACTGAAGCGGCCGCCCGGCACGACGTAGTCGAAGGGCAAGGGCAGCAGCGAGCTGCGGGCGGGGTGCGTCGTCGGACGACGCGTGAGCACATCCCACAGGCCATCGATGTGCGCGCATAGCGATTGATCGGGATCGGAGTCGTAGTGATTGACGGGAACCGGTTCGTGCTGAAAGTGCGCGTGAACGAACTGCGCCAGATCGAAGCCCGGTTCATGGCACAGTTCCCGGTAGCGGCGCAGGATGTCGGCCGGGTCGCGGCGCGGCACGGTGTCGACGAAGGTCTTGCTGTCGTCGAAGATGCGCGCGCCTTGCACGGCCCGAAAAAGCTCCTGATAGCGGTCCGCCGGACTCAGCACGTCGGCCGCCGCTACGTGTTCGACGCCCGCCGCTTGCCCGCCGCGGGCCAATATCTGGTCGCTGGTCGCCGTCATGATCATTGCTCGCTGTAATTCCAGAGCAGGCCGCCATCGACGTAGACCGTGGTGCCCGTGATATAGCTGGCCTCGTCCGAGGCGAGAAACAGCACCGCGTTGGCGACGTCCTCGACCTTGCCCAGCCGCTTGAGCGGGATGTTGGCCAGCAGCGCGCCGAGTTCCTTCGGATCGTGCAGCAGCTTGTTGTTGATTGCCGTGCCCACGGCGCCCGGCGCGACGTTATTGACCGTGATGCCCAGCGGCGCGAGTTCGATCGCGAGGTTGCGCATCATCATTTTCATGCCGCCCTTGCTGGCGCAATAGCTGGTGAAGTGCGGAAATGGCAGCTCCTCGTGAACCGAGCTGATGTTGACGATGCGCCCGCTGCGGCGCGTGTCGCGCAAGTGATGCACGAAGGCCTGGGTCATGAAGAAGGCACCCTTGAGATTGACGTCGAGCACCAGGTCGTAATCGGCTTCGCTGACGTCGAGAAACGGTGCGTTGCGCTCGACGCCGGCATTGTTGACCAGCACGTCGATGCGGCCCAGCTTGGCCACGGCCGCATCGACCACGCTATGCGCGTCATGCACGCGCCCGACATCACCAGCGATCACGCAGCCATCGCTGCCGGCCGCGCGAACTTGCGCCAGGGTTTGCTCGGCTGCATCGGCATCCTGACGATCCTCGACGACGATTTTGGCGCCTTCCTGGGCGAGCCGCACGGCGATCGCGCGGCCGATGCCCTGGGCGCTGCCGGTGACCAGAGCTACTGTGTCGTTCATGCGCATGCCAATCTCCTTGTGAAAGGGTGGTTGCAGAAGAGGCCGTCGCGCAGGGCGCGAGGCATTGCCGTGTCGGGCAAGCGGGGGCGATGGCAGGTCGATACGCCAGCCCGGGCAGTGAATCACTCACTGCCGCGAGCGTCGATGGTGAGAGGTATTCAGACGTACGATGAATGAAGCCTGGCAGGCTTCGCGCTCCCGAACGTTGCGTCGATGCTGTCTGGATCGGCGCGCCGGGCGACACGGTTACACGCTTTTAAGTATACGTCGAGCCGGCGATTTTGTCAGATGAGGTCCTGGCGCACCGGATGGACAGCGGAAATGCCCCTCATCCGCATCATGCTGGCGGCCTTGCATTCCCGGCGCTGACGGCGCATTGTGAGCGTCGGGCGGCGCATTTTTTGACCGCCGGTCGGCGCAGTGGCGCAGGAGGTGCGAATCATGGAATTGACGATCGTTGCAATCGACAAGCCGGAGACGATCAACTTCATTCTTGGCCAGACGCATTTCATCAAGTCGGTGGAAGATATTCACGAAGCGCTGGTTGCCGCGGTACCCGGCATCCGGTTCGGGCTCGCGTTTTGCGAGGCATCGGGCAAATGCCTGGTCAGATGGTCGGGCACCGACCCGGATATGCTCGAACTGGCCCGGCGCAATGCGGTCGCGCTCGGCGCAGGGCACAGCTTCTTCATTTTTCTGGCGCAGGGGTTTTATCCGCTGAATGTGCTCAACGCCCTGAAAATGGTGCCCGAAGTCTGCCGGATCTTTTGCGCCACGGCCAATCCGACCCAGGTGATCGTGGCGCAGACCGAACAGGGTCGGGCTGTGCTGGGGGTGGTCGACGGGCAATCGCCCAAGGGTGTCGAGGACGACGCGGAGATTGCGTGGCGCAAGAACCTGCTGCGCCAGATCGGCTACAAGCTCTGAACACGGCAGCGCCCGTCGCGCGGCCGGCGTCTACGCGATTCCATCGAGAATGCGCTGGCGAATCGCCGTGGTGATTGCATGGCGATCGTGCTCGCGCCGCTCCAGCATGCCGACTACGCGACGCGGAGTCGATGGCGGCAGCGGCAGCACGCGCAGTGCCGGGTCGGTTTTCCAGGAGTTGTTTCGCAGCAGCGGCACTACTGCCACGCCAACATTTTGCCGGGCCAGTTCGACGATGGCCTCGAGAGCGCTGAGTTCAAGGAAATCATTGACTGCCCAGCGATGTTTGCGCAAGGTGCGCTCGATCAGCGCGCCGGTGCGTTGCGAGCGGTCGAAGCGCAGGAACGGCCGGGTGCGCAGCAATTGTGCCGCTGGCGTGCGGCCGGTTTTCCTGCTGGCCACCAGCACCAGCGGCTCTGAATAAAGCGGCGTCCAGGCCAGGCCGGCGGGCAGCTTGCCCGCACCCTCGACGACCAGCGCGGCGTCGATTTCCCTGGCCTCCAGCTGGGCCGCCAGATCGAGCGAGCGAGCGGTGATCAACCGCACCTCCAGGCGCGGATGCGTGACCTTGAGCTGCGCCACCATCGAGGCAAGCGCCCCCATGACTGACACCACCGCACCGATGGCCACCGACCCGACCACCTCGCTGGCGTCCGCGCCGATGGCGCGCATGTCGTCGTACAGCGCGACCAGTTGCTCGGCGCGCGGCAGGATCGCCCGGCCGGTGCTGTTCAGGCTGGCCATGCGCCCGCTGCGATCGAATAAAGGATGCTTGAGCTCGGCCTCCAGCGCCTGCATTTGCATGCTCACGGCAGCTTGCGTGAGCGCCACGCGCTCGGCCGCCGCGGCGAACGAACCATAGCGTGCGACAGCGATGAAGGTGCGCAAAAAGCGAATACTGCTCATGGTGGCTCTGGAACGATCTAATCCAAGATTTTCTTATATAAGAAGCAAGAAATTTTAGCTTTATTTGTGAATGTCGGGTGCAGATAATAGGAGTCACCCAAGGTCCGGGCGCCGCGCCTGCGCTCGACTGCCGCGCTGGCGCGGCACCCCGGATTTTCACCGGTTTCGTCTGCCGAGCTCATATCATGTCATTCAATTGGAATAACCCTTACCCGACCGTCCGCATCCCCCTGTTTGCCCGCAATGCGGTCTCGACTTCCCAGCCGCTGGCCTCGCAGGCCGGCGTGCGCATGCTGCTGCGCGGAGGTAACGCTGTCGACGCGGCGATTGCCGCAGCCGCCGCGCTGACGGTGGTCGAGCCGGTATCGTGCGGCCTGGGCAGCGACGCGTTCGCGATTTTGTGGGACGGGCGCGAGCTGCACGGCCTTAACGCCTCGGGCGTGGCGCCGGCGGCATGGAGCCCCGACTACTACCGCCGCAAGTACGGCGAAGAGGGTAACGGCCAGGCCCGGCGGCCGGTGCGCGGCTGGGACGTGGTGACCGTGCCGGGTGCAATCTCCGCGTGGGCTGCGCTGCACGAGCGGTTCGGCAAGCTGCCATTTGCGGACGTGCTGGAGCCTGCCGCCGAAATCGCCGAACGCGGCTACGCGGTCTCGCCGATCGTCGCGCACAAGTGGGCTGCCGCGATCCCGGATCTGCGCGACCAACCGGGCTTCGCGCAGGCCTTCATGCCGCACGGACGCGCCCCGAGCGTAGGTGAAAAATTCGTGCTGGCCGATGCCGCGCGCTCGCTGCGGCAAATCGGCGCGACCGGCGGGCGCGCCTTCTACGAGGGCGAGCTGGCCGAGCGGATTGCCGCCTACAGCGCCGCGACGGGCGGCGCGATGACGCTGGCCGATTTGCGCGACTATCGCCCCGAGTGGGTCAAGCCGATCGCCAAGCGCTATCGCGGCTATGACGTTCACGAAATTCCGCCCAACGGGCAGGGCATTGCCGCCCTGATCGCACTGGGCATTCTCGATCGCTTCGATCTGGCTGGGCTGCCGGTCGATTCGGTGGATTCGCAGCATTTGCAGATCGAGGCGATGAAACTGGCTTTTGCCGATATCTACCGATACGTCTCCGATCCGCGCTCGATGGAGGTCACGCCGCAGGAGATGCTCAGCGACACCTATCTGGCCGAGCGCGCCAAGCTCATCGACATGGGCCGCGCGAAACATTTCGATTTCGGCATGCCGCGCGCGGGGGGCACGGTGTATTTGAGCGCGGCCGACGAGAGCGGCATGATGGTTTCCTTCATTCAATCGAACTACATGGGTTTTGGCTCCGGGGTGGTGGTGCCGGGCACCGGCATCAGCCTGCAGAATCGCGGTTACGGCTTTTCGATGGATCCGGCCTCGCCCAACGTGGTCGCGCCCGGCAAGCGGCCGTTCCATACCATCATCCCGGCCTTCCTCACGCGCGACGGCGCGCCGGTGATGAGCTTCGGCGTGATGGGCGGCGACATGCAGCCGCAGGGGCATCTGCAAACGCTGGTGCGCATGCTCGATTATCACCAGCAGCCGCAGGCCGCGTGCGACGCGCCGCGCTGGAAGGTCAACCGCGACTTCACGCTCGACGTCGAAGCCACGCTCGACGCCGGCACCGCGGCCGCGCTGCAGGCGCGCGGGCATCAGATCAAATCGATCGACGACCCGTACATGGATTTCGGCTCGGGCCAGTTCATCTGGCGCCTGTCGGACGACCCGGACCAGGGCTACGTGGCGGCCAGCGACAGCCGGCGCGACGGGCACGCGGCGGGTTTCTAGGCGGGCTTGCAGGACTGTCTGACGCAATAGATCAATAAATCAATAAATCAATAAATCAATAAATCAGTAGTGGAGGAGACTCACCATGAACCCTGGCATCGCAGGACCGGCGTTCGTGCCGCCGAGCAAATCGACGGTGCGCCGCATCGTCATCTCGTCGTCGATCGGCAACGCGCTCGAATGGTATGACTTTCTGGTCTACGGCTTTTTCGCGCCGGTGATCGCCAAGCTGTTCTTCCCCGTGCACGATCAATGGATCTCGCTGCTGCTGGCCGTCGGCTCGTTCGGCGTGTCATTTCTGACGCGCCCGTTCGGCGCGATCGTGCTGGGCCTGTATGCCGATCGCAAGGGGCGCCGCGCCTCGCTCACGGTGTCGATCCTGTTGATGGTGCTGGCGACGTTCATGATCGCGGTGATGCCCGCCTACAGCAGCATCGGGCTGGCCGCGCCGATCCTGGTGCTGCTCGCGCGCCTGGTGCAGGGCTTCGCAGTGGGTGGCGAATTCGGCAGTGCGACCGCTTTCATGGTCGAGCACAGTCCCAACCGGCGTGGCTATTTCGCCAGTTGGCAATTCGCCAGCCAGGGCCTGGCGGCGATCAGCGCCTCGGCCGTCGGCGCATTGCTCAATACGTGGCTGAGCCACGATCAGATCGTTTCATGGGGCTGGCGCCTGCCGTTCGCCCTGGGGCTGCTGGTCGGGCCCGTTGGTTACTATATTCGCCGTCATCTGGACGAGACGCCGGAGTTCCTGCTGGACAAGAAGCAGTCGGCCCCCGTTCGTGCCGCGGTGTTCGACAGCCAGGTGGCGAACCTGCTGGTGGCCGTGGGCATCGTTGCCCAATCGACCGTGATGGTCTACGTGCTGCAGCTCTATATGCCCACCTACGCCGTCAAGGAACTGGGGTTGTCGACCGCCAAATCGTTCGGCGTGGTGGTGCTCAATGGCGGGCTGCAGTTCCTGCTCTCGCCGCTGATGGGGGCGCTGTCCGATCGCATCGGCCGGATTCGCATCATGCTCACGACCTCGATTTTGATGGCGCTGACGATCTATCCGATGTTCCACTGGCTGCGCGATCATCCGACCATCGGCTGGCTGATGGCGCTCATGGCTTTATCGGGAATTTTCAAGGCCAGTTACTCGGGGCCGATGCCGGCGCTGATGTCGGAGATTTTCCCCACGCGCGCCCGCTCGACCGGGCTGTCGCTGGCCTATAGCCTGGGCGTGACCGTGTTCGGCGGCTTTGCGCCATTCATCGTCACATGGTTCATCGGCGTGACCGGCGACAAGCTCGCCCCCAGCTATTACGTGCTGGCCGCGGCGGTGATCAGCAGCGTCGCGCTGGTGGTCGTCGGGCTGGCGATGCGCCGGCGCGCGCCGGCAAGGGCGCTGACCGCATAGGCGCGCCGCGCGAGAGCGGGCGGCACGCCGCACCCGGATCACTTGCCAGCCCCGTCGATCCGGCACTTGGCCAGAAACCGGTTGGCACTGGCCGAGCCGGGATGGCCCTGCCGTGGCCCGATCGCGTGGGCCGGCGACACTTATGACTTGACAACCCTGGAGGCCAGGTTCAGGCTAATGCGCACAGGTTGGACCGTTGGGCTTAAAAGAAAAAAATCGATAGCAGTCACAAAGGAGACCTTCCATTGGGTAGATGATCATTACGCTGGCCGGCGCTTTTGCCGGGTCCGGTGATGTCCGTGTTTTCGCAAGCGAACAACGCGGAATACCGTGGCGCCGAGGCGGTTCGCTGGCTGATACGGGGGCGTAGTTGCCGCGACGGTCGCCATGCCGCGATGCGCGGAGTCAATCAAAACACACGGTGTTCCGGTTCGGGGTCAGGACCGTCGGCACGTGCGCGATATTCTCTCGAACATCCGTCCCATCCACCCAGACCGGGCGGCGGGCAACCGTTGCCCCGGCCGATTGCTCTTCGACCCGAACGACGCGGGCCCGACGCCGCATCCGTTGCGCGCCTGCTCGCGCAGTAGCCCTAAGCACGACGGAAGGCAGTATTGGCAGGAAGGAAATTAGGGGCAACACGGGTATGCAATGACGAATAGGCATGGCAAAGTTTTGTAATAACCTCATAAGGGTAATAAGGAGAGACACGATGCTGACTAGAATGGTTACGGGTTTTGTCGCAGCAGCAGTCCTAACAGTCAGTGCGCACGCCGCGCCAGCTGCACCGTCCGAAATAAAAATCGGGACGCTCTATGCTTCTTCGGGCGCTTTCGCGGCGATCTCGATGCCGGTTTACTCCGGCCTCAAATTCTGGGTCGAGCAAAAGAACGCCGAGGGCGGCGTGTTCGTCAAGCCCTACAACAAAAAGATTCCCATCAAGCTGGTCGCTTACGACGATCAGAGCAATACGGCGACTGCCGCCACGCTCTATAACCAGCTGATCACGCAAGACAAGGTCGACCTTCTGGTGGCCGATTCCGGTTCGGTGCTGACCTCGGTGGCGGTGCCGATCGCACGCGAGCACAAGATGCTGCTGATCGACCAGACCGGCACCGGCGCTTCGTTTTTCTCCAAGGACAATCCCTATATCGTGCTGACGGCCGATCCCGTGTCGAGCATCTGGCCGAAGTATGTCGCCGACTTCCTGACCACCGACGGCGCGAAACTGGGTGTCAAGCGCGTGGCGCTGCTGTATGCGACCAACGATTTCACCGGGACGCAGGCCACCGCCGTGCGCAATTTCATCAAGGCGGCCGGCTCGAAGGTCAAGATCGTCTATGACCAGGGCGTGCCGACCAGCACCACCAATTACACGGTGCTGATCAACAACATCAAGGCGACCAATCCTGACGCCGTGGTCGAACTCGGCTATCCCAACAACGATATCGCCTTCCTGCGCAACCTGCAGGACTCCGGGGTGAAGTTCAACTTCGTCTTCAATATCTATTCGGGTCTGGAAACGTCGCACCTGCTCGAGACCGCCGGCGCCAAGGCGATGCAGTACACCTATACGTACGTGACCTCGTCGGTGCTGCACTACAAGCCGGAATTCGGCATGGGGCTGGACGACTACCGCGCCGCATGGGAGAAGAAGAACGCTGGCGGCAAGATCACTTTCGGCTTTAACGCAGTCGCTGGCTATACCACGGGCCTGGTGCTCGAGAATGCGCTGGCGAAAACGCCGAGCATGGATCAACTGGCACTGCGCAAGACCATCGGCGATTTCTCCGGCAAACTCAAGACGCTGGACGGTACTTTCCAGATCGATGAAACAGGCGCGCAGATCGGTGAAATCACGCCGCTGGGCCAGGTCATTCCCGACGGCAAGGGCAGCGTGAAATTCACGGTGGTGTATCCGCCTGAAGTTGCCACTGGCAAACCGATCTATCCGGCGCCGCAGCAATAAACTGGAGCAGTACCCTTGATGACCGTGCCGCGAATGTCTCTCACGGGTAGGCCGGAGGTAGACGGATGCTGACTTATTCGATTACCGCCGGCCTGGTTTTTGGCCTGTATTTCTGCCTGGTGGGGCTGGGGCTGAACCTCGTTTTCGGGGTGATGCGCATCGTCAACCTGGCCCACGGCGATTTTCTGATGCTGGGCGCGTTCTCCGCGTTCTGGCTCTATAGCCTGTTCCACATTCATCCGATCGCGACGGTGCTGATCGTCACGGTCGGTTTCATCGCGCTGGGCATTCCGCTGTATTACCTGCTGGTGCCCCGGCTGCTCAAGGCCAAGGATCCGGAGATGTTGTCGATCATCCTGTTCTTCGGCTTCAGCCAGGTGATCGAGGCGATCACCACGATCGGTTTCGGGCCGAGCGATCGCTCGATTCCCGGGCGGGTGCTGGGCACCGCGCCGATGCATGTACTCGGCCAGAACTTGCCCTCGGCGTGGATCGTCAGTGGAGCGGTCAGCGCGGTGGCCGTGGGATGCCTGTATCTTTACCTCTATCGCACGCGCCTGGGCCGTTTGACGCGCGCAGTGATGGTGCATCGCGACGAAGCGCTGGCCACCGGTATCGACGTGAACCGGGTCTCCGCCATTGCGTTCGGCGTAGGCCTGGCCCTGGCGGCCGTCGGCGGGGTGTTCGCGCCGTTCATGCTGGGCAGCTTCGGCCCGGCCATGGGCGTCGACATCAATATCCAGTCGTTCGCGGTGATAGTGATCGGCTCGCTGGGCAGCCCGATGGGCACGGTGCTGGGCGGCCTGATTTACGGCGTCTCCGAGATGCTGATGCAGACCTACTTCAGCTCGTGGGCCGGCCTGCTGCCTTATGTGCTGCTGATCCTGATCCTGCTGATCCGGCCCAGCGGTTTGTTGGGCAAAAAGGTGCGCAGTGCCTAGCGCTCATCTCCCCCTTATCGACGGTCACATTCATGAGTGCTAAGTTCCTGCGCCATATCCTGCTGGTGCTGGTGCCCGTAGTGGGCGCCGCACTGGTACTGCCGCATGTCTATTCGAATCAGTTGCTGCTGTTCAATTTTCTGGTCTACCTGGTCCTGGCGCAAGGCGTCAATGTGATTTACGGGTTCACCGGGTATCTGCCGTTCGGGTTCGTCGGATTCTTCGGCGCGGGCGCGTATGGTTTCGCGCTGGCAGTGATGCACCTGCACGCATCGCCGCTGGTGGGCATGCTGTTCGGCGCCGCGGCCGCCGTGCTGCTGGGCGTGGTGCTGACGCCGCTGCTGCGGCTGTCCGGCGCTTATTTCGCGATTGCCAATCTGGCCGCCGCACTGGCCGCCTATCAGGTCATCTCCAACCCGAGCCTGGAGTCGCTGACCAAGGGGCCCTATGGCGTGAGCCTGTCCGGGGTGTTCAATCCGCAACTGAGTTATCACATCGGTGTGCTGATCCTGGCCGCCACGCTACTGCTGGTGATCTATCTTCGCAACTCGCGCTTCGGCCTGTCGCTGCAGGCGATCAAGGACGATCCGATCAGCGCGTCGATGGCTGGCGTGGCGGTGGTGCGCGGGCGCACGGTCGCGTGGCTGCTCTCGGCGCTGATTGCCGGATTGATCGGCAGCGATTTCGCCTGGTATGTGTCGGTGTTTTATCCGGAGACGGTGTTCAGCGCCGAGTTCAGCGTGTTCGCGCTGGTGTTCGCCCTGTTCGGCGGTGTCGCGACGGTGACCGGTCCGGTGCTCGGCGTGTTGCTGCTCTATGGGCTGTACAACGCAATCGGCATTTCCACTCCTCAATATTTTCAATTGATCTATGGGGCGCTGATCATGCTGTTGGTGCTGTTCCTGCCCAACGGCCTGACATCCCTCTTACAGCGGCGAGGTGTCGATGTCCCCTGAAGTAATCGACAGGCCGGCATCGGCCGGCTCGGCCAAGGGCGCGCCGCTTTTGGCGGTCAAGCAACTGGTCAAGCGCTTCGGCGGGTTCGTCGCGCTCGACCAGGTGAGCCTGAACGTGCATGCGGGCGAAGTGGTCGGCCTGGTCGGCCCGAACGGCTCGGGCAAGACCACGTGCATCAATGTGATCACCGGTATCTATGCCCCGAGCGGCGGCGCCATCGAGTTCGAGGGACGCGAGATCGGCGGCTTGCCGTCGCACAAGCTGGTGCATGCCGGCATCAACCGAACCTTCCAGATTCCCAAGCCGTTCTTGAGCCTGACGGTGGCGCAGAACGTCGAGATCGCCGCGACCTATGGCGCGCGTGGAGCGGGTGACGCCGATGTGGCGCGCATTCTCGAGATGCTCGATCTTGCCGATCAGGCAGAGCGGCGTGCCGACGAACTCAACAGTATTCAGCAGAAGATGCTCGACCTGGCGCGCGCGCTGGCGACCAAGCCCAAGTTGCTGTGCGTCGATGAACTGGCTGCCGGGCTGAATCCCGGCGAGATGGGGCATGTGGCCGAGCATTTACGCACGATCGCCCGCTCGGGCGTGGCGGTAGTGGTGGTCGAGCACTTGATGGGGTTTCTCGAGGCGGTTACCGATCGCGTGATCGTGCTCAATGCCGGTAAGGAGATTTTCGAGGGCAAGCTGGCCGCCGCAGTGCAGGATCCTCAGGTGGTCGAAGTGTTTCTGGGAACCTCTCATGGCGAGTGAAATTTTCAGTGTGAAGAACCTGCAGGCCGGCTATGGCCGCGTGCAGGTGCTGTGGGGCGCTGACCTGCAGGTCCAGCGCGCCCAGACGGTGGTGCTGCTGGGCGCCAATGGCGCGGGCAAGACCACCCTGATCAAGACCATCATGGGATTGATCAAGCCGTGGCAGGGCGAGATCATTTTCGAGGGGGCCGACCTGACCCACGCGCGCACCGACAAGCGGGTGCGCGCCGGCATTTCCTATATGTCGGAGATCGGTTGCTTTCCGGGGCTGTCGATTGACGAGAACATTCGCATCGGCGGACAGTTCACGCCGGCCGAGCGGCTGCGCGAACGCATGGACGAGCTGTATGACGTTTTCCCGGCCATCGCCACGCGCCGCAAGGCGCTGGCCAGCAGTCTGTCGGGCGGTCAGCGCAAGATGGTCGGCATTGCCAAGGCGCTTGCCGGCGACCCCAAGCTGCTGGTGATGGATGAACCGTCGGCCGGGCTCTCGCCGCTGTTCGTGCAGGAAGTGATCCAGGTGCTTGGCCGATTCCGCAATACCGGCCTGTCATTGCTGATCGCTGAACAGAACATCAAATTTCTCGAGCTGGCCGATCACGTCGTGACGCTCTCGGGCGGGCGGGTCGGTTTCAGCGGCACGGTCGAGGCGCTGCACGCCGACGACGCGCTGCGGCGCGCTTACTTCGGCGTCACCGGGTAAGCCGCCGGGCTTACCCGAACCAGTTCAGCGGCGCTTCGTCCATCAGCGCGATTTGTTCGCGCAATTCCAGAATACGATCCTGCCAATAGCGCTGGGTATTGAACCACGGGAACGCCGCGGGAAAGGCCGGGTCGTCCCAACGGCGCGCGATCCATGCGCTGTAGTGGATCAGACGCAGCGTGCGCAGGGCTTCGATCAGATGCAGCTCGCGCGCATCGAACTCGGCGAAGTCCTGATAGCCATCGAGCACCTCGGCCAATTGGCGCGTCATGTCGGCGCGCTCGCCCGAGAGCAGCATCCATAGATCCTGCATCGCCGGACCCATCCGGCTGTCGTCGAAATCCACGAAATGCGGGCCGGTATCGGTCCATAGCACGTTGCCCGCGTGGCAGTCGCCGTGCAGGCGCAGCGTCGATACGTTGCCCGCGCGCGCGAAGCAGCGATCGACACCTTCGAGAGCCAGATCGACAACGCTGCGCCAGGCCTCGCGCAGATCGGCCGGAATGAAATCGTGTTGCCACAGATAGTCGCGCGGCTCGCTGCCAAAGCTGCGCGAATCGAGCGTGTCGCGGTGAAGGTACGCCGCAGTGCGGCCGACTGCGTGAATGCGTCCAATGAATCGGCCGAGCCAGGCCAGGGTGTCGGGGTCCTGCAGCTCGGGGGCGCGCCCGCCGCGCCGGGGAAAGACGGCGAACTCGAAGGTGCCGTAGCGGTGCAGCGTGCGGCCGTCGAACACCAGCGGCGCGACGACCGGAATTTCGCGCTCGGCCAGTTCCTGCGTGAACGCATGCTCTTCGAGGATCGCCTCGGTGCGCCAGCGATGCGGCCGATAGAACTTGACGACCAGTGGCGCCGCGTCTTCGATGCCCGCCTGATAGACGCGATTTTCGTAACTGTTGAGCGCCAGCAGGCGGCCGTCGCAGCGCACCCCGAGGCTGTCGAGTGCGTCCAGCACGAGCTCGGGCATCAGGGTGGAGAAGGGGTGTGGGGTGGAATCCATGTGCATGGCGCTATTGTGCCCTGCACATGGATGAATTGCTTGACTTACTGGCGTTGCGGGACGAGCGCGACCTTATTTTTTCAGGAGGGTGGCCCAGTCGTGCAGCGATACGAGCAACTGTCGCACGAACTCGCGGGTCGGTTCGTGGATCAGCTTGCCGGCTTCGTCGAAGCGATCCTTGGCGCCGCCGATCATGACTTCCGGCTTGTTGACCAGTTTCAGGTCGAGGAACACGGCCACCTGCCGCAGATGGTATTGCGCCCGGGCGGTGCCGATCGCGCCGGGGCTCACGCCCATGATGGCGGCGGGCTTGCCGGCAAACGGCTGCGCGGGCGGGCGCGAGGCCCAGTCGATGGCATTCTTCAACACGCCGGGTATCGAATAATTGTATTCGGGCGTCACGAACAGCAGCGCGTCGGCGGCATGGATCTGCTTGCGAAAGCGCTCGACCATTTCCGGATAGACGTCGGTGTGCAAGTCTTCATTATAGAGTGGCAGATCCGAGATATCGGCTTTGAGCAGCGTCATGCCCGGCGGTGCGAGTTCAATGGCGGCATCGAGTGCCGCGGTGTTGTATGACCGCTTGCGCAGGCTGCCGGAAATGCCCAGCACGGTGATGGGGGCGTTACTCATGGGGGACCTCATATCGACGGGGAAAGCTATGTGCGATAAGGCTTATCGCGAATCGCTCGACTCTACCATAGGCCGATGGCAGCAGCACATGATGCATGCGTGATGTGCACGGGGTTGACCATCCGGGAGCACGAATGATCGGCGGGCGCAGCCCGATTTTTCAGCACGCCCGATTCCGGCCATACGGAAAAAGGTGATCGGCAAGTTATCAACAAAGTTGTTCAGTGTTTTTGTGGATAAGTGATGGGTTCGTCAAGTTATGCCCATGCCGGACAAGCTTCAATTTTGTGCGGGCGCAGCACGCTCGACGGGGCACGCCGCACAAAAACGGCGCAAGAATTGCGCCGTCGAAACACGGGTGAAGCTAAAAGTGTTATTTGGGGATAACCCGTAGTTGCTTGACATCCAACTCCGCCTTGCCCAGCAATTCCTTGTCGAATTTGCCATTGAGCTCGACCACCGTCTTCTCGTCGATCGGCTGGTGCAACGGAAAATACTTGGGTTTGATTTCTACCCGGATTTCGCCGCTCTGGTCCGCGAACAGATAGTGCTTGTCACCCAGGTGGCGCACGATGCGTCCGCGCAATGTGGCGTATTGATCGTCCTTGCCCTGTTCGAGCAGTTGCTTGACGGTGGTGGCCGGCGCACCGGACGGGCCGGTATAACCGTGCTTCTGCCCCGGGCCGATATATTGCGCGATGGCGGTGGCGCTGAGCAGCGCCAAAGAGGCTGCCGTGATGATTTTTTTCATATGACTCCCAAATATTGCAAGTTCGACACACGGTCGCGGCGGCTGCTTGCCGGGCGCGACCGCGAGCATTTTTGCATAGGCGATGCCCCGATTTACGCGGCGCCGTTGGGGTCTGGCCGGTTTGACGCGGAGAAACAGGCGAATTGGAGTGCGATGATCGCGCGGGAAGCCGCATGGGGCGGCGCTGTGCGCCGGGTGATTGGATGATTCCGAAAAGTAGCCAAGAAAGAGCTGATTGTCGCTGCGAGCGGCATCGATGTCTGCCGGAGCCTGCGAGGTCCAGGCGTCAGTCGGTCGATGTCAGCCGCTCCGGGCGTGTCGGGTGTTTGGGTGTTTGCAGCAGCGCATGGAGCATCGTGCGCGACCGCTTGAGTTGATTGGCCAGCGCCCATGCCTGGGCTTCGGTGGCAAACAGCCCCATCAACAGACGCGCCTCGCCGGCGAAGCCGTCGGTGAATAGGCCGATATTCTTGAGCAGCATCTCGCCGGTGCGCTCGACACTGACCGCATAGTCGCGCGGCGAACGGTAGTGATGAACCACCACGGCAAACGATTTGCTGAGCGCATCCGGCATGTCGGCTCCCTCATGAGTCGTCGGACTTGAGATACAGTTTTCGATTGTAGGCGAAAAAATCGGGGGCGCAGCGCGCGCTTGCGAAGCAGCGTCAAAAAAAGCCCGCGGCAGAGCCGGCGGGCCTGAGGAGAGGGACAGCCGCAATGCTGCGATCAGGCAGCATGCAAGACAGAATTTAGGGCGAGCTTATGACGCCGTCGTGACGGGCATCAGATCAGTGTCGGCAAAGCCTCGACCACCAGCAGTGCGAGCAAGGCGCCGGCAATGGCGCCGACCGCCCTGAGACTGAGTCGGGTGAAACGCGTGGCGACCGGGATCGCGCCGATCAGGATTGCGCCGGCCATGGCCATCGGCAAAAACAGGGTGAGGTCGTACCAATTGAGATGGACCATCTTCGCCTCCTGTCATCAAGCCTTCATTCCAGTATAGGAGGCTGCCGGCAAAACGGGAAAAATTCGTGCCTGCCCGGCGGCGGGAATGCGGCAGTGCGTCATGCCGGTGCCGGCGACGCGAATGGAAAGGCCCATGCGCGGGCATCCCCGCGCATGGGCCTGGGCCCTCTCCGCGCCGGGCCAACCGGCGCAGTCAACCGCGCTGGCTACTTGACCTTGGCATTGATGATTGCGTCGGCGACATTCTTCGGCGCTTCAGCGTAATGCTTGAATTCCATGGTGTAGGTGGCGCGGCCCTGGGTGAGCGAGCGCAGCGAGGTCGAATAGCCGAACATCTCGGCCAGTGGCACCTCGGCGCGCACGATCTTGCCCCCGCCGACCATGTCGTCCATGCCCTGCACGATGCCCCGGCGCGAGCTCAGGTCGCCCATCACGTTGCCCATGAACTCTTCCGGCATTTCCACTTCCACGGCCATCATCGGCTCGAGCAGCACCGGGCTGGCCCGGCGCATGCCTTCCTTGAAGGCCATCGAGCCGGCCATCTTGAACGCGTTTTCGTTCGAGTCGACATCGTGGTACGAACCGAAGAACAGCGTGGCCTTCACGTCCACCACCGGATAGCCGGCCAGCACCCCTGCGTTGAGCGTCTCGCGAATACCCTTGTCGACTGCCGGGATGTATTCGCGCGGCACCACGCCGCCCTTGATCGCGTCGACGAACTCGTAGCCCTTGCCCGGCTCCTGCGGCTCGAGCTTGAGCACCACGTGACCGTACTGGCCGCGCCCGCCCGACTGCTTGACGAACTTGCCCTCGACCTCGTCGCAGCTCTTGCGGATGGTCTCGCGGTAAGCGACTTGCGGCTTGCCCACGGTGGCCTCGACGCCGAACTCGCGGCGCATGCGATCGACCAGGATTTCCAGGTGCAGCTCGCCCATGCCGGAGATGATGGTTTGGCCCGATTCTTCGTCGGTCTTGACGCGGAATGACGGATCTTCCTGCGCCAGGCGATTGAGCGCGATACCCATTTTTTCCTGGTCGGCCTTGGTCTTGGGCTCGACTGCCTGGGAGATCACCGGCTCGGGGAACACCATGCGCTCGAGCACGATGATGTGCTCGGGATCGCACAGCGTGTCGCCGGTGGTCGCCTCCTTGAGGCCAACCGCAGCGGCGATGTCGCCGGCGTGCACGTCCTTGATTTCGACACGCTGGTTCGCGTGCATCTGCAGGATCCGGCCCAGGCGCTCCTTCTTGGACTTGATCGGGTTGTACACGGTGTCGCCCGAATAAATCGACCCCGAATACACGCGAAAGAAGATCAGCTGGCCGACGAACGGATCGGTCATGATCTTGAAGGCCAGCGCGGAGAACTTCTCGTCATCGGTGGCCTTGCGCTGCACTTCCTTGTCGTCTTCGTCGTGCCCAGTGACCGGCGGGACATCGGATGGCGATGGCAGGAAGTCGACCACGGCGTCGAGCATGGCCTGCACGCCCTTGTTTTTGAATGCGCTGCCGCACAGCATCGGTACGATTTCGCAGGCAATCGTGCGCGCGCGCAGCCCCTGTTTGATCTCTGCCTCGGTGAGGGTCTCGCCGTGCAAATATTTTTCGAGTAGCGTCTCGTTGGCTTCGGCCGCGACCTCGATCATTTTTTCGCGCCATTCCTGCGCGGTGTCGAGCAATTCGGCGGGAATATCGACGTATTCGAATTTGACGCCCTGCGAGGCTTCGTCCCAGACGATACCCTTCATCTTGATCAGGTCGACCACGCCACGAAAATGGTCTTCGGCGCCGATCGGAATCTGGACCGGCACCGAATTGCCGCGCAGGCGTTCGTGGATTTGCTTGTTCACGCGAAAGAAGTCGGCGCCCACGCGATCCATCTTGTTGACGAAGGCAATGCGCGGTACCTTGTATTTGTTGGCCTGGCGCCAGACGGTTTCCGATTGCGGCTGCACGCCGCCGACCGAGTCATACACCATGCAGGCGCCGTCGAGCACGCGCATTGAACGCTCCACCTCGATGGTGAAGTCGACGTGCCCCGGTGTGTCGATGATGTTGATGCGGTGCTCGGGGTAGGTGTTGCCCATGCCGCGCCAGAAGCAGGTGGTGGCAGCCGAGGTGATCGTGATGCCGCGTTCCTGTTCCTGCTCCATCCAGTCCATCGTCGCGGCGCCTTCGTGCACCTCGCCCAGCTTGTGATTCACGCCGGTGTAGAACAGGATGCGCTCGGTGGTGGTTGTCTTGCCGGCATCGATGTGGGCGCTGATGCCGATGTTGCGGTAGCGCTCGATGGGGGTTTTTCGAGTCACGATGGGCCTCTCTTGAAGCTGTTGGCAAAAATGGGAGGAGCAACAAATCATACTCCTTTGTCGCACGTCTGGCGGGGGCGTGGCGCGTGCCGGATCAGCTTTCTTCGTGCCACTCGACCTGAGCCCCGACCGAGCGCAGGTTTTCAACGAAACGCGGGTGGGCGCGGCGGATCGGCGCGGCGTTTTTGATCACCGAGCGGCCGTCGATACTGGCGGCGACCATCAGCAAGGCGATTGCCACGCGAATGATATAGGGGCTCTCGACCACCGCCGGGCTCAGCGGCAGGCCGCCGAAGGTCACCAGGCGGTGAGGGTCGGCCAGGAAGACATGGGCGCCGAATTTGGAGAGTTCGACCGACCAGCCCATTGCGCCGTCGTAGACCTTGTTCCAGAACATCGCGCTGCCCTCGGCCTTGACGCCCAGCGAGATGAAAATCGGCAACAGATCGACCGGGAAATAGGGCCACGGCGCTGCCTCGACCTTGGTCAGGATATTCGGTGTGAATGGCTTGCGCACGCGCAACGGGCCGTCCTGTACCGCGCACGACCAGCCGTCGCGGTGGATCACTTCGATGCCGAATTTGCCGAAGGTTCGGTCGATCAGCGGGAATTGCTCCGGGATGGAGTTCTTGACGCTGATCTCGCCGCCGGTGATCGCGCCCAGCGCGAGGAACGTCGTGATCTCGTGGTAATCCTCGCTGAAGGTGAATTCGCCGCCGCCGAAGCGCTCGGCGCCGGCGACCACCAGCTGTGAGGTGCCCAGCCCCTCGATAGAGACGCCGAGCATCGCCATGAAGCGACACAATTCCTGAACATGCGGTTCGCAAGCCGCGTTGGTCAGCCTGGAGGTGCCCGTCGCGGTGGCCGCGCACAGGACGAAGTTTTCGGTGGTGGTGACCGAGGCGTAATCGAGCCAATGCCGGGTGGGGCGCAGCGGGCCGTCGGCGAGGATGAGCAGCGAGCCGTCGGTGCGCTCGATGCGCGCGCCAAAATGCTGCAGGACTTCGACGTGCGGGTCGATTTCGCGCATGCCCAGTGTGCAGCCCTTGACGTTGTCCTCGATGCGGGCGGCGCCGAAGCGCGCCAGCAGCGGCGGCACCAGCATGATCGATGAGCGCATTTCCTCGGGCAGGCGATGCACTTTGGGGTCGAACCGCGTGTCGCGGTGGTGCAACTCGACGATGCCACTGGCGAAATCGGCCAGCACTTCGCTGCCCAGGGCGCGAAAGATATCGAGGATTTTCTTGACGTCGGTAATTTCCGGCACGCCGAGCAGGCGTATCGGCTGGGACGTGAGCAGGGTGGCGCACAGCACCGGCAGCACGGCGTTTTTATTGGCTGACGGCATGATGCGGCCGCGCAGGGGCTGGCCGCCGTGTACTACAAGATTTGTCATGGAAAGACCTTTTCCCGCAAGGCACTGGCGAGCGCGGCCGCCGCGTGCCTGTTGTCATAGCGGCCATATGATACGCCAGGGAAAAGGAGCCGGCAGAGGCTGCGTGAATCGGCGTGGTGAATTCGTCGTTGTTTGGTACTACAATGGATCCGACTATCATTAAAGAACAGTCCATATGGTACGGGGCATGTGGCGAATCAGGAGTCTGCTATGCCTTCGAAACCGACACCTCACACCGCGCCGGCGTCTGCCGCGCACGCCGATCATCCCTTTTTCGATCCGGTCGCCTACGGCAACGGACCCGACGATTCCGTGACCGACGCGACCGAAAACGCCGCGATCACTCACCATTCGCTTGTGCTGGGGGGCCGCACGATACGCTATACCGCGACGGCGGGCCATTTGGTGACCGTTGACCCGAGCAGTTCCAAGCCGGACGCGAAGATGTTTTATGTGGCCTTCACAGCCGACGGCGAGTCGCATACGACGCGGCCGGTCACATTTTTCTACAACGGCGGGCCGGGGTCGTCGGCGGTTTTCGTGTTGCTTGGATCCTACGCACCGATGCGCATCAAGACCTCGATGCCGGGGTTCACGCCGCCGGCGCCCTATGCGATGGAACCGAATCCCGACAGCCTGCTCGATAAAAGCGACCTGGTGTTCATCAATCCGGTCGGCACCGGCTATTCGGCGGCTATCGCGCCGAAGAAGAACCGGGATTTCTGGGGGGTCGACCAGGACGCCGGCTCGATCAAGCAATTCATCAAGCGCTACCTGACGGCCAACGACCGGTGGAATTCGCCCAAATTCATTTATGGCGAATCCTACGGCACTGCCCGCAGCGCGGTACTTGCCTACGCGTTGCACGAGGACGGTGTGGATCTGAACGGCGTGGTACTGCAATCGTCGATCCTCGATTACACGCAGGCAGGCAACCCGATCGGCCTGCTGCCGACGTGCGCAGCCGACGCCTGGTATCACAAGAAAATTTCCGTCAAGCCGGCGCCCAGGGACTTGCCGCATTTCATGGCCGCGGTCGCGCAATTCGCCGCCACCGATTATCTGATGGCGCTGAAGAATTTCCCCACGGCGGCCCCGGCCACGGTACAGAAGCTCAGTGACTATCTGGGCATCAGCCCCCAGACGCTGACCGGCTGGCATCTCAATGTGGGCACCTACAATCACTTGGGCACCCTGCTGTTCCTGGTGACGCTGCTGCAATCGCAGGGGCTTGCCTGCGGCGCCTATGACGGTCGGGTCACCGGCATCGATACCGGCATTGCCGGCAAGGTCGACCCGAATTCCGGCGGCAACGATCCGACCATGACGGCCGTGAGCGGCGTCTACACCGCGATGTGGAACAGCTACCTGAACGATCAGCTCAAGTTCACTTCCAACTCGGCCTTTACCGACCTGAATGACCAAGCGTTCCGTTACTGGGATTTCAGCCACATCGATCCGACCGGCGCGCAAAAAGGCGTGGATGCCAAGGGCAACGTGGTGCTCTACACCGCTGGCGATCTTGCCGCGGCGATGAGCCTGAACGTCGATCTGAAGGTACTGTCGGCCAATGGGTACTATGACGCGGTAACGCCGTTCTATCAAACCACGCTCGACTTGCAGGCGATGCCACTCAAGGACCACGCAGTCAGGGACAACCTCACGGTCAGATACTATCCGTCAGGGCATATGGTCTATCTCGACGGCGGATCCCGCACCGCGCTCAAGGCCGATCTGGTGAACTTCTACGATAGCGCCGCGAACGATCACGCCGCCATGCAGCGCATCCTGAGTCTGCAGGCGCGCCGCCGAGCGCGTTAGCCGGCGCTGCCGCGTCACCGGTCGCGCTCAGACGACGCCGGCGATTTTCTGGCCGTTGGGGCTGCCCAGGCCGGTACAGGCGTCCCAGCCCGGTGCGGCGGCGAATTCGCCATTATTTCCCTGGGTAATGTCGTTGAGCACCCCGGGATGCTGGTACAGAATTGGATTCAGATACCCGAGCGGTTTGCCCAGCGACGCGTTCAGGCGGGCGATCAGGCCGGCCCACAGGGGCGCGACGGCACTGGTGCCGCCAACGATCGCCGCTTGCGCGTCGACCACGATGTCATAGCCGCTTGCCGGGCTGGCGTCGCCCGCCACATCGGGCACGCCGCGCTGGGCCAACGCTTGGGTCGTGCCATCGGTGGCCGTAACCTGCAAGCCCTCCTGCCAGGAGGGCAGGGCAAAGGCGGCGCTCACGCCGCCGCCCGACGCGCCGCCGCCGGCGCCATCGTTCCACACCGACTCCGTATCGCGCCGATTGGCGCTGGCTTGCAGCCGGGTGCCGCCGCAGGCGAGCACATGCGGGCTGGACGCGGGAAAGTCGACTTGCGGGCTGCCGTTGCCGGGGCTGCCGCTCGATCCGCTGTCGCCGGAGGCAGCACACACCGTGACGCCCATCGCGGCGGCCGCTTGCAGTGCCCGATCGAAAACGTCGAGCGATTGCCGCGTCCAGGCCGCTTCGGGGCCGCCCCAACTGATCGAGATGACGGTCGGCCGGTGCGTGGTGTCGTGAACCGCGGCGCTGACCGCGTTGAAAAAGCCGGCTTCGGTGTTCGGTGCGAAATACAGGACGATATGTGCCTCGGGTGCGATGGCGCCGGCGATTTCGACGTCGAGCGTCACCTCGCCGTCGGGACCATTGGGGTCGCCCGTCGGGCTGTTGGTGGCCTGATCTACCGACACCGCAGTAACTTGTGGCGGTGTGATGCCCAATTGCGAGAAGTAAGTGGTCAGGTCGTTGGCATTGACGCCGCCGCCCAGTTCGATCAGCGCGATCGTCTGCCCTTTGCCGGCGCCGGCCGGAAATTGATAAATCGACGCCAGTTCGAGCGGCGTGAAGCCGGCGGCACTGCGAGCCGCCGGTTGCAACCTGAAGTGCGTTCTGGCCAGCGGGAGATCTTCCAGGCCAAGCACCGCTTCGACCACGGTTTTGAGGTGTTGGGGCAAATGCACCGGACCGATTCTGCCGCGATACGATTTGCCCTCGTGTTCGATTTTCTGCAAATCGATCTCGAAGGCATGATTGAACTGCGCGACTGTGCCCGACAGAACCATCGTGCGTTGTGCCGCGTCTCTGCGCACCACCTGCAGGCCTTCGCCTGCGGCAAACTGTTCCACCGCGGCAAAGTCATCCGCGGCGGCGCTGTATTGGGCCGCGTAGGCCTCGCGCGTAAGCGCGGGCGGACGTCGAGCGACGTCGTGCAGGGCGTCGAGATGACGCGCGAAGGCGTCCTGCGCAGGCTGGCGCACGACCAGTGTGACTTCAAAGCGCGCGCTCGGATCGGCCCTGCCGACGCAGCGCGCGCCGGGAGGGCAGGTTTGCTCGCTACCGGGCAGCAGAAAGGTTGGCATATTAAGCATCCCTATCGAAGATGAAGGTGATCCGTTCAGCTTAGATCAAACCGATCGTACCCGCCAAGCTTGAAAAATTTGCTTACATTCACCTGCTGTGCCTGCCGTTCGTATCTTGACGATAAAACAATGAATTGCTTGCGTGGCACGGCCGCGGCAGTTGAGTACCGACGGGGCGGTTCGCTAGCATGCGGCACTCGACATTGACACCGTGGATTCGAAACATGGAACGATACAGCTACAGTTGCCCTGGCCAGCGTGCACGAAAGGCCGGGCCGCATAACGAAACACGCTACCTGACGGGATTATGGTTGCGGCAATCCAATCGGCGCGCAGTGATCAACGCCAGATTGCTGGTCACCGCTGGCGCGGGGGCCGAGATGGTCATGGTTACGGCCAATGCGGTCACTGGCATGCAGAGACGACAGTGGCGTTATGCGGTGCGCGACCTGGCGGGTTCCTGTCGGATCGAAACCGACGCGCAGGGGAGCTTGCTCACTCACGAGACATTTTATCCATTCGGCGGCACAGCGGCGTGGGGGTGCGCCAGCCCGGGCGACGCAGCCCGGAAATGTCGACGCTACTGCGGCAAAGAGCGCGATGCGAGCGGTCTGCACGATTACGGCTATCGTTCATACGGCGCTTGGCTGGGACGGTGGGTCAGCGCGGATCCGGCCGGCGCGTCAGACGGCTTGAACCTGTTTGCCTTCGTGCACAATAACCCGGTCTCGAGCAGGGACCGGGATGGACGGATGACGGAGCCGGCAAACGACGATGCCGTTCCCGCCCGCGAGAATGAGGCGGTGTTGTGGCTGGCCGTCAAGGATCGCTTGACGGCCAGCGCGGCAGCCAAATACCGTGAAAACTTCACGCGCTCGCCGTCCGCATCTATCGAGTTCCCGAAACTCACCCGGCGTCTGGCAAAATGGGCGAACCTGAGCCCGCCGCTGATGTTGGTGCATTCGGTCCGCCACAACGACGGCGCGTTGTTCGAGCAGCCGGCCGAGACGGCGCTGGCGCAATGGGACGTGGTCAGCACTTCGCTGATGGATCTCTCCCGCATCGGCGAATTTTCCGATAGGCTCATCGCGGCATGGGATGTGCATACCCGAGACACCGGTGCCATTGCCGACATTAACTTCGTGCTTGAGGTCCCGCCGCAAAATATCCTTGGAACCCATGACCGCGACGTGTATTTCCCCAATCATGCCGGCGTCGATCCGGGGACGCATGCTGTTTTTGAGCCCCACGCGCTGGCGGATGCAATTCGCGGAGGATTCGATAAGAACGACGATCGGAGTGTTCAACGCTACAACATCATCAAGAGTCCGAACGCGATACTGAGAACGTCGCCACGCCATCAGTACAATGAAATCCTGGTGGTCGGTCGGCCGGGCGTCAGTCTGCACGCCGACTTCAAACCGACCGAGCCGATTCGTGTGACCAGGCTGGTCGTCGCGCCGCGGCACCGGGCCGGCGATTCGCGACGCGAGCGAGACGCACGGCAGCTTCTGATGGCGACGGTCGACCGCTTGCGAGCGGTCAATCCTGGCTTGCCGGTCAGGCTGATCGGCTAGGGTCCGGGCGTGGCGCAGCGGCGGCGGGGCGGCACGCAGTGCCACGTGAGTGCCGCCAGCATGGCAAATGCGGCATAGGCGACAGTGAATACCCACGGCGGGAATTGGTAATACAGCAGGCGACTGACCCAGTATTGGATGAATCCCGCCTGCCCCATGGCGCCTTGCCGCAGGTGATCTTCCAGCACGGTCAGCGGACAGGGCAGGCCCGCCAGTGCCAGCAGCGCAACCGTGCCGATGGCCAGCAAATGAACGAGCCGGAACAGCGGCTGCCGCACCCACGCCCAGCGCAGCGCGGCGCCGATCCAGATCATCGCGAGCGAGCCGACGATGAAGAGCGCGATCAGCGCATGGAGTACCAGCACGACATTGGCCAGCCCGGTCATCGTGCGTGCCGCAATGGGTAGCGGGCGAGCGGCGGGTGGCGGCCTACTTTTTCGACTTGTTCAGTTGCACGCTCAATTCGCGCGCCGTTTCCAGCAGGCCTTCATAGCCGGATTTGACATGTGCCGGCAAGTCCGGGTCGCCCACCAGTACGCCGAGCGTCTCGGTCAAGCTGAACAGAATACCCTTGGCCGCACTCACGGCGATGTTGCCCGAGTTGAGTGCTTGACTGATATGGTTGAGCGCCGCGCCGAAGTGCTCCTGTTGAAGATCGTCGTCTTGCGGCTTTTGGGGAGCGTCATTGGTCATGATGCGTGCCTGGTCTTGATGGGGCTGCGGGATGCAGCGCGTTACATTCGATTCTAGCAGGGCCGCAAGGGCCGGGGCAGTGATCCGCGTCATGCCGCCTAATGATCGGCCGCGGCCGCCACATGTGTTACCCGGCGAGTGGTACGCATCAGAATCAGCAGTGGCATCGACGCGAGGGTGAGCACGAACAGCAGCTTGAAGTCATCGACATAACCGATCATCGACGCTTGCCGCGTGACTTCCGCATTCAGCGCCGCCAGACCGGAAGCGGTGTGAATATTCCAGGCGCCGGGCAGTGCATTGGGCTGGGCGAGCGGGTTATACGCGGTGATGTGCTCGGCAAGCGATGCGTGGGCGACTTGCGTGTTGCGGGTCAATTCCGTTTGCACGAACGAGATGCCGATGCTGCTGCCGATATTTCTGCTCAAACTGTAGATCGACGTGCCCTCGCCACGCAACTGTGGATCGAGTGTCGAGAAACTCGCGGTGGTCAGCGGCACGGAGATCAGCCCGATCCCCAGGCCCTGCAGGAAACCCGACCAGACGACGGTGCCTTCGCCCATGGCCAGGTTGTACCCCGACATCTGCCAAAGCGAGAAGGCAGCGACCGCAAAGCCGACGCCGACCAGATCGCGGGCCTTGATAGGGCCGACCAGGCGTCCGGCGAGTACCATCGCCAGCATCGAGCCGGCACCGCTGGGCGCCGTGGCCAGCCCCGCATCCAATACCGAGTAGTGCATCAGATTTTGCAGCAGCGGCGGCAGGAGCGCGCGCGTGGCGTAGAGTACGGCGCCCATCACGAAGTAAATGCAGCAGCCGATGATGAAATTCCGATCGCGCGCCAGCGCGCGGTTGAAGAATGACGTCGTCTCGACAGTCAGCGTGTGCCCGAGAAAAAAGGCGAATGCGATCAGCGCGCACAGCGACTCGATCCAGATTTCCACAGATCCGAACCAGTCCTGCACCTCGCCCCGGTCGAGGAACAACTGCAGCGCGCCGATGGCGATGCTCAGCGTCGCGAAGCCGAACAGATCGAGCTTGCGCGGCGAAAGCCGGGTCTCCGTCATGAAGGCGAGGATCCCGAAGAACGCCAGCAGCCCGATGGGCACGTTGACGTAGAACACCCAGCGCCAGTTGTAATTGTCCGTCAGCCAGCCGCCCAGCGCGGGCCCGAGAATGGGCCCCAGCGTGACGCCGGTGCCCCACAGCCCCATCGCCTGGCCGTGCTTTGCCGGCGGGTTGATGTCGAGCATCACCGCCTGCGAAAGTGGCACCAGGGCTGCGCCACACAGGCCCTGCAGCAGGCGCGCCACGACGATCTGGAGCAGCGAGATCGATATGCCGCAAGCGATCGAGGTGGCGGTGAAGCCCGCCACCGATATCAGGAAAATGCGCTTGCGGCCAAAACGTCCGGCCAGCCAGCCGGTCAGCGGCGTGCCGATGGCCGCCGCAACGATATAGGAGGTCAGCACCCAGGTGATCTGGTCCTGCGTGGCAGACAGGCTACCCTGCATATGTGGCAAGGCGACGTTGGCGATCGTGCTGTCGAGCACCTGCATGATCGTCGCGAGCATTACCGAGGCCGTGACGAAAGCGTGGGCTTTGGGGGCCAGGCGAACCTGTGCGGCGTGGGCGGCGGACATGGCGCGCAGACTCGCCTCAGGCCCCGCGCAGGAAGGCGCGGACGTCGTATTGGGCGCCGGCGGTGGGCATCAGTGCAGCGTCGCCGCCGGGTCGTCGGCGCACACGGACTCGGGAACTTCACGCTGCAGGATCATGGCGTCCGCATTGAGCGGCGGTGGGCGGCGGTGTGGTTTGAAGACGGGATCACCCTTGCGGATCGGCGCGCCGCTCAGGGCACATAGACCGTTGGTGGCGGCTTTGCCGAGCCGCCAGATTTGCTCGCCGTAGTGGCATCGACGCGCGTCGCTCCAGTTGACCACCAGCACGCCCGGGCGAGGGCGCTCCAGCAACCGGACGCGGCGCCCCGCCGCGGGCACAAGCCGGTCATTGGCGTTATGCATCATCGCTCACCTCTTTCATATCATGCGCTCACTCGCCTTGCCGGCTCGCGCGTTGCCGCGACACGGCCCGGATCGGGGAGGGACCCGGGTACCGGGCCGAAGGCCGCAAACTTCAGACTTGCGGCGTCGAGCCATTTGGGTAAAATGCGAGGGAGACTCATATTTTGAGAGCCATAATATGACTAGCCCTCATATATTGTCAAGGCACCCCAAAGTGCCGCGACAGGAGCGCGGCGAGCGGCGTGTTGCCGATCTGCTCGGTGCGGCCGAGCAGCTTTTCGCCACGGCAGGTTACGATGCCACGACAATGAGCGCGATCGCCAAGCAAGCCGGTGCCTCGATCGGTTCGCTGTATCAGTTTTTTCCGAGCAAGGAGAGTATCGGCAGCGCTTTGTTGCACCGCTATATGGACGAATTGGGCGAGCGGCTCGCCCAATGGCAGACGACTCTGCCCATTTCGCTCGACGCATTCGGGCAGGAGCTGATCACTGTCGTGTACGACTACCTGTCGCAGCGGCCGGCGTGCCGCGTGCTGGCGGAGACGCCGTCGCTGGTGCCAAAGTCGTATCGCATGGAAAAGTTGTCGATAAGCGTGCAGATGCTGCTGGCCAGATTTGCGCCCGAGATGAAAGAAGCCGAGCTCGCGCCGATCGCGCTGGCAGCGTCGATGATGGTACGCGCGGCGATGCAGGGTAGCCGCCTGCTCGACGAGGCCCGAGGCAAGTCGCTGCGGCACGAAATGCAGCAGGCGCTGGGCGGCTATCTGGTCGCGCGCTTGGGGTCGCAGGTCGTGCCGGAGCAGACCTGCGGACGTAACGCACGTTGACGGGCGGGTATCAGACAACCATGGGCGAATTCGCCTGCGCGCGGCGTGCGGCGATAAAACGTGCCCGCCCGGGTTTGAGCACCAAGATCGCCAACACCGCTGCACCCAGGTCGAGGGCGATCGCACTGCCGAATACCGGCATCCAACTGCCCGCATGTTGGTGCAGCAGTGCCGCGAGCGGGCCGCCGAAGACCGCGCCGATACCCTGGGCGATGTAAAGCCAGCCGTAATTCGCCGTCGCATAGCGTGTGCCGAAGGTGTCGGTCAGCGTCGATGGAAACAGCGAGAAGATCTCACCCCAGCCGAAAAACACGACACCGGAGAGCAGCACGAAAATGAGCGGATCCGAGCGCGTGAGCAGCCACAGCGTCATGGCGACGCCTTCCAGGGCGAAGGCGAAGCACATGGTATTTTCACGTCCGGCGCGATCGGAGATCCAGCCGAACAGCGGGCGCGTGATGCCATTGGTGAAGCGGTCGATGGTGAGCGCCAGCGGCAGCGCGGCGAGCCCGAACACAGTAGCTTTGCCCACACCGAAGTCGTGCGCGAAGGTGGCCATTTGCGAGATGACCATCAGGCCGGAAGTCGACATCATGCACATCATCACGAACATCAGCCAGAAAATCGGTGTCTTCAGCATATGCGCCGGCTGCATGTCGAGTGGGTCGGCGGCGCCTCGGTCCACCGCCGCCGGGGCCGCGCCGCGCGGCACGCTCAGGCCCTGGGATGCAACGAAACCGATCAGTGCGAAGGCAATGCCGAAGATCCACAGCGTCGCGTCCAGGCCGCGCGTATGCAGCGAAGTCGATACCGGAAAAGTGGTGATGATCGCGCCGAAGCCGTAGCCGGCCGCCACCGCGCCAGCGGCGAAGCCGCGTTGCGCCGGAAACCATCGCACCATCAGGCCAATCACGCCGACGTAGACGATGCCGGTGCCTAAGCCGCCCACCACGCCATAGGCCAGATACAGCATCATCGCACTGGTGGCTTGGGCGGCGAGCACCCAGCTCAGGCCGGACAGCACGGTACCCACGGAAATCAGCAGCCGCGGGCCGAAACGGTCAATGAGCGAGCCTTGGAAGGGCGAAAAGAAGGTTTGAAGAATAATCAATAGCGAGAACGCGACCTGCACTTCCGGCAAGGTGATGCCGAGCTTGGTGCTCAGCGGATGCGTCATCAGCGTCCAGACATATTGCGGGCTCGAGATCGCCATCATGCAGACAAGCCCAAGCACGAGTTGGCCCCAGCGACTGTGGATGACCGAGGGGGCAATACTTGGGATCTGACTCTCTAGCGGTTGCGACGTGGTATTCATCAATGCTCTCCAAGGACATTTGCCCGAGCGGCGTGAACCGCACCGGAGAGTGCGAGGCCGCTCATGGTTTGAAAAAGCCGGCGACGGAATACCTCGGGATGCAGGTATGCCGTATATCAGGCATTGTCGTCAGCAGCAAAAAATGTGCCGGGGAGGTCAATGCCCGGGGGCATTGACGATTTCGATTGCGCGGCCTTGGGTTGCCGATCGCCGCAAGCGGGATGGATGACGCGACGGGACTCGCGCGATGCGTTCTGATGGTGCCGGGGGATCGCAGTGGTGCGTGGGTGTGGGCGCATCGCACAGCGGTGGTGCTATGCGATGTATCGCGGCGTCGCTTTGCCTTGGCGGGTCCGACGGTTTGGCTGGCTACCAGCGAGCGCCGAACGTCGCGCGCAACTCGTCGATCTGCGCGTCGCTCAGCGGTGCCGGACGCGGGGTCGTGGTGAGCCAGAGCCGGGCGGTTTCCTCGAGTTCTTCGAGCGCCCAAGCCGCCGCCGAGACGCTTTTGCCCCACATGACCGGCCCGAGCCGCTCGAGTAGCACGCCGCGTACTTCGGCCGCCAGCGATCGCACCTGCTCGGCCACACGCGGATCGCCCGGGCGTCTGTACGGAATCAGCGGAATGTGCCCGACTTTCATCACCTGGTATGGCGTGATCGGCGGCAGCACGTCATCGGTCTGCCATACGCCGGCCAGCGTGAGCGCAACCAGATGCGTCGAGTGCGTATGCACGACACCATGGATCGCCGGGTCGCTATCGTAGACGGCGCGATGCAGCGCGAGCGTTTTCGACGGCGCGTCGCCGCTCACCCAGCGCCCGTCGCAATCCACTTTGGCGACTTTCGCCGGATCGAGGTGGCCCAGGCAGGCATCGGTCGGCGTGATCAGCCAGCCGTCCTCGAGCCGGGCGCTGATGTTGCCTGCCGAGCCGACCGTATAGCGGCGCCCGTAAAGGTCTGCGCCGATCCGCGCGATTTCTTCGCGCACGCGGTTTTCGTCGTTACGTGCCGAGGCTGGCTTGCTCATTGAGCGATCTCCGCGTGGGTATCCAACAATGCCAGGGCCTTGCTGAAAAAATCTTCGGTGCCGAAGTTGCCTGATTTCAAGGCAAGCGCGAGCGGATCGGCGCCGAGCGATACCGTCCATGGCACGCCAGGGTCGATCTGCGGCCCGATCTGCAACGCGCGCACGCCGAGCGCGTTGACCACCGCGCCGGAGGTCTCGCCGCCGGCGACGACAAAGCGTCGCACCCCCATCTCGAAAAGCCGTCGGGCAATGCCCGCCAGCGCCTGTTCGACCAGTTCGCCCGACGCGGCCGCGCCGAGCTGGCGTTGCACTGCGTCGACCTCTTGCGGTGAACCCGTGGCGTAGAAGAGGGCCGGTCCGCTATCGAACTGGCGCTGCGCAAATGCCACGGCCTCGTCGGCGACCGGCTGGCCATGCGCCAGCGCGAACGGATCGATCCGAAATGCCGGCCTGCCAAGGCCGATCCAGTGGGCCACCTGGGCTTGCGTTGCGCGCGAGCAGCTGCCGCACAGCACGGCAGATGACAGCCCGACGGCGGGCAGGCGCTGTGCCTGATCGGCCATGGGCAGCAGCCCGGCGCGCGAGAAATTGCCCGGCAGGCCGAGCGCGAGGCCGGAGCCGCCGGTGAGCAATATATCGTCCGCACATGCGGTGCCCAGCGTGTATAGATCTTCGTCGGAGATCGCATCGGCGATGGCCAGGCGCACGCCGTCGGCCATGAGCGACGCGCGCGTGGCGCGCACCGCCTCGACGCCGCGCTGGATCGCGTCGTAGCGCAGCAGTCCGACTTTGGCGGCGGTTTGCCGTTGCAGCACGCGTACCAGATTGGCGTCGGTCATGGGCGTGAGCGGGTGGTTCTGCATGCCCGATTCATTGAGCGGTGCGTCGCCGACGAACAGGTGCCCCCGATAGACAGTGCGTCCGTTCTCGGGAAACGCCGGGCAGGCGATCGCGAATGGCGCGTCGAGCGCGGCCATCAATGCCTCGGTGACGGGGCCGATATTGCCCTCGTCGGTTGAATCGAAAGTGGAGCAGTATTTGAAATAAAACTGCCGGCAGCCGAGCTTGCGCAGCCATGCAAGCGCGGCGAGCGATTCGGCCACCGCCTGGGTGCGCGGCGCGGTGCGAGACTTGAGTGCGACCACCACGGCTTCGGCCTGGGCCTCGAGCGGTCCGGCCGGCACGCCGATGGTCTGGACAGTGCGCATGCCGCCGCGCACGAGCATATTGGCCAGATCGGTCGCTCCGGTGAAATCGTCGGCGATGCAGCCCAGCAGTACGGAAGATTTTGTCATGGTCGCATTACCCGAGGCGGGCCGCTCAGAGGGGGGTGTCGGCGTTGCTTCGGATAAACGCGCGCACCACGTCGTCGAAGCTCGTATCGGCCACGAAGCCAAGCGCACGCGCGTAGTCGGCCGAGAAGTTGCCGGGCCACGAGTTGACGATTCGCTCGACGGCCGGGTCGGGCTCGAAACGTACCCGATCGGCCGCTGCGCCGCCTGCGACGCGCCGCAACGACTCGAGCATCTCGCCAACCGTCACCGACAGGCCGGGCAGGTTGATCACCCGGCCGCCGCTCAGTTGTGCGGCGAGCAGTTCATGGCCGTGCAGCAGATTGTCGATGGCGCGCTCGGGCGAGATCAGCCACATCGGTGTTTGCGGTGCGACCGGGCAAACCGCCTCAACGCCGTTGATCGGCTCGCGAATAATGCCGCTGGCGAAACTCGAGGCGGCGCGATTCGGCTTGCCGGGGCGCACCACCACGGTCGGCATGCGCAGGCTGCGACCGTCGACGTATCCGCGTCGGCTGTAATCGGCCAGCAGCAGATCGGCCAGCGCCTTTTCGGTGCCGTAGGAGCTTTGCGGCGCCCACACGTGCGTGTCTTCGACGGTGCGCGGCAAGGCGCCCCCGAATACCGCCACCGAGCTCGTCATGACCAATCGCGCGCCCGTGCCGAGCGCGCGAATGCGCTCGAGCAGCGCGCGCGTTGCGTCGAAGTTGACGCGCATGCCGAGATCGAAATCCTGTTCGGCCTGGCCCGAGACGATTGCCGCGAGGTGGAACACGCTGGCGGTGTCCGGCCCGATCAGGCGCTCGAGCTGGACTGTATCGGCGATGTCGCCTGACAGAGCCTGCACTCGGGGATCGTCGATACCGGTGACCGGGGCGACGTCGAACGCGCTGATTTTTTCGATACGCTGCCGCTGCCCGTGCGGGTCATGCAGTTCACCGCGTTCGAGCAGCGCCTTGATCAGCCGCTTGCCGAGAAAGCCCGCCGCACCCGTGACCACGATGTTCATTTGTGTCTCCTTGCAAGGCGCGATGACGCACTGCCCTAAGTTGTATGATGATCTTATCTTATGTTCGGATCGTCGGCAAACATACGGCGCGGCGAGACTGGCGTGTTAGCGTTGTGCGGCGTTCCGGGTGCCACGGCGGGCCGGCGCGACCAGCGGCTCGGCGGCGGCCCCGCCATGTTCGGCCCAGAATGCCGCATCGGCCTCGCGGATGCGCCGGCCGGCATTGTCGATGTGCTTGACGACGGCGCGCCGCGCCGCCACCACATCCTGGGCGGCGATCGCCTCATAGATTGCGTTGTGCTCCTCGCGTACCGCGTTGGAAAAATCGTCGCGCCGTGCTTCGTTGGAACGCGTAATGCCGATCGCCGTATGAATGAAGTGGCTCAGATACTCCAGCAGTGGCGGGTACAGCGGGTTGCCGGTTGCGTGGGAGATGGCGATATGAAAAGCCAGATCTTCGTCGACCCCGTCTCGTTGCTGCTTGACGGCCTTGTCGATCGCGCCCAGCGCGCGCCGAATCGCAGCAAGCTGGGCGCGGGTACGGCGCTGTGCGGCGAGCGCGGCGGCCTCGGCCTCGATGCCGCGACGCAGCTCGGTCACGCGCAGCACCGCTTCGATCGAGTGCTGCGTGTCGATATCGAGTCGAAACGCCGTGGCGCTGTTCGGCTCGCGCACCACCGTGCCGCTGCCTTGCCGCACCTCGACGAGCCCGTCGGACTTGAGCCGCGAGATCGCCTCGCGCACGACCGTGCGGCTCACGCCGAAGCGCTCGCAGATCGCCTGTTCGGGCGGCAGCCTCATGCCCGGGGGAAATTCGCCGGCCCTGATTTTTTCCAGCAGCACCGCGGTGACGCGGTCGGCGAGTGTGCCTGCCGGCGCTATCCTGGGGGCATCGAATTCGATCGCCGGCTGGGGCGAGGCGTTCGGCGGAGAGCTGTTGGCGCGGCTGGAAGATGGCTTTTTCATCAGCTGACGATACCATGCACGGAACGTATGGTCATCATACAAATGATGCCGATCGCACGGAGCGTGGCCGGCGATGGGGCAGCGCGGCTGAGCCGCGATGGAATGAGGGAAAGCGCGCGGCTGCGATGCATTTGGCAGTGCGTTGGCGGGCCGCGCAGGCAGGGCCAGCCCGGTTGCGCCGCCACAAATGAAAAAGGGTTTCCGATCATTTCGGAAACCCTTTTGTATTCTGGTGGGGCGTGAGTGGCTCGAACACTCGACCTACGGATTAAGAGTCCAAATATGTCAACCCATAAAAATCAAATACTTAGGTGTTGACGGTTTTCCGCAATTT
>NZ_SCSK01000060.1 GCF_004297875.1 Pandoraea sp. | reverse complement strand
AGCCCAGCGCTTGCAATGCTTTGCGATCCAGCAATTTATCCTCCGATGACCTTTCCTTGCGTCGTCAGATTATCAACTGCCTTGAAAACCCCACGGTTTTCCGCGATGAACCTTTTTTTTTGCCATGAGCAAGAACCGTTCGCTATACTGGCCGCGTTGCTCCTTGCTGGGCAAGGATTGCCCGCTATCGTCTCGCCTGCTTGCCTGTTGAAAAAGACCGCATGAACGCCGATCCCCAAGAATTGCAGAAATTCAGTGAGCTGGCCCACCGTTGGTGGGATCCGCATAGCGAATTCAAGCCTCTGCACCAAATCAATCCGCTGCGGCTCGACTGGATCGAGCAGCACGTCTCGCTGGCCGACAAGCAAGTCCTCGACGTTGGCTGCGGCGGTGGCATCCTGACCGAGTCGATGGCGCGCCAAGGCGCCCACGTCAAAGGTATCGACCTCTCGAAAAAAGCGCTCGGCGTGGCCGATCTGCACAGCCTCGAAAGTGGCCTGACCGTCGCGTACGAGGAAATCGCAGCCGAAGCGCTGGCTGCCCGCGAAGCAGGGCACTACGACGTAGTGACATGCATGGAGATGCTCGAACACGTGCCGGATCCTGCCGCTGTGGTCGCCGCGTGCGCGACATTGGTCAAACCTGGCGGTCACGTGTTTTTTTCCACGCTGAACCGGAATTTGAAATCGTACCTGTTCGCCGTCATCGGCGCCGAGTACGTGCTACGGCTATTGCCGCGTGGCACTCACGACTACGCCAAGTTCATCCGCCCCGCCGAGTTGGCAGGCTTTGCGCGCAGCAGTGGATTGCAATTGGCCGACATCAAGGGTCTGACCTACAACCCGTTCACGCAACGCTACGCGATCAACGACGATACCGATGTCAATTATCTGATTGCCTGTACGCGAGATGCCTAAATTGCCTCACCCCATCCACGCAGTGCTTTTCGACCTCGACGGCACGCTGGCCGATACCGCGCCGGATCTGGTCGCGGCCATCAACAGAATGCGCCTCGCACGCGCCATGCCGGCGCTGCCTTACGAACCCTTGCGCCTGCTGGCGTCGCACGGTGCCCGCGGGCTCGTCGGCGCTGCCTTCGACCGACGACCGGGCGACGACGAATACGAGCCCCTGAAGCAGGAATTCCTGGCCAACTACGCCGCCGCCCTGTGCGTCGACACCCGCCTGTTCGACGGTATTCCTACGGTGCTCGAGGCGCTCGAGCGCCGAGGCATGCCATGGGGTATCGTCACCAATAAGATCACGTGGCTGACGACTCCCCTGGTGCGTCAGCTCGGCCTGAGCGAAAAGGCGGCCTGCGTCGTTTGCGGCGACACGACGCCCCACAGCAAGCCTCACCCCGCTCCACTGCTGTTCGCTGCCGAAAAGATTGGCATCCTGCCACAGCATATCGTCTACGTAGGCGATGACCTGCGCGACGTTCAGGCGGGCAAGGCCGCAGGCATGCCCACCGTCGCGGCGGCCTACGGCTACTGCGGCGATGGCCTGGCACCCGCCGAGTGGCAAGCCGACGCATTGGTGAATGCGGCCGTGAATCTGATGGACCTGCTCGATATGGCAAGCGTGTCGGCCTGATTGTTTACCAGTCTTCCTTGCTGAGATCGCGCAGCAAACCCCCAAAAGGAAAACCATGGCTGATCCGGCGCACCACCCAACCCGCTCGAAGTTGGCCCTCCAGCGCATGCAGGAAATCGGCCGCTCGCCCCGCACCCGCAAGGGCGGCCTGATAACCTTGGTTGTCATACTCGCGTTCGGCCTGATCACATACTTCAGTGTTCCGCCGCTCATGCATCGGGTCGTCGCGCAAAAGCTTGGTCAATGGCTCGAGCGCCCGGTATCTTTCGGCGAGGTCAGCGTCAACCCCTATACGCTGCGCCTGGATATTCACAACGTGCATATCGGGGACCGGCAGCCGGGTCAGCCGTTTGTCGACATCGGGTTGCTGCACGTCGACGTCTCGTGGTCATCGTTATGGCGGTTCGCTCCGGTCATCGATGAGTTGACCATCGATCGCCCAAAGGTTCACATCGTTCGCACAGCCGAGCAGCGCTTCAATTTCTCCGATCTGATCGACAAAGCCACCCAGGGCCCAAAACCCAAGGAGCCCAGCAAGCCGACGCGCTTTGCCATCTATAACGTCCAGGTGCGAGATGGCACGATCCAGTTCGACGACCGCGTTCTCAATGCGCAGCATCACGTGCAGCACCTGCAACTCGGCATCCCGTTCATCGCCAACCTGTCGTCGGACACAAACGTCTTCGTTCAGCCACTGCTGCAAGCGTCCATTGATGGCAGCCCACTCCGTTTGACCGGCAAGCTCAAGCCCTTCGCCTCGTCGCTCGACTCCATCATCGACCTGAAGCTCGATCAATTCGACTTGCCGCGCTACCTCGGTTACGCGCCTGCGGCGCTGCCATTCGACCTCAAGCAAGGCACGCTGTCGGCCGACTTGCGCGTTCAATTCGTTCGCAGCGGCAGCACGCCGAACATCACGCTCAGCGGCACGCTCGGCATGGACAACGTCGATTTGCGCGACGCACGCAACGCCCCGCTCGTCTCGCTCAAGCACGCCGAGGCCAACCTGGGCGATGTCGAGCCGTTGCGCAATATCGTTCATTTGAATGCCGTGAGAATCGACGGACTGGCGCCGACCGTCGTGGTCGAGAAAGACGGCAAGCTCAATTTCCAGCGACTTGTCACCGCGCCGGGCACACCCGCGCGCACTGCTTCGGCGGCTGGTCAGACAGTCGCGGCCGCGAAACCCGCAGCGGCGCCATCACCATCGTCCGTCGCACCCGCATCATCGCCCTCAGCATCGTCCACCGCAGCGGCAAACACCGCCTCGGCTGCGGCGGCCAAGGCAACGGCGCCTGCTCCGCTCGATCTGGCGATCACAGCATTCAACCTGACCAACAGCACCCTCCATTACCGTGACGAGCGCGCCGCTCCGGCCGTCGCTGCCACGCTGGAGAATATCCATATTGCGCTCAGAGGCGTGCAAACGCTGGGCAGCACGCCAGCCAGCTACGATATCGGCGCACAATTGCCCGCAGGAGGCAGCCTGGCGGCCCAGGGCGGATTCACGCTTTCCAGCGCGCAAGCCAACGGTGAGCTCACGCTACACGACATCGCCCTGTCGGCACTCCAGCCGTTGCTCAAATCCGTCCTCGCGGGCGACATCAAGGGCGGCACACTCTCCGCGCAAGCGAAATTCAAAGGCGAATTCGCGGCCGGAAAGCCCAACCTGCAAGTGGCCCCCGCGAGCCTCGCGCTCGATCGTCTGGACGTGCGCAGCCCCGACAAACGCGACACCCCCCTCAAAGTCGCGGCGCTGAGCGCTCATCTGACGAATTTTGACCTGCTGCGCAAGCACGTCGACGTCGGCAGCGTCACCGTCAAGGGGCTCGATGCCTCGATCCGCCGCGAACATGACGGTGCCATCAATCTGCTCAGGCTGGTCGCAGCCGCCCCCGCGCACGGCGCAGCCGGCACCCCCGCCAAAGCGCCAGAGCGGCATCGGTCAGCTCCCCCCGCGGAGCAAAGCCGCAGTGCTCCTTGGCAATGGCAAATCGGGACGCTCGGTCTGGAAAACGCCGCCGTCAGCTTTGACGATGAAGCGGTTGCCGGCCATCCGGTCAAGGTGCAACTCACCTCGCTCAACGCCAAGGTGCAGGATATTTCGCAAGATCTCGCCAAGCCGCTGCACCTCGAAATCAATGGCACGGTCCAACGTCGCGGCACGCTAAGCGTCAACGGCACAGTGAGTCCCGAACCACTCAAGGGCACTCTGGCGGTGCGCACGCAAAGCCTTGATCTTGCCGCGTTCGAACCCTACATCGACATGACCTTGAACGCCTCCATCGCCAGCGCGCTGCTGAGCGCCGAAGGCAAGCTCGGATTCGCGAGACAACACGACAAAATACAAATCAGCTACCTCGGTAATGCCACGCTCGGCAATGTCCTGATGCGCGACAAGCTGACTTCCGAGAGCTTTCTGCGCTGGGGCGCGCTCAGCGCCGAGCATATCGATTTACACTACGGCACCGGCGAGCCCAAGATTCACGTCGGCGCCCTGTCGCTTTCCCGCTTCTACTCGCGCATCATCATCAACAGCAACGGCCGGCTCAATCTGGAAGATCTCGTTGCGAAAAAATCCGAAGCACCAAAATCGCTGACGCGCGCCGAGCCTCAAGGCACGCCGGCCACGTCTGCAGCCACGTCTGCAGCCACACCCGCCGGCGCACCGGTGGCGGGTGCCGGCAAAGCGATTCCGGCCGACATCGCGATCGGGCGAGTCACCTTGCAAGGCGGACGCATCAACTTCACCGACAACTTCATCAAGCCCAATTACACCGCCAACCTCACGCAAATCGGCGGCAGCGTCGGCGCCTTCGGCACGCAATCCAACGCGCCGGCCGACGTCGTGCTCAAAGGCAGCGTGGATAATGATGCCCCGATCAACATCAACGGCAAAATCAATCCACTCACGCCGATGGCGTTCGTCGATATCAAAGCCAAGGCCGATGGCATCGAACTCACCAACCTGACGCCCTATTCGGACAAGTACACCGGCTATCCGATCGAAAAAGGCAAGTTGAGCCTCGATGTGCACTACCTGCTCGACCAGGGCAAACTGACTGCCGACAACCATATTTTCATCGACCAGTTGACCTTCGGCGACCGGGTCGAGAACGACACCGCCACCAACCTGCCAGTCAGGCTCGCGGTCGCCCTGCTCAAGAACTCGCGCGGCGAAATCGACGTGCAAATCCCCGTGTCGGGCTCGCTGTCAGACCCGCAATTCAGTCTGGGCAGTGTGATCGTGCGCGCCGTCGTCAACCTGATCGTCAAAGCCGTGACCGCGCCGTTCAATCTGCTGGCATCGGCCTTCGGTGGTGGCGACCAGCAACTCGGCTTCGTCGCCTTTGCCCCAGGTTCGTCGACCCTGGACGCGGCCAGCATCAAAAAGCTGGAAACTCTGGTCAAAGCGCTCAACGACCGGCCTGCACTGCAACTCGACATCATTGGTCGGGTCGACCCGGACAAGGACACCGAGGGACTGCGCGAAGCCAAGGTCATGCGTCTGGTGCGCGCGCAAAAACGCGAGGCATTGATCGCCGAGGGAGCCAACCCCGACACTGGCCCGATTACGGTCGCCCCGGATGAATACAACAAGTACCTTGAATTAGCCTACAAAGCAGCCAAATTCCCCAAGCCGCGCAATTTCATTGGCTTCGCCAAATCGTTGCCGCCGGCTGAAATGAAGAAGCTCCTGGCCGCCAACATGACGGTCACCGAGCAGGATCTGCGCGCGCTGGCCAACGCGCGCGCCAATGCGGTACGCGAATGGTTCACCGGCAAAATTGCCGCCAACCGGCTGTACGTCGTGGCCCCCAAACTCACTGCCGAGGGAATCAAGGATAAAGGTGACACCACCCGGGTTGATTTCTCGCTGAAGTGACCCATCTATGGGATAATTGCAGAACACACGGGGCCGACTTGGTTTCGACGTGGGTAGTGACGCAATTCAGGGCATACCGAGGACCCGTCACCTCGTAAATCAATGGGAATCAACTAACTGCAAACGACTCTCGTTTCCAGCTGGCCGCTTAACACCGGCCAACCTCGCACTAGCCTGCTGATGGGGTAGGGTCGCAAGACCGCGCGAGGTCATTTTCATCAGATCGTGCCAGATGGCGTCGCGACGTCCGGTACTAAAACCTAGCGAATCGCCGTGCCGAAGCGTGTTCTGTCCGCGTCGGAACGGTTAAATCAAAAGACAGGACTAAGTATGTAGAACTGGTTGCAGAAGACTTACGGACGCGGGTTCGATTCCCGCCGGCTCCACCAACACCCCCTCCAAAGCTGCACGGAGCAGCCTGAAAACCCCGCCCAGCCTGGCTGCGCGGGGTTTTTCCTTTATCGCCCCGTCGATTGTTATTGCGTCACAGGCGAGGCAACTCGAGGGCAACCCGCTTTCCGGAAAATCAGTTGCCCCCAAGCCCCTGACAGACATCGAAGTCCGCAACGTATGACGCGAGGACAGTCAAGCCCGCTGTCCCAGCCAGATGCCCGCGACGATGGTGACCAGTCCGGCGGCGTGATACCAATGCGGCCAATCTCCTAATAGCAAGGTCGACAGCAGCGCCGCGAAGACCGGCGTGAGCGTGATGAAGAACACCGGCAGGTGTGCGCCGGCCCGGGCGACCGCGCGGTCCCACGCGAAATACGCCAGTAACGATGGTGTCGTCGCGACGTACAGCATGATCGCCACGACTTTCCCGCTCCAGTGAATGGCCTGGTGGTCGACGGTCAGCTCCCAGACCGTGAACGGCAAGCTGACAATCACGCCTATCACGATCTGCGCGAACAAAAACACTGCCAACGGCACGGCCGGTCGGTTCTTGCGCAGCAGCCAGGTATAGCCGCTCCAGGCAATCGTCGCCACCAGCATGAACAGATCGCCCGGCACGAAATCGAACTGGACCAGACGGCTCAGTTGCCCGCGCACCAGCACGAGCGACACGCCGACGAGACAAAACGCCGCGCCGGCGACGTGCCATCCCGCCACGCGCTCGCGGAAAAAGACCACCCCAACCAGCAGCAGGAACAGCGGCATCGATGCGCCGATCAGAGTGACATTGATCGGGGAGGAGGTGGTGAGCGCGAGATACTGCAGGGCGTTATAGCTGGCGATCGAGAGCACGCCCATCGCCGTAATCACGCCGAGGTTTTGCCGCAGCGTTGCCCGGTGCGCCACGACCCCGCGCCAGGCGTACGGGGCCAGCAGCAGTCCGGCAAACGCCCAACGGGCAAAATTCAGTGTGATTGGCGGCACCGCGCCGATCGCAAGCCGCCCGACAATGGCATTGCCGGCCCAACTCAATGGCGGAAAGGTCAATAGAAAGAGTGTCGACCAACTAAGGCGTGTGCTGCCGGAGGCGGGAGGGGGCATAACGCGTCGGACCTTTGATTTCGTTTCACGCAATTATGCAATAAATACTTAAAAATCCCGATCACTCGCCACCCAGGCCGATTTCGACGGCGAGCTTTAGGGCGCCGGTCGTCCTGTTGCCCGCAGTACGCCCATGCCGTCACTGTGGACCAGGTGCGCGCACAGCCGCTAAAGTCGACGCCGCGGCTCACCGTGACGACCGCGCGCCCCATTCCCCGCGAAAGATCGCCTCCATTTCAAGACGAAAGCCGATCGCCGGATTGGCGCGATCGAAACTGACGTCCGACCACCTGACCGGCAAGCCTGCGGCGACCGCCCTCTCGAGCTTCAGGCCATGCGCGAGCCCGATCGGCACCGTGCCGAGTTCAAGCGACGTCGACGCGGGAATCACCTTGCCATACACGGTGAAGCCGCCCTCGCCGTCGAGCATCTCGCCGGGCTTGAGCGCTCGCTTGGCGATCGACACCACGTCGGCGCGCCAGCCATTGGTAGCGCCCGTTGGCTCGCCCCGCGTGGCAATGCTCGCCACCGACGTCCCCAGTTCGAGTCCGATCAGATGATACGGTTTGTAAGTCGCGGCAAAGCGGCCGCTGTCGTCCGTTTTGAGACCATACTGCTTGAAGCAGTCGCGCACGTACAAGGTCGGCGCGTCGAACACGGCATAGACGCCCCACCGAAGATCCCGAAACACCGGGCGCCCATCACGCTCGAGCGAAGACACGACCTCCACCGTGCCGCGCCTGGCAAGGATGCCGCCATGTTCCATCGGACGCAGCACGCTCGGCAGGTCATCCACGCCGCAAGGGGGAAACGACAGGCCATTGTCGGGTGGGCTCAAATCGCAGGCATTGGCAACGGCCGCCATCTCCAGGGCAGACTTCGTGCCGTCGAGGAAGGAATTGAACATCTGCGGATTGAAATCGCCGCCGGCGACCTGCTCCGGCGTAAAACCATAGTGTCCCCAGACCGTATCGGGCGTGGACTGGTGATACACCGGCAGGTATTTGGTGCCCTTGCCGGCGCACACCACCTCGAAACCGGCCGTGCGGACCCAGTCGACCAACTCGGCAATCAACGCCGGCTGATCGCCGGAGGCCATCGAGTAGATAATGCCGGCCTGCGCGGCACGTCGCGCCAGCAGCGGGCCTGCCAATGCGTCGGCCTCAACGTTGACCATCACCACATGCTTGCGATGCTCGCAGGCCATGAGCACGTGGCGAATGCCTGCGGCCGGGCTGCCGGTCGCATCGATCACGATATCGACGAAGGGACTGGCAATCAGCGCCTGCGCGTCGTCGGTCACGAACGTGCCCGCGCTGCGGGCCGCCTCCTCGAACGATCTGGCGGCAAACCGCTCCGGCGCCCATCCGACGCGCCGCATGGCGTCCTGCGCGCGCGCGGGCGACAGGTCAGCGACGCCGGTCAGGTGAATGCCGACGGTTCGCCACGCCTGGGACAAATACATCGAACCGAATTTTCCGGCGCCAATGAGGCCGACGCGAACCGGCTTGCCTTCGGCTGCGCGGCGCTGCAATTTTGCGAACATCGACATGCGCTCCTCCTGGATCGGGCAATTTCAACGCCCGGCCGGTTGGTCGTCTGGCCGGGCACGGATGCTTGTTTCGCTAGAGATTATTCAATACGATGCCTTTGTGTAAATTCGCAAAGGAGCAAAGCCGGTGTGCGCAAAACCCCATACCCCGACCTTTGACTGGGACGATCTGCGTTCCTTCCTGGCCGTGGTGCGCGCCGGCCGCCTCACCGCCGCCGCCCTGCAGCTGCAGATCGATCACTCGACCTTGAGCCGGCGCATCGCGGCGCTGGAGGCCGCCCTTCAGGTAAGGCTTTTCGACCGGCTGCCGACCGGCTATTTACTGACGGCGGCCGGCGAGCGTCTGGCCACCGAAGCGCAGGCGATGGAAAGCGTCGCGATTCGTATCTGTTCGGATCTATCGGAGGCCGGCCGCCGAATGACGGGATCGATCCGGCTTGCGACACCGGAAGGCTTTGGCACCTATTTCCTGGCGCGGCAACTGCACCTGTTCGCCAAGCGATATCCCGAAGTCAAAGTCGAGCTGATTGCGAATCCCGGCGCGGTCAGCCTGACCAAGCGACAGGCCGATATCGCCGTCACGATGTTCCGCCCCGAGAGCGGGCCGCTGCGGGCGAGGAAACTGGCGGACTACGAATACGGGCTTTACGGGTCCCAAGCTTATCTGCGCACACGGCCGCAGCTCAGCATTCTCGAAGATGCGGCCGCGCATCGGCTGATCGGTTACATCCCGGATCTCCTGCCAACGCCCGCGCACGACTATCTGAAGGAGATTTTTGGCAATCGCCAGGCCGATCTGCAGATCTCGAATATCCTGACCCAGCTCAGCGCCACGCTCGACGGTTATGGGCTCTGCGTGCTGCCCTGCTTCATGGCCGATACGCACCCGGAGTTGGCGCGGGTTCTGCCACAGGCCGTTTGCCTGACCCGCTCGTATTGGTGGGTCACGCACGCCGAAGTGCGTGCGCCCGCGCTGGTCAGGGCAATGAAGAACTTCCTCGAGGAGGCCGCCGCGCGCAGCCGGCCGGCGCTTCTGCCCAGCGCCGGCGAGATTCTGGCAGACCGCCCCGCCGACGCGGCATCGCCGATGCACGCGCCGGCGAAAGATGATCTACCGTTGCCATGAGCCGGCTTGCACCGGTTTGTTTTTGCCGTAACGCTCACGCGCGCTGACGACGACATCGGCGTCGATTTCGCCGTCGTCGGCGAGCGCCTTTAGCGCGGCAATCACGATCGATGCGCGGTCGACCTCGAAGAACCGGCGCAACGCCTCGCGCGTATCGCTGCGACCGAAGCCATCGGTGCCCAGCGTCACGTAGCGGCGTGGCACATACGCGCGAATCAGCTCGGGCACGGCCCGCACATAATCCGTGGCGGCGATCACCGGGCCGGCCGAAGCGACCAGCACCTGGCTCGCATACGGCGCTGGCGCCGGCTCGCCCAGACGCGCCAGGCGCTCGGCGGCCATGCCGTCGCGCTGCAACTCGGTGAAGCTGGTCACGCTCCAGACGGCGGCTTCGATGCCCCAGTCGTCCATCAGCATCTGTCGTGCGATGAGCACTTCGCCAAGAATTGCCCCGGCGCCGAGCAATTGCACGCGCGCCGCTTCGCTCGACGCCGACGGCAGCCGGTAAATGCCCTTGAGAATGCCCTCGCGGATTGCCTGGAAATCCCCTTCCGGGGCTGACGGCTGGACAGTGTTCTCGTTCATCACCGTGACGTAATAGAACACGTCGTGCTGGCGCTCCACCATCTCGCGCATCCCTTCGTCGACGATCGCCGCGACATCGTAAGCAAAGGCGGGGTCATACGCGCGGCAATTCGGGATCGTCGAGGCGACCAGATGGCTGCTGCCGTCCTGATGCTGCAAGCCCTCGCCGCCGAGCGTCGTTTTGCCGGCCGTCGCGCCGATCAGAAAGCCGCGCGCACGCTGATCGGCCGCGGCCCAAATGATGTCGCCGATGCGCTGAAACCCGAACATCGAGTAATAAATGTAGAACGGGAGCATCGGCAGATCGTGCACGCTGTATGAGGTGGCCGCAGCGATCCACGAGGACACGGCGCCCGCCTCCGAAATGCCTTCCTCAAGAATCTGGCCGCTCGTGTCCTCCCGGTAATAGAGAATCGAGCCGAGATCCTCCGGCTCGTACAGTTGGCCGAGCGGCGAATAGATCCCGACCTGCCGGAACAGGCTGGCCATGCCGAACGTGCGCGCCTCGTCCGCGACGATAGGCACCACCCGCGGGCCCAGCGCGTGGTCCTTGAGCAGCGCGCCGAGCATGCGCACCAGCGCCATCGTAGTCGACATCGCCTTGCCGCCGGCGTGTAGCGCGAATTGCCCCCAGGCCTGCATCGGAGGCACGGACAGGCCCTGCGAGGCCGTTGTGCGTCGTCTGGGCAGATACCCGCCGAGGGCCTCCCGCCGGGCATGCAGGTATTGCATCTCCGGGCTATCGTCCGCTGGCCTGTAAAACTTCACTTGTTCGACATCCTCGTCGGACAGCGGCAGACGGAAACGATCGCGAAACGCCTTCAGATCGTCAAAGCCCAGCTTCTTCTGCTGGTGCGTCGTCATGCGGCCCTGGCCCGTCACGCCCATGCCAAAACCTTTCATGGTCTTGGCAAGAATCACCGTCGGCTGGCCGCGGCACGACAGCGCCTTCGCATACGCGGCATACAGCTTGCGCGTATCGTGACCGCCGCGCCGCAAGCGGTTGATCTCCTCGTCGCTCAATTGGGCGGCAAGCGCCGCAAGCTCGGGATTTTGCCCGAAAAAGCGCTCGCGGTTATAAGCGCCGTCGTTAGCCGAAAAGGTCTGGAACTGGCCGTCGACGGTCTGCGCGAAGGCGCGCGCCAGCGCGCCGGTGCGATCGCGCGCGAACAGCGCGTCCCAGTCCGAGCCCCACACTACCTTGATCACATGCCAGCCGGCGCCGGTAAATTGCGCTTCGAGCTCGTCGATAATGCGCCCGTTGCTGCGCACCGGACCATCGAGTCGCTGCAGATTGCAGTTGATCACGAACACCAGATTGTCGAGCCCTTCACGCGCGGCCAGCGACAACGCGCCAATCGACTCTGGCTCGTCCATCTCGCCGTCGCCGAAAAATCCCCAGACCTTGCGACCTTCGGTGTGCGCCAGGCCACGGTTCTGCAAGTACCGCATGAAGCGCGCCTGATAGATCGAGTTGATCGGACCGATGCCCATGGAGCCGGTCGGAAATTGCCAAAAGTCGGGCATCAGCCACGGATGCGGATAGGAGCACAGCCCGGGTCCGGAAATTTCGCGCCGGTAGTGCTGCAAATGCTCCTCGCTCAGAAACCCCTCGAGGTAGGCCCGGGCGTAGACGCCCGGCGACGAATGCGGCTGAAAATAGACGAGATCGCCGCCTGCGCTCTCGGCGACGCCCGCTGCAGCGGCCCGAAAAAAATGATTGAACCCCACCTCGAACAGATCGGCGGCCGACGCATAGCTCGCGATATGGCCGCCGAGCTCGCCATAGGCCTGATTGGCGCGCACCACCATGGCCAGCGCATTCCAGCGCAGCGCCGCCCCCAGCCGCTCCTCGAGCTCGAGATTGCCCGGATAAGGCGGCTGCTCATCGAGTCCGATCGTGTTGACATAGGGCGTGATGCGCGCGCGCGCCGATTCGACACCGAGCGACAACGCATGCTCCGCCAGCCGATCGAACAGGTACTGCGCGCGGCTTTTGCCCACGTGCGCGACCACCGCGTCGAGCGCTTCGAGCCATTCGGCCGTCTCTGCGGGATCGCTGTCTTCCCTCTCGGTGGCGAGCGCGCGTATCTGCTCGCTACCGCTGGCTAAATTCGTCATGGCAGAACTCCCCCGAAGGAAGTGTCAGAGCTAAGTTAAGAGATATATTTTAATCATCCCAGGGAAAAATATTTCTCTCATTTACTGATTTTCAGGGCCTTAGGCAGTATATTTATACTGCAAAATAAAATTCTATGGAATATTTATCCAATGACTTCATCGCCCAAACGGCTCGATCGAATCGATATCGGCATTCTCAGCGAACTCCAGCAAAACGCACGCATCACCAATGCCGAACTGGCGCGCGCGGTCAATCTCTCGCCGACACCATGCTTCAATCGCGTACGCGCGCTGGAGAACCTCGGCCTGATCAAGCAACAGGTAACCTTGCTCAATCCCGAGCCGCTGGGCTTGAGAATCAACGTTTTTATCCAGGTGAGCCTCGAGAAGCAGGTCGAAGACGCGCTGCAACGCTTCGAGCAGGCCATCGCACAAAGGCCGGAGGTGATGGAGTGCTACCTGATGTCGGGCGATGCGGACTATCTGCTGCGCGTGGTCATGCCCGATATCAAGGCGCTCGAGCGCTTCATCCTGGAGCGTCTGACGACCATCCCGGGCGTCTCGAATATCCGCTCCAGCTTCGCTCTCAAGCAGGTGCGCTACAAGACTGCGCTGCCGTTGCCGTCGTCGGGGCTGACGATCGACTCAGGTGACGACTCGACGGACTGGCGCTGAGCCTTCCAGTCCGGCAACATGCGAGGCCGTGACGCACGATCATCGGCCACCGGTGTACTAGACTGAATGAATAAGTCAGAGATGCTGGAGGCCAGCGATGATCGAAATCTCAGAAACGGTCGGCACGCGCGATTTTTCAGCGCAGCTCGAGCGCACCGGCATCGTTATATTCAAGGAACACGGGCGGGAGCGCAGCCGGTTGACGTTGAATGATGCGCTTGCCGCGTTGGCCGAGGAGCGTGACGACGACGAGGACATCCGCGGGGCGACCGTCGAAGACATGCTGCGAGCGCTCATTCACGATTGCGCCCGTGCGGTCTGAAGCGAGCCGCCCGGTCTCAGTGAAACCCTCGCCGCGCTAATATCCCCGCGCTGTCCCAGAGGTCGCCGGTTTCGGTACCGGCCAGGACGGTTTTTACATACGCTTCAATCGCCGGATCCTGAATGAAGTCCGCCGCCGAGCGAGCGCCCAGGATCGCACCGGGTAACTGCGGCCGGGCGATGCAGAAGCCCTGGATATAATCGATTCCGACTTCGGCCATGGCCTTGACAGTATCGAGGTTATCGACCCATTCCGCGACACTGGTCATGCCCAGGTTGTGCGATAGCCCGGCAATCGCTTCGATGATCGACAGATTCGCCGGATGGGCGATCGCCTGCGTGACCAGCGAGCCATCGATTTTCAGCAAATCGGCCGACAGACTGCTCAGGTAGGCAAACGACGTATAGCCGACGCCAAAATCGTCCAGTGCGATCTTCGCGCCGAGGTCCCGGGCACGCTCGATAAAGCGCAGGGTGTTCTTGATATCGCGCACCGCCACGCTTTCGGTGATCTCCAGGCAAAGCCGGTGCACCGCACGCGGATATTGCGCCATGATCGAGAACGCGTCCTCGATAAAGCGCTCGTTGTTTAGCGAGCCGCCGCTCAGATTCACCGAAACGAACTGAGTTCGGTCAAGCGCGTCGGCATGCTTTTCGATCCATTCGAGCACATGCACCAGGACCCACCGGTCAATGATGGCGATACGGCCATTTTTCTCGGCAGTGGAAATCACCTTCCAGGCCGGCTCGACCGTATTGTTCTCGCCATGCATTCTGAGCAGCACCTCGAAATTCAGGGAGGCGAACGGCGCGCGCAGCGACATCAACGGCTGCATCACCAGGAACAGCCGGTCGGGCGCCGAGTCCAGGCCAAAGCTCTTGAGGATCCGCATTTCCTCCTCGAGCTGGTGGAAGACCGGCGAATCCTTCTCGCATATCGCCAGATCGGCGCTGCCCTGCTTCGCTTCCTGGCAAGCCCGGTCCGCGCTGGAGATCGTCTCGGCAACCCCCATTCGATCGGTGACTTCGACCAGCCCGACACAGCAGCCGACCCGGAACGCCTTGTCCGCGATGATGAACGGCATGGTCTGGATCGCGTCGATCATCTGCTGGCACGATGCCGCCACCGCGTCGACCGGCTTATCCATGAAAATCAGCACGAATTCGTCGCCGCCGATCCGACCGAGCACATCGTTGTCGTCGAGATGGGGCTGAACCCTGAGGCATATCTGGCGCAGTACCTCATCGCCGGTGCCGTGACCATAAAGATCGTTGATGAGCTTGAAGCGATCAAGGTCGAGATAGCCAACTGACAGGCTGCGCCCTTTCGCGACCTGGGCCACCCCGAAATCGAGCCGCTTTTCGATGCCGCGCCGGTTCAGCACGCCGGTGAGCGGATCGTGGTCGGCCAGAAAACTCAACCGTTCAGTGGCATGGACGCGCTCGGTAATGTCCTGCAACGAACCCTCGATATGCGCGCCCGCCAGCTTGGCTCGCACCATGAACCACATGTCGGCATGCCGCGCGTCGACGCTTTCGATCTCCATTTCAGCGGTCGCGCCGGCGGCAACGCGCTGGCTCAGCGCAGTCCAGGAGGCCGGCCCGAAATAGTCGGCCCAGGTATGCCGCGCCCATGACACTTCACGCCCCAGCATGGCCTTGAGCGTCGGGTTGCCGCGCAGCAGCACGCCGTTGGCGTCCAGCGTGAACAGTCCGATCGGCAGCTCGTTATAGGTCTTGCTGAGTTCGGCCTGCGCGCGCCGGCGCTCGAGCCGCTCGTCGCGCATCTGCTGCGAAATCGCCAAGGCTGCCATCAGGCTCGAGAAAAGCGCTGCCGTAACGCTGTTCACGTATACCAGCAAGCCCTTGAATCCAAGCCAGGCCGCCACGACCTCGCTGAATCCGGAGAACATCGCAATAATGAGCGAGACGCTGAACCAGACCGCCACCTTGGAGCGTGTCACGAACAAAATGCGGCACAGGTAGAAGACAATAATGCTGCCGGCAATACCGGTCATCGCCCACATGCCCGGCAGGTACCAGCCATACGGCAATGCGACCATCGCCAGCATCGGCAGGCAGGTCCATTGGTTCCAGCGCAGCAGCCAACGATGGCCGACCCGCTTGAGGTCGTCGCTGAACAGCCAGCCGAACAAAGTCACCGTCAACATGTAGTAGGCGGAGATATTGAGCTTTCTGGCGAACAGCAACCAGTGCACCGGGATTTCCTGACCCAGCCATTGGGCGTCCCATCCGGTCGAAAGCGCCGCCAACCGGAGGTTGGCAACCAGCCAGGCCGAGAAGACGATGTAAATCCACTCGCGATTGATCAACGCCGTGAGCAGAACGAACAGCGCCAGGATGCCCAGCCCGCCGTCGAGCAAACCTGAATCGCGATCGAATGCCTGGGTTGCCGAATCGAATGACTCGCTATTCCAATACCTCACCGTCAAGCGCGCCGGGCCGGCGAAGTCCCCGCGGCACAATAGGCGCTGGCCGTCGAGATGAGCGCCGGTCAGTGCGAAACCGGCTCTGGCAAGCATGAACGCACCACTTGCCCCGCCTCTGTCGGCACGCCCAAGCAACTGCATCGTATTGGCGTCCCAACAGGCGATATCGACGGCATGGCGGGAAGGAAATTCGACCACCGAGCGAGCGCCGAAGCGCACGGGCACCGCGACGGTGAACCAGACCGGCGCCGTGGATAGATGAGTACGGTGGAAGGGTTTGGCCGGCGCGGCGTCCAGTTGCGTCAACAACGCAGGCGTCGGCTCCGATGTGCTTGAATCAGCAACGAGCGCATGAACGTCGAGGGGAGTACCCTCGAGCAGCGGATATTGCGAGTGCCAAAGGAATAGCGCGACAACTGTGATCGCAGCAATCCCGATCGGCGCAAGGTACACCGACAATGCGTAAAGCAACGATTCGATGAATCGATCCGAAGCTCGCTTACCCGTTGCCCCCGTGTCCGCGGACATCCATATCCTCTAATCAAAAATGTTGGCCACAGTCCCCGCGAGGGGCACTGCGGCCTTCATCGAACAAACGCGGACTATTCTTGTCGGTACTGCATCACCCATCACGCCTCCAGCGAGAACTCCACACGAGGCATGGCCCGATGGCGTGTCTCGAAATCCTGCAGAAACTCGGGCAGATGATTTTGGTGCCCGACATCGATATCCGGATGGTGCGTCCGGAAGTATAGATCATACAAAGGGTGCTCGACTTCCGCCCAGCGTTCTTTTGCCGTGTCGATCTCATGGCAAAAGACGCGATGTGGAATATTACCAACGTGCTTCATGGGAATGAAGCCCTGCTGCGGAAACACGTCCTGGAACAGCAGCGCCTCGTATTGGCGGTCGAGCGGCGAGCGGGCCGTGATCACCATCCAGTCGATGCCGGTATCCAGGCAATGCATATAGAAGGCCTTGAACAGCAGGGTTTTCACCAGCCGGCCGACGCGATCGGGCGAGACGCCAAGGCGGGTCGCCTCGGCCAGCACGCAGCCCTTGAAGCGCTCCGGCAACTGCACTGACTGCTCCAGACCCAGTGGGCGGAAGCGATTGGTCTGGATCCGCATGCTCCCCAGCGGAGCCCCGTCGAGCCTGGATTCCGCGAGCAGAATCATTGCGCCGTCTTCAAAATCATAGGCTTCGGGCTCTTTCAGACCAGCGGCGAGATCCGGCACATGCCGGGCGTAGGCCGCATGGCGGATCGCCACGGCCTTGTCGATATCCTGCTCGCTGCGGGCAATCCGCACCGTAAACGGCAACCGCTCAACCTTGGTCTGGCTAGCCGGTGCCAGCATGGCGGCGAGGTGATGGTTAGTATTGTTGATGTTGTTGGCATGGGAAATGATTTGATCGCGCATGGTATGGCTCCATAGGGTGTGGTAGACGACTGAAATGCGTCATGTGTATTTTTTTGATACACCGCTAAAGAATGCCACGAGTTTGCCGTTAACCGTACAGTGGTATTACCAGCAAGCCTTCGGGGGAAGCAGCGCCGCATAAATAAAATAGGGCCAGATAAAACGCGCAAGGCATCACCGCTGCGCGATGCGCCATACCCCGTGCTCCGGGCCACCACCATGGGCGCGGCGCATGCCTGCCGTTTTCTTGATCCAAGCCACGCGAAGCGAGGTTTTTTGGTGCAAACTTGGCACGTCGCCTGCCAAGCCCCCTGATCATTTTTCACTATGCCGATCGACTATTTTCGCGGTTTCACCCATCCAGCCCGCACCGACCAGGCCAACCGCCGCCTGGGCTATTCACTCGCATTCGTCGCCGGCGCAGCCAATGCCGGCGGCTTTCTGGCCGTCGGTCAATACACTTCGCATATGTCGGGCATCGTTTCGTCGCTGGCCGACAATCTGACGCTGGGCGAGATCGGCTTGGTGTTCACAGGACTGGGCTCGCTGCTTGCCTTCATCATCGGTGCGGCAACTTCGGCGATCCTGATCAATTGGGGAAGACGGCGCCGCACCCATAGCGAATATGCGCTGCCGCTGACGCTCGAGGCGGCGCTGCTGTTGTGCTTCGGCCTGCTTGGGGCCAATCTGGCGAGACATCACCTGCTGTTCATGCCGATAACGGTGCTCCTGCTGTGCTACGTGATGGGCCTGCAAAATGCCATCATCACCAAGATCTCGAAAGCCGAGATCCGCACCACGCATGTCACGGGAATCGTCACTGATATCGGTATCGAATTGGGTAAGCTGCTGTATTGGAACATCCACGACCGCGATGCAGGCACCCCCAAGGTCTGGGCCAACCGGTCCAAGCTCGCGCTACTGGCCGGCTTGCTCGGCATGTTCATGATCGGCGGCCTGTCCGGCGCGCTTGGCTTCAAGCACTTGGGGTTCGTGGTGACGGTACCGTTGGCGACGATTCTGCTGGCGCTGGCCGCGGTCCCTCTGCTGGATGATTTGGCCGGCCGACTGCGTCACTGAACCGCCGGCCCGGATGCCGGACGGACGCCAGAGCGCGGCAGCCGAGCGCCGAAAAAAAACGCCACCGCGCGACATGCGGTGGCGTTTTGATTTGAGCGGCTTGCCGGTTACTTGCAGGCCTTGCCGTGATCGGGACGGAAACCCTTGGCCTTGGCCTCGGCTTCGCTCATATAAGCGCCGTTTTTGGTCTTGCCGTAGAAGCGATCGCCCTGGCAATGATAGACCTTCGACGTGTTGTTCACCCACACCTGACCGGCACCGCCGCCCATCGCCGGCGCTTTCGCTGCGGCAGGCGCCGCAGTGCCCGGAGCTACACCAGCGGCCGCGCTCGGGGCTGCCTTTGGTTCCTCTTTCATCTTGGCCGTGGCCGCCTTATCGACGCCGCCATGGCCACGGCATGCGCCTCTCATTGATTTGCCGGAGTAGGACGTGCCGTCCTTGCAAACCGCGCTGACCGACGCGGCCGCTGGCGTGGCTTCCGTTTTCGCGAAAGCGCTCGACATCACCAAAACGGTACCTGCAGCCATCGTCAAAAGCAGTTTCTTCATGACATTCCCCAAGAGGCGCACGGAAGTACGTGCGTCTTTCGTTAACGCGGCCATCCCAAAATCGATGACGCGAGCGGCGGCCTTTAACATTTTTTTACAAAATCATCCTCGCAGACGCCTGTGCTGTCGACTTGGCGCCACGCCCCGACGCTCGGCAAGTGCAGACGACGCGCTTCTGATCTATATTGAAAACGCCTGCGGGGGGCGTCAAATCAACCGATCGACCGTCAGGAGGTCTCGACATGCGTTCATTTTTTAGCGTATTCAACTCGCCTGCGCCAGAAAAACTGGCGGAAAAAGAACTGCAGGAAATGCGGCTGACGTTATTCCAGGCCGAGCGGCGCCTGCTGGAGGCGCAACTGCAAGTCGATTACTACCGGAATCTCATCGGGTTCCTTGAAGAAGTCTCGACGGTCGGCGTGGAAAGCGTTGCCGACAAACAGAAATCGGCGCCTCAGGCGCCACGGATGGCGCCGGTCGCGCCCAATTTCGTCACAGTATCGTCGGCAGCTTGAACGCCGCCTGCAGCACCGGGCCGCGCAGGCGACCCGGCGCGCTCGCGCATTACAGGAAGCGATCGAGAATCTTGCGGCTGGCGCCGTCCAGCGCATGCTGGTCGCGAATCAGGAAATGGATGCCGTGGCTGTCGGTAATCAACAGCATCGGCGAGGCCAGCCGACGGATGTCGTCCTCGCCCTTGAGCACAAAGGTGGTGGGCCCGCGATCGGTCTCCACGCTCCAGGTGCTCGGCGTGTAGAAGCTGGAGACTTGCCGGATACGCCGGATCTCCGGCATGAAATCGCGATTAGCCAATTCTTCCTCGATCATGGCCCGGATTTGCGGCGACACGTCCGCTAACTGCGCGATCCACGCCAGCTCATGACCATCGGCATCGACCAGCGCGATACCCTGCTCTGGAGAGGAAATCGGGAAAGCACGCACCGGCACGACGCCCTCGTGCGTGGTGCCGTCCTGCGCGTGCAGCACCAGTCGGCCGAACGCGTTGCGCGTCAATGTGAAACCATGTATCGACATCGGGTGTGCTCTCTTCTTTCAGGCCGCGCTCTGCACAACCTCTTCCTCTGTCCAGGCGGCCTCGTCGGCCGACGTCTCGGAGTCCTCGGTATCGACCTGCCGGGCCTGAGCCTGATACAGGCGGTAGTAAGCGCCATTGCGATCGATCAGTTCTTCGTGCTGCCCCACTTCAACGACTTCGCCGCGATCGAGCACGACCAGCCGGTCAGCCCGCCGCAAGGTGCTCAGGCGGTGCGCGATCGCGATAGTGGTACGGCCCCGCACGAGGTTATCGAGCGCCTTCTGAATCTCTTTCTCCGTGGCGGTGTCTACCGATGAGGTCGCCTCGTCCAGAATCAGGATGCGCGGATTGATCAGCAATGCCCGCGCAATCGAGATGCGCTGGCGCTCCCCGCCCGAGAGCGCCTGGCCGCGCTCGCCGACCAGCGAATCGTAACCGTGCGGCAGACGCAAAATGAATTCGTGCGCGTGTGCCGCGCGAGCGGCGGCGATGATCTCGTCTCGGCTCGCGTCCGGCTTGCCATAGGCGATGTTTTCGGCAATCGTGCCGAAAAACAGGAATGGCTCCTGAAGCACCAGACCGATGTTGCGTCGGTATTCGCTCACCGGCAAGGCCCGGATGTCGGCGCCGTCGATCCGGATCGAACCCTCCGAGACGTCATAGAAGCGGCAAATCAAATTCACCAGCGTGCTTTTGCCCGAGCCGCTGTGGCCGACCAGACCGATCATCTCGCCAGGAGAGATGCTCAGATTGACCCCGCGCAGCACTGCCCGGTTGCCATAGCGAAAGCCGACGTTGCGAATGTCGATTTGCCCCTTGACGTGCGGCAAGTGCACCGGATTGGCCGGTTCGGGCACGCTAGAGACATGGTCGAGAATGTCGAAGATGCGCTTGGCGCCGGCGGCCGCCTTCTGCGTGAACGAGACAATGCGGCTCATCGAGTCGAGTCGCGTGTAGAAACGCGTGATGTAGGCAAGGAATGCAACCAGCACGCCGACCGTGATCTGATGCTTCGATACCTGCCAGATCCCGAATACCCACACGATCAACAAGCCTATTTCCGTCAGCAGCGTGACAGTGGGCGAGAACAGCGACCAAACCGTGTTGACGCGGTCGTTGATCGCCAGATTGCGATTATTGGCTTCGCGAAATCGCGTGACTTCGCGCTTTTCCTGCGCAAATGCCTTGACAACCCGAATGCCTGGAATCGTGTCGGTCAGCACGTTGGTGATTTCCGACCAGACCCGGTCGACCTTCTCGAAGCCATGGCGAAGCCGGTCGCGCACGATGTGGATCATCCAGGCGATGAAGGGCAACGGCACCAGCGTGACCAGCGCCAGCCAGGGATTGATCGAGCAAAGGATGAACGCGGTCATGACGATCATCAGGACATCGGTGGCGAAATCCAGCAGGTGCAGCGACAAAAACACGCAAATCCGGTCGCTTTCACTGCCGATCCGGGCAATCAGGTCGCCGGTACGCTTGCCACCGAAATATTCGAGCGACAAATGCTGCAGGTGCTCATAGGTGGAAGTGCGCAAATCGGCGCCGATGCGCTCGCTGACCCACGCCAGGATATAAGTGCGCCCCCAACCCAATACCCAGGCCGCCAACGCGGAGAGCAGCAAGCCGCCGAGGTACATCCGCACCAGTCCGTAGTCGATTGCCTTGCCATCCTGGAACGGTATCAGGACCTCATCCATCAGCGGCATCGTCAGGTACGGCGGCACGAGCGTTGCGGCGGTCGCCGCCAGCGTCAGCAAAAAGCCGGCCAGCAACGGCAGGTTATAGGGCTTGGCAAAGCGCCACAGCCGCAACAACGCCCATGTCGAAGGCGGCGACAGCGCTTCGGCGTCGCATGTCGGGCAAATTTCCTGCTTCGCGTCGAGCTCCATCTGGCACTTGGGGCAGGTCGCGGGCGCCGGCGCCGGCGCAGGACGCCCGGCCACCGCACTGTCGCGCTGTCGTTCGAAATGATCGATCAGGCGGAGCGCCGCGTTATTGCGCCCGAGCGTGTAATGCCAGCAACCCAGGCGCGCCTCGGCGTCGCACAGCTCCAGGCTGCCGACCCCTGCGTGATCGCGGTGTCGCAGGATCAGATCCTCGCGATAGCGCCACGCCTGCCATTGCGGCTCCTCCTGCCCTTTGGCCAACAGCCGCACCTCGGTGACGATCAGCAGGCCGCGCGTGAAGTGCAGGCGCCGATCGACGTCCAGTTCAAGCCAGGCAAGGATTTTTTCGCCATCGGCCAATTGCGCGGCGACCTCGTGGCGCCAGGCCTCGGGGATGCCGCCGGCGTCAACAGCCAAAACGCGGGGATTGGGGGATTCGGTCTTCATCGGTACGACACAGTGTCCCTGAAAATGGACATCTCATGAATTTTCTTTGCAAAACAACGCCGTGCCGCAGGGCTACCCCCACCACCATCGGCGCCCAATAGTATAACGAAGCGGACCCCCGCGGCTGCCCGGTCGAGGACAGATATTTTTTACATTTTTGTGTAAACCATTCCCCGACGAGGACGTTAACCCAGCATTACGCCAATTTTCGACCGATTCCCGGTCACCCCCAGGCTTAACGAGCTCACTACGCCCCACATGCCCAAAAAAGACATTGATATTCTGGATGTCAAATCGCTGCGCGGACCGAACATCTGGACCTACCGCCCCGTCCTCGAGGCTTGGGTGGATATTGGCGAATTGGAGGATTTTCCGTCCAATACCATTCCGGGCTTCTATGAACGCCTGTCGACGTGGCTTCCGACCCTGATCGAGCATCGCTGCAGCATCGGCGAACGTGGCGGATTTCTGCAACGGCTGCGCGAAGGCACCTGGCCAGGTCATATTCTGGAGCACGTCACGCTCGAGCTGCAAAACCTGGCCGGCATGCCCGGCGGATTCGGCAAGGCGCGGGAAACCTCGACGCGCGGCGTCTACAAAGTGATCGTGCGCGCCTGGCACGAGGAGGTCACGCGTGCCGCGCTATACGCGGCGCGCGATCTGGTGATGGCCGCCATCGAGGACCGCAGCTACGATGTCGACGCCGCCGTGACGCGCCTGCGCGACATGACCGACTCGCTGTGTCTGGGCCCGAGCACCGCCTGCATCGTCGACGCCGCGGACGACCGCGACATTCCCGCGATTCGCCTGAACGAGGGCAACCTGGTTCAATTGGGCTATGGCGCCCGCCAGCGCCGCATCTGGACTGCCGAAACCGATCGGACCAGCGCAATTGCCGAGAGCATCTCGCGCGACAAGGATTTGACCAAGCGCCTGCTCAGCGCATGCGGCGTGCCGGTGCCCGAGGGCCGCTTGGTGGAAAGCGCCGAAGACGCCTGGGACGCGGCCGAGGATATCGGCGTGCCGGTGGTGGTCAAGCCGTGCGATGCGAATCACGGACGCGGAGTATTTACCAACCTGCGCACGCGTGCCGAGATCGAGGCGGCTTTCGCGGTGGCCGAAGAGGAAGGCAGCGGCGTACTGGTCGAGCGCTTCGTGCCGGGCAATGAGCATCGCTTGCTGGTGGTCGGCCGGCGGGTCGTGGCCGCCGCGCGCGGCGAGCCGGTATCGGTCATTGGCGACGGACGCTCGACCATCCGCGAATTGATCGAGCAGCAAATCAACACCGACCCGCGCCGCGGCAGCCTGGAAGATTCGCCGCTCAATCCGGTGCGGCTCGACTCCGCGGCACGGCTGGAGATTGCACGGCAGGGGTTCGAGGGAGACTCGGTCCCGCCGGCCGGCCAGTCAGTGCTGATCCAGCGCAACGGTAACGTCGCGATCGATGTGACCGAACAAGTGCACCCGAGCGTCGCCGCGCACGTGGCGCTGGCCGCGCGCGTGGTTGGCCTGGACATTGCCGGGGTCGACCTGGTAGCCGAAGATATTTCGCAGCCGCTCGAAGGCCAGCGCGGCGCGATCGTCGAAGTCAACGCCGGTCCGGGCCTCCTGATGCACTTGAAGCCCGCCGAGGGCAAGCCCCGTCCGGTGGGGCAAGCCATTATTCAGCACCTGTTCCCGCCCGGTGACAGCGGCCGCATTCCAGTGGTCGGCATCACCGGCACGCGCGGCAAGACCCTGGTAGCGCGCCTGGTGGCACGGCTGCTGCAACTCAACGGCCAGCGCGTCGGCCTGGCCTGCAGCGACGGACTCTTTCTGGGACGCCGGCAAATCCAGCAGGGTAACGCCGCCCATTGGCAAGGCGCGCGCAAAGTGCTGCTCAATCGCGCCGTCGAAGCGGCGGTTTGCGAGAACGGCAGCCGCTCGATTCTGGGCGAGGGTCTGGCCTACGACCGCTGCCAGGTCGGCGTAATCACCAATCTCGACCCCGATGCGCCATTGCCGGAATACTCGATTCACGAACCCGAGCAGATGGCCAACGTCCTGCGCACACAGGTCGACGTGGTGTTGCCCGACGGCGTGGCAGTGCTCAACGCTGATGACGCGCGCGTTGCCGAGATGGCATCGTTGTGCGACGGCGAGGTCATTTTCTTCAGCCTCGTACCCGCCTCGCCGACGCTGGCGGCGCATCGCGCAATCGGCGGGAGATGCGTGTTTGCCCGCGACGGCTATCTGATCATGGCGCGCGGCCAGGACGAAATGCCGTTGGTCGAACTGGCATCCGTGCCGGTCGCGCGGCCGGGCCAGCCTCGCCTGCAGGTCGAGAATGTGCTGGCTGCGGTCGGCGCGGCCTGGGCGCTGGACGTCCCGGCGGGACTGCTGCGCACCGGCATCGAAACGTTCGCGCTGAATCATGCCGCGCCGGCCAGCGGCCTCAACAATCACAGTACGGGCGCGCGCAGCGCCGCCACTGCCGCATAAGACAGGAAAGCACAGCCATCATGGAAGTATCGCGAATCAGGGCGTTGCGAGGTCCCAACCTATGGAGCCGGCGCACCGCCATCGAGGCCATCGTCAAGTGCACCGAGGCCGAATGTTCGATCGACAATCTGCCCGGGTTCGAAGCCCGGCTGCGTTCCCGCTTTCCGGAGATCGGCATGCTGCAACCGGAAGGCATTCAGCAGCCTCTCTCGTTGGCTCATGCGCTCGAAGCCGCTGCGCTCGGGCTGCAGGCACAGGCCGGGTGCCCTGTGACCTTCAGCCGCACAGCCACCACGGTCGAGCCGCACGTCTACCAGGTCGTGGTCGAATATACCGAAGAAGCCGTCGGCCGCTTCGCCTTTGAATTGGCCGAGGTACTCTGCCGCGCAGCCAAGCGAGATACCTCGTTCGACCTGGCCGATGCGCTGGCGCGCCTGCGTGAGCTCGATGAGGACGTGCGCCTGGGGCCGAGCACCGGCGCAATCGTGAGCGCGGCAGTCGCGCGCGGCATTCCATATCATCGCCTGACCGAAGGCAGCATGGTGCAGTTCGGCTGGGGCAGCCGGGCGCGGCGAATTCAAGCCGCCGAGTCGAGCGCGACCAGCGCGATCGCCGAGTCGATCGCGCAGGACAAGGAGCTGACCAAACACCTGCTCGCGGTGGCTGGCGTGCCCGTGCCACAAGGGCGCACCGTAACCGATGCCGAAGACGCCTGGGCGGCGGCATGCGAGATCGGCGGGCAAGTGGTCGTCAAGCCTCGCGACGGCAACCAGGGCAAAGGTGTCGCGGTCAACATCGAATCCCGCGAGCAGATCATGACTGCCTATGAAGCCGCAGCGCAAATCAGCTCGGAAGTGATCGTCGAGCGGCACATCGCGGGGCACGATTTCCGTCTGCTGGTGGTGGACAACAAACTCGTTGCCGCGGCGCGGCGCGATCCGCCGCAAGTGATCGGCGACGGCGTCCAGACAATTCGTGAGCTGGTCGAGCAAATCAACTGCGATCCGCTGCGCGGCGAGGGTCACGCAACCTCGTTGACCAAGATCCGGCTGGACGACATTGCCCTGGCGACCCTCGCCAAGCAAGCCTACACGGCCGACTCGGTGCCCCCGAAGGGCAAGCGCGTGGTGTTGCGCAACAATGCCAATCTGAGCACCGGCGGCACCGCCACCGACGTCACCGACGATGTGCATCCGGAAGTGGCCGAGCGCGCCATCGCCGCCGCGCAGATGGTCGGCCTGGACATCTGCGGCGTGGACATGGTGTGCGAGACCGTGCACAAGCCGCTCGAGGAGCAAGGCGGCGGTATCGTCGAAGTCAATGCCGCGCCGGGTCTGCGCATGCACCTGAGTCCATCGTTCGGCAAAAGCCGGGCGGTGGGCGAGGCGATCATCTCGGCCATGTTCGAGAGTGGCGACGACGGGCGCATCCCGGTGGTCGCGGTGGCCGGCACCAACGGCAAGACCACCACGGTGCGGCTCACGGCGCATTTGCTGGCCGCCAGCGGGCGGCGCGTGGGCATGACCAATTCGGACGGTGTCTATATCGAGCGGCAGCGCATCGACACCGGCGACTGCAGCGGCCCGAAAAGCGCACGCAATGTGCTGATGCACCCCGATGTCGACGCGGCGGTGCTGGAGACTGCGCGCGGCGGGATTTTGCGCGAGGGGCTCGGGTTCGACCGCTGTGACGTTGCAATCGTCACCAATATCGGCATGGGCGACCACCTCGGCCTGAACTTCATCAGCACAGTGGAAGATCTCGCCGTGGTCAAGCGCGTCATCGTGCAGAATGTGGCCCCGCACGGCACCGCAGTGCTGAATGCCGCTGATCCGATGGTGGCCAATATGGCGGATTCATGCCCGGGGTCGGTGATTTACTTCGCGCGCGAACGCAATCATCCGGTGATGGCCACCCACCGCGCTCAGGGCAAGCGCGTGGTGTACACGGAAAATGGTCATATCGTCGCCGCCGAAGGGCACCTCGAATACCGTGTTGCGCTGGCCACCATTCCGCTCACCGCCAACGGGCTGATCACCTTCCAGGTGGAAAACGCCATGGCGGCCACAGCCGCGGCCTGGGCGCTGGGACTCGACTGGGATACCATCCGCGCCGGGCTGGCGACTTTCGTCAATGACGCGGGTACCGCGCCGGGTCGGTTCAATATGTTCGATTACCGCGGCGCGACCCTGATCGCTGACTACGGCCATAACCCCGATGCGATTCTGGCGCTGGTCGATGCCATCGACGCCTTGCCGGCCAGGCGCCGCGTGACGGTGATCAGCGGCGCCGGTGACCGGCGCGACGTCGATATCCGCCGTCAGACGGAGATTCTGGGCGATGCCTTCGACGAAGTGATTTTGTATGAAGATCAGTGCCAGCGCGGTCGTGCCGACGGAGAGGTGCTGGCGCTGTTGCGCGAGGGCCTGAAACATGCCAAGCGCACCGCCGTGACGGAGGAAGTGCACGGCGAATTCCTTGCCATCGACAGGGCGCTCGCACGCCTGGCCCCAGGCGATCTGTGCCTGATCCTGGTGGATCAGGTGGAAGAAGCGCTGACGCACATCGCGCAGCGGATCGCCGAAGCGGGTAACGTATCGTGAACGCAGGCGGGGTGGCCATTGCGGCCGCCCGCTAACGATGCACAGTCCGGTAATCGGCTCAAGCCGGCCAGCGATCGCCCACGGCGGCCGTTCTGCACCAGGTCATGAACGCCTCTGCCTGCGGCGTATTCGCCTCGGCCGACCAGGGTGCATAATCGGCGTCAACGAACGGCCGATACGGCCCGTGCTTGACCTCGAAAATCACGCCGCCATCGTCGAGCGAGACGACCGTGTGCAACGTGTCGGGCGGTGTCTCGACGACGGCCGCGCCGGCGCCGAGCGTGGTGCGGCCGGTCACCGCGCCCTGCTCGTCGAACTCAAGTACCGCAAAGCGGCCACGCAGCGGCAAGAGCAGTTCCCAGGTATGCCTGTGGCGGTGCGGCCGGATGTATGTACCCGGCTCCATTGCGATGGCCAAACGCTGGATCGGATCGCTCAACTCCGCATGCAGGTTGTGGTTCATGCGCAGGCGCGACGATCGCCGGGCTGCATCGGTCAGCACGTCGAGTTGGTCGAGAGGGAGTGTTTTCACGGAAGTTTTCCTGCGATGGAAGACTCGCGGCAAGGCGTCGGTCGCTCGCGCTTGCGCTGCCACTGAAGGCAAGCGCCCGCGACTCGGGCCAGTCGCCGTCGACGCCGTTCGGGAATTCGGGCCGCGGCAAACGAAGCCGATGAGCCCTGGGGGTTTCGTGGTCGGAGCGATAGGATTCGAACCTACGACCCTCTGATCCCAAATCAGATGCGCTACCAGGCTGCGCTACGCTCCGACGAAGGGGGCTATTCTATAAGCAAGCACATGCAGCGTCAATGAAACGTTTGTGTTGCCGGGACGTTCCGCGCCCGTTTCACCATAACGCCACGGAACCGCGTCAAGATAGCGCTATTTTCAGCAGTTATATCACTCATGAATTTGATTCTGTGGCGTCATGCCGACGCGCAATCGCTGCCCGACTCGCTGATCGGCCGGCCAAGCGCCGATCTGGCCCGCGAACTGACGCCGCGCGGCCAAAAGCAGGCCACCCGTGCGGCTGCCTGGCTGAGGCAACGCTTGCCGGAGGGCACCGTGGTGCTCTGCAGTCCAGCCCAGCGCGCAATTCAGACCGCACAGGCGCTGACCGATAATTACCGTGTCGTGCGGGCGATCGCTCCCGGCGCCAGCACGCTGGAGGTGCTGGCGGCCACCGGCTGGCCCGACGGCCCGGCCAGCGCGCTGGTGGTTGGTCACCAGCCGGCGCTTGGCCGCTTGGCAAGCCTGCTGCTGGCGGGCCAGGAAAGCGACTGGAGCATCAAGAAAGGCGGCATCTGGTGGCTGACCTCGCGGCCGCGCGAGGACGACGGCCAAATCGTGCTGCGCGCGGCCATTACGCCCGACTTGCTTTAGATGCCGGCAACCGGGCTCATGTCGGGCACGTAAAGAAAATCTATTTAGATATGCTCAATAATTGAAAAATTTTCCCTGATGTGCTGGAACGATTTTTCATGTCACTGAATTATCGCGGATTTGTCACGGAATAGACATTGCGATTTTTTACATTGTGCGTAATACAGCTGCCATACAGGAAATTGTATGCACGATTTGCCGCACCAGAACGTGATCATTGCCGCACCTGCGCCGACACTGAGAAAACCGGTATCGCCGCGTCACGACGACCCGACGCAACCTCACCTGATTGTCGCCTGGGCTCGCGACAGCGAGGAGATCCGCGAAGCGCAGCATCTCAGATATCGCGTTTTCGCCGACGAAATGGGCGCAACGCTCAAAGGTGCCACTGGTCTGGACATCGATGAATACGACGAGTACTGCGATCACCTGCTGGTGCGCGACAAGGCCTCGCTCAAGGTAGTGGGCACATACCGGGTGTTGCCGCCTCATCAGGCTGCGCGGCTCGGCAAGCTCTATGCGGAAGGGGAATTCGACCTCTCTCGCTTCAACCATCTGCGCCCCAAAATGCTTGAATTGGGTCGCTCCTGCGTGCACCCCGATTACCGCAGCGGCTCAGTGATCATGACGTTGTGGAGCGGGCTCGCAGGCTATATGAAAAAGCACGGCTATGAGACGATGCTGGGCTGCGCCAGCGTGCCGATGGCCGACGGCGGTCACTACGCCGCCAGCCTGTACACCGGGTTGCAGCAGCGCGCAATGTCATCGCCCGAGTATCGCGCCACGCCCCACATTCCACTGCCGATTGCCGATCTGCAGTCGAATCTGGAAGTTGAGCCGCCCGCCCTGATGAAAGGTTATCTACGTCTGGGCGCACGCATTTGCGGCGCGCCGGCGTGGGACCCTGATTTCAATACCGCGGATTTTCTGACGCTGTTCAGGCTGTCGGAGATCAATCCTCGTTATGCCCGCCATTTCCTCGGCCAGGCCGCCCTCGATGCCCTGGCCTTGTAAAGCGCGCCGAGGTCGAGACACGGCGACGCGGCACCGCCGCGCTCTCGCCGGTCTGGCCGGCGCCCGCTAGTTATAGACGACCCGACAACGCAGGCCGATTTTCTCCCACTCGGCGGCTTCCCGGGTCAGGCTGTAATCGGTCAGGGGGTTGGCGTCGATCCAGGCTTTGGACAGGCTGACCTCGAACCCGTCGACCAGCTCGGCCACCTCGATTCTCGGCGGTAGCGTATCGGTGCGACGCCGGCAAAACAGCACCGCCAGCCGCAGACAAAACAATAAACGCCATTCCGGCGCATGGAACTGCGAGGTCAGTTTTCCCAACTTGCCGACATGGCCGAGCAACAACGCCGCCAGACGCGCCTGATCCTGACGGGAAAAACCGGGCATGTCCGCGTTGCTGCCGATGTAGGCTGAGTGCTTGTGGTAGGCGCTGTGCGAAATCGACAGCCCCATCTCGTGCAACGACGCAGCCCACTGCAGCAACGCTTGCTGGGCCGCCCGAAACTCCTCGTCCGGCTCGGGAAACTGCGAATACAGTGCGTTTGCCAGCCGCCCGACCCGTTCGGCCTGGGCACGATCGACCGAATAGCGTCGCATGAACTGCGCGACCGTGACAGCGCGCATATCTTCGCGATGCGAACGACCGAGCAGGTCATACAGCACGCCGAGCCGCAACGCGGCGTCGGTGGTTTCCATCACGTCGATATCGAACTCGTTGAACACCGACAGCATGATCGCCAGGCCGCCCGGCAATACCGGAATACGGTCCGACTTGAGCCCGCTGAGCTTGACCCGGTTGACGTTTTCCGCGCGGATCAAACTCCGCTTCAGGCGTTCGAGCCCAACGCGCGAAAGACCGGTGACGCCGTCGTCGTTGAAATTGTTGTCTTCGATCAATTCGGCCAACGCACGGGCCGTGCCGGAAGATCCAATGGCCTGGGCCCAGCCGGATTCTCGATAGGTTGCAGCGATGATCTGAATTTCACGCCGCGCCGCAAGCTCGGCTTGCTTCATCGCGTACTCGTCCACGTTGCCGCTGGGGAAGAACTGACGACTGTGGCTGACACAGCCAATATACAGACTCTCCATGATCAGCGGCTGGTAGTCCTGGCCGATGATGAATTCGGTCGATCCGCCGCCGATGTCAACAACCAGGCGCTGCCCGGCGCAGGTCGGTACCGAATGCGAGGCGCCGGCATAGATCAGCCGCGCCTCCTCGCGCCCGGCGATCACTTCAATGGGAAAGCCCAGCGCTTTTTCCGCCTTGGCGAGAAACTCCGAGGCATTCTTGGCAACCCGCAGGGTGTTGGTGGCAACCGCCCGCACATGATCGGGATGAAAGTCGCGCAAGCGCTCGCCGAATCGCTTGATCGCTTCGAGTCCACGTTTCTGTGATGCATTATCGAGATACTTGTCGGCATTGAGCCCAGCGGCGAGTCGTACCGGCTCGCGCAGCGCATCAACCTGATAAATCTGACTGCCGGCGGCGATTTCTTCCACCCGGCCAATAATCAGGCGGAAACTGTTTGAGCCCAGGTCTACCGCGGCCAACAAGTGAGGTTGTGCTGTCATAAGCGCTAGCATGGTGTCATCGGCGACCTGAGCGATTCAGGCGACGAGCGGCAAAGGCCGACGATAAAATAGGAAGGCGGTATGACAATGGCGTGAAAATCATGAATGTCATGTAACCGTAACAATCGGTATGAAAAATCACAATACTACTACTGGCGATTCTCGGCAAAAAATGAGCTACCCCCTGCTTAATCGCGAGCTTGGCATCTTGGCTTTCAACGAACGCGTTCTCGCTCAGGCGGCCGATCCGGAAACCCCCTTGCTGGAGCGACTTCGCTTCATTTGTATCGTCAGCAGCAATCTCGACGAGTTTTTCGAGATCCGCGTGGCCGGTCTCAAGGAACAGATGCGGGACAATCCGGGCGTACTGACGCAGGACGGCATGACGCACCTGCAAGTCTACACGCAAGTGTCCCAGCAGGCCCAGTCGCTGGTCTCCAGGCAATACGCAATGCTGTCGGACACTCTCTTGCCGCTGTTGGAGAAAGAGGGAATTTTCTTTCATGGCGCGGACGGGTGGAACGACGCGCAAAGGCAGTGGGCCAAGGACGTTTTCCAGCAGGAGTTGATGCCCGTGCTCACGCCAATCGGCCTCGATCCGGCGCATCCGTTTCCCCGCGTGCTCAACAAGAGCTTGAACTTTGCCGTCGAACTCGAGGGCAAGGATGCCTTCGGCCGCGACGCCGAATTGGCGATCGTGCAAGCGCCGCGCTCGCTGCCCCGGCTAGTGGCGATGCCGCCGGCCTTGTCCGGGCATCCTTACGGGTACGTCCTGTTGTCGTCTCTCATGCAATGCTTTGTCGGTGAGCTGTTCCCGAACCTGACGACCAAGGGTTGCCACCAGTTTCGGGTCACGCGCAATAGCGAATTATTTGTCGACGAAGACGAAATCACCAATTTGCGCACAGCACTGCAAGGCGAACTGCCCGCCCGTCACCTGGGTGACGCGGTGCGGATCGAAGTCGACGCCAATACCCCCGGGCGCCTGATACGCCGACTGCAGATCGAGTGCGGCCTGAGCGACGCGGACTGCTACCGGGTCAAGGGCCCCGTCAACCTGGTACGGCTGATGCAACTGCCCGACCTGGTTGACCGGCCCGATTTGAAATTCCTGCCGCATGTGCCGGCACTGCCCAGGCGGCTCGCTAATACCTCTGTGATCTTCGACGCGATCGACCAGGGGGATATCCTGCTGCATCACCCTTACGACAGCTTCCAGCCCGTCCTGGAGCTTCTGCTTCAGGCGGCCAAGGATCCTGCCGTGGTGGCGATCAAGCAGACCATCTATCGCACTGGCAACGAGTCGGCGCTGATGGATGCACTGATGGAAGCCGCACGCAATGGCAAGGAAGTGACCGTAGTGGTGGAACTGCTGGCGCGCTTCGACGAAGAGACGAATATCAATTGGGCCGCACAACTGGAGGCGGTCGGCGCGCATGTGGTGTACGGTGTCGTGGGCCATAAATGCCATGCCAAGATGCTGCTGATCGTGCGCCGCACGCAAACCGGCAAGCAAGTGCGACTCAAGCGCTATGTCCACCTGGGGACCGGCAATTACCATCCTCGCACGGCCCGTTTCTATAGCGACTTCGGCCTGATGACTGCCAATGAAGCGATGTGCCGCGACGTTCACCTGGTGTTCCAGCAACTCACGGGCATTGGCGGGCAAATTACCCTGAGTCATTTGTGGCAGTCGCCGTTCACGCTTCACACGGCATTGCTTGAGGCGATCCGCTTCGAGGCGCGCGCAGCCGAGGCCGGCAAAAAGGCTCGCATCATTGCCAAAATGAATGCGCTGCTCGAGCCAAGCGTGATCGCCGAGTTGTACAAGGCGTCCAAGGCTGGCGTCAAGATCGATCTGATCGTGCGCGGCGTGTGCGCGCTGCAACCCGGCGTGCCGGGTCTTTCGGAAAATATCAGCGTGCGCTCGATAGTCGGCCGCTTTCTCGAGCATCACCGGATCTATTACTTCCACGCCGGCGGTACGGAGCAAGTGTATTTGTCGAGCGCGGATTGGATGGACCGCAACTTCTTCCGCCGGATAGAAGTCGCATTCCCGGTGCTCGATAAAAAGCTCAAGGCCCGTGTGATTCGCGAAGGCTTGATGGTCCACCTGCGGGACAATCAATCGGCCTGGGTCATGCAAAGCGACGGCCGCTATCAGCGGCGACGTCACGGCAAGCGAATTTATAACAGCCAAAAGGCGCTATTGACGGAGTTGTGCGGAGAATAGCGTCATCGCAGGGCCCGCCGGGTCGGGCACAACAGGTGCCAAGCGCCGAGCCCGGCTCAGTCGCGCGAGACCGACGAGGCGGCATCCGCGTCGGCCTGCACCTGATCCCGCACGATGCGGCTTGCCGGGAAAATGATGGAGAAGGTGCTGCCCCGCCCTTCCTGACTCTTGATTTCGAGATGGGCCTGATGGCGTGTCAGTACATGCTTGACGATGGCCAGTCCAAGGCCGGTGCCGCCGGTGTCGCGCGAACGGCTGCGGTCGATGCGATAAAAGCGCTCCGTCAGACGCGGAATGTGTTGCGCCGGAATCCCCAATCCGGAATCGGTCACGCTGAAGATGGCGCCGCCGTCTTCCGTGCCGCGCCAATCGATTTTGATTCGTCCTTTGGCCGGCGTGTATCGCACCGCATTCGACACCAGGTTGCTGAAAGCGCTTTGCAGTTCGGTTTCCGCGCCCAGCACGGCCAATCCACTCTCGCAATTGACCGATATATCGTGCGTCTGGTTGGATAGCCCCGTCGCGTCGATACCCAATTGCTTCAGAATGCGAGTCATGTCGAGCCGCTGATCGACCGGCGGCAAGGTATTGCCCTCCAGCTTGGCCAAGGTCAGAAGATCGTCGACGATGTTCTTCATGCGCTCGGCCTGGCGCTGCATGATGTCGAGGTAACGGGCCTTCTCTTCCTCGTTGAGCGGGAGTTCCTTCATCGTTTCGAGAAACCCCGAGAGCACCGTCAGCGGCGTTTTCAGTTCATGCGACACGTTCGCGACGAAATCGCGTCGCATTGTCTCGGTGCGCTCCAGTTGCGTGATGTCGTGCGACAGAATCAGCTTGCGATTATCGCCATACGGGAATACCTGCACCGACAGGACGTTGTTGTGCTGCTCACCCATGTGATGCATGCTGAGCGCCTCATCGTAGCGGTGCATCGCCAGGTAGTGAACGAATTCCGGCTGACGCAACAGATGCGTGATTTGCTGGCGGACGTCGCGCCGCGCATTCAGGCCGAAATGCCGCTCGGAAATGGCGTTGCACCACTCGATTTGATTGTGCTCGTCGAGCATCACGACGCCATTGGGCGACGCCTGAATCGCCTGGATAAAACGATTGTGTTGCTGCTCGACCTGCCTGACCTGGTTATGCCAGCGCTTGGCCAGCCGATACAGGCGGTAATAGATCTCCCCCCACATGCCAATCGCGCTGGGCACTTCGCCATAGACCGGGGCGTCGAGCAGCCGCCATAGGCGCTGCGCATGGTAGGTATTGAACAGGACCTGCAGCAACAGGGCGGCGATCGCGAAGGCAAACCCGATTTTCGATCCGAAAAGCCAGCCCAGCGCCGCCGCCACCACACCGAGCAGGCAAGCCAAGGCGACTGTTCGCGCCCAGATGATATTCATAGCTTAAGCAATTGAACCATGTCCCCCGTGACTGCCATGACGTATGGCAGCGGCACAGCCCGCCACGCGCGGCATGTCAGCCGGATTTCGTCAGGCGATAGCCGCTGCCGCGCACCGTTTCAATCATGGAATCGTAGCCAGTCGGCTTGAGCGCTGAGCGCAATCGCTTGATATGCACGTCTACCGTGCGTTCTTCGACGAACACATGATCGCCCCAGACCTGGTCGAGCAACTGAGTGCGGCTGTGCACGCGCTCCGGGTGCGTCATAAAGAAATGCAACAGGCGGAATTCCGTCGGCCCCAGATCGAGTTTGATTTCCTCGCCTTCTCGCTGGCTGGTGACGCGGTGGGTGGCCGGATCGAGACGCAGGCCGTTGACGCTGACCGCGTCCTCGGTCAACTGCGGCGCCCGGCGGCGCAACACAGCCTTGATGCGCGCCATGAGCTCCTTGGGTGAGAACGGCTTGGTGACGTAATCGTCGGCGCCGAGCTCGAGCCCCATGATCTTGTCCTGCTCCTCGCTGCGCGCGGTCAACATGATGATCGGAATGTGCTTTGTGCGTTCGTTATTGCGCAATTCGCGCGCGAAGGCCACACCTGATTGACCAGGCAGCATCCAATCGAGCAAGACCAGATCGGGCAATACGTCGCTGATCAGCGTCTGCGCCTGTTCGGCGTTGTACGCTCGAATCGCATAATGACCCGCATGTTGCAGGTTGACCGAAATCAACTCGGAAATCGCTGGCTCATCTTCGACAATCAATATGCTGCTCGGCATTGCATCCTCTCAAACTGTCGCTGGTGTTATTTACCTAACGCTTCCCGTTCCAGATCTTCCTGCGATACATGGCGCACGTCGGTGCCGCGCACGATATAGATCACGAATTCGGCGATATTCTTCGCGTGGTCGCCAATGCGCTCGACCGCTTTGGCGATGAACAAAAAGTCGAGGCCGACCGAAATGGTGCGGGGATCTTCCATCATGTAGGTGACGAGCTTTCTGACGAACGCGCGGAATTCATCATCGATAGCCTTGTCGTCACGCACGATCTCGGCAGCTTCGGCAACGTCGAGCCGGGCGAAAGCGTCGAGCGTACGGCGCAACAGCGCCACCGCCATGTCGCCGGCGATTTTGATCTCGGAATGATTCAATGAGTGGCCAGCCGCATCGTCCATGATCCGACCGGTGCGCTTGGCGATCTTTTCGGCCTCGTCACCCGCGCGCTCCAGGTTGGTGATGGTTTTTGAAATCGCCATGAGCAACCGCAGATCGCGTGCGGCCGGCTGACGTCGCGCGATGATGTTGCTGCACTCCTCGTCGATTTCGATTTCCATCGCATTGAGCTTGTGCTCCTGCGCGCGCACGGTCTCGATCAGGCCACGATCGAAATTGTTCAGCGCCTGCATTGCATTGACGATCTGAGACTCGACCAGCCCGCCCATTTCCAGGACGCGCGAGCATACCTGATTCAGGTCTGAGTCGAATTGGCTGGACAGATGTTTGTCTGACATGGCTTCTCCTGTGTCATGAGTTAGCCAAAACGGCCAGTAATGTAGTCTTCGGTTTCCTTGCGGCTCGGTTTGATGAAGATCTTCTCCGTTTCACCAAACTCGATGAGCTCGCCCAGGTACATGTATGCGGTGTGATCGGAGCAGCGTGCAGCTTGCTGCATGTTGTGCGTCACGATGACCACGGTGTATTCGCTCTTGAGCTCGGCGATCAGCTCTTCGATGCGGCCGGTTGAAATCGGGTCGAGCGCCGAACAGGGCTCATCGAGCAGCAACACCTCGGGGCGAATCGCAATGCCGCGGGCAATACACAATCGCTGCTGTTGTCCGCCGGACAGACCGTGGCCGCTCTGATTGAGCTTATCCTTGACTTCGCTCCACAACGCCGCCTTGGTCAGCGCCCATTCGATGCGGTCGTCCATTTCGGAGCGAGAGAGCTTTTCGAACAACCGCACGCCGAATGCGATGTTGTCGTAGATCGACATCGGGAACGGCGTGGGTTTCTGGAACACCATGCCGACCTTGGCGCGCAGCAACGCGATATCCTGCTTGGACGTCAGCAGATTCTCGCCGTCCATCAGGATCTCGCCCTCGGCGCGCTGCTCCGGATACAGCGCATACATCTTGTTGAAGGTGCGCAGCAGCGTCGACTTGCCGCAGCCGGAAGGTCCGATGAACGCGGTTACCTTGTGTTCCGGGATGCGCAAATTGACATTTTTCAGCGCATGGAACTTGTCATAGTAAAAATTGAGGTCTTTGACCTCGATTTTCGGCTTGAAGGAAGTTTCGCTCAACATTGAAGTCATGATCGCCTTGCCAGTTTATTTTTTTGCGAATATCACACGCGCCAGAATGTTCAATCCGAGCACGCCAAGCGTGATGATGAAAACGCCCGCCCAGGCGAGTTGTTGCCAGCCCGCGTAGGGGCTCATCGCAAACTTGTAGATGGTGACCGGCAGGTTCGCCATCGGTTGATTCAAGTCAACGCTCCAGAACTGGCTGGACAGCGCGGTGAACAACAGCGGCGCCGTTTCGCCGGCAATCCGGGCCACGGCCAGCAGCACACCGGTGACGATGCCGGCGACCGAAGCCTTGAGCGTGATCAGGGAGATGATCTTCCATTTTGGCGTGCCAAGCGCAAAAGCGGCCTCGCGCAGCGCATTAGGCACCAGCTTGAGCATATTTTCCGTAGTGCGAATGATGATCGGAATCTCCAGCAACGCCAGCGACATGACGCCGGCCCAACCGGAGAAGCGGTCCATGTGCGCGACCATTACCGCATAAACGAACAGACCGATCACGATCGAGGGGGCAGACAGCAGAATATCGTTGATAAAGCGGATCAGGCTGGCCGCCCACGACGACTGACCATATTCGGCCAGATACACACCAGCCAGAATGCCAAGCGGCGTGCCGATCAACGTCGCCAGTGAAACGAGAATCAGGCTGCCGACGATCGCATTGGCCAAACCGCCGCCAGCCGAGCCGGGTGGCGGCGTTGCCGCGACGAACAGATTCAGCGAGAGGCCGCCGATACCCAGCGTGATGGTGGTGTAAAGAATCCAGAGCAGCCACCACAGACCGAAGGCCATCGCCAGCATGGACAGGGTGATCGCCAACGCGTTCTTGCGACGACGGCGAGCTTGCAGCCTGAGTTTTGTGCCGGCATTGATCTGCTTCAAGGCGGGCGTGATTTCGAGTGAGCGATCGTTCATTTTTTGCCCTCGATTCGCTCGAGACGCAGCAGCATCAATTTCGATAGCGACAGCACCACGAAGGTAATGAAAAACAGAATCAACCCCAACTCCATCAGCGCCGAGGTGTGCAGGCCAGGACCGGCTTCGGCAAATTCATTGGCCAGTGCGGACGTGATGCTGTTGCCCGGCGAATACAGCGACGCGTTATCGAGGATATTGGTGTTGCCGATCATGAACGTGACGGCCATTGTCTCGCCCAGCGCGCGCCCCAAACCGAGCATCACGCCGCCGATGACTCCGCTTTTGGTGAACGGCAGGACCACATTCCACATCACTTCCCAAGTCGTGCATCCGATGCCGTATGCCGACTCTTTGAGCAAAACGGGCGTGACCTCGAAGACGTCACGCATGACAGAGGCGATGTAGGGGATGATCATGATCGCCAGAATTACGCCTGCGGGTAGCAGACCGATGCCCAGCGGCGGCCCTTGAACCAGCGCCCCGATCAGTGGAACGTTGCCCAGCAGGTCCGCCAGCGGCGCCTGGAAGTAGACGCTGAAAATCGGTGCAAAAACCAGTAATCCCCACATGCCGTAGACAATGCTGGGGATGGCGGCCAGCAGCTCGATGGCCGTGCCTAGCGGACGCCGCAGCCAGAGTGGGGACAGTTCTGTGAGAAACAGCGCGATGCCGAAGCTGACCGGCACCGCGATGATCAACGCGATAATCGATGTGACGATGGTACCGTAGATCGGCACCAGCGCACCGTACTGGTTAGCGACAGGGTCCCAGTCGCTGGTCCAGAGAAACCTGAACCCGAATTTATGGATGGTCGGCAGCGACTGTATGCAAAGCGAAATAATAATGCCGCCCAGCAGAATCAACGCAACCAGCGCCGCCAGGCGCACTACCACCGCAAACACGACATCTCCGGCATGTCCGGGGGGCCGTGCCATGCCCGCGGCGAACGACTTGGAGGAGGTGGCGTCATCAGCCATAAATCGAGTTCTCCCAACACAACGCCGCCCAGGGTTGGGCGGCGTTTGCAGCGTTACAGCCTACTTAGACCTTATTGATAGATAGCCTTGCCGCTCTCATCCTTGATCGACTTTTTCCATGCCTGGCGGATCTGGTTGATCACGCTCTCCGGCAACGGAATGTAGTCGAGGTCAGAAGCCATCTTCAGACCATTCTTGAACGACCAGTCGAAGAACTTCAACACTTCGGCACCTTGAACCGGCTTGTCTTGCTTGGTGTGCAGCAGCACGAAGGTCGCGCCGACGATCGGCCAGGCATTCTTGCCCGGCTCATCGGTCAGGATCTGGTAGAACGATTTCGACCAATCCGCGCCGGCCGCCGCCGCCTTGAAGGTTTCTTCCTTCGGCTCGACCACGCTGCCGCTGGCGTTCTTCATCGCGGTGTAGGTCATGTGGTTCTGCTGCACGTAAGCGGACTCGACATAACCGATCGCGCCAGGCAGGCGTTGCACGAAAGCGGCGACACCCGGGTTGCCATTACCGCCGGCCGACGTCGCGGGCCACTTGAGCGACGTGCCAACACCCACTTCGCTCTTCCAGGTCGGGCTGACCTTCGACAGATAGTTACTGAAAATGAATGTCGTACCGGAACCGTCGGCACGACGCACCAGCACGATGGCCTGGTCGGGCAAATTCAGTTTCGGGTTGAGCGCCTGGATCGCCGGATCATTCCACTTCTTGACCTTGCCCAGGTAGATGTCGGCCAGAACCGGGCCGGACAAGACCATTTCACCCGGCTTGACACCCTTCAGGTTCACGACCGGCAAAATCCCGCCGATGACCGTCGGGAATTGGAACAGGCCATCCTTGGCCAGTTGCTCGTCGGTCAGCGGAGCATCCGAGCCGGCGAAGTCAACCGTTTTGGAAATGATCTGCTTGATACCGCCGGAAGATCCGATACCTTGGTAGTTAACCTTGTTGCTGGTCGCCTTTTGATAGGCATCAGCCCACTTCGTATAGATCGGCGCAGCAAACGTGCTGCCGGCACCGGTGATATCGGCAGCAAAAGCCGAACCGGCGATAACGATACCTGCCAAGCCAGCCACTGCTGTTTTCATGAACTTCATGGATCCCCCAATGATTTGTGGAACGAGATTTGAACACCGCGAAGCTTAACGACGATATATGACAATATTGTGTCAATTATAGTCTTTCACATGACTGTCATCCAACCCAATTTGCCGGGTTCGGCCTGTCGGCAGGATAAAAACGCCCGCCAGGCGAAAGCGTGGCAGGCGTTGCTCGCGTGGCGGCGTGATCGTGTCAGCCGGTAATTTCGGCTTGCACCGTATTGGCCAACCGCTCGGCACACTGGGTGGCGATATCCGCCTGATGCGCCTCGACCATTACCCGCAGGACCGGTTCGGTACCGGAGGCCCGGATCAGCACACGCCCCACTCCGGCCAACTCATGCTCGACCCGCGAGCACTCGCTTTGCAGCGCCGCACTGGACTGCCAGTCGTAGCCGGCCGGCATCCGTACGTTGATCATGCGCTGCGGGAAAAGATCGACGCCATCGAGCAGCAGTGCCAGCGGTTGTTGCGCGCGCTTTAGCGCCGCCAGCACCTGGAGCGCGGAGATGATGCCGTCCCCCGTGGTGTGCTTGTCGAGGCAAAGGATATGCCCTGACCCTTCGGCCCCAAGCAGCCAACCGTGCGCGCGCAGCTGTTCGAGGACGTAGCGATCGCCGACCTTGGCGCGCACGAACTGCACGCCCAGCGACTGCAGGGCCAGCTCGATCGCCATGTTTGTCATGACCGTGCCGACCACGCCGTTGATCTCGCCGTGGCGCAAGCGGTCTTTGGCCAGCACGTAGAGAAGCTCGTCGCCGTTGAAAAGACGCCCGCTGCCATCGACCACCTGCAGCCGATCCGCGTCGCCGTCGAGTGCGATGCCGAGGTCTGCCTGATGCGCCTGCACCGCGCGTACCAGGTTGTCGGGTGCCGTCGCCCCATAGCCGTCGTTGATGTTGAACCCGTTGGGTTGATTACCGATGGCAATCACTTCGGCGCCGAGTTCGTGGAAGACGTGCGGGGCAATGTGATAGGCCGCGCCGTGGGCGCAATCGATCACCAGTTTCAGGCCACGCAAGTCGTAATCGTTCGGGAATGTACTTTTGCAGAACTCGATATAGCGCCCCGCCGCATCGTCCAGGCGGCGGGCCTTGCCCAGCTCTTCGGAGGCGACGCACTGCATGGGTTCGGCGAGTTGACGCTCGATATCGGCTTCGATCTGATCGGCCAGCTTGTTGCCATCGGCCGAGAAGAATTTGATGCCGTTATCCTGGTAGGGATTGTGCGAGGCGCTGATGACGACGCCGGCGTTCAAGCGCAACGCGCGGGTGAGGTAGGCCACCGCGGCAGTCGGCATTGGCCCGGCGAGCATCGTATCTACGCCGGCAGCGGCAAAGCCGGCTTCGAGCGCCGCTTCAAGCATATAGCCGGACACTCGGGTGTCCTTGCCGATCAGTACGGTGGGGCGGCCCGATGCCGGCGCATTCGCGGCCAGCACGACGCCCGCCGCGTAACCGAGTCGAAGCACAAAATCCGGTGTAATGGGCGTCTGCCCAACGGTGCCACGAATTCCGTCGGTACCAAAATAACGTCGTTTCATGCATTCCTCATGCTTGTTCTACCTTGGGAGTGGCGGCTTTGACGGCTTGCCACACTTTCAATGCGTCGACTGTAGGCGCCACATCGTGCACCCGGATGATGAAAGCGCCACGCTCGGCCGCGCACAGGGCGGCGGCAACGCTGGCGGCTTGTCGCTCGGTCGGCATTTTACGCCCGGTCAGTTGCCCGAGCATGGATTTGCGCGACATGCCTACGAGCACGGGCCATGGACCGTGCGCCAGCGCCCCAAGGCGACCTAGCAGCGTGAGATTGTGATCCAATGTTTTGCCGAATCCAAAGCCCGGGTCGATACAGATGCGGGAACGGGCAATGCCATTCGCCTCCAGCATGCTCGCCTGCATCGCCAGGAATTGCCCCACCTCGGCCGTCACGTCGCGGTAACTGGGGCCCGATTGCATGGTCAACGGATCGTTGAGCATATGCATGACGCACACGCCGCACCGGCTGCCGACGATCGCGTCGACTGCACCGGGCTGACGAAACCCCCAAATGTCATTGATCATATCGGCGCCGGCATCGAGCGAGGCCCGCATGACGGCCGGCTTATAGGTATCGATCGACAATGGCACGCCGCACTCCCTGAGTGCCTCCACGACCGGAATGACCCGTTCCAGCTCCTGCTCCAGCGGCAAGGGGTCTGACCCCGGCCGGCTGGACTCGCCGCCGATATCGATAATATCGGCACCCTCCGCCAGGAGTTGCTCGGCCTGCTGCAATGCGCTATCCCGAGTGATAAATCGACCGCCGTCGGAGAATGAATCCGGCGTGATGTTGAGGATACCCATCACCAACGGACGACTCAGGTCAAAGGTGAATCTTCCGCACGTGTAGACGGCAGAATCTGGCAGCGCAGCAGTGAAACTCATGGTGTTTGTCGGGGTTGATCAGGCAGGGGGCGCAGCGCAATCGGTAGCGCGATAAAAAAGGCCGGCGCTAGGCCGGCCCCGATACTGAATGTATTTGTCTTAGATCGTCGCCGGCGCATTGGTCGGCTTCAACGGCGCATTCCCGCCGGGCGGCGTGCTGCCACCCGAGGCGCCGCCACTCTTCGGCGGACGCGGTGGCCGGCCGTCCATGATGTCGTTGATCTGGTCGGCATCGATCGTCTCCCAGTCCATCAACGCGTGGGTCATGGCCTCGACCTTGTCGCGATTCTCCTCGAGCAGACGCTTGGCCAGCGCGTATTGTTCGTCGAGAATACGGCGAATCTCGGCATCGACTTTCTGCTGCGTGGCCTCGGATACCGACTTGGCCGACATGCGCCCGAACACGGATTCCTGCTCGGTGTCGACGTAGACCATCGGCCCCAACGCATCGGACATGCCGTAGCGTGTGACCATGTCGCGCGCCAATTTCGTGGCACGCTCGAAATCGTTCGAGGCCCCCGTCGACATCTTGTTGAGGAATACTTCCTCCGCGGCGCGACCGCCGAACAGAATGGCAATCTGAGTCAACTTGGTGTCGCGGTATTCCGAATAGGTGTCATGTTCGGGCAACTGCCAGGTCACGCCCAAGGCCCAACCACGCGGCATAATCGTGACCTTGTGCACCGGATCGGCGTTTGGCAGCATCTTGGCCACCACGGCGTGCCCCGATTCGTGATAGGCCGTTGCCAGCTTTTCTTCCTCGCGCATCACGGCCGACTTGCGCTCCGGCCCCATGAATATCTTGTCCTTGGCATCCTCGAAATCCTGCATCTCGACGATGCGCTTGTTGCCGCGCGCGGCAAACAGCGCCGCCTCGTTGACGAGATTGGCAAGATCGGCTCCCGAGAAACCGGGGGTACCGCGAGCGATCACCGACGGATCGACATCATTAGCGATCGGCACTTTGCGCAAATGCACTTTGAGAATCTGCTCACGGCCGCGAATATCGGGCAGGCCGACATACACCTGACGGTCGAAACGGCCAGGACGCAGGAGTGCCTTGTCAAGCACGTCGGAACGGTTGGTCGCGGCAATCACGATGACGCCCGAATTGGCGTCGAAGCCGTCCATTTCGACCAGCATCTGGTTCAGCGTCTGCTCGCGCTCGTCGTTACCGCCGCCCATGCCGGCGCCGCGATGCCGCCCGACGGCGTCGATTTCGTCGATGAAAACGATACAGGGCGCCTGCTTCTTCGCGTTCTCGAACATGTCGCGCACACGCGCCGCGCCAACGCCAACGAACATTTCAACGAAGTCCGAACCGGAGATGCTGAAAAACGGTACCTTGGCTTCGCCGGCAATGGCTCGGGCAAGCAATGTCTTACCGGTGCCTGGCGGACCGATCAACAGCACACCGCGCGGAATTCGACCACCGAGCTTCTGAAATTTTTGCGGATCCTTGAGGAAGTCGACCAATTCGCCGACCTCGTATTTGGCCTCGTCGCAGCCCGCGACGTCGGCAAAAGTGATGACGTTATTGTTCTCGTCGATGAGTCGCGCACGGGACTTGCCAAACGAAAAGGCACCGCCTTTCCCGCCCCCCTGCATCTGTCGCATCATGTAAAACCAGAAGCCGATGATGAGCAGCGTCGGCCCCAGATAGTAGAGCGCCGACATCAGGAGGTTGGGTTCGTCGTCCGCCTTGCCGGACACCTGAACGCCGTATTTCATCAGGTCGCCCACCATCCAGATATCGCCGGGCGACACAATCGAATATTTCTGACCTTCGACGGGGGTGACCTGGAGGTTGCGTCCTTGGACGACCACGCCCTTGACCTTGCCGTCCTTGGCATCGTTCATGAATTGCGAGTAGCTCACGTTATTCTGAACGTGTGGCTTATCGAATTGCTTGAAAACAGTAAACAGCACCAGTGCGATCACCAACCACACCGCTGCCTTGGAAAACATATTGTTGTTCAAAGCGCTACTCCTTCATGAAATCGCTTTGCGCCAGCTTTCATTTTAATCCACTCCCGTAGGTGCCGCCATAACGAATATTTAACCGGCCGATAGCCAAAAACTTGGCTTTGCGGCCAATCATCCGGGATTTTTAAGGTTTTTGCCCAAAATGAACGTTTCCGCCGATTTGTCGCGTGAGGCCTTGGGCTTGCGCGGCGCCACCACCTTGAACTGCCGCTTGAATTTTTCCACGATCTGACTGTAGCCACTGCCATGAAAGCATTTGACCAACAATGCGCCTTCCGGCTTCAAATGTCGTTGAGAGAATTCCAGCGCCAAATCACATATATGCCCGACGCGCGCCGCATCCGCCACGGCAATGCCGGATAGGTTGGGGGCCATATCGGAAAGTACAAGGTCCACTTGACGCTCGCCGAGAATTTCTTCCAACCGGCCGAGCACTTCGTCGTCCCGGAAATCCCCCTGAATGAAGTGGACGTCAGCCACAGGAGCCATCGGCAGCAGGTCCAGCGCGATGATGGTGCCGTCGATGCCACCCTCAACCCGGTTTTTACCGTCCGCCAGCTTGTTGCGCACGTACTGGCTCCAACTGCCTGGCGCCGCCCCGAGATCGACGATCACCTGTCCAGGCCGAATCAACTTGTCCTGCTCGTCGATTTCCTTCAATTTGTATGCCGCGCGAGCCCGATACCCGTCGCGCTGCGCCATTTTGACGTAGGGATCATTGATGTGATCGTGCAGCCACGACTGGTTAAAGCGGTTTTTTGCCATGAAACTCTAAAAACCCTGCAAATTTGCTGGATAATACGCCTTCGCACGCCCAGCAAACGATTTTATGGGCGCTTCTCCGATTTTCTCCCGGCCGCCGCTATGCCCGCTTTGTCTCTTTCCCCTGCCCGCCGCGCCGAACTGCGCGCTGCGGCACACGCCTTGAATCCCGTGGTCCTGATCGGCGCGGATGGGCTGACTCCAGCCGTTCTCAAGGAGATCGATCTCGGCTTGAACGCGCATCAGTTGATCAAGGTGCGCGTTTTCGGCGATCAGCGCGAGGAGCGCATCGCCATTTACGAATCGATTTGCGACCAGCTTAACGCCGCGCCCGTTCAGCATATCGGTAAACTCCTGGTCATCTGGCGCCCGGCCGAACCCGGCAAGTCGACCGACGCCCCTGGAACCCGCAAGGGCCGTGGCCCCAAGGTGGTCACCGTAATCAAGTCCAGCACCAACCCGGGCCGTCGGCCCACGGTGAAGAAAGTGGTGGTACGGGGCAATGAGCGGCTGACCTCGGGTGGCTTGCTCAAAAAGGCAAAAAAACGGCAGAGCAGCGTCAAGCGCCGTCAATCTGACGCATGACGGCGCCGGCCGGGAGCCGCCAGATCAGCGCCAGCCCAAACAGGCTTTGCAGGACATAGAAGCCGGTCGACACGCCATGCAACAAACCGAAGCGCGCCGCGTAGGCGGAGTGCTCGACGTCGACTCCGGCGGCGGCGGCCGAGGCGCGCAACTGGTCCATCCAGGGCGCCAGCGCAAAATATCCGAGCAGAACACACGCCATCATGCCCGCCACGATCCAGCGCAGCGGGCGGTATGCTGCTGCACCGCCAGGCTGCCGGGACAGCGTATTGGCCAACAGCAACAGAAAAAAGCCGCAAACGACACCCAGAATGGCCTCCGAGCGGAAGAGACTGCCGGCCAGAGAACCGGCCGTCCGACGATCATCCAGCAGCAAGAACAGGGTCGGCGCAACCAGATAACCGATGGTCCATTGACTGCCGCACCAGACAGTCGCCAGCAAACGAAACAGCCTCGCCGGGACGGGTGCGCCGACCGCGTTGTACGAGTCAGATGTAGCGGACATCAATGATCTCGTACTCGCGCACGCCGCTGGGAGCCTGCACCTCAGCCACGTCCCCGGCGTACTTGCCGATCAACGCACGAGCGATCGGCGAGCTTACCGAAATCTTGCCGGTATCGAGATCGGCCTCATCGTCCCCGACGATCTGATACTCCACGGTCTTGCCATCCTGCAGATCTTCGAGCTCGACCGTGGCCGCGAAAACCACGCGGCCGTCGGCGTCCAATTGCGCAGGATCGATGATCTGCGCTGCCGACAACTTGGACTCGATCTCCATGATCCGGCCCTCGATGAAGCTTTGCTTTTCCTTGGCCGCGTCGTACTCTGCGTTCTCTGACAAATCGCCCTGCGCACGGGCCTCGGCGATCGCATTGATGACAGCCGGACGTTCGACGGTCTTGAGTCGATGGAGCTCGGTCTTCAACTGCTCGGCTCCCTGCTTGGTCAATGGGACGGTACTCATACGCAAATTCCAAAAGGCAAAAAAATTACCGCAGCAAAGCCGCATTCGCTTTCGCGAACGCCGCTCAACCGCGGCTGTGTCAAAACAGTATAACGGGTTTAGGCACGCGTTTCAAAAAGCCGGCGGCCAGCTCGCTCCTGACGCAACGGCCCGCCGCCGCGCTCCGCAACGCCGCGTCTAGTTCAGGCGCGCATGCAGACCCTGCAAATCGTAGACTTCCAGGTTTTGCAGATATTTCAGCCCTTCGACGGCCGCACGCGCGCCCGAGATGGTCGTGTAATAGGTGACCTTGTGCGCTTGAGCGGACATCCGGATCGAACGGGAATCGGCTATCGCAGTGCGCGTTTCATCGACAGTGGTGAACACCAGCGCCAACTCGCCGTTCTTGATCATGTCGACGATGTGCGGACGGCCGTCCTTGACCTTATTGACCACCTTGACAGGGATGCCGGCCGACTCGATGGCAGCGGCGGTACCGCGCGTGGCGACGATCGGATAGCCAAGCCCATGCAGCATACGGGCAACTTCCACCGCGCGCGGCTTGTCGCTGTCCTTCACAGTAATAAGCACCGCGCCGGACGCCGGCAAGCGCGAGCCGGCGGCGAGTTGCGACTTGAACAGCGCCTCGCCAAACGTCTCGCCCACCCCCATGACCTCGCCGGTCGAGCGCATTTCCGGTCCGAGAATCGGGTCGACGCCCGGGAATTTCACGAACGGGAACACCGCCTCCTTGACGCTGAAATACGGCGGCGTCACTTCCTTCTCGACACCCTGCGCGTGGAGCGACTGCCCGACCATGCAGCGTGCGGCGATCTTTGCCAATTGCAGGCCGGTGGCTTTGGATACATACGGCACCGTGCGGGACGCGCGCGGATTCACTTCCAGCACATAAACGACGTCCTGCCCGTCTTGCTGCTGGATGGCGAACTGCACGTTCATCAGCCCGATCACATTCAGCGCCTTGGCCATCGCGGCCGTCTGCCGCTTCAGTTCGGCCACTGTCTGCTCCGACAGAGAGTACGGCGGCAACGAGCACGCAGAATCGCCCGAGTGCACGCCAGCTTGCTCGATGTGCTCCATGACCCCGCCGATGAACACCTCCTTGCCGTCGGAGATGCAGTCGACATCGCACTCGATTGCATCGTTCAGGAAGCGATCGAGCAACACCGGACTGTCGTGGCTGACCTTGACCGCCTCGCGCATGTAGCGCTCCAGGTCGCGGGGCTCATGCACGATCTCCATGGCTCGCCCGCCCAGCACATAGGACGGCCGCACGACCAGCGGGTAGCCGATTTCAGCGGCCAGCACGAGCGCCTGGTCCTCGGTGCGCGCGGTGCGGTTGGGTGGCTGGCGCAATCCAAGCTTGTGCAGCAGTTTCTGGAAGCGCTCGCGGTCTTCGGCCGCATCGATCATGTCCGGGCTGGTGCCGATGATCGGCACGCCATTGGCTTCCAGATCGAGCGCCAGTTTGAGTGGTGTTTGACCGCCGTACTGCACGATCACGCCGAAGGGCTTCTCCTTGTCTACGATTTCCAGCACATCTTCGAGCGTCAGCGGTTCAAAATACAGGCGATCCGAGGTGTCGTAATCGGTCGACACTGTCTCCGGATTGCAGTTGACCATGATGGTTTCATAGCCATCCGCGTGCAGCGCGAGCGCAGCATGCACGCAGCAATAATCGAACTCGATGCCCTGACCGATGCGGTTCGGGCCGCCACCGAGTACCATTACCTTCTTGCGGTCGGTCGGTTGCGCTTCGCACTCCTCCTCGTAGGTCGAGTACATATAGGCGGTCTTGGTGGCAAATTCGGCCGCGCAAGTGTCGACGCGCTTGTAAACCGGGCGAACATTCAACGCCAGACGCGCCGCACGCACTTCGGCCGGCTTGGCGCCAAGCAGCTTCGCCAGACGACGGTCGGAAAAACCGCTCTGCTTGAGGAAGCGCAGTTCCTCGGCAGACACGCTCGCCAGCGCACGGCCCTGCAGCGCCCTTTCCTTACGCACGATATCTTCCAGTTGCGCCAGGAACCACGGGTCGATCGAGGTTTCCGCGTAAATCTCTTCGAGACTCATGCCCAGACGGAAGGCGTCCCCGACGTACCAGATGCGGTCCGGCCCCGGCTCGCCAATCTCTTCGATGATTTCGTCCCGGTCGGCGCTCTTCTCGTCGAGCCCGTCGACGCCGACCTCCAGACCGCGCAACGCCTTCTGGAACGACTCCTGGAACGTGCGGCCAATGGCCATCACCTCGCCGACCGATTTCATCTGGGTCGTCAGGTGCGGATCGGCCTCGCGGAATTTTTCGAAAGCGAAGCGCGGCACCTTCGTCACGACGTAATCGATGGTCGGCTCGAACGAGGCCGGCGTAGCGCCGCCGGTAATTTCGTTGCGCAATTCATCGAGCGTATAGCCCACCGCCAATTTGGCCGCGACCTTGGCGATCGGGAAGCCAGTCGCCTTCGAGGCCAGCGCCGAAGAGCGCGACACGCGAGGATTCATCTCGATCACGATCATCCGGCCATCTTTCGGATTGATCGAGAACTGCACATTGGAGCCGCCGGTATCCACCCCGATTTCACGCAGCACCGCCAGCGACGCGTTGCGCATCAATTGGTATTCCTTGTCGGTCAGCGTCTGGGCTGGCGCCACGGTGATCGAGTCGCCGGTATGCACGCCCATCGGATCCAGGTTCTCGATCGAACACACGATGATGCAGTTGTCGGCCCTGTCGCGCACGACCTCCATCTCGAATTCCTTCCAGCCCAGCAGCGATTCTTCGATCAGCAACTCGCGGGTCGGCGACAGATCGAGGCCGCGCTTGCAGATTTCCTCGAATTCTTCGCGGTTGTAGGCGATGCCGCCGCCCGACCCGCCCAGCGTGAACGACGGACGAATCACCATCGGATAGCCGCTGCCGCCGATCTGACGAGTGATCTCCTGCTGTACCGCGAGGGCCTCTTCCATCGAATGGGCGATCCCCGATTTGGCCGACCCCAAGCCAATCTTGGTCATCGCGTCCTTGAACTTCTGACGGTCTTCGGCCTTGTCGATCGCCTCGGGCGAGGCGCCGATCAGTTCAACCTTGTACTTGTCGAGCACGCCATGCCGATGCAGGTCGAGCGCGCAGTTCAGCGCCGTCTGCCCGCCCATGGTCGGCAGGATCGCATCGGGTCGTTCCTTGGCGATGATGCGCTCGACGACCTCCCACGTGATGGGCTCGATATAGGTCACGTCGGCGGTGTCCGGGTCGGTCATGATCGTGGCCGGATTGCTGTTGACCAGGATGACCTTGTAACCCTCTTCGCGCAGCGCCTTGCAGGCCTGGGCACCGGAGTAATCGAATTCACATGCCTGCCCGATGATGATCGGGCCTGCGCCGATAATGAGTATGCTTTGAATGTCTGTGCGCTTTGGCATAACGATCTCGATAAAAATTAGCTCAGTGTCGCCGTCGCCAGCTTCAGGCCGAAGCCGAGGAACAGCAGGCCGACGCTGCCGGTCGCGCCGGCGCTCAGCCTGCGCCGACGGCGCAGATGCTCGGCAAGACGCGCCCCCGCGAGAATCAGCGTGCTCAAATAGAGGAAGCTGAAAAACTGGCAAATCAAGCCAAGAATGGCAAACGGCAACGCTGGATGGGCATAGGCCGGATCGACGAACTGGATGAAAAAGGAAACGAAAAACAATATCGCCTTGGGATTGAGCAGACTGATCACCAACGCCTTCGAAAACGGCTGCCGGTCATCCACCGGCGCCGCGACGCTCTGCGGCACCGCTGCGCGCGTCTTGCGCCAGGCAGCGCGCAGCATGTTCACGCCCATGTAGAGCAAGTAAGCGGCGCCTGCGTACTTCACGGCGAAGAAAACCGCGGGATTGGCCTTGAGCAGCGAGGTCACGCCGGCGGCCGACAACGTCATCAGCACCGTGTCGCCCAGGAACACGCCGCACGCGCCCTGGTACCCGCGACGCACGCCCCGCTGGGCGGCTACCGACAGCACGTAAAGCGAATTCAGCCCAGGCAGCAGCACGATAACGATCACGCCGGCCAGATAGGTCCACAGGTTCACAATCCCGAACGATTCGGCAAACACGGGATCTCCCTCACGCCTTGGCGGCCGCTTTCGCCGCGTCCATCAATGCGATGAAGCGGTCGAACAGGTACCCCACATCGTGCGGTCCGGGAGACGCCTCCGGGTGGCCCTGAAAGCAGAACGCCGGCTTGTCGGTGAACTCGAACCCCTGCAAGGTGCCGTCGAACAACGACACATGCGTGACACGCGTGTTGGCCGGCAGCGAATCGGCATCGACCGCGAATCCGTGGTTTTGCGAGGTGATCACCACGCGACCGTCAGCGAGATCTTTCACCGGGTGGTTCGCGCCGTGGTGGCCGCATTTCATTTTCAGCGTCTTGCCGCCCACCGCCAGGCCCATGATCTGGTGCCCCAGGCAGATGCCGAAGGTGGGAATGCCGCGCGCCAGAAATTCGCGCGTCGCATCGATCGCGTAATCGCACGGCTCCGGATCGCCCGGACCGTTGGACAGGAAAATCCCGTCGGGATTGAGCGCGAACGCCTCGGCCGCGCTGGTTTGCGCCGGCACCACGGTAACATCGCAGCCGCGCGCGGCGAGCATGCGCAGAATATTGCGCTTGACGCCGAAATCGTAGGCCACAACCTTGAAGCGCGGCGCCGTCAGGGTGCCGAAACCAGGCTTGCCGTCGCCGTTGTCGAGTCGCCACTCGGTGTCAGTCCAGCCGTACGGCTCGGTGGTCGAGACGACCTTGGCCAGATCCATGCCGGCCAGCCCGGGGAACGAACGCGCCAGCGCGATCGCCTTGGCTTCGTCGACTTCGCCAGCGAGGATGCAGCCGTTTTGGGCCCCCTTGTCGCGCAGAATACGCGTTAGGCGCCGGGTATCGAGGCCAGCGATCGCCACGACGCCCTCGGCCTTCAAATACTCGGACAGCGTTTGCTCCTGGCGGAAATTAGAGGACAACACGGGCAGATCGCGGATGATCAAGCCGGCGGCATGCACCTTGCCGGCCTCGACGTCCTCATGATTGACCCCCACGTTGCCAATATGCGGATACGTCAGCGTGACGATCTGGCGGGCATAGCTGGGGTCGGTGAGGATTTCCTGATAGCCGGTGATGGCGGTGTTGAACACCACTTCACCGATGGTATGCCCGGCAGCGCCGATGGCATATCCGCGAAAGACCGTGCCGTCAGCGAGCGCAAGCAGAGCGGGAGAAAAAGACGGCAGCACGGGAACTCCTGAAGGGATCACCCAGGCTGCCACCCTATCGTCCGCCGCAACGGCTTTCGCCTCGAATGCAGACGCGCTCGGTAAGGCGCGCGGCCGGCTTCAGGCAACGGACGAAAGTTTAGGATGGGGTCGGCGCTAGGGTGAAGGTTGAATGACTTAAACCTTAAAATTATATCCCAAAAGCCTTAATTCTCAAAGCCATAGCGTTAGGGCGCGCCCTGCGCCAGCACTTCGTCGGGGCTCGCCTGCATGGTCGGCGGCACCGGAAAATGGATGCCCGCACGCTGCGCAGCCCTGACGATATGGTATTCCATCGCGCGCCCGGCAGCGGTTGCGTCGCGGCGCTGCAGCGCCTCCAGTATCTCCACATGCTCATGATAGGTCGACAGCACCAGCTCGCGCTGATAGAACGGCAGACGCTGGCTCTCCATCACGATTTCGGTGCTGCCGCGCAAGATATCGGCAATCGCCCCGTTGCCCGCCATGCCGACGATGCGCAGGTGAAATGCGAAATCCAGTTGCGCGGCCTCGTCAAAACGCCCCTCGCTCAGCGCAATGCGCATCGATTCGACGTTATCGGCCAGCCATGCGATTTCATCGGCGCTCGACGCCAACGCCGCCAGACGGGCTGCAAACCCCTCGAGGGCATAGCGCAACTGATAAGTATCGGCCAGCGAGATCTGATCGGCAAAACGCCACGCCACGCCGGTGCGTTCGGACAGATCGCTGACATAGACCCCCTTGCCCGGCCGGATCGCCACCATTCCCAGCGCTTCCAGTGTCGACAAAGCTTCGCGCAGCGAGGCCCGGCTGATCTCGAGTTCCTCGGCCAACTGACGCTGCGACGGCAGCATCGCCCCGGCCGGATAGACCTGCCGCTCGATCCGCTCCCGGATCGTCGCAACGGCCGCATCAGTCACCGCGTGCGAATTTGTCTTCATTCAACATCACCTGTCGTTGAGCGCCCGTGCCGATGCCGGGCCTTATCACGCCATTGTACGACGCGCGCGGCAGCCGATCACCCTCGCCTCATGCCGCGCGGCGCAAACTCGCGCCGCCGGGGCCTAGGGATATCCCGGAGCAAGAAGTGCTTGACCGCCGCATATCGAATTACTAATATCCGCCATAACACAACTGGTCTGACCGGTATGATGTGTTACCCCGTACAATGAAAACCGTTGGAGACAAGCCATGCCCCGCTTCCTCAATTCTTTGTTTGGCCGCGTCGTCATCGCGCTGGTCGTCGGCATCGGACTAGGTGCCTTTTTCCCGCATTTCGGCGAAAGTCTGCGGCCATTTGGCGACGGCTTTCTCAAGCTCATCAATATGGTGATTGCGCCTATCGTGTTCTGTATCGTGGTCAGCGGCATGGCCAGCGCCGGCGACCTCAAGAAAGTCGGCCGCGTCGGCGTCAAGTCGATTGTCTATTTCGAGCTGATCACCACTTTCGCGCTGGTGATCGGTGCCGGCCTGGCATATTTCACCCGGCCTGGCGCCGGCATGAACGTCGACGTCCATAGCCTTGACGCGTCCGCGCTGACGACCTATACCGAGCACGCGAAAAGCCTGAAAGACACCGCCGGCTTCATCTTGAAGATCATTCCCCACACGGTGTTCGACGCCTTTGCCAGAGGTGACATTCTGCAAGTGCTGGTTTTCTCCGTCCTGTTCGGCGCCGCCTTGTCGCTGCTCGGTGAAAAAGGCAAGCCCGTGGCCAGTCTGATCGATAGCCTGGCGCAAGTCTTTTTTCGCGTCATGAGTTTCATCATCAAGCTCGCCCCCCTGGGCGTACTTGGCGCAGTGGCCTTCACCACCGGCAAATACGGCGTCGGATCGCTCAAGCAGCTTAGCCTGCTGGTACTGGTGTTCTACGCGAGCTGCGTGGTATTCGTCGTGGGCGTGCTGGGCATCGTCATGCGTTTGGCGGGTTTCAGTATCTTCAAGTTCGTCCGCTATTTCCGGGAAGAGCTGCTGATCGTCCTCGGGACCGCCTCCTCGGACGCGGTGTTGCCCCAGATCATGCGCAAGCTGGAATGGATGGGAATCAAGGATTCGACGGTCGGGCTGGTGATTCCGACCGGCTATTCGTTCAATCTCGACGGCTTTTCGATTTATCTCACGCTCGCGGTGCTTTTCATTGCCCAGGCGACCAACACGCCGCTGTCGATGCACGATCTGATTTTGGTCGTACTCGTCTCGCTGCTCACGTCCAAGGGCGCGCATGGCATCCCCGGCTCGGCCATCGTGATTCTGGCCGCGACGCTCACGGCCATTCCCGCCATTCCGTTGCTCGGCCTGGTATTGATTCTGCCGGTCGACTGGTTCGTCGGGATCGCCCGCGCAGTCACCAATCTGCTGGGTAACTGCGTCGCCACGGTGATCATTTCCTCGTGGGAAAAAGATATCGACAGGGCTCGCGCGCACCGCGTGCTAAATGGTGAGTTGGCGTATGAGCCGGTCGCCCCCGAACTCACGGAAAGCGATGCGCTGCCGTCGCCGCAACTCGCCCGCAAAGCCATCTAACTGTCCGCATTCACCTCAAAGGAATCCCCCATGGCAGTCGTCACCCTCGACCCGAACGCACCGGAGTATGTGCGCCGCTACGTGAACCTGGCCGATCCGCGGCTGGGCGCGCAGGCCCTGTTTGCCACCGACGAATTCTTCGCCGCCA
>NZ_SCSK01000059.1 GCF_004297875.1 Pandoraea sp. | reverse complement strand
CTGCTCGACCTCCAGCGGAAGGTGCCGCCGCTCGATCCGACGATAGACTTTGATTTCGCTTTAAAATCAGCCGCTTAATGATGTTTTGGCGAAAAATTTGCGAATCCCGGCCGACCCTCAATATGGACATCCACGCACGGCATAGAGTAATCGGGCAAAAGGCTGACGAGTCGTCCATCCGCGACATCGCGTTCGATCAGATAGCTCGGTACAATCGCGATGCCGTGGCCAAGTAACGCCAGTTGGCGGAGCATTTCAGCATTGTTCGCGACCATCACGTTGGTCGGATGAATTCGAATTGAATCGTTATTTGGTCCAATAAAGACACTCGCGTCGCCCCACTGCTCGGCAGGCAGCAACAGGCAGAGATGCCCGACGAGATGCTCCGGCCGTTGCGGGATATCGTGTTGTTCCAGATACGCCGGTGTCGCGCACACGGCGATGCAGCCGCGTGTCAGGCGTCGCATCACAACGCTGCCACCGCGCGGGGTTTCCCCAATCACGATACCTACGTCGAAACCCTCTTCGATCATATTGATTTCACGTTCGACGAGCGTCACGTTCGGGACTACTCTCGGATAACGCTGAACGTATGAATGAAGCGCCGGTGCGAGGCTGTCTAACCCGAATACGACTGGGGCAACGATCCGCAACGTACCGACAGGCTCGTGATTGCGGGCGACGAGTGCGTTTTCCAGGTCATCGAGGTCGTTGAGAATCTGCGTTACGCGCCCCAGGTACATGCGACCGGACTCGGTCAGCGACAACGACCGGGTCGTGCGATTCAGGAGCCGTGTGCCGAGGTTCTCCTCTAGCGCAGCGATATGTCGGGTCACGACAGAGCTCGATATATTCATTGCCGCCGCCGCTTTGATGAAGTTGCCGAGTTCCGCAACCTTTACGAAGACGCGCATCGACTGCAAATGATCCATGGACAACTCCCGATTCAATACACCATGTCCTAGGCTCTCGCGCAGGTCCCTAGTCAGTCCTTCAAATATTCCTGCACCATCTGGCGCGCGCGGTGGATGCGGCTTTTGACCGCCTCACGCGTCAACAGTAGTTGATCGGCGATCTCCGTGATCGAACACTCCTCGAAATCTCGCAGGATGATGACCTGGCGATATTTTTCCGGCAGGGATTGGATAGCCGCCGCCAGATCCAGGCGCAGATCGAAATGGTCGGTGTAGGCGAAAACCGGATGATCCGGCTCCGGTAACTCGACCTGCCCACGCATGGCGCGCAGCAGTCGATAGCATTCGCGCCGCACGATCGAAAACGTCCATGCCGGGAACGACGCCACCGTGCGTAGAGCGCCGATGCGCTGATAGATCAGCAGCAGCGATTCCTGCACCGCGTCTTCCGGATCGACGCTGCTGGCGCATTGTGTCTGAGCGATACGGCGCAAATTGGGCCGGCAAAGCGTCATGAGCTGCTCCAGGGCGGCGAGGTCGCCCTGTTGCGCGGACTCCAGCAAGACGGGGTCATGGCGCATGACGCACCTCGCCGCCGGAGCGGGATGCTTTCGGCCACAGCCGCGCCAGCAGCCGATCGACCGACAGCGCCCCAGGTCCCCAGGCAATCACCGCGAGCAGCATGATGGCCCAGGTCTTGTGGTCATTGAAGTCGCTGCCGAACAGGCCGTTCCAGAAACCATGCGGCCACAGGGCCGAGTATGAAATCACCGCAATGATGTTGTAGACGAACAGGAACATGGCGGTCAGTCGCCCCGCTAGGCCGAAGCCCAACAGCCAGGGCGTGATCAGTTCGATCCATGTGCCGAGGAAGGCGGCTAGATCGGGCGAGAGCAACGGCACCTGGTACATGGTATTGAACAGGAAATGCGTGCCGTAAGGGTCGTCGAACTTGACCACGCCGGCATGCCAGAAGGCGAGCCCGACCCAGATCCGTATCAGCAATAGGGCAACTGGGCCGAGCCAGCGGGTGGCCAAGTCGGCGCCGCTGGTGTAGCAGGAGGTCAGGCAGCGGAGCATGCGCATGATATTTTCTCGTATTGAATAATCGCCTTAGACGGGCGTGATGGCCGTGACCAGCCCTTCCTGGACCAGACTCGTGATGCAAGCGGCCAGGTCGAAGTCCGGATCTTGCGCGCTGGCTGCCGCGTGCGCGGCGTCCAGTATTTCGCCGCATGACAGGGCGTCGATGCAAGCAAAGCTGGCGGCGTCGACGCGTGCCATGGCGACTTCGTCAGCGCTACGCCAGAGCACTACGTGCTCGCCGGATTCGGGTAGCGTTAAGCGCTGCGCCGAGGGCCGCATCGCGTATTGCCAGAGGGTAAGTATCGGATGCGGGCTTGCCATCCGTTGCATGCTGGGGTGAAAGCTCACCCGCATCGGTCCGTCCACGTTGGCCAGCGCGGCCCCCAACGTTGCTAGACTTAGCGCTTCTGCGTCGCCGGCCAGGGCTGCGTTCTGGCGACGCCATTCCAACTGGGCGACGTCACTGAGATAAGGCAGCCGGTGCGTGTCCGCCTGTGTCGCCAGAAACCCAGCAAAGTGCTCGCCGAATGCCTGCAGGTTGCCGGATCGCGACGGATGTGCGCCGCGATAGCGCGCGGCGGTCTGCTCAAAAAACGTATCGCCCACCAGCGCATGCACGGCTGGAAACGTCGTGCGCAGCGCATCAAGGTGGATCTGCTCGCTGTTATGGCGATAGATGCGCAGCCGGGCAGCGGGCTCCAGCCCGCTGTCGGACAGCCGCTCCGTGGGGCCGGCTTCCCCGCTGTCATAGAGCGCGGTCAGAAAACTGAGCTGCAGTTCAAGCAGCGCGGATGCGGGCCGCATCGAGCACCTCCTCGGCGCGGGCTGCTTCGGCCAGCAGCACCTCCAGTTCGGGGATGTCCTGGTCCCACTCGATGAGCGTGGGCACCGGCCCGAAGCATTCGATGGCCTCGGCATACAGCGCCCACACCGCTTCGTCGATAGGCCGGCTGTGCGTGTCGATCAGCAGCGGCACCGCGAATTCGTCCTTGCGGGTGAAGCCGGCCAGGTGAATTTCCCGCACCCGCTCGGGCGGCAGCGCGTGCAAGTAGCGGCGCGGATCGAAGCCGTGGTTTACGCTGTTGACGTAAATGTTGTTGACGTCGCAGAGCAAGCCGCAGCCGCTGCGGCGCACCACTTCGGCGACGAAATCCCATTCGGTGTAGTCGTCGTCCCGGAAACGCAGGTAGGACGAGACGTTTTCGACCAGCAACTCGCGCCCCAGCGTGTCCTGTACCTGCCCGATCCGCGACACCAGAAGCGTCAACGCCTCCTCGGTAAATGGCAGCGGCAGCAGGTCGTTGCTGTAACGCCCTCCCACCGCCCCCCAGCAGAGGTGTTCCGACACCAGCGCGGGCTGGTAGCGCCGTGCCAGCGTCGCCAGTTGCTTGAGATGGCCGGTGTCGATGGCATCGGCCGAGCCGAGCGAGAGACCTACGCCGTGCAGGCTCAGCGGCGTGTCCTCGCGGATGCGCTCGAGCGAGGCATGTAGACTGCCGCCCGCGGTGAACAAATTTTCACTGTGCACCTCGACCCATGGCACCTGGGGCCGCTCGTGCAGCACACGATTGACGTGCGGGGTGCGCAAGCCGATGCCGGCCGAGACCGGCATCGGGTGCGTGGAGACGATCGTCGCAGCTTGGCTCGGCACGATGCTCTGCCCTTACATCGATTTCACGATGCCGCCGTCGATCTTTCCGCACAGGCCGGCCGGCACCGCCACAAACGAATTCGGATCGCGGGCCTTGCTGTCCTGCCCGGCGCAGGAGTGCCCCACCGCCTTGCAGTCGTTTTTGTAGGCGGCATTGATCCCGTAACACAGTTGCATGTGATCCGCTTTGACCATCTTCATGACGCGTTCCTGCTGCATTTTTTCTTGGGCGGGCGTCATCTGCATCGGCGCCGCCAAGGCGGCCGAGGCTGCGCCTAGCGACAGGGCGCCGGCCAGGGCGGTCTTGAGAAGCTGAGTGCTGTTCATATCGATCTCCGTAAGTAGATAGGCGCCGGTAAGGTCCGGCACCTCATAGAGCCGCCGTCGCGGCAAAAGGATTCTTTTATTTTGTCGGTTGCATCAACAAACTCAGCAGACTTTGAGCAGCGTCGTCGCGAAATATCGTCAGTCCCAGCGGCATGGTTTCCTGCGTCTGCTGTGGCTGCGCCAGATAGCTGCCGAACAGCCGGTCCCAGCAGGAAATGTGAAAACCATAATTGGCATCGTGTTCCTCGCGTCGGATCGAATGATGGATGCGATGCATGTCAGGCGTCACGAACACCCACCTCAGCCATGTGTCGAGCCGGAGCGGCAAGCGCAGATTGGCGTGCGTCATCAGCGAAAAGCTGCTCAGCACGATTTCAAAGGTTGCCACGACCGCCGGACTCGCCCCGAGCAGCAGTACCGCCCCGATCTTGATCCCCATCGACAGCAGTATTTCCAGCGGATGAAAGCGTACGCCCGAACTCACATCGAGCGCGACATCGGTGTGATGAACGCGATGCAAGCGCCATAGCATGCCGACCCGGTGCATCAGCCGATGCTGCGTATAGATCGTCAAATCCAGCGCTATGAAAGCAATCGTCGCGGCCGGCCACGGGGCAACGGGCAGCAGATGCAGCAGTCCGACGTCTTTTTGCTGTGCCCAAAACGCGGCATCGACCGCCAGCCAGGGCAACAGCAGGCGCAGGCACAGCACGTTGATTGCTCCGAGGCCAAAGTTGACTGGCCAGCGCCGACGGCGCAGGGGCGCCGCCGTATGGCGCGGCCAGAGGCGTTCAGCGATGCCCAGCAGCGCCAGCAGCGCTAGGAACAGTGGTAGACGTGAAGATGCATCGTTCATGATGAGGGGGCTCGGTCTTCACAACATCTCGTCGTCCCGATGTTTGGGCGGCAAGTGCCTTGCTCGGGGCGATTGCACGCCGGGCAGTAATCGCAACGCTCACGATTGATCGGTTTTGCAGTGCTACCCTCCGAATTTCGGTGGGCAATTGTTGCTGATCGACGCGTCGAGGGCATACTAGCGATCTCGTTACTCTGATTAGTCGGGCGGAAATCGCGCGCATTACAAAGGTTTGCATTATTGGGCGATTGCACTCGTCTTGCGCGGTCCTGGTCTGGCCGTATCCATGTTGGATCGACGAGGTCCAGCAATAGCGGCCGGGAAACGATAAAGGTGGCTGTGAGCGTCAGCGTGCCCGCCGCGACGGCCAACGGAAACCACCAGTCGGCGTGCGGCATGACCTGCGGCAACAGGCCCACGGCGAGAGCAGGGGGAATGTGCAGGCGCAACAGGCGCAGTATCGAGATGCCAATCAGCATAGCGATGGCGACTGACAGGGGCCCGGCACCGAAAAACAGGAAGGCGCTCAAGCCTGCGGCTGCGGTTACCGTGCACGCGAGCGGCAGGGCAAATGGCCGTCCTGCCCAGGGGCAGATGTTCGCATGCGCGAACATTTCAAACCCGATCACGATCAGCGGAGGGAAAAGAATCAGTCTGAGCCCGGTTACGACCGACAAGGTGTATGTCAGGCCCAGAAAGGCGGCGAATATCGGCACCCACACGTAGCGTTTGGGTGCGCTCTCCATCTCGTCGTCCATGACATCGGCCGAAACGTCGGGCGCGTGCTCAAGCCGCACCGCGAGTGAGCGTCGGTAAGCGATCGACAGCGTGGCGAGCGTGCCTGTGCTGGCGGCAATCGACACCGGATACCACCAACTGGGAACGTTCAGCGCGAGCGGCAGGAACGCAGCGGAAATGGCGGGTGCCACTGGTGAGCGCAGCAGCCGGATGATGAGCATTGCCCCCACCACGCAGAGGGCCATCGACGCCAGGTCATACGGCATGTTACGGGTGACCAGGGTGCCGACGGCTGCCGCCAGGGACGGGGTGAGCACCAGCATGACGGGCGAGCGCGCCCAGAGACCCCGCGGCCGTGTGAAAACATCGTAGGCCAATGCCGCCAGCTCGGGAAAAAGCATATACGGCACCGTCGTCACGAGCGCGGTTTGTGCGACACCGCCGAGAAATGCCAGCGAGGCCATTTCTCCCCAAATTAGAAGGTTGATCATTGCGTTGTGAGAATGGAGGGCGATTGCCGCGTTAGACGATACGCCGGCGCGGACTTTACGATTTTTTTGTCATAATCAGTAGCGCACTGGCGTAATGCCCGCTCGTATGGCTTTTGTCTTGCTCATTATTTTCGACATAGAGGTATCGAGGACTGATCTCACGCAAGACGCAATTATGATACGATCGGTCCAGAAAGAGGGGATCATGGCACGTTCAATAGAATTCGACAAACCGGAAGCCCTTGCTGCGGCGATCGAAGCGATTTGGCATAGCGGCTACCACGCGGTATCGACGAACGACCTCATCGCCGAGATGGGTTTGGCGAAATCGTCTCTCTACAATACTTTTGGCAGCAAGCACCAGTTATTTTTGGCGGCGCTGTCTCACTACGCCGACGAGCGTGCCGCCCAGTTGGCGGCCGCCCTGGAAGAAGGGCCGGCGCTCGATACGTTGCGCGGACTGTTGAATGCCATCGCGAGCAGCAATGACGGCGGCAAAGGTTGTCTGCTGGTGAATTCCGCGATCGAGGTCGCGCCTCATGACGCAGAGGTCGCCGCGGCAGTGCAACATGGTTTGGAGAAAATGGCGCGGGTTTTTGCGGCATTCATCCGCGCGGCACAAGCGCGTGGCGAAGTTGGCGCGCACCTTGATCCGCAGCAAACCGCTATCTCCTTGATTACCGGCATCGCCGGACTCAGGGCGATGGCGAAAGCCGGGTTTCGCCCCGCTGCCCTGCGCCCCTTTATTGATGGTTTGCTGCTTGGCTTGGCTGCGGGGCAGTAATTTTTTTGGTCTTTTTTGGACTGATTGGTCTAAATTTGTCGCGATCAGCGGCTATTCACTCCCAAGGAGCTCTTTGATATGAAAAACGTTGCAAAACTTGAGCTGGCGCCCCATTCGCTCGACACCGCACAAGGCAGAACCAAAGAGGTGCTGGATATCGCCATGAAGCAAACCGGCATGATTCCTAACATGTACGCCAATATGTCGAACAGCCCGGGCCTGCTGGAAACCTATTTGTTCGGCTACAACCTGTTTCGCAAAGAATCCGACTTTACCCCGGCCGAGCAGGAGGTCGTCTTTCTGACGATTAGCCGTCTCAATGAGTGCACCTATTGCATGGCGGCGCACAGCATGATTGCGGAAGTTGCATCCAAGACGCCGGCGCAGGCAATCGCCGCGCTGCGCGACGATAAGCCGATCGAAGATCCTAAACTCCGGGCGCTGTCAGCCTTCACGCGGGTGATGGTTGAGTCCCGCGGCCGGCCGACCCCGGATGACGTGCGGGCTTTCACCGCGGTGGGTTACAGCGAGCGGCAGGTTCTCGAAATCATTCTGGCCATGGCGGTTAAAACGATCAGTAACTACAGCAATCACGTATTCCACACCGAAGTCGACTCCCGATTTGCCGGTCACGCTTGGCAGCCTCAAACGCGCTGAACCCCGGAAAAATCGAATTTATGCCATGAGGCGGCTGGGTCGAACCATCTTCGGGCGCACGACCCAGCCGCCTCGTAGCTGGCAGATTCTGGAGAATGAAATGAATGCATTGGATGACTGCGTCATTGTTTTCGACGCTTACGGAACGTTGTTCGACGTGTACTCGGTCGCCGAGCTGGCCGAGCAGGTCTTTCCCGGTCAGGGTGCACAACTATCGCAGATATGGCGGGCCAAGCAACTCGAATATTGCTTCTTGCGCACCGCCGGCGACCGTTATGAGGATTTCTCGACAATCACCGCAAGCGCACTGCGCTACGCCGCCGAGAAACTGTCTTTGCCTCTGACGGCCGAGGCACACGATCGCCTGATGGGCGCTTATCTGCATTTGGCCGCCTTCCCTGAGAATCTTGCCGTGCTCCGATCGCTCAGGCAGTTGGGTGCCAAGTTGGTCATTTTGTCGAATGGAACGCAGCCGATGCTAGAGGCGGCCGTGCATAGCGCCGGCATGGATGAGCTCTTCAATCATGTGCTGAGCGTCGATCCGATCAAGAAATTCAAACCCGATCCGCAGGTCTACCAGTTAGCCTGTGACGCCGTCGGGTTGCCCGCCAACCGCATCACTTTCGTATCGTCCAATGGATGGGATGTCAGCGGTGCTGGCTGGTTCGGGTTTCGTGCGTTCTGGGTCAACCGCCGATGCGATCCAGTCGAACAATTGGACAGCATTCCATGGCGAATCGGCAGTACACTGACAGACCTGTTGCACGCACTACAGCCGGTCGACGCTACACAGTAAGCTGCCGGCGCACGAGATTTTTCCTACGCCCGAATTGATCTGATCGGTCGAAATTTTCTGGTTATTTTTCTGAGGCTTATCCATGTCGAAATTGTTTTCCGGGTTGACTCGAACGCTTAGCATGCCGACTGCTGCGTTTGTTATGGCCAGCGCGGCTTGCTTCGGCACCAGCCTCGCTCAGCCTGTCACCACGCTGCGGTTCGAGACGCATGCGGCCTTTTTTTCGCGCGAGACGCACCAACCGAAGCCGCTCGATCCGCAAGTGTTCGTGCGCGCGCCGGGCGCGCCGGCCGCCATGGGGCCGCAGGGCATCAGGCATGCGGCCGGTTATCGCAAT
>NZ_SCSK01000058.1 GCF_004297875.1 Pandoraea sp. | reverse complement strand
GATCCACATTTACCCGACCATGGCTGAGGCCAATAAATACGCCGCCGGTGTCTGGAAGCGCGCGCACGCGCCGCAGCGCGTGCTGGCATGGCTGGCGCGCTTTCATGCATGGCGTCGCGGGGGCACCTAGTCATGGCGCGACTCGAATCCGTTTTTCCGGTACCGCCGATTGACGTTCGAACGACGCCTGGCGATGAATATGGGAGGCTGACCGATATGAGATTGGCGGCTCGCGTTGCGGGAGGAGACCGATGAATCCACTGGCTCGCCGCCTGGGAGGTTGGCTCGGCGCCTGGCTGACTCGCCCCACTCACGTTCATGGAACCTCGCTCGCGTCCCGCCCCGCCACACTGACCGCCGTATTGCGCCCGGGCGATGTGCTGCTGGTCGAAGGCAACAGTCGAGTGAGCGTGGCGATCAAATACCTGACTCAATCGACCTGGTCGCATGCCGCGCTGTGTGTCGGTAACGATGCGGTCACGGGACGGGGGGATGTTTTCTTTGTCGAGGCTGATATTGTCGAGGGCGTCAGACGTGTCACGCTGGCCGAATTTGCGGGTTTGCATTGCCGGATATGCCGGCCGGTCGGATTGACCCCGGGTGATCTGCAGCGTGTCGTCGATTACGCCTGTGCCCGCATCGGGCATCGCTACGACCTTAAAAACGTGGTCGATCTGGCTCGTTACCTGATCCCCACGCCTCCCGTACCCACGCGCTGGCGCCGCCGAATGCTGGCGTTCGGCAGCGGCGATCCGACGCGGGCCATCTGTTCGACATTGATCGCGCAAGCGTTCCAGTCGATCGGGTATCCCATCTTGCCGATCGTCGAGTCCGAGCCCGCCGGCCAGACCGATTGTCCGGATTGCGTGCGGGAGATTCTCCGCGTGCGGCACCACAGTCTTTTCGTGCCCAGGGATTTCGATGCGTCGCCCTATTTCGCCATCGTCAAGCCGACGTTGCTCGCTGGTTTCGACTATCGAAAGCTGGTGTGGGCAGAGCTAGGTCATGCATCGCCCTGATGGCGCATTGGTAGCGCGCATCGCAGGCCGGCCGGGGCCGCTCAGCGCAGCGTGTCGCGCAAGCGAGTGAGATCTTCGGGACGATCGATATCCCACAGCGGCGGCAGTTCGGCCCAGTGAATGCGCGCGGCCGCGAGGCGCTCGCGGGTGATGCGCATGACATGCTCGGTGCTCCATGGGATGTTGTGGAAAGCCGCGTGCAATAGCGTGGCGAGGTGCTCATCCGGCGTGGCGAAAACACCGACCAGGACATAGCCGCCGTCCTCGGCCGGAATGAATACCGCCGGCGTGTCATGGTCAAGTCGGTCGGCCGCTTCATGCAGGTGCGCGGTCGTCAGCACCGGGCAATCCGAACCGATCAGCAAAACGCGCCGGTAAGTGCCGAGCGAGGCGCGCAGTGCCGCAGCCATGCGCTGGCCGAGATCGTCGCCGGTTTGCCGATGAACCGGCAGGGCGAACTCGTCGGTGCATGCGCGCAGGGCCGCGTCGGCGGCGTCGCCGGCGATCCACAGCGAAGCGGAGGCGCCGGTACCGGTGACCGTGCGCAGCGTACGAACCAGCAGGTGCTCATGCATCGCGGCCGCGCCGTGGGCACCGAGCGCGGCGATCAGGCGCGTTTTCACCAGGCCCGGGACCGGCGGCTTGGTGAACACCGCGATATGACCGTCAGCGGGAAAGACCATCGGCTTGATGCTCCCTGGGCGCGGCCGGGGCTACCGGCAGGTTGCCATACCAGCGCGCCAGCGTGGCCGGTGCCACGCCGCAAACGTAAGCCAGGCGCAGCCCCCACATGAGTGCAATGGTGCGCCACACACCGCGAGTCTCCCAGCGCCGCCCCGAGGTAATGACCGGCGTGTCGATGCACGCCGGCGGCGAGATGCGCCTGAGGCGCTTGCTCAGTGCGATGTCCTCCATCAGCGCGATCGGCGCAAAGCCGCCCGCCTGCTCGAATGCGAGGCGTGTGACGAAGATGGCCTGATCGCCGGTCGCCACGCCGGTGATCCGGGAGCGCAGGTTCATCATTGCCGCGACCACGTGCAATAGCCGATGGCGGCTCTCGATGCATACGTCGAAGCGGCCCCAGACACGGGTTCCGTCGTACAGCGCGGCGCTTACCAGTCGGTCGGCCCCGGCGGGCAACAGGGTATCGGCATGCAGAAACAGCAGCACGTTGCCGTGTGCCAAGGCAGCGCCGGCGTTCATCTGCGCGGCACGGCCGCGTGGCGCCCGCTCCAGTTTGTCGGCATGAGGCGCCGCCAGCTCGCGGGTCGCATCGTCGCTGCCGCCGTCGACCACGATGATCTCGGCGCCCAGCGCGCGCAGCGGCGCAAGCCGGCGCAGCACGACGGCGATGCCGCTCGCCTCATTGAGTACCGGCACGACGATCGACAGAGCGATTGGCGTCTTATTCATATTTGGCGAGCAGTGCGGCCAGCCGCGCCTTGGTCTGCGCCGGCGCGTCGGCCAGCGGTGTAACCAGCGCGGTGCGCAGCGCATCATGCGCGGCCGATGCCGGCGGCGCGTCGGCCAGCAACTCGATGGCACGATAAATGACTCGCTGGGCGTTGGCTGCATTGCGCCCCAGGTTCGCGATGGCCGACTCGACTGTCACACTCTCGTGGGTCGGATGCCAGCAATCGTAATCGGTCACCAGTGCCAGGGTCGCATAGGCAATTTCGGCTTCGCGCGCGAGCTTGGCTTCGGGCAGATTGGTCATTCCGACGACCGATGCCTGCCAGCTGCGGAATAACTGCGACTCGGCATAGGTCGAAAACGCCGGTCCGTCGATGCAAACATACGTACCGCCCCGGTGCAGGCGAACCTCGGGTGCGGCTTGGGCGGCGGCGGTCGCGATCAGGTCGGCGAGTGCCGTGCAAACCGGCTTGGCGAAAGCGATATGCGCGACGATGCCTTGTCCGAAGAAAGTCTGCTCGCGCCGGTGCGTGCGATCGATGAACTGATCGGGCAGCACCATGTCGAGCGGGCGGATCGCCTCCTGCAGGGAGCCGACTGCCGATACCGAGATCAGGTAGCGCACCCCGAGTTGCTTGAGTGCATGAATATTGGCGCGGTAGGGCACCTCGTCGGGCAGCAGCGAGTGATGGCGGCCGTGGCGCGCCAGGAATGCCACGCGCGCGCTACCGAGCCGGCCTGTGACGAGCGCGTCCGAGGGGGCCCCGAATGGCGTGTCGAGCGTGATTTCTTCCATATCCTGAAGCTCGCTCATGCGATAC
>NZ_SCSK01000057.1 GCF_004297875.1 Pandoraea sp. | reverse complement strand
AGCGTGACATTGCTTTGGGCCGCACAGACGAGCGGTGCAGCAACAAGGGCCGATGCAATCAAAACTTGTCTTTTCATTATGAATGTCTCCAATTATTTAAGATTTACGGGATGCTACAAAGAACAAAGTGGACGCGCTAACGAGTGGACCTCATGCGCGCGCCACTAAACCGACTCGAAGGAATATGTCGTGCCGCACGCGCCACCGGCGAATAGCGGTGCAGCTACGCTCCCCTCAAGAAATCGCATTGGTGGAACCGGCAGTGCTCCTCACGAACGCCTGTTCCCGCATCTCGATCATGGGTATAACCGTTACGGTGCGTAACAAAATGCAGAGCACACCGATAGACCTTGAATAGCGCGAATGAATGGGAGCGAACGCATGTCTGGATCCGGGCGATCGCCATGCCGGCTCAACCTCAAGCCTGTCGAGGCGATCCATTCCGATCATTTCAGATCGGCTAAACAGACGCTGCCTCGTAACAAGCTATGTCCGCACCGCTTCGTTGACAAAGCACATGCAGCCCGCTGCTAGCAGAGGGCCTGCGGCGAGCGTGCCAAATGCGATAGGGAACGAGTGCGTGAACTGAAATACGGTGCCGACGACAAGCGGCACTGCGACATTGGCTAGCTGCCAGATGCCATTGGTCACACCGGTGGCGGAGCCGGAAAGAGAAATGCCCGCAGTTTCCGCGATCATCAGCGCTATGAGCGGCGACCATGCGAACGCCGCGATACCAAGCAACGGTGCGATCAGGTGAAACTGCGATTCGCGCTCGAGCATGCCGAACACCAGCAGCAGAATCGAGAACCCACAAAAGCATGCGCTAATCAGTGCCTTACGGCGTCCACCCATCCAATCGGAAAGCAAGCCGATGATCGGCTTGGACACGACCGCTCCGATGCCAACCAGAACCATCACAAAGCCAGCGTGGGTCGGCGAGATGCCATATCGCTTGGTCATCAGGGCATTGCCCCAAAACACGAAACCCCATGTACCCCACATTCCACCAAATCCAGCTAGCGCGAGCAGTGCCAGATTGCGATTTCCCAGCAACTTCTTCAGGTTCAACCGCTGCCGGTTACCTAGCTGCACGATCGACCCGTCACGCAAGATCACAAAACATAGCATCGCGAATATCGATGTCGCGATGCCAAGCAATGCATAGATCTGACTCCAGCCAGTCGCCGCAAGCATTTTCGGCACGATTGCATTGGTTATCACTACGGCAAGCGACGTTGCGGTCATCATCAGCCCCATTGCACGCCCTCGGTGTTTGAGATCAAACCAAGCGGTAATGAGTTTGACGCAAGCCGCATAGTCGCATCCCGACACAAGTCCCATCAGCCCTTGTGTCGCCAGTCCATATGCAACCGAAGTTGTGTGCCCGAACAGAAAAGTGCACACGCCCAGCAATAGCAATGATAGCGCAATGATCCTGCGCGGACCGAACAAGTCCACAACAACACCGCCTGCTACGTTTGACAACACATAGCCGGCATAAAACGCTGTTACGAAAACGCCGAGTGCACCGACAGGCAAGCCGAGCGACGACCCCACCGACGCTGCGACACTTCCCCAGGCCAGTCGATCGACGAACGTGAACAGTAGCGCGCCCCAGCACAACAATAGAATTACCCAGCGATACGCTGAGGCTATCGATTGGTTAGTAGGGAGCGTTAGCCGTTCATCGTGCCGTGCCGGCACCTTGATGCTGTCCATTGTTGTCTCCTAGTTTTCTCGCCCGATGGTGGGCGGCTGCCACGTCGAGTGGCTTTATGATTTTTCACTTGCAATACCGATGATTCTGTTGTGCAAGCTAGACATCGAGTCCCAGATATGCTCCGTTGCTTGCTAGCACGCTTTGCAGCGCTTTTACGTCTAGCTCGCGCAGCCTTTTCCCGCTCGAAAGCGATAGCGAGGCGGCGGTGCCCGCTGCCTCCCCCATTACAAAACAAGCGCCGGTCACGCGTGCAGCCGACTGACCCATATGCGTCATCGACGCACATCGGCCGGCCACTAGCATGTTGTCGACCTGGCGCGGCACGATCATCCGGTAGGGCAGATGATTGAAGCCCCGTACCTGCGGTATGTCGTACTGGAACTTGAACTGAACATCGCCAGCCACGTGCGCTTCGATCATCCAACCGTTGACACCGATCGTGTCGTCAAAGCTTGCACACGTGAGCACATCGTCCTCGGTAAGCTGGTACTCGCCGGTGATGCGGCGCGTCTCGCGTATGCCGATTTGTGGTGCGATCTCCAACACATAAGCTTGTTCGAAGCCGGGCGCATAACAGCGTAGGAATTGCATGAACTCGGCAATCTGCCGGCGGCCCGCGACCTCGCCCGCACTGATCTGCCGGGCGTCGGTGCCGTCGACAGCCGAGCCGTCGAGATTGCTCAGTTGCGTCACATTGGCCCGCCATTCGACGGGATTCTTTTGTGGCCGGATGATAGGAGATTTGCGTGCAAAATGAAGGCCGTCGCGACTGGCCACTTCCATCAATTTGTCGAAGTTTTCCCACGCCCGACCGGCGCGCAGCGGATCGACACCGTTGACACGAAACATCGTCGACGGGTATAGCATGTCCCCCTTGCCATCCCCTTTTTCATATGGCACGCCGGCGGCTGCGGCGATGTCCGCGTCACCCGAACAGTCGATGAAAACTTGTCCGACGATAGCTTGGCGACCTGATTTGGTTTCGATCAGCAGGGCCTCGATCTCGCGCGGGGAACGCATTACCACGCCTACCGCGTATGCATGGAACAGGAGGGAGCTGCCGCTGGCCAGGAGTAGTTCGTCGGCGGCTATTTTGTACGCGGCAGTGTCATATGCCTGCGCGGCGATCTTGCCGTCGAACAGACTATGGGGCTCGCATAAGCCGCCCAGATATGCGATACGGTCGGTTAACTGGGTCGAGACGCCATGTACAACGCGCCGGATCTCGCCGTGCACGTTCGCGTGCAGGCCGCAGAAATTGGTGACGCCGGCGGCCGTTCCCATACCACCCAGGAATCCATAGCGCTCGACCAGCAATGTCTTGTGCCCAGCGGTAGCCGCTGCGGTGGCTGCCGCTATGCCGGATGGGCCGCCGCCGAGTACGACGACTTCGTACTCACCGAGCACTGGTGTGTGCCGTGCGGGCTCGCTCACATTGTTCATCATCTACACTCTCATTTGCGTTGCATCGGGGTTTATCTTAGTTGATGCAATTCACAAATAGTTGATCTATATTGAGAATCCAGTTTTCGTGATTTGGAATCAATGTGGATATTCTTCTCAATTTACGGGCCTTCCTCGCTGCGGCGAAATATGGGTCGTTCTCGGAAGCGGCGCGCCAGTTGAACGTGGTGCCGTCGGTCGTTGCCAAGCGCGTCAGCGATCTGGAGCGAACTACCGGAACCCGGTTATTTGGTCGATCCACGCGTAAGGTGACGCTGACTGAGCCTGGCCAAAAATTCCAGGCGACGGCCAGCGCGCTCGTGGCGGAATTTGACCACGTCATCCACAGTCTCAAGCGGGATGAGGGACAACTAGAGGGACATATTCGCCTCAAGGTACCAACTTCCCTGGCAGTGCTGTATCTGGCCGACGTGTTAAGTGCCTTCCAACGCGAACATGAACGAATTACGATGGAAGTTCTACTGATCGACCGCTCCGTCAATCCTGTGGAGGAGGGCTTCGATATCGCCATCGGCGGGCGCGCGGCCAGCTATGAGGGCGTGATAGATATTCCGCTGTGCCCATTGCGCCAGGTATTGTGCGCTTCATCCGCATATCTGCAAGCGCGCGGAGTACCTACCCATCCGCGCGATCTCGCCGATCATGATTGCCTCGTGTTCAAGCCAACGGGATCGACCTGGCAGTTTGACAGTGAGCGGGGTCCAATTACGGTCGATGTACCGCAACGGCTCGTCACCAACGATAATTCCACACTTCTCGCCGCGGCTTGTGCGGGCAATGGCATTGCAATACTGCCGACATATGTGGCGAAGACCGCGCTAGCGGCCAGCACGCTGCAGCCTTTGCTGCAAGGATTTCCTCTGCAGGCCACCTGGCTCAAGGCTCTCGTGCCGCGCAGGCGCCAGGAACTCGCGCGGATCAATGCGCTGACCGAATGGCTGGCGCGCAGCCTGGCGGACGTGCCGCCATGGGATAGAAGCTAGACGCATGTCAAATACGTCCAGCACCGCTTCGATTAAGTAACATTGAGGTACACGCGCGCGGTCGAGCAGCCACGATGCGCCCTAATAGGATGTCCTCCTGCGGTTGGATGATGGGAGCCGGATGAGTCGGGAGGCTCACCCCCGGTTCTGCGAGAGGCTGGGGGTGAAACTCCCCCGGCCTACTCACCCCTACGTTTCGACGTGGCACGGCTGGTTATACGTGGCGTTCGTGATTGACGTGTTTGCGCGGCGCATCGTTGGCTGGCCGGTGAGTCGTGCCATGCGCACCGACTTCGTACTCAACGCGCTTGAACAGGCGCTGTACGCCCGGCAACCGGGCAGCGACGTGACGCTGATCCATCATTCCGTCAGGGGATCGCAATATGTTGTCATCGCCATTCCCGGTATCTACTTGACTGCGAAGGTGGTCGATATCGGCAATTACGTCGGTAGCAATGTTGATAAGTTTTCACGCCTCAGGTTAACGCCGCCGCTTTCGCGGCACGTCGCGCCGCCAGCCGTTGATGAATGTCTTCCCAACCTTAATGCCGGGTTGCGGATGACACCATGGCCGATCAATACAACCTTTTCATCCTCGAGGCAGTGGCCACCCACCTGAACGACCACCGCAAGGAGTGACGGATCAAGCATCACAATAGCGATGGCACGTTCACCTACGGTAATAGGGCCCTGGATTTTAGAGGCAGGATGATGCTCTGGAAGGGATTTCCGGTCGAACTTCGACGAGGTGGGGAACCTATGCCAGCGCCGGTCCGCGAGGCTTGCCGCAGCTCACCCTTCAGAAGGCGTTTCGCGGAGTAACAGGCGCGTTCCTACTTCCACGATGGATGTAATGGCCGGTAGCAGTTCCAGGCCAAGAGCCGTCAGCTCGTATTCTACAGATGGCGGAGAGGTCGGCATTACCTTGCGATCCAGTACTCCTCGCGCTTGCAGGTCACGCAATCTGCCGGTTAACACTTTCCCCGTGAGATTGGGGTTGTCACGCAACAGCTCCGAAAAGCGTCGCGGGCCGTTGCTCAGACACCAGATGATTTCGGGCGTCCAAAGACCGCCTAGCAAGGCCATACATTTCGACATGGGACACCCTGGCAGCGGGGCCACCCTTTTGCGGATCTTTAGACTCACTTTTGCGCTCCCAGAGAAGTTTCCACTTGGTTACCAAGTCTCTAAATAGCTACTTGAGATTCATGATAACTAAACGATACTTGCTTGCCAATGGAAAGTGTGCGCCTTAGACTGATAGCCCTTTCTACTTTCAACCAAGGAGGACTTGTCATGTACGCAGTAACAGGCGCAACGGGGCAACTTGGGCGACTTGTGATCGACGGGTTGCTGGAGAAGGTTCCGGCTGACCGGATTGTGGCGGCTGTCAGGAACCCCGCAAGGGCTCAGGATCTCGCGGAGCGTGGCGTCGTTGTGCGCGAGGCGGACTACAGTCGCCCAGAAACGCTCGCTGGCGCTTTGGCGGGCGTCGAAAAGCTATTGCTGATTTCTTCTACCGAGGTCGACGGTCGTCTGCCGCTGCACTGCGCGGTGATTGAGGCAGCTCGGCAGGCTGGCGTTTCCCTGTTGGCCTATACGAGCATGCTACATGCCGACTCGTCTCCCGCAAAGCTTGCGATCGAGCATAGACAGACCGAGGAGGCCATTGTTGCAACAGGTCTTCCAGCAGTCATTCTTCGCAATGGTTGGTACATCGAAAATCACTTGGCGATGATTCCCGCGGTTCTCCAACATGGTGCCATTGTCGGGGCCGCGAAGGAGGGGCGCTTCTCTTCGGCTGCAAGGAAGGATTACGCCATGGCCGCCGTGGTGGCGCTGACAACCGATGGGCATGTGGGAAAGACATACGAGCTGGCGGGCGACCATGCCTTTACGCTCGCGCAGCTGGCGGCTGAAGTCTCGCGTCGATCCGGGAAACCAGTCGTCTACAACGATTTGGCACCAGACGCCTATGCGAATGTACTGACCGGTCTGGGCCTGCCTACCGACCTTGCTGCCCTCCTGGCCGATGCCGACCTTGCTGCCTCACGTGGCGCGCTGTTCGATGATAGCGGTACTCTGGCGCGCTTGATCGGTCGCACTACGACACCCTGGAAAAGCCTGCTGGAAGCTGCACTGCCCGTTTGAAACCGGGGATCGAAATGGAGGGGGGAAGCCGTGTCAAGCGACATCGAGCCCCCCTGCCTGTTGGCGTTCACCGAAATTTGACCCTCTGGAATTACGGCATAAATCAGTCCAAGTATTTGGCCGCACCCCCCACGGTCCAATTTTGCGATAGATCGAACCCGGAGTTCATCCAAAAACGTTCACTTTCATCGGCATGCGAGGCGAGACCTCCCGGACAGAGGGCGCTTCGCTCTGATGGCGGTCGATTTTCGGTG
>NZ_SCSK01000056.1 GCF_004297875.1 Pandoraea sp. | reverse complement strand
CGGGGAACAGCTTCGGCGCCTTCGGGTTCTTGATCTTCTTGGTCACAGTTGCTTCGGTCATAGGACGTTGTTTCCGTTATCGTCTCATGTCCTCGACACACTAAAATTCTGACAGGCTCGCGGCGCCCACGTTCAGAAAAAACACTGCCATCGTCAGGACAAGCAGCGAATCCACTACAGCCAATCTCATCTTAAGCGATCCCTCTTCCAGTTACGCGTCCTTGCGATAACCTGCGCTGTGAAGTGTAGGGGCTCCGAGCGTTGTCCCCCGCCGACAATAGGATATATTGTGTAACCCTTTGTAATCCCGTTTTCAAGTCATCTCAACAGCACTCATTAATTGGAATTCGCGCTAAGATGCAGGCCATGGAAAACAAAAACCCTCCCAAAGTTCTGGTGGTCGACGACGATCCGCGATTGCGCGACCTGCTGCGCCGTTACCTTGGCGAGCAGGGCTTGAACGTCTTCGTGGCCGATAACGCCACGTCCATGAACAAGCTCTGGGTTCGCGAGCGATTCGATCTGCTGGTACTCGACCTGATGCTGCCCGGCGAAGACGGTCTGTCTATCTGCCGCCGCCTGCGAGGCGCCAACGACCGAACGCCGATCATCACGTTAACCGCCAAAGGCGAAGATGTCGACCGCATCGTTGGCCTCGAGATGGGGGCTGACGACTATCTGCCCAAACCGTTCAACCCGCGCGAACTGGTCGCGCGCATCCACGCGGTGCTGCGTCGTCAGGCGCCAGCCGAGTTGCCCGGCGCGCCGAGCGAGAACTCCGAGTCGTTCGAATTCGGCGACTTCACGCTGAATCTGGCCACACGCACCCTGACCAAGAAAGGCCAGGAGATTGCTCTGACCACCGGCGAGTTCTCGGTGCTCAAAGTTTTTGCCCGGCATCCGCGTCAGCCGCTGTCTCGCGAGAAATTAATGGAACTCGCGCGCGGTAGAGAGTACGAAGTATTCGATCGCAGCCTCGACGTGCAGATCTCCCGACTGCGCAAGCTGATCGAGCCCGATCCCAGCAGCCCCCGCTACATCCAGACCGTGTGGGGTCTGGGTTATGTTTTCATCCCCGACGGCGGAGTCTGAACGGCCGGCGGCTTCCGCCCTCTGGTAGTCTTACCGCATGCATCCGATACGCCTGTTCCGCTGGTTGTTTGGTGGGTTGTTCTGGCGCACCTTCTTCCTGATCGCGCTGCTGATCGGTGTCAGCCTCGCGGCCTGGTACCAGAGCTTTCGCGTTATCGAACGCGAGCCGCGCGCGCAGCGCGTTGCCCAGCAACTGGTCAGTATCGTCAAATTGACGCGAACCTCCCTGCTCTATTCCGAGCCAGACCTGCGGCGCGCGCTGCTGCAGGACCTCGAGAACAACGAAGGCATTCGCGTTTATCCTCGCGAACCGAGCGACAAGGTCGCGCGCGAGCCCAACCTGGTGCCTCTGCTGCCGCAGATCTCGCGCGAAGTGGCCCGCCGTCTCGGGCCAGACACAGTGGTCGCGACCAGCGTCAACGGCATTCCGGCGCTCTGGATCAGCTTCAAAATCGATGAGGATGACTACTGGGTTGCCATCGAACAGGATCGCATCGACACCGCCACCGGTCTGCAGCTTTTCAGCTGGGGGACCTTCGCCCTGGCGCTGTCACTGATCGGCGCGGCCTTCATCACCGCCCTGGTGAATCGGCCATTCGCTCGCCTTGCGCACGCCGCCCGCGCCGTCGGCGCCGGCTCGCGTCCCGACCCATTGCCCGAACGCGGCATCGGGGAAGCGGCCGAGGCCAATCGCAGTTTCAATCTGATGGTGCAGGAGCTGGAGCGACTCGAGGCCGATCGAACGCTCATGCTCGCAGGCATTTCCCACGACTTGCGAACGCCGCTGGCGCGTTTGCGGCTCGAGACCGAGATGAGCCCGTCGAGCGAAGACACCAAGCGCGACATGATCAGCGACATCGAGCAGATGGACGACATCATCGGACGTTTTCTCGACTATGCGCGCACGACTGTGCGCACCACGCAGCCCGTCGATTTATCGGAGATCGCCCGGGAGCAGGCTCAGCGTTTCGTTGGCCGCGACGAAATGAGCATCACGCTCGAACTGGCCCCGCACGCCGTGATTGCCGGCGAGCGCACCGATCTGGCGCGCATGCTCGACAACCTGCTGGAAAACGCGCGCAAATACGGTAAAACACCGAGCACCGGACGCACCGACGTGACCATTGTCACTCGCGCAATCGGCGAACGTATGGAACTGATCGTGCGCGATCGCGGGCAGGGCATTCCGGACGATCAGCTGGCACTTGTCCTGCGCCCGTTCTATCGCGTCAACACGGCACGCACTCAGGCCGACGGCACCGGGCTGGGCATGGCCATCGTGCAGCGCATTGCGAGCCGCTACAAAGGCCAGGTTGCCGTGCGCAACGTCAAACCCGGCGGAGGCCTGGAGGTCAGCCTGTCGTTCCCGGCCAGCGCCTGACAGCCACATTCCTATCGCCCGGATATGCAGAATCTATGCCGAGAATAGATAAAATGTATTAAATAAAAATGCTAATAGTGTAGAATCATTCCCGTAGTCACAAACCTGTGATTTGCAGCCGCTAGATTTGAAATCTTTCCGATTTCCAGCACGGCAATCTCTTTTCTTAACCCCGTAATCAAGGAGCTTATTGATGAAAACCGTGGGCGATAAACTCGAAGCATTCAGCGTCACCGCCGCCAAGCCTGGCTTCAACCATCCTGAAGAAAACGGCCAATCGGCGTTTGAGGAAATTACCGAAGCTTCCTTCCCGGGCAAATGGAAAGTCATCTATTTCTACCCGAAGGACTTCACCTTCGTGTGCCCGACTGAAATCGTCGAATTCGGCAAGCTGGCCGGCCAATTCGCCGAGCGCGACGCCGTTCTGATGGGCGGCAGCGTCGACAACGAGTTCGTCAAGCTAGCATGGCGTCGCGAGCACAAGGACCTCGACAAACTGAACCACTATGCGTTCGGCGACGTACGTGGCGAACTGATCGACCAGCTCGGCGTGCGCGACAAGCAAGCCGGCGTTGCCCTGCGCGCGACCTTCATCGTCGATCCGGACAACGTCATTCAGCACGTATCGGTCAACAACCTCAACGTGGGCCGCAGCCCGCAGGAAGTGCTGCGTATTCTCGACGGTCTGCAAACGGATGAACTGTGCCCGTGCAACCGCTCGGTCGGCGGCCAAACGCTGTAATCGCATCTGCGGGGCCGCAACGGGCGGACCGGGCCGAGCCCGGTTTCCGCCTGGCGGCCCGACGGCCCGCGCAAGCGGGCTTTTTCAGCCAATCACGATAGGAGAAATCAATGGAATTCCTGAGTGCGATTAAAGAAAAAATCCCCGATTACGCCAAAGACATTCGCCTGAATCTGGATGGCACAATCGCCCGTTCGTCGCTCGAGGGCAACGATGCGCTAGGAGTTGCCTTGGCTGCCGCGTTTGCCGCCAAAAGCAAATTCCTGATCGACACGATTCGCGGCGCAGGCATCCTGCCGCCCGAAGAGATCCAGGGCGTGTTGAGCGCATCGGCGCTGATGGGCATGAATAACGTCTGGTATCCGTACCTCGACATGGCGGGTGACGACGAACTGAAGACCCAGCCCGCTGGTCTGCGCATGAACGCCTACGCCAACCACGGCGGGCTCGACGCGCGCCGCTTCGAAATGTATGCGCTGGCAGCTTCGATCGTCGGCAAGTGCCCGCATTGCGTGCATGCACACTACGACGGCCTGCGCAAAGCCGGCATGAGCGTGCAGCAGTTGCGCGACGTTGGCCGCATCGCCGCCGTCGTCAACGCGGCCGCGCAAGTCATCGCCGCCGAATAACCTGCCGGTCCGATTTGGAGGGTCGCCGGCCGGGCCCACCCCCGGCCGGCGGTGGCACGCCACCGCACGCGGGTAAATCACCCCGACGACAAGCCTGGGGTAGCATTCTCCCGGCACACCAAAAATCGCGTCATCGCGCCGGCTGGCAATGGCTTGCTGAAGTAAACCCCCTGGATTTCGTCACAATCGTGGGCGCGCAGAAACGCCACTTGCGCCTCGCTTTCCACGCCCTCGGCAACGACGCTCAGGTGCAAACCGTGCGCCAGCGTGATCACCGACGCGGTTATCTGCATATCGTTTTGGTTTCTTGGAATATTTTTGATAAACGCGCTATCGATCTTGACCGCATCGATCGGGAGGCGCTTCAGGTAGCCAAGCGACGAATAGCCGGTGCCAAAATCGTCGACCGAAATCGCCACTCCCTTCGCCTTGAGCTCAGACAACACCTGGCTGACCTGCCCGGGTTGCTGCATCATCAGCGTCTCGGTCAGCTCCAGTCCCAATGCCGTCGGGGGCAGGCCCGCCTCATCCAGCGCGAGCGCCACATCTTGCGCCAGATCGTTATCGCTAAATTGCCGCGCCGACAAATTGACCGCCACCCGCAACTCCGGCAAACCCTGCTTGCGCCATGCCGCATTTTGCCGACACGCTTCACGCAACACCCAGGCGCCGATCGGCACGATCAATCCCGACTTCTCGGCAATGGGGACAAACTGCCGCGGCAACAGCATGCCGTGCGCCGGATGATGCCAGCGCAGCAGCGCTTGCACACCGCTGATCTCCCCACTACGCAGTGACAGGCGCGGCTGGTAATGCAGCTCCAGTTCCTGGTTCGCCAGCGCGTGCCATAAATGAGACTCAAGGCTTACCGCCTTCTCTATCGACGCCCCCATCGGCTGCGCGTAGAACTGGTAATTATTCCTGCCGCGCTCCTTGGCGCGATACATTGCAATATCGGCATGCTTGAGCAGGGTCGAGGCATTGGTACCGTGCTGTGGATAGGTACTCACGCCAATGCTCACCGTCACCTTCATCTCCACGCCGTCGATCATCACCGGCGCCGCGAACACGGCTTGCACCGCTCTGAGCGTGTCCAGAAGGCTGGGTGCGCCCGGCTGTTCAGCCAGCACGACGATGAACTCGTCGCCGCCCAGGCGGGCCAGCATGCGGGCATGCGCCAACTCGCCGCGCAGCCGTTCGGCGCATGACTTGAGCAGCGCGTCGCCGGCATCGTGGCCCAGCGTGTCGTTGATCTGCTTGAACTGATCGATATCCACGAACATCAGGTGAAACGGCTGCGAGTCGCGCTCGGCTTCTGCCAGCACCGCCTGCAGCGTGTCATTGAAAAGCAGCCGGTTCGGCAGCCCAGTCAGGACATCGTGCGTCGCGACATAGCGCAAGTCCTGCTCGGCCCGCCGCCGCCGCATGTACTGCTCCACTTGATTGATCATCGAGCCGGCCATATTCAGGGCAGCCCGATCAGTACGCAAGCGCTGGCGAGAGTAAAACTCCACCATGCCCAGCAACGTCGATTCGAGTCGCAGCGGAATCGACAACATCGTCGCGACCTCCGCCTGCGCGAGCCACTGAGCATGCGGCAACTGCGCAAGATCGGCCCGGCGATTGAACCACAGGGGGCCTGGCAGCGGCGCATGTGCGGCGGCGTCGGACACCGGCGGATTCCGGCCGAGCCATTGCGCCAGTTGCGGCATCGCCGTGAAACGCCCGTCCAGCAGACCCTGAGTTCTCCCGGCGTGGGTCGGCCGGAAAGCTGCCGCGTCCCAGCGCATGCCGGCACAGATGGCCTCCAGCACGGGCGTGACGATGTCGTCATCGACGCCGGCCGTGCCCAGCTTGAGTGCAATCGCATGCTCGAGCTGATAACCCTGCTCGGCCTGCTTTCGCTGGGTGACTTCCATCGCCGTGCCGTGCAGCACGAGCGGAGCACTGGCCGTCGGCGGGCGGCCGATCAGAGACAACCACCCCGCCCTGCCGGTCGCCACCCCATAGCGGCATGCCAACTCGAACCCCTGACGGTCATGCAGTGCCGCATCGATGCGCGCGCGCAGCAATGTGCGGTGCTCCGGGGCAATCGCGTTCAGCAAATCGTCGAGCGTGCCCACACCGGCGCCCGCTCCAGACTTCCTCCCCAATAACCGGCCCATCTCGTCGGAGTACTGAAAAGATCCATCGCTGACATCGTAGCGCCAACTCCCCAGGTGGGCGACGCGCTGCGCCTCGGCCAGCGCCAGTTCGCTCTTGCGCAGGTTGCGGGTCATTTGTCCGGCCAGAGCCACGGCACGCTCCCGCGAATGACTCAGCACATACGTCAAGACCGCCAGCAGCGCGCTGATCAACATGCCGCCGCCGAGCACCGTCGCCGGTATATAGCGATCCGATCCCTCCAGGGCTCGGGCCTGGGCGGAGAAGTCGATAATCCACAGGCGCCCGCCGAAGGTCAGCGGCATGCGCTGCCTGAGCCAATGTCCGTCAGTCGCAAGGCGTGCGTCGGCCGGCAGCAGACTCCAGCTGTCGAACAACAGCCGCTCGACTCCGCGCTGCCGCAGGCCCTCCTGATAGGGGCCTGCATCGTAAATTCTGAAGTGCAATTTGCGCAACTGCATATCGTCCAATATGCCGCGCATCAGATCCTTCACACGCACCACGGCGCCGACCGAGCCGAAGTAGGCCAGGCGTCGCTCGGCCACCGTATCGACCGGCATTGCCTTGCGATAGACCGGCAGGTTCAACGCGATGCCCGCTTCGGTGGGCGTGCTCAACGAGCCGCTGCAAAACAGCACGCCACTGTCACGCGCCTGTTCAAGCGCTAGCAGGCGCGTCGGGTCCGCCCCGATGTCGACCCCCAGCGACGCCATGTGCGCGCTCATCGGGGCGATGTCGGTAATGACGTAGTAGGCCCGACGAACTCCCCGCGGCCTCACCGAGAACGGGATACGTGCCCCGCGCAAGACGGGATCGCCACGCTGGCGCGCCACGAAGGCGCTCAGTTGGGCTGCGGGGACGTAACGCGCAAAACTGACGAATTGGAAGCCGGGATAGCGCGCGGACAGATTCAAGCCGTCATAGAAGGATTGAAACGCCTGGCGCGAAACGGGTTCATTGGTCCTGACGAAAGCCTGCAACGAGACCAGCACGTCGGTATACGAATGCATACGCGTGGCGACCAGGGCCCGGACATTACCGGCATGGTCGGCGAATTTGAACATCATGGTTCGCTCGACCAAGCGGTCGCTGAGCAAATATGTCGCGACCGACGCGGCCAGGGCACACGTCAGCACGATCCAGACAGGCAATAATGAAAGCAGGCGGACGCGTACCCGCATACCCTTCCCCCGGGGAGCCATCACTGGTGCGACGAGAAGCCACCGGGACGTCAGACGCTATGGGGTCCATCGCCACCGGCGCACCCGCGACTGATCGCGTGCTTGGGTGCTTCGCCGGCATCGCGTAGCCGCGACGCCCTATATCGAGTTCTTTACCCCTTTGTCGTTACGCATCCCGCGCTATCAGTTGTTCTACTATAGGACCTCGAAGCAAAGTCAAAATCAGGGTATTTGCCGATGGCCGCACCGGCTCGTCATGAAAAACGCGCGACGGGGTTGCCCCCGCCGCGCGCTTCGCTTCTTCTCGCTTGTCTGCCTCACACCTGCCTGACTGCTTTACCGCACCTGCAATGCCCCTGCCCGCTCATCGGCGGTCAGGCCTGCCGCCCCCTACCACGCGGCGGCATACTCGGACGACGTTGCACTCGCGCCGCGCGTATCGCCGCTTAGCGCCGTGCTGCCAGAAACCGCGCTGACCTCGGCCACGCGCAGCAGGTTCGTCGTACCGCCCTGGCCGAACGGCATGCCGGCGACGATGGCAATCTGGTCGCCCTCCGCCGCAAACCCCTCGGTCAGGCAAACCCGGCAAGCCGCCTCGACCATTTCATCGACGCTTTGCACGTCCGGACCGACCGTCGAGTGCACGCCCCAGGTCAGCGACTGGCGGCGCGCGACTTCCAGATTGGGAGTCACGCTGACGATCGGCGTGCTGGGCCGCTCACGCGCCGCGCGCAGCGCGGTGGCTCCCGACGACGTATATGTCACGCTGGCGACCGCGCCGATAATCGACGAGACTTCGCGCAGCGCCGCGCAAATGGCATCCTGGCGGGTCGACAGCGGGTTTTCGTGCTGCGCGTCGAGCATATTGCGGTAGAGCGGATCGCGCTCCACTTCGGCAATGATGCGATTCATCATCGACACCGCCTCGACCGGATACTTGCCATTGGCCGATTCCGCCGACAGCATCACCGCATCGGCGCCGTCGTAAATCGCCGTGGCGACGTCGGACGCCTCGGCGCGCGTAGGCACCGGCGACTCGATCATCGATTCGAGCATTTGCGTGGCGACCACCACCGGTTTGCCATACTGGCGACACACGCGCAGGATCCGCTTCTGCGCGCCCGGTACGCGCTCGGGCGGCAGTTCCACCCCGAGATCGCCGCGCGCGACCATCACCGCATCGCTGGCCTGCACGATGGCAGGCAACTCCTTCATTGCCAGCGGTTTTTCGATCTTGGTCAGCAAGCCGGCGCGCGTGCCGACCAAGGCGCGCGCTTCCAGCACGTCGGCCTCGCGCTGCACGAACGACAGGCCGATCCAGTCGACCCCGAGCGACAGCGCGAAGTCCAGGTCGACACGGTCCTTGGCGGTGAGCGCAGCAATCGGGACCACCGCATCGGGTACGTTGACGCCTTTGCGGTCCGACAGCGTGCCGTTATTCATGACCTTCGTGACGATGCGCTCGGCGCTCACCGATTCGACCAGCAATTGCACCTTGCCGTCATCGATCAGCAGTGACTGGCCGGGCGCGGCGACGCCGAACAATTCGGGATGCGGCAAATACACCCGGCTGGCGTCCCCCGGCGTGGCGTCGGCATCGAGCACAAAGCGCTCGCCGGTCTTGACCGCCACGCGCCCGGCGGCAAATGTGCCGATACGCAGCTTCGGCCCCTGCATATCGGCCAGAATCGAAATCGGCCGGCCGGTGTCGCGCTCGATCTGGCGCACGGCCTCCAGCCGCTGGCGATGATCATCGTGCGTGCCATGGCTGAAATTCAGACGGAACACATCCACGCCGGCATCGAACAAGGCCCGGATCTTCGGCAGGTCGCCGCTGGCCGGTCCCAGGGTGGCAACGATTTTGGCTTTGCGCTGGCGTCTCACGTTCGTCTCCTCAGTCCTAATGCGGGTCGCTCGATTTGCGACCCGATCTATCGTAGTCATCCGCAAGCGGCTTGAGAAGACAACATCCGATCATTTGATTCGATACTTAAAGTAGCCTATTGGCGTCGTATCTTTTTTTATTACTGCGAAAATTCGATGTCTTTCCAAGTAAAATCCCGGCGCGCAAGCCCACCGGAATTGTTGCGGATTTACAAAACTTGCCAAATATTTGCGCTGCTTTGCCACGCTTTACCTCGGCACGGTCGAGAAATCATCTACAGTTGAAAAAAGCGTGGCACCCCATCCTCGACATCGAGCCAGGGAAGACTTCATGGAGCGCAGCGCAAAATCAACGACCGAGCTGATCGAATCAGTCAACGCATTGCTGCATGAACGTTGCGCGCCATCCTGCCGCTGCCATATCGAAGACATCCGCCCCAAACCGGGCAAGGCGCCGTCCGCAGGCAATTGGGAAGTGCTGCTTTTTTTCGGACCGATCGAGTGCCAGGCCCGGGTCGGCAAAGTCATCGCCGAAGCACAGGAAAGATTCTCTCTGAAAATCACCCCGGAATAATGCGGCCGGCCGCGACGCCCTGACCGGCAACGCAGTATTGCATCAGGCACGCACGCGATGCATGCCAGCCGGCAGCGGCAACGCCTGCAGGCATTCGATCAGTCCCTGGGCAGCCGGCGTCAGGCGGCTACGGCGCAGCGTCACGATACTCACTTCCGCCGGCGGAAAAGCTTCCCGCAGGCACAGTGCACGCGCGCCGCGCGAGACCAGCTCCTGGTCGAACAGCGCCGCGGAAAACAGCCCCAGCATATCCATGCGGCCCAGCAGGTGGGTGGCAATCGCGAATGACTCGCACTCGAGAATGCGGGTCGGCGGATCCAACTGCTGCATCGTGAAGAGATCATGAAAAAACGCCAGCGTCCGTGACGGCACGATCCATAGCGCGTCCTGCAACTCGCGCAGGGAACTGGCGCCGCTCATCGGATGAGCGGCGCGTGCGCCGACGATCCAATCCATCAGAAACAGCGGCTGCTGGCTGAACTCGGCGGACAGATTCTCCGGCAACGTGTTGGCGATCACGAAATCGAACGCGCCATTCTGCAGCTTTTGCAACGCTACCACGGGAGAAGAATCCTCGCTGATGGTCACCCGCGCCTGCGGCATGCGCTGCATGAACAATTCGAGTGCCGCCGGCAAAAGCGTCATACCGACCGTCGAGGTCATCGCCGCCGCCACGTGCGCGTGGCCGCCCTCTTTCATGAACAGCAACTCCTCGCGGGCCCGTCGCATCTCCTCGAGCAACAGGCTGGCCCGTGCGTGAAAAGCCAGGCCGGCGTCGGTCAACGCCACGCCAGCCACGCTGCGCGTGACCAGCGCGACGCCCAGATCCTGCTCGAGTTCGCGCACGATACGCGTGACGGCCGGCTGCGACACATGCAGGGCGCGTGCTGCAGCGCGAATGCTGCGGTGCTCGGCAACCGCCACGAAAGTGCGGAGCTGCTGCGGTTTCATCGGATCCCCCCGCCACACGACAACAAAAACTGATCGTTGGCGTAAAAATATTGTCTTTTCCTGATTAAGCGATTTTTATACCATTAAAACCATTGTGTCGCCGGCCAACGGCGGCGGACCGATGGCGAACCGCAGACGCCGCGCCGCATGCGCCCTCGACCAACGACACTCGCTCATTGCCGGAGGCTCCCCGCATGACCATGGCATTTTCCCAGTTGGCTGAACGCTACTTTTCCCGCGACTATGCGCAGGCGCGCCAACGTTTTCTCGAGGCCGCACGGGCTCGCGCGGCTCACATCGAATCGTTCCCGCTCGAAGTGCGCGGCGCCACGGGTGAAGAACTCGCCACCGACATTGCACTGATTCGCCCGTCAGGCGCGCGCGGGCTGCTGATTCTGACCTCGGCCACACACGGCATGGAAGGTTTCTGCGGATCGGGCTGCCAGCTCCAATTGCTCGGCGACGAGGCATTGCTGGCACGGGCGGCCGACGCCAAAATCGCTTTGTTGCTGGTCCATGCCCTGAACCCCTACGGCTTTTCGTGGCTAAGCCGTACCAATGAAGACAATATCGACCTGAACCGCAACGCACAGCCGTTCGATGCGGCACTGCCCGACAATCCCGATTACGCCGAACTGCATCCGCTGCTGGTGCCGGCAAGCTGGCCGCCCACCGGGCAAAACCAACGGGCGATCGCCGACTACATCAGCCAGCATGGGTTGATCCGTTACCGCGATGCCGTCTCGCGTGGCCAATACACTCACGCTGACGGAATCTTCTACGGCGGCACCTCGCGCAGCCAGTCGCTGCGCACGCTCGAGCACGTGCTGAGCACCCACGCCGCTGAATTCCCCGATATCGGTTGGATCGACTATCACACGGGCCTGGGCCCGTGCGGGCACGGCGAAAAGATTTACACCGGTGGGCGCGACATGACCGCGGTGGCGCGCGCGCAGCGCTGGTGGGGCGGCGATGTAACCGTGCCCTTCGCCGGCACGGCCTCGTCGGCCGACATCACCGGCCTGATCGGCGGGCTGCTGCCGGCGGCATGCCCCGAGGCCCGAATCGCCACGATGGCGCTGGAGTATGGCACCGTGCCGTTCGAGCCGATGGTCGACGCACTGCGCGGCGACGTCTGGCTGCGCGCGCATCCTGACGCGTCACCTGCACTGGCCCAACAGATCCGCCAAACCTCGCGCGACACCTTTCACAGCGAGCATGACCTCTGGAAGGGGTTGCTGCTGGGGCAAAGCCGCCTGGCCATTCACCAGGCGCTTTGCGGTCTGGCGGCCGAAGCCGGCAAGGCGTGATTCGCCCGGCTGGCAAGCAACCGCATCCCCCTGCGGCACCTCCATGATTTCGGCGCCTGGCATCGCCGGGCGCCCCGCGCAGCAGTCTGTCAACCGCAGAGCAACCCTGGTTTGATGGGCAATAACAAAGCAAAGCACAAACCACGCAATCCACAGGAGACAGCATGACCCCCGCCGCAACCCCTGCGCTTGTCAAAAGCACGACGCCACCGCACGCCTGGCGTGTCATCGTATCGGCCTCGATCGGCAATGCCCTCGAGTGGTTCGATCTGGTCGTCTACGGCTTTTTTGCCGTCACTATCTCGAAACTGTTTTTTCCGTCCGGCAGCGACACAGTATCGCTACTGCTCACGCTGGGCACCTTCGGCGTCTCGTTTTTCATGCGCCCGCTGGGCGCCATCGTGCTGGGCGTCTACGCCGACCGCGCCGGGCGCAAGGCCGCGCTCACCTTGTCCATCGTGCTGATGATGAGCGGCACGCTGCTGATCGCGATCATGCCCACGCACGCTTCGATCGGCGTGCTGGCGCCCGCCGGCATCGTGCTCGCGCGCATGATCCAGGGATTCTCGGCGGGCGGCGAATTCGGCAGCGCGACCGCTTTCCTGGCCGAGCACGCGCCGGCACGGCGCGGCTTTTTCGCCAGTTGGCAGGTCGCCAGCCAGGGGATCACCACACTGCTGGCTGCGGCGTTCGGCGCCATCCTGACGCACTCGCTCAGTCACGAGCAGATGCAAAGCTGGGGCTGGCGCGTCCCGTTTTTCTTTGGCCTGCTGATCGGGCCGGTAGCCTACTACATTCGTACCAAGATCGACGAGACGCCCGAATTTCTCGCCGCCGAGCCCACCCAGACACCGTTGGCCGACACTTTCGCGAGCCAGAAGGAACGTCTTCTGCTGGCCATCGGCGCGGTCGTGCTGGCCACCGTCTCGACCTACTCGGTGCTATATATGCCCACCTATGCGATCAAGCAGCTCGGCATGCCCGCCTCGGTCGCCTTCACCGCCATCATTGCCACCGGCGTAGTGCAGCTGATCTGCTCGCCACTGGTCGGCATGTGGTCCGACAAACATGGCCGCACCGGCATCATGCTCGTTGCCGCAGTGCTGTTTCTGGTGCTCGCCTACCCGATCTATCGGCTGCTGGCCACGCACCCGAGCTTCGGCGTCATGATCGGCGTGCAAATCTTCATCGGCGTCCTGATGTCGGCCTACTTCGGCGCGCTGCCCGCCCTGCTCAGCGACCTGTTTCCGACGCAGACTCGCACCACCGGCATGTCGCTTGCCTATAACATCGCCGTGACCATCTTCGGCGGCTTCGCGCCGTTCATCATCACCTGGCTGATCAGCGCCAGCGGCGACAAGCTGGCGCCGAGCTTCTATTTGATGGCTGCGTCGCTGGCGAGTATCGTCGCGCTGCTGCGCGTGCGCAAGCTGGGACTGCGGTAGGTCGGCGCATCACGCGTCGCTCCGCCAGCGACACATCAGGCCGCCGCGTCGTCCAGCACCCGCCGGCCGACGCAGGCCGTGAGCTGATTCCAGAGCGTCGCTGCGCCGGGGCGCAGCGAGCGCCCCTTGCGGCGAACCAGCAAGGTCCGGCAGCTCGCCGTGGGCGATAACGGGCGCACCGCCAATTGGGGCGTGTCGACGGTCGAGACCGCGGCCGCCGGCAACACGCCAAGCCCCAGGCCCAGCGACACCATCTTCAGAATCGCCGCGGGATGGCTGAAGCCCTGATCCGCGCGGTATTGCAGGCCATGCGCGGCAAGCGCGCGCTGTACCACGGGCTGAGCGCCGCAATCGGTGTCGGGCAGACTCAGCACCGCGCCCCGCAACGCCTGCCACGGCACGACCGCGTGAGCAGCCAGTGGATGCCCGGCAGGTAACACCACGCATAAAGGCTCTACCAACAAGGTCTCGCAATCGAACTCGGTCGATGCATCGAAGCTGCCATCAGCTGGATCTGCGATGACGCCGAAATCGGCCGAGCCGTGTGTGACACATTGCAGCACCGCCTGTTGCGCCTTGTCATACAAGACTACCGACAATTCCGGAAACAATGCGTGACAGTTCGCCATGCACTCCGGAATCAGGCTCGACGACAACAGCGGCGCGCCGGCCACCCGCACTACCCCACGCAGTTGCTCGCGCGTGCCATGGCTGTTGTGCAGCACTTCATCGATTTCTTCGATCAAATGACCGATACGTCCGGCCAGATTTTCACCTGCCTCGGTCAGACGTACCTGCCGTGTCGTCCGATCGAACAGCTTCAAGTCGATTTCGTGCTCGAGTTCGCGCACCGCACGGCTGATGGCCGATTGAGTCAAACCAAACAAATCGCCGACACGGGTAAAGCTGCGTTGCTGCGCGACGGCGGTAAACACCCTGAGTTGATGCAGTGAGATATTCATCGAATCAGTCCGCACCTGAGCAAGGAGCCAACGGAAGCGAATAGCAACCACGGTGTAGAGCCACCAGCGGCCCGATGCCGTCGTTGGACAGCCTTCGGGCCGGGTTCGCTATCGCGACGAGACTGCCTGCACGCTACTCGCCGGTTTGCTCCGGCAGTTGCGTGAAGCGCGCACCGGCCGGCACGCCGCCGACCGGGTTCGCGGCAGTCGCGGCCACGCCGCTCATCCAGCGGCGGCGCATCGGCGAGAGAATGAATTTGGCGCAGACCGCGGCCACGATGCTGATGGTCGCGGCAAACAGGAACACGCGGTCCCAGCGGCCGCCGGCGGCCAGCACGGAGGCCAGCGGCACCAGCAGCGACGCCGTGCCCTTGGCGGTGTACAGCGTGCCGGCGTTGGCCGCTGCATATTTCGAACCGAAGGTATCGGCGCACACGGCCGGGAAGATCGAGAAAATTTCACCCCAGCACAGGAACGTCAGCGCCGCGAAGAAAATGAAAGCCGCCGGGTTGTGGCCAAACGTCATCAAGCCGAGCATCGCAAGACCCTCGCCGGTGAACACGATGAACATCGTGTTTTCCCGGCCGATCTTGTCCGACAGATAGCCGCACAGGGGCCGAGTGAACCCGTTGCACAGGTTGTCGATCGACAGCGTCAGGGTCAGCAAAGGCAGCGTCATGCCCAACACCGAAACCGGCAACTTCGCCAGACCGAAGTCCTTGGCGATCGGGCCGATCTGCGCGGTAGCCATCAGACCACCGGCCGCGACCGCGACGAAGCACGCATAGATTACCCAAAACACCGGCGTCTTGACCATCTGACCCGGCAGGTAATCCACCTTGCTTGCCAGGTTCGCCTTGGACGCCACAAAATTCTTCGGTGTGCGGGGCCGGATCAATAGCGTCGACAGCAGCAGAATGCATACGCCCTGGAAGATGCCGAAGAACAGGAACGTATGCTCATAGCCGGAGCGGTGAATCATCCGCGCAATCGGGATCACCGTGAGAGCCGCGCCAGCGCCGAAGCCCGCGGCCGTAATGCCGGCCGCCAGACCGCGCCGGTCCGGAAACCACTTCAGGGCGATACCAACGCAAGTGCCGTAGACGCAACCGGCGCCCAAACCGGCCAGTACCGCGCCTACATAAAGCATCGACAGGCTCTCGGCCTGGCCATAGAGAACCCACGACAGTCCCACGCACAGCGCACCAAAGGCAACCACCGGGCGCGGCCCGAAGCGGTCGACCAGCCAACCTTCGATCGGCACGAGCCAAGTCTCGGTGAGCACAAAAATCGAAAACGCCACCTGGATCGCTGCAATACCCCACTGATGCTTGCTGTTCATCGGTTCGACGAACAAGGTCCAGGAGTATTGCAGATTCGCCACCAGTGCCATGCACAACACTGCGACGGTGAGTTGAAACCAGCGGTTTGCGTACCCCGAACCCTTACCCGGTTCAGCGCTTTCCAGTTGATTCGCCATGCTTGTCTCCGTTTATCGTTGTCGCCAAGCTTGCCGCAGGCCTGCCGGCAAGCGTTGCGAGCGTGGGGCCGCCCGCACTCTGCTTGCACGGCACTGTCGCCCACGGCAGCACGGGTTACCGCCACTGCCTCACTCTCTGAAACGTTTTTGAATCTAAGAATGACTTCCGGCGGAAGCCTCGCCCGGTAAACGCGGCCTGAGACGGCGCTTGCCTTGCCATGATGCTAAGTTCAAAGCACAATTAGTAAAAATTAAACTTTCTTACCATCACCATTACTTCCACCTTATGAATGTCGGGTTTCCCCCATGAAAAATGCGACCCTGCGCCAGCTCAAAGTCTTCGAGACCGTGGCCCGTCATTTGAGTTTTTCGCGTGCCGCCGAAGAACTCCACCTTACGCAGCCGGCCGTGTCAACGCAGGTCAAGCAACTCGAGGAACACGCTGGACTCGCCCTCTTCGAGCAGCTCGGCAAGAAAATCTACCTGACCCCGGCCGGTAGCGAAATGCTCCATTACGCGCGCTCGATCATCGGACAGTTTCGCGAGGCCGAGGAAGCCATGGCCCGCTTCAAGGGCATCTCCGGCGGCAAACTCAACGTTTCGGTCATCAGCGCCGGCGACTATTTCTTTCCGCGCCTGCTGGCGGAGTTTTCACGCCGCCATGCCGGCGTGGTGCTCAATCTGGCGGTTCACAACCGAGAGGAATTGCTTCACCAGTTGACCGCCAATCTGACCGATCTCGCTGTCATGGTGCGTCCGCCGCTGGACATGGATACGCTCAACGAATCGATTGCACCGCATCCGTATGTGATTGTCGCGCCGCCCAACCATCCGCTCGCCCGCAAGCGAAACATCCCCATCACGCGATTGGCCCGCGAACCGTTCATCGTGCGCGAGAAAGGTTCCGACACCTGGAACTCGATGCAGGACGGGTTCGCCGGGCGGCTACCGAACCCAAATATCGCAATGGAAATTTCCAGCACCGAAACGATCAAGCAGGCCGTGATCGCCGGTATGGGTATCAGCTTTCTGTCGATTCACACCGTGGCGCTGGAACTGCAGGTTGGCAATCTCGTCGTGCTCGACGTCGAAGGGTTTCCGGTGATGCTCAATTGGTTCGTGGTGCATCGCAAAAATAAACGGCTCCCGCCGGTCGCCCTGGCCTTCAAAAATTTCCTTATGGAAGATGGCGCGCGCTTGATTGCCAAGTACACCCATTTGCCATGGGAGGCGTAAGCGCGTTTCGGCCGGCCTTCCTATATATAAATAATTACTTATGGTTTTCCAATAAACCTTTAACTATCACAAATGATTTGTTCCGCTTATCCTGACACTCATCGGATAACACGACGCTCAGGAGGAACCCGATCATGCCAGCCACAACTGCTTCACTGCATCCGACAGCACGCGCCCCGAGTGCGTCCCATCACGACGATGAGGCAAACTTGCGAGCATATAACGCCGTTTTCAGCGAATTGGGGCTACGCTTTCGCTGGCACATGGAAACGCTGCACTGGCTCAACAGCCTCGAGACGGATTGCGAGAAAACCCGCATCGCCCGCTACCTCGAGACCTGTCAGCCGCATTTGCTCAACGCCTACGACGCCGACTTTTTGAGCCAGCTGATCTACAGCAAGAAGCACGAGCACTGCCGTTGCTTCATGGAGCTGAACGCGCGCTAACCGCTTTTCCCATCTGCGCGGCGCGATAAACAACGCGCCGCGCCGCAACAACCGGGCCCTGTGCAACCGGCCCCGTCAGTTGGTTGCGCCGCGCTACGGCATCCTGTCTATCCTGGCCGGCCATTTCAACTCATACAAAAATGACAAAAATGCGGCGGGCTGGTTGGCTAGCAGCCCTCCTTTGATATCGCACGCAATGACCAGTGGATGCAGCGGGTCACTGCAATAAATAAAGCCGATGCAGCGCATCGGCAGGCAGCCGGGCCGGGCGCCCGGCCAGCCCGGTCAATCACATTGTCAACTGCTTGAGCAAGGCATCCACACTGCCCTTCGCGTCGCCAAACCACATCCGGGTATTTTCCTTGTAGAACAACGGATTATCCACGCCTGCGTAGCCTGCTGCCATGCTGCGCTTGGAGACCACCACGTGGCGCGCCTTCCACACTTCGAGCACAGGCATGCCGGCAATCGGACTGGCCGGGTCTTCCAGCGCGCCGGGATTGACGATGTCGTTGGCGCCGATGACCAGCACGACGTCGGTGTTGGCGAAATCGTGGTTGATTTCATCCATCTCGAGCACGATGTCGTAGGGCACCTTGGCCTCGGCCAGCAGTACGTTCATATGGCCGGGCAATCGTCCGGCCACCGGGTGGATGCCAAAGCGCACGTTGACGCCTGCCGCGCGCAGGCGCCGCGTGATCTCGCTGATGGTTGCCTGGGCCTGAGCCACCGCCATGCCGTAACCCGGCACGATGATGACCTCGCCGGCATCGCGCAGCAATGTGCCGACCTCCTCGACCGAGGTGGCGATAACTTCGCCCGCCGGTCCGGCGCCGGCCTGCCCCGCCGCCGCGGATGCGCCAAAGCCGCCGAGGATGACCGAGAGGAATTTGCGATTCATCGCACGGCACATGATGTAGCTGAGAATGGCGCCGGACGAGCCGACCAGCGCGCCGGTCACGATCAGCAGGTCGTTGCCGAGCATGAAGCCCGTCGCGGCCGCCGCCCAACCGGAGTAGCTGTTGAGCATCGATACCACCACCGGCATGTCGGCTCCGCCGATGGCCATCACGAGATGCGCGCCGATGACCAGTGCCACGATACTCATCGCGAGCAAGGCAAGCAGCGCACCCGATGTGCCGGCAACACCGAAAAACAGCGTACCAAGCCACGCGCACAGCGCCAGCCCCGCCAGATTGAGCGCATGGCGTCCGGGCAGGAGCAGCGGCTTGCCGCCGATGGTGCCCTGCAGTTTGCCGAACGCGATCAGCGAACCCGAGAAGGTTACCGCGCCGATGAACACGCCCAGATAGGTTTCGGCCTCGTGGATGACCCGCTCGGCGCCGGCCAGGCCAGCCGCGGGTTCGGCCGCGCTGGCAAATCCGACCAACACCGCGGCCAACCCGACGAAACTGTGCAGTACGGCCACCAGTTGCGGCATGCCGGTCATCGCCACGCGCTGCGCCAGCACAGCGCCGATGAGCGCGCCCACCAGCATGGCCGGTACCAGCACCACCAGCCCCACGCCGCGCGTGAACAAAACCGTGGCGGCCACCGCCACGCCCATGCCCACCATGCCATACAGGTTGCCGCGCCGCGCCGTGCCCGGTTGGCTCAAACCGCCCAGGCTCAGGATGAACAGGACGCCGGCGCCCAGGTAGGCCATATTGAAAATGCCATTCGGCATAAGGGTCTCCCGTGAAATTTTACCGTCTCTACCACCTGCGCCAGCGGCTCAATCGCGCTGGAACATCTTCAGCATGCGTTGCGTAACCAGGAAACCGCCGGCGATGTTGATCGCTGCGATCAGCACAGCGACGCCGGCCAGCACTTTGACCAGCGGCAGCGCCGCGCCCAGTTGCAGCAGCGCACCGATGACGATGATCCCGCTGATCGCGTTGGTCACGCTCATGAGCGGCGTATGCAGCGCCGGCGTAACGTTCCAGACGACCTGATAGCCGATGAATATGGCCAGCACGAATACCGTGAAATGAGCCATGAAGGCGGCCGGAGCCACTGTGCCCAAGCCCAGCAAGAGCGCCGCGCCGACCGTGAACCAAAGCAAAGGCGTGCCACGCCTGGCCAGCGCCGCGGCGGGAGACGGCTGCGGCGAGGCCGACGTCGCGACGGCTTGCGGCGGCACGACCTGGATCGACTTCGGCTCGGGCGGCGGCCAGGTGAGCTTCCCGAGATGCAGCACGGTCGCGCCGCGGATCACCTCGTCATCCAGATCAAGGACGAGTTGTCCATCCTTTTCCGGCGTCAGATCGGTCAGTAAATGCCTGAGATTGGTGCCATAGAGCTGACTCGACTGAGTGGCCAGACGGCTGGGCAGGTCCGTGTAGCCGACCACGGTCACGCCACTGCGCACGACTACCTCGCCCGGGCGCGTCAGTTCGCAATTCCCCCCCTGCTCGGCGGCCATGTCGACAATCACGCTGCCGGGACGCATGCTGGCCGCCATGTGTTGGGAAATCAGCTTGGGCGCCGGCTTGCCGGGAATCAAAGCGGTCGTGATGATAATGTCGACGTCCTTGGCCTGGGCCTCGAACAACGCCATTTCGGCAGCGATGAACTCGGGGCTCATTTGCCTGGCGTAGCCGCCAGTGCCACTGCCGTCTTCGTGAAAATCGAGTTCGAGAAACTCCGCGCCAAGACTCTCGACTTGCTGCCGAACCGCCGGTCGCGTGTCGAAGGCACGTACGATAGCGCCCAACCCGCGTGCCGCGCCGATGGCCGCCAGACCCGCGACGCCCGCGCCGATGATCAGCACTCTGGCTGGCGCGATCTTGCCGGCGGCAGTGATTTGCCCGGTAAATGGACGACCGAAATGCTGCGCGGCTTCGACCACCGCCCGGTATCCGGCCATATTCGCCATCGAACTGAGCGCGTCGAGTTTTTGCGCGCGCGAGATGCGCGGCACGCAGTCCATCGCCAGCACCGTGGCGCGGCGCGCCCCCAGGCTCTCGAGCAGCACCGCGTTCTGTGCCGGCCAAATGAAGCCGATCAGGGTCGTCTCGGGCTTGAGCAGATGCGCCTCGTTGCAGCCCAGCAGCGTATGCATCTCGGGCGGGCGCACCTTGAGCACGATGTCGGCGTCGGCCCACAAGGTGCGCACATCGTTGACGATGCTCGCGCCGGCCGCGCGATACATGTCGTCGGAGAATGCCGCTGCCTCGCCCGCACCGGCTTCCACATTCACTGCATAGCCCAGTTTGATCAATTGCGCGCTCGTCTCGGGCGTCGCTGCCACGCGCCGCTCGCCAGCATGGATTTCGCGCGGTACCGCTATTGTCATTGCCATCGTCACTACCTCGTCTTTGGCTGCCCCGCCATTGGCGGCGATCTCGGCCACGGGGCCGCCACCTCTTCCAAAAGTGCGTTTGCTATTTGGCCAGCGTGTTGGACAACGTGCCGATGCCCTCGATGCTCACCGTCACGCTCGCCCCATCCTTGATCGAACCCACGCCCAGCGACGTGCCGCAAGCGATCACGTCGCCGGGCAGCAGGGTGAGATCGCGCGACACCAGGCTGACGATCTGTTCGGGCGCGAATACCATGTCGGCCAATGGGTAGTGCTGCCGCTCGACGCCATCGAGCGTGGTGCGCACATGCGCGGCGCGCCAATCGAAGCCGGAGACGATTGCCGGACCGATGACCCCGAAGGTGTCGAACCCCTTGGCGCGCGTCCATTGCGCGAAATTCGGATCTTCATTGAGCAGTTCGGCCGCCGTGACGTCGTTCACGCAGGTGTAGCCGAAAATGTGATCGGCCGCATCGCCTGGCGCGACATTGCTGCAGCGCTTGCCGATCACGATGCCCAACTCGCCCTCATAAACGATCTTGCCGCCATAGCTGGGCGGGCGTCGCAGCACTTCGCCGGTGCCGCAGACCGAGGTCGACGGCTTGATAAGAAACAGCGGATGCGACGGCACGGCTTTTTCCAGCCTGGCGGCCAGCGCATGGAAGTTATTCCACAGCGCGACAATCTTGCTTGGCTGGCAAGGCGCGAGCCACGTCACGTCGGACGCCGACAGAACCTCCCCGGTCGGTTGCGGCGCTTCGAACAGATCGCCGCGGTGTACGTGAATGTGGCCGTTTTCCAGGCGGCCGAAGCCGATATTGGCGTTGCCCGATCGATAGCGTATCCAGGATGTCATCGTCAATTCTCACTTTGCATGGCATGCGTCGGATAAAAGCTCCCCCGGCCGCCGGATGTGCGGCGGCGCGAGTGGCGAATATGAAGCGGGTCGACCGGCCTAGCGGCCCGGCGCCCTGTCTGTGAGATGAGGGTTGTCTGTCATCGGCACGTCTCCCTGATTTTATTCGGCATCCAAATCGAAAATTATCGAGATGCTCTAAATCGCGCCCTCGGCGCGCAACCGGTCGATTTCAGCGGCGCTCTTGCCAAGCCAGGCCAGAATCTCCTCGGTGTGCTCGCCCAATAACGGCGAGCGCTGTACCTCGACCGGCGAATCCGACAGATTGATCGGACAGCCCAGCTGAACGTACTTGCCGCGCACCGGATGATCCAGCTCGACCAGATAGCCACGCTCATACATCGACTTGTCCTCGATCAAGTCCTGCGTGGAGAGAATCGGGCCGCATGGCACGTGCACGGCATTGAGCGCGTCCATGACCTGGAACTTGGTTTGCGTGCGAGTCCACGCCTCGATAATCGAGAAACACTCGGGCAGGTGTTTCAGGCGTGCCTCCGGCATGGCAAAGTCCGGATGCGTGATCAATTCCTCGCGCCCGCACAGCTTCATCAACGGCTCCCAGCCTTGCGGCTGGATAATGACGTAGACATAATCATTGGCGCCGCCCGGCGAGCAACGCAGCGCCGCGCCCGGCTGACCGCCACCGGAGGCGTTGCCGGCACGCGGCACGTAGTCCTCGAACTTCTCGTTCGGATACTCGCGCAACGGTCCGCGCATCACACGCTGCTGGTCGCGCAGCTTGACGCGGCACAAGTTCAGCACGGCATCCTGCATGGCCACTTCGATGCGCTGTCCGCGGCCGGTCTTCTCACGCTGCAACAGCGCCGCCAGAATGCCGACCACGCAATGCACGCCCGTGCCGGAGTCGCCGATTTGCGCGCCGGTCACGACCGGCGGTCCGTCCTCGAAGCCGGTCGTACTGGCTGAGCCGCCCATGCATTGCGCGACATTTTCATAGGCCTTGCAGTCGACGTATGGCCCGGGACCGAAACCCTTGATCGAGGCGTAGCTGATGCGCGGATTCAACTCCTGAAAGCGCTCCCAGGTAAAGCCTGCGCGGTCGAGCACGCCCGGGCCGAAGTTTTCGACGATCACATCGCACTGGCGCACCAGGTCCTCGAGCAGCGCCTTGCCGCTGGGCGCCTTGATATTGAGCGTGAGGCTGCGCTTGTTGGAGTTGAGCATCGTGAAGTACAGGCTGTCGGCATCCGGCACGTCGCGCAATTGGGCGCGCGTGATGTCGCCGCGTCCAGGCATTTCCACCTTGATCACGTCGGCCCCGAACCACGCCAGCAGCTGCGTGGCGGTAGGGCCAGCCTGCACGTGCGTCATATCGAGAATGCGCACGCCTTCAAGAGCCTTCATATCCATAAATTGTCTCCTCACCAGCTGTTTTCTCGTCGCTCCCGACTCCGCATGCACGGCACGGTGCATGCGGGTCATGCTCTTATTTGTACATCGTCTGATTCTTGGTGCCGGGCGCGTACTCGCTTGGGTCGACCCAGATGTTGATGACCGCCGAGCGGCCGGTCCTGGCGATCGCCTCGCGCCCGCGCCGCAGC
>NZ_SCSK01000055.1 GCF_004297875.1 Pandoraea sp. | reverse complement strand
GTGCCCCCCGCACAGCGTGAATATCGTATCCACCCCCTCCGCCTTGAGCGCCTTGGCCACCAGGTGGCCGCCCGAAACAATCCCCGCGTCCCGGGTCTTTTGTTTCAGGGTGTCTTCGGCAGTCGTCGACTGCGCGGGGGTCTGAGCTACTTCTGACATGAGTCTCCTCCTTGGCGGAGCGTTGCGTAATTTGTGATATACAATATTCTATACACAATATTAGTCAAGCGTTTTTTGCCAGGATTTTTTATGCTGCGCCGAAGAAATAATTTATTTACATGATTTAAAACATATTTTTTTATTTTATGTTTGCGTCGCACAAATTTTCAATGGACATGGAGATCGTTTTCCTTAGTCTTTCTTAGGCATTTTTCCATGAAATATCTTTGATAACTTTGTACACCACATACCAAATAAATTTGGTGGCGTGTTCGATCAGTCAAGGAAATCGCAGTGCGCATCGACAAATGCGGCAAGTTCCAGCGAATGCTCGCGCACAAGGCGCTCGACCCGCTCGGTGTCGCGCCGCTCGAGCGCTTCGATGATGTTCATGTGATCGACGATCGAGCGCGAGGCGCGATCGCTTTGGGCGATGGTCATGCGCCGAATTGCCCGCACGTGCATGAATATGTTTTTGATGGTGTCGACGATGATGGGCGACTGGGACAACTCGACGATCGCCTGGTGGAAGGTAATATTCGCCTCCGAATACTCTTCGATCTGATCGGCTGGCGTCTTGCTGCCGAAATGAACGAACATGCGGCGCAGCACAGCAATGTCCTCGTCCGGCGCGCGCAGGGTCGCCAATCGTGCGGCCGCCCCCTCGAGCGCCGCCCACATGTGAATCATCTCGACGATCTCTTTTTTTGTCTTGCGCAGGATATACACGCCGCGCCGCGGCACAGTGCGCAGGAACCCCTCCTGCTCGAGCAGCGTCATCGCCTCGCGTATTGGCGTGCGGCTCACGCCAAGCGCCTCGGTCAACTCCTTCTCGTCGAGCCGGATTTCCTCGCGCGTGCCATAGATATCGGTTTGCGCTATCGCCTGTTTCAACCTGGCGTAGGCCTGGTCACGCAGCGAAGCAGCCGCATTGATCGGCGCCAGCGACAGGGTGACAGTCGCCAGACGGGTTTCGGCGGGCATTTCGGTAGGCATCGGTTTGTGTCCCCCATTTCCGATAAGCCGTTTTCAGAGTGCCGCTCACCGGCGCTCGCACCGACAGGATCGGCCAGCACCGCAGCAGGCACACGGGTAGCCGGATCGTCGGCATCGACGCAACCGCAAGGGCCAACCCCGTTCAGCACGGCAAGCGAAGAAGGTCGATTGAAAATACATATTACACATTATAAATACTGTATATCACAATCACGTCAAATGACCAAGCGGGTTTACGTTCATCGCACTTATGGATCGACGCGCTTGTCCAGCGCTGCTGCTCAAGCGCCGAGCTTCTCCCGGCGCCTGGTCTGCGTGACATCGCGCAGCGCCCAGAGAAACAGGTCGAGCGCCGGCAGGCAATCGTCGCGACGATAGGCCGCATACAGATTCGCGTTGAGTTTGCGCTCGTCCAGGGGAACGCACACGACGTCTTCCTGCGGGATAGCAGTCAACGATTGCGGCAGAATGCTGACGCCCGCCACGACCTCCAGCAAACTTGCAATGGCGTGAGGATTGATCGATTCGTAGACATTCCTGGGCTGAGACCGCTTGCTCTCGCGGCGGCAACGACGCCCCGCATCATCGGGCCGCGGGTGTGTGCCGCATAACGAACGTCCCTGGCAAGAGCGCTTTGAGCGCCAGACGCCTGCGGCCGGCCGGCACGCGCGCCCGGTAAGGCGACAACCGGCAACGCTTCATGAATCGATGCCGTTTGCGGTGCGGCCAGGCTGCATCACAGCACGAACGGAATCAGGGCAGCGACTTCGTTGCGATAAGCGGTATAGGCAGCCCCGAAGGTTTCGATCATCCAGCGCTCTTCCAGACGCAACTTGCGCCACAATGCCGCAAACACGATCAACATGGCGAGCACGCCGCGCCATTGCCCCAGCGCGATTGCGGAACCCATGAACGCCAGCAGCAAGCCGGTGTAGATCGGATGGCGTACCCAACGATACGGGCCGCTGCGAATCAGTTCGTGGCCTTGCTTGACGGTGACGATACCGCTCCAGTTGCGCCCCAGATGCACCCGGGCCCACACCGTAAATGCCAGGCCGAGCAGAACGAGCGCGGTGCCGGCGAGCGACCAGACCGCCCCGGCCGGCAGGAAGCGGGCGCCCAGAATACCGTCAGACAGGCGCGGCGTGATCAGCAGCCACGCGGCCACCAACAGCGGCACACCGTGGCCGGCGCGGGACAGCAGGCTTTCCCGGCGCCGCGCGGCCTTCACGTTCAGTGCCAAGATGCCCCAGTAGATGAGCCAGGCGACCCACAGCGCCAGGATCACGGATCGGTACTGGTATGCCATCTCGATCTCACGCGCCGTAGACGTCGGTCGAATCGAACGGGTAGTACTGATACAGCCAGGTCTCGGTCAGCGTCTGATCGCCCAGCTTGAGGTACAGGCGCATGTCCACCGGCGCCTTGCCGTCGACTTTCAGGTCGAATTGCGCGCGCCAGTGCCCTGGCACGCCATCGGGCACCGCCTCGGTGAACACATATGAGAAAGTGCCGCGCGAGGCCCACAGTACCGCCTCCGGTAGTGTGCCGAAAGGCAACTTTTCGAGCGGTTTGCCGAGGAACTCGACGACGAACTTGCGCACTCCCTTGGGTCGCGGCAGGCCCGGTTGGCCACCCCGCCCCAGGCGGGTCGCCACGCAGCGCGCGAGTGGGCTCGGGAAAGGCTCATCGGCCAGCCAATAGAGCCGATAGCGCAAGCGATAATTGGCTCCTGCCTTGGCCGGTGCCTTGGGCACCCACATGGCGACGATGTTGTCGTGAATTTCATCGTCAGTGGGAATTTCCACCAATTGCACGGTACCCGCGCCCCAACCTTCGAGCGGCTCGACCCACAGGCTCGGGCGCCGCTCGTAATGCACGCCGTCGAGATAATGGTCGAAATTGCGGTCGCGCTGCAGCAGGCCGAAGCCGCGCGGGTTGTCGTCGGTAAACGCCGAGGCGGTGGTGCGCGGCGGATTGTTCAACGGGCGCCAGATATGCTCGCCGGCCCCGGTCCACATCGCCAGGCCGTCCGAGTCATGGACTTCGGGACGCCAGTCGACCCCCGCTCCCTTGGCCGTCTCGGAGAACCAATACATCGAGGTCGCGGGCGCGATTCCCAGGCGAGCGACGTCGCGCCGCAGAAACAGCGCCGCGTCGATATCCATCAGCACCCCCTTGGCACGCTGCATGACGAAGCGATATGCCCCGGTGATGCTCGGTCCGTCGAGCAGCGCGTAGACCGTGACGGTATCGCTATCGGACGTCGGAGTCTCGAAGTAGAAGTTCGTGAAGTTCGGGAATTCTTCCGGTTGCCCGGCTTGCGCGACGTTGATGGCAATGCCGCGCGCCGACAGGCCGTATTGGTACAGCGCCCCGATCGCGCGGAAATACGAGGCGCCGAGAAATGCGGCCCAGTCGTTCTTGCGCCAATCGAGCTTGTGCTGATCGCCCAGCCGGCTTTCCTGAAAACGGAAACCTGCGAATCCGCTGCCTGCCGGCAATTGGCGCGCCGGACTGTCGGCCGGCATGTCGAAGTCGGACGCCTGATAGATGATTTCACGCGCCTTGTCACCGGACGCGCCGTGCGAGACGACATGCATATGCACGGCAATCGGGAAGAATTTGCCGAGCGGAAAGAATGTCACGGGAAATTGGCCTGGACCATTCGCAAACAATGCGTGATCCGTATTGAATTTGACGTGCCCAAGCGCCTGGTAATTGATTTTGTCGAGAATCTCCCTGGGCGGCGACGGCGGCGCCACGTACGGCTTGCCCGCCAGCTCGCGAGCCTGTTCGATCAGCCCGTCGAAAGAAAACGGCGCGGCCTTGCCGAGTTTGAGGCGATCGGCGGCCAGCGCGGCTGGAGCGACGCCCAGGGCTGCCAGTGCGGCAGCGGCGGAAGTGGAGACAAGGAATGTGCGGCGTTTGACCATAAGACCGGCGGGGGAATGAGAAAACGGATTTGATGGTAGCACGCGGGGTAAGTTCGGTCGGCGCGACAAGCGCCAGGCCAGCGCGGATCACACCGATTGACGCGGATTTGCCGAGGACGATCGGGTGCGCAGCAGCGCCGCGCGCGGCGCTTTATACTTGGCAGGCCTTGATTCGTCATCTCCAACACATTTCTCGGGAGCTCCGCCATGCCGCATTTCGACGTCGATCTCTTTGTCATTGGCGCGGGCTCGGGCGGCGTGCGCGCCGCGCGCATCGCCGCCGGGCATGGTGCCAAGGTTATGATCGCCGAGGAATACCGGGTGGGCGGCACCTGCGTGATTCGCGGCTGCGTGCCGAAAAAGCTGCTGGTCTACGCAAGCCGCTTCGCGCATGAATTCGAGGATGCCGCCGGGTTCGGCTGGCAAGTTCCGGCGCCGACATTCGACTGGGCAACGTTGATCCGCCACAAGGACGCGGAAATCGCGCGGCTCGAAGGTGTCTACCGCGCCAACCTCGACCGCGCCGGCGTCACGCTGGTGCAGGAGCGCGCGTTGATCGCCGGGCCGCAGGCGGTGCATCTGCCGGCCAGTGGCCGCCAAATCAGCGCCCGCACGATTCTCGTGGCCACTGGCGCCCGCCCGCATTGGCTCGATATTCCGGGCGCCGAATATGCGATCACGTCCAATGAGGCTTTCCATCTGGCGCAGATGCCCAAGCGGATCCTCATCGTCGGCGGCGGATATATCGCAGTGGAATTCGCCGGCATCTTCGCAGGCCTGGGCAGTCGCGTCACGCTGCTGCATCGGGGCCCGCATATCCTGCGTGGCTTCGACGACGACCTGCGGGCCGGTGTTGAACAGGCGTACCGCAAACAGGGTATCGACGTGCTGCTCAACCTGACGCTGGCGCGGATCGACAAGACCGATGACGGGCTTGGTGCGACACTCTCGGACGGCAGCCGGCACGAGGTCGATGCCGTCATGCTGGCGACCGGGCGAGCGCCATACACCGACGGCCTCGGGCTCGACATGGCAGGCGTGGCGCTCGATCCCGCCGGCGCGATTCGGGTGGACGAAGAATCGCGCACGAACATTGCGTCGATCTATGCAATCGGCGATGTGACCAATCGCGTCAATCTCACGCCGGTGGCGATCCGCGAAGGTCACGCGTTTGCCGACACGGTGTTCGGCAACCGGCCGACACGGGTCGATCACACGGTGGTGCCGACGGCCGTGTTCTCCACGCCGGAGCTGGGCACGATCGGCCTGACCGAAGCTCAGGCGCGCGAACGCTATGCACGCTTGCAGGTGTACAAGACGCAGTTCCGCCCGATGAAGGCAACGCTGTCGGGGCGTGATGAGCGTGTTTTCATGAAATTGCTGGTCGACGGCCAAACCGACAAAGTGGTCGGCGCGCACCTGCTGGGCGAAGCCAGTGGCGAAATGATCCAACTGCTGGGCGTGGCAATGACGATGGGCGCCACCAAGGCCGACTTCGATCGCACGCTGGCCGTGCATCCGACCGCCGCCGAGGAACTGGTGACGATGCGCACGCCGGTGGCGTGACGCGCTGGCGGGCGACACCGCGTCATCGCCGCGCCACCTCCGTCATCAACGGCCCAGCGCGACTTCCCCCGATGCGGCCGAACGGGTGCCGGCCAGCGGCGGATTGCTCGCACCACGATAGGCAAACACCACGGAGAACTTGGTGTCCTGCGTAGCGTTGCGGTTGGCGGCGTGAAACGTGCCGCTGTGAAACAGCACGACGTCGCCTTGCTGCAGTTCGATGGCTTTGCCCTGGGCCATGAGCGCTTGATTTTGCGCGACGTCGGGACGCAGAAAATCGAGTTCGTCGAGTTGCGCGCGACCAATGTCCATGCGGTGCGAGCCGGGGATGAAGCGCAGACCGCCATTCGTTTCGGTTTCCGGTCCGAGCGCCAGCCACACGGAAATCAGATCGGGCCGGGCAAACGACCAGTAGCGAATATCCCGATGCCAGCCCGTGGCGGTACCGTAAGCCGGGTGCTTGGTCATCACGCAGTTGTGATGCGCCAGCGTGAGATAAACATCTTCGCCGAACAACTGCGCCAGCGCGGTGACCAGACGCCTGTCACTGGCCCACGACTTGAAGCACGCATGCCGCCCATAGGCCTGCAACAGGCGGCGTACCGTGCGCCCGCCAGGCGCGTCGAGCGAAGCCGGGGCACCCGCGTAACCCAGTTGCGCCTCGTATTCGACCGGTGCTTCGGCGCGGGCCAAATGATCCTTGGCCACGCGCAACATGTCTTCACAGACGTTTTGCGGCACCATGCCCCGGATCACCAGGATGCCATCGGTGCGGAATGCTTCGACTTGCGTTGCCAAAAGAGCCATTGCGTGCTGCTGCGTGGGGTATTTTGAAGGCGCTATCTTACTCCGGCTGATCGCCGTTGTGCGTCTGACATGGGTGCTGGACGATCGTCTGCAGGCGGGCGAGTTCGCGCGTCATGCAAGCCAGCTGATATTCGAGCTGACATGTGCGCCGCCGCATTTTTGTCAGCTTATGGCGCAGCGTTTCGGTTTGCATCCAGTGGTCTGGATACAGCACGAAACGGCCGTCGGGCCGCTCGACCGCGCCAATGCCGGTTTGCCCCATCACATCGATGGTTTCCAGGGCAAACCGCCGAACTTTTTTTGTCATACCTGCGGCCATGGGGACTCTTTGCGTGGGTCGTCGGGCGCGCTATTTTGCCACGAATCATGCGCTGCCAGCGACCGCGTCACGTCAATCCCGGCCCCGAGCCCCGATATGATCGAGGCCGGCCGCCATACAGGTCCGTCGGGCGCGCGGCGCCATTTGCGGCGCCGCGCCAGGCTCACTTCGATTGCAAGTAGGCGGCGACCGCCTGCGCTTCCTCGCCATTCAAGGCATGCGCCACGGCCGTCATCATTGGCGCATTGGCGCGCGTGCCGTTTTTGAAGACACCGAGCTGGCGCAGCAAGTACCCCTCATGCTGCCCCGCAAGTCGGGGGAATTGTCCCATTCCCTGTGCTTCGGCGCCATGGCAAGACGCGCAAGCCGGCACGCCGGTGCTGGGCACGCCGCGCTGGAAAATGTCCTTGCCCTTGGCAATCAGCGCCGGGTCGCCACCAGGCGTGCCAGGCGTCGGGGTCTGGCGCGAGTAATACTCGGCCAGCGACTTGATCGTGGCGTCGTCCAGCTGCGAGGCCATCGCCCACATGTAGGAGCGCGCATCGGTCTCGCCACGCGCATGGTTGTGAAAGCTATGCAACTGGTTCTCGATGTATTCCTGGGTTTGCCCCGCCAGGCGAGGAAACATCGGCGACTCGCTGTGCCCGCCCGGGCCGTGGCAGCTCGCGCATAGTTGTTGGGCGAGCTTCTCGCCATTCTGGGCGTAACTCAGGGTTGCGGTCGACGCCAGCCCGGCAGCGGCCAGTATCGCCGTCATCAGCAGACGCGAAGCGAAAGTATTTTTCATGATGGTAGGGTCCGGTCAGTTAGCAGATATGGTGGACGATCCCGTCAGAACACGAACCATCCCGACATGTAGAGGAAGTTATTGTCGCTGGCATTTCTGCCGTTGCCGTCATAGTTCGACTTCGCGCCATTGAAAGCGAGGTACCAGGTGTACTGCAGCGAGAGCTTGGCCTGCGGCACCGGCAGGTAGTCGACCTCGAAGATCAGGCCGCGCGTGTCGGGCAAGCCGTTGGCGCTGCCTGTGACCGGCGCCGGCGCGTACAGCCCCGGATCGGCGCTGCCGGTGGTGGAAAAATAGGCCAGTGTCGCGCCGTATTTGCGCAGATAGTAATAGCTCGCCTTGACCTTGAGCGTATTGAGGTTGTCGCTCGGATTCGAGGGCGTTGGCCCGGCGCCAATGCCGCCGCGCGCATAGCTCGCACTCCAGTTTTGTTTTTCGTGGATCCAGGTCGCCTGCACCGAGAACGCGTTCGACAGCGTGATGAACTGGTACTGCGCGTCAAGGGCGTAATCGCTGAAACGATCGGTCGGCGTGCCCGGAATGGTGTTGTCGGGGTAGCGATCGGCAATCATGCCGTAAGTGCCGATCATCAGCGAATTCGGACCCCATTCCTGGTTATACGCAAGACGCCAGTAAGGGTTTTCTCCCCTCAGGCGCGCCACCCCACCCGGCGTGGTGGTGTCCTGCCCGGCCCGGAATACCGAAAATATTTGATCGGCTGTGCGATACATGCCCAGTTCGGCGTAGATATGACGTTGCCAGAACACGTATGCGCCGGCCCCCATGACCTGCTGCGCCAAGCCGCCGTCGATCAGTGCGCCTGCAATCGGCGACACCGACACACTGCTCGATGCATAGGGGAATCCGAACGCCGGCGTGCTGTTCCAGACGTCGGAGACGGTCGGGTTATTGTTGACCGTCACGCCAAAAATGAAATCAACGTCGTTTTGCGTGAAATGCCAGGCGGCTCGAATATCCGTGTTGTCGAGCGCGCCGTGGTGGGCGATGCCATCGTAGGTCACCTGCGCGAATGCGCCGACCGGACCGGCAATGCGCCCGCCGTAGAACAGGCTCGCTTGCTGCAATGGGACGAAATCCTTATTGCGCACAAAGTCGTAGTTGTTCTGATCGATGGTGCGCGTGCTGGTCATCGACGACTGCACCATCGCCGCCAGTGGAATCGTTCGGTAGTTCGTCAGCGTGTATCCGGTCAGCTTGAAGAAGCGCCCGAACGGCGTCAACTCCGGAAAACTGACGTGGCAAGCCACACAGGCCAATCCCGTTTGACGGGCAAAGGCCGGCACCGCATCGGCCTCCTGGTTGAACACGGCGGCCAACAGGATGGCCGTCAACGCGAACAAGAAACGCTTCTTCCCGATAGCCATTTTTATTCCCCTTTTTACGCTTTTTGAGTCTTTGCTACGGCATGACTAACCGTAGCACGAGCGTTTTCGGGACGGAAATCGTTGCAGGGAGTTTCTTGATATGTATCAAAAATCGGCGCCTGTGGCGGGCGCCGCGAGACCGCAGCGGCCAAGGCGGGGGACCGGCCCCATCGCCGGGCCGCCGATTGGACAGCTTACGAGTGCAGCCCGGACTGGAACACCAGGCCGGCGTGTTCGCGCAGGGCGTGGAACGAGATCTTTTCCCAGCGCTCCTGCAGCACAGTGAGCTCGGCGGCGTGTCCGACCAGCACGACCGGCGCGTCGACCGCGTCCAGCGCGACGCGGTGCGCATTGGCGCTCATGAAGCGCTTGAGCTCATCGGGGGTTTGCGCGGTGACCCAGCGCGCCATGCGGTAGGAGCTCGGCATCAGGCGGGGCTCAACGCCGTACTCGTGGCGCAGGCGGTGCGCGACGACATCGAATTGCAGCGCGCCGACCGCGCCGAGCAGAAGCATGCCGCTGGTCTGCGGGCGGAACACCTGGATCGCCCCCTCTTCGCCCAGATGCATCAGGCCCGTGCGCAAATGCTTGACGCGCATCGGATCGGCCACCTCGACGCCATGGAACATTTCCGGCGCAAAAAACGGCAGGCCGGTGAACTGCAGATTCTCGCCCTCGGTCAGGGTATCGCCCAATTGCAGCAAGCCGTGATTGGGAATGCCGATGATGTCGCCGGAATACGCTTCTTCCATCAGATCGCGTCGCTGCGACAGAAACGAAACAGCGTTCTTGGTCCGGACTTCCTTGCCGTTGCGGCAGATTTTCAGCCGCATGCCGCGCTCGAAGCGCCCCGAGCAAATCCGTACGAAAGCGATCCGGTCGCGGTGTGCCGGATCCATGTTGGCCTGGACCTTGAACACCACGCCCGAGAATTTGGCCTCGTCGGGCAGCACGGTGCGTTGCAGCGCCTTGCGCGGCCCGGGCGATGGCGCCAGATCAACCAGCGCATCAAGCACTTCGCGCACGCCGAAGTTGTTGATCGCCGAGCCGAACAGAACGGGGGTCTGGCGGCCGGCCAGAAATGCCTCGCGATCGAATAACGGCGACGCCGCCCGCACCAGCTCGACCTCCTGGCTGGCCTGCGCGAAGGTATCGCCGAAACGCTGCGCGTTGGCCGGGTTGTCGATTCCCTGAATCGTTTCTGGCGGCTCGCTCACGCGGTCGCTGCCCGGCTCGAACACCCGCATGCAGTCATGGCGAATGTCGAACACTCCGGCAAACTGCTTGCCCATGCCCACCGGCCACGTGAAAGGCACCGCCGGCATGCCCAGCACCCGCTCGATTTCGTCGATCAGATCGAGCGGCTCGCGCACCTCGCGGTCCATCTTGTTGACGAACGTGATGATCGGCGTGTTGCGGGCCCGGCAAACCTCCAGCAGGCGCAGGGTTTGCGCCTCGACGCCGTTACCGGCGTCGATCACCATCAGCGCGGCATCAACGGCTGTCAACACGCGGTACGTGTCTTCGGAGAAGTCCTGGTGACCGGGGGTATCCAGCAGATTGATCACGCAATCGCGGTACTCCATTTGCATCACCGAACTGGCAACCGAAATACCCCGTTGCTTCTCGATCTCCATCCAGTCGGAGGTCGCGTGCCGGCTCGCCTTGCGCGCCTTGACGCTGCCGGCGATATGAATCGCGCCGGCAAACAGCAACAGCTTCTCGGTCAAGGTCGTCTTGCCCGCGTCCGGGTGCGAGATGATCGCGAAAGTGCGGCGCTGGGCCGCTTGTTGGGTCACACTCATCGTGCATTCCTTGCAGTCATGGTTGTCTTGCCTTGCCCATTCGCGCTGCCGCCCTGGCGTCGCGCCTGGCTGCCCAAAGCAGCCATGCCGGCGCCAAAACGCAAACCGGGCGGCGACAACATGGGAAATGGCGCTATCGATTTCTTGTTTGGCAAGAACCACGCGTGCCCGCTTGGAAGCGGCGCCGAGCCGATGGGCACGTTCGAGCGCGAAATTTGGTTTATCGTGAGCCCGGGCCGCCCAGGCGGGCAAGCCCGTTGCCGGAATGCGCCGCATGCCGGAAAATCCGGGGGGGCCGCGGCGGTCGAAGGCGCCAAAGATAGCAAAAGTCCGCCGTTTTATCAATGCTCCCGTCCAACCCGGCGGCGCGCCCGATTGCCGCTAATCCACTATAATTCGGCACCATCCCGTTCCTTTTCCGAGAACCCGGCAAGGGAAACGGCCGCCGCCCCGAGCGCCACCGATCGGGCTAGCCCGACGCCTCAGGCATACCGGCCAGATTGCCAAAATGATTTTTCCACTGTTATTCGCTACCGCATGGGTGCTTGCCCTGATGTGCTGCGCCGCGGCCGGCTATCAGGCCTTCGCGGCGCTATGCACGCTCAGGGCGGCTCCCGCTCGGCGCATCGCGCCGGCCGGCCCGGCTCCTGGCGCGGTGAGCGTGCTCAAACCATTGTGCGGCGCTGAGCCCCGTCTCTACGAAAACCTCGCCACGTTCTGCGAGCAAAATTATCCCGAAGTGCAGTTGGTGTTTGGCATCAGCGCGTCAGATGATCCTGCGATTGCGGTGGTCGAGCGGTTGCGTTCGGCTTACCCCCGCGTTGACATCGCATTGGTCGTCGATCCGACGGTGCATGGCCAGAACCTGAAGGTCAGCAACCTGATCAATATGGCCGCACAGGCGCGGCACGACCTCCTGGTGATTGCCGACAGCGATATTTCCGTCGAGCCGGACTACCTGGCGCGCGTGGCCGCGCCATTGGCCGACCCCGCTGTCGGGATCGTCACATGCCTGTATCGCGCGCAAGCCGTCGGTGGCTTCTGGACGCGCATGGGCGCCCTGTTCGTCAATCAATGGTTCGCGCCGTCGGTGCGCGTCGCGCATGCCGGAGGATCGACCGATTTCGGGTTCGGCGCAACGCTGGCACTGCGGCGCGCGACGCTCGAGCGCATCGGCGGGTTCGCGCGGCTACGCGACGAACTGGCCGACGATTATTGGCTGGCCGAACACGTGCGCCGGCTGGGCCTGCGCACTGTCCTGTCGGAAGTCACGGTAACCACCGACGTCGTCGAAGCCGATTTCGGCACGCTGTGGGCGCGCGAGACGCGCTGGCTGCGTACCATCCGCTCGATCAACCCAGGCGGCTACGCGTTTTTGTTCATCACGTTCGCATCGCCCTGGCTGCTGGTTGCGGCTTGGCTGGCTTACGGATGGTCCGCCACCGCGCTGTTCGGCCCGCCAGCCTGGTTGGCCGGCGGCAGCTTCTGGCTGGGCCTGGTGGCCCGCCTCGGGGTACATGCGCTGGGCTCGCGCAGCGCCAGGCGCTTTTGGCGCGATCTGCCCCTTGTGCCCGTGCGCGACGGGTTGCTGGCGCTGAACTGGCTGATCGCCCTGTTCGGCTCGCATGTGCGCTGGCGCAGCGCGCAAATGCGTGTCGACAGCCACGCAAACACGCTCGAGATGACCGATGGCGCGTGATTTCCCTAACGCCCCAGGGCTTCTCCCCGTGATTATCGAATCGCGGGTATCATATTTCCCTAATTTTTCCCTCGCGCATCAGGCTCAATGATGATGAAAACGCTGTTCCTGCAGGCCCCGTCGTTCGACGGTTTCGATGGCGGCGCCGGCTCCCGTTATCAAGCAAAACGTGAAATCCGCTCGTTCTGGTACCCGACCTGGCTGGCCCAACCGGCGGCCTTGGTGCCGGACAGCCGTGTGCTCGATGCGCCGGCCGATGGCCTGTCGGTCGAAGCCACGCTCGACATCGCCACGCAATACGACCTGGTCATCATCCACACCAGCACGCCGTCGTTCCCGACCGACGCCCTGTTTGCAGAGCATCTGAAAAAGCGCAAACCGTCGCTGAAGATCGGCATGGTCGGCGCCAAGGTCGCCGTCGAGCCGCACAATTCGCTGGCCGCCAGCGAGGCGATCGATTTCGTGTGCCGCGAGGAATTCGACTTCACCTGTAAGGAAATCGCCGAAGGCAAGCCGTTCGCCGAAATCCTGGGTCTGAGCTATCGTCTGCCGGACGGCTCGCTGGAGCACAATGAAGCGCGCCCGATCCTGGAAAACATGGACGAACTGCCGTTCGTTGCGCCCGTCTACAAGCGCGATCTGAAAATTGAGAATTATTTCATCGGCTACCTGAAACACCCGTACGTGTCGATATATACCGGTCGCGGCTGCCGCTCGCGCTGCACCTTCTGCCTGTGGCCGCAAACCGTCGGCGGCCACCGCTACCGCACGCGCTCGGTCGAAAACGTACTGGCCGAGGTGAAATGGATTCGCGACAACATGCCTGAAGTCAAGGAAATCATGTTCGACGACGACACCTTCACCGATTTCAAGCCGCGCGTCGAGGAAATCGCCCGCGGGCTGGGCAAGCTGGGCGTGACATGGTCATGCAACGCGAAGGCCAACGTGCCCTACTCGACCCTCAAGATCATGAAGGAAAACGGCTTGCGCCTGCTGCTGGTGGGCTACGAGTCGGGCGACGACCAGATCCTGCTCAACATCAAGAAGGGCCTGCGCACCGACATCGCGCGCCGCTTCAGCGAAGACTGCCGCAAGCTCGGCATCAAGATCCACGGTACATTCATTCTGGGGCTGCCGGGCGAGACGCACGAAACGATCGAGAAAACCATCCAGTACGCCAAGGAAATCAATCCGCACACGATTCAGATTTCGCTGGCCGCACCCTACCCCGGCACCTCGCTGTACAAGCAGGCGATCGAAAACGGCTGGCTGGAAGAAAACAAAGTCATCAACCTGGTCAGTGCCGAAGGCGTGCAACTGGCCGCGATAGGCTATCCGCACCTTTCGCGCGAGGAGATTTACCACCAGCTCGAGCGCTTCTACAAGCGTTTCTATTTCCGCCCCTCGAAAATTTGGGAAATCGTCAAGGAAATGCTGATGAGCTGGGACATGATGAAGCGGCGTCTGCGCGAGGGTGTCGAATTCTTCCGTTTCCTGCGCTCGCACCAGGCCTGACGCAGTGGTATTGGCGGCACAGCGGGCGCTGATCATCACAGCTGACGACTTCGGCTTGCATGAGCGCGTGAACCGGGCGGTCGAACGGGCCCACCGGCAAGGTGTGCTGACGGCCGCCAGCCTGATGGTCAGCGCGCCCGCCGCGCGCGAGGCTGTGGCGCTGGCACGGCAAATGCCCACCCTGCGGGTCGGTTTGCACCTGGTGCTGGCCGATGGCGCGCCAACGCTGCCGCCAGGGGAGATTCCCGATCTGGTCGATGCGCACGGCCGGTTTGGCGACGACATGGTGCGCGACGGCGTGCGTTTTTTCTTTCTGCCTGCCGTGCGCCGGCAACTGGCCCTCGAGATTCGCGCGCAATTCGAGGCATTCGCCGCGACCGGCCTGCCGCTCGATCACGTCAATACCCACAAGCATTTCCATTTGCACCCCACGGTGCTCTCGCTCATTGTCAAAATCGGTCGCGAATACGGCATGCGCGCGATGCGCCTGCCGTTCGAGGCGCAGGCGCCGGCCTGGCTCAAGCCCTGGATCGCGCTGGTGCGCAAGCGGCTCGATCGGGCGGGTATCGCCCACAACGATTACGTTGCCGGCATCGCGCATACCGGTCGCATGGATGAGCGCGTGATGCTGCAACTGCTCGGCCAACTACCGCAAGGCGTTGGCGAAATCTACTGCCACCCGGCCGAACACGGCCACGAAGCGATCACGCCCGGCATGCGCGACTATCGCCATGACGACGAGCTGGCGGCCCTGCTCTCGCCGCGGGTAGCCGATGCCATCCGGTTGGCCGGCGTGACACGCGGCGGCTTCGCCGACATCTTCGCCAGCCCGGGGCGGCCGTCATGAAGAAATGGCTGCGTTGGGCCGGCTGGCCGGTTGGCATTGCGATCCTGCTGGTGCTCGTATTGCACGAGGGACTGGGCGATATTGTCGGCGTGATTGAAAAGGCCGGCTTCAGGCAACTGTGGCTGGTGCCGTTTCACGCGCTGCCGCTGCTGCTCGATGCCTTCGCCTGGAGCCTGCTGCTCGATCGCCGGGCATCGTTGTTCTTTCTGTGGTGGATCGCTGCGGTGCGCGAGGCAGTCAGCCGCCTGTTGCCGAGCGCCGGTATCGGCGGCGAAATCACCGGCATTCGCCTGGCATCATGGCGCGTGCCCGATACCAGCCTGGTCAGTGCCTCGGTCATCGTCGAGGTGCTGGTGACGATCGCCGTGCAATATGCGTTCGCGGCGCTCGGGCTGGTGCTCATTGCAGCGCACACGCCCAACAGCGATCTCTTCCGAACGGTCGGATTGACCCTGCTGCTGTCGATACCGGTACCGGTGCTGACGGTCGTGCTGCTGCAGCGCGGCGGGATCTTTCACGCCATCGAACGCTGGGCTCGCCATCTGCTTGGCGACGAACATCCGCTGCTGCAAAAAATCGACGGCAAGCGCCTTGACGCTGATATCGACCGCATCATGTGCCGCACCGGCCTGTTGTTCCGGGCGTTTTTACTGCAGTTCGGCGGCTATGCCCTGGGCGCCTTCGAGAACTACTGGGCACTGTCGATGCTCGGCCATCCGGTATCGATCGCCGGCGCATTGGCGATCGAGGCGCTGACCCAGGCAGTACGCCATGCGGCTTTCATGATCCCCGGAGGCCTGGGTGTGCAGGAGATCACCGTGATCGCGCTGGCCCAGGTGTTCGGCGTCGATCGCGACGTTGCCCTGTCGCTGGCGCTGGTCAAACGCATGCGGGAAGTACTGTTCGGATCCCTGGCACTCGGTACCTGGCAGCTTGCTGAAATATTGCGCAGCCGCGGCCTGCATCTGGCCCGAATGAACGAAGCGCGGCCAGCCAGTCTGCCCGATTGATCCACCGCCAGCACGGCTGATTCTGACGCCCGCTCTCAGTGGCGCTCGTTGCCGCCACCTCGCTCGCGCTCCCTCGCATTGCCCTTGCCGATATCGACAGCGACCGGATCGCTAGCCGGAAATGTTTCCTGTAGCGCTTCGTCCAGTCCCTCTTCCTGATGTGCCTCCTCGGCCGATTGCAACTCCTGCTTGCGTGACTGTGTCATTTGCATCTCCTTGGCTCGCCGCACCTTCCCCTGATTCCGCGATGTTCGCTCGGCGCGGCGCGCGCCAAAAAAAAGAGGCTCGGGTGAGCCCGAGCCTCCGTTTCGATATCAGCGACTGACCGATCGAGCGGTCATACCCGCCGATGCTGAGCTTACTTGAAAAGCCCCATGGCCTTCGTCAGCGTGTTGATCACGCCCCATGCCAAAGGAATCAGGACATAAGCCCAGAATATCACCATCAGGACCTTGTTTGTCGGATGTTCTTGCGTTTGCATCATGGCTCCTTGCGATATGTCAAACGGCGTCCGCGGCCATGTGGTGCTTCTCGTGCACCGGTTTGACCAGAAGATTGCAGATAAAGCCCACCACCAGCAATATCACCATCAGATGCAGCGTCATCGTGTAGGCACCGGATTTGGCAACGCCATGCGCCACCTGATAGGCACGGATGTAGTTCACCAGCACAGGGCCGGCAATCCCCGCCGCGGCCCAGGCGGTGAGCAACCGGCCGTGAATGCCGCCGACGTGCATGGTTCCGAAAATATCGGCCAAATAGGCGGGCACCGTGGAAAAGCCGCCGCCATACATCGACAGGATCACGCAGAAGGACAATACGAACAGGACGGTATTGCCGCTCGACGCGAAACCGGGCACGAAGTAATAGAGAATGCCGCCCAGCACAAAGAAGACGTAATACGTCATTTTGCGTCCGAGCAGATCCGACGCCGAGGCCCACACGAATCGCCCGCCCATGTTGAACAGCGACAGCAGGCCGACGAACCCGGCGGCTGCGGCCGGCGTAATGGTGCCCTTGAAGCTCTCCTGAATCATCACCGACGCTTGCCCGAGCACGCCGATGCCGGCCGTGACGTTGAGAAACAGCACCAGCCAGATCAGGTAGAACTGCGGCGTCTTGAGCGCCTGGTCGATGTGCACGTGATGGCGCGTGATCAGCCTGTGCGAGGCTTCAGCCGGCGGCGTCCAGCCAGCAGGTTTCCAACCCTGGGGCGGAATGCGGATGGCCAGCGAACCGATCATCATGGAGATGAAATACACGACCCCCAGGACGACGAACGTCTCGGCCACCCCGACACTGGTCGCGCTCTTGAAGTGATTCATCAGCGCCACCGACAGCGGTGCGGCGATCATGGCACCGCCCCCGAACCCCATGATGGCCAGGCCGGCAGCCATGCCGCGCCGGTCCGGAAACCAGCGGATCAGCGTCGACACCGGCGAGACATACCCCAGCCCCAACCCGATACCGCCAAGCACGCCGTAGCCGAGATACAACAGCCAGATCTGGTGCGCCCACACGCCGACTGCCGACACCAGGAAGCCGCCGCCGAAACAGAAGGCTGCGGTCATCATTGTGCGGCGGGGTCCGACCTGTTCGAGCCAGCGGCCGGCAAATGCCGCCGACAAACCCAGAAAGAAAATAGCCAGCGAGAAAATCCAACCGAGCGTGGTCAGCTTCCAGTCGTCGGGAGCCGACTGGGTAATGCCGATGACTTTCGTCAGCGGCCCGTTGAACACGGAAAAGGCATACGCCTGACCGATACACAGATGCACCGCCAATGCTGCGGGCGGCACCATCCACCGACTGAACCCGGGCCCTGCAACCGTGGCCTCTTTGGAAAAAAAGGAAGGAGCACCTAAGGTTACCCCGTTCGCATTTGCACTCATTGATACGTCTCCGTTCTTAGAATAGAGAAAGCGCCGCCTGTAGCAACGGCTTAAGAAAGCTTCCTGCGTTTTGCTGCTGTCCCCCTGTAAAAGAAGTCGATCAAAAAAAGCGCGATTATCGCGCCTCGGCACCTCGGGTCATTTCATTGCGGCGGGGTCAGTGTTGCACGGTGCGCCTGTAGCGCTTCGCGCACGATCTCCGACATCGATTCCGCCTCCGGCGTATCCAGCATGGCCAGAATCTGGCGCCGCATGCGCGGCTCCCACGAGCGACGGATATGGCTGGCAATATCGGCTAAAGCCTGGGTGTGGTCCGGCATGGATGCAAAAAATCCGCCGATCTGGTTCGCCATGGTGATCAACTGTCGCCCATTCATTCAAACGCTCCCTTCGATTCTGTCAAAACCTGTATAGATGACGCATTCGTCGCCGCGCACGAATCCCACCAGCGTCATACCGGTTTGTTCGGCCACTTTCACCGCCAGGTGGGTAGCGGCCGACACCGCCGCGACGATCTCGATGCCCGCCTGGGCGGCCTTCTGCACGATTTCGACGCTGGCGCGGCTGGTCATCAGCACGAAGCCCTTCTTGTCACGCCGGTCGGGCGTGCGGGCCAGCGCACCGATCAATTTGTCGAGCGCATTGTGACGCCCCACATCTTCGCGAAACAGTACGACCTCCCCGGCAGTCGAGCACCACGCCGCCGCATGCATGGCGCCGGTACGCCGCTGTAGCGCCTGGTTGCCGACCAGCGCCGCCTGCGCCGCCGCGATCGCCTCTCGGCTCACGTGCTGGGTGTGCCCAAGTGGCGCCACCTCGCGCAATACCTCGGCCAGATTCTCGGTGCCGCACAGCCCGCACCCGGTACGCCCGGCCAGATTGCGCCGGCGCACCTTGAGCTGCGCGAATGCACTTGCGGCAATGTCGACATGCACCGTGATGCCCTGCGGCGAGACGCTCGCTTCGGCACCATAGCATTCGCCCGGCTCGGCGATGATCCCTTCGGACAGCGCGAAGCCCAGCGCGAAATCCTCCAGGTCGGCCGGCGTGGCGAGCATCACGGCATGCGAGATGCCATTGAATTCGAGCGCCACCGGCACTTCCTCGGCCAGATCGTCGAGCGCGCTTTGCCAGGCGCCCTGCCGGAAGCGCCGAACTTCGCGCGGCGCGTCCGGCGCCGGCAACGCGTCCAGATCGAGCGGGTCAGCCGGCATCATGATCGACTTGTCCGCGCTTCATTTGGCACCCGCCGGTGCGGCGGCCATCTCGCGCTCCCGCAACAGCGCCAGTTGCTGCTCACTGAAACGCGAGTAGGAGCGCTGCCATTCCGACGGCTGCGAGACGTGACTGACCTGCACCGCCGTCACCTTGTATTCCGGGCAGTTGGTCGCCCAGTCGGAGCTGTCGGTGGTGATCACGTTGGCGCCCGATTCTGGGAAGTGGAACGTCGTGTACACCACGCCCGGCTGCATGCGGCTGGAAAACTGCGCGCGCATGACCGTGTTGCCCGCGCGCGATTCGATGCCGACCCAGTCGCCGTCCTTGATGCCGCGATCCTCGGCGTCGTGCGGATGAATTTCGAGCAAATCTTCGTGATGCCAGTGCACATTCTCGGTACGACGGGTCTGCGCGCCCACGTTGTACTGCGAAAGAATGCGCCCGGTCGTCAACAGCAGCGGATACTTGCGCGTGACCTTCTCCGTCGAGGGAACGAACTGCGTGATGATGAAACGCCCTTGTCCTCGCACGAATTCGCCCACGTGCATGATGGGCGTGCCATCCGGCGCTTCGTCATTACAGGGCCACTGCAGGCTGCCCATCGCATCGATCTTGTCGAACGACACCCCGGCGAAGGTCGGTGTGAGGCGGGCGATCTCGTCCATGATCTCGGACGGATGCGAATAGTTCATCGGATAGCCCAGCGCGTTCGACAGCAACTGCGTGGCTTCCCAATCCGCATAGCCGGCCAGCGGCTTCATGACCTTGCGCACGCGCGAGATGCGGCGCTCCGCGTTGGTGAACGTGCCATCCTTTTCCAGGAACGACGAACCGGGCAGGAACACGTGTGCATACTTTGCCGTCTCGTTCAGGAAAATGTCCTGGACCACGATACATTCCATGGCCGACAGGGCTTTGGCCACATGCTGCGTGTCCGGATCCGATTGCACGATATCCTCGCCTTGCACATACAGGCCGAGGAAGCTGCCATCGACTGCCGCATCGAACATATTCGGGATGCGCAAGCCGGGCTCGCCTTGCAGCGTGACGTGCCACGCCGCTTCGAACTGGCTGCGTACCGCCAGATCGCTGACGTGCCGGTACCCTGGGAACTCATGCGGGAACGAGCCCATATCGCACGAACCCTGCACATTGTTTTGTCCACGCAACGGATTGACGCCAACGCCCTCCCGGCCGATATTGCCGGTGAGCATCGCCAGATTGGCGATGCCAATCACCGCGGTCGAGCCTTGGGCGTGCTCGGTCACCCCCAGGCCATAGTAGATCGCGCTGTTGCCCGGCGCGGCATAAAGACGCGCTGCTTCGCGCACCAAATCGGCCGGCACGCCCGTGACCGCCTCGGTCGCTTCGGGCGCGTGTTCGGGCCGGCTGATGAATTCGCGCCATTGCTCGAATGCCTTCTGCTCGCAGCGCTCGGCGATGAAGCTGTCGGCGGCCAGCCCCTCGGTCACGATCACATATGCCATGCTGTTGAGCAGCGCCACATTGGTGCCGGGGCGCAACGGCAAATGGTAATCGGCCTTGTAGTGCGGGCCGCTCACCAATTCGATCTTGCGCGGATCGGCAACGATCAGCTTGGCGCCGGCGCGCAGGCGCTTTTTCAGGCGCGAGCCGAACACCGGGTGCGCATCGGTCGGATTGGCGCCGATCACGAACACGACGTCGGTTTTGTCGATCGAGGCAAATGTCTGGGTCCCGGCCGATTCGCCCAAGGTCTGCTTCAACCCGTAGCCGGTCGGCGAATGGCACACGCGTGCGCACGTATCGACGTTGTTGTTGCCGAAGGCCGCGCGCACCAGCTTCTGCACCAGGTAGGTCTCTTCGTTGGTGCAGCGCGACGAGGTGATGCCGCCGATCGAGTCACGTCCGTGCTTGGCCTGGATGCGCCGGAACTCCGAAGCGGCATAATTGATGGCCTCTTCCCAGCTGACTTCGCGCCACGGGTCGCTGATCTTGGCGCGGATCATCGGTTTGGTGATGCGGTCGGGGTGGGTAGCGTAGCCCCAGGCGAAACGGCCCTTGACACACGAGTGTCCTTCGTTGGCCTTGCCGTCCTTGTATGGCACCATGCGCACCACTTCGCTGCCCTTCATCTCGGCCTTGAAGGCGCAACCCACGCCGCAGTAGGCACAAGTCGTCACCACCGAGTGTTCGGCCTGACCGAGCTGGATCACGGTCTTTTCCTGCAGCGTGGCAGTTGGGCAAGCCTGCACGCAGGCGCCGCAAGAGACACACTCCGAATCCATGAATGACTGGCTCTCGCCGGCCGACACGCGGGACTCAAAACCGCGCCCGGAGATCGTCAGCGCGAACGTGCCCTGCGTTTCCTCGCACGCGCGCACGCAGCGGTTGCAGACGATGCATTTCGACGGATCGTAAGTAAAGTACGGGTTCGACTCATCCTTTTTGTCCTGCAGATGGTTGGCGCCGGCAAACCCATAGCGCACCTCGCGCAAGCCGGTCACGCCGGCCATGTCCTGCAGCTCGCAGTTGCCATTGGCCGCGCACGTCAGGCAATCGAGCGGATGGTCGGAGATATAGAGTTCCATCACGTTGCGGCGCAGCACCTGCAAGCGGTCGCTTTGGGTGCGCACCTGCATGCCGGCTTCGACCGGCGTGGTGCACGAGGCCGGCGTGCCGCGCCGGCCCTCGATCTCGACCAGGCACAGGCGGCATGAGCCGAACGGCTCGAGCGAATCGGTCGCGCACAGCTTCGGAATGTTTACGCCGGCCTCGACCGCCGCGCGCATCACAGAGGTGCCCGCCGGCACTGTCACCGACTGGCCGTCGATCGTCAAAGTCACATCGGTATCGGAATAGCGACGCGGCGTGCCGTAGTCGATTTCCGAAACCATGCCTGCCTGGGTTTTGCATCCGCAAGATGCCGATCCACAACTCATTGTCTTGCTCCTGAGAAAGGCCTGTTGTCAGCGGCCTCAGGCCGCGGCAGCGTGTTGACCGGAAAGCCCGAAATCCTCGGGGAAATGTTCCAATGCCGACATGACCGGATACGGCGTCATGCCGCCCATCGCGCAGAGCGACCCGCTGAGCATGGTGTCGCACAACTCGCGCAACAACTTGACTTGCTGGGCGCGTTGTTCGCCGCGCTGAATTTTTTCGATGACCTCGACTCCGCGCACCGAACCGATCCGGCAGGGCGTGCACTTGCCGCAGGATTCCTTCACGCAGAAATGCATCGCGTAGCGCGCCAGTTCGGCCAGGTTGGCCGTATCGTCGTGCACCACCACGCCGCCATGTCCGACCACCGCACCCACGGCCGCATAAGCCTCGTAGTCGAGCGGAATATCCCATTGCGACTCGGGCAGATAAGTGCCCAGCGGGCCGCCCACCTGAACAGCCTTGATCGGCCGTCCGCTGGCGGCGCCGCCGCCGTACTCGTTGAGCAGCTCGCGCAGGGTCACGCCAAAGGCCAGTTCGATCAGACCGCCCCGCTTGATGTTGCCGGCCAGTTGAATCGGCAACGTGCCGCGCGAGCGGCCCATACCATAATCGCGATAGAAGGCCGCCCCCTGCGCGAAGATGATCGGCACCGAAGCCAGCGTTACCACGTTGTTGATGACGGTCGGCTGGCCGAACAGGCCGGACAGCGCAGGGATCGGCGGCTTGGCCCGAACGATGCCGCGCTTGCCTTCCAGGCTCTCGAGCAGCGCCGTTTCCTCGCCGCATACGTAAGCGCCGGCCCCCTTGGCCACGGTCAGCTCGAACGCACGGCCGGAGCCGAGCACGTCCTTGCCAAGCCAGCCGGCGGCGCGCGCCCGCCCAATCGCCTCGTTGAGGGTAGCGATCGCATGCGGGTACTCGCTGCGCACGTAAATGTAGCCTTCGGTCGCGCCTGTTACCACGCCTGCGATGATCATGCCCTCGATCAAACCGAACGGATCGCTTTCCATCGACAGGCGATCGGCGAAGGTGCCCGAGTCACCCTCGTCGGCATTGCACACCACATATTTCTGCGCGGCCTGCGCCTGCAGCACGGTGCGCCATTTGATGCCCGCCGGGAATGCCGCCCCGCCCCGCCCGCGCAAGCCGGAGTCGATCAGCAGTTCACAGGCGGCCGCGCCATCGAGCTCCAACGCTCTACGCAAGCCGGCCAGCCCGCCATGCGCGAGGTAATCTTCGGTCGACAGCGGATCGGTAATGCCGATGCGCGCGAACGTCAGGCGCTGCTGGCGCTTTAGGTAGGGATACTCGTCGACCACGCCGATGCGGCTGGCGTGCTCGCCGCCAGCGAGCCAGCCGGCGTCGAACAGCTCGGCCACCCGCTCGGGTTCGACGTTGCCGTAACCGACGCGGCCCTGCGCGGTCTCGACCTCGACCAGCGGCTCAAGCCACAGCAGCCCGCGTGAGCCATTGCGCACAATTTCAACCGACTCGCCGCGCCGTTGCGCCTCGGCAGCCACCGCTGCAGCGATTTCGTCGGCGCCCAGCGCCAATGCGGAAGAATCGCGCGGAATAAACAATCGTGTCATGCCGAAGCTCCTTCTTCCTGTGCGCGGGCCAGAATGGTATCGAATTTGGCCGGCGTCACTTTCGCATACAGCCGGTCGTTGATGAGCAACGCCGGGGACTGCGCGCATTGCCCCAGGCAATAAACCGATTCGAGCCCGAGTGCCGCGTCGCGCTTGCCGTCGAACTGGCAACCGGTGTGTGCTTCGATATGCGCGGCCAACGCCTCGGTACCCATGCTTTGGCATGCCTCGGCGCGGCACAGCTTGACCACCACTCGCGGCGGCGCACTGTCGCGAAAGTCATGGTAGTAGGTCAGCACACCATGCACTTCGGCGCGCGAAAGATTGAGTCTGCTGGCGATTTGCGGCACCAGCTCGGGAGGCACGTAGCCGGCGAGATCCTGCAATTCATGCAGCAGCACCAGTAGCGAGGCCGGCTTGCCGGCGTACCGCTCGATCACGGGCAGCAATGTTTCAGACGATTGTGGGGCCATGCTTTTATCTCCGGCGCGTTAATATGCAAATTTCTGCATATTTAATCTCGGCGTTTTCTGATATATCACGTACCGAACAGTAGAGGAATTTCGGATTTCTTTCAATCCTAGGGAAACTACCTATCCCGTGAAATAATTGGCTACACCGCTGAAATTATAGTAATTTTCTCGCCGAAAAGCCTGCCGCCAAATATTTGATCGGCTTGCTTACGACAACTTAAAGCGGTGAAGCTGCGCGATTTTCAATCGCATTTTTTTTCATATTTTGCTGATTGCGAGAAATTCCTTCCTCGTTCAGCTCGCAAGTTCGGGAAAGATGTCGGCAAGCAGGGTAACTTTGCCGGTGTCGCGGCAACTGTAGCCCGGAATGGCGGCCACGGCCTTCTGGTAGGCGGTGCTCTGCATAATCGCCAGCAACGCGGCCACGCTTGGGTTATCCATCGCGTCGGCGGGAAAGATCAGACTGTAGCGCTCGGTCAGGATCGGCAGGAAATCGAGGTCGAATTGCGCGGCCGACGCCTCGATGCCCAATCCGGCATCCGCCTTGCCGCTGGCAATATAGGCAGCGACTGCGGCATGAGTGAGTTCGACCGTATCGACGCCGCGGATCGACGCCGGTCCGTGGCCGGTTTTTGCCAGCAGCAAGTCGAAAATGATCCGCGTGCCCGAGCCCCGCTCCCGGTTGGCGAAGCGTAGCGGGCTGCCCGGCAGATCGTCGAATGAACGGATGCCATGCGGATTGCCACGCGCAACGATCAGCCCGAGACTGCGCGAGGCGACGTCGGCCAGCATGTAGGATTTACCTCTGATCAACGACGCGTAATGTGCCAGCACGGGCTTCGCAAATTCCCCCAGGGGCATGTGAAAGCTGGCCATCTCACACTCGCCGCGCGCCAGCGCGGCCACCGCCTCCATACTGCCCCGATAGCTGATGTCCAGCGGCACCTCGGTGCGTGCGGCAAACTCGGCGAGTGCGGCCACCGCCATGCCATGACTGGCAAACACACGCAATTGCGGGGTCAGATCGGCAACCGCTTCGTCCAGTTCATGTTGCAACTCCGAGGCCATGGTCTCGAGCAATGGCCCCAAACGCGCCAGCAAGCGCTTTTCGCCCCAAATCAGCCGGCGCGAAAATTCAGTGAGTTGCGCGCCTCGCCCGCGCGCGGTCTCGAGCAGGGGTACGCCGAATGCTTGTTCGGCATCTTTCAAGTGGCCCCAGGCGCCGCGATACGACAGGCCGAGTTGCTGGCTGGCCGCCTGCAGATTGCCGTGACTCTCCACGCTCTCCAGCAGCGCTACCAGGCGCTCGAGCGATTGCTCCCCGTCGGCCAGGCGCAAACGCAATTGCGGATAAATCGCCAGTCTTTTCATATGCATCGAGTTACATAGAAATTCAGGCAATTTACTTCAGATCAAAAACTTATGCCATTGTTTTACATGATTTTCTATTTACGATCACTCATCGACTTCATGCAAATGGATACCGTGCCGGCTGCCCTCGGCGGGGACGCCCAGACCGTCTTTGCCGAGACGGCCGCAGCGCGGCGAGCGGCGAGCGATAAGCCGATCGCTCTCGCGGCCGGCGTCAGCAAGCCGACCAACCGGTGCTATTGGCTCGACAGTCGGGCATTTCCGATGCCGTCCGGCGCGCCGCGCACTTCTCTGGTCCGCGACCAGTTCAACTTTTTCATAGGTATCGAGCGACGCGTCATTGGCGCCCGTATGGGTGGCTCTTTATCGAGCTTGCCACCCAGCGCATGAGCGAGCATTTGATTGTCGCGCTCCAGCGAGCCGTTGCCGCGCACCAGATTGATCAAATCGCTGTACTGCTGAACGTAAGCGTCTTTTTGCGGATCGCCGTCGGGCAGCGATGCGATCTTGGGGCCGCTGATGCCATTCGTCATGGAAACGAAGCCGGTCTGCTTGTCGATCTGGTCGAAAAAATCCGCCAGCGCGGCGGAATCGGGGCCCGCCAGGCGGGCCTTGGCCGCGTCGCGTATCGCTGGCGTCGCGCCGTTTTGATAAGCGCTGACATCGTTCGTGATCGTCTTGTCGAGCGCCGACACTTGGCTCATAAAAGCCGGGGTCCCTGCAAGACCGATCGCATCGGGCTGATTGCCGCCGGCCAGCGCGCCCTGCAGGTTGTGCTCTTCATCGGGGTTGGCACGATCGTATGCCGTCTGGCTGTATTGGCTAACGTGCAGCACACTGTTGCTGACGGTGTCGGTGCTCGACGCATTCGTGTAGTCCTGCGCCAGCCGATCCTTGAGTTGAGCGACAAGGCCCTGCGCCTCGTTGAGCATCGCGGGCGAAAGCTGCCCACGCTCATTGGCGGCAGCCACATTGAAGAGATGCTTCGAGGCGTCGTCTTCCAGGGCAGTCTGACGATTGATCAGCGCCTGCTTGGCCGACTTATCGGAAAACCCGTTGAAAAGCCCCCACCAGCCATGCGTCGCGTTGGCGTCCTTGTAGTCATTGGCGGTCACCTTGAGCGCGCTCAATTGCTTGAGATCGCTTTGAGCCTTCGATAAATCAGCGGCTCCGACGTCATAGGGAGAATAATCGCCGGGGATCGCACGAGCGGAAATCGGGGATAGGGACAAAATGGCACTCCTTCAATCAAATCGACGTTGCCGGGAGGGTGAGACTAAAAGTTAGGCGACGTGTGCGCCCTTGGCTAGACCGCTGTTTCGTAGTTGTCCGTGCCGATGCATGCACGGCGGACAATTCGGTCGCTTATCGCCCCTTTGATTGCATGGATTCGCTTGAAAGACATCTGATTTCGGCGTAACCTTCCCGTGGCCGCGAATCAATCTCATTTACATTTACATTGATTTCGCGGTTTGCCCGTGCGCTCACAATGTCCCCGCAGATAAACTCATGGCGCGCCGTTAATGACTCAACGAAAGGAAATTTCACTGATGACCTTCGATAAGCCTCTGAACCGGCTATCGCTTCACGCGGGGATGTTGCGCAAGATCATTTTGAGCGGGGTATGGGCCGGCACCTTGGCAAGCCCCCTGCTCGCCCATGCGGCGGACACCGGCAACGCAAGCGCGCCCGCACAGAACGATCTCTGGACGCGCCAGACGCTGCTGGGCGACATGTGGGGCATCCGCCCCGCGCTGGCCCGATACGGCGTGACTTTCAGCCTGAACGAGACCAGCGAATACCTGAACAATTTGCGCGGTGGCATCCGGCGCGGCGGCACCTACGATGGTCTCACCACGGCGACCGTGCAGGTCGATACGCAGAAGGCCTTCGGCTGGGCCGGGGGCACCTTCAACATCAGCGCGCTGCAGATTCACGGACGCAATCTCAGCCCGAATTACCTCGGCAGTATCCAGACCGCCAGCGGCATCGAGGCGGATGACACGACGCGGTTGTGGGAGCTGTGGTATCAGCAGTCGTTACTGAATGACCGCATGAGCATCCGCGTCGGCCAGCAAAGCCTGGATCAGGAATTCATGAACAGTCCGAGTCTTGGCCTGTTCGTCAACACCATGTTCGGCTGGCCCACCGTGCCGTCCTACGACATGCCCTCGGGCGGGCCAGCCTATCCGCTCTCGGCGCTCGGCGTGCGTGTGAGCTACAAGCTGGCGAACAACCTGACCGCGTTGGCGGGCGTATTCGACGGCAACTCCACTGGCGCGACACCCAGCCAGGACTCCCAGAAAATCGACGGCTCCGGCACCAAATTCAACCTGCATAACGGCGCGCTGTGGATCGGCGAGCTGCAATACAACCTGAATCCGGCCGACGGCGGCGCCTCGAGCGGATTGCCAGGGGTCTACAAAATAGGCGTGTGGTATAACACCAACCGCTTCGCCGACCAGGGCTTCGACACCAACGGCGTGTCGCTGGCCAGCCCGCAAAGCAACGGCATCGGCTATGCGCACCGGGGCAACTACAGCCTCTATGGGATCGTCGACCAGATGATCTGGCGCGAGAGTCCGACCAGCGCGCGCTCGGTGAATTTCTTCACCCGCGTGATGGGCGCGCCGGGCGATCGCAATCCGATCAGCTTCAGCGCCAACGCCGGCCTGGTGATGCATGCGCCGCTGCCCGGACGCGACAACGACAGCGCCGGCATCGGCGTGGGGTATGCCAAGGTCGGCAACCACGCGGTCGCGCTCGACCGGGCCACGGCGAGCATCAACGGGGGCTTTTCGCCAGTGCGCAGCGACGAGACATTCGTCGAGGCGACTTACCAGTACCAGGTCGCGCCGTGGTGGCAACTGCAGGCCGATGCGCAATACACCTTCAACGTAGGTGGCGGCATCGTCGATCCGAACAACCCGACGCAGAAAATCGGCAACACCTTCGTCGTGGGTGTGCGCACCAGTATCGCCTTTTGAGCCGGGATTTACGCTGCGCGCGGCGCCGGAATCAGAAGCGGCGCCGCGCCGCGGCATCACAGTGATGGTGTTCGATGGAGGTTTGTCATGAGTAGTCATTGGCTGGCGCGCAAGCTGGCGTCTTTTACCCGCACCGCCCGGCTGGGCATTCTGAGCGCCGGCGTCGCGCTGAGCTCCGTTGGCGCCGCGCATGCCGCGCCGACGCTCACGCTATATAGCGCCCAGCACGAACAGTTGGTCAAATTGCTGGCCGCGGACTTCGAAAAGGCATCGGGTGTCGCCGTACGCATTCACAGTGGTGAAGGGCCTGAAATCGCATCGCAACTGCTGGCCGAGGGATCGCATTCGCCAGCCGACGTGTATTTCACGGAGAATTCGCCGGAGTTGATGCGTCTGCAGGAAAAAGGACTGCTGGCCAAGCTGGACCCCGCCACCATGCAGGCCGTGCCGGCTCGCTACAGTTCGGCGCAAAACGAGTGGGTCGGCGTTCTCGCGCGCGAGAACGTGCTGGCCTATAACCCGGCGTTGATCAAGCCTGCGCAGATGCCAGCCTCCCTGATGGATCTGGCCAAACCCGCGTGGAAGGGCAAGGTGGCCATCGCCCCCACCGACGCCGACTTCCTGCCGCTGGTCAGCGCCGTGGTGGCGCTCAAGGGGCAGGCCGCCGCGCTCGACTGGCTCAAGGGCCTGAAGGCCAACGCGCAACTCTTCGACGACGACGAGGGAGTGGTGGCCGCGGTCAATCGTGGCGCTGTCGCCACCGGCATTATCAACAGCTACTATTGGGCGCGCCTGCATACCGAACTTGGCGACAAGGGCACCCACAGTCAGATCTATCATTTTGGTCACGGCGATGTCGGCGCACTGATCAACGTCTCTGGCGCGGCCGTGCTCAAGAGTTCGCACCAGCCTGCGCTTGCCCAAAAGTTCGTCGCTTATCTTGTTAGCCGGCGCGGACAGGAACTGATGGCCAAGAGCCGGATCGATTTCGAATATCCGCTGCGCCCGGGCGTGTCGCCCGACCCGTTGCTCAAGCCGTTCGCGCAACTGCAGCCGCCTGCGCTCAGCGTCGAGAAACTGGGCGATGATAGCGAGGCTGGCAAGCTGCTGCGGCAGGCCGGCTTGCTCTGATGAGCGCACTGCCTGGCACCGCGTTCGAGACCGCCCAAGCGGCCGGCGGCATGCGCCGCGCGCCGCGCGGCCTGTTGGCGGTCGCCACGCTCAGCGCGTCGCTCGTACTGGTGCCATTGCTGTTCATCGTCGCGCAGGCCATGCGCGCCGGCCGCGCGCAAGCAATTGAATTGCTATGGCGGCCGCTGGTGGGCGAGCTGCTGGTAAACACCCTGACCATCGTCATGGCTGCCACGGTCCTGAGCGCCATCGTGGGCACCGCCGCTGCATGGTTCGTCGAACGAACGCTTTTGCCTGGCCGGCGCATCTGGGCAGTGTTGCTGGCCGCCCCGCTCGCGGTGCCGGCTTTCATCACCAGCTACGCCTGGGTGTCGCTGAGTCAGTCGCTGCAGGACTTTGCCGGCGCGCTGCTGGTGGTCACCAGCGCCTACTATCCACTGGTGATGCTGCCGGTGGCAGCGGCTCTGCGCGGGCTCGATCCCAGCCTGGAAGAGACTGCGCGCTCGCTCGGGTGCGGCGCGTGGCGCTGCTTCCTGCGCGTGGTTCTGCCGCAACTGCGGCCGGCATTGCTGGGCGGCATGCTGATGGTCGCGCTCGGGGTGCTGGCCGAATTCGGTGCCTTTGCGCTGTTGCGTTTTCGCACTTTCACCACAGAAATTTACGCTGAATACCGGGCCGGCTTCGACGGACTGGGCGCGGCCATGCTGGCCTGCCTGCTGCTTGCCTTGTGCCTGGTCTGTCTGGTGGCCGAATGGCGGGTCCGCGGCGCCACTCGTTACGATCGCGCCGGCCGCGGCGTGCGGCGTGCCGTGACGCGCTACGATCTGGGCGCCGCGCGCTGGCTGGTGGTAGCGCTGTGCGCGGCACTGGTGCTGATAACGCTCGGCGTGCCACTGGGCATGACCGGCTACTGGCTCACGCAGCACAACTCGGCGGCCATTTCGCCGACCGACAATTCATGGCAAGACCTGCTCGGCGCGACACTGGCATCGCTGCGCTTCGGCCTGGCCGGCGCCCTGCTCACCACGCTCCTGGCGCTGCCGCTGAGTTTCCTGCTGGTTCGCTTTCCCGGCCGTTTCGCGGTGCTGCTCGAGCGCACCGCCTATCTCTCGCAAGGCATGCCCGGCATCGTGCTGGCGCTGGCCATCGTCTCGCTCGCGGTGCGCGTGCTGTTGCCGCTGTACCAGAGCACGCTGCTGCTCATCGTGACCTACGCGATCCTGTTTCTGCCGCTGGCGTTGGTCGGCGTGCGCGCCGCCCTGACGCAGGTGCAGCCGCGCCTGGAGGACGTCGCCCGCTCGCTCGGCTTGCGTTGGCACCAGGTGGCGCGACGCGTGCTCCTGCCGCTGATTGGCCCGGGCCTGGGTGCGGCAGCCGCGCTCGTGTTTATCTCGGTGGTCACCGAACTGACCACCACCTTGCTGCTGGCACCGATCGGCACGCAGACGCTGGCCACGCAAGTATGGGTCGATACATCGACGCTGGCGTTCGCCGCAGCAGCCCCCTACGCAGCCCTGCTGGTCGGGATCTCGCTTGGCGGTTCCTGGTTGTTGATGTCACTGCTCGGCAAGTCGGCCGTATTGGGAGAGTCGTCGTGAGCGAATTGAAGATTGACGGTTTGAGCAAGAGTTTCGAGGGTCAACCGGTATTGCGCGACTTCGATCTGTGGATTGCCGGCGGCAGTCTGATGGCCATCCTGGGTCCGTCCGGCAGCGGCAAGACCACGCTGCTGCGGCTGCTGTGCGGCTTCGAGCGTGCCGAGGCCGGCACCATTGTGATCGGCGAGCGTACGGTATCGGCGCCGGGCCTGCATGTACCGCCAGAGCAGCGCCACATCGGTTACGTGCCGCAGGAAGGCGCGCTGTTCCCCCATCTGTCGGTGGCCGACAATATCGTTTTCGGCATGCCGCGCGCCCAGCGGCGAGCCCGGCACCGGGTCGATGAATTGCTGGAAATGGTGGGCCTGCCCGCCGCCTATGCCACGCGCCCGCCGCAACACTTGTCGGGAGGCGAGCAGCAGCGCGTGGCGCTGGCCCGCGCGCTCGCATTATCGCCGTCGGTGGTATTGCTCGACGAACCGTTCTCGGCGCTCGATGCGGCGCTGCGCAGCGAAACGCGGCAAGCCGTGGCACACGCGCTCAAGGCAGCCGGGGCCACGGCAGTGCTGGTCACGCATGACCAGGGCGAAGCCTTGTCGATGGGCGATCGGGTGGCCGTGCTGTGGCAGGGCAAACTGGCCCAGGTGGCAACGCCGCAAACGCTCTACCGAGCGCCCGCGTCCCGCGAACTGGCGCGCTTCGTTGGCGAGGCCGTGCTGCTGGAGAGCATTGTGGTCGGCCAGGAAGCCGTTTGCACCCTGGGTCACTTGCCACTCGCCGCCCCCACCGCGCAAGGCCCGGCTGACGTGCTGGTGCGCCCCGAACAGATCCGCCTGATGACGGCGCAGCATCGTACCGGTGCGGTCGAAGCGCGCGTCGAGGACGTCACGTTTCTCGGTGCCGATGCGAACGTGCAACTGGTGTTGCCGGCCAGCGGCGAACATATCGCGGCGCGCGTGGATGGCCAGGCGCTGCCGGCAGTCGGCGCGCGCGTCTGGGTCTGGGTCGACGGTCCGGTGGTCGCCTACCCGCGCCAGGCAGGCGGCAGAGCCGCCGTCGCAGGCGCGCCGTGGCTATCGGTGGTCGGATCGAACTGACGCCAGGACCGACGCGCCGACCGACGGCAATCGTTCAGAACGAGTAGCCCAGGCCGACCAGGAAGCGTTGTTCAATGGTTTTCGAATCCGGTTCGAAATACACGCCGACCGGCGACTGGCCATACTTGAACTCGGTGGCGCGGTAGCTCGCGCTGGCGTGCAGGCGCGGCGTCACCGCATAGTCCAAGCCGACGCTCAGCGAGGTCTGGGCCTTGCTGCCGAGGCTGAAATCGCCGGCCGAGCCGGTGGTAAGCCGCGGATTGATCGTCCTGGCCACGCTCAGGTCGGCGCTGCCGACCAGCTTGGGGGTGAACGAGTATTGCCCCAACACCCCGACGCCAAGATATTGATGGCTGTAGGTTTCCCTGTCGCCGTAGGGCTGGGCCAGATCGCGGACCCAGTTATGGTAGCCGTAGGTGACGTAGGGCACGAGCTGCGCCCGGGATTGCGCTCCCAGCGCAAATGCCGGACCGACCTTCAGGTTGACGTCGACCGTGGTATTGCGCGTGGTCGACGAATAGGGCACAGCGGTATGCGTGCTGTTATTGACGAGATAGCCCTGGTAGTCGGTATTGCCGTGAGAGTAATCGAGCGACAGGCTGGTATATATGTTCTTCAGGCCGAACAGACTGCCCTGACGCGTCAGGCCGCCGCCGAATGCCGCCTGGGTGCCATGTTCGGAATCGAGTTGCCCGCCCGGCCCCACCAGCCCGGAGATATTGTTCGTATCGGTTTCGTGATAATTGAGATGGTGCCCGCCGACCCACAGCGAGACTTGATTGTTGGCACGAAGAATCGCTTCATCGGCTCGCGCGGCGCCTGCCGCGCACACCAGCCCAGTGGCCAATGCGAGGGCCAATTTTTTGGACATAATATCCTCCCAGATACCTTGTCGGTTATTGTTTTAAAAATCGGGGCGGCAGCCCGCCCCCTTCGGTCGCCACATCACTTCGACAACAATTTGTAACATTCTCATTTTTCCCGACGGCGGTCAATTTGATTTTTCCCGCAAGGACTACTGAACACCAACGCGGGATCCGACGCCCACGGCGTCGCGCTAGCGCTCGTCGTAACTGACGGCCACACGGTCCGTCAGTGGGTGACACTGGCAGGTCAGTACGAACCCATCTTTCACCTCCTGCGCTTCGAGCGTGTAGTTCTTGTCCATTTTGACGCTGCCCTCGGTGACCTTGGCCCGGCAGGTGCAGCACACACCGCCCTTGCAGGCGTAGGGCAAGGCCAACCCCGCACGCAGCCCGACGTCAAGCAGGCTGATGCCGTCGTAGGGCAACCGCAGCTTGCGCGTCTTGCCGTCGATCGTGATTTCCAGGTCCGCCGCGGGCGTATCGTCGGTGATCTCGATCGGCGGCACGCCCGCCTGCGGCAGCGGCGTGCCGAACCGTTCGACATGGATTTTCTCGGGCACCACGCCTGCCTGTTTGAGTGCGGTTTCGGCGGCATCCATCATCGGCGCGGGCCCGCAGATGAAAGCCTCGTCGATGGCGCTGGCGGGTTCGAGCGTGGCAAGAAAGGCAGCGCATTTCGCTTGATCGAGCACGCCATTGAAAAGTTCGACATCCTGAACGTCGTCCGACAGCACGTGATACAGCGCGAAGCGGCTCAAATACCGGTTTTTCAGATCCTCCAGAACCTCGCGGAACATGATGGCGTCGACGCTGCGGTTACCGTAGATCAGACTGAATGTGCTGGTCGTTTCGATCTCCAGCGTCGTTTTCAACAACGCCAGCACCGGTGTGATGCCGGAGCCGCCGGCAAATGCAACGTAATGCTTGGCATGATCGGCATTCAGATGGGTAAAGAATCGCCCATCCGGCGTCATGACGTCGATCGTGTGGCCCGGCTGCAACGTCTCGAATGCGAAATTCGAGAAGCGGCCCCCGCGCACACGCTTGATGCCGATGCGCAACTCGCCGTGACGCTCGTACTCGGTCACGCCGACACATATCGAATACGAGCGGCGTGTCTCCTGGCCGTCGAGGTGAACCTTGAGGGTGACAAACTGCCCCTGAATGAAGCGATATGCGTCACGCAGGGCGTCCGGCACCTCGAACGAGACCGTCACCGAATCGGCGGTCTCGGGACGAACTTCGCGAATGCGCAGCGAGTGAAATTGGGGGACTGCCATGACGGACACTCCAAACGACCCGTGCGGATCTCGTCCGGAGGGCGATTCCCCCGGCTCAGCCGCTTGGCTAAAGTATAGGAAAATCGCCGCGCATTGCCATTCGATCGACACAACAATGTCTAAGCAGCGGCTAAGTTTCCCGCGCTAGACTGGATTCAACACGGCAAATAACCGTGCTTCAGTCAATTTTTCTTCAGATATATGGGTATTAGGATGAAAACCACACGCACGTTTATCGCTGCAATCGCGCTTTGCGCGGCGGGCATTTTGCCTGCCATGGCAAAGGCCAACCACCCGGGCTCCACAATGCCGGCCTGGGTCAATCAGATGTGGCAAAGCAAGCATGACGCGATGCAAACTGATGCGCACGCGCAAGCTCCCGCCAGCGGCCAATCCCTGCCGGCTGGCGCGCGCCATCGTCCCTGAGACGGTCAACGAACCGTCCACGCGCTCGCAAGGCCCTTTCCAGGCGACCGGCGAGCGCATCTCGATCAAACCTGCCCGGTCACGTCATCCAAACAAGATCTTTTCCGGTCGACCTGCGTCGAAGCGGCGCTCCTCGGCCTTGCCTTTGCCCGGCCTCGCATGAAACGCCTGTCGCCGCAGTCCTTTGCTGCGACCACGCTCGCTTGCCCTGCAATGCGGTGTCGAGTCCCGGCTCGAGCATCGGAAAATAGCACTACATGCTAAGAGGCAACTAAGTTTCCCCGCCTAGACTGAGATTGAACGCGGCGCCAATGCGACTCCGCCTTCAGTCCTTTCAGTTTGATTTGGAGGTCGAAATGAAAACCGGATATACGATTGCCGCGGCTCTCCTGCTCAGCGTTGCAGGTACCCTGCCGGCCCTCGCCAGCGATGCCTATCCTGGCGGTTCGATGCTTTCCTGGGTTCACTCGAATTCACCGTTGAGTCAAGCCACGGTATATGCCCACCTAGTCAAGGCCGAACAGCACGGCCTGCTCGATCAAGGCAATACCGTATTCCCGAAAACCCCTCGAATGCCTCATGGCACACAACATGTCTTGAGTTCGACGAAAATTGCCAGTGCCGCCGCGCCGGTGACCTATCGGCACAATTAGGCCGCTTGCGCCAAACCGTGCGACGCTCCCTGAATGGTGCGTCGCACGACACTGGCGCGTCTGGCTGCTGCGCCAATGCGGCTCCGTGAAGACGACATGAATTTTCGAGCCGAAAATATCAGATAATCACGGAAGCCGCCCAGCAAAAATCAAGGCATTGCCGGCATCGCTGCCAGTTGGGCGGTTATTTTCATTTGCGTCAACCGCCGACAGTCAACGTATGAAAAATTCATTGCAATACCGGCTGATCAGCTGGATCGCCGGTTGTATTTTGGTGATCGGGGCAATTGCCGGCTTTTTTTCCTTTTTCGACGCATTCCAACAGGCCTACCAGTTTCAGGATGAACAACTTATCCAGGTCGCGCGCCTGATCAACTCGAACCGGCTGGCGGTCGCCGATGCAGGCGTGCTCTCCCGCACAGGCGCAAGCGCCGATTCACCGTTGATCGTACAGTTGCTGGGCAACCCCCAATATCGCGGCAATCTGCCGCTGCCTCGTAACCTGGCCAACGGCTTCCAGACTGTCGACATCGCGGGACACTCGTGGCGCCTGTACGTCAAGCAACTCGATTCGGGCGACCGGGTCGCCGTCGGGCAGCGTACCGAGGGACGAACCCAAATCGCGCGGGCCAGCGGCTTGCGCACTATCATGCCGTTCGGCGTTCTGCTGCCGGTCCTGATGGGCCTGGTGGTGCTCGCGGTAAGGAAAACGCTGGGATCGGTCGATCGCTTGACGAGCGAACTCGACGCGCGCAGCGAATCCGACCTGCGCCCGCTCGATATCGCCGCCGCGCCTCAGGAAATCAAGCCATTTCTCCTGTCGATCAATCGCCTGTTGCTGCGCCTGGGGCGCACGCCGGCGCAATCCCTTCATCATCGCTGAGCCGGTGCTCCTGTGGCTCAAACCAGCCTGAGCGGCGTCGTGCGCTGGCGCACGCCGCTCAGGCGAAACAGCGCGTTGGCCACGGCCGGCGCGACCGACGGACTCGACAATTCCCCCACGCCGCCGGGCTTGTCGACATCGCCATCGATCAGCACGATATCGATCTCGGGCATCGCATCCATGCGCATCACCCGATAAGTGTCAAAATTGCCTTGTCGCACACGCCCGCCCTCGATGTCGACACGATCGAGCAGCGCATGCCCCAGCCCCCACATCAGCCCTCCGTAGATTTGCTCCTCGACTCCGGCCGGCGACACCATCAACCCGCAATCGACCACACTCGTTAGATGTCGTACCGTGATGGCCGTGTTCGCCCCCTCGCCTTGCCGCTCGACGCGCGCGACTACCGCCACATAGCTGCCGTAAGCCTGGTTCGTCGCCAGCCCCAACGCGGTGCCTTCCGGCATCGGCTGTCCCCAGCCGGCACGCTCGGCCGCCTGCCGCAGGACCTCGACGTGGCGTGGCCGGCCCTGCATGTGGGCGAGCCGGTACGCGAGCGGATCGATACCCGCGGCATGAGCGAGCTCGTCGATAAAACTCTCGAGCGCAAATACATTGGGAATAAAACTGACCGCCCGATACCATCCAGTCGGCACGCCGGTCTCGTGCCGCACCCAGGCCAGATCCAGGTTGGGCGCCTGGTAAGCGAAGTCCCACCTGGAAATTGCCTCGGTCGTGCTGTAATCCATTTTGTCGGGGCGCTCGGTGTAACCCGGCTCCCATTGCTCCGGCGACGCGGGGCAAACCGCGCGCAGCTCCAGCGCGTCGAGCTGGCCGTTGGCGCCCAGCGCGCCGCGCAACTTGTGATAGCTCGCCGCGTGGTAATAAAGCGCGCGCATTTCGTCTTCCCGGCTGTGCATCAGCTTGACAGGGCGGCCAACCGTCTTCGCCAGATAAACCACCTCGTAGAGCCAGTATTTCGACTCGTGTGCGCCAAAACTGCCACCTGAGACCATATCGTGCAGCACCACGCGTTCGGCCGGAATGCCGGTCACCACCCGCGCCGCTTCGCGCGCCGTCGTAGGCACCTGCAGGCCGCCCCAGAATGTCACGGTGCCGTCCTTGACCTGTGCGCTCACGCAAATCGGCTCGAGCGGATTCTGCGCCTTATAGGGCATCACGTATTCGGCTTCGAGCACCCGACCGGCACCGTGCAAGGCACGCTCGACATCGCCTTGCGACACCGTGCGCACCGGCTCCGCAGCCGGGCTGCGCAGGAATTCGGCTTGCCGGCGCGCCAAGTCGGCGCTGTCGAAGTGCTTGAATGCGCCATCGTCCCAGGTGATTTTCAGGCGCTGGCGAGCGCTTTGCGCAGCCCAGTATGTGTCGGCCAGCACCGCAACGCCTTCCTGATTGCCGCCGAGCACCGACGCCGGCGCGGCAGGAATTTTCAGCACTCGCCGCACGCCCGGCACGGCAAGCGCGGCGCTCGCATCGATCGCCCTCACCCGTGCGTTGATCACCGGCGCATGCTCGACTACCGCCACCAGCATGTCGGGCAGCTCGACATCGATGCTATAGCGAAAGCGCCCGGTCGATTTTTCCAATGCGCCCCGCTTTTTCATCAGGTGTCCGATGTATTTGAAATCGGCCGGACGCTTGAGCGTGACCTTGTCCGGTGCGGGCAAGCGGGCAGCCTGTTCGGCGAGTTCCCCGTAGCTGGCGCTGCGACCGCTCGAGGCGTGCAGCACGCGACCATTGTCGGTAGTGCATGCCTGCGCCGCGACGCCCCAACGCTTTGCTGCCGCGGCGACGAGCAGGGCGCGGGCGGTGGCTCCGGCGTGGCGCAGGCGTGCGTATTCGAGCGACACGCTGGTGCTGCCGCCGGTCGAGAACACATGCCAGAGGGGATGCATATAGGCGATGAAAAACGGGTTTTCCGGTGTAATGACATCCACCCGGAACGGGTCGACGTCGAGTTCTTCGGCGACCACCGCCGGCAGCGCGGTATGGGTGCCGGTACCCGAGTCGTGCTTGGCTACCACGAGCTTGATGGTGTCGTCGGGAAAAATACGCACCCAGGCGTTCGGCTCGAAAATCGTGGTTTCGGGCTGAGCGGACTCACCCAGGCGGCCGACAGCGGCGGCATCGCCCCAGCGAAATCCGACCGCCAGACCGGCGCCCAGTGCGGCGCCGGATTTGAGGAAAGCGCGCCGGGCCGCGCTATGGCCTTGCGAGGTGTCGTCGTGTCGCATATCAATCCCCCTGCCCCGCTTTGGCGTCAGGCGATACCTGCGCGGCGCGGCGGATTGCACGACGGATGCGGCCGTAGGTGCCGCAGCGGCAGATGTTGCCGCTCATCGCCGCATCGATGTCGGCATCGGTGGGTCGCGGATTTTGCGCCAGCAACGCCGCGGCCGACATCAATTGCCCCGATTGGCAATAGCCGCATTGCGGTACGTCCAACTCGACCCAGGCCCGCTGCAGCGGATGGCTGCCGTCGGGCGAAAGTCCTTCGATGGTTGTGATGTGACGCCCCGCTACCGCCGCGAGCGGCAACTGACAGGCGCGTGCCGGCTGGCCGTCCAAATGCACGGTACAGGCGCCGCAGAAGCCGCCGCCACAACCAAACTTGACGCCCTTGAGTTGCAGATGATCGCGCAGCACCCAAAGCAATGGCGTTTCCGGCGAGATGCCGCCGACGGCGCGCGCCTCGCCGTTGACCTGAAATTTGAACATGATGTCTCCTGGCGCAGCAGTCGCCGCGCACCGGATGGTGCATCGCGCCGCACGCTCGTTGTACTACGTATAGGTTTGCGTCATTATGTGAACGAACCGCGACGGCGGCCAGGCAGAATTTCCGAGACAGCCGGTTAGCCAGACTAACACCCATGCACAAACGCTATCCCTCGCTACAGGCCATGCAGGCCTTTCTCCAGGCAGCTGGCACCGGCAGTTTCACCGCAGCCGCCAAACGCCTGGATTTGACACACGGCGCGATCAGCCAGCAGATCCGCACGCTCGAGGATCATGTCGGACAACCCCTGTTCGCGCGGCAAGGCGGACGCGTTCAGTTGACCGATGCCGGCCAGCTGTTCGCCAGCGGGCTGGCCGAGGGCTTTGCGCAGATCGACCGCTCGCTGGCCGCGATAAAGCAACCGCGCGTGCCGCGCCAGTTGTTGCTCGATATCGATCCGGAGCTATCTCAGAGTTGGTTGATTCCACGGCTCGACGTGCTCGGCCGCGCGTTACCCGATCATCAGATCGTGATCACGTCAGCCTCGCGCGCCCATGGATTGGATACCCAGCGCTTCGATTTGGCGCTGCGCTACGGTTATGGCGAATGGGGGGATTTTCCCAGCGTGCAGCTGTGCGACGATCAGGTGCTGGCGGTCGGCGCGCCTTCGCTGCTGCGGGCACATCGCGTGAGCCAGGACCTAACGCCCGAGAAATTGATGACGTTGCCGCTGCTCAATTACACCAAGCGCTCCTGGGTGCTGTGGCTGGAGGCGGCCGGGCTGCTCCCGGTGGAGCCGTCGGCACAGGCAGTGTTCGACGATGCGTCGAATTTGATGGCGGCCGCCGCGCAGGGCCTCGGCGTGTGCCTGGTGCGGCGCCTGCTGGCCGCCGATGCGCTGGCTGACGGCCGCCTGGTGCAGTTGACCCAGGTGACGATTCCGACGCGCTACAACTGTTACGTGATCTGGCCGCAAGACCGGGCCGACAAGGTCGAGCCGGCCGTGCGCGCGTTGCGCGAGGCTGCGGCCAGCACGCTGACGTGACGCGGTCTCGTGCCAGCCCGGTCGATCAATAACCGCAGCGAGCTCTCACTCAGCCAACGAACGCCTTTTCGACGACGTAGTGCCCGGGCGACGCGTTGTGACCTTCGACGAAGCCCATGCTCTCGAGCAGGTGGCGCGTATCCTTGAGCATTTCCGGACTGCCGCACAGCATCATGCGGTCGCGTTCGATGTCGAACGGCGGCAATCCGACGTCCTCGAACAGTTTGCCGCTCTGGATCAGCTCGGTGATGCGGCCCTGGTTTTCGAACGCCTCGCGCGTGACGGTCGGGTAATAGATCAGCTTGTCGCGCACCAGCTCGCCCAGGTATTCGTGGCTCGGCAATTCTTCCGCGATCATTTCGCGATAGGCCAGCTCGTCGACATAGCGGCAAGTGTGCGTGAGCACCACGTGCTCGTAGCGCTCATAGACTTCCGGGTCCTTGATGATGCTCATGAACGGCGCCAGGCCGGTTCCCGTGCTCAGCAGATACAGGTTCTTGCCCGGCAGCAGGTTGTCGACGATCAGCGTGCCGGTCGGCTTGCGTCCCACGTAGATCTGGTCGCCCACCTTCAGGTGCTGCAGACGCGAGGTCAGCGGCCCGTTCTGCACCTTGATGCTGAGAAACTCCAGCGTTTCCTCGTAATTCGCGCTTGCCATGCTGTAGGCGCGCAGCAGCGGCTTGCCCTCGACTTCGAGGCCGATCATGGTGAACTGGCCGTTGGTAAAGCGAAAGGAGTCGTCGCGGGTGGTTTTGAAGCTAAAAAGCGTGTCGGTCCAATGATGGACTTCAAGCACGGTTTGCTGATTCAGTTGGCTCATGGAATTCAATCAAAATTAGGGGCGCTGCCAGCACTCTCGGGGCGCTCCCGGCACGGAATCCCGGTATTTTACCTCGGATGAGAATGATTTTCCTTTGGCCAATATTCCGCCGGCTTGACACAAGTCAAGCCGGCGCCGCGCTCGAGCCTCGGGCGCGCCCGACTGCCCGGGCACACCGCTACGGGATGAGTTTGCCGTCGGCGTCGTGGAAGGGGTATGGCCCCTCGTAAGGGTCGCAAAATCCGGCGTGGGTAACGAGTCCGGTATCTGCCTGCCACCAATGCAGTTGATAACTGGGCGGCTCCATCATGAACGCCGAGGGCGCGTCGGGGCGCAGATCGAGTGCCACCTGATGCGCCGGCGACGGACAGGTGGAGGCGATCGTGCCGGCAAAGCGCGCGTGGATGGGCCGGTGCAGATGACCGCACAGGATTCGTTCGACGTTCGGATACTGCTGCACGATGTCCCTCAGGCGTTCGAGATCGGGCGAGGTCATGCCGATTTCGTCCATATGGCCGATGCCGGTCGGGAACGGCGGGTGGTGCATGGTGATCACCACCGGCCGATCGGCGGCCACCCCCAACTGGCCGGACAGCCAGTCCAGGCGGCGCTCGCACAGGCGGCCGCCCGGATTGGGATAATCCTGCGTATCGAGCGCGATCAGGCGCAGCGGGCCGACGTCCACCGCATACTGCACGAATTCGGCGTTCTGCCTGAGGTACGTGTGTTCGGGAAACGCGGCGCGCAGCGCGGCGCGGCTGTCGTGATTGCCGGCGCTCAAGTAGTAGGGAATTTGCAGGTCGCCCAGCAAGGCGCGCAAGTGGGCATACTCGAGCGGATCGCCGCTATCGACCAGATCGCCGGTCATGACCACGGCATCGGGGCGCGGCCACAACTGATTCAGATGTGTCACAGCGCGCCGCAGATAGGCCGCGGTATCGACGCGCTGATAAGCGCGCTCGCCGGGCCGCTTGATATGCATATCGGAAATCTGGCAGAGAATCATCGCCGCTCCTGCTTCAAGACAACGGCATTACTACCGTCGAAGCCAATGTAACACCGACGCGCGCGCCAGGCGCGAGCTCCGCGCGCCCGGGCGCGTCGGCCAATACCGGCGTATCGCTCAGCCCCGACAATGTCAGGCGTGTGCGCTCGCCAAGGAATACTGCGCTCTCCACCCGGCCGACCAGCAGCGCGCCCTCGGTCGCGCCGATCACGGCATCCTCCGGGCGGAAATAGATCTCCCGCCAGGCCGGATTGCCCTGCGGCAGCGGCATGCGTCCGCCGGCGCAGATGAAGTGTCCGTCGCGCCACTCGCCGTTGACGCGGTTCATGGTGCCAATGAACTGCGCCACGGTTGGATTGGCCGGACGGTAATAAATCTCGCGCGGCGTGCCGATTTGCTCGATGCGCCCGGCGCTCATCACGACGATGCGGTCGCCCAGCGCCATCGCTTCGGCCTGATCATGCGTGACGTAGACCGTGGTAATGCCGAGTCCGCGCAGCAATGTATTCATTTCGGCGCGCAACAGGTCGCGCAGCTTGGCATCGAGCGCGGTCAGCGGCTCGTCGAGCAACAGTACGCGCGGCTGCGGTGCGAGCGCGCGCGCCAGCGCCACGCGCTGCCGCTGGCCGCCCGAGAGTTGCGTGATCGCCTTGTCGGCATGCGCTTCCAGCCGCATCAGCGTGAGCATTTCGTCGACACGCTGACGCAATTGCCCGGCAGGCATCTTCTTCACGCGCAGGCCGTAGCCGATGTTGCCGCGCACCGTCATGTTCGGGAACAGCGCGTAGCTCTGGAACACCATGCCGACTTGGCGCTTCTCGATGGGCTCGCGCGTCACGTCGTCGTCGCCGAACATCACTTGCCCGCCCGCGTCAGGCTGCTCGAGCCCCGCGATCAGGCGCAGCGTGGTGGTCTTGCCGCACCCGGACGGCCCCAGCAGCACGAGGGTCTCACCGGCGGCAATGGTCAGATCGACGGGTTCCATCACGCGATGCGGGCCAAAGGTCTTGCCGCATTGCACCAGGCGAATCGGTACCGGCTGTAGTTTCATCAAGGCTCTCGCAAAGTGGGGGCGGACTGGCGCCGCGAGCGTTCGAGACCGCTGGCACCGAACATCTGCAGCAACACCAGCAGCGGAATAATCATCAGGAAAAAGACCACGGTGTAGGCGCTGCCTACTTCCAGGCGCATCGATGCATACGCATCGGCCAGCCCGACCGGCAGGGTCTTGTCGGTAGGCGTGTGCAACATCCAGGTCAGGTTGAATTCACCGATCGAGAGCGTGACCACAGTGAGCGCGCCGGCCAGTATGCCGGGTCGCACATTGGGTAACACCACCGTAAAGAAGCGACGCAGGAAACCGGCGCCCAGACTGGCCGCGCCCTCTTCCAGCGTCTTCAGGTCGACGCTGGCGCACACGGCGCTCACCGCGCGCACCATGAAGGGCAGCGTGAATACCACGTGACCCACCACGATGAACCACGGACTGACGCGGAATGCGGTCAGGCCGCCGTAGACCACCAGCAGCGCCAGCGCGCTGGCCAGTCCCGGCACCGCGACCGGCAGCACCAGCAGTTCTTCGAGCAGGCGCGAGACGCGCCCGGGGGCTCGCGCCAGCACGTAGCCGGCCGGCACGCCTACCAGCAAGGTGATCGCGAGCGTGGCGCCGGCCACGTAAAACGACAATAGAATCGCGTCGTGATACATGCCCCACACTTGCACCAGCCAGCGCAACGTCAGGCCGCTGGCCACGCCGCGGAAATAGTTGACCGACAGGCCGGCCATCACCGACATGATCACCGGCACCACCAGGAACAGGCAGAGCAACAGCGTGACGGTCATCTGGCCGGCAAATAGAAAACGTCTCATGCCAGTCTCCTCAGGCCGCCGCGCCAGTGGCTTGACCACCCAGGCTTCGAGCAATTGCCAGCACCACCCAGGTGACGATCCCCAGGATCACGCTCAAGCCGGCAGCGGTGACAAAGTTCGCGTTGAGGGTGAATTCGGTGTAGATGGTCATGGGCAGCACGTCGATATCGGTAGCCAGTGTAAAGGCCGTGCCGAATGCTCCCATGGCGGTGGCGAAGCATACTGCGCCCGAGGCGATCAGGCCCGGCGTGAGTGCCGGCAGCACGACGTCGCGAGTGATCTGCCAGACCGACGCGCCGAGCGAGCGGGCAGCCTCCTCCAGCGCGGGATCGAGCTTCTCGGCCGCGGCCATGATCGTCAGAATCACGCGCGGTACCGAAAAATAAAGATAGCCGATGAACAGACCGGTCATCGAGTAGGCGAATACCGTGCGATGTCCGACCAGCGCTTGCGTGATATTGCCGATCAGACCTTGCCGGCCAGCCAGCATGATGACCATGAAACCGACCACGACGCCCGGGAAAGCGAGCGGAAAGGTCAGCATGGACACCAGCAGGCGGCGGCCAGGAAACCGATGCCGGGTGAGCATCAACCCCGCGATGAGCGACAGCACCAGCGCCACGGCGGTCACACCGAGCGACAACAAAACCGTGGCCAGCAGGCTTTGCAGGTACCGCGGGTTACTCAACAATGCGCGATAAGTGACGAGCCAGTCGGCGCCGCCGCTCATATGCACCAGCGAGACCATCGGCAAGAGCCAGAAAGCCAGGAACACGGCCAGCCCTGGCGCGAGCAGCGCGGCACGCCAGGGCACCGGCAACGTCGCATCGCGTGTCATCGGTTTCATCGTTGCATCAACTCAGCGCACATCGTTCAGATACAGCTTGCCGAAAGCTTCCTGCGCCTCGGCCATTTTCGCGAAGTCGACCGGCTTGACGCGTGCATAGTCGCTGGCCGGCAGGAACTTCGCGGCAGCTTGCTTGCTCATCGCCTCGGCACGCACCGGCCGCAGGAAGGCATTGGCCCACAGTGCCTGACCCTGGTTCGACAGGACGAAATCCAGCACCTTCCTGGCATTCTCCTGATGCGGCGCGCCCTTGACCAGTCCCATCACATACGGCACCGAAATCGAACCCTCTTTCGGGATCACGAAAGCCACGTTGGCGTGATCCTTGTATTTCGCGCGGTAGGCATTGAAATCGTAGTCGATCAGGATTGGAATTTCGCCCGAGAGCACGCGCGCGTAGGCCGTCTGTTTCGGCACGATCGGCTCGTTCTTCTTAAGCTTTTTGAAGTAGCCAATGGCCGGCGCAAAGTTGTTGAGCGTACCACCGAGCGCCTGGTTGACCGCCACCGCGCCGACATAGCCGACGAAGGCGCTGCTCGGGTCGAGATAGCCCACCATGCCGCGATACTCCGGCTTGAGCAGATCAGCCCACGACTGCGGCACGGGCTTGCCGTCGAGCGCGTCCTTGTTGACGAAAAAGCCGATGGTGCCCGAGTGAATCGCGAACCAGTAGCCTTGCGGGTCTTTCATGCTGGCCGGAATTTCGTCCCAGTGCTTCGGCTTGTAGGGCTCCAGCACGCCTTTTTCCTTGGCCAGGATAGCGAAGGAGACGCCCAGATAGGTCACATCGGCCACCGGGCTGTTGCGCTCGGCGATCAGTTGCGCAAGCGCCTGGCCCGAGTTCTTGTCGTCGAACGGCACGGTGATGCCGGTGGCGGCCTTGATCGCCTTGATTTGGCTGGCCCAGTCAGCCCACTCGGGCGGGCAGTTGTAGCAGATCGCGACTTTCTGGGCATAGGCTGCGTGGCCGCCCAGCAAGCCGGCTGCGGCAAGCGAGGCCGCGGCGACGAAGCGGGAAAAAATCTTTTTCATGCTGATTTCTCCAGGAGAGGACAACAAAGGCGCTGAGGCAGCGCAACGGTTTCAGGAGGACGGCGCCCCGATCGAATCGCCCGGTCGGATGCGATGCGGCAAGATCACACCCGGGCGTTGTTTGGCGCGCGAGGCTGGCGCGCCACCCATGCGCGATGCCAGCTCCCGCCAGGCTCGCGCACCAATTTCATAATTCGGCTGGCAGACCGTCGCCAGCGACGGCGCCAGCAATTCGCCGACCGGCAAACCATCGAAGCCGACGATCGACATTTGCGCGGGGACCACCGTCGCTGCCTCGCGCAAGGAGCGCATGGCCACCATCGCGAGCAGATCGTTACCGCAGAAAATCGCGCTGGGACGTTGCGGCCCCTGACACAGCGCAGCCAGCGTGCGTGCCGGCAACCCTTGCGCATTGAAGTCGATTTCATGTGCTGGCAGCGCCTTGAGGCCCGCTTGCTTGAGCGCATCGCAATAGCCCAGATAACGCTGGCGCGCACGATCGGATGCGCTGAGCGTGCCGGTCAGCATGAGAATGCGGCGATGGCCCTGAGCCGTCAGCAGGCGTACCGCGTCGGCCGCCGCCGCCCGATTGTCGACCGAGACGGACGGTCGCGTCACGCTTTGGTTGTAGGTCAGCACATAGGGAATGCCGTCGGCCTCGAGCCGGTCGAGCAGCGGGCTTTGGGCGGCATCGGCGACCGTCAGGATCAAACCGTCGACGCGCTGGTTGGTCAAGGTCTGCGCGGCATGCGCCTCGGATTCGGGGTCATAGCGCGAGGTCATCAGCAGCAGGCGGTAGCCGGCTTGCGCGGCAGCTTCCTCGATACCCTGCACGCACTCGGCGAACACCGGATTGGCCAGCGTCGGCAGCAGCACGCCCAGCAACTGAGTGCGGCCGGCGCGCAATTGCTGGGCCAGATAATTGGGTTGAAACGACAGGGCTTCGATCGCCGCATGGATTTTCGCCAAGGTCGCCGGACTCACCATGTGCGGGGCATTCATCGCGCGCGAGACGGTGGCAATCGAGAAGCCGGCATGCTCCGCGACATGCTTGATCGTGCTTGAGTTCATCGCTCGCCCCGCCACCAAGGTGCTGGCATGGTCTTGCAGACGCCGGGAAGTCGAGTGCTCTTCATGTTTGCGCTTGATTGAATGCTGATGGGGCTCACATCGCCCGCAATGAAATCGTTTTCATGCTATCGCCGATTCGTGACGCGATGATGACAAGCCATGTTGCCTCATCCGCGGCGCCGCGACCCGCCGGCGGCTCGAAAACCTCTCGGGAAGCCTTTACCGTAAGCCGCGACGAGCGTTTGGTGTGATAGGGAGTTTCCCGGATAGATCCGATCGGCGTGCCGCCGGCTGCCGGCATCCCGGCGGCCGGCCCAATCCGGCCCGACGCCTCGCCCGGCGACCGCTGGAACGCGCGAAAATCACGCCCAGACTGGCTTTCGGGCGGTTATAGGGCCTATAATGCGGCCCGCTGGCCAACACCGCGGTCCCGTAGCCGCGCTTCGCCCAGACACATCGGATCGTTCGGAAGACCGAGCGGGGTCCGAACCAAGTGCGCGGATACAACACCCGCGTCTGGCCTTGCGCGAGACGAAAGTGTTAGAGTTGACGCCGGTATTCACCACCTCATAGGAAAACGAATATGAACAAACAGGAATTGATCGAAGCTATCGCAGGTAAGACTGGTTCGAGCAAAGCACAAACTGGCGAAATGCTCGACACGCTGCTGGAGACCGTCAAGAAGGCTGTTTCCAAAGGTCAAAGCGTTCAACTGGTCGGCTTTGGATCGTTCTCGTCTGGCAAGCGTGCCGCACGCATCGGCCGCAACCCGAAAACCGGCGAGGAGATCAAGATTCCGGCGGCCAAGACCGTCAAGTTCACCGCTGGCAAGGCGTTCAAGGACGCAGTGAATAAAAAGTAAGTCGTAGTAAAACCACTCGAAAGCCGGCTTGCGCCGGCTTTTTTTTGGTTCATCGCGGAAAACCGTGGGGTTTTCAAGGCAGTTGATAATCTGACGACGCAAGGAAAGGTCATCGGAGGATAAATTGCTGGATCGCAAAGCATTGCAAGCGCTGGGCTGCTGGACG
>NZ_SCSK01000054.1 GCF_004297875.1 Pandoraea sp. | reverse complement strand
CAAATGCCGGTGGCCTTCACTTCAATCAGCACTTCGCCCGCGCGCGGGCCCTCCAGATCGACCTCCTCGATCGTCAACGGTTTGCCCGCTTCCCAGGCGATGGCGGCGCGTGTTTTCATCTTTTGTTTCCCTTTCAGTCAATGCTTACGTCGATCCGATGCCATCTCGCATGCCTTCCCGGCCCTCAGTGAAGCAGCGGCACCAGCACCAGATACACCAGCCCGAAGAAACTCCCGCAGGCCAGAAAACTCACGAAGGTGAAGCCAATCACACGCTGCACGCCAACGCCGGCGATCGCCACGACCGGAATCGCCCAGAACGGTTGCAGCAGGCTGGCGGCCAGTTCGCCCGTGGCAATACCCATGGCGGTGCCCGGCAGGGACGCGCCCAATTGCACGGCCGCCGGAATCGTGAACGGCCCCTGCACGGCCCAATGCCCGCCACCGCTGGGAATCAGCAGGGTGATGAACAGCGAGCCGATATAGCTCCAGAACGGCAATGTGTGGCCCGAGGCAAAATGGATGAAGGCGGAGGAAGCCACTTGCGCCAGGCCGGTGGCCGACATGATGCCCATGATCCCGCCATAGAACGGATACTGCAGCAGCATCGGACCGGTGACCCGCGCCGCCTTGGAGATCGCATCGACATAGGCTCGTGCGCTGCCGTGCAGGGCAAGTCCAGTCAGCAGAAAGATAAAGATCACGGTGTTGATGTCGAGGCTGACGCCGTGCTGGCTCCACTCCTGGGCGAGATAGGCCACGCCGGCCACCACGAATACCATGGCGCAAATGCGCGATCCCTCGAGCCGACCGGCGATGGACGTGCGCTTGACGGCACCGTCGCTGTGCGCATCTTGTTCAGCCAGTGCCCGCGGATCGGCCGCAATGACATCACCGGGGGCGGGGCGGATCAACATGAACAGCGCCGGCAGAAGCACGGTGGCCAGTAACCCGGGCAACAGGATCCAGGAGGAAAACACGGTTTGCGACAGCGGCACGACCGAGTGAATCTGCTTTTCGATCAGGTTGAGCGGACTGCCGGGCGAAGCGATCGAGAGCGCGATCGAACTCGACATGCCGGTGAACGCCCACAATACCCATGACGTATAGCTGGCTGCCACCAACCAGGCAAAATCCACGCGCACCCGCTTGGCAATTTCCTTGGCCATCATCGCGCCGACCACCAGCCCGAAACCCCAGTTCAGAAACGTCGCTGTGGCGCCGACGGCGAACACGATGGCCACCGCCGAGCCGGGCCCGGTCGCCAGCAGCGCTACCCGGCGCAGACCGGTCTGCACCACGTTTGCATTGGCCAGGGCATACCCTGTCACCAGAATCAGCACCATCTGGAACGCGAAAGTGAAGATCCCGACGATCCCTTTGTACCAACCCGAGAGAATCACCGAGGGGGTGCCGTGAGGCGCCAGAAAGAACGCGCACAGCGCAGTCACCGCCGTCAACAGAATTACGATCACGAAAGGATCCGGCATGATCCGTTCGAAGAGATAAACGCACGTGTACACGCAGCGCTGCATCAGCGTTTTACGTGAGCTTTCGCTCACGGGTTCGACGCTCGGGGTTTCGATAGCTCGAGTTTCCACAATGTATCTCCTGGGATGAACCGCATGTCTTATATTTATCGGTAAAGCTGGCTTGAGGGCGACGGCCGATCTGATGCGTGCAACGTGAGCCGCGGCAGACTGCGGCTTATGGGCGCCGCTCGGAAACGATGCGTCAGGCCGTCGCCGCGCCACCCCCTTGCGCCACCAGCGCGATGGTGTGTTCAGATGGTCCGCCGGCGCCCGCCTTTGGCAGCCGCTCCTGGCGCTGCATGGTCATCAGGATCTGGCGGGCACGGCGCAGCGCCTTGTCTGACTTGAGGAACAACTCAGCGTAGCCGTCATCGGGATATTCGAACATCTTCTGCTGCCGCTCGAGCGCCCATTGATCCTGCGCGACGACCGCCGGAAACATTTCGGCCACTTTATGCGCGGTGGGAATCGTCGGGTCGCTCAATGGCGTATGCCCTTTCTTGCAAGACACCGACCAGCGCCACACCAGATTGCGCTCGTCCACCGGGAAATGCAGGTGCAACAGCGTATAGCCGCGCACGGCGTCGGTGCCCAGTTGCCCGGGCGGTGCCACATGCATCTCGACCCGGGTCAAGCCCGGGCTGACCATGCAGTGCGTATGCAGGCGCTCGACCTCGTCGTACAGAAACCATTCGCGCAAGTACGGAGGCTGCCGGTAATGGTCGATGCGTCGAATGGTCTTCACGTATTGATAACCACCCGCCTCTCCTTCTTCGAGTTCGACCGGAATCAGACTGTTTTCCCTGTCGCCGATATTGCCGTCGTGCAACGGATAGAAATGACTGATATCCAGCAGATTTTCGATCAGCAACAAGTAATTGGCCGGCACACGCAGCGGCTCTGGCGACCCCACGGCGACCTTGTCGGGATCGACGACTTCCGGAGTGCGGGGCGGTCGGATCGCTGCCGACTGGGCAGGATCGCCAGGCCATACCCAAACCACCCCATCCTGCTCGACGACCGGCACGGTCCTGAGACGGGCCTGGGGCGGGATCGCCTTGTCCGGCTGCGACGGAATCGCCACGCACTGCCCGCTCGTGTCGTAGCACAGCCCGTGGTAGGCGCACTCCAAATGGCCGCTGTCCAGCAATTTGCTCTCCGACAGCGGGAATCGCTTGTGACAGCAGCGGTCATCGAATGCCACTACCTCGCCCTGCTCGGCGCGCCACGCGACAATCGGCCGGCTGGCGATTTTGTGGCCCTGCAACTCGGCCACCGGAAATTCTGCCGAAAATCCCAATGGGTACCAGCAATTCGATACGTATTCAAATGCACTCATGAGTTTCGCCTCCGGTAAATCTCTTATGAAATTTAATTAGCTGTGCAAATAAACAAACAGAAAATAAATCGTCGAGCCAGCGATCTCAGCCGTGTGACCGGTCACACGATCGCTGCGTGAGATTCAGAGATCCAGCACCAGAGATTGGCCGCGTGCCCTGCTGCAGCAAATCATGATGAAGTCCTCGCGGTCCTCGTCATCGAGCACGGTGTCTCGGTGCAGGGGCTGGCCGGCGAGATAGCGCGTCATGCAGGTGCCGCAATACCCCTGGCGGCAAGACACGTCGACTTCCACGCCGTTGGCGACCAGCGCATCGGCGATGGTTTGCCCCGCCGCGACGGTCAGCCGCTTGCCACTCTTCGCGAGCTCGACTTCGAACGGTGCGTCGCCTTCAGGGTCGTCTGCCGCGCAAGAGGAGGCCGGTGCGCAAAACCGTTCGCAATGCACGGCCTGCGCGGGCCAGCCGGACGCGGCTTGCTCGACGGCATCGAGAAAGCCTGTGGGGCCGCAGTAATAGAGATGCGCGCCAGCGGGGTAGTCGCACAACAGGCGCTTCAGATCTAGGCCGGCGGCAACCTCGCCATAATCGTGATGCACGAGCGCCACGCCCGCCTCGACCAGGGGCCGCAGCTCGCGCAGGAAAGCCGTGCGTTGCGGGGTGCGCGTGCAGTAATACAAATGGAATGGCTTACCCGCCGCACGCGCCTCGGCAACCATCGACATGATGGGTGTAATGCCGATGCCGCCAGCGAGGAATACATAACTCGAGGCATGGGCCGCCAGCGGAAAATGGTTGCGCGGCATCGAAATCGTCACGATCGCGCCGGGATGCAGTTGCTCGTGCATCGCCAGCGAGCCGCCCCGTCCGCGCGGGTCTCGCAGCACGGCCACGACATAGCGATGACGCTCCGCCGGGTCGTTGCACAACGAGTACTGGCGAATAATGCCGCCGGGCAAATGGATGTCAATGTGGGCGCCCGCCGAGAACGCGGGCAAAGACCGGCCGTGCGGGCAGACAAACTCGAAACTGCAAATGTCGTCGGCCAAATAGACCACTGTCCTGAGCATCACGCTCAGCTTCGCGTTGCCGTGCTGCGCCGGTTGCTCTCGCACCGCGGCCGCTGTCTGCGTTGTAGGCATCTCCGTCCTCCAGAATGGGGAGCGGTGTCGTCATCGCCGCGTGACAGTACCGTGTCGGCGACGCGCCCGCTTTTGTTTTCCTTTGAAGAGATACTCGGTTAACGCAGACGCAAATTCAAACGATATTTTCCGGGCTTTTTCAATCAATTTTTTTGAACAGTCCGGCCGGGCCCGCCAGTGGGCCGAAGCGGGCCCGACTTACCCGGACTGACGCAATCGATGGGGAAGTGGCTGGCTTCAGGCATGCTGCGCCGCCCGGACCATCACTTTTCGAAGTCGCTAACTTCCCTGGCCAGTTCCGCAACGCTGCGCGCAAGCGAATAGGCGTGTCCCTGCGGGAAGGCCGCGATGAATTCCACCGGATCGAAAGGATCCTCGACCTCGATCACAGCCAGGCGCCCCTGGGCGATATCCGCCTCATAACCGCGAATCGGCAGGTAGGCCACTCCCATGCCCGCGATCGTCATCGACGCCGCCACCGCGACGCTTTTGCAGCGCGCCAGATACTGGCAACGCGCATGATCGCGCCGGAACCACTCCTCGATCGCGGAATAATGAAAGGACTCCGGCTTCAGGCCGATGACCGGCCAAGCCGCCAGTTGGGAAGGACGATAGACGCGCCGCTCGAGCCCCAGGGCAGGGCTGGCCATCCAGACGAACGGCACTTTGCCCAGCGACAGCGTCGAGGCATTCTGCAGACGCGTATAACCCGGCGCAAGCACCAGCTCCAATTCGCCTTTGGCCAGGTCGGCCATCAAGTCGCCGGTCAGAGCCTCTTCGATCTCGAGGCGAACGTGCGGATAGCGCTGTGCGATGAGTTTGATCAATTGCGGCAGCCAGGTGGTGGAGATCACCTCGGCCACGCCAAAACGCACCGAGCCGACAACCGATGCGCGCGTGGCGATTCGGTGCTCCAGCTCGGTGGACAGATCCAGCATGCGCGTCGCATATTCCATCAGCTCGCGGCCTTTCGGCGTGAGCCGGGCCTTGCGTTGGGTACGATCGAACAGCTCGACACCCAGGCTGTTTTCCAGTTCGCGAATACGCATCGAAACAGTGGACTGCGTCGCATACAGGCGCTCGGCCGCAGCCGAGAAACTGCCGAGATTAACTGTCCAGAAGAATGTCTCCAATTGTTGTAGCGTCATGCTGTCCTCGCGATGCAACCGATAGTCGCCGTGATGCGCCGCTCATGTTAGCACTGCGTTTCGGAGCGATACTTCGCCCTGGACGTGACTCGCCGGCTACAGCCACCGGCCGCGCGATTCAAGCGCAAGGCACCGAGTGCGCGCAGCATTATTGTCGGCTAAAGTAGCGGGCATCGATGCAAATTTACCCGCGCGCAACATGCTCCTCTCGCAAGGCACCCTCTTCGACTCGGACACTCCGCTCGCGCTGGGCTCGCACGCGTTTGTGCTGCCCGGCCTGGCGTTGCCCTATGTGATCGAGTTGCTGCCAGCACTGGATGCGATCCAGCGCGTGGCGCCGTTCCGCCATATGGTGACGCCCGGCGGCTTCGAGATGTCGGTGCAGTTGACCAACTGCGGTGCGTTGGGCTGGGTCACCGATCGGCACGGCTACCGCTATGCGGCGCATGATCCGATCACCGGCCGTCCATGGCCGCCCATGCCGCCATCGTTCCTTCGCCTGGCGCGGGAGGCAGCCGCGCGCGCCGGCTTTGACGGTTTCACGCCGGACGCCTGCCTGATCAATTGTTACGAACCCGGCTCGCGCATGTCGCTGCACCAGGACAAAAACGAGCACGATCTGACGGCCCCGGTCGTTTCCGTGTCGCTCGGATTACCGGCTATCTTCCAGTTCGGCGGACTTACGCGAAGCGGCCGCCCGGCGCGGGTGCCGCTCGTGCATGGCGACGTTGTCGTATGGGGCGGCCCGGACCGTCTGCGCTATCACGGCGTGCTGCCGATCAAGGACGGCGTGCACCCGTTGCTCGGCGCGCGCCGCATCAACTTCACACTGCGCCGCGCGACTTGAGCTATCCGGCAGCGCGCCGCGAGTCGCGACCATCGGTGCACCGGGATTTTTCGCCAAGCCTCTAAAAACTATATATACTGTATATACCGTTTAATAATAATCGAGAGATAGATGGCAACCACTCGCAAATCGCCCGTCAGTGCCCCCGCCAAACCCGCGGCCAAACCTGCTGCCAAACCTCCCGTGAAGTCTGCGGGCGGGAATTCCCCCGCCAATGTCGCGGCTGGCAAAAAAACGGCGCAGATGGTCAATCCAGCCAGAAGCACGCTAAAGAGTTCGGCCAACCCGGCGCCGATCGCCGCATCGGCAAAAAGCGAAAAACCACCGAAGAAAGTCAAGATGAAGGTCATTCGCGACAGTTTCACGATGCCTGAGTACGATCACGCGAAACTGGCGCAGCTCAAAAAGAAGTGTCTGGCCGAAGGCGTTCAGGTCAAAAAAAGCGAACTGCTGCGCGCAGGCCTGGCTGCGCTGGAGGTCATGCCGCTCAAGCGCCTGCTTATCGAAGTGCAGGCGGTGACCAAAGTCAAAACGGGGCGTCCTGGCAAGGCTTGATGAAGCTCCGCGGTGCCCGCGCGCCGCGATTCACGAATGATTCGGGCACCCCACAACCGCCATGCGTCGGATCGGCGATAACCCGGCGGCGCCCGATGCGCTTATCGGCCAGCTCGGGCTTCGCTGCGGGAAAAAGTAAGCACGCGCGCCGGCGGCAGATTGTTCCAGACGATGCTGCTCGCGCACGGGGCGAAACCGGGCGGCTGATGGCGACGCAAGCCCGGCAGATCGTAGGTGAACTGAATCACGACGCCTCCCGTGGTGCAAACACGCACCCATTGCGCGAGAATTTCTCCGGCTTCCAGTGCCGGCAGCGAGCGCAACGGCAAACTCGAAACGATGGCATCGACGCACGCGCCAGCCGGCAACAGCTGCGCCAGCTTGGCGGCGTCGCCCTGCAGCACGCGCACGGCGGGAAAGCGCCGGCGCAGGTGACGCACGAACGCACCAGAGCGTTCGATGACCAGCAGCCGCTCGACCGACACGCCGCGCGCGAGAATCGCCTCGGTAATCGCGCCGGTGCCGCCGCCCAGCTCGACCACCCAGCCATGTCCATCGACCGGCACCTGGGCTGCCATGCGGCGCGCGAGCGCCTGTGAACTGGGCCACACCGCGCCGACCGCGCGCGGCTTATCAAGCAATTCCTGCGCAAACATCCACGATGTCGAGCGCCGCATGCGCTGCGCCATCAGTTGCAGCATCATCGAAAAATAAGCCATATTCTCGCGCCTTGGCTCCCTAAGAAATGATTATCGGCATGCCCGTCGCCTCGCTCTCGCGTGTCATCGCGATGCGCTGCCCCCAGGCCGGAGCTGCTCGCCTTGCCGGGTGTCCCGGCTCATGACGGCGATCGTTTGATGGCTTGATTCTATAAGAGATAACGGGCAGCGTCGAATCGACCTCCCGGACGTCGGCCGCTCTCATCATATGCCGCGCACGTCCTTTCCGCATCGGCCAGCGCCCGCTCGCCTGCCGCAACTGCTCGTCGGTGCTCTCCCCCTGCATATACAGCGCGAGCGTTGTCTGCAACGTGCTATGTGCATGCGCGAGATGCTGGCGGGCCTGCTGTTGCGCCCGCAATGCGGCGCGCGGCTCGTTGGCAGCCCCGGCAGTGGTGCTTGAGGCCGTGATCTCGCGCCGCGGCACGACGGACTGCGTGGCATTGGCCGATCGCCCTTCGCCCAACGCAAAGCCGGAGAACACCAACATCATCAAGGCAAAGTTTTTTCTCATGAAATCTCCCTATACGGTTCGATGCGTTCCATGCCGGCGACGCGGGTCGTGCCATGCCGTCAATTTACCGGCGACAACTTGGGTCGCGATCCGTCGCGACTGCGCGGCAAAATGAGCCGCACACGCAGGCCATGCGGCGGCGTGGCAGATACATCCTCAAGGAACACCTGGCCATGCAGGCGTTCGACGATCGTGCGCACAATGGCCAGCCCCAGGCCCGAGCCAAAGTCGTCGCTGCCGCCGACGCGAAAGAATGGGTCGAAGACCCTTGCCTTGTCTGCCGCGGCAATGCCGGGGCCACTGTCGGCAATGCTCACCTCGATCTCGCCGGCGACGGCCCGCAACGCGATTTCAACCATACCGTGCGGCGGCGTATAGCGAATCGCGTTGTCCAGCAGGTTGCGCAGCATCGCAAGCACGTCGGCGCGCGTCGCGCTCAGTTGCGCCTGGCCGCTCTGGTCATGCAGCGCCAGCGCGACGTTCCTGGCCTGCGCCAACGGCTCGCACTCCCGCAATGCCTGGCACATCACACTGGCGAGCGGCAGATTTTCGACAGGATCCTGCGGATTGGACTGCGACCTGGCCATCGCAAGCAGTTGCTCGAGCAAGGCGCGCGTGCGCTGCAAGCCGGCCTTGAGGCTGGCCACCCGCAGGCGCGCTTCGGGGTCGAGCACGGCGCGTTCGACATTCGCGGTTTGCAGCAGCAATGCGGTGATCGGCGAGCGCAGTTCATGCGCGGCGTCGGCAATGAAGCGCCGCTGCTCGGCCAGCGCCCGCGTCAGGCGTGCCAGCAGGCCGTTGATGGAATGCAGGAAAGGCCTGATCTCCTGCGGCGCGCCGTCGAGGTCGAGCTCTCGCAGATCGTTCTGGCCGCGCGCGTCGATGTCGGATGACAGGCGCTCGACCGGCGCAAACGTCCTGCGCACGGAGACGACGATCAGCGTGACAAGCAGCGGCAGCAGGATCAGGAATGGCATCGCTGTGCGCACGCCGCTGTCGCGCGCGAGCTCGTCGCGTCCCTCGGTGCTCTGGCCGACCGCCACGCGCCGGCCATCGGCCAGCGATCTGACATAGAAGCGCCACGAGCGCCGCTTGAGAAGGAGCGTCTGAAAACCATTGGCCATATTCGACGGCAGCGGCAACGCATGTTCGCTGCGCTGCCCCAGTACCTGCACCGTGAAGCGCGAGTCGTTATCCTTGACGACGACCGGCAAACCGCTGTGCTCGGCCACCGAGAGGATTTGCGAGTTGATCAGCGCCGCGACCTGAATCAGTTGATCGTCCTGAAATTCGTAAGCTTCCTGGAACGCCGAAAAAAAAGAAATAAAGCCCGCGATCGCGCCGACCAGCAAAATGCACGCGGCCTGCCACGAAATCAGCCGGGATTGCAGGGAGTTTGTCATGACGCGGGCGCTCTCAGCGATCAGCCGTGGTTCACGCGACAAACCAGCCCCGCCGAATAAGCGGCGCGCACACCTGGCGATACAGTATCGCCATCCACTGGTAAGTGGTAAGCACCAGCGAGTCGCGCAGCGCATGCACCAACCACGCGGCGATTGCACCGACGACCAGCGAGCCCGCCATATCCAGCGGGAAATGCACCCCGACGTAGATTCTCGCCCAGGCGATGGGCAAACCGGCCAGCAGTGCGAGCACACCGATGCGGCGCCACCGGGACTGCAGGACAAAGGCGAAAGCCACACTCCAGATCAGTGTCAAGTGATCGCTCGGAAACGACGAATCCGGCGCATGGGCTATCAGAGTGTGTCCGAGCCCCAGCACGAACGGGCGCGGGTGATCCCACACCATGCCGATCAGCTGATTGATCAATAGCCCCGTCAGGCCGCTCAAGGCCGCCAGGACGAGCGCCTGCTTGACGTGTGCGGATCCACGCAGCCAGCCGGCGACCAGACCGAGCGGCACGATCCAGATGAACTCCTGCGCGAAGAAGTATGAGAGCGGCCCAAGCGGCATCGGTGGTCGATACGATGCGGCATTGATCATCAGGAAGAGCGTTGTGTTGAGATGTTCCATGGTGCGTCCTGTATGCGCGTTCGCGTGATCGAAGTAGCGAGGCGGCGGGTACGGCAATGCCGCAGCGAAGCGGTCGTCGGGCAGCTCTCCACCGCGCCGGCTCTCGCTCCGGCGCACCGGAAATGATGGACTTCGAACGAATTGTTAATTGCAGCGGCGGGATACCCTGCAAGCCCTGACGATTTCATTCTAAGCATCGAAACTTAGGCATGGCTTAGCGCGGCAACCGGTTGATGTGTGCCGAGATCTGGTCTTTTCCCAATCGTCAGGGCAGCGCCCATCCAAGGATGTCGATTACGTTGTCCCCTGGCTCGCAAATTTTCATCCAGGCCGCTTGACTTCCATTTTCTTATCGCCGATACTTTGTCCGGACAAAGCAATAAACATTCAATGGAGGAGTCATGGACGCAAAAGCAATTGCCGCCGCGGGCGAAACGCGCCGCATTCGCGCCAGTTATGGGCGCTATCTGGAAGACTTCATCGTCGGCGATATTTACGAACACCGCCCGGGGCGCACCATTACCGAGGCGGACAATATCCATTTCTCGTTGCTGACGATGAATTTCCACCCGATGCACTGCGACGCGGCCTACGCAGCCAAGAGCGAGTTCGGGCGCCTGCTGGTCAACAGCGGCCTGACGGTGGCCATCGTACTGGGCATGACGGTCAACGATGTGAGCGGCAAGGCGGTCGCCAATCTGGGCTGGAAAGAGATCAAGCTGAGCGCGCCGGTTTTTTGCGGCGACACACTGTACGCGGAATCGGAAGTGCTGGAAAAGCGCGAATCCCGCTCGCGGCCGACGCAGGGTATCGTCACGGTACATACGCGCGCGTTCAACCAGGATGGCGTGCAGATCATGGAATTCATCCGTAGCGCGCTGATTCCCAAGCGCGGGCATGGCGTGGACGACGCGTAAGTCGCCCGCGCCCATTTCGACAGCGACCCACGGAAGAATCAGATGACAACGAGAGCGCACGAGACACAAGACCCGCCTGAAGATGATCGCGCCGCCCAGGCGCGCGCGGCGCAAGGCTGGGCGACGGCTTTTGGCACGGCGCCGCTGACACTGGCCGACGCGGCGGATCTGGTCGCAAGTGCGCTGGCCGTCACCCGCACCGTGGCCCAGGCGGCCGCGCCACTGAACTGGCTTGCCACGGACGACTTCGTCCGGGTTCTTCGACTGGCGGAGCAAGCCGATGAATGATATCGACGCGAGCCTGCCGAGCACGGCTTCGCTGTGCGAAGCCGTCGAAAATCTGCGCGATCGCTCCGCCGCTCACGCCCTGGCGAGCGCCTGTCTTGCGCGGGTCGACGCTACAGCCGCGCGCTTCAATGGATTCGTGCGCACCTATCCAGCCCGGGCGCTCGGCCGGGCCGCGCAACTCGACCTGGGCGCAGGCGGTGGGCTGCCGCGTGGCCCGCTGCACGGCATCCCGCTGGCGCACAAGGATATGTTCTTCGAGGCGGGCCTGCCCAGCGAGTGCGGCAGCACGATCCTGCAGGGCTTTCGCCCCGACTACACCGCCACAGTGCTGGAACGGCTCTCGCAAGCCGGTGCGCTCACGCTGGGCGCCCTGCATATGGCGGAGTTCGCCATGAGCCCCACCGGGTTCAACGCACACCTCGGGCACGGCCGCAATCCATGGTCGTCGCAGCACATCTCCGGCGGCTCGTCGAGCGGTAGCGCGGCGGCGGTGGCCGCGCGCCTGGTATTCGGCGCGCTGGGCTCGGATACCGGCGGCTCGGTGCGCCTGCCGGCGGCGGCATGCGGCGTGACCGGCCTCAAGCCGACGCAGCACGCCATCTCGACCTACGGCGTGATGCCGCTCTCGGCCAGCCTCGACTGTGTCGGATTCCTGGCGCAGACAGCGCGCGACTGCGCTCGGCTGATGAGCGTAGTGGCCGGCCCGGACGAGCGTGATCCGGCCTGCCTGACGACTCGCACGCGCGACTACGAGGCCGGTCTGACGCGTCCGCTCGGGCCGGGCGACGTGATTGCCGTGCCCGACTTTTCCGACGACGCGGCGAGTCAGGCGGTGCTCACGAGCGAGCTTCGCGCACTCGTGAGCCAGGCAGCGGCCGACCTGGCACGTGCGGGCGCCACGCTGCGACGCGTGCGCCTGCCCGACCTGAGCACGGCCGGTGCGCTGGCGAGCCTGGTGCTGGGCGCCGAAGCCGCATCGGTGCATGGCGCCTGGCTGGCCAGCCGACCGCATGATTACGGCGCTCAGGTTCGACGCCGCCTGGAGCGCGGGCTGCTTTATCCGGCCACGCGCTATATCGATGCGCTGCGCATGCGCGCCCAGGTTCAGACGCGCTTTCTCGATACCTGCCTGGGTGACGCGTCGGCCCTGTTGCTGCCCGTCCTGCCTTGCGCGGTGCCGACCATCGAGGCCACTCTCTCGGGCAGCGAGGCCGAGATCGAGGCGCGCTTCGGCAATCTTTCGTACTGGACGCGCGGCATCAATTATCTCGGCCTGCCGGCCCTCGCATTGCCGGCGGGATTCACCGAAAACGGCTTGCCCAATGGCGTGCAGTTGATCGGCCGGCCATTTGCCGAAGCAACGCTGCTGCGCATCGGCCACCAGTTTCAGCAGCAAACCGATTGGCATCGCCAACGGCCCTCTGTGTAAACGGTAATTCAATTAATTCAATTGACAAGCGACTCCCGCAACCAGAACGGTAGCGCTTGAACATCAAGGAGACATCGCATGAACCATCAAACCGTCAATGCCGGTCCGCGTCTGGACCGGCTGCCCATTTCCCGGTTTCATTGGAAAATCCTCGGCCTCATCAGCGGCGGCGCATTGCTCGACGCATTCGACATCTATCTTGCTGGTGGCGTGCTTGCGGCCACCGTCAAACAAGGATTTTCGACGCTGCAAAGTGGCGCGGCATTCATCTCGGCAACGTTCTTCGGCATGTTGATCGGCTCGGCGCTAGCCGGCTATGTCGGCGATCGCTTCGGCCGACGATACTCGTACCAGGCCAATCTGGCAGTGTTCGGCGTGGCCTCGCTGCTCGCGTGCTTTGCGCCGAACATTCAGACACTGATCGTGTTGCGCTTCGTGATGGGGCTTGGGCTGGGCGCCGAACTGGTGGTCGCCGCCGGCACCTTGTGCGAATTCGTCCCGCCGGCTTACCGGGGGCGCTGGATTTCTCTGATGGGACTCATCATCAACTCGGGCCTGTTATTTGCCACCAGTATCGGCTACGTGGTGATTCCCAACCTGGGGTGGCGCTGGATGTTCGCCATCGCCGGTGGCGGCGCCCTGCTGATCTGGGTCTTGCGCAAACGCATGCCGGAGTCGCCGCGCTGGCTGGAGTCGGTGGGTCGCTCGGCCGAAGCCGAGGCCACCCTGGCGGCCATTGAAGCGGAAGTCGAACAGCAGCGCGGCCCGCTGCCCGCGGTGCCGGCAACGCAACCGGTAATGGCGCTCAATGTGCCGCTGTCGGTCCTGTTCTCGCGCCCGGTGATCGGCCGCACCCTGGTGGCAGCGCTCACGTGCGTGGCAATCAATATGTCGGTCTACGGCTTCGTGGCCTGGTTGCCGACCTTTTTCGTGAAGGAAGGATTGACGGTGGTGCAATCACTCGGGTTCACCACGTTGATGGCGTTTGGCGCGCCGGGCGGCGCGCTGGTCGGGTACTTCCTGGGTGACCGGATCGGCCGCAAGAAGGGCCTTATCGTGTTCAGTCTGGCCACCATCGTGCTGGGTTTCATCTATCCGCAAATGCGTGATCCGTTGGCCATTTCGGTGGTCGGCTTCGTGCTCGTCACATCAATCTATACCGTCGTCACGTTGGGTCTGTACGGCTACATTCCGGAGCTGTTCCCGACCGCATATCGTCTGCGCGGCACCGGATTTGCCGGCGTATGCGGGCGAGCAGCCTCGATGAGCACGCCGTATCTGGCCGTCTACCTGTTCCAGCGCTTCGGCCTCACGGGCGTGCTGTCGATGGTCATCGGCGTGCTCGGCCTGCTGATCGTCGGTCTGCTGGCCCTGCGGGTCGAAACCAATCAACAGTCGCTCGAAGATATCAGCGCACCCGAACTGGACATCGCGCCAGCCGGCATGGGTCGAGCATCCTGAGTATTCAAGGAGAAATTTCATGAACGCAGCAGCCACCTCATCCCGCGCCGAAGCGACGCCGCAGCTTCCAATCGCGCCGCAACTGGCCGGCTTCGCGCTGGGCTTGCAACTCGATCAGGTGCCAGCGGCCGTGCGCGAGCGCGCCAAGCACCTGCTGCTCGATGCAATCGGCCTGGCCTATGCTTCGCATGACTACGATTTCGCGCAGGTATCGCTGCGGGCCATGCAGGCGCTCGGCAGCGGGCCCGCGACGGTGATTGGTCACGGGCGGCTGCTGCAGCCGCGCGATGCGATGCTGATGAACGGCGTGCTGGTGCACGGCCTGGATTTCGACGATACGCATTCGCGCGGCGTGATTCACGCCACCGCCAGCATTTTTCCATGCGTCCTCGGCAGCGCCGAGCGCGTGGCCGCCAGCGGCGCGCAAATGCTGGCCGCTTATATCGCGGGCATGGAAGTCGCCACTCGCGTGGGCGCCGTCGCGCAGGGCGGCTTTCATCAGGTCGGGTTTCATCCGACCGGTGTGGCCGGCGTGTTCGGCTGCGCCGTGGCCGCGGCCCGCCTGGACGGACTGAACGCTCGGCAGGCCGCGATGGCGCAAGGCATTGCTCTGTCGATGGCCAGCGGCAGTTTGGAGTTCCTGCAAGACGGCGCATGGACCAAGCGCATTCATCCAGGCTGGGCCGCCGGCGCCGGCATGACCGCGGCAGTGCTCGCCAAACAAGGATTCATCGGCCCCCAGGCACCGTACGAAGGACGCTTCGGCCTGTATGCCAGTTATCTTGGCGAGATGCGTGCGCAGGCCGACCTGTCGCTCGCGACCGCGGGGCTCGGCCAGCAGTGGCAAATCGAAGAAGTCGCCATCAAGCCGATCCCGGCGTGTCATTTCACGCATGCGGCCGCCGACGCCGCCGTGGCGCTGCACAACCAGCTCGGCACCGAAGGCAGTGCCTCGTTCGCACAAAGTATCGCCGGCATCGCACGCGTGCGCGTGAAAGTGCCGCAGCAGGTCGTCAAGACCGTCTGCGAGCCGGTCGCCAACAAGCGTCGCCCGGCCAATAGCTACGAAGCCCAGTTCAGCATTCCTTATATCGTCGCCAGCGGCTTGCTCAAGGGCCGCTTTACGCTCGACGAGCTGGAGCCGGCAGCGCTGGCCGATGCGGCCGTGCTGGCACTGGCCGGCAAAGTCGATTACGAAATCGATCCGGATTCGACCTTCCCGCGTCACTACACCGGCGAGGTCATACTGGAAATGAACGGCGGCCGCCAGCTCAGCCACCGCGAGGCAATCAATCGCGGCAGTGCTGATCGGCCACTCACCAACCACGATATCAGCGACAAATACTTCATCAATGCCAAGCGCGCCCTGCCCGAGTCGCGCGCGGCGCAAATCCGCGAGACGGTGCTCTCGCTGGAGCGGCTCGAGGCCGGCGCGCTGCACGCGCTGCTGGCCGAACCCATTTAATTTTCCGATCGAGGAGACCTTTTCATGACTCACCCCAATGCGCCGTCGTCAGGCGCTGCCGCCGACGATAACGAGCAACTCATTCTGGACATGATCGATCGCTTCCTCAAGGTCGAGGTCGCGCCGCACGTGCGCGCGCTGGAGAGCAGCGATACCTACCCGGAGGAAATCGTCGAACACATGAAGACGATGGGCCTGTTCGGCTGCCTTATCGCGCCGGAATATGGTGGCCTGGGCCTGAGCACGCGCACCTATGCGCGCATCATCGAGCGCATGTCGGCCGTATGGATGTCAGTCAGCGGCATCATCAACTCGCACCTGATCATGGCCATGGCGGTGCAGCGCTTTGGCACGCCGGCGCAAAAGCAGGCGTATTTGCCGCGCTTTGCCACCGGCGAGCTGCGCGGCGGCATCGGCCTGACAGAGCCCGACTGCGGCACCGACCTGCAGGCCATTCGCACCACGGCCCGCCGCGATGGCGATCATTACGTGGTCAACGGCGCGAAAACCTGGATCACCAACAGCATGCACGGCAATTGCCTGATCCTGCTGGTCAAGACCGACCCCGCGGCCGAGCCGCGCCACCGCGGCATGAGCTTGCTCATCGCCGAGAAGGGGCCGGGCTTTCATGTCAGCCGCAAGCTCGAAAAGCTCGGCTACAAAGGCATCGATACCTGCGAGCTCAGCTTCGACAACTATCGCGTGCCGGCCGATCGGCTGCTCGGCGGCGAGGAAGGACGCGGGCTTCAGCAGATTCTCGGTGGGCTGGAGCTGGGCCGTATCAATGTCGCGGCACGCGGGCTGGGCATCGCGGCGGCCGCACTCGACGAATCAGTGGCATACGCGCAAATGCGCAAGACCTTCGGCAAGCCGATCTGCGAGCATCAGGCGATCCAGCTCAAGCTCGGCGAAATGGCGACTCGCGTACAAGCGGCGCGCCTGCTGGTGGACGCCGCCGCGCAGGCGTACGACAGCGGCGAGCGGTGCGACATGGAAGCAGGCATGGCGAAATATTTCGCCACCGAGGCAGGCGTGGAAAACAGCCTCGAAGCCATGCGCATTCACGGCGCCTACGGCTATTCGAAGGAATTCAATATCGAGCGCCTGTACCGCGACGCGCCGCTGTTGGTGATCGGCGAAGGCACCAACGAGATGCAACGCATCATCATCGCCAAGCAACTGATAGCAAGGAATCCCGTATGAGTCTGCCACTTTCCGGACTGCGCGTGGTCGCAGTCGAGCAATACGGCGCCGGCCCGTTCGCCACGCAGCACCTGGCGGATCTGGGCGCCGATGTGATCAAGATCGAAAACGCCAAGGACGGCGGCGACGTCGGCCGCGCGGTTGGCCCGCACTACTTCGGCCCCGGCGACAGCCACTTCTACGAGGCGTTCAACCGCAACAAGCGCAGCCTCACGCTCGACCTGAAAACCCAGGAGGGGCGCGAGATCCTGCAACACCTGGTCGCCAGGAGCGACGCGCTGTTCGACAATCTGCGCGGCGACCTGCCGGTCAAGCTCGGGCTCGACTACGCCTCGCTGGCCGCCGCCAACCCGGCACTGGTTTGCGTGCATCTGTCTGCCTACGGCCGCACCGGCTCGCGCCAGGCTTGGCCCGGCTATGACTATCTGATGCAGGCCGAGGCCGGATACCTGTCGCTCACCGGCGAACCGGACGGGCCGCCCGCGCGCTTCGGCCTGTCGATCATCGATCTGATGACCGGCACGACCGCCGCGATGGCGCTGCTCGCCGGCGTGCTCGAGGCGCGCCGTGCCGGGCGCGGCCGCGATCTCGATGTCAGCCTGTTCGATGTGGCGCTGCACAACCTCGCCTACGTCGCGACCTGGTACCTCAATGGCGGGCACACTACCCGGCGCGAACCGCGTTCGAGCCACCCGTCGCTCACGCCCAGCGAGCTGTATCGGACGCGCGACGGCTGGATATTCCTGATGTGCAACAAGGAAAAGTTCTGGGGCGTTCTGGCCGAGGTGCTGGGCAGACCGGAATGGATCAGCGACCCGGAGTTGTGCAATTACAAGGCGCGGCTGGCCAACCGCAATCGCGTGCGGCGCGAACTGGACGACGTGCTGATGACGGAGGATACCGCCACCTGGATGACGCGTTTCGCTGGCAAGGTGCCGGCCTCGCCTGTCTACGACGTGGCCCAGGCGCTGGAGAACCCGTTCGTTGCCGAACAGGACCGGGTACTCGACTTTCTGCATCCCGAACACGGCCCGATTCGCGGTGTTGCCTCGCCGGTGCGCATCGACGAGGCGTTGCCCACGCGTGCCGCGCCGCGCATGGGCGAGCATACCGAAACGATTCTGCGCGACCTCGGGTATGACGATACGCGCATTGCTTGGCTGCGCGAGAAAGCTGTGGTGCAATAATAAGGCCCTTCAACGCCTCTCATCGCCGCGTGCGACATCTGCATGACAACACTGCTCAATCAACAGCCCCGCTATTTGCAACTGGCCCAGACGCTGATCAACGAAATCCAGGCGGGCAAATACGGTATCGGCGATCTGTTGCCGACCGAATACGATCTGTGCGAGCAGTTCGGGGCCAGTCGCTTCACGGTGCGCGAAGCCGTCAAGCGGCTGGTGCAGATGGGGCTGGTCGACCGCCAGGCCGGCGTCGGCACCCGCGTGCGGGCGCAGCAGGCGGTCAGCGGCTACCAGCAGGTCATGCAGCAGTTGGGCGATCTGCAGCAATACACGGCGGACACCGAGCTCGACATCGTCTCGCGGCAAACCATCGAGATCGACGAGAGCCTGTGTGGCCTGTTGCGCGCGACCCCTGGCGAGACGTGGCTGCGCATCGAGGCATTGCGCCGCTCGGGCGACTCCCCCTACCCGATCTGCGTGAGCGAGATCTACATCCACCCGGCATTTCGCACGATCGAGAACGTGGGCTCCGCGACACACGCGCCGATCTACACGCTGATCGAACGTCAGTTCGGCGAGCAGATCACCGAAGTGCAGCAGGAAATCCGCGCGGTAAACGTCACTAGCGCACAAGCCCGGCAGCTCAACGTCAAGGCCCGCTCCGCGGCGTTGTGGATTTGCCGGCATTACATCAATCGACGTGGCGAAGTCGTGGAGGTGGCGATCAGCACGCACCCCGCCGAGCGCTTCAGCTATTCGGAGAAGTTCCAGCGCGACTGGCGCCCCGTCTGAACAACCTGGCCGATCATGTCCGTCTATAGCTATCTGTTTGTCCCGGGCGAACGCCCTGAACGTTTTTCCAAGGCGCTGGCCAGCGGCGCCGATCGAATCATCCTCGATCTCGAGGACGCCGTGGCGCCCGGCGCCAAGGCAACGGCGCGCGCGGCCCTGGCCGAATGGCTGCAGGCGCGGGGCGGGCCGGACGAGCGCATCCTGGTGCGCGTGAACGGCGTCAATACGACATGGCACGTCGACGATATGGCGCTCGCCGCGCTGCCTGCGGTGGCCGGCATCATGCTGCCCAAGAGCGAGGAGCGCGCGGCATTGAGCACCGTGCGGGCCCGGTTGCGGCCCGAGCAGGAGCTCCATGCGCTGGTCGAAAGCGTGGCCGGCCTGGTGCATCTGCGCGAGATTGCGGGAACGCCGGGTCTCACGCGCATTGCTTTCGGCTCGGTGGATTTTTGCGGAGATGCCGGCATCGGGGGCGACGATCGGGAACTCGATGCGATACGCACCCAGTTGGTGGTCGAATCCCGCTACGCGCGACTGCCTGCGCCGGTCGACGGGGTGGCGCTGGCCATCGACGACGCCGCGACGCTCGAAGCGGAGGTGCTGCGCGCGCGGCGCTTCGGATTCGGCGCCAAGCTGTGCATTCATCCCAGGCAGGTCGCGGCGGTGCAACGCGGCTTCCTGCCCTCGGATCAGGAGCGCGCCTGGGCAGAGCGCGTGCTTGCGGCGGTGGCCGCCGATCCGCACGGCGCCATCGCCATCGATGGCAAGCTGGTCGACAAGCCTGTCGTCGATCGCGCCCGCGCCATCTCGGCGGCTGCCGTACACCGATGAACGGCGTCCGGCAGGGCATCGACGCGCTGTGGGCACGCGGCGCGCTGCCGTTTCCGCTGCGCGTGCCGCTGACCACCACGACACAACTGCTGCTGCGCGGCATCGACATCCCCTATGCGCTGCGCGTCCAGGTGCTGTCAGGCACATCAGCGCTGATCACCCGACACGGCCATCGGACCGTTCATCCTGGCCAGGATGCCGAATTACCGCCCGGCACCCCCCTGGACTATCTGCTCGCGGCAAGAACCGGCGCCAGCATTGCTGCCAGAGCCATCGTCACTTTCGAGACGGATCACCGCACCGCATGCGCGACCGCCCCCGAGAACACCCAACTGGCCGCCGCGCTGGCCCGTCAGGTGTTTCGCGCACCCAACGCGCAGTGGCGGGCCGATGCGCTGGCCAGGCACTGCCGGTTGCCGGAGGGCGCATTCCATGCCTTGCTGGCACAAAGCGGCACCAGCCTGGCTGCCGTGGTAGAACGGCAGCGCGTGATCGCCGCGCTGGTGCAGATGATGACAACCAAGCTCGATTTCGCGCGAATTGCCGTGGCCGTCGGACTGGACACACCCGCGGCCATGCGGGCGGCGTTTCGCCGAATTGTGTGCGTCGACTGCGATGCGCTGGAGCGGGCGCATATGCGCCCCCGGCGGCGAAGGCATCGGCGGGACAGCGCCGAGGCCAGCGACTTTCCGGCCAGGCTCCCGCGCGGGTTTTTCTCCGGCGTACAGCTCAAGCTCACTTGATCTCGGCGCCCCGCTCCTGCAGCAACTCGCGCAGAACGCTGCGATGGCAGTGGTTTTCGTCGGCGCAGTAGCAGCCCACCGAAAACTGCGTGGTGTGCGACAGGGCGGCCAGCAGGTCGAGTACCTTGCCGTGCTCGCTGGTGTTCATCTCGGCGCGGAATTTGCGCTTGAAGCGATTCCAGTCGGCCTGGCTCTCGGCGGCCTGGGCCTCGGCAACCAGCTCGGGGCTGGGCGAGAGGTTAGGCAGCCAGACATCGTAGTAATCGCGCTTGCTGAATTCTGCTTTCGGCACGCCGCGCGGCGGACGCCGCACGGTGCCGATGCGCAGGCCCTCGTCGGGCGCGCGGGGGGTGCCGAGCTGAACGATGCGAAGACTCATGGATAATCCTGAAAGAGTGGACCAAGGCCGCCTTCAACGGGCGCTGCGGCCAGACGATGCACCGCATTCGCGTCGCTGGCCGGCGACCCGCCATATATTGCCGATGATAACCGTTCGGCCGGCCGGCGGCACAGGCTCGCGAGAGCCGGCCATGGGAAAGGCTGCCGACATGATGCGTAGCGACGCAACGATCGCTACAAGGCGCCTTCATCGATGGTGACAAGGAATGCCGCGGGCACGTCGACCGGCCCATCGGCATGGTAGGCCCTCATCCTGTTCCTGATCGCGCTGCGAACATATCGCGAGATGCGAGCCTGCTCGCGGTCGCCGGCTTCATACCATCGGTCGACAACCTTGGGATCGATCGCCACGGCCAGCGGCGCGTTGCGGCGATGTCCGTGAGCCGACGCAATGCTCCATTTGACGATCACGTGCGAGGGGTCTTGTCCCTCGACGAATTCGGCGGCGCCGGGGAATGCATCATAGGCTTGCGCCGCCAACCAATCGGATTCACGCGACATACCGGCCTCCCTCGTTTATCAGGCATCCACGCTTGCCTCGGCGTTAGGTCTCGGTCGACTCAATTATCCAAGCATAGAGAAAAATGCCACGCACGCCATACCTGCATCGCAGTTTGCCCCGCCAATTTGTCGCGCGCTTGATTCATATCAATGATGTGCCCCAGCCGGCCAACGATTCCCCATGATGGCGATGGCGTGATGGCGTGATGGCGTGATGGCGCGGGGGCGGTGAGTCGGGGTGCTGCGACGGCAAGCCAATGTGCAGAATCCGAGGGCCGCCGGCGGTTTAGCGCGAGACCCTTGGTCAGCGCAACGGCGAATAAGCCGTCGGCACCAGAATCTGATTCTCGATGCGCTCGACGATGACCGCCTTGGCTTCGCTTTCGGCCCGCTTGGCCTGCCATTGCGGATCGCCGATGAAGGCGTCCCACTTGGCTTCGCGCTCGGCCAGGTTTTCCCACTCGAGCAGATAGGTCAGCGTCTGGTTGGTCGGCCCGACCACGGTGGTCCAGAAGGCGACCGGCTTGATGCCGTATTTTTCCCAGAACTTGAGGGTAATGTGCTGGAAACGATCGTGCAGCGCCGGCAGACGGCCCGGGGCGCAGTGATAGATGCGCAGTTCGTGGATCATGGCATAACCTTTTGCGTTGGGATGAAAGACAAGACCGGCGCGCGGCGCGGCTGGCCGCGCCGCTCAGGGAAGATCGACGACGACATTGCCGACCAGCCTGCCGCCCTCCACTGCCTCGTGTGCCGCGGCGATGTCGTCAAGCGCAAAGCGCGCCGCCACGTGATGCACCAGCCTGTCGTGTGCCAACAGTGCATTCACGCCGGCCAGCACGGCCTCGCGGTCGGCCGGCAGAAGATCATAGATCAGGAAGAAGCGCACGGCGATCGAGCGGTACAGCAGCATGCGAAATGGCAACGGGACGTCGTCGGCCTGATTCGAGCCGTAACAGACCAGCGTGCCGTGCGGCGCCAGCGCACCGTCGCGCACGTAGGCGGCGGTGCTCGACAGATCCATGTCGATCACGGCATCGACGCCGCGTTCGTCAGTCAGCGCCTTGATGCGCGCAGCCACCGGTTCCTGTTTGTAGTCGATCACCGCGCTCGCCCCGGCCGCCGTGGCATTGGCCAGCCGGGCCGCCGAGCCGGCGGTGCCTATCACGCGGGCCCCCTGCCGGGTTGCGATCTGTGTCACATAGTGGCCCACCGATGAACCGGCGCCAGTCACCAGAATCGTCTTGCCGGCTACATCGCCAAGCAGGCGCACCGCCTGATAGGCAGTCATCACCGGAATGCCGAGACAGGCTCCGGCGGCGAAATCGACGTGCTCGGGCAGCCAGACGGCCTGCGCCTCGGGCACCACGATATACTGCGCAGCGGTGCCCATCGGGCGCTGCCACTGGCCGTTCCAGAGCCACACGCGCTGGCCCAGGCGCGAAGGCGCGACTTCCGCGCCGACGGCGTCGATCACCCCCGCCCCGTCGCTGTGCGGAATCACACGAGGATATGGCAGCGGACGGCGCCGCGTCTTGACATCCGACGGATTGACCCCCGACACGGCCACTTTCACCCGCACTTCGCCGGGACCCGGCATCGGCGTCTCGAGTTCGCCCACCACCAGTACACGGCGCGCCTCGCCGGATTCGGTATACCAAGCTGCTTTCATTCTCGTCGCCTCACTGGATAGTCGATCGTGCTCAGGTGCATCGGTGCGTGCCGCGCGGGCCAAGCCCACGTCCGGGCGACATACATACTGCCACAAAGCCGCGCTGGATGGGCCCCGCCGGTCCCTGGGTTCGAGCCAATTCCAATTACTGCCAAATAAACCTAGAATGCATGATATTGGCGACATCCCCCCAGGCCAAGTTAGGGCCCGCGCCCTGCCGAAGCCGGACTCGCCTTTCCGGAGAGGACGATGAGCGATCAGGCGACCGAGCCCCTGGATACCACGCCAACTCCACCTCATGTGCCGGCCGACGAGAACTTCCGTTTGCTGGTCGAGGCCGTCGGTGACTATGCGATTTTCAGGCTCGACCCGGCGGGCAACGTCGCCAGCTGGAATCCCGGTGCACGCAAGTTGAAGGGCTACGAGGCAGCTGAAATACTCGGCCGCCATTTCTCGGTGTTCCACTCGCCGGAAGATGTCAACGCGGGCCAGCCTGCCCTGGCGCTTGCCACAGCGGCCGCGCAGGGCCGATATGAAAGCGAGGGTTGGCGCGTACGCAAAGACGGGTCGAAATTCTGGGCCAACGTCATCATCACCGCCATTCGCGACGAGCAGGGAACGCTGCGCGGGTTTGCCAAGGTCACGCAAGATCTTACCGAGCGCCGCCGGCTCGCGGAGCTTGAGCAAATCCGCCGATTCTCCAGGCATATTCAGGCCGCCCGCGAGGAAGAGCAAGCGCGCATTGCGCGCGAGCTGCACGACGACCTCGGCCAACAGCTCACCGCGCTCAAGATGGCGCTGGCCGATCTGGACGGCATGCTCGATGCACACCCGGCCGTAGCCGCACAGGTTGCCGCAAACATGCGCGACATGCACCGGCTGATCGACGTCGGCGTGGCCTCGCTCAGGCGCATCGTCGCCGGCCTGCATCCGATCGCGATCGAGACGCTCGGCCTGGTGCCGGCCCTCGACTGGCTCACCGAAGATTTCAGCCGGCGCTATGGCATCGCCGTCGAGTTCCGGGCCGCACTGGGCGAGCTGCCGTTGAGCGACGCCGCCGCCGCGACGCTGTTTCATATCATCCAGGAAGCGCTGACCAACGTGGCACGGCACGCCCGCGCCAGCCAGGTCATCATCGACCTGGCCGCGCGCGACGGCGCCTGCCTGTTGCACATCGAGGACAATGGCCAGGGCATGCGCTCCGAGGCGCGCGCCAACATCGCGTCGTTCGGCCTGATGGGCATGCGCGAGCGGGTTGGCCGCCTCGACGGCACGCTCGTCATCGATGGGGCGCCCGGGCGCGGGGTGCGCATCGCTATCGCCATTCCGCTGGCCGGCATTGTCGCGCCCGACGCCAGCGGGCGGTAGCGCTCGGGGCGAGCCTCGCGCGAGCGCCCTCCCCCCTGCGGATCACCATGTAGTCCTTTGCCTACAAATGTAGTCCGGCACCGATAGGCAATCCAGCCATTGACGTCTGGTTTTCACAGCCGCGCCTTTGCATACTGGAGTCATGAAATCGTGCCTCTCACCCAAGTTCCAGGTCTATCTGGTCGAAGACTCCGCGCTGATCCGGGAGCGCCTGCTGACCCGGTTGGCCGCCTTGCCGCTGGTGCATGTCGTCGGGTTTGCGACTACCGTGCGCGAGGCGATCGAGGGGATCGACGGACACACGCCGGACGCCGTCATCCTGGACTTGAAGCTCACTGACGGCACTGGCCTGACGGTGCTCAAGCACTTGAAAGAGCATTTGCCGGGCGTGCTGGTGATCGTCCTGACCAATTATGCGGTGCCCTACATCCAGGACATCTGCATGAAGGGTGGTGCGGCATTTTTTCTCGACAAAACGGCCGAACTTGGGCGTTTGCTGGAAATTGTTCAAACGTTGTCGACGCAGCAAAAAACAATAGATTCGTGACTCATCGCGCATTACGGAGCCCATCATGTCACTCGAAGCATTAGCGTCATCCCCCGCAAATCCCGTCACGGTGGCCATGTCCAGGCGGCAAATCCATCATCTGCACGAAGTGTCCGACAACACAGCCGCGCTGCATTGCACCTCCTGCCTGCTGCGAGCCATCTGCCTGCCCAGCGGCTTGAGCATGCAGGACGCGGAACTGCTCAACACGCTGATCTCGGCGCGGCGCACGATCCGGCGCGGCCATGGGCTATATCACGCGGGCGATCCGTTCGAGAATATCTATGCGGTGCGGGCCGGATCGTTCAAAACCCAGTTGTTCAATCCCGAGGGACGCGAGCAAATCACCGGATTCCAGATTTCAGGAGAGTTGCTGGGTCTGGACGGCATTACCGGCGGTCGCCACGACTGCGACGCGATCGCGCTGGAGGACAGCCAGGTGTGCGTGATTCCGTTCAAGCATCTGGAGCAATTGAGCTTCGATATGCCCACCATCCAGCATATGGTGCATCGCCTGCTCGGCGCGGAAATTTCCCGCGAACGCAAGTTGCTCATGGTGCTCGGAAATATGTGCGCCGAGGAACGCGTTGCCTCTTTCATCCTGGATTTCTCCGCACGCCTGACCGCCCGCGGATACTCGTCGAGCGAGTTCAACCTGCGCGTGACGCGGGAAGAAATCGGCAACTATCTCGGCATGAAAATGGAAACAGTGAGCCGTATTTTTTCGCGCTTCCAGGACGCCGGCTATATCGCCATGCGGCAGCGGCTGATTCGCATCGTCGATCTGGACGGCCTGCGCGCCGTGCTCGAGCCGGCCCGGCTAAGCGCCTGAGCCGATCACCCGGGCGGCTTGACGCAGATCAAACCGCGCAGGGGCCGCCGAGCGACAACCGCGCATTCCAGCCTATAGTGGGGAGGCGTGCCGCAGATTAATCTGCGGCAACCATACCCTCACATCAGCGTTCACGGACCGATCATGTATCAACACATACTCCTGGCCATCGACGACAGCCCGACTTCCGCCAAGGCGCTCGCCGAAATCAGCCGCATCGCGGAACCCGGCGCGACAGTGCGCGTGGTCAACGTCGTCGAAGATCCTGTCCTGACCTTCCCGTCGGTGTACAGCGGCTACTACGACATCGAATCGGTACGCGACGCCATGCTCGAAGCCGGCCGAGAACTGCTGGCCAACGCCGAACGCCAACTGAGCGGCCATGGCGTCGAAGTACAGACTCGCCTGCTGGATCTGCGCGAGCTGGCCGTTGACATCGCCACTGCCATTCACGACGAAAGCAGCCGCTGGCCAGCCGATCTGATCGTGCTCGGCACGCACGGCCGGCGCGGTGCCAGACGCCTGCTGATGGGCAGCGTCGCGGAGCAACTGGTGCGCACCGCCACCCAGCCCGTGCTGCTGGTCAGATCCGACGCGCCGGCGCAACCGGCCGGCCAGACGACCCAGCCGGCCAGCCAGGCCGAGCCGCAGCATTGATCCTTGCCCCTGTTTGCCAGCGCGCGGAGCGACATGATGGCTTATCAAACGATTCTGGTTCATATCGACGACACGCCACGGTGCGCCGCGCGCGTCGAGCTGGCGTCAGACCTGGCCGCCGCTGGCAATGCCCATCTGGTCGGACTCTACCTGCCGGTGTTGCCGGCTGACTTGTCGTATGCGGTAATCAACCGCCAAAACCTTCAGGCCGCGCTCGATCGTCAAACCATCTCGGATCAGCATCATGAGCAGGACGCACGGCAGAAGTTCGAAGCCATCGCCGCACGCGCCGGGGCCACGGCCGAATGGCGCGCTCCGCAAGGCCTGGCAGACGATCTCGCCGCCTTGCACGCGCGGCATGCCGATCTGATCGTGCTCGGCCAACATGACGGGCAGGCTCCCGCTGCCCCGGTCGCCGAGCGCTTCAACGAAAATCTGATTCTTGCCAGCGGGCGCCCGGTGCTGGTCGTGCCTTACACCGGCCCGGTGCCGCACCGTTTCCGCAGCATACTCATCGCCTGGAACGGCAGCCGCGAGTCGGCCCGCGCCGTGGGCGATGCCATGCCGCTGCTCGAACGCGCCGATCGGGTCACGGCGGCAATCATCGACCCCACGAACGTCGAACCGCGGCTCGACGCGCCGAACACCAACGCGCTCATCGATTATTTGTCCCGTCATGGCGTCTCGGCCGCGTTCGAAGCGATTCCCGCGAGCCACGAAGTGGGCGTCGACAAGGCCGGCGTCGGCGAGCTGCTGCTCACGCGCGCCGCAGACGTGGCTGCAGATCTGATCGTGATGGGCTGCTACGGTCATGCCCGCCTGCGCGAACTGGTGATGGGCGGCGTCACGCGCACCCTGTTGCGCAGCATGACGGTGCCGACCCTGCTGTCGCATTGACGGCGCTGCGCCGCACCGGCATCAAGCCAGGCCGGCGCGCGCGCGCAAGGCTTGCAGCTCGGCCTCGAGCTGTGCCACGCGCTGCAATAGCTTCAGCGCCAAGGTAAGACCATGGCGATCGAGCAGAAAGTCGTCGCGCAGGCGGCGTGCCATCCGCGCCGTCGTCACGCCCTGCAGCGCAAACATGCGCGGCGACTGCGCCGGGTCGACCGGCGCAATTACCTCGTTGTCGATCAGATCCTCGATCTCGTCGAGCGACAGACCCGAGATCTCTGCCAAATGTTCGACCTGGCACACGTCGTCGCCGTCGAGCCACATCACAGTGGTGCTTTGCAGGTTCATGGCGTTGCCTCCTTCTCGAGATGCTGCCGCAGATTCACCCTCGAAGCGGCTGCCAACTGCTCATACAGATTTCGTTCGTTCGCACTGACGGTTTTCGGCACGTCGATGCGGATCACCGCGTAGAGCGCACCGGCGCCGCCGTTGGTCGCCGGCAGGCCGCGCTTGGCCAGTCTCAGCCTGGTGCCGGCAGTCGTACCCGGCTTGATATCGAGCTCGACCGGACCGCCCGGCGTCGGGATCCGGACCACGGTCCCCAGCACCGCTTCCCAGGGCGCCAGCGGCAGGTCGATGTACACGTCCCGCCCGTCGACCCGGTAAAGCGGATGCGGTTGCAGCGCCAGCACGACATACAGATCGCCCGGCCGCCCTCCCTGATACCCGGGCCCGCCCTTCCCTGCCAGGCGCAGGCGATGGCCGTGCGCCGCTCCTTTCGGCAACTTGACGTGAAACGTTCGCACCACGCGATGTGCCAGGCCGTTGGCGTCGAATTCCGGCAGCTCCGCGCTCACTTCGATCCGGTCGCCGCGAAAAATCTGCTCCAGCGATACCGGCACGACTATCTCGTAGTCCTGACCCGGGATGGGTATCTCGCGCTGGGCCTGCGCGCCGTGCCTGGTGCGCCGGAAGGCCTCGAAAAGATCAGCCAGATCGACGTTGTCGAAACCGTTCTCGGCGGTGTTGAAATGCTGCTGCCAATCCGGCGGCGGGGTGAACGACTCGCCAGCCGGCCGTCGGCCCAGATCATCGTAAGCCTGGCGTTTTTCCGCGTCTTTGAGCACGGCGTAGGCTTCGGCGATTTCCTTGAATTTGCTCTCGCCTTGCGGGTCCTTCGAAATATCGGGATGGTATTTGTGGGCCAGCTTGCGATAGGCCCGTTTGATTTCATCGGCCGTGGCCGAACGCTCGACGCCCAGCGTTTGATAGTAATCCTTGTATTTCATAGGAGCCTCGGGGAAGGCGATGAGCGCATGGCCAAGCCGCGCCGGGCGGGGTGGCTGCGACACTCGCGCACCCGCGACATGATGCCCCAAGTTTAGGAGTGGCCCGATCGAGGGCTTTGATAAAAATCAAGAGACCGGACCGCCTGCGGTACACTCGGCTGGCGCTGGCCTATAGGCCGCGCAGCAGCATCTCCAGCACCCCGATACGCAGCATGTTGGCAAGCGAGGGCGTGAGCTCGGCGAAGGCGAGGCCGTAGCGAAGCGTCACACCGGCGAGCTGGCTCTTGCGGCGTACCGCCGCTCGGACGTTGCAGGCCAGTGACTGGCCGTCGTCGAGCGCAAACTTGAAGCCGATTCGCAACTCCTCGAACGACTCGAGCGCCGGATAATCGGTTTCGATACCCGCCCCCGACACGCTGAGATCGACGATGCGACCCTGCGAAAGTTGCGCCCGGCCATGCAGGCGACCATAAAGCGTCGCCGCGATCGCGGTCTCGACGCGCAGATGACGGCGCAAGCGAATTTCCCGCGCCACCGGCGGCAGCGACAGATGCAGATGCGGCACCGGCGCCTCATACGCACACAGCACGCTGGCCGGGAATTGATGAATCGCCACGCCGTTGAATACATTCACGTCGAACCGGCTGCCGGGCGCGCAGCCGCCATCGTCGCCGAGCCCGCCCGGACGGGATACGATCAGACTGCGTCCGTCAATCGCGCCAAGCAACTCGGCTTCGAACCTGCGCGCACTGCCGGCCGGCTGCAGCAAAACCGTTTTTGCCCATTTCTTCAGCAATTGCCCCGATCGAATACGCACTTCGCCAACTCGCGCCGCGTTCGCGCCATCAGCCGATGTGGGCGCATGAGCCTCGAGCGGTGGCGTGAGTTCAATCGGGCTGGCTAACTGCCGGCCCCATTGCGCAATCTTTTCGCGCTGGGCTTCGGAGGTCACGGCTAGCCCCTTGGCCAACATCAGTTGCCCGGCCGGATCATAGATCGAATACGGCAGCGGTTCGCCAATCTTGATGGCAGATACGGGGATTTCGAGCAGTTCCATGATTGATCGACTTAATTCGCCGCCGGACGGTCCCGACATTGCTTATCGAATAGCAACTGTCGTGCCAAGCGGCCGCACGCACGGGTGAGATTCGTGTCGCGCGCGCCCCTCCTTGCCGGGCAAGGGCCATCGCGCCGATGCCCGTCTGCCCGAGCACTGCTGGCCCGTGCCGCGCCCACTCGCCTGTCACGTTACGGCCGCGACCGCGTTACGTTACACATGCACCAATCCCTGGAGAGAAGCGCCTCCTGGCTTGCCGGCCTCGGCGCCGCCCGGTATGCTCGTTTGACTTGCAGGCTGGCTGCGGTGCCAGCGCCCCGCTTCGCGGGATTCGCCCTGCTCTTTCCCGGTCGGTGCGAGCGATCTACCGGACTGCTGTCGAGGATGCGTGATGCCGTTTCGTCTTCCCCCACTGACTTCGCTGCGTTTTTTCGAAGTGGCCGGCCGGCTCCAGAGCTTCAAGCTCGCCGCCGCGGAGTTGAACGTGACGCCGAGCGCCGTGAGTCATGGAATCGTCTCGCTCGAACAGGCGCTCGGGGTCGAACTTTTCGTGCGAGAGGCGCGCGCGCTATCGCTTACGCCTGCCGGTGCCGACTATCTGACTTATGTAGCCGAGGCGTTTGCGCTGCTGGTCACCGGCACGCAACGGTTGGCCGCACACCGGGCCGAGCGCACCATCGCCGTGAGTTGCGCGCCCACCCTTGCTTCGCGCTGGCTGCTGCCGCGCCTGCAGCGCTTTCGCCGCCGTTGGCCGCAAGTCAATGTGAGAGTCGACACGTCACGGCGGCAAGTCGGATTCCCGGCCGACGGATTCGACTTCGCTATCCGGCTAAGCCGCGCGCCGGATGCCGGCGCGGATTGGACACGGCTGTTCGGCGAGCAGCTGGTGCCGGTTTGCAGCCCCGCCTATCGGGACGTATTGGCCGAGGCCGCCGGCCAGGCCGATTTACACCGGGCCACGCTGATCCACGTCGACTCGGCCAGCGAAGATTGGCAAGCCTGGTGCGATGCCGCAGGCATGGAAGGCATCGCGCTCTCAGGTGGGCTGCATGTCGATTCGATCCAATTGGCGTTCGAAGCCGCCGCCGCCGGGCTGGGCGTTGCGCTGGGCCGCTATCCGATGGTGGAGCGCGAACTCGCCGCAGGCTTGCTGGTCGAGATCAGTCCGGCCAGGGTGGCCACTCAGACCGCTTATTGGCTGGTTTGCGCCGACGGCGCCGACGAGCGCCCCGATCTGGCGGGGTTCAAGCAATGGCTGGTAAGCGAAGCCGAGGAATTCACGGGTGCGAGCGAAGGCACCGCCGTGCGCTAGCCTGGCGACGAATGCGCGCTGGCGCGCATGGCTGGCGAGATGAATTTGCGTCACCTTTGATCAAAATCTTTTCCTTTGTCATGCCGGCCAGGCGCTGCCACACTGGGGTTCAGGAGGGCTGGCGTGCTCCCGATCGCACACCGGGCACGAGGCGCCGGCCTGCGCTGCAACCCAGGCAAAAGAGAATCTCGATGGGCAATAATGTTTCCCCGCTCGGTTTCATCGGGCTGGGCTCGATGGGCGAGCCCATGGCGTTGAATCTGGTCAAGGCCGGCGTGCCGCTACTGGTGTGGAATCGGTCCGAGGCCAAAACCGCCCGCCTTGCAAGCGCGGGCGCTCGCGTGGCAGCAGCTGCCGCAGACGTGTTCGCGGGCGCCGACATAATAATTCTGATGCTGGCCGACGACCTGGCGATCGACGCCGTGCTCGGTCGGGACAGCGCCGACTTCGCGGGGCGCGTGCGTGGCAAGGTCATCGTGCACATGGGCACGACTTCCCCCGCCTACTCTCGCCGGCTCGAGGCTGATTTGCACACTGTCGGCGCGCGTTACGTAGAGGCGCCAGTGTCGGGTTCGCGCAAACCGGCGGAAGCCGGAAGGCTGGTAGCCATGCTGGCGGGCGACGCTCAGACAGTGGCCGAGGTGCGTGGGCTGCTGCAGCCGATGTGCCGGGAGGTGACGGTATGCGGGGCCGTGCCCAACGCACTCCTGATGAAACTCGCGGTCAATATCTTTCTGATATCGACAGTCACGGGCTTGGCCGAGTCGGTGCATTTCGCCTCGCGCCAGGGGCTCGATCTCCAGCAATTGGTGCGCATCCTCGACGCCGGCCAAATGGCCAGCGATGTCTCACGCGTCAAGGCCCCCAAGCTCGTTGACCGCGACTTCGCTGTGCAGGCATCGATCCCCGACGTCCTGAAAAACAACCGCCTGATCGCCGAGGCCGCGCGCGAGGCGGGTATTGCCTCGCCGCTGCTCGATGTCTGCCACGCACTCTATGAGGAAACGCTGGCGCTGGGCCACGACAGCGAGGATATGGTGGCTGTGCTCACCGCTATCGAAACCCGCACCTCGGCCGAGCCTGGCGTCTCGTCGTTCACGCGCGACCTGGCGCACTGGCTGGCGACGGCGCAGCGGCAATGAGAGCGGGCGGCTTGCCTCAGTACACGTCGAAATCGTCGTTGCTGCGAGGCAGTCCATCGCGCAGGGCCTGGATCCACCGGCCGCCAGCGCGTGAGAACAGGTGGCGCCTCCAATGCCGCACACGGCGCGTGACGAGCATGCAAGCTTGCACGGGCGAACTCGAGGTTTCGCGTGATTTTCCCGTCAATGGGCAAATAGCCATGTTCGTCTCCCGCGCCGCATTACTGGAGGGACATGGCCGCCGTCACACGCGGCACGATGGCGGCGAATGCTTGCGCCAGCGTCGTCTTGCCGCGGCGGCATTGTCCAACGTCAGGCTCGACGTCGATACGGCCCGCGTTGTGCGCATCGTATAGATCACAAATCAGCCGCACGTGCTGCCCGCTCAATCCGGCCTGTCCCAGCATGGCCGCCCACTCCCCGCGTGGCACCGCGCGGGCGACCATTTCACGGCCGCTGACATCGCCGAGCACCCGAGCCACGTCGAGCGCGCTCACCCGTTCGGGCCCCTCCACGCTGACCACGGGCGGCCCGGCACAGGCTGTCGAATCGAATGCGCCGCTCAGCAATTCGGCAGCCAGGCGTCCGACGTCTTGCGCGGCCACGCACGGAAACCGCTTGCTCAAGGGATCGTGCAGGCTGGGCAACACGCCGGTGGCCAGCGCGACCGGCATGACGCGCGCCCAGTTGTGCATGTGCTCGGCCGAGCGCAACAGGCACAGGCGGGTACCGAGCGGCGCGAGGCGCGACTCCAGCTCGTGGAACAGCTCGGTAATGCCGGTCCCGCCGCGAAGCTCAGCACCGTAGTCAGACAGCGCCACGACCCGGGGCGGTGGATTCATCAGCAATGCGCCGGCAGCGACGCCAATCATGTGGCGCATCGCCTGCGCGGGCTGGCTTCCCGATCGCGGCACCGGGCACAGCATCTGCACTGCCTGCGCGCCGTCGAGCGCGCGTGCGACCGTCACCGGATCGCCCAGATCCGCCACGGCGATTTCGCAGCCGAGCCGAACCAACGGCTCGGCTTGCCCGGCCTGGCGCACCACTGCTCGCACCGAGCACCCCGCCTGCCGCAACGCGGCGGCACTGGCGCGGCCGACATTGCCCGCCGCACCAAATATCACGAACATGCCAAGCTCCTTGTCGATCTCTGTTTCATACTCCGGGATCTTAGGAGCGCCGAGCCCATCCCGCGCGCATGGAAGGATCGCTTTGCGCGGATTTGGATGACTTTTTACGAGCACCACGGCAACCCCGGCGTCGATGCAAGCGCCATGGACGCAGTACAATGCCAGCACCCTTGGCGCGCTCCACGAGGCCCCACGATGAATGCCGCTTCGCCCATTGCCTTGCCGCACAGCGGCACCCGCGTTCGCCTGCGCTCCAGCGCTGGTCTGGGCTGGCATGGATTCGGCGCTGACCTGATGAGCGTATCGGCAGGTTTGCACCGCATACCTGCCATGCCGGTGCATCGTATCGGGGTGCACGTGGGAACGCCGGTCAAGGCGCACTGCCGTTGTGAAAATCAACGCCGCGCGCGCCTTCAGGCGCACGGCGACGCCGACGTGATTCCCGCCGGGCTCGACGGACAATGGACGGACGATGCCAGTTGCACGATCTTCAGCATCTGGATCGGCGAGCCGCTGGCACGCAAAACCTTCGATCAATTGAATCTGAAAACTGCCCAGGCGGGCATTCGGCCACAACTGCAACTGCGCGATATCCGCTTTCAGCATCTGGCCTGGGCCTTGCGCGCCGAACTGGAGGCCGACGAAGCGTCCGATCCGTTATATGCGGAAAGCCTGTGCACGGCGATGATCGTGCGCCTGATCGGCACAGTGCCATCGCTCGAGGACCGTCGGCGCCGGAAGCTGGCGCCGGTCGTAGCCACCCGTCTGATCGAATACATCGACAGCCACCTCGCCGAGCGGCTTACCCTTGTCGAACTCGCCGCCATGGCCGGCCTGAGCGTGCCCCACTTCAAGGTGCTATTTCGGGAAACGCTGGGCATGCCGGTGCATCGCTATGTGATACAACGTCGCGTCGAGCGGGCCAGCATGCTATTGGAGCAGGGCAAGTTAGGCGCCAGCCAGATCGCGCTGGACACCGGGTTTGCCCATCAAAGCCATATGGCGCACTGGATGAATCGCCTGCTCGGCGTGTCGCCGCGAGACATTGTCGCGGCCAATGCGCCCGTACGCCGGACACGTCATGGCGTCTGAACAACCGGCACCGATCACGCGTTCGGTCAGTGTGTGGGACGCACCGACGCGACTATTCCATTGGCTGGCGGTGGTGCTGGTGGCCGCGGCCTACGTCACGGCACGCCTGAACTGGATGGATTGGCACGTCTGGATTGGCCAGGCATTGCTGGCGCTGGTGCTGTTTCGCCTGCTGTGGGGCTGCTTCGGCAGCGATACGGCACGATTTCGAACCTTTGTCGCGTCACCTGCGGCCGCATGGCAACATCTACGGCATTTGACGCGGCGCGAGCCCGACAGGCAGGTCGGCCACAATCCCGCCGGCGGCTGGATGGTAATGCTGTTGCTCGGCTTGCTGCTGGGCGAGACGCTCACGGGGTTGTACGTCAACAATGACGTCGCCGACAATGGGCCTCTGACCGCCTGGGTGCCGGCGCCGATCGCCAACGCGATCACGGCGCTGCATGCCCTGTTGTGGGATGCGCTCCTGGCTTGCGTCGCGCTGCACGTGCTGGCGATCGCGCTTTATGCCATCCTTAAAGGGCACAATCTGCTGCGCCCGATGCTGACAGGCCGCAAGCGCCTGCCGGCCGGAGTTGCCGCACCGCGGCAAGCGCCGCCGGCACGCGCCCTGCTGATGCTGGCGATCGGTGCCGCAGCGACGGCACTGATCGCCAACTTCCTCTAGCGACTACGTCATTCCCCCTTGGGCGGGGTAACCTGGCCGCGAATTTCGCCGGCCGGATGGTCCTTGGTATGCACGTTGATGTAGGTGTCGCCGGCCAGGAACGCTTTCGCGTCGGCGGGCGAGAGCTTGGCTTCGCCCTTGATCGGGCTGCTGACCGCGGCGCCCTTCTTCGACAGCCAGACCTTGACAGGCCCGTTCTTGCCCGCCGCGCCTGCGTGAATGTGCGCCATCGTGGCCTCGCTCGACAGGCCGCTGAACGTGATGTCCCAGGTCACGACGTGCGTGGCCGGATCGTAGGTCAGCGCAGCACTTCCGCTGCCGGGACTTTGCACCGCCGGCACTTCATGCGCGCCGTCGAGCGGTACCGTGAATGAAAGCGGCGCCGCATTGGCCAAACTCATCGAGCCCGCCAGTGCAAGCCCGCCAACCATCAGAACAGCCCGCCGTGACATCGAAATTCGCATTTGATTCTCTCCTATCCGGTTTGATCTGACTGAACAGTCCCATGGACGCGCGCCTTTTCGCGATGCTCTCGCACAACACGAAATCAGCTCTGACCAACCACCGTGAAAGCAAAGCCGCGCTCGCCACCGGCGCCGCTCGGACGACCGCGACGTGTATCGCTTCGTCGTCGGGGGGATGAACACGCGCCGCTGACGATCCTAGCATAGTAAGCCGAATCGAGTCGGACCGTTCCTCGTAGCGCGCCGCAACTGGCCGGCACCCTGCAAGGCGACAATCGGCGAGGCCCGGACTCGGCGTTTTCTACATCACCACGTTGTCGCCGCCGGCGCGCTCGTGCAGCGGATCCGGACTTTGCTGCGTCCCGCGCAACACGCCGGCGTCGTCGAACAGGAAGTGATAAAGCTGGTACCACTGCCCGTCCTGCAGGAAGCGATAGCTCCAGACTTCGCGTTTTTGCAGCGGGAAGTACGCCTTCTCCGCGGGCTGGCCAAAGTGCTCGAGCACGTCCTGTTGGGTCCACTTGCCGATCCGTGCCCGGTAAAACTCGCTGGGCTGTAGTACCTGCCGCACACTGAGCACTTTGCCGTCGGCACTCGCGTGCACCGCGGTGGTCACCTCGCCCATCGGCTGGGTCGGCCACATCAGCCGCCTGGTGCCGTCGGCCAGCGTATAGACTTCACGCGGCGGCCCCAGCCTGGCGACCACGGCGGAGACCGGCTCGCCGGCCTGGAATGATTCCCAGGGCTGCGCGCAGGCGCCAAGCAGCAGCGCCGCCATGCAGGCCAGCAGTGTCATCGCCCGGCCGGAGTGCCGGCCGCGGCGAGGCGCGAATAAATAGGATATCCAACGATTTCTTGCCATGGTGAGCTCCCGCTGAAGCGCAACCTCGTCATGTCGAGTGGCGCGTGGCAAATCCATGGGTGCGCCGTGACCGGAAACCGGGCTGCCAACCCGCTCAGCGCGCGCCGGCCAACCCGGTGCGCTCGTCGATGCCGAGCATCAGATTCAGGTTCTGGACCGCCGCGCCCGAGGCGCCCTTGCCGAGATTGTCAAGGCGCGCCACCAACAGAATCTCTTCGCCCGACGGACTCGCGAACGCCATCAGCTCGAGCTGGTTGGTGCCGCTGAGGGTATCGGCGCGAATGAAGTCGCCGCGCAACAACTGCTCGCGTGAGTCCGCCGGCACGACACTGACGAAAGCCGCGTCGCGGTAGTGTTCAGCCAGCGCGCCATGCACGGCGGCCCCATCGCCGTTCAGCGACTCGCGCGCCAGGGTGACGATCACCAGCATGCCGGTCGGGAAATGTCCTTCGCTGGGCACGAAAATCGGCCGGCGGCGCAAATGCGCGTGCATCTGGATTTCCGGCACGTGCTTGTGAGCCAGCTTGGTGCCATAAAGGGCGAAAGGCTCGGGATCCTCGCCTTCGTGAATCTGTATCAGCGCCTTGCCGCCACCGGTATAGCCGGACACGCCGACGATGTGCATCGCCTGGTCGGGTTGTACGACGCCGCGCTGCACCAGCGGCCGAAGCAGCGCAATTGCGCCGGTCGCGTAGCACCCGGGATTGCTGACCCGCGGCGCTTCGGCAATGCGTGCGCGGTGCCCATCGGTGAGCTCGGGAAAGCCGTATACCCAATCGGGAGCGATACGGTACGCCGTACTCGCGTCGATCACGCGCACCTTGGGATTCTCGATTAGCGACACCGCTTCTCGCGAGGCATCATCAGGCAGGCAGAGAATCACCACGTCCGCGCCGTTAAGCGCGCGACGCCGGTGTTCGAGCGACCGCCGATCGCTCTCGGCAATCGAAATCAGTTCGAATTCGTCGCGCTGCGCCAGCAGATCGAGAATTTGCAATCCGGTGGTGCCATGCTGGCCATCGACATAAATAGCGGGTTTTGCTGCCATTACATTTCCTAGAAAGGCCAACCGATCAGGACGGCCGGTGCGATCCACATTGCCTGCGCGTTGGCACAGCTTTGTCTTATCCGTCAACTATATCACCCTGCGCGCCAGCCGTTGCGGCAGCGCGCGCAGCCGGGCACTGCGGCCACCCCCGCCGTTGCCGCAGTGCCGCCGATGCGGTGCGCAGGAACATTACTTCCCCGCAATAGATGTAACAGCGACGGTCCCCCGGCCGCACGGGCGGTCGCCCGCAAGCCCCATGAAATCAGGCTTTTTTACCGAGGAAGCACGCTGCCCGGTTACATGCGGAAATGCGCGCTTACAAGTTGTCACGTTTGCACCGCCTTGCCGCGCTAGGATGACCTCGCTTGGTAGCGCCATGCCGCAGCGCATTGTGCCGGCCGGCACGTGCCTACCCTCATCTGGCTCTGGAGAACACATCATGAAAAAAAACCACCGTATCGCTCGCTCGATCATCGCTGCGGCACTTGCCGGCGGCGCGCTCGTCGCGGCCGGTTCCTCGCAGGCCTATGAGGGTCCGGCGCTCGCCGTGTATGGTCAACCGCGCTTGATGCCGGTCGACGTGAGCATCACCATCGGCCTGCATGGCGACCGCTACTGGGACGGCCATCGCTACTGGGACCGCGACGACTGGATCCGGCACCATCCGCACGACCGGGACCCGTGGCGCCACCGTCGCCCCGATCACGATCGCGGTCATGGTTACGATCACGGGCCCGGTCACGGCCGTGGACCCGATCGACATTGACGGGGGCCGGCAAGTCAGGGCCGGCAACCGGCGCCCTCCTCAGGGCCCGCGTTTTGCCGCGCTCGGATACAGCATTGAAAATCTGAAGCAAATCAAGCCATTGCCCAGTTTGCAGATCAATTATCCACAACCTTACGAACAATTTCTGTGGACAAGTGCCGGTACGCCCCGGCGGCCGCGCCGTAGCGCAACGGTGGCCACGGCCCGCACTAGCGGGTGAAGCCGGGGATGGCGAGCCCAAACGTTTGCAGCAATAACACGGCATTGAGCGCGAGAATTACCGCGGCACCCGCGACTGCCGAGGCGGCGACAAGCCGGCTATTGACGAAACTGCCCATGATGTCGCGCCGGCAGGTGAAAATCGCCACCGCAATCATCGGTACCGGTAAGGCAAAGCTCAGCACGACCTGGCTATACACCAGCGCCTGCGTCGCACTCACGCCGCAGCCAACGACCACGAAAGCCGGCAGCATCGTGGCCGCCCGGCGCAACCACAGCGGCAGCCGCGTGCCGACGAAGCCCTGCATGATCATCTGCCCGGCCAGGGTGCCGACCACCGAACTCGAGACGCCGGAGGCCATCAGCGAGACCAGAAAGAGGACTGCGGCGCCCGCCCCGAGCATGGGTGTGAGCGCGCGGTAGGCGGTCTCGATTTCGGCGACCTCCGGATGGCCCGCGTGAAAAGCGCCGGATGCCATCACGATCATTGCCATGTTGATGAGTCCCGCCGCCGAAAGGGCAGTCACGACCTCGAGATTGGACAGTTTGACCAGCTTCCGGCGCGCGCCTTCGGTACGCGCCGGCGCACGGCCCTGCACCAGGCCGGAGTGCAGGAATATCGCATGCGGCATGACGGTCGCGCCGAGGATGCCGACGGCCACGGTCAGCGCGCCGGCATCGGACAGTTGCGGCACGATCGCGCCGCGCGCGGCAGCCGCCCACCCGACCGGTACGATCAGCAGCTCCATCAGGTAGGACAGCGCAATGGTCGCCACCAGCGCGCCGATGATCAGCTCGAGCGGCCGGAATCCGCGTTTCTCAGCCAACAGGATGCCGTAGGTGACGATGCCGGTGATGACCATGCCGAGCATCAGCGGCAAATGCAAAAGCAGCGACAAACCGATTGCACCGCCCAAAAACTCCGCCAGATCGGTCGCCATCGCCGCAATCTCGCTGATGCCCCACATGGCCAGCACCACGGGCCGGGCAAACTGCGCGCTCACCAGTTCGGCCAGATTACGCTGCGTGACGATGCCGAGCTTGGCCGAGAGTGCCTGGAACAGCATCGCAATGAGATTGGCCGCCACGACGACCCACAGCAGCGAGTAACCGTACCTGGCGCCGGCTTGCAGGTTGGTGGCGAAGTTGCCCGGATCCATATACGCGATGGAGGCCACCACGGCCGGGCCGACGAACAGCAGCCTGGCGCGCCACCCGACGCTGCGTGCGGCGAGCGCCTCGCCGATGGCCAGCGTGGTGCGTTCGCTCATCCCGAGTTGTGCCTGGGCGCTCGTCATTGCCAAAATCTCTCGTTCCAGTCGTCACGTATTTCTCACACGTGAATCATGGAACGGGCAGCGCGAAAAGAACAATTGAATGTCCTGATCGCGTCGATTGGCGAAATCATCCGCCGCCGGGGCCGGCGACCTGGGAGCCGCGCGACCTAAAAGCGATCGGCGCGAAATGGCCGGGGATCGACCAGTGGCGCCTCGCCGGTCATCATCTCGGCGAGCAGCCTGCCCGTGACCGCGCCCAGCGTGAGGCCATGATGCGCGTGACCGAAAGCGAACCACAAATTGCGGTGGCGCGGCGCCGGCCCGATGATCGGCATCATGTCGGGGGTGCAGGGTCGCCGGCCCATCCACGGTTCGGCGTCGATGCGCTGGTCCAGCGGAAACAGCGTGCGCGCCACCGGCTCGACTGCCGCCAGTTGCACCGGCGTTTTCGGCGCGTCACGATGCGCCAGCTCGACCCCAGTGGTCAGCCGGATGCCGCGCGCCATCGGTGCGAGCAAAAAGCCGCTCTCCACATCGAGCACCGGGTGATTGAGCCGAGCCCCCGCCTTGCCGGCATAGTGCATGTGGTAGCCGCGCTTGACGGCCAGCGGCAAACGGTAGCCCAGCCGCGTGGTGATGTCATTCGACCATGGTCCAAGCGCGACGACTGCCGAGCCGGCCTCGATTGGACCGGCCTCGGTCTGAACCGTCCAGGCATCCTGCAGTGTGGTGGCGTCGCCCTGCAAAACCCGCCCGCCCAGTCGCTCGAAATACCGCGCATACGCACTCACCAGCGCGTTCGGGTCGCTCACCGAGTCCGCTGCGGTGTAGTGCAGCCCGCCCAGCAGCGAGCGATCGAGGTCGGGCTCCATTTGCCGCAGACGCCCCGCGTCGAGTGCCTCGAACTCGACGCCGAACTCACGCCGCCATTTTTCGACCTGCCTCAGTTCTTCGTCCTGCTTGGCTGCCGAGCGGAAAATCTTGATCCAGCCGCTGCGGCGCAGCAGGCCGTCGGCGCCCGCGTCTTGCGCCAGCGCGCGATGCTCGCTCACGCAGTGCTCGATCAGCGTGGCGTAGGCCCGGGCAATCGCCGCGTGCCGGGCTGGCTGGGAATAGTGCCAATATCGGCACAGAAACGGAGCGATCTCGAGAATCGCATCGGCGTGGTAGCGCACATCGGGCGAGCGATTGCGCGCATAGCGCAACAGCGTGCCAAAGTCGCGGGGAAAGGCGTACGGATAGACGCCTTCTCGCTGAATCAGGCCCGCATTGCCGAACGAGGTTTCGTTACCCGGCGCCCTGCGATCGACCAGCGCGACCGCGCGACCGCGCTTTTGCAGATGCACGGCCACCGAGACACCGACGATGCCACCGCCGAGCACGACACTATCGAACTTCATCGGCGCCCCGTTATGTTGCAATGCGAGCGAGCGCCGTCACAGCCACTTCCACATCGCAGCCCGGCTTCATCAGCAGCGCTTGCACGCACGCTCGCGTGGGCGCCTGGCCGGCCGGCACCCACGCCTCCCAGACCGCATTGAAGTCCGCGAAATGCTTGGGGTCCGACAACCAGATGTTGGCACTGACGAGCCGCGTTTTGTCGACGCCGGCCAAGGCCAGCAAGGCGTCGATGCGTACGAGCACCTCGTTGGTTTGCTCGGTCACCGAACGGCCGGCCACTTCGGGAACCTGTCCCGCCAGATGCACGAAGCCGTTGGCAATGACCACCTGGCTCATGCGTGCGTTGGTTTGAATACGGATGATTTCGCTTGTCACGAGATTCCTCGATAAAGGGGTTTAGAGTGCCGCCTTGCCCAGGCCCGGATCGGTCGCGCCGGCGTCGAAGATCGGCGGTGCTGTAACGATCGATTTGAGCGCCGGTGTCGGCTGCATCAGTTTGGTCAGGTCGGGGCGGGGGCGACGCAACGCTGCCGAGGCGTCGAAAACCTGCTCCATCGCGTGGGCAACACCCAGTGTCTTGCGGTCGCCGCGGAACGGGCCGACAACCTGCAGGCTGAACGGCATGCCCGATTGATCGACACCGCAGGGAATGGTGATGGCCGGATGCGTCGTGAGCGTGACGATATAGGTCAGCGCCAGCCAGCGGTAGTAGTTTTCCTGGGCACGCCCGTTGATCTGCGCGGCATACAATTCGCGCCATGGAAACGGCGAGACCGGCGTGGTTGGTGAAATGATCACGTCGTAATCGGCGAATACCGACTGGAAGCGCTGGAATATTCTCGTCTGCTCGGCTTGCGCCCAGGCGCTGTCGGCCAGCGTCATCGCCGCGCCCATCTCATAATTGGCCCGCGTGTTCGGCCCGAGCGCGCCAGGGTCGCGCGCATACGCATCGCGCAGCCCCGCGACGAAACTCTCCGCGCGCAGCACATCGAAGCAGCGATGCACGTCGCCCAGTTCGAAGCGAACTTCATCGCACGCGCGAAACATCGGCTTGATCGCCGCCATGCGCTCGCGGAACAATGCGCCGATACGCTCATCGACATCGCAGTTGTCGAAATCCACCGTCCAGCCCACGCGCAGGGTGCCCAAATCGACCGGCGCCGGCGGCGCGAAATTCAGCGGATCGATCTCATAACTCAGCGGATCGCCGGCCGAGATGCCGGCCGTGGCGGCCAGTTGCAGGATCGTATCGGCCACCGTGCGACCCATCGGCCCGACTACCGAGATCGGCGTCCAACCCAGCAGCCGGCGCGAATTCGGCACGAGCCCAGGCGACGGACGAAAGCCCACCACGCCGCATTTGGAGGCCGGGATACGCAGCGATCCGCCAGTGTCCGACCCGGTGCACACCGGCAGCATATCGCACGCGAGTGCGGCGGCCGAGCCGCCCGACGATCCACCGGCGTTCAGTTCCGGGTCGAACGGATTGCCGGTCGCGCCCCACACCGGGTTGCGCGTGTTGGCGCCCGCGCCCAGCTCCGGCACATTGGTCTTGGCCACCAGCACGGCGCCGGCCGAGCGCAGGCGCTCGACCAGCACCACGTCGCGTTGCGGCACATGCCCGCGCGCGGACGGCGAACCGTAGGTAGTCAGCAAGCCGGCCGTGTCCTCCAGATCCTTGACGCCCAGCGGCAGTCCGTGCAGCAGGCCCAGCGGTTCGCCCGCCAGCACCGCCCGCTCGGCGGCCCGGGCAGCCTCGCGCGCCTGAGGGTAGCAAGTCGCGGTGATGGCATTGATGGCCGGATTGATAGCTTCGATGCGCTCGATGCAGGCCTCCAGCAGTTCGACCGGCGAAATCTCCCTGGTGCCGATCAGCCGGCGCAGTTCAACGGCCGAGAAGGCCACGAGTTGGTTATTGTGTTTCATCATGCTCCTTGTCAGGCAATTGACTGGCCGGTGCGGTCCTTGAGCCAGATCATCGGCAACAGCGAGACTGCGCAGGCGGCGGCAACATACCAGGCCGGCGAAAGCGGATCGCCGGTGCGCGCCACCAGCCAGCTGGCGACAAGCGGTGAGAAGCCGCCGAAAAACGATGCGCTGACGACGTAACTGAGCGCGATGCCGGTAGCCCGCACATGCTTCGGAAACTGCTCCGGAATCATGACGAGCACAGGCACGATTTGCGCCGAGACAAACACCGCGAGCACGCCGGAGACCACGCATAACATCGACAGCGTGGGACGCGCCGCGAGCAGCGCAAAGGCCGGATAAATCCCCAGCAGCATAATAACGCGCGAGACGACCAGCACACGCTTGCGACTGAAGCAATCGGCCAGCCGCCCGGCCACAGGAGCCGATATGAACAGTATAAGCGCGGTGACCACCCCCGAGACGACACCCGCTGTAGGGCTGATATGCAGGGTGCGCACGGCGAAACTGGGCAGAAAAAACGCCGAAATGTACACCGACACCGAGCCCCCCAATTCGGCAAGCGTGCACAGCACGGTCAATTTCCAATGCGTGGTCAACGCCGCCTTCAATGCGCCGACCGGCCGTGTGGCGTCGGTCTGGCGCACACTCAGCGTTTCTTCCAGCCGGCGCCGAACCAACATGCCGGCGGGCGCAGCGAGCACCCCAATCACGAACGGCAAACGCCAGCCCCAAGCCAGCACCTGCGCCTTGTCGAGCGAGGCATGCACCAGAGTGGCCACCAGCGCGCCCAGCGCCAGACCCAGCGCCGACGCGGCGAAATTCCAGCTGGCAAAGAAAGCGCGGCTGTTGTCGTCGGCATATTCGACCAGCAGCGTGGTGCCCGGGCCAAACTCGCCGCCCGCGGCAAAGCCCTGAATAATGCGAGCGCTCAGCACGATGAACGGCGCGGCTATGCCGATCGCCGCGTAAGGTGGCGCGCAGGCGATCATCGCGCAACTGAGCGCCATCAGCATGATGGTGAGCACCATGGCTTTCTTGCGGCCGACGCGATCCGCGTAAGCGCCGATCACGATACCGCCGAGCGGCCGCACGACGAACCCCACGCCGAACACCGCGATCGACAGCAGGAACTGATTTACTGGCGAGGCCGCCGGGAAAAACAGTTGCCCAATCTGGATCGCAAAAAAGCTATAGATCGTGAAGTCGTAAAACTCGAGTGCAGCGCCGATCGTGGTCGCGGCAATGACATTCGCCCTCGACAGACCGGCCTTTTCCAATGCAAGCGTTGACACGATATGGCCCTCCAGGCGGTGATAGCGAAATCGACCTGGGTTATCATATATGAGAAAAATAAAATTCTCGTATACGATAAAACCCTAACCGGCGTGGGAATACTTATGGCAAAACCGGTCGCCACGGCGACGGACTCCTCGAGCCCGGGCGCCCCCTTGGTCCTCGATCACAAGACCGTGGGCGCGCGCATCCGGCAAGCACGCAAGACGCGCGGCTTGACGCTGGCGGCTTTGTCCGAACTTTCGGGGATTGCGGTATCCACCATCTCGAAAGCCGAACGCGGCGATATTGCGTTGACGTACGATAAATTCGCTGCGCTTGCTCACGCCCTGGCGCTGGAATTCGACCAGCTCTTCGGGCGCACGCGCGACGCTGCCACCGGCCCGTTGGCGCCCTCGTTCACCGCGGCCGGCGACGAAGTGATTTACGAGACACCGACCTATCGGTACGGGATGCTTGCCAACGACCTGACCGGCAAACGCATGGTGCCGATGCGCGGTCATATCCGCGCGCGGTCGATGGACGAGTTTCCCGATTACATCCGGCACGCGGGCGAGGAGTTCGTGTACGTGCTAAGCGGGACGCTCGAACTTCGCTTCGAGAACGGTCGAGCCTACCACCTGAAGACCGGTGACAGCCTTTATTTCGACAGCGCCGTGGGCCATGTCTATCTATCGACGGGCAAGCGGGACGCGGAGTTGCTGGTATGTTGCATCGACGCGCAGGCCATGCATCGAGATGGCGTTATCTGAGCCTGGCCGTTCATCGGAATACCCGCTCGTAAACGCATGACGGCCCAGGTGCGCACCCGGGCCGTCGGAGGTTGCGGCAATCGCCTTACAGAATCTTCGCGAGAAAATTCTTTGTGCGTTCGGCCTGCGGATTCGAGAAAATTTCCTGCGGCTTGCCTTCCTCGACGATGTAACCGCCATCCATGAAAATGACGCGATGCCCCACTTCGCGGGCAAAACCCATTTCATGAGTAACGACGACCATCGTCATGCCCTCGACCGCCAGATTCTTCATGACCTGCAGCACTTCGCCGACCATTTCGGGGTCAAGCGCGGAGGTCGGCTCGTCGAACAGCATCACGTCTGGCTGCATGGCCAGCGCCCGGGCGATCGCCACGCGCTGCTGCTGCCCGCCGGAGAGCTGGTCGGGATAACTGGTTTCCTTGCCCGACAGGCCAACCTTGGCCAGCAATTCGCGCGCGATCCTGTTGCTGTCTTCCACCGACATCTTCTTGACCTTGCGCGGGCCGATCGTGATGTTTTCCAGGATCGTCAGGTGCTTGAACAGGTTGAACTGCTGGAACACCATGCCCACGTGCTGACGCAGCTTGTGGATGTTGGTCTTCGGGTCGGTCAGTTTCATGCCGGCGATTTCGATTTCGCCGCTGGTGACTTCCTCCAGACCGTTCAGGCAACGCAAAAATGTGCTCTTGCCGCTGCCCGACGGGCCGATGACGACCACCACCTCCTGCGCTTCCACATGATTGTTGATGCCTTTGAGGATCTCATGGTGGCCGAAGGATTTATGGAGATTCTTAACGTTTATCAACTTGAAGCCTCCTCTCCATATAAGACGCGCACTTCGATACAGAGAAGATGATGACGAAGTACAGGGTAGCGATCAGGCCCCAGATCTTGAACGAGGCGAAGGTCGACGCAATCACGATTTCGCCCTTATAGACGAGTTCGATGATGCCGACCGGCGCCAGCAGGGAGGTGTCCTTGATCGTTTGCGCGGCCTGATTGACCAGCGGCGGAATCATGCGCTTGAAGGCCTGCGGCAGCACGATGTAGCGCATCGTTTGAAAGCCGGTCATGCCAATGCTCGAGGCCGCTTCCTTCTGGCCGCGGTCGACGCCCAGAATGCCGGCACGAATGATTTCCGTGACGTAGGCGCCCTCGTTCAGGCTGAGCGTGAAGGCCGCCGCCAGAATCGGATAAGTCAGTTGCCCGAACCATTCGTTGACCGGCAGGATCGCCGGCAGGCCGAGCACGATAAAGAAAAGCTGCACCAGCAGCGGCGTGGAACGAAAGATCTCGACATACGCCGAGGAGATCCAGTTCAGCACGCCAAAGCGGGACAACCGCATCAGCGCCGCGACCAGACCAATGATCACCATCAGGATGATGGCCACCAGAGAGTACTGAATCGTCAGGCGCAAGCCGTCGAGGATGACGGGCAGGTTTTGCCAGATTACATTCATAAGCCTTGGCCTATATCGCTTGCAATGACTTGATTTGTTGCCATGGATTGTCCGGGCCGCCGTAAATAAAACGCGCAGTGCAACCTCCGCACCGCGCGCTTGTCATGCCGACCCGGCAAATGAATGAAAGCTTAGTCGCTCACTGCCACGGCAGCCGGCTTCTCGACGCCGTTGACCGCGCCGCTCACATCGCCGCCGAAATACTTCACGAACAGCTGGTGATATTCGCCGCTCTTCTTGATCTTGGCCAGGCCGTCATTGATCTTCTTGACCAGCGTCGGATCCTTCTTGCTGATCGCGATACCGTAGTATTCGCCGGTCAGCAGCGGGCCCACGACCTTCACGTTCGGATGCGCGGTCTTGAAATTCACGTTCACCGGATTATCGAACACCACGGCATCGGCGCCGCCGGTTTCGAGTGCCTGGTAGGCCGTGTCGATGTCCTGGAATTGCTTGATGTAATTCGGATCGATGCCGTGGCTGGTCATGTAGTCAACCGACGAGGTCGCCTTCTTGGTGGCAACCACGTGGCCCTTCAGATCAGCGAAATCCTTGATTTTCGAATCCTTCATGACCAGCACCGACAAGCCCGACTTGTAGTAGGCATCGCTGAAATCGACGCTCTGCATGCGGCTCTTCTTGATCGTGATGCCAGCCACTGCGGCGTCGACCGAACCGGCCTGCAGGCTGGGGATGATCCCGTTGAACGGCATCGTCTTGATCTCGACGGTCATGCCTTCGGCCTTGGCGATGGCTTCGATCATGTCGATGTCGAAACCCGTCACCTTGCCATTCACTTCGGTTTCAAACGGCGGGAAGGTGGTGTCCGCGCCCACGACGATGGAGTTTTTGCCGGCAGCCGAGGCGGTCGTGGCGCAAACGGAAAAAGCCAGTCCGGCGATCAGCGGAGCAGCAAGTGCTGTAAAAAGTGATTTGTTTTTCAAGGAAATTCTCCTTTTTGAGGAATTATTTCAACCCGGAACAATACTGATGAATATTATTCTTATTGGGCCCCTTTTTTAGTATGAGAGCGACGGAGTTCGGAAGTCAAGATGAAATCCGGCCGCAACTCGCCCCCGCTCACACAAAAAGATGCGGCATTCTAAGAGGATGCCGGCCCGACGTCCAGTGGCAAAACGTGATAAATCTGCAATGCGGTGTGCAACAAGCGGTTGCGGCGCAAGACGCCTGGCGGAAAAATTTTCTGGCCGTTGCCCGCCATGAATAATGGTCAGAGCGCCGAGAATTGAAGTTGCATCCCGATCCGACATCCGACATGGACACCGACATTCGCTCCCCCCTGTGCCTGACCAAACGAGCCGACGCGGCACGCCCGCAAGGAGCACGACATGGAAGACCCTTATGATCTGCAGCGTTTTGTCGAGGCACAAGACCCGGTCTATGCGCGGGTGTGCGACGAATTGCGGGCCGGCCGCAAGCGCAGCCACTGGATGTGGTTCGTGTTCCCGCAGATGCAGGGGCTCGGGCAAAGTCCGATGGCCCAGCGCTATGCGATCGGATCGCTTGCCGAGGCCCATGCCTATCTCGAGCACCCGGTGCTCGGCGAGCGCTTGCGCGCGTGCACGCAACTCGTCAACAGTATCGAAGGGCGCCCTGTCACACAAATTTTCGGCGCACCGGACGACCTGAAATTTCACTCATCGATGACACTGTTCTCATGCGCCGCTGCCGATGGCGAGCCGTTTCGCACCGCCTTGCGGAAGTACTTCGACGGCGCGCCCGATACCCAAACGCTGGCTCGCCTGCCACAGGCAACACGCCTCCCGTGAGCCCTGCCCTGGCCTTACGCCGCCAGTGCCACCCGACGGCGTTCGGCCGCCTGCATGAAGTGATTGGCAACGACCACGCCGATCGTCACCACGGTGATGAAGAGCGTCGCGAGTGCGTTCATTTCGGGGTTGAGCCCGAGACGCACGCGCGAGAACACCACCAGCGGCAGCGTGGTCGACCCTGGTCCGGAAAGAAAGGCGGAGGTCACGACATCGTCGACCGATAGCGTGAACGACAGCAGCCACCCCGAGATCAGCGCCTGCGAGATGATCGGCAGCGTGATGCTGAAGAACACCCGCAGCGGCGTCGCGCCCAGATCGAGGCCGGCCTCCTCCAGCGCCGGATCGAGATCGCGCAGGCGCGACTGCACGATGATCGCCACATACGAGACGCACAGCATCACGTGACCGATCCAGATCGTGAACATGCCGCGCTGCGAAGGCCAGCCGAGCAGCTTGCCCATCTCGACGAACAGCAGCAGCAGCGAAATGCCCTGAATCACTTCCGGGATCACCAGCGGCGCGCTGATCAGTCCATTGAAGAGCGTCACGCCGCGAAAGCGTCCCATGCGGGCCAGCACGAAGCCGGCCCAGGTGCCGATGAGCACCGACGCGAAGGCCGTCATCAGCGCGATTTTCAGTGATAGCCACGCCGCGTTGATCAACTCGGTGTCGTGCCACATGGCGGCATACCACTTGAGCGAAAAGCCGCTCCATACCGTCACCAGCTCCGAGGCATTGAACGAATAGACCACCAGGCTGAGAATCGGGATGTAGAGAAACAAAAAGCCGACGCCAAGCGAGAGCCACTGCAGGGTGCGATTGGGCTTGATCATCGGCGCTGCTCCATTTGCTGCATCTGGAAATACTGGAACAGCATCATCGGCACCAGCAACAAAAGCACCATTGCGCACGTCACTGCCGATGCCATCGGCCAGTCGGAGTTGCTGAAGAACTCGTCCCACATCACACGGCCGATCATCAGCGTATTCGCGCCACCCAGCAATTCAGGAATGACATACTCGCCAACCGCCGGGATAAACACCAGCAGGCAGCCAGCAATGATGCCGTTCTTCGACAGCGGCAGGGTCACGTGGACGAAGGTTTTCCAGGGGCGCGCCCCCAGGTCGTAGGCCGCCTCGAGCAGCGTGAAATCCATCTTGACCAGGTGCGCGTAGAGCGGCATCACCAGGAACGGCAAATACGAATAGACCATGCCGATATAGACCGCGGTATTGGTGTGATACAGCGCGATCGGCTGATGGATCAGGCCGATCGACATCAGCGCATTATTGAGCAGCCCGTTGTTCTTCAGAATGCCGATCCACGCATACACGCGAATCAGGAACGAGGTCCAGAAAGGCAGCATCACACCCATCATCAACAGGTTGCGCGTGGCCGGATTCGAGCGGGCGATGTAGTACGCCATCGGATAGCCCAGCAGCAGGCACAACAGGGTCGAGATGCCGGCGATCTTCAGCGAGCTCAGGTACGCCTCGAAGTACAGGCTGTCGGCGAACAGCTCCGCGTAGTGGGTGAAGTAGATCGCGATATGCGCGACACCGTCCTTGAGCGTCACCAGATCGGTATACGGCGGAATCCCCAGACGCAAATCCGCGAAGCTGATCTTGACCACCAGCACGAACGGCACGAAAAAAAACAGCAGCAGCCACAGAAACGGGCCGCCGATCACGACAGAGCGGCCCGTCAACCAGCCGCGCTTGGTCAATGGTTGATTTTTCATTGCGTCAGCACCACACCCGACTGAGAGTTCCAGCTGATCGCCACGCGCTCGCCGACCTCCGGCGCGCCCATATCGGCCAGCGCCAGGCTCGAGACATTGGCAACGATGGTCTTGCCCGAGTCGATCACGACGTGGTACAGCGAATAGCTGCCCATATAGACGACGTGCGTGACGGCGCCCTCGGCCCAGTTGTGCGCAGCGTCGGGCCGGGCGCGGCGCAGCACCACCTTCTCCGGCCGGATCGAGACGGCGACCTGCGCCCCCGCCGGGCTGCCGATGCCGTGATTCACATAGAGCGGCACCCCCAGTTCGGCGCTCTCGATCAGCACGTGATCGGGGGCTGACTCGGCTACCGTGCCTTCGAACAGATTGGTCGAGCCGATGAACTCCGCGGCAAAGCGGGTGCTTGGATACTCGTAGACATCGAGCGGCGAGCCGGTTTGCACGATCAGGCCGTCGCTCATCACGCCGATGCGGTCGGCCATCGTCATCGCTTCCTCCTGATCGTGCGTGACCATGATGCACGTCACGTCGACCTGATCAAGAATATTCACAAGCTCGACCTGGGTGCGCTGGCGAATCTGCTTGTCCAGCGCCGACATCGGTTCGTCGAGCAGCAGCAGCTTGGGGCGCTTGACCAGGCTGCGCGCCAGCGCCACGCGCTGCTGCTGGCCGCCCGAGAGCTGGTTCGGCCGGCGTTTGGCGAAGCGCGTCATCTGCACCAATTCGAGCACCGCCGCGACGCGCTCGCGGATTTCCACCTTGTCGCATCCTTCCTGCCTGAGACCGAACGCCACGTTGTTCTCCACCGTCATGTGCGGAAACAGCGCATACGACTGGAACATCATGTTCACCGGCCGGCGATAGGGCGGCATGCGCGCCATGTCCTCGCCATCGATCAGAATCTGCCCTTCGGTCAGGCTCTCGAAGCCGGCAAGCATGCGCAACAGCGTCGACTTGCCGCAACCCGAGCTGCCCAGCAGGGCGAACAGCTCCCCTTTCCTGACCGATAAATCGACGTGCCGCACCGCCACTGTCTCGCCAAACTTCTTCACGACCCCGACCATCTGGACGAAATGGCTGGCACGTTCGGCCTGCGACTCACGCGGCATGGATGCCGGTTCATTCATTATCGACTCCACCCTCTTCAACTCGAAAAAAGCCCCCGGCACGCCGGAGGCTGTCTTGAAACACGCGTCAAACACGTCGCCGCGCCGCGCGGCGCGCATCAATACCCCGTTTTAAACTCGGTCCACAGGCGAGTCTCGAGGTGCTGGATATTGATCGGCAAGGGTTTCAGCAAGAACAACGTCTTCAGCACGGCGGGCGGCGGATAGACGGCCGGATCGTTCGCCACGTCTTTCCTGACATACTTTCGCGCCTCGAGATTGGCGCTCGGGTAGTACACCGCGTTGGTGATCGCAGCATGAACCTGCGGCGTCTCGATGTAGTTGATCCACTTCAGCGCGGCCTCCTTGTGCGGCGCATCCTTGGGGATCGCCATCACGTCGAACCATACCGGCGCGCCACCCTTGGGGATGTAGTACTCGATCTTGTACGGCTTCTTGGCTTCCTGCGCGCGATGCTTGGCAATCACCACGTCGCCCGACCAGCCGAACGCAAAGCAGACGTCGCCGCCGACCAGATCGTTGATGTAACCCGACGAATTGAACTGGGTGATGTACGGGCGGATCTTCTTGAGCACGCCCAGCGCCGCGCGGTAGTCCGCCGGATTGGTGCTGTTCGGGTCGCGCCCCATGTAATGCAGCGTCGCGGCAAACATCTGGTCGGGCGCATCAAGCACCGATACGCCGCAGCTCTTGAGCTTGGAGATATATTCCGGCTTGAACAGGATGTCCCAGTTATCCAGCGGCACGTTCTTGCCGAGGATCTGCTGCACCTTGGTCACGTTGTAGCCCAGCCCGGTAGTGCCATAGGCCCACGGCACCACATACTTGTTGCCCGGGTCGGCGCCGGCCACCAGCGCCATCAATTGCGGATCGAGGTATTTCAGGTTGGGCAGTTGCGACTTGTCCAGCGGCATGAAGATGCCCGCGGCGATCTGCTTGCCGGCGTAGTTGCTGGTCGGCACGACGATGTCGTAACCGGAATTGCCGGTCAGCAGCTTGGCCTGCAGGGTGTCGTCGCTATCGTAATTGTCATAGCGCACCTTGATGCCGGTTTCCTTCTCGAAATTCGGTATCGTGTCCTTGGCAATATAGTCGGACCAGTTGTAGACATTGAGCGTCGTGTCGTTGGCCGCGGCCGATAACGCTGGCAGCGCTGGCAGCGTGCAGGCAATCGCCATCGCGATGCTCAGCATGACCTTGTTTTTCATCCCGTTCTCCGCTTTTTTAAAAATCGTTGGATCCCCGCTGGCCGGCCCATGGGCGTCACATTTGCCCGGACCCGGACGCTGAAAAAACCCGAGATTACTACCAAATTTGCGCAATTCAACAAAAAAATGCGCTGCGGCGGCGAACCGAACAGAAAACCGGTCCGCCCCGCAGCGCGGCGGGCTCTATTATTGTGGAAAACGCTTGGAAATTGAAGCCACGCGCGCGTTGGCGTCAACGATCGGCCCTGCCCCCCGCAAAGTCGGTCCGGCGGGCCGTCAATCGTGCCGGCGCCAAAACACGAACCAGCTGGCCAAGCCGGTCAGGCAGCCGGAAATCGCCACGACAATCCAGAAGCCGTAAGGGTTTACGCGCAACGGCAGGCCGCCGATGTTCATGCCGAGCAGTCCGGCGATCAGATTGATCGGCAGGGCGATGACCGTCACCGCAGTCAGGATCAGCACACTGCGGTTGGTGTGTTCGGCGACGCGATCGGCAATTTCCTCCTCGAGCAACTGAATGCGCTCCTGCAGCCCTGCCATATCGCGCAGCGTCAGCGAAAACGCCTCGGCCGTCTGACGCAAGTCTTGCGCGTCGTCCTCCCGCACCCAGCGTGGCGGGCGATTCACCAGACGAAACAGCGCCGCCGGTTCTGGCGCCAGCAACCGACGCAGCCGCACCAGATCGCGGCGGATCCCCCCAAGACTGGCGCGCTTGGGCAACTGACCGCCCAGCAAGCGGGCTTCCACCTCGTCGGCGGTGTGCGAGCCGCCACGCACAATCGCGCGCAACACGTCGGCTTGCTCCTGCAGCAGGCGGATCAGCAACGCCAGCGGGCTGTGAAAAATTTCTCCCGCCTCGACATCCAGCCGAACTTGCTGCACCGAGCGCAACGGTTGATTACGCACGCTCAACAGGTAGTGGGGCCCGGCGCTGAGCCACAGCGTCGCGACCACGAGCGGCTTTTTCTGTGTAAAGTCGTAATCGACGTCGTTGACCACCGCGATCATGGTTTTCTGCACGGACTCGACGCGCGTCGAGCGCGAGGCCTCGCGCAGCGTATCTCCAAACGCCTCGGGCAGCGTCACGTGCTGCACCGGCCAGCCGTCCAGCACGCTCGGGATATCGTGAAATTGCAGCCAGAGGAATTCCTCGCGCCCGGGCGCCTCGCGCTCGAGCCACGCAATGGCCGCCGCCGCGTCGATCTTGCTGCCCACGCCGGCCGCCGAAAACAGATAACCGTGATCCAGCGGATACTGATCGCTGCCATGACCCGCCGGCGCCCCTGCCTCGGGCGCGCTCGACGCCAACTCGCTGTCCATCCCCGGCTCCCGTGCGCCTGTCTTGCCGGCAATCGTTCGTCCCGAAGCGTGCGGCACGCCCACGTGACTCAAGCCCGCCTTACCCAAACATCGCCATCCCTGACGTAGCCACGCTTGACGGCCGCCCAGGCAATCCGATGCGCGATCTCCTCTCGATCCGCGTCGCCGGCATGCGCCGCGTAGGCGTGGTTGAACGCGGCGAGATAGATCTCCTGCGCGTGCGGCGGTAAATGTCCGCGCACCGACAGCGGCAAGTCTGCAATGGAACCGTACGGCATCATCCCTCCCGCATCTGCCGCTGACCAACTGACGAATGACTGGACAGATTCAGTCTAGAAGCTCCGGCAGCGAACAGGCTTGACCTTGATCAAGCAAGCAAATCGGTGCCGCGCCGGGTCATTGCGCGAGCCCGGCCTCCAGCGCGCCGGCCACCTGCAGCACGCGCGCGTCCTGCCCTTGCAGGCCGCACACGCTCAAGCCGATACCCTGCGCCAACGGCAGGGACACTGCGCAGCCGTCGAGAAAATTGATCACGCTCGAATTGCGCAGCACCAACCCATTGATCGCAAAGAAGTCTTCGTCGCGCACCAGGCTGTCGAGCCTCGGGGGCCGTGTCGCAACGCTGGGCATTAGCCAGGCATCGGCCTCGCGCAGGCGCCGCGCGGCGCTGGCCCGCATGGCGCGGCGCTCGGCCAGCAACTCGATGTAATCGGCCGCGCTTTGCTGGGCGCCGCGCCGAATGCGCACCGCCACGCGCGGGTCATAACGTTCGCCCTGCTCGGCCAGCAGCGCACGATGCCAGGTCCACGACTCGGCCGCGCTGAAACCGCCTCCGGCATTGATCTGCGGCAAACGCAGCAGCTCGGGAAAGTCAAAGGGAATCACCTGCGCGCCATGCCGCGACAGGCGCCCCAGCGCCGCATCGAACGCCGCGGCGACTGCCGGGTCGAGCCCGTCGCCGACGAAGTCGCGTGTCACATAGAGCCGCAATCCGCTGAGCGTGGCCGCACGCGTATCGAGCGTCTGGCCGCTGAGCACGGCATCGAATGCCGCACAGCAGGCCACCGAGCGGGCCAGCGGACCCGCCGAGTCGAGCGTGGTCGACAGCGGCACTCCCCCATCCATGGGGACGCGGCACGCAGTCGGCTTGAAGCCGGTCAGGCCGCAAAAGGCCGACGGAATGCGGATCGACCCGCCGGTGTCGGTGCCAAGCGCGGCAACCGCCATGCCGGCAGCCACGCTCAGCGCGCCGCCCGAGGTCGAACCACCGGTGACGCAGTCCGGATCGAATGGGTTGCGGGGCGTTCCGTAGTGGGGATTCAGACCCAGGCCCGAGTACGCGAATTCACTCATGTTGGTGCGCCCGACGAGCACCGCGCCGGCCGCGCGCAGGCGCGCCACCACCGGCGCATCGGCCTGGGCCGGCGAGCGAGTGTCAAGCACCCGGGAGCCGGCCCGAGTGCGTTGCCCGCGCACATCGAAAAGGTCTTTGATCGACACGGGCAGTCCCGCCAACGGCGATGCCACGAATCCCGCAGCGCGGGCTTGATCGGCAGCGCGCGCGGCCGCCAGCGCGCCGTCGGCGTCGACTTCAATAAAGGCGGCACCGCCAGCCTTGACGTGAGCGTCGATTCGCGCGAGCGCCTGCTCGGTGAGTGCGACGCTGGTGGTGCGGCCAGCGGCCAACGCGTCGGCCAGATCGGCAATGGTCGGGGCAAGCGCGCTCATGCGAGCCTCGCCCGGCACTCGCCGCGCAGCGCGCGGCACGCATGACAAAGCGGTCCGCCCGCGGCAAAAGCTTGAAAACGCAAAGTCGGCATCGGCAGGTCCTCACGTAAAAGGCCATAGTGTAAGCCGGCCCGCCGCGGCGCTGGCCTGATTGCGCGCACGCGACCGGGCAGCGCGCCGCCAGCCGCACCCACTGACGGCAACCAGGCTACACCGGCACCGCCCGCTGCTGCAGCAAATCGCCGAATGCGCCGGCGCTCAGGGGCTCGCCCAGCAGAAAGCCCTGCATCTCGTCGCACATCAGGTTCTTGAGCTTGGCCAGTTGCGAAGCAGTCTCGACGCCCTCGGCGACGACGTCCATATCGAGCGAATGCGCCATGGCGATAATGGCAGACACGATGGCACCGCCCTCCAGACCCTGTTCGTCCAGCCCGTTGGTAAAGAATCGGTCGATCTTCAACTGCTTGACGCGAAACCGCTGCAGATAGGCCAGGCTGGAATAGCCGGTGCCGAAGTCGTCGATCGCAATTTCGAAACCGTGATCCTGGAATTCCCGGATCATTTCGATAGTGCGCGGCGCGTCCTGCATGGCCACCGTCTCGGTGATCTCGAACATCACGCGCTCGCAGGCGACACGCTCGCCGCGCATGATCCCGACGATGGTACTCACGAGTTCGGGTTGCACCAACTGGCGCGGCGACAAATTGATCGCCACCTTCACCGGCGACAGGCCGCTGCGCTCCCAGTCACGAATTTGCCGGCACGTCTCGCGCACGACCCAATAGCCGATCTGCACGATCTGGCCAGAGCGCTCGGCGACCGGGATGAACTCGAGCGGCGGCGGCGAGCCGAACTCGGGATGCGTGAGCCGCAGCAGCGCCTCCGCCCCGGCCAGCTTACCCGAGTCGCCGCGGAATTTTGGCTGAAAATTCAGTGAAAAATAGCCTTGTTCGAGCGCGTCGAAAAGCGCATTTTGAATCTGCAGCGTACGCACCGCCGCATCGTTCATGCCGGCCTCGAAAAAGCGGTAGGTGCCGCGGCCGCTGCGCTTGGCCTCGTACATCGCCGCGTCGGCATTCTGGAGCAATACCTCGGCACTATCACCGTCCTGCGGGAACAGCGCGATGCCGATGCTGGGGGTCACCTGCAGCGGCTGGCCGTCGGCCCAGCCGCCCCGGCGCATGCGCTCGAGCAGATTTTGCGCCGTTGCCTCGACTTCGGCCGTCGACGTGGCGTTCTCGAGCAGCACGACGAATTCGTCGCCACCGAGGCGCGCGACCAAGTCGCTGCCATGCACGCACTTGAGCAAACGCCGCGCGAACGCCTTGAGCACCTCGTCCCCGACCGCATGGCCAAGCGAGTCATTGATCGTCTTGAAGCCATCGAGATCCATGAACAACACAGCGACGATACTGTTGTCGCGCCGGGCTGACTGAATCGCATATTCGAGGCGTTCGGTCAGCGTCCGCCGGTTGGGCAGATCGGTCAACATATCGAAAGTCGCCATGCGCACGATCTGGCCGTTGAGCAACGACACCGAGCCGATCAAAAAGGTAGTGCGCGCATCGAACCGCGTCAGCATCAGTGTGACAATCAGGATCGCGAAGGTAAACAGCGTGATAGTGGTCGCCAGCCACTGCGAATTGACGCCGCTGGCCGCACCGCAGATCGAACCCAGCGGGAATTCCGCCGCAGCCATGCCGGTGTAGTGCATGCCGGTGATCGCAAGCCCCATCACCAGCGCCGCGGCCACACGTTTTTTCAGCACGTGCCCATGCCCGGTCTCGCTCAGCACTTGGGCGAGCCATAACGCCGCGCTCGACGCTCCGATGGCGATCGCGATCGAGGCGAGAACCAGGGCAGGCTCATAGCGAATGCCGGGTGACATGCGCATGGCCGCCATGCCCACGTAATGCATGCCGGCGATGCCGAGCCCCATCAGCACGCCGCCAGCCAGCAAACGCGGGGGACTCAGCTTGGCGCGCGTGATGATGAACAGCGCAAACCACGACACCAGCACCGCAATGCCCAGCGATGCACTGGTGATCGCCAGATCGTAGCCAAGCGGAATCGGCAGCGAAAACGCCAGCATGCCGACAAAGTGCATCGACCAGATGCCCACGCCCATGGCCACCCCGCCGCCGGCAAGCCAGACATGCCGGGCGCGCGAGGGCGCCAGCAGTGAAATTCGCCCGGCCAGGTCAAGCGCGGTATAGGACGCGAGTGTCGCCACACCCAGTGACAGCGCCACTAGCCAAAAGTTGTAGGTGGTGAGCATATGCGTTGAGGAGCCGGCAACCCGAGGGCGAGAAAAGCGATAGACGTCTGTTTGACGGCACCCCCGATCAATTCTTTAGCCCTGCCGGATTGTTTTTTTTGCGTATTTCACCGCAATTCGCCGGCACCGTTTCTGTCGGCGCGAAGCGGTCGACTTTGCCGGTCGATTTTTCCGGTCGATTCAATCGCATCAGTGGCACTGCGAACACAGCTACATCGCAACGATCTCCGGAAAAATTCGTTGTTTGTTACAAAACGTAAAACCAGCGGCGCGTCAGCACTCCAAATACGGCGATTGATCGATTAATTTTGTCGATATTTTGTAATTCTAACAATGCATGACATCCAAACAATAATGGACCGAAGCGCGTTAATTTCATCATCAATCAAAATAATGATTAGTAAATCTAAATATATTTACACATCTTTACAGCATCACAAAATTCTTTTGATTAGTCTTACATCGCCGACTGGAACCGCGCAGTACCTCGGCAAACGTTATCCCGTGATCTCACGGCCATTCATTGCCGCAGTCGAGCCAAGCACCGAACCCACCGGCCAGGCCTCGACCCAGGCACCCGTCATCGCGTCCACGCGCCATGCGCAGGAGTGGCGCCACGCAAACCACCCGGTGCGCCGTTGCAACGATGACGCAGCAATCGACGAATCGCAGCGCCTGAGCCGACACGCCGGGCGCGGATCCGATATTTACGCGACGCTCGGCCAGAACGTGGCAAAGAGGAAACTATGCCTAACGAATTGGAAAAGGTAAGCCGCCTGCAGGCCCAGGACATGTTGCTGGCCAGACAGTCGAATCCACTGGAAGTACCGGCCGTCAACCGCTGGCGCGTCTTGCCACGCGTCGCCGGCTATGGTGTGGCGCTCCTGATTGTCTGGATGCTGCTCTCGATGATGCTGCCCACGGTGTTCTCCCACAGTTCCGAGCGCGCGGTGGTCGACGCGCCCGTCAGCCTGGTCACCACACCGGCCGAGGGCATCGTCACCGCGCAGCAGGTCAAGGTCGGCGCCGCGTTCCATGCGGGCGATACCCTGATGACGGTGCAAAATCCAAATGTCGATCGCTCGCTGCTGGTCGACCTGACCGGCAAGCAGCTCGATAACCAGCAGCAATTCGACGCCGCCAAGGCCAAGCTCACTGCCGACCAGACCCTGCTGGCAACAACCAATGACGAAATAACCCGATACCAGGCCGCGTTGCAGCGCACGCATGCGACCAACGTGCAGGTGCTGGCATCGCGACTGGCAATGGCCAAGGCGCAGGTCGATCATCAGGAAACCATCGTCAATCGCAATCAGGCGCTGCAATGGGCTGGCGCGGTCAGCCAGGCCTACACCGACTCCTCGCGCAGCCAACTGGCGGTGCTCCAGAGCAACGAACAGCAAGCGCAGGCCGAGCTGCAAAACGCGCAGAGCGAAAGCTCGGCGATTCGCCACAGGATTTTCAACGGCGCCTCGGACGGCACCGTTCAGACGCTGATGCAGCGGCGCGACGGCCTCAAGGCCGAGATTGCCCAGCTCGATGCCCAGTTGTCCCAGTATCAGAGCGCGGGCGATCAGATCAACGGCCTGATCGCCAAAGAACAGGACCGACTCGAGCGCCTGACCAACATGCCGATCAAAGCCTTCGACAACGGCGTGGTCGAGCAGGTGCTGGCCCCGCCGGGTACGCGCGTGGCAGCCGGCGCGACCCTGATTCGCGCCACCAACTGTGCCGACGCGCGCGTGGTCGCGGTGTTTCCGCGCAGCTTTAGCGACGCGCTGCTGCCTGGCTCGCCGTTGACCGTGCACGTGGACGGCGTGGCCGGCCCGCTCAAGGCGACGGTGGCGCAAATCCTGCCCAGCGCGCCAGCCGGCGAACAGGCGCGCTACCTGGTGCCGTTTCCGCCGGTGGAGAAAAATGAAATCTACCTGATCGCCAAACTCGACAGGCCGCTGCACCTTGGCACCAGCGGCGCGCCGCAGAGCACCTGCGCGATGGGCCGCTGGGCTGAAGTCAACGCAGGCAGGTCGTGGTGGAATCACTTGAGCACCCTGCTGTGAGGTCGGCCGCCCTGCGAGCCTTCACCACGCTCCTGGCGCTGGCTACCGCGCTCGCCTGCCAGCCCGTGCTTGCCGCTTCGCCGTCGCTGCCGACGGCGGCCCCATCGGCCATTCCATCGGCTGCGCGGGCGCAGTTGCTGGCCGAAGGTTGCCGCACGCTCACGGACGAAGTCGCTGCCGTGCCGGGCGACGGTCCGTTGTTTCTGCAAAGCTACCGGGCCGCGCCCGGCCAGACGCCGCTGGCGCCCGCCCTGCGCCACGCGGCCTTCGTCTACGACAACGCGCTGGCCGGCATCGCGCTGCTCGCGTGCGGACACGTGAGCGATGCACGCCGCATCGCCGATGCGCTGGTCGACGCCGGCGAGCACGACCGCTACTACCATGACGGCCGCTTGCGCAACGCGTATCGGGCCGGGCCGCTCGGGCCGGGCCCAGCGGCACTGCCGGGCTGGTGGGACGACAAAAGCCGCCGCTGGTTCGAAGACGGTTACCAAACCGGCACGGCGACCGGCAACGTCGCCTGGGCCGCACTGATGCTGCTGGCGGTCTACCACGCCAGCCATGACCGGCACTACCTCGACACCGCGGCGAAATTCATGAGCTGGGTCGACGCCTCCGTCTACGACGCCACCGCGCCGGCCGGCTACAGCGGCGGCTATTTCGGCGAAGAGCCCACGCCGTTGAAGCAAACCTGGAAATCGACCGAACACAACGTCGACGCCTACGCGGCATTTCACTGGCTGGCCCGCCTCACCGGGCAGGCACGCTGGCGCACCGCGGCAGACCGTGCCCGCGGCTTTGTCGCCGCGATGTGGCAAGCCCCGTCAGGGCGCTTCGTGATCGGCACGCAAAACGACGGGCATACGCTGAACACCGGCCCCTCCGCGCTCGATGCGACGTTGTGGCCGCTGATCGCCATTGGCGACGCGCCACCCGAATGGGAGCGCGCGCTCGCATGGGCCAACAGGCATCACCGCATCGACGGCGGTTACGGCTTCAAGGCCGACCCCGACGGCCTTTGGACCGAGGGCACCGGGCAGGCCGCCCTGGTGCTGCAACTCACCGGCCACGCTGCGCAGGCCGCGCCGCTGTGGCCGATCCTGCTGGCGCAGCGCTCGCCAACCGGGCTGCTGTTCGCGACGCCCGCGCAGCGCATCAGCACCGGCCTGTCGATCGGGCCGGCCTCGAAAACCAGCGATTTCTACTATTTCCACCTGCCGCACCTGGGCGCAACCGCCTGGGCGGTGCTCGCGGCCGCGCGCTGGAATCCATTCGTGCCGCAAAGCGCCCACCCCGCCGTCGCAACCTCGCCATGAAGGAAAGCCAACGATGTATCAACTGTACTTCGACAATCAGACGCTGCTCGACATCAACTTCGGCACACTGCTTTTCGTGATGCTGCTGGGTCTGCTGGGCGAGCGCCGGCGCACGGCGGATCGCGTCCTCTATGGCAGCGTCGCCGCGCTGTTGCTGGGCAATTACCTGGTCTGGCGAGCCACGCAGACGTTACCCGATTTCTCGCTGAGCTTTCCCAGCATGTGGGCCTACGTGTTCTTCGGCTTCGAGGCCATCACCGTGACGTACACCCTGCTCTCGGCGCTGATCCTGGTGCGCACCAGCAACTACACGCCCCAGGCCGACCGGGCCGAAGCGGCGCTGCGCCGGCGCAACGACCTGCCTGCGGTCGACATTTTCATCGCAACCTATAACGAAGGACTGGAGATTCTCGAGAAAACCATCGTCTCGGCGATGGCGATCGATTACCCGAACTTCGTTGTATGGGTGCTCGACGATACGCGCCGGCCTTGGCTCAGGGAATTTTGCGAAGAGGTCGGCGCCAACTATCTGACCCGCCCCGACAACGCGCATGCAAAGGCCGGCAACCTGAACAATGGCCTGCGGCAAACCGCATTGCAAAGCAACGCGCCATATATCATGGTGCTCGACGCCGACTTCGCGCCGCACAGGAACATCCTGATGCGCATCATGGGCCTGTTCGACGAACCGAAAGTCGGCCTGGTCCAGACGCCGCAGTTCTACTACAACGCCGATCCGATCCAGTACAACCTGCGCTCGACCGAGTGCTGGGTCGACGACCAACGCGCCTTCTTCGACGTCGTGCAGCCGGCCAAGGACGCCTGGGGCACGGCGTTTTGCATCGGCACCTCGTTCGTGGTGCGGCGCGATCTGGTTAACATGATCGGCGGTTTTCCGACCGGCACCGTGACCGAAGACATCCACCTGACCTACCGGCTGCTGCGCCACGGCTATATCACTCGCTGGCTCAACGAGCGCCTGAGCGTCGGACTCTCGGCCGAGGGCTTGCCCGAATTCATCAGCCAGCGCAGCCGCTGGGGGCTTGGCACCATCCAGGTCGCGCTCACCGCCGATGGTCCGCTGCGCGGCAAGGGCTACACGTTTACCCAGCGGCTGCATTACATCCACGGCATGATGCTGTGGCTAAGCCGTCCGTTCACGCTGATGCTGCTGGCCGGCCCGCTTTTGTACTGGTACTTCGGCACGCCGACCATCTACAGCTCGCCCACGCAGTTCCTCGCCTATGGCTTGCCGGCATTGATCACGTTCTGGGGCTATAGCATCTGGATCACCGGCTCGCGCGCGCTGCCGATATTCACTGAAGTCACGCAGATCGCCTCGGCACTGACCGTCACGGCCACGCTCCTGAGCGCCATCGTCAAGCCCTTCGGCCGCCCATTCAAGGTCACCAACAAAGGGCTCGATCGCTCCAGGCTTATCGTGCACGGCAAGCTGGCGTTGTTCTATGCCGCATTGATCGTGCTGTCCTCGGCCGGATTGATACGCGCGTTCCTGAGCGACCCCGATGCGCCTGGACTGGTCTTCAACACCGTCTGGACCACGATCGCGTTGCTGCTCTACCTTGGCTCGATGCTGGTGTGCATCGAATTGCCGCGGCCGCGCCGCGAGGAGCGATTTCCGTATCGCGCGTCGGTGCGGGTGCGTATCGGCAACAACGAATTCGCCGGCATCTCGACCGACCTGTCATGCAACGGCGTGGGCGTGCGCAGCACCCAGGCCGGCATGATCCCGCTGCGCGGGCATGGCGCGGTATGGCTCGCCCCGACCGGTTGGATTCCATGTCGCATCGCACGCTGCCAGGGCGATCTGATCGGCATTGAATTCAAGCTCGACATGGCGACTCGGCACAGACTGATTCGTCTGCTGTTCGGCGCGCCGCCGCACAACGTCGCCAACACCGCGCGTCCCCGCCTGGCGCTGTCGCGCCTGTTGCGGCGCGCCTTCTCCGGCTGAGCGCACGGTTTCCATCACTTCCTTGGACGACCCCATGCATAAATCCTGTTTAACTCTGCTTCTGGCCGGCACGCTCGCGGCCTGCTCGCTCGAGCCTCGCTACCAGCGGCCAGCTGCGCCGGTGCCGCAGGCATGGCCCAACGGCCCGGCCTACCAGACCAAGCCGATGGGCGAGCCCCCCGGCACCACCGGCCGCTCGCCGAGTGCCTCGCGTGCGGCCGCTGATATCGGCTGGCAACAGTTCTTCGTGGATCCACACCTCAAGGAGTTGATCGGACTGGCGCTGGCCAACAATCGCGATCTGCGCATTGCGGTACTCGACATCCAGAAGGCGCGCGCCGAATACGGCATCCAGCGCGCCGCTCAACTGCCCACGCTCGATGCCAGCGCGGGTGAGATCAGCCAGCGCTTGCCGGGCTCGCTGCGCGCGCCCGGCCAGCCGGCACTGGTCAATGAATACAGCGCCGGCATCGGCTTCAACGCTTTCGAGCTCGACTTCTTCGGCCGCGTGCGCAGTCTCAAGCATGCCGCGCTGCAGTCTTACCTTGCCACCGAGGCTGCCCGGCGCAGCGTGCAGATCAGCCTGGTCGCGCAAGTGGCCGACGCCTACCTGACGCTGCAAGCCGATCAAGCATTGCTCAAGCTCTCCCAGGACACCTTGCACAGCCAGCAGCACGCCAGCGCGCTGGTCAGCCGCAGCAAGCGTGCCGGCGCGCTGGCCAACCTCGACCTGCAGCGCGTGCAAACACAGGTCGACAGCGCGCAAGTCGCGCTCGAGCGCTACACGCGTCAGGTCGCACAGGATCGCAACGCGCTCCAGTTGCTGATCGGCGGGCCGCTGCCGGCCGACTTGCCGCAGACCGGCACGTTCGCCGGGCAACCCGCGTTCCAGACGCTGCCCGCCGGCTTGCCCTCCGATTTGCTCGAACGGCGCCCCGACATCATCGAAGCGGAGCACCAGCTCGAGGCGGCCAACGCGAACATCGGCGCGGCCCGCGCGGCGTTCTTCCCGTCCATCACGCTGACTGGCGCACTGGGCCTGGCCAGCACCAGCCTGGCCAGCCTGTTCAGCGCCGGCATGGCCTGGACCTTCGCCCCGCAGATCAGCGTGCCGATCTTCGATGCGGGCAGCAACCAGGCCAAGCTCGACATGGCCAAAGTGCAAAAGCGCATCGAAGTGGCCACTTATGAGAAAGCCATTCAGACCGCCTTTCGTGAAGTAGCCGACGATCTGGCCGCACGCGGCACGCTCACGCGCCAGGTGGCGGCCCAGCAGGATCTGGTCAAGGCCGCGCGCAAGACCTACGATCTGTCGAACCTGCGCTTTCGCGGCGGACTCGACGACTATTACATCGTGCTCGACTCGCAACGTTCGCTGTTCAGCGCGCAGCAGGATCTGATCACCATGCAGCTTGCCGAGCTGGCCAATCAGGTCAACCTGTACAAGGCGCTGGGCGGCGGCTGGACCGCGGCCACGCCGCCGCTGGCGGCCGCATCCGTGGCCCCGCCACAGCCACCCTCGGGCACCGCCCCGCCGACGGCGATCCCGCCCGGCACCGCGTCGCCGCTTCAATAACCCCATCCACACGCACCGCGCTTTTGCGCCACGAAAGGACCTCCAGCCATGCTCAAAGTCACCAAAGCCGTTTTTCCCGTCGCCGGTCTCGGCACGCGCTTCCTGCCGGCCACCAAGGCCAGCCCGAAAGAAATGCTGCCGGTGGTCGACAAGCCGCTGATCCAATACGCGGTCGAGGAGGCCGCGGCGGCCGGCATCACCGAGATGATTTTCGTCACCGGCCGCAACAAACGGGCGATCGAAGATCATTTCGACAAGGCGTATGAATTGGAAACCGAACTGGAGGCGAGCGACAAGCAGACCCTGCTCAATACGGTGCGCTCGATCAAGCCGCCGCAGATGGCGTGCGTCTATGTGCGCCAGCCGGAGACGCTGGGCCTGGGCCATGCCGTGTTGTGTGCCGAGACGCTGGTGGGCGACAACCCGTTCGCGGTGATTCTGGCCGACGACCTGATCGCCGGCGAGCCGCCGGCGCTGTCGCAAATGCTCGAGGCGTTCGATCACTATCACAGCTCGGTGCTGGGGGTCGAGGAAATTCCCCGCGAGCGCAGCCGCGCCTATGGCGTGATCGACGGCAAGGCGTGGGACGACAGCATCGTCAAGCTCTCCGGCATTGTCGAGAAGCCCGCGCCCGATGACGCGCCGTCCAATCTCGGCGTGGTCGGCCGCTACGTCCTGATGCCCACCATCTTCCGGCATTTGCGCCGGCTCAAGCCCGGCGCCGGCGGCGAACTCCAGCTCACCGACGCGATCCAGGCACTGCTGCAGGAAGAGCAGGTGCTGGCCTACCGCTATCGCGGTACCCGCTACGACTGCGGCAGCAAGGTGGGATACCTGAAGGCGACCGTCGAATACGCACTGCGCCATCCCGAAGTGCGCGAGGAGTTCACCGAGTATGTCCGGCAGATCGCGTTGCGGGCCGACTTGACCGAGGTCTGACCAAGCGGCAACGCGGGGCTCCCGCGAAATTTCTCGCCGCGGCCCATCACGATCGGCAGTACAGCGGTTACCATGACAACGTTTTTGACCGCTGCCGTCCCGCCGGCCGCCGAGGCCCGCGGCAAAGGCGTCGAACGCGACGCGGCGGCCCCCCATCCTTTTGCCGATCACACCGATGTCAACCGAATCGCGCGCGAGCGTTCTGCAGCAGATTCCACGCAGTGTCTGGGTACTGGGCTTCGTCAGCCTGTTCATGGACATTTCCTCGGAAATGATCCACAGCCTGCTGCCGATGTTCCTGATGGCGGGCCTGGGCGCCAATGCCGCCACCATCGGGCTGATCGAGGGCCTGGCCGAAGCGACCGCCCCGATCGTCAAGGTGTTCTCCGGCACGCTCAGCGATTACCTGCGCAACCGCAAATGGCTGGCCGTCACCGGGTATGCGTTGGGCGCGCTGAGCAAGCCGCTGTTCGCGCTCGCGCCGAGCGTCGGTTTCGTGGTGGCCGCGCGTATCACCGACCGGGTCGGCAAGGGCATTCGCGGCGCCCCGCGCGACGCGCTGGTCGCCGATCTCACGCCGCCGCAGCTGCGCGGCGCGGCGTTCGGGCTGCGCCAGTCGCTCGACACCGTCGGCGCGTTTCTCGGCCCGCTCATCGCGGTGGGCGTGATGCTCCTGTGGGCGGACAACTTCCGGCGTGCCTTTTGGCTGGCGGTAATCCCCGGCGCGCTGGCCGTCGCCCTGCTCGTGCTGGCAGTCAAGGAGCCGGCGCATGAAGCCGGCGACAAGCGTGTCAACCCGATCCGCTGGGACAGCGTGCGCGAGCTCGGCGCCGCATACTGGTGGGTGGTGGCGGTCGGCAGCATCTTCGCGCTGGCGCGCTTCAGCGAAGCCTTCCTGGTCTTGCGCGCGATGGGAAGCGGCGTGCCGATCGCCATCGTGCCGCTGGTGATGGTCGCCATGAATGTCGTGTACGCGCTGGCCGCCTACCCGTTTGGCAAACTTGCCGACGTCATGAGCCACTCCCGCCTGCTGATCGCCGGCCTGCTGGTACTGATTGCCTCGGACGTAATACTCGCGCACAGCGCGCACTGGAGCATGGTGCTGGCAGGCGTCATGCTGTGGGGGCTGCATATGGGAATGACGCAGGGACTGCTGTCGACCATGGTCGCGCGCGTCGCGCCAACCCGCCTGCGCGGCACCGCCTTCGGCCTGTTCAATTTGCTCAGCGGGCTGGTGACGCTGGTGGCCAGCGTCATCGCCGGCAGCCTGTGGGACCGCGTCGGCGCCGCAGCCACCTTTTACGCCGGCGCGGGCTTCAGCCTGCTGACAATCGTGCTGCTGTCGTTGGTGCGCAGTCCCGCGCCGACCGTGCGCCCGTGAGCCGTTGCGAGGCCCTCGCATGCAGCCAGCAGGGACTGCCGCAGTTACCGCACATCGCAATCGGCGGCACTGTCGTCACACTCAGTGGCACTTTCTGCCAGCCTGACCGCCTTCATCGACGCTCGCATCGAAGCACGTATCCTCCTCGACTTGCACCGTCACGTGCTCGATGTTGAAGCGCTCGGTCAGGCGCCGCTGGACCGCGGCGACCACTTCACGCGACGCGGCACCCGGCGCGGGATGCACGTGCAGCGTGAGCATATGCCGTTCACCGGTGATCGACCAGGCGTGAATGTGATGCGCGTCGGCTACCTCGGGCACATGTCGCTCGAGATCGGCCTTGATGTCGGCCAGACTCATGCCCGAGGGCGTGCCTTCGAGCAGGATGTGGGCGGACGATTTGACGATGCCCCAGGCGCTTTTGAGGATGATCACGGCGACGAAGATCGACAGCAGCGGATCGATCGGCGTCCAGCCGGTCGCGAGAATCACGCCGGCGGCAACGATCGCCGCGGCCGAGCCGAGCATGTCACCCATCACATGCAGCCAGGCGCCGCGCAGATTCAGGTTTTCGCGGTTGCCGGCATGCAGCACCAGAAACGCGGCGATATTGGCGGCCAGCCCGACCAGCGCGACAATCAGCATGGTCCTGCCGACCACCGGTACCGGCGCGGCGAAACGCTGGATGGCCTCGATCACGATCCAGGCCGCGATCACGAACAGCGCGCACCCGTTGACGAACGCCGCGAGAATCTCTAGCCGTTTGTAGCCATAGGACAGTTGCGCGGTCGCCGGACGTCGCCCGTAATGAATCGCAAGCCAACTGAATCCGAGCGCGGCGGCGTCGCTCACCATATGCCCGGCATCGGCCAGCAACGCCAGCGAGCCGGACAGCAGGCCACCAGCGATCTCGACGCACATGAACGCCGCAATGATGACGAAAGCCCAGCCGATGCGCCGCTGATCGGCTACGCCGTGCAAGTGATCATGTCCCGCGTGGCTGTGCCCCGCATGACTGTGCCCTGTATGGTTGTGGCCTGCATGATCGTGCCCATGCGCGCCATGTTCATGGTCGTGCGGCGCGCTCCTGGCATTGTCGGGGTGATGAGGGTGTGACATCGAAAAGCTCTTGGCTGGATGGCGAATGCATTATTATATACACACATAAACATGTGTTGATATGAAAAAACCGGAGTTGCCATGCATGCCGCCGATCTAAGCGACGACCAAGTGGTTGAGTTGGCTGAAATGTTCCGGCTCATGGGCGATCCGAGCCGCCTGAAGATCATCGCGGCGTGCCTGAGCGCGCCGATGTGCGTGTCCGACATCGCCGCCAAGCTCGGCCTGTCGCAACCGCTGGTCAGCCATCACCTGCGGCTGCTGCGCGCGGCGCGCGTGTTGCGGGCGGCGCGACGCGGCAAGCAAATCTTCTACGAGGCGGCCGACGATCATGTCAGGCGCATGATCGACGACATGGCCGACCACGTTTGCGAACATCCGCCGACCGATCTGGACGACGCCTCGCGCGAACATTGATGCCGGCCGAGCTTTACCGCTTAGCGCCTGGTGAAGACCACGTGCGTCGCATGCGCGGTGGCAACGTGCTCGCTGCGCTCGAACCCCAGGGCGGGCAGGTCGAGATCGCCGAAGAAGTGCTCCCCCCGGCCGAGCAGTACCGGCGCAATCGCCAGATGAATTTCGTCGACCAGACCGGCGCGCAAGTATTGCTGGATGGTGGCGACGCCGCCGCCCAGGCGCACATCCTTGCCCGCGGCCGCTTCCCTGGCTCGGGCCAGGGCCTCGTGGATGCCGCCGGTAACGAAATGGAACACCGTGCCGCCCTGCATTTCGAGCGGCGCTCGCGCGTGATGAGTCAACACGAACACCGGCACGTGATACGGCGGATCGTCGCCCCACCAGCCGCGCCAGGCAAGATCGGGCCACGGCCCCCGGATCGGGCCGAACATGTTGCGCCCGAGAATCCAGGCGCCGACATTGTCGAAGCCGCGGGCAGCGAAATCGTCATCGACGCCGGTGCTGCCGGTGCTTCCGCCGCGGTCGCCGTGCATGCGCTGAAAAGTGCGTGTGCCGAACACCCACTCGAACAGTGCGAGACCGCCGATACCGACGGGGTTGTCGACATCCTGGCCCAGGCCTGCGCCATAACCATCGACGGAAACGGAAAAAGCGTTGATGCGCAGTTTGCTCATGCCGGTTCTCCGGTTTGATCGATCGCGAGCGAGCGCACCGGCCGCACTTCGACGCTGCCGTATCTGGCAGGCGGGATGCCGCTGGCGATGTGGATGGCTTCGTTCAGGTCGTTGGCATCGACCAGGTAAAACCCCGCCAATTGCTCCTTGGTCTCGGCGAATGGACCATCGTAGAGAGCGGTCTGACCGTTACGCACCCGAACCGTGGTGGCCGTCTCGACCGGATGCAGCGGCTCGGCGGCGAGCAGCCGCCCGCTATCGGCCAGGCGCTGGCCGTAGGCGGCGCACATGTTGTCGGGGCAGGCGCTCCAGTGTTCCTGGTCGAGATAAACGAGGCATAAGTATTTCATGAAGTCTCCGTGAAGGACCGGCAATGTCGGCAAGGGGTTGCGGCACCGGCCGGGCGCCGTGCCCCGCGCATACTCAGATCGGCAGGTTTTCGCCGTTGATGATCCAGGGCGTGCCGAACTTGTCGACCAGCATGCCCCAGGTCTTGGCCCAGAATGCCGCTTGCATCGGCATCGTCACCGTGCCGCCGTCGGCCAGCGCTGCGAACACGCGCTCGGCTTGCGCGACGGTGTCGTAGTTCAGCGTCAGCGAGACGCCCTTGATGCCCTCGTAGGGCGCGTTGGCCGGGCAGTCTCCCGCATAAAGCGCGCCCAGGCTATTGCCGCCCTCCAGCGCAAGCCGCGCATGCATGATGAGCGAGTGGCTCTGCTTGGGCATTTGGGCGCACATGGGTGAATCGCCAAACGTCATCATCAATTCAAGCTTGCCGTCCAGGGCACGCTCGTAGAATTTCATGGCGTCGGCGCAATTGCCGTTGAAAGACAGGTAAGCGATCGGCTGAGGCATGGTCGGTTCTCTCCATTTGGGTGAAGTGACAAAAGCCGGCTGGCGTTTGTACTCTCTAGTCGAACGGCAGACGGCGAAATCGACAGTCCTCGAAAAATATTTTTCCTGCTCTGTTTTTGCCGGTCTGCGCTACGCTTGCAGATCCTTCAAACGCTTTAGCAGAAAGCGTTTTTCCGGTGCCTGTTGCGCCAACGCCAAGGCCGCCTCATAGGCGGCACACGCCTCGGCGGCCCTGCCCTCGCGCCGCAACAGGTCGGCCTGCGCGGCGTGCGCCAGATGGTAATTGCGCAGTGCGTCATGACTGAGCAGCGGCGCCATCAGCGCCAGGCCTGCGGCCGGGCCGTCGCGCATGGCCACCGCAACGGCGCGATTCAAGGCCACCACCGGCGACGGCTCGAGTCGCAGCAGTGCGTCGTACAGGCCGACAATTTGAGCCCAATCGGTATCACGGGCATCGCGCGCCTCGGCATGCACCGCGACAATGGCCGCCTGCAGGCAGTAGGGGCCGAAACCTCGTGTAGCGAGCGCCGCCCGCACCAGCGCGCACCCCTGCTCGATCAGCGCGGCATCCCATCGGGTACGATCCTGCTCATCGAGCGGAATCAGGTCGCCATGCGGGTCGATGCGTGCCGCGCGCCGCGACTCATGCAACAGCATCAACGCCAGTAATCCCTGCACTTCGGGCTGGGGTTGCAATGCGACGAGCATGCGCGCGAGCCGGATCGCCTCGCCCGACAAATCGGGCCGCACGACGCTCTGGCCGGACGACGCCGAATAGCCTTCATTGAAGACCAGATAAATCACTCGCAACACGCTTTGCAGGCGCGCCGGCAATTCGTCCGGTCCAGGCACTTCGTAGGGAATGCGCGCCGCGCGGATCTTGGCCTTGGCCCGCACGATGCGCTGCGCCAGCGTTGCCGGCTCGAGCAGAAAGCTGCTCGCAATGGCCTCGGTGCTCAATCCACAGACTTCACGCAGGGTCAGCGCGATGCGCGCCTGCTCCGACAGGCTGGGGTGGCAGCAGGTGGCGATGAGGCGGAGCTGGTCGTCCTCGAGCACCTCGGCGGGCTCATCGAGGTCCGCTTCGTCGGGCAGGTTTTCTGCAAACTCGGCGACATCGTCCCACGGCGTGAAGCGCGCCTGGCGTCGGATTTGATCAATTGCCTTGAAACGCCCGGTCGACACCAGCCACGCCACCGGGCTGGCAGGCACGCCCTCTCGCGGCCACCGCGCTGCGGCAGCCGCGAAGGCATCGTGCAGCGCTTCTTCGGCCAGATCGAAACTGCCCAGCAGACGTACCAGTGTGGCGAACACCTTGCGTCCCTGGTCCCGGTACAGTCGATCGATTGTCTCGCGCATCTCCGGCGGCAGCGCGCCGTCGGCCTCGAGCGCCTGGCCGGCGGGCGTGCCGCTGGGTTTGAGCGTCATGTGCTTGCCTCGTGATGGCGGCGTCCGACGGCGAAGCCGGAGCGTGCGCGCCGAACAACGATTTTCTTCCCCGCCGGGCAAACGCGCAACCGTCAAGCCGGGTCGCCGCGGCCGCCAATGTGCTTGCGCCCGCGCGCGGCCGATCTATCAATCGCTGAGGGTCTCCGCCAATTGCCGCGCCTCCTGGGCCGCGCGCAAACGGGCACCCCGATCGATATCGCTGCCGAACAGGGTTTTTTCGACGACCACCGCATGCACCGACGAGACACCGACGAACTTCAGCCAGGCTTCCAGGTATGGCTTCTGGAAATCGAAGCGCTCGGCCGGCGTGATCGATTGCGCCGAAAAATCCAGACCGCGCGCATAGACGACCACCGCTGTCTTGCCGTGCAGCAGGCCGTCGAAGCCGCGCTCGGGGTCGAAGGCGAACAGCAGGTCCTTTTGCGAGACCAGATCGATAAAGTGCTTGAGTTTATAAGGAATGCCGAAATTCCATAGCGGCACGGAAAACACCAGCAAATCGGCTCGGTGCAAATGATCGGCCAAACGGCGCAACGCCGTCCATGCGGCGTCCTGAGGCGGCGTCAAGGCGATCCCGCTCAGCCCGGCATACTTGGCTTGCATTGCGTGCCCGTCGAATTCCGGGAGTTCGCAGCCCCAGAGATCGAGCGTGCCGATCTCTGTCGCGGGCCGTCTGGCCAAATAGCGGGTGATGAAGGCGTCGGCAACCTCGAGCGAGGCCGAACGATCCTTGCGGGGAGACGACTCTATGTGTACAAGCGTGGTCACGGCAAGCCTCCTTTCGGGACGAGGACAACACGGCCATTGCAACATATTTTCATTCGATATATAAACAGTAAATTCACATTCAAATAAACGCGAATTGGAATATATGCTAGACCCTCTGTTGCTGCGCAGCTTTGTGGCCGTGGTCGACGAATCGGGCTTCAGCAAGGCCGCTGCGCGCCTGCATCTGACGCAATCGGCCGTCAGCGGCCATTTGCACAAACTGGAAGAGCAAATCGGCAAGCCGTTGTTGAGGCGTACGACCCGCTCGGTGGAAATCACGCCGGACGGCGCGCGGCTGATCGGTTATGCCCGCGCGATTCTGGCCTTGAACCGGGACGCCCTGGCCGAGTTGACGCGCGCGCCCTTCCAGGGACGCATTCGATTGGGTGTATCGGAGGATTTCGCCGAATTGCCGCTGCTGCGCGTGCTGCAAGCATTCGTCGATCAGCATGCGGGCGTCGAAATCGACGTGCAGGTCGGTATTCCCGGCGCACTGCTGCCGCTGATGAAGCAAGGCGCGCTCGACCTGGTGATCGGTTCGCAGTGCGAGGCTCGCGAACCAGGCCGACTGCTGTGGCGCGAACCCCTGGTGTGGGGGTGGTCTGCCCAAGCCAATCGCAACCTGCCGGCGCCGCTTCCACTGGCCTTGTTTCCGGAACCATGTCCTTACCGCGAGGCCGCTCTGGCCCGCCTGGCCCAGGCGGGCATGGCTCAGCGCACCGCGATGGTCTGCACCAGCATGGCCAGCCTTCGCGCGGCTGCGCAAGCCGGCTTCGCGCTGGCCCCGATGCCTGCCAGCCAGCTGACACCGGAACTCGTCGCGCTGAGTGCCGAGCACGGCCTGCCCGCGCTGCCCGATGCGGAATTCCGACTGTTTGCGCCGGCCGTCGGCGAGCAAACGATGTTGCGGCTGCTGATCGAATCCATCGCCCAAGGCTGTGTGGCGCGGTGGGCGCCGCCGCGCAGGCAAAGCAAGGCACCGGCTTGATCGAGGCGGTCGTCGCCGGGTTCATATATGCGACCCAGCGACGACCTCGACGACTCGTGCGGTGCAATCCCGCCTGAGGCGATCAGGCCGGCGCACCGACCCCATAACGCGCCGCCGGCACCGAGCGCGACAGGTTCGGTCCGAGCGCGACGCGGGCCGATTCGAAAGCTTGCCAATGGGCTGCGTCGGGCAGCGACGGCACGGTTGCGAACTCGCCCAGGTCGAGACCGGCGAGCGCGGCATCGACGAGGTCTTCGGCGCTCATGACAATCTCCTGTGGCAAGTGATCGACCGGTTGACCGGCAATGTCCCAGAACTCCGTGCGAGTGGCGCCTGGCAGCACCACCTGCACGCGCACGCCGCGCGAGGCAAGTTCATGCGTCAGCGATTGGCTAAAGGCAAGCACGAAGGCTTTGCTGCCGCCATACACACCGTTCAGAATCTCGGGCGCCACTGCGACCATCGAGGCGATATTGACGATGGTGCCGCTGCCGCGCGCGACGAATTGCGGAGCGGCCGCATACGTCAGGCGCGTCAGCGCGGTCACGTTCAGCTCGATCATGGCTTGCATGCGATCGACGTCCGCCTGGAGTAGCGGCCCGGCGCCGCCGATACCTGCGTTGTTCACCAACATAGTGATGCTGGCGTCGGCGCGCAGTATCTGCTCGACGCGCCGCACGCCCTCCGGCGCGCCGAGATCGGCGACGATGACTTCCACCGAGCGGCCGGTCGAGGTCGTCAGGCGCCGGGCCAGTTCGTTGAGGCGATCCTGGTTGCGTGCCACCAGAATCAAATCGTAGCCGCGCCGGGCCAATCGGTCCGCATAGACGGCGCCGATACCGGACGACGCGCCGGTGATCAGGGCGGTGCCCTGGTACGCATTGTGTTCTGTGCTTTGGGTCATTGCATTGCTCCATGTTTGCAGTCGAGGCAGCGGCCGATCCCGTATCGGCCTGCATGAGTTGGAGAATAGGCGCATAATGCGGTGACTCAAATGTCATATATACAGCTTTTTAAGCCATAACATGAGGAACGCCATGCTGCGCATTGGTATCGTTCTGTACCCTGGGTTTCAGGTCATGAACCTCGCCGTCTCGACGGTGTTCGAATTCGCCAACCTTGCGCTTGGCAAGTGTGCTTATGAAGTGGTACTGCTCTCCGAGCGCGGCGGCCCCGTGCCGGCGTCGGCCGGATTCGCGGTGCATACGCAGCCATTCGACGAGAGCCGCTTCGATACCGTCCTGGTGGTCGGCGACAACGAAGTCATCGAACCGTCGCCGGCACTTATCGACTTTGTGCAACAGGCCGCGCGCACCAGCCGCCGCATCGGCGCAACCTGCACCGGCGCGTTCAATCTCGCACAAGCTGGCATACTCGACGGCCGGCGCGCGACCACACACTGGTTTTTCGCGGCAAAATTCCGGCGCGACTACCCGAACGTGGCACTCGAGGAAGACCGTATTTTCATTATCGATGGCCCGGTATGGACTTCAGCCGGCATGACCGCCTGTATCGACTTGGCGCTGGCGCTGGTGGAGAAAGACTTCGGTGGCGAGGTGGCAAGGCAGGTGGCCAGAAAGCTGGTGGTGTATCACCGCCGCGCCGGCGGCCAGTCGCAGTTTTCGGCATTGCTCGAACTCGCCCCGAAGTCCGACCGCATCCAGACCGCGCTGGCCTATGCCAAACAGCATTTGCACACAGCCTTGTCGGTCGAGCAATTGGCCGAGGCAGCCCACCTGAGTCCCCGTCAATTCAGCCGGACGTTTCGTGCCGAGACCGGGCAATCCCCGGCCAAGGCGGTCGAACATCTGCGTCTCGAAGCCGCACGCCTGATGCTGGAGTCTGGACGGCACCCGATCGACGTGATCGCCCGCGAGACCGGCTTTGGGGATCGCGAGCGCATGCGCCGCGCGTTCCTGCGCGCCTTCGGCCAGCCACCGCAGGCGATCCGACGCACGACGCGAGGCGAGCACGCGCAGCCGAATTGACGAAATCGGAACAGCGGGACCGGCAGCGGTTCAGGCCTCGAGAACAACTCCCGCCTTCTGCCCCAGGCCAAGCCGCTCGAGCAGTCCCGTCAGGGCTTCGCTGCAAGGCTGCCGCACTTTGAGCGAGAGCAGCGGATCAGCCCGGGTGTGCCCGAGATTGATCGCGGCGATCGGCTTGCCCCACTGGCTGGCCAGCACACAGAAGCGATAGCCGGAGAACACCATCAGCGAAGATCCGACCACCAGCAGCGCGTCGGCCTGCTCGAGCGCACGCCGCGTCGCATCGACGCGTTCGTGCGGCACGTTCTCGCCGAAAAACACCACATCGGGTTTAAGCATGCCGCCGCAGTGCCGGCATGTTGGAATGCGAAACGTTTCGAAATTTTCGACTTCGAGATCGGCGTCGCCGTCCGGCGCCGGCTCGGCCGACCGGATAGCCACCTGCTCGACGAATTGCGGATTCTGAGAGGCAAGCACGGATTGGATGTCGGCACGCGGGAAATCCGCCCGGCACGCCAGGCAGATCACCTGCCCAATATTGCCATGCAATTCAATCACGTCGTCGCTGCCGGCGCGCTGATGCAGGCCGTCGACGTTCTGCGTGACCAGTTGGCGCACGTGCCCCGTCTCGGCCAGGCGCGCCAGCGCGAAGTGCGCGGGGTTCGGCGCGGCCCGGGCAACCACCGGCCAGCCATGCAGGCTGCGCGCCCAGTAGCGCTGACGCGCCAGCGCGGAGCCGAGAAATTCCTTGAGCTGTATCGGCTGGCGGCCGCGCCAGGCCCCCGTCTCATCACGATAACCGGGAATGCCCGAGGCAGTGCTCAGCCCCGCGCCCGATAGCACCAGCAGGCGCGGATGACGCTCGACGAAAGCATGCAGCGCGTCCTGCGCCTGCGGGTCATGCACTCGGGTCAACTCGTGCGTCGGCATGAATGCTAGGCGATCGCGTCCAGGGCCTTGGCCAGCGTCGTGACGGTGCGTTCGACGTGATGCAGCTTATCGAGACCGAACAGGCCAATGCGGAAGGTCTTGAAGTCGGCTGGCTCGTCGCACTGCAGCGGCACGCCGGCGGCGGCCTGCACCCCTGCCGAGACGAATTTCCTGGCCGACTGGATGGCCGGATCGTCGGTGTAGCTGACCACCACCCCCGGCGCCTCGAAGCCGCGCGCGGCCACGCTCTTGAAGCCGCGCTCGGCCAACAGCGCACGCACCTGATCGCCCAGCATCTGCTGCTCGGCGCGCACCTTGTCGAAGCCGTAGGCCGCCGTCTCGGTCATCACGTCGCGCAGCCCGATCAGGGCGTCGGTCGGCATCGTCGCGTGATAGGCGAAACCGCCCTGCTCGTATGACTCCATGATTTGCAGCCACTTGCGCAGGTCGCACGCGAAGCTGGTGCTGACAGTGCCGTCGATACGCTCGCGCGCCAACCGGCTGAGCATTACCAGCGCGCAACACGGCGAAGCGCTCCAGCCTTTTTGCGGCGCGCTGATCAGCACGTCGACGCCGCATGCCTGCATGTCGACCCAGATCGTGCCAGAAGCAATACAGTCGAGCACAAACAGGCCGCCCACCGCGTGCACGGCGTCGGCGACCCGGCGCACGTAGTCATCGGGCAGAATGATGCCGGACGAAGTTTCGACGTGCGGCGCAAATACGACATCGGGTTTGCTCGCCTCGATCGCCGCCACCACCTCGTCGATCGGCGGCGGCGCGAACGCCGCCTGCGGGCCGTCTTCGACCGGCCGCGCCTTCAGCACCCGGGAGCCGGCAGGAATGCTGCCCATCTCGAAAATCTGGGTCCAGCGATAACTGAACCAGCCGTTGCGGATCACCAGGCATTGCTTGCCGGTCGCGAATTGCCGCGCGACCGCCTCCATGCCGAAGGTACCGCTGCCGGGCACGATGATCGCGGAATGAGCGTGATAGACCTGTTTCAGCGTACTGGAGATGTCTTTCATCACCCCCTGAAACAGGGCCGACATATGATTGACCGCGCGGTCGGTGTACACCACCGAATATTCGAGCAGTCCGTCTGGATCGATGTTGGGCAATAGGCTAGGCAAGTTGGTCTCCAGCGAAAAGACATCAAAGCGGCGCAGCCGTTACGGCGCGAACGCGCTGTCCGGCCGCAGGCCGCGGCGGCAGCGGCTCACCCGCTGCGCTCGCGGCCTGGCTCGGCCTGATGGAATCCGATTCTAGACCATTGCGACATTTCGTGGGTTCTGTCCGGGCCACGCTCGGATCGGAGCGGGGCTCGACGCATCGCGGCGGCAGCGGCGCGCTCCTTCAGCTGGCCGCAGCCAGCGCGCCCGAGCAGCTGCTGCCTTGCCCCGCAGTGCAGCCGTAGCAGTGCTCGGCGACCTGGATCGGGTTGCCCTCGAGCGATTCCTCGAGCAAAAGCGACAGCGGCACGCGGCGCTGGCCTTCCCGCACGAGCGCAAGGCCCAACATCTGATTGAAATCGCAGTCGTGCAAATAGCCTTGCCAATCGACGCTGAGCAGATCGCGGCACATCACACCGTCGAGATTGACAGCCTGATAACTTTTCTTGAGCAACGCCATATACGACGCAAACTCGCCCTTCGATACCAAGACGCTGCCGAACCGCTGAATCGGCATATTCGTGATGGCGATCAAGCGCGTGAAACGAATCCCGAACTGCTCGCCGAGTATCCGGCGATAGTCGGCTTCAAGCGCCTCCTGCGGCGGCGGCAGCACAGGGCCCTGGGGGTTGTAGACCAGGCTCAGCGACAGGCCTGAATTTGGCGCGCCGTAGCCCAGCGCGTTAAGCCGCCGCAGACTGCGAATGCTGGCCTCGAACACGCCGTCGCCGCGTTGCTTGTCGACGTTCTCCATCGAGTAGCACGGCAGCGAGGCGACGATTTCGACCCCCTGGCCGGCCAGGAATTCGGCCAGCGTTTCCTGCCCGGCGACTTCGAGAATAGTCAGGTTGCAGCGGTCGATCACATGCACGCCCAAGGTCCGGGCCTGCTCGACCAGCCGGCGAAAGTCGGGGTTAAGCTCCGGCGCGCCGCCGGTCAAGTCCAGCGTACCGACGCGATGTTTGGCCAATACCGCCAATACCGTGTCGATCACCCCCGGGCTCATGGTCTCGGTGCGGTGCGGGCCCGCGGCGACATGGCAATGCACGCAGGACTGGTTGCAGCGATAGCCGAGGTTCACCTGCAGCGTCCGGAGCATGCGGCGGCGCAGCGCGGGGAAATCCGTTTTTTGCAGCAGCGGGAAAGTATTGTGCATGGCCAGTGATCGAGCGAAGGTGGATGTCTATGTCTCATTTGACGATACGGGCGCTGCTTTCTTACACTCGCACCGCCTGGATTCTCGGCCCGCCGCCACCGCCTTGGGCTCGTTGGCATCGGCCGGGCAGGCAACGCGTCGCCATTTTCACACGCGCTGTAATAATTCCTGTGCATCCTCGTCCAATCGGCAACAGGGTGGGCTGCGTTTCGGGTTTACGCGGCGGCTCGGCGCGCGGGCGGCGACAGTATCATGGCCGGGCGCGCAGCGGCGGCTTGTTTCGTCGACGATCGGGTGATTCGCACACGCCCTCCCTTCACCACTCTGATCCATGAACGATTTGGCAGGCGACGATCCTTATCATGAACTTTCCTTACTGCGGCGAGATATGCTGCGTTTTGCCGAACTACAGTTGCGCGACTCGGCGGCCGCCGAAGATGCGGTCCAGGACGCCATGGTAGCGGCCATGGCACGTATCTCGACTTTCGAGGGCCGGGCGCAGATCAGCACCTGGCTGTTCGCGATCCTGAAGAACAAGATCA
>NZ_SCSK01000053.1 GCF_004297875.1 Pandoraea sp. | reverse complement strand
CCACCACAATACCAACCCCAAGCCATTCATCTGGACCAAGAGTGCGCGCGACATCCTGCAGAAGGTCATTCGCGCTAACAGTCACTTAAGTTCCAAACAGAATGGAACACTGCACTAGCTCCCCTGCTCGGCCTGTTCGGCACCATCCTCGGCATGTTCAATGCGTTTCAAGTCTTGTCCAACCCGGGCAACGCGCCGACGCAGGTCACCGGTGGCGTCGCCCAGGCGCTCATCGCCACGGCCTCCGGGCTGTTCGTCGCGATGATCGGCCTGGTGTTCTTCAACGGCCTGCACAATCGCGTGCGCGTCGTCGTGCACCAGCTCGAAACACTCAAGGCGGCGCTGGTCAACCGCATCGCCCGAGCCCCGCACGAACACCCCAGGGCCTTGAAGGACGCGCCGCGCGCCGTGGTTGGCAAACTCGTTTCGCAGGGGGCCTGAGCGTATGAAGTACCTGGAAGTGCGCCGGGCTCGCATCGAAATCATTCCGATGATCGACATCATGTTTTTCCTGTTGGTGTTCTTCATCATGATCACGCTGCACATGATTCCAAACGCGGGCCTGAGGACCCAGTTGCCCTCGAGCAGCAGCACGCAGGCATTGCCGCCGGCCAAGGTGCTGGTGACGCTGTCGACCGACGGCAGCGTGTCGGTCGACGGCAAGACACTGAGTCCCGCGCAGCTCACCGCAATGCTGGCGGCGCGCCCCGACGTCGCGCATACCGCCGTGACGATCGCCGGCGCCAAACAGGCCCGGATTCAGGGACTGGTTACCGTGATGGATGCGTGTCGCGCGGCCGGCGTGTCGCAGATCGCGCTGGCGGCCCAACCCGCGCAAACCCCGCTCCAGTAAGATGGCTACCCTATCTATGCCGGGCCCCGCTCACGACGGCAAGCGGCTGTTTCGTGCGGCTGCGCTGGCAGTCGTCGTCGAGGCGCTGCTGCTCGGCGGCGGCTACCTGTTCCTGTCCCGCAGGCCCGCCGCGCCGCCGCCTGCCCCGGTCACGCTGCTGGCGATCGCCCAGGCGCCCAAACCCGTTCCGGCGCCGCCCAAGCCGCTCGCTCCGGTGACGCCGCCGCCAGTCAAGCCGCCCCCTCCGGTGCGTCGCGTGATTCACCACGTCGTGCATACCGCCAGGCCCAAGCCGCAGCCGATACCCAAGGCGCCGGCACCGCCGCCGCCCGCCCCTGCACCCGCCACACAGGCCGCGCCCCCACCCGTGCCGCAGCCCCCGCCGCCGCCGGCCGCGCCGGCAGCCGCGGCCGCGCCCGGTGCGAATTTCGCCAGCGCGCTGCGCGCGGCCATTCAGGCCGCGCTGCGTTACCCCGCGGCAGCCCGCATGGGCGGCATGACCGGCCGCACCCGCGTGGCGTTCGATTACCGCGACGGCGCCGTCTCCAACGCGCGTGTGGTGATTTCCAGCGGCGTTGGCCTGCTCGACCGCGCGGCGCTCGCCGCGGTGCGCGACGCGGCTGTCCCCAAACCCGCGCCCGCCTTTGCCGGCAAGACGTTCGCCGAGCAGCTGTGGGTCACTTTCGATCTGAACGACGACGAATGAAAAAAATTTTCTGCGCCGCCCTTGCCGGCCTGAGCGCATGCATCGCCACGCTGGCGGGCGCGGCGAGCCTGCCGGCCAACGCGCCCGCTCGGCACGCTCTGCTCATTAGCGTCGACGGACTGCACGGCAGCGATCTGACGTACTACATCGAGGCGCATCCGCACAGCACACTGGCCGCACTCGCGCGCCAGGGCATCGACTACGGCCACGCGCGCACAGTCGGTCCCGCCGATTCGTTTCCGGGACTCCTTGCCCTGATCACGGGCGGCACACCGGCGGCGACCGGCGTGTACTATGACGTGACCTACGATCGATCCCTCTCGCCCGCCGGCGGCGACTGCCATCAGCGCGGCGCAGCCGTGCCCTACAACGAAGCGATCGACGCCACCACTGCCGGCATGCAGGACACCATCGACCCGGCCAGGTTGCCGCGCGACCCGCGCGACGGCTGCCGGCCGGTGTATCCGCATGCGTATTTGCGTGTCAACACCGTTTTCGAAGCGGTGCGAGCGGCCGGCGGCTACACCGCCTGGACCGACAAGCACCCGGCATACGAACTGGTACAAGGCCCCTCCGGGCATGGTGTCGACGACCTTTTCCTGCCGGAGATCGGCGCCAACTACGAAGCACGGCAAACCGCGCCGGCCAAGGGCATCACCGCGTCACTCGCGCGTACCGAAGCTTACGACGACATGAAAGCGCGCGCGGTCGTCAACGAAATCGACGGCCTCACGCACGACGGCGCCCGCCGCGCGCCGGTACCTAATATGTTCGGGCTGAACCTGCAGTCCGTCAACGTCGCGCAAAAGCTCTATGGCTATCGCGATGCCGACGGCGCGCCGACGCCCGGACTCACGCAGGCACTCGACCACACCGACCGGATTCTTGGACGCTTCGTCACGGCGCTGCGCCGACGGGGGCTGCGCGACGATACGCTGATTGTCGTCACGGCCAAACACGGCAACGGGCCGATCAACCCCGCCCTGCTGCACAAAATCGACCGCGACGAACTGGCCAAGGTCATCGACGCGGCCGCGCCAGGTGCGTTGGCGCAGTTGACCGTCGACAGCGGCGCCCTGATCTGGCTGCGCGCGGCGTCGGCCACCGCACAGGTTGCCGCAGCCCTGCGCGCTCACGCGGCGGCCCTGGGCATTGCCGACGTGCTCAGCGGCGCGCGTCTGGCAATGCGCTTTCCCTCCCCGCAGCACGATAGCCGCACGCCTGACATCATCGTCATGGCGCACGCCGGCGTGATCTACACCAAGCCTGCCGATGGCAAGCGCATGGAACACGGCGGTTTCGGCAATGACGACAGACACGTCGCCCTGCTGCTGTCGAGCCCGCGCCTGGCCCACGCCGGACGGCTCGTGACCTATCCGGTATCGACCACCCAGGTCGCGCCGACCATGCTCGCCGCACTCGGCTTGCAACCCACCGCGCTCAAGGCCGTTGCGCTGGAAAACACCCCGACGCTGCCATTGGTCGACTGGCTCAGACCGCACTGATCGACGCTGCCGCCAAGGCGCCGCCCGCCCAGCCATGACCGGCGGCGCACGACAGCGGATGCGTGACCGCTCGCGCCGTTGCTCCCAGGTCTGTCGCCGCGCGTGAAACCAACGCGCGGTGTTCAATGGCTCACTTCGTAGGCAGGCAGATCCCTGACGCCTGCCATCGCCGCCCCCCCGGATCCGCATCACGCCCAGCTTGACCAAAATCAAGGTGGAAGCCCGCCAAACGGCCAGAATCAAAATCATCTGGTGGCCTCTGGACGCGACGACCCCGCGCCTCGGGAGCGGCACGATTCCGGTAGTCGACCGGCATGGTGCCATTTGACAATGGTTTGACGGGTCCAACGGGGATAAACATGCGGGTATGGCACTCGGTATCGAAATATCCACGAGACGTGCCCGGTCATTTCGGAGCCGCGTGGCGCCTGCACCGACGCGCGTCGCCGCATGCGGGGCGAGATGGATTGCTCTGGCGGCAGATTCTGCTCCTGCTGTTGCTCGCGCTGACCGCATCGTATGTGCGTGCGGCGACGCTGGCGACCGTCACGGTCAAGGCGCAGCCGCTGCGTGACGAATGGATCGCCGACGCGGTGATCGAGTCGACCCGGCAAACGGTGATATCCGCGCAAACCTCGGGCCGAATCACGGCTTTGTACGTGAAGGCCGGCGATCACGTTGCTGCCGGCCAGCGCCTGCTGTCGATCGACCAGCGCACGGCCGATGAGCAACTGGCAGCGTCGCGCGCGCAATTCGCGGCGGCAAGCGCCGAGCGCGATGTCGCCGGGCGCGATCTGGCGCGCACCCGAACGTTGTTCGACAAGCAATACGTCAGCCGGGCCGCGCTCGATCGGGCGCAGGCCCGCTACCGGGCGGCGGCCGAGGCAGCCTCGGCCAGGCAGGCCGAGGTGCGCGCAGCGCTCGTGCAGGCCGGGTTGCATAATATCGCCGCGCCCTACGCCGGCACGATCGCCAGCGTCAATGTCGAGCTCGGCGCCACCGCGATGCCGGGTGCCCCGCTGCTCACGCTCTACAGTCCAAACACTCTGCGGGCGGTTGCCTCCGTGCCGCAATCGCAACTGACAGGAGTGCAAAGCGATGCGGCAGTACGCGTCGAGATACCCGATCTGCCCGCCAGCGCGCGCTGGCAGACGGCCACCTCGGTCGAGATCCTGCCGGTGGCCGACCCGCTCAGCCATTCGGTGCAGGTCCGTTTGCCGCTGCCCGCGGCGGCCAACCAGGCACGCCCTGGCATGTTCGCCCGGGCCTATTTCCCGGTCGGGCCGCATCGCCTGGGATTAATGGTGCCGCTCGCCGCGGTCGTTCACCGCACTGAAGTCACCGCCGTCTATGTGGTCGCCCCCGACGGGCAGGTCACGCTGCGCCAGGTGCGGCTCGGTGAAACTCACGGCGATCAGGTGGAAATTCTGGCCGGACTATCGGCCGGCGAGCGGGTTGCCCTCGATCCGACAGCGGCAGCGCGCCAATGACTCCTGACGAAACGACCCTGCGATGAGCTCATCCAAACTCGGCATCTCCGGCCGCATCGCGGCGTTCTTCCTGGAGAATCGCATCACTCCCCTGCTCGCGCTGGTAGCGCTGCTGCTGGGCTTGTTCGCGATGGTGATGACCCCGCGCGAGGAAGAGCCGCAAATCAATGTCACCATGGCCAACGTACTGGTGCCGTTTCCCGGCGCGAGCGCGCGCGATGTCGAACAAATGGTGGCCGGTCCGGCCGAGCAGATCCTCTCGCAAATCAAGGATGTCAAACATGTCACCTCGGTGTCGCAGCCTGGCCTGGCGGTGCTGACGGTGCAATTCGAGGTCGGCGTGCCGCGCACCGATGCGCTGGTCAGGCTGTACGACACGATCTATTCGAATCAGGACTGGCTGCCGAAGAACCTCGGGGTGTTGCCGCCGCTCATCAAGCCCAAAGGCATCGATGACGTGCCGATCGTGGTGCTCACGCTGTACTCGACGAACCCGCATACCGGCGCGTTCGATCTGGAGCGGGTCGGGCAGTCGATCGAGGCGGATCTCAAGCGGGTGCCCGGCACGCGCGAAGTCACCACTATCGGCGGCCCGCGGCGCGCCGTCAACGTCCTGCTCGACCCGGCCCGAATGCAGGCCGCCGGCGTCACGGTCGACGATTTGCGCAATGCGCTGCGCGGTGCCAATGCCGGCGCGTCGGTCGGTGATCTGGTGCGGGACAACCGCAGCATTCACATCGAGACCGGAGCGCTGCTCAAGAGCGCGCAGGACGTGCGCTCTCTGATGGTGGCGGTGCGCGACGGCAGGCCGGTATTCGTCTCGGATGTGGCCACCGTGCGTGACGGCCCGCCCACCCCAACCCATTATGTCTGGGAGGGCGTAGCTGGCCCGCACCCGGCCGAATATCCGGCGATCTCGATCGCGGTCACGAAAAAGGCTGGCGAAAACGCCGTTAGCGTCGCCAGGCAGGTGCTCCAACGCGTTGCGCAACTGCGCAACACCGTCATTCCGGCCGACGTCAAAATCGATGTCGCGCGCGACTACGGCACTACGGCCAATGCCAAGGCGGTCAAACTGATCGAGAAGCTGATATTCGCCACCACTTCGGTGGTCGTGCTGGTGCTGCTGGCACTGGGCTGGCGCGAGGCGCTGGTGGTTGGCACGGCCGTCGTCCTGACCCTGACCGCCACCCTGTTCGCCTCATGGGCCTGGGGTTTCACGCTCAATCGCGTCTCGCTGTTCGCGCTGATCCTGTCGATCGGCATACTGGTCGATGACGCGATCGTGGTGGTGGAGAACATCCATCGGCATCGCGCGCTCGAGCCGGGCAAGTCGCTCGTCGCGATCATCCCGAAAGCCGTCGACGAGGTCGGCGGACCGACCATTCTGGCCACCCTTACGGTGATCGCCGCCCTCTTGCCGATGGCTTTCGTGACCGGGCTGATGGGGCCCTACATGAGCCCGATTCCGATCAACGCCAGCATGGGCATGGCAATTTCCCTGACGGTGGCCTTCGTCGTCACCCCGTGGCTCTCGCGCGTCTGGCTGCGCCACACGCAGCATGTTGCCAAGCCGGGCTTGCGCGCCAGGCTCGAGCCCTTTTTCGAGCGCGTATTGACGCCGTTTCTCGACGACGCCCGCGGCACCCGCAATCGCGGGCTGCTATGGTTCGGCGTGGCTTGCGCGATCGTCGTGTCGCTACTGCTGCCGGCCTTCAAGCTGGTGATTCTGAAGATGCTGCCGTTCGACAACAAGTCGGAATTCCAGGTGGTGGTCGACATGCCGGCAGGCACCCCGCTCGAACGCACCGCGGCGGCCCTCCATCAGATGGGCGCCTATCTGGCGAGCGTGCCAGAGATGACGACTTATCAGGCCTATGCCGGACTCAGCGCGCCGATCAATTTCAATGGCCTGGTGAGGCAGTATTACCTGCGCGCCGGCGGCAACGTGGGCGACATCCAGGCCAATCTGGTCGATCAATCGATGCGCCATCGGCAAAGCCATGCGATCGCCACCGCGGTGCGCCCGGCGCTGACCGCCATCGCCAGGCAATACGGCGCGCGCATCAAGGTCGTCGAGGTGCCGCCCGGGCCCCCCGTGCTCGCGCCGATCGTCGCGGAAGTCTACGGACCGACCGCGCAGGGGCGCATGGCCGTGGCAAAGAGCGTGCGGCATGTGTTCGACACCACGCCAGGCGTAGTGGACGTCGATGACAGTACGATCGCGCAGGCGCCGCAGCGCACCTTCGAGCTCGACCGCCGCAAGGCCGGCCTGCTCGGCATCTCGCAACAGGACGTGGCACGGACGCTGCGTGCCGGCCTCAGCGGCGAAGACGTCACCTACCTGCACGACGGCAGCAAATATCCGAGCGCAGTGCGCCTGGCGCTGCCGGCCCGCCTCACGGGCGACGACGCCGCGCTGCTCGCCCTGGGCGCGCGAGGCGCGCAAGGGCAGCTCGTGCCGCTGTCCGAACTACTGCGGGTGCGAGACGACACCGTCGAGCAGCCGATTTATCACAAGGATCTTTTGCCGGTGGTCTACGTCGTGGGTGACATGGCCGGCAAGGTCGACAGCCCGCTTTACGGCATGTTCGAGATGCGCAGCCGGCTGGCGAACTTGAGCGTGCCCGGCGGCGGCAAGCTGGGCGAGTGGTTTATCCGGCAGCCGGCCGACCCCTACCGCGCGTATTCGATCAAATGGGACGGCGAGTGGCAAATCACGTATGAGACGTTCCGCGACATGGGCGTGGCCTATGCGGTCGGCCTGTTGCTGATCTATTTGCTGGTGGTAGCCGAATTCGGCTCGTACCTGACGCCGCTGATCATCATGGCGCCAATCCCGCTGACCATTATCGGCGTCATGCCGGGACACGCCCTGCTCGGCGCGCAATTCACGGCGACCTCGATGATCGGCATGATCGCGCTGGCCGGCATTATCGTGCGCAACTCTATCCTGCTGGTCGATTTCATCAATCTGCAGGTCGCCGAAGGCATACCCTTCAAGCAGGCCATCGTGCGCTCGGCCGCCACCCGCGCGCAGCCGATTCTGCTCACCGCGCTGGCGGCGATGATCGGCTCGCTGTTCATTCTCGACGACCCGATTTTCAACGGCCTGGCGATCTCGCTGATCTTCGGCATTCTGGTCTCGACCCTGCTCACCCTCGTCGTTATCCCGCTGCTCTACTACAGCGCCTACCGGCGTCGCCATTTACCCGACACACCCATCAAGGAGCCATCATGACCTCATGGCAAATCACACGCGTTTTCGCCGGTACATTGATTCTGATCAGCCTGCTCGTCGGCGCACCCGCCAGCCCGTTCTACCACAGTGCCTATTGGCTCTGGCTGACCGCTTTCGTCGGCGCGAACCTGCTGCAAAGCGGGCTGACCAAGTGGTGTCCGATGGAAATCTTCATGCGCAAGCTCGGCATGCGGGGCGGCGAGTAAGCCGCGCGCTTCAGGAACGACCATCATGACCCCGACCCGGCGCTGGTGCGCCGCGCTGCTCGGCTTGTGCGCCACCTTCGCCTATGCGCAGACCGACCTGCTTGGCGCGGCGCGCGCGGCGCTCGCGCACGATCCGGTATACGCGTCCGCTGTCGCGCAAAGCCAGGCCGATGCGACCAAGCGCCGGCAAGGTCAGGCAGGATACCTGCCGCAGATCTCGGCCACCGCCGGTATCGGTTATGGCGATATCAACCAGCAGACCAGCGCAGCGCGCTTCTCGGGGCCCGGCTTCGGCAGCAATGAGGGGATCGGCTTCGATACCAGTTCGGCCGGTGCATCGGACGCCAACTGGGCGCTCACCATCAAGGAAAATCTGTACAGCTCGGCAAAAACGGCGACCGCGCAACAAATGAATGCGGCCGCCGACGCCGGCGAGGTGTCGCTGCAGCTGGCACGTCAAACGTTATTGCTGCAAGTGGCGCAGGCATACTTCGACGTGCTGCTCGCGCAGGACAACCTCGCTGCGCTCGAGGCCGAGCACGACACCGCGGTGCGTGCTCACGCGATCGCCCAGGCCCGTTTCGAAGCAGGCGACGCCGCCATCACCGACGCCAGCGACGCGCAGGCGCGCGCCGATCTGGCCGGCGCGCAGATGATCGAGGCGCAAACCGAGCTCGATCTCAAACGCGCGGCACTGCGCGACCTGACAGGCCAGCCGGACACGGCACTGCAGCCCCTGACCGATTCGGCGGGACTCGCAGCCATCCAGGCCGGCGATTTCGCCGATTGGCAAAAACGCGCCTTGCAGACGAGTCCGCTGATTCGCCTGAGCAGCCTCGGCGTAAGCGCCGCACAGGCTGAATCGACCCGCTACCGCGCCGACGGCGGCACCAGCGTCGATGCGTTCGCTTCCTACCTGGGCCAGCGCGTCAACGGTGCTGGTTATGGGGGAGCTGGCGGCATGCACAGCAACAGCGCGGTGGTCGGCATTATGGTGACCATCCCGATTTATTCGGGCGGCATGCGCAGCGCCAAACGCGACGAAAGCCTCGCACTGCTGAACAAGGCCGAGATGGATCAGGATGCCGCGCGCGTGCGCGTGGCGCGCCAGATTCGCCAAGCCTATCTGGGCCTGCGCAGCGCGCAGGTGCGAGTCACGGCGCTTACGCAGGCGGTCCATTCGGCGCGTCTGCAGCTCGATGCCAACCAGACAGGCTTCGAGGCCGGCGACCGGCCGTCGATCGACGTTCTCAACGCGCGCTCGGCCCTGTCCAACGCGCAGCGAGATCTCGCCGCGGCGCGCTATCAGGTAGCCATGGATCGCTTGCGCCTGAGCGCCGCCGCTGGCGATCTGGATGACCGGGAGATGGCGCAAATCAACGCTTTGTTGCATTGATGCCCGGCAGCCCGGTAGGGCCGGCAACGCCTCGCGGCGCTGCCGGCGGGATTTGGTGTTTTGCGCTCCGTGTGGCGCGCGCTAGGAGAAATCATGTCTCACATTGTGATTGTCGGCGCCGGAATCGGCGGCTTGTCGATGGCCTACGCGATGCGCAAGGCTGCCCGCCCCGAGGACGTCGTGACCGTCGTCTCGGAGGACACGCATTTCCATTTCGTGCCGTCCAACCCATGGGTCGCGGTCAAGTGGCGCACACGCAAGGATGTCGACGTCGAGTTGCAGCCGGCGCTGGCGAAGAAAGGCATAGGGCTGCAGACCGGTGGCGCCAGGCGAATTCATCCGGAGCGCAATCAGGTCGAGTTGGGCAACGGTGAATTCGTGACCTACGACTATCTGGTAATCGCCACCGGCCCAAAACTGGCTTTCGACGAAATCGAGGGCCTTGGACCAACCGCGCATTCGCAGTCGATCTGCCACATCGACCACGCCGAGACGGCCGCCCAGACGTGGGAACAATTCGTCGCCGCGCCCGGCCCGATCGTGGTCGGCGCAGTCCAGGGCGCCTCGTGTTTCGGGCCGGCCTACGAGTACGCGATGATCATGGACACCGATCTGCGCCGGCGCAAGATCCGCGATCGTGCGCCGATGACCTTCGTCACGTCCGAACCCTATGTGGGCCACCTGGGCCTGGGCGGCGTGGGCGATTCCAAGGGCATGCTCGAGTCGACCATGCGCGAGCACGACATCAAGTGGATCTGCAACGCCAAGACCACGCGCATCGAAGCCGGCAAGATGTTCGTCACCGAGTACGACGACCTCGGGCACGAACGCCGCACGCACGAACTGCCGTTCAAATATTGCATGATGCTGCCGGCGTTCAAGGGGGTCGACGCATTGATCGGCATCGACAAGCTGGTCAACCCGCGCGGTTTTGTGATCATCGACGAATTCCAGCGCAACCCGACGTATTCCAACATCTACGGGGTCGGCGTGTGCGTGGCGATTGCCCCGCTCGAGGCCACCCCCGTGCCGACTGGCGTGCCCAAGACCGGCTTCATGATCGAATCGATGGTCAGTGCCGCCGCCGCCAACATCCGCGCCGCGCTCGACGGCCAGGAACCATCCACGCGCGCGACCTGGAACGCCATTTGCCTGGCCGATTTCGGCGACCGCGGCATTGCCTTCGTGGCGCTGCCGCAACTGCCGCCGCGCAATCTCAATTGGTCCAGCGAAGGCAAATGGGTGCATTTGGCAAAGATCGGTTTCGAGAAATATTTCATGCGGCGCATGAAAGTCGGCGGTACCGAACCGGCCTATGAGAGAGTGCTGCTCGAGATTCTGGGCGTAAGAAAACTGAAGGATTGATCGAAGATCCGATACACCGGGCGCGCGCCCGGCGCACACCTTACGCCGGCGAGTCGTACCCGCCCAGCGCGCGCCACTGTCGGCCATCGCCGGGCGATGGCGCGTCCTCCCTGAGCGCGACAGTCCACGCGGCCACCGCGCGGTTGCGCCCCAACGCCTTGGCTGTATAGAGCGCGGCGTCGGCGCGCGCCATGGGCGCCGATACCGATTCGTCGACAAGATATTCATCGACCCCCACACTGAAGGTGCACGCCACCACGCCAGCCGGCGTCTGGCAGGTCGATGCGGCCACCTTGCGGCGCAGGCCGTCGACCAGCGCCAGCGCCTGGTCGTGTGTGGCAGCCGAAAAGCACAACGCAAACTCTTCGCCGCCGAGCCGCCCGAAAATGTCGCGCGACTGGATTTCCTGCGACACCAGCGCAGCAAAATGCGCCAGCACGCAGTCGCCGCAACCGTGGCCGTAATCGTCGTTGATGGCCTTGAAGTGATCGAGGTCGATAATGGCCAGGAACAGGCGCATGCCGCGCCGCCGGGCGGTCCGTGCCAAGGCTTCGGCCTGTGCGAGGAAAGCGCGCCGCGACAGCACGCTGGTCAGCTCATCGACGTTGGCCAGCCGCTCGAGTCGCTTGACGAGCCGGTCGTGGGCCAGCATGACCATGCCGATCGACAGGCAAGGCAGCGCCAGAATGCCCAGTCCCAGAAAGGCGATATTGACGGGCGAGACCTGCAGCAAAGCGTTCTGGCCGACCGCGCCGAACAGATAGGTCGCGCCGCGCGCCACGTGCCCGACGCTGCCGAGCGCGCCGACCACCGCGACGAACCGGTAGCTGTACCTGGCCGGCCGCGCCCGATAGGCGAGCCACCCCAGCGCGGCGTATACGTAAGCGTGAAATGCCGAGACAACGGCAATGCGCGCGTTGATGCTGGGCACCGCCGCGTACCAATACGTCACCCCCGCGACCGCTGCGATCAGCGCGCCATATTCCGCCGGGTAATGGACACGCCGCCCGAAGCACTGCCGCGCTCCCTGCAGGATCAGCAGCACCGCCGCGGCCATCACGCCATTGGCGACGATGATCGTCAAAAACGCCGGGCCGCGCCCCTGCCACGCGAACAGAACCAGGGAAAACACAGCCAGCGCATTTGCGCTGATCCATCGGGGCAGACCCGCAATGCCGGCCGGGCGCAACGAAGCGAGCACCGCCATGCTCATCAGGCTCGACAGAATGGTCACCGCGAGAATGCTGACAGGATTTAACATCGGGCAATACGCTTCCAGGAAGAATCGGCGCCGCGCCCCCTGCCCTTTGAGCCCGGATGCGCCGGCGCGTGAGAGTGCGCTGGGAGTCACGAATGGGATTTTGCCCCATAAGGCGGCGCGCGGGGTGCGCCATCCGCGAAAATTCCGGCCGGCGCGCCGCCTACGCGCGCGCCGCACCCAGCATGCGGCATTCGGCGGCCAGCGCCAGCAAATTCGGATCGCGCTCGCGCTTTTTCGGGAGCATCAGGGCGATGGTCTGACGCGTGCGGTATTTCTCCGCCAGCGGAATCAATTGGATGCGCGGGCTGAACGGCAGCACGCGCCCCGGCAGCAGGCTATATCCGACACTGCCGCTGACCAGGTTGACGAGCGAAAAAATATCGCCGACGCGCATCGCCAGTTGCGGCTCGTAGCCGGCGATCTGGAACGCATGGCTGAAATTCGACGCAGTGGCGTATTCATCGTCGAGCGCGACGAATTTTTCGTCGCGCAAGCGCGCCAGGTCGATTTCGCTGTCGTGCGCGTAGGGCGATCCTTCCGGCGCCGCGAAAAAGATGTCGTCGTCGAACAGCGGCACCGACAGCAGTGAATCGTCCGGATATTCCTCCCGCAATGCAATCACGATCGCGTCGAGCCGCCCCTGCGAGAGCAACTCCAGCAACAGGCGATTCGAGCCAAGCGTCAGGTCGACGTCCAGCCCCGATTTGCGCACCTTGAGCTTGATGAGCAATTCGGGAATGGTGCCAACGGTGAGCGAATACAGCGAGCCGATTTTCAGTCGCGGCGAAGCAAAGCCCGCGGTCTCGCGTGTGCGGCGCAGTCCTTCCTCGCATTCGCGCACTACCCGCTCGGCGTATTCAGCCAGCGTGTAGGCGGTTTGCAGCGGAATCAGCTTGCGCCCGTCGAGCTTGAACAGCGGGCAACCCACGCCCTCCTCCAGCGAGTGCAGCGCGCGATGCACGCTCACCACGCTCTGCGACAGCCGCTCGGAGACGCGGGCCATATTGCCCATGCGCATGAATGCCAAAAAAACTTCCAGCTTCTTGAGCGTGACCGCTTCGTCGATCGCCATTGGGGAGCCTCTCGGTATTTCGAATATTTAACTTAATAGTAATGTATTTACGCTTGGCTTGATTGATACGCGTTGTCTGCCGCCCTAAAGTGAATGCATATTCTGTGAGAGAAAGCGCATGACCGTTCATTCACCTGCTGCTAATCGCTGGGCCACGCGCCGCGCGGAAAAAGCACGACGCCTGGACCAGGTTCGTTCGCTGGCCGATGGCGTGCTGCTGCCCCGGGAGCACATCGTCGCGGCGCTCGAGCGCTTGATCATGCCGGGCGATCGCGTGGTGCTCGAAGGCAATAACCAGAAACAGGCGGATTTCCTGTCGCGCTCGCTGGCGCAGGCCGACCCCGGCGTGCTGCACGACCTGCATCTGATCATACCGAGCGTGAGCCGGCCCGAGCACCTGGATCTGTTCGAGCGCGGCATTGCCCGCAAGCTCGACTTCGCCTATGCGGGCACGCAAAGCCTGCGCATCTCTCAATTTTTGCAGGACGGCATCCTCGAAGTCGGCGCGATCCACACCTACATCGAGCTGTACGCGCGGCTATACGTTGATCTGACGCCCAACGTCGTGCTGGTGGCCGGCTACCAGGCCGACCGCCATGGCAATCTCTACACCGGCCCAAGCACCGAAGACACGCCGGCGCTGGTCGAGGCGGCTGCCTTTCGAGACGGCATCGTGATTGCCCAGGTCAACCAGATCGTCGACGACCCGGGCGAGCTGCCCCGCGTCGACATTCCCGGCTCGTGGGTCGACTTCGTGGTGCAGGCCGATCGGCCGTTTTTCATCGAACCGCTGTTCACGCGCGATCCACGCCTGATCAAGCCAATGCATGTGCTCATGGCGATGATGGCGATCCGCGGCGTCTACGAGCGCCATCAGGTGCAGTCGCTCAATCATGGGATCGGCTTCAACACCGCGGCAATCGAGCTGATTTTGCCGACCTACGGCGAGCAACTCGGCCTCAAGGGAAAAATCTGCCAATACTGGACGCTCAATCCGCATCCGACGTTGATTCCGGCGATCGAATCGGGCTGGGTCAAGAGCGTGCATTGCTTCGGTGGCGAACTCGGCATGGAATCGTATATCGCCGCGCGTCCCGATATTTTCTTCACCGGCCGCGACGGATCGCTGCGCTCGAACCGCGCCTTTTGCCAACTGGCCGGCCAGTACGCGGTCGATCTGTTTATTGGCTCGACGCTGCAGATGGATGGCCTGGGCAATTCATCGACTGTCACACACGGTCGCCTGACCGGTTTCGGCGGCGCGCCGAACATGGGGCATGATCCGCATGGCCGCCGCCACGCCAGTCCGGCCTGGCTCGATCTGCTGCAGACCGACGATCCGCTCGAGCGCGGCCGCAAGCTGGTGGTGCAGATGGTCGAAACCTTCCAGGGTTCGGGCCGGCCGTCGGTGGTGGAGTCACTCGATGCGGTCGAGGTCGGCCGCGCGGCCGGCATGCCGCTGGCGCCGGTGATGATCTACGGGGACGATGTGACGCACGTGCTTACCGAGGAAGGGATTGCTTATCTCTACAAGGCCCGCTCGCTGGAAGAGCGCAAGCAGATGATCGCGGCGGTCTCGGGCGTCACGCCGATTGGCCTGCGCTCGGACGCTGCCGTGCGCGCCAGACTGCGCCGCGACGGGCTGGTGGCCCTGCCCGAAGATCTCGGCGTCGACCGGCGCGCCGCCACCCGCTCTCTGCTGGCGGCCAAGAGCATGGCCGATCTGGTCGAGTGGTCCGACGGGCTGTACGAGCCGCCGGTCCGCTTCAGGAGCTGGTGATGCAGACCCGCACAACCTGCCGACACGCGCCCGCGGCCCTCGCCTCCACGCCCGCGGCATCGCCCGCCGCTCACCGGAGCGCGGCCCGGCTGGCGCGCGAGGCGGTGACGGCACTGCTCGACGAGGTAATGCTGACGCCGAAACCCGGCCTGGTGGACCTGCGCGGCTGCGGCGCGCACGATGATCTGAGCTGGCCGTTGATGTGCCGCTCGGCCTGCGCGCTGCTGCCTTCATTTCACGCCATGGCGCTGGCCAGTTGGCAGGCGCCGCTGGGCAGCATGCTGCGCGAGCAGGTGGGCGCACTCGGCCGGCGTGCCGAAGCGGCGATGCTGCACGCCACCGACGGCGTCAACACCCATCGCGGCGCGATCTGGGCCCTCGGCCTGCTGGTGTCGGCCGCCGCACAACGCCCCCGCGAGCGCGCCCCCGGGATCATTGCCGAGCGTGCCGGCGCACTCGCCCGCCTCACCGACCGGCACGCGCCGGCGTCGACCGGCCACAAGGGCGAGCACGCTTGCCTGGCTTATGGCGTGGGCGGCGCGCGTGCGCAGGCGCAGGCCGGCTTCCCGCATGTCGTGCATGCCGCCTTGCCGGCCCTGTGGCAAGCGCGTGCGCGCGGCGATCATGAAAACGCGGCGCGCCTGAATGCGCTGCTGGCGGTGATGGCGAGCCTGGACGACACCTGCGTGCTCGCCCGGGGCGGCCCCGACGCATTGGCGGCCACGCAGGCAGGGGCACGGGCCGTGCTCGACGCCGGCGGGGCAGCCACGCTGCCCGGACGGCGCGCGCTCGCGGCGCTGGCGCGTCGGCTGCTGGGCCTGCGCGTGTCTCCGGGCGGGGCGGCCGATCTGCTGGCCGCCGCCCTCTTTCTGGATCGGCGGCTGCGCACGGCGCACGCTGCCTCTGAGGCGTAGTTCATCATGGAAACCTTGACCTTCGATTACCCCGCCGGCACGCGTGCGCGCAGCCGCGCGCTCGTCGGCGTGGTCGCCTCGGGCGATCTCGAAGTGCTGCTCGAGCCGGCCGACGACGCTCGCACCACCGTACGCGTGACGACCTCGGTCGATGGTATGGCCCGCGTCTGGGGGGCCGTGCTCGAACGCATTTTCGGCGCCGGCACGTTGCCCGCCGCGCGCCTGGAAATCAATGATTTTGGCGCCACGCCCGGCGTGGTGCGCATGCGCGTGGGCCAGGTCCTCGACATGATTGCCGCCGACGATACCGGAGCCCGCCAATGAACGCGCAAGACATTCTGAACAGAAAGAGCTTTATCGAATTGAGCGCGCGCGAGCGGGCCAACGCACTGCTCGATCCGGGGTCGTTGCGCGAACTGGCCGGCCCGTTCGAGCGCCTGTATTCGCCATGGCTCATGCAGCAGGGCATTACCGCGCAGGCCGACGACGGCGTGGTCGCGGCCAAAGGATTGCTGGCGCAGCGGCCGACTGTCGTGCTCGCGATCGAGGGCGCATTCCAGGGCGGCAGCATGGGCGAAATCGCCGGCGCGAAAATCGCTGGCTGCCTGGCGCTGGCGCTCGAGGACAATCGCAACGGCACGCCGACGGGCGCGCTCATTTTGTTCGAGACCGGCGGCGTGCGCCTGCAGGAAGCCAATCTCGGCCTGGCCGCGATCGCCGAGATTCAGGCCGCGATCGTCGCACTGCGGCGCCACCGCCCGGTGGTGGGCATCATCGCCGGCACGGTCGGCTGCTACGGCGGCATGTCGATTGCGGCGGCCCTGTGCAGCGAGCTGATCGTCACGCGCGAGGCACGCCTCGGGCTCAATGGTCCGGCGGTGATCGAGCAGGAAGCCGGCATTGCCGAATTCGATTCGCGCGACAAACCGATGATCTGGCGCCTGACCGGCGGCGAGCAGCGCTACCGCAGCGGGCTGGCCGACCGGCTGGTGGAGGACGACGCGACGCAGGTGCGCGAGGCCGCCATCGCCTGTTTCGCGCGTGGCGCCCCGCCGCTATGCCGCAGCGAGCGCGTCGGGCAGTTTCAGGACAGTCTCGCGCATGTCGATCCGGGCGCGGCCGTCACGCCGGAACAGGTGGCCACGATTTATGGCAGGAGATTCGCCGCATGACATCCTCCAAACCCTCCGAACTCACGCAGCGTGGGCGTATCTGGCTGGCTGCGCTGACCGGGACGGCCAGGCCGCAGGCCGGCTATGCCGCCTCGGTTCAGGTGGTCGACGCCACCCTGGCCGGCTCCCCGGCGCGCTATATCGCCGTGGTGCCCGACCCCGATAATCTGTTTCCCCGCGCCCGCCACGGCGAAGTCGGGTTGCGCGAAGCCTGGGACATCGCCCGCGCGGTGCGCGAGATGGTCCGCGCCGACGTGCGCAGCACTCACAAGCGACCGGTGGTGGCGGTAGTCGATGTCGCCAGCCAGGCCTATGGCCGCAACGAGGAGGCATTGGGCATTCACCAGGCGCTGGCCGGCGCCGTCGATGCGTATGCGAGCGCGCGCGAGCTTGGCCATCCGGTCATCGCGCTACTGGTGGGGCGGGCCATGTCGGGCGCCTTCCTGGCACATGGCTACCAGGCCAACCGGCTGATTGCGCTCGACGACCCGCAGGTGATGGTGCACGCGATGGGCAAGGCCTCGGCTGCGCGCATCACGCTGCGCACGGTCGAGGCGCTCGAGGCGCTGACCGCGCAAGTCCCGCCGATGGCCTATGACATCGGCAACTATGCGTCGCTGGGCCTGTTATGGCGCTTGCTCAAAGTGCGCCAGGCCGACGCGCCGGCGCCGGCCGACGTGGCACTGGTGCGCGAGGCGCTGGAAGCGGCCGTGCGCGACATCCGCGCCGAGCCGGACCGCCGCCCCGGCGTGGCGCTGGCCGGACCGCACCGCGCCGCCACCTGCCGGGTGAAGGCCTTGCTGCGCGAACAATGGTGACGGCGATGCGCGGCCCCATGGCACCCGGCGCCCCGCGCAGGCAGGCCACGAATCCATCCCGCGCGAGCGCTGAAATCGCGGGCGGCTTCATGCCGCACGACCTCCTGTGGGTTGCATCGCCCGGTGCGTATGAATCGCGCGACTTGCTGCCGCGGTGGGCTTCGGGACAATGGTTAGGCAACGCGCCCGCCGTCGTGCGGCGTGCCCCGCGCGAGCTGCCCACACGTATCCCGGTGGGCCTGCGCGGCCGCACCCGCGGCGAGCGTCACGCCGCCTGGATCGACGCGCGCGAAGTAACGCGTCGCGTGAGACCCGAGGCGCTGGCCAGTTCGCGCGCCTGGCAAGCGCATCCGCAACGCAACGTGTTGCCATGCCTGCGCATGCTGGACCTGAGCGCGCCGATGCTCGACGAGCGCGGCCTGGCGTGGGGCATCACCGGCAGTGTCGGTTTCAGCTTGGCCAGCGGCCTGCCGGTGCTGCGCCAGGACAGCGATCTCGATCTGTTGCTGCGTCTGCCCCGCGCGATGTCCGCCTGCGAAGCAGCCGAACTATTGCGCGCGCTGGCCGGGTTGACGGGATGTTCCGAGGCGGCGGCACGCATCGACGTTCAGGCCGACACCGGACATGGCGCCTTTGCGCTGGCCGAGTGGGCCGCCGCGCGCGGCGCGGTGCTGCTCAAAACCGACCGCGGACCCGTGTTGTCCGGCGATCCATGGGCCGCGATCGCGTCGGCTCAACCGTGCTTATCCGGCCTATGAGTACCGTATTGACCTTTCCCGGTCAGGGCGCGCAGCGTGCCGGCATGCTACACGCCCTGCCTGCGCATCCCTTGATCGCCGCCACGCTCGATGAGGCCAGCACGGTCCTGGGTCGCGATGCGCGCTCGCTCGACGACGCCGCGGCGCTGCGCTCGACCGTTGCCGTGCAGCTCTGCCTGTTGATCGCCGGCGTGGCCTTCGCCCGCCTGCTTGCTCACTTGACCCGACCGCCCGAGATGGTGGCGGGCCTGTCGATCGGCGCCTATCCAGCGGCGGTGGCAGCCGGCGCCCTCGACTTCGGCGACGCGGTGCGGCTCGTCGAACTGCGCGGCCGCCTGATGGAGACCGCCTATCCGCATGGCTACGGCATGCTGGCGATCATCGGCCTGACCCAACCCGATTTGCAGCCGCTGATCGATCTCGTCAATACACCGGCCACGCCGCTGTTTCTGGCCAATCTCAACGATCTGACTCAACTGGTCGTGGCCGGCGCGCAGGCCGCGCTGCAGCGGATCGACGTGCTGGCGCGCGAGCATGGCGCACGCCGCTGCGAAATGCTGCAGGTGGCGGTGCCGTCGCACTGCCCGCTGCTGGCCGAGCCGGCGGCTGAACTCGCTCGCGCGTTCGCCAGCGTGCCCACGCACGCCCCGCACTGCGTCTATCTGAGCAGCACTATTGCTCGCCCGTTGTGGCGCGGCGATCTGATTGCTGCCGATCTCGCCCACAACATGGCCCGTCCCGTGCGGTGGCGCGACACCATGGAGGTGGCTCGCGAACGTGGCGCCCGCCTGGCCATCGAGATGCCCGGCGGCAGCGTCCTGACGCGGCTGGCTGCAGGCGCCTGTAGCCAATGGAATGCGGTCAGCGCCGACGAGCATCGGCTCGACGATCTGGTGTGGCTGAGCGACCGGGAGTCCGTCGCAAACTGACCTGTGCGGCGCCCACCGGCCGCACGCTATTTCAATGCTTAGGAGATCATCGCAACACGTTCGAGACCACGCAGTTCAACCCGGCAAGAGGTTCTTGCGCAAAAAAACAACTCAGAGTAGAAGGTACGACCCCGGCGAGACGGCCGGTTACAAGCTCAATCTGGAGGAGTCTATGGAGATGTTGGATAACACGATGGCCGGCAGCGGGGCGCGCAAGCAGCGCACGCCGCTCAATCGTTCGCAAATCGCCGGCTTTTGGGGCGCCTGGGCGGGCTGGACACTGGACGGCATGGATTCGTTCATCTACGCGCTGGTGCTCGCGCCGGCGCTGACCGAATTGCTGCCCAAGTCCGGCTATGCCGCCACGCCCGGCAATATCGGCCTGGCCGGCTCGATTCTGTTCGCGTTGTTTCTGGTCGGCTGGGGGCTGTCGTTCATCTGGGGGCCCATCGCCGATCGATTCGGGCGCACTCGCGTGCTCGCCGCGACGATTTTCATTTTTGCCATTTTCACCGGACTGGCCGCCACCGCGCAGTCGGTCTGGTCGCTGGCGATCTATCGCCTGATCGCGGGCATCGGCATCGGCGGCGAGTGGGCGCTGGCCGGCACTTACGTGGCCGAGGCCTGGCCGGAGGACCGTCGCAAGATGGGCGCCGGCTATCTGCAGACCGGCTACTACGCGGGCTTTTTCCTGGCCGCCGCGCTCAATTACACGGTCGGTGCGCACTTCGGCTGGCGCGCAATGTTCCTCACCGGCGCGGTGCCGGTCGTGGTGTCGATCCTCGTGCTGCTGCGCGTGAAGGAAACCGACAAATGGGAGCGTGCGGAAAAGACGGCCGTGGTCCAGCATACGAGGCCGCTGCGCGAAATTTTCAGTGCGCGTTATGCCAGGCGCACCCTGGTGGCCGCGGCCTTGCTGACGGTGGCCATCATCGGCCTGTGGGCTGGCGCTGTGTACGAGCCGGCCGCCGTGATCCACCTTGCGCTGAAGGCGGGCATGGCCAAGGTCGACGCGGTGAAGACCGCCTCGATTGCCACCGCTATCCTGTCGATCGGCACGATTCTGGGTTGTCTGGCCCTGCCTCCCATGGCCGAGAAAATCGGCCGGCGCAAGACGCTCGCGGTGTACTTCCTCGGCATGGCCGTCTCAATCGCGGTGAGCTTCGGCTGGGCTTTCTACCTGCCCAACGGGCTGGTGCCATTCATCGCGCTGTTGTTCGTGCTCGGCTTTTTCGGCGGCAATTTCGCGCTGTTCAGCCTGTGGTTACCCGAACAGTTCGAGACGCGCGTGCGCGCCACCGCATTCGCCTTCTGCACGTCGGCGGGCCGCTTTATCGGCGCCGGCGTGAACTTCGCGCTCGGCGCGATGGTGCTGCACATGAAGACGCTCGGCGTGCCGGTAGCGCTCACAGCCATCGTGTTCGTGCTGGGCCTGCTGATCATCCCGCTCGCGCCGGAGACCAAAGGCAACGAGTTGCCGAGCTAACGGGTTGTCGAAAGACGTAGCGAGCGGGTTTGAATCGCGGCAGACCCGCTCGCAGGAGCGCGATCGTACCCGGTATAGCTGAGGATGCCGAGCACTGCCCGACCCAGGGTCGGGCGCGCACAGTCGCTTTTCAACACGCTGCCCAGCGCTCAGGTTGCCGTCGGGGGCTTGCGCCGGCCAAAGCCATCGGGGTTTTGCGATTGCCAACGCCACTGGTCGGCGCACATGCGCTCGATCCCGAGTGTGGCGCGCCAGCCCAGTTGACGTGCTGCCGCGGACGCATCGGCGTAACAGGCGCCGACGTCGCCCGCGCGACGCGCGACGATTTCGTAGGGGATCTTGCGCCCGCTGGCCTGCTCGAAGGCTTCGATCATCTGCAACACACTGTAGCCGCGCCCGGTGCCCAGATTGACGGTGAATCCGCCGGGCTGCCCAAACAGCGTGTCCAGTGCGGCAAGGTGCCCGCGCGCCAGATCCACGACGTGGATATAGTCACGCACGCCAGTGCCGTCGATGGTGTCGTAGTCGCCCCCGAAAACCCTCAAAATCGGTTGTTTGCCGGCCGCGACCTGCGCGACATAGGGCATCAGATTGCTCGGCGCGTCGGACGAGTCCTCGCCGATCAAACCGCTCTGGTGCGCCCCGACCGGATTGAAGTAGCGCAGCATGCCGATACGCCATTGCGGGTCGGCTGCGGCCAGATCGGACAGAATCTGTTCGCCCATCAATTTGGTGCGCCCGTAAGGCGTGCCTGCCTGCAGCGGAAACGACTCGTCGACCGGCACCGAGGCGGGAATGCCATACACCGCTGCTGACGAACTGAAGACCAGGGTCTTGACGTTGCGGCGACTCATGGTATCGACCAGTGTCAGCAGACTGTCGAGGTTGTTGCGGTAGTAGGCCAGCGGCTGGCTGATCGACTCGCCCAGCGATTTGAGCGCGGCAAAATGAATCGCCGCGTCGATCGGATAGGTGTCGAAGACCCGTTGCATGGCCTCGGCCGAGCATGCGTCGGCCACGATCAGTTCGATCTCGTGGCCGGTGATCCGGCGCACCCGCTCGATCGATTCGGCGCAGCTGTTGGCCAGGTTGTCCAGCACCACGACGCGATCGCCCCGGGACAGTAACTCGACGCAGGTGTGCGAGCCGATATAGCCGGCGCCACCGGTCACGAGAATGGTGCGTTTGGAGGCGGTATTCATGCAAGACCCATTCGGAATTTAATGATGACAGAGGATGGCGGGCGCTAATTCGCCGATGCCGGGTTGACCGTCTGCAGGTGGCCATCGCCGACGTACGGCACAATACCCAACGCTTTGATGCGCGCCACCGTGCGGCTCGCGCATTCGGCGTCGGCAGGTGCGCAGTAATCGATCGAGATCACTGGCAAACCATAACGCTGCCTGATCAGGTCGGCCTGGCCGAGCAGCCATTGGCGGTCGTCTTGCGGGACTTCGACGTATCGGCCAGCCGCTTCGCTCCAACCTTGGTACAGCGATTCGAATGCCACGGCGAAAACGGCGTCGTGTACCTCGGGCAACAGCTCGAAGCCGCGATTGAGGATCAGCCTGGCCGTCGGGTAGCGTCGATGGATCGCCTCGATGAGCGCCACCAGGCCGGCGCGGTCACGCTCGCGCTGCACGTCGGTTTTGGCCACCAGTTGATAGGAATCCAGCGTATCCAGGAAAAAGCCGCGATAACCCTGCTTCCACAGCGGATCGATCACATGCGCGACGAAAAACGCGGGCCAGCCGGGCGCGGCCGGGTCAACGACGCTTGCATGCCACTCGCCATTGCGGCCGATCAGCCAGCGCTTGGGAATCTGCGCATAGTAACTGCGCGATGGATCGACTTCGCCCACGCTGACATACGCAAACCATTGCGTCGGCAGGGCCGGGAATGCGGTGGGATCGAATCCGCTGTCGGGCTCGATCACGGCGAGGTCGAATTCCGCCAGTTGCGCCAGCGGGGGCGAATCCCCGTAGTAGAAAGCAATGCTCCAGGGCAATGGCGCGGGTGCCGCAATCGCCTTGCCCAGGCAAAGCGACGCCATCAGCCCGGCCAGCAAGGGTCGCCATCCGGCCCGGGCCCGGCGCGCGGCGCGACCGGCACTGAAAGGCGGCGCAGCCGCCGGCCGTGGCTCACGCATCTTTCTGCAGCATATAGGTGTCATACTCGAGCGAGGCGAAGCGCCGGTCGAGCATGTCCACCGACAGCAGCATCACCACCAGAAGCGCACCGGCATAGCCATAACCGTAGGTGTTCGGCCCCGCCTCCAGGGTGATCCAGGTAAACAGGCCGCTAAGCACCACGAAGGTGGCTGTGAGCCCCAGCACCACGCGACGCCGGTCGAGGTAGAAGAAGATGTTGAGCGCGCCCAGGAACAGCACTTGCAGGCTCGCCGAGATCACATCGATGTGCAATAGCGGCAGGTAAAGCGTCGAGATGCCAAGCAGGCGAAGCAGTTTGTCGCCGAACGCAAAGATCAGCAAGGTGACCAATGCCTGGATTTTGAGGATTTCATACAGGCCGGTGCGCACGCTGCGCACCATCATGTCACGCATGTCCTGGATGTACTTCAGCGTACCGCCGCTGCGGATGGCGTCGTAATAGGCATCGTAGTAGTCGACGAAATCGGTCTCGATACGCAGCAAAAACACAGCCATGCCGGGAATCACGCAAAGATACGAGATAAAGACCGGCAAGTCGTAAATGAGTGATGCACGCAACGGGCCGATCACCACATGCCCGGTCGCCGGAGAAAACCAGAACATGAATTTGTCCAGCCACACGCCCAGATTGAACAACACGCCAACGAACATCAGGCTCGGATAGGCAAAGCGTCGGTCGAAAACTTCCCACGCAATGTAGTCGTCGGAGCGGTAGTTGCGATGGATCAGGCTGGTCAGGCCGACCAGCAGGATCAAGTGGCCAATCACAAAACCGCCCATCAAACCATTCAGGCCATAGCGGTTGAGCGCGACGGCAAAAATCACCGTGGCAAGATAGCCGACGAAGAAAATCGCCAGAACAGCCCGATATTGCTTGACGCTGGTAAGGAAAATCACACCGATCCAGATATTGCTGATGATCACAAACCCGGCCAGCATCAGCAGGCGGTAAAGCGTCGATTCGTGTCGAAATGCCGTCAAGGCGAGGATCAGGCCCGACAAGCCGGTGATCACGGTCGTGACGAGCGCCACAGCGTTGTAGTTCGGCAGCACGCGATCGGGTCGCCGTTCGAACAGGCGATCGGAAATGAAACGCGTGAACGACAACTGCAATGCGCCGGTGACGATCAGGCTGACGGCCATCAGGTAGGTGACGGAAATCTGGAACTGCACGATCCGCACCGGCGGCTCCACCGTCGACAGGCTGAGCAGGCCGATGAGCAGCATGCCCAGAATCGATAGCACCAGGGGCCCGGCGCTGATGATGCCGGCGTAGCCGTAAGCGGTCAGCGTACCGGTCAGGCTATCGCGCTTGAGTATCTTACGCAGCTCGAAACCGATACCGGCCATTATTGCGTCTCCGAGGATTGTTGCCCGGCACTGTCCGCGATCAGCTTGCGATACAGCGACCGGTAGCTGTCTTCCATCAGCGTGTGCGTATAGTAACGCTCGACGCGCGCGATGCCAGCTCGCTGCGCGGCTCGCCACGCGTCTTCGTCGCCGAGCAGCGCCAGCACCGCCTGGGCAAATTTCTCCGGATCGGCGATCTGCACCACCTTGCCGGCGGCGCCCAGCGCCCTGTCGTCGCCATCGAGCCCCTCGACCAGTTGCCGGCAGGAACCGACGTCGGTGGTCACGACCGGCACGCCCGCGGCAAAGGCCTCGAGCACGACCAGCGGCAAGGCCTCGCTGATCGAGCTCAGGGCCACCAGGCCGACGTCCGGCAACAGTTCGCGGATCTGGCGAAAACCCATCATTTTGATGCTTTCCTGCATGCCCAGGCTGTCGATCAGGTCGCGGCACTCCTGCGCATAATCGGGATCCTCGGTTTCCGGGCCGATGATCCACCCCTGCGCCGCCGGCAACTGGCGCTTGACGATGAACATCGCGCGAATGAATGTCTTGATGTCCTTGATCGGCACGACCCGGCCGATCAGCGCCACCACCGGCGGCACGCTCGCCGGGCGCTGGGCGCGCAGCGGCGCAAACTGCGCCACGGCAATGCCGTTCGGAATACTGCAGGTCTTGTCCGGCGGGGCGCCGTCCTCCAACTGGCGCAGGCGATTGCCTTCGTAGAGCGCGACGATATCGCTGGCCGCCTCGTAGGCAATGCGCCCGATCGCCTCGAAAAAGCGCACCCACAGTTCCTGGAAGTAGCCGACTTGCGAGACGTCGCGCTCGAAAATACCGCGGTTGTCGCGAATCCACTGACTTTGCAACAGGTCGATCTTGCGCTCTTTCGTATAAATGCCGTGCTCCGACACCAGCAACGGGCGGCCATGGCGAAAATGCAGCAGCGCACCGAGAAACCCGGCGTAACCGGTCGACACCGTGTGGTAGATCTTGGCCTGTGGCAGCCTCTCGGCGATCCGCGCCAGTTGCCACAAGGGCTTGTGCATGATGCGCACCGTCCAGAAATAGTCGGTGAACGACGGATCGGTGCAAAACCGGTTGTAGCGGTCGGTGATGACATCCCACGAGCGCTGGCTGTGCAGGAATTCCTGTTCGCTGATCGGTCCGCCCTCCTCGAGCATCGGCATCAGTTCGCGCATCAGTTTGCCGATCGCCCCGGCGTGCTTGTGCTGCTTGAGTTCATCGTGCATGCGCGCGACGTGCTCGAACGCTTGACGGTCGCCCTGGCTGCTGATCACCGGCTTGTCCGTCTCGAAATCGTACAGGTAGTGTTCCTCGAAGTGCACCACGTTGTCGGGCAGCGCGTAGTGCGCGCCGCCATAATCGTCGCGCCGGCTGCCGATGAAGGCAATCGCGAATGTGAATTCCGGAAAGGCGCGGATCATCTGATTGACCCACGCCGAGACACCCCCGCGCACATAGGGGAACGTGCCCTCGAGCAGCAAGGCGATATCGGCCGAAGCCGCGCGGCGATGGAGATCTGAGTTCATTGAGACCAATAGCGCACGATGGGTTGCAGAAAAGGCGTGGCCGTCGCCTTGTTGAGTGTATCGAGCAATGGCGGAATGCGCTCGTAGTCACCCTTGAGAAACGCCACTTCGGCCAGCCAGGGCGCCAGCCGGTCGGCCGGAAAGCGCAACGCCTGGGCGCGCCGGAAGAATTCCTCCGCGCGCTCGGCAGCGTTGCGCAGCAACGCGCAGCGCCCGAGCAGATAGCACATCACGGCGGCCTCCTGTCCTTGCGCCAGGGCCTGTTGCGCAAACGACTCTACCTGCTCGAGGGTATAGCGGTAGACCTCGCCCTGCACCAGATGCTGATAAATCAATTCCCAATACAGTTCGGCCAGGCGGGAGCAGGCCAGCCCCCGCTCGCTCCCGCCGGCGGCCCGCTCGAGCTGCGCCCTGGCCACGAAGATCTTTTGCATGATCTCCTTTTCGGTGCCATCGACAATGCCGTAAGCCAACAGGCGAATCTCCTCGATGGGGTCGGACAGCAAGTCGTGCAGCAGCCCGCTGCTGATGCGCGACGGCAGCGATTGCATGGCGACCAGCGCGGCGACGCGATCGCCGGCGGGCGCGCGCAGATTCTCCAGGCGAGCGCGCAACCGGGCGCCCGTGCCGTGGGTCACACGGGAGACCAGATAGGTGGCAAATTGCGGCGCCTCGACGGCCTCGATCGGGACGTCATCGGGCGGCGTGGGGAACATCAGCGCCACGAGGATCAAGCTGAGAAACAGCACCAGGCCGGCGACCGGGAGAAACAGGCAAATGACAAAAACATGCACAAACGCGCCGCTCCTCGCCCGGCGGTAATGCGGCGGCAGAATGTCACTCACGAACAACGCGGTTGCCAGCGCGGCCAACGCTTGCCAGACAAAGAACACGACCATCGGATCGATCCCGCCAAGCGGGTGCCACAACGAATAGACCGCCTTGCCTTGCGCGAGCAGCGCCAGCACGCCAAACAGTAATGAGCGCAGCATCTTAGCCATGATGGCCGCACCGTTGGAGCAAACGCTGCAACACGTCGCCAGGATCGGTCGGGCTGACCGCAACCGTATGCACCGCGACACGCGATTTTTCGAAGTCGGTCGAAAACTGGCTTTTCAGGGTGTTTTCGGTGCGCATCAGATAGCCGTTGATGCCGTTGTCGTCGGTCAGCGGCATGAGGGTGATCGCCACCTGACGCTCGTCATCGCGCAACGCCCAGAGCACGTCCAGCGCACGCCGCGTCCGGGTCACCTGATCGAACAGCGAATCGCCGTCGGCGTCGCGGGCGAACACCAGTGCCACCAGCGCGGAATCGATATTGCTGGCGCGCTTCATATGCGTCAGACGGGCCAGTTCGAGTGCAAAATCATAGGGGCAATCGGGCACGCGCTGGGTGATCGCGTCGACCATCGCGCGATGTTCGACGCTGTCGGCGTAGTAGCCGAGCAGCACCAGCAGCAGTTGCAGGTTGTCCTGATTGAGCGACAAAAAGGCCATGCGCCGCACAACCAGCACCCCGATCAGCTTGCCAGATGCCGCGATCAGCGGAGCGCATACCAGATAGGCGCTGCGGCCCGTTTCATCGAGCTCGCGCAAATGCGAAAGCGCGCTCTTCTCAAGACAATCACGCAATAGCGGATCGTCGGAATCGACTTCGAAGGACTCCCCTACCGACGCGGCGGCCACACGCTCGACACGGCCCTTTGTCACGGGAAATATCGATGCGTCGCCGATTTGGCAGGTCAACGCGGCGAATTCCAGCATGCCCTGAACGTTGGGCAACGGCGCATCGGGCGCAGCGTTGTTCCGGGCTGGCGAGAAATCCCGCAAGCGCATGATCGCATCGCGCATCGTGACCGGCCGGGTCAGCACGTCATGCTCGAGCCGATCGTGCGAGATGCGCAGCAGGTAGTGATTGTTCGTAATCGCTACCAGCCGGTCGCTCAGATAGGTGTTGATGCTGCTGATGCGATTGGCGCGATTGCCCCAGATGTCGCAAAAATGTCCCGAGATCACCACCAGCGCCAGACCGCCGACGAAGAACATGGCCGGAAATTCCGCGCCTGCCGCGTGCCCGTAAAATCCGTACCAGGCAGCGGTGATGCAGATTCCTGCCAGCACACCGAGCAACGCGCCGTAGCGCAGTGCCATGATCGCGGCGACCAGCCACAGCCACGGAAAGCCGATATGCAGCAACAGCGGATCCGCAGGTCGCAGCAAGTAACTGCAACCGATCACCAGCGCCATCACGCAGATGACTTCCACGACGGCAACGGGACGCGTGAGCGCCGGTGCAAGCAAACGGCCGTAGTAGCCGACGTTCCCGAGTGGATCTGAGGCCCGCGCTTGCGGCGGCGATGTTTGCTTATCGGTTTGCACGGCGGACACCTCAGCGTTGCGCGAGCGGGGCCAGCAACTGGCGGATCAGCGTTTGACCGACGCCGGCCAGACTCGAGCGACTCCAACCGCTGCGGCTGCCCGTGGCACTCCACACGATCTTGCCCGTGCTCACGTCGATCACGTCGAACGTCAAGCCGGCCACCGGCTCGCCGTCCACGCCGACCTTGTAACGCCATTCCTGCACCGAGCCGGTCAGCGCGTAGCGAGCGCCCGCCTTGCGCGCCCATGCCAGCGCCTTGGCTCGCGCGGCATTGGGGTGACCGTTGAGCAGCGCGTCGGTATCGTTATCGCCGGGGTATTGCCACAGGTTGGTGAAGCCATCCTGCTGCAGCACGCTCTGTGCGATGCTCTCGGCGCGTTTGCCCGCTTCCGGCGTTTCCGTGTAGTTCGCTACCGGCAACAGCGCCCAGTTGTCGGTCTTGCTCAGGGCGGGCGCATGTCCCGCGTCGATCGTGGAGCAGCCCGCCAGCACAGCCAGCAGCACGGCGCCGATCAGCCGATAAATATTTCCCGCTCTCAAGCCTTTCATTTTCTTCCTCTCCGGTTTTGATGAAACAGCGGCCACTAGCCGCGCGATGCCCGCCTCTTCCGTCTCGGCGCGCTAGTAGTACAAACGGTACGCCACGCCGAGTTGCGTCACCGACGCTCCGCCGCCGGTCACTGCCTCATGCGAGTAATACACGCGCGCATGATCGTTGCCAAAAATCGAGCCTGCCAGGCCCACGTTGACCTGCGGACCCCATCCCTCGATGCTGTCGTGCACCACACCGACGTCGAGATACGGAACCCAGGCATGCCGATAGGCGTTCTCGTAATCCATGCCGAATCCGGTCATCAGGCCATAACGCGTCACACTTTGCGGCATGAATTGGTCCGCCGTGGGCGTCTGGCCCGCCGGCAGCAATCGCGCCAGCGAGGGGATCACGTTGCCGCTGGCGGTATAAATGCCGCGCTCGCCAGTCAGGCGCACGTTCCAGTCGGGATAACCAAGCCGCAGGCGGTAACCCAATTCGGCAGCGAGAATCACGCCGCGCCCCAGGTAGGTGCGATCCTGCGCGTGAAATCCATCGACCTCGGCGCTGCCCTGCATGAACCAGCGCGTTTGCGTATCCCACAGCGCTCCCATGCGCAGCATGTCTTTGGTCGAGGCGACTTGCATCTGCGGCGAGATGTCGGTGAACTGGTTGAGCCCGGCGGTAATGTCCGTGGTCAGCGGCCCACGCCGGTTGAATTCGCCGTGCACCTTGAAGGTATAGAAGGAGTTGACCGCATTGCGATGTCCGACGCTTGCCGACAGGTCGCGCTCTACCGTATGGTCGCGCAAGGTGGCCTCGAACGAGCGGTCTTGCGCAGGCACCCAGGCCAGTTGACTGGTATCGGCCGAGTGCTGATTGCGCTGGATCGCCTCGATAATCAAAGCAAGCCTGCCGGTCAAGGCAACACCGCCCAGCAGCGAGCTGGTGATACTGTTGAGCGGGCTGGCGCGGGTGCCGAAGACATCGGCGCCAAGCGCCGGGCGGTCGCGCAGCAGCGTCTCGCGCAGCGACTCCTGCAGTTCGTCGTTGTCCGGCGCACCCTGGACGGCACGAAAGGCAACCGTTTCCGCCTCGTCGGTCCGTCCCAGTCGATTGAGCGCATCGATGCGACTGCCCACCGGCACGCCGCCGCGCCCGTGCGCGAGCGCCCGCGCCAGCGCCTCGTGATCGTTGTCGGCCAGCGCCAGCGTGATCTGCGCATCGGCCGGCTGCAGCAAGCGATCGGTGTATTCCCTGGCAAGCCAGGCACGCGCGAGTTCATTGTGTTCGCCGCTGATCGCCCATGCCTGCACGACGTCCTTGGCCGCCGCGCTGATCAGTTGCCGGCGCGCCTCGGCCGCTTGCGCGGTCTTGCCGGACACTTGATCCGGCATCACAAGATCGGGGGCCAGCCCCTTGGCGCGCATGCCAAGCAGGGAGCGGGCCACCGCCGCACTGCCGTTTTCGCGGCGATCGGCCTTGAGCAACGCAATCAGCAGATCGCGCGAGCGGTCGCCGTTGGTGAATGTCTGGCTCAGCGTCACCTGCGCCATGCGCGCCTGGGCGATCGCCTCGGGCGTGCCGGGCAAGGCCGCGACGTGAGATCGCGCAGCCCCGGTCCCGGTTGATGCGGCCGGCGCTGCTGGCGCGGCGAGTTTGGCCGGCAGGGCGCGCCAGGCCGCGCGGCGCAGTCGCCAGGCGACGTCGGCATGGCCGGCGGCGGCTTCCGCGTCGGCTGTGGCGATCAGCCACAGAGGATCGTCCTGCGCTTGCGACACTTGCCGGCGCAGGTACTTGAGCGCGCGCGCCGGATCGCCCAGACGCACCTCGCCCGCCCCATAGGCGCCCCAGTAGTCCGAGTTGGCGTCAGCAATCGAGCGCCACCGGCGCATCGCCTGCCGCAGCTCGCCGTCACCGCCGAAGTCGATCAGCGCCCACAGATACGACACCTTGGTATCGTCGCTGGCATCGGATAGCGACGCCGCGCGCCGCAGATCGGCGAGCGACGCATCCCACTGCCCGACCTGGCGTTCATAGTCCGCGCGGGCGGCGAGCAACGCGCTCGAGTGATCGAACATGTCGCGTTGCGCGGGCGTCAGGCTGGCCAGCAAATCCCGGACGCGCGGCCACGCGTGGGCGACGGTATAGAAATACAGCGCCGATTGCAGCGACCTCGCCGAACCGTCCTTGCGGAACGCCATTTCGGCGGTGCGCCCGGCATCGATCGGATAGCCCTGATAGAAGTAGGACATGCCGCTCAAGTCGGTCGCCTCGGCCTGTCCGGTCGCCAGCAGCCGCTGATAAGCGAAGTTGGCATCTTCGTCATGCCGCGTGAGCCGCGCCAGCTCGCTGTAGGTACGCCAGTACAGTGCGTCCTGCGGAAGGCTCGGCGTCTTGTCGCGAACCCGCCGCAACGCATCGAGCGCCGCGTCGTAGTGCCCCTGCTGGTATTCGAGGTTGGCGATATGCAGCGCATATTTGGCGTTCGGCCCGAATTCGGTTTGCAGAACGCGGTAGGTGCGCAGCGCCTCGTTATCTTGCCCTGCCCGCTCGGCGACGAGCGCATAGCGCTCGAGCAGCGGCTCTCGCTGCGCGCCTACCGCGCGTTGCTTCAGGTAGTCGAGCGCTTGTTGCGGCTGGCCGAGGCGCTCATAGGCGTTGATCAACTGGTCTTTCAAGGCCAGATTCGCGGGTTGGCGATCTGCCTCTTGGGTCAAGGCCGCAACATAGGCGGTATCGTCATCCAGTTGCGGCGCCAGCTTCAGGACGTTTTGCCACGCTTCGTCGTTACCGGAGTCGCGCGCGAACGCCAGCCAATACTTGAGCGCCAGCGCCGGGTGATTATTCCATTGCGCGACTTGCGCCAGCCGACGGGTCCAGACGAGCGGGTCCAGATGGTGCGCGAGCGCCTGCTCGGCAAGTTTCTCGGCGTCGTCGAGCGCTCCGCTCTCGACAAAGGCCTTGAAGGCGAGATCGTAATCGCTGGGGGTCACCGCGTTGGCACCCGCCGGGGCCGTCGCGGCGATCAGTCGAAGTCTGGCGCCACCGAATCGAACACCGCGCAGGCTTGCTTCGTACCCATCCAGATAGACCGGCCGATGGCGGGCCGTGCCGGGCGAGTTCGCCGCCGCAAAGGTCGCAACGTGCGGGCCGGCCGGTTCAAGACTGGAGAGTTGGCCCAGGGCGCGCGCATAGCGCTTCATCAGGTCCGTGCGATGCGCCTGGCGTGCCAGACCGATCAGATAGCGCAAGGTTTGCGGATCTTCGGCCAGCACGCCGATGCGTTTGGCGGCCTCATCACAGGCTTGCCCGACCTGATTGCCCGAGACCAGCACCTTGAGCGCCGCGATGAAATAGCGTCGCTTGTCCGGCAAGGTCTGCGCCGCATCCTGCGCGGCGAAGTAGGCATTGGCGGCGTCGGCGTACGATTGCTGGGCCAGCGCCTCGGTAGCGAGTTTTTCGTCCCATTCAGCGCGATTGGCACTGTCGGCCGCGGCCAGCTCGCGGTAAAAATGCAGCATCACGCCGGTCGCGCCCGCCGCGCGCGCCTTGGCCGCCAGCTCTCGCATCACCGGTACATCCCAGGTGCGCTGGGTAGTGCGCTCGAGCAGCGCGATATATTTGACCATCAGCGCCGGGCGCTGTGGGTCGTCCGGCCTAACCGCGTAGGCCCGTCGCTCGGCCGCCGTGAGCTGAATCAGCAGCGCCCTGGCGCGGCCGTCTTCGCCGCCCATCAGCGCCAGCTTTTGCGCGGCCAGCTCGGCTTTCTCCCATTGCCCCAGCCCCATGTACTGATCGACAAGCAAACTCAGGTAGGTCGGCGAGTTGGGCTCAATGCGAAGCCACGCCTCGATGTAGGCGACCGTGACTTCGCTCGGCGGCGATGCGGCCAGCAGGCGGGCCTGCATGCCGCCGCGCGGATAGGCCGCCGCCAGGGCCAATACGATACCCAGGGCGATCAGACCCGACAGCCATGGCGGACAAAGGCGAGGACGATCGCTATTCACAGGTCACCTTGAGCGAATGGTAGGTCACTTGCTGCGCCACGCGCCCCGCGACGTCGACGCGCAGGACGCCGTTTCTGACCGGCGCCGCGATCGCCTTGCCGTCGACCGTCACGCGGCAGCCATTCGCATCGGCGAAGCTCACGAAAGGCTTGTAGTAGCCGCCGAAATCAAAGCTCATGGTGCGTGCATCTCGTTGATAATGGCGCACAAATCCCGCCGCCTCGGCGATATAGGGAATCCTGGCGGTGGCATGGGGAGTGATCGAGAAACTGGCCTGGTCCCCGCCCATGTGGATATACAGCCCACCGGGCCCGGGCAGATAGCCGCTGACCCCGGTGGCGGTGGTCAGATCAGGGACGCCGCGCCCGAGCGGCCAGCGCAACTCGCGCAAATTGGGACCGGAGCGCACCAGCCAGCGATTGCCCTCGCGGGCCACCGCGACGCCGCGCCAGTCGAGAACGCGCTTGATGTACTCGGTCGTGTAGATCGGCAGAACCGCCTGCTTGAGCGTGCTCTCGTATATCTGGCGCAAGGCGCGCAGCGATGCAAGCTTGGTCCCCGAATAGAAGTGGTAGTAAATATCGATTGCCTTGAAGCGGATCGGCCGGTCGGTCAGCGCGTAAGTCTCCAGCGCACGCGTGAAACCGTAAAACGGACCGGTCCAGTCGCCGGTGTAGACGTTTTCGTCCATGTCGGCCGCATAGACCTGAAAGTCGTCGGGCTGCGGCCCCTTGGACACGCCATACGGCGCGATATTGGTCCAGCTGTTGTTGGTTTTGGTGATGACCGTATCGCCACCGTTGATATTGAGCACGCCGGCCGCATAAGCGCGGCGCACCGCGATGGCCGGCGGTGCGGCGTCGCCGGGCCATTGCAGCACGACAACATGCTTGCCGGGCGGCGCCAGGCGTCGATTGATGTAGTCGATCGAGCCCTGGATTTCGCGATTCAAATTGAATTTGTAGTGTGGGATATCGAGTGAGAACGCGCTGTCGCCCCCCCACTCCTTTCTGACCTTGCCGGTGATGCGCCCGCCGGTCTTCGGATCGATCATCTCCAGATTGAACGGATGCGAGTATGTATGGCTACCGATTTCGACATTCGGCAAGGCAAAGATCTGGCGCGCGATGGACTCGAGCGTCGGCGATATTTTCGGATACAGGCCGGTCGGCCCGACCTCGCCTTCGATCACCGAAAGGGTCATCGGGATCGGAAATTTGGTGAAAATCTGATCGTACAGCGCCTGCCCGCCATAGGCGGGGCCAGGGAACTCCGCACGCGAGGCGAAGCCGTCTCCGTCGACATGCACGAACAGGAGCCTGCGGCCGTTTTCGGTCGTCACGTCCGGCACGGGCATCTCGGGCAGCGCGAGGGCCTGCTCGAAGAATTCGATTGGCTGGATCGCCCAGCGCTCCTGCTGAATGCCGCCCAGGGTGGCAATGCCGTAGGGGTCGAGCGTGTAGCCGCCCCACGGCAACATGCCGGCCATGTCATAGACGTAGCTGCCGGCTTGCAGCCGCAGCAGCGGTTTGCCCTGCGCCCCGACGCGCACGCCCAAAGCGTCGCGAATATCGGGCGGCGGCAGGATTTCGAAGCCCATCATCGGCGCCTTGTCCACGATCTGCGGCGCAACGTCGGGCGGAGCAGCCCCCGGCACCACTTCGAGGCCAAGCACGCGGGCAGCTTCCTGATCGATCGGAAAACCAAATTGCCCGACCACCGCGACCCGTACGCCCGCGCGGATACGGCCGAGCAGCCAACGGCGCCAGGCATCGGGGTTGTCGACCGTCCGGTCGATCGCCACCACGATGCCGGCATAGCGGTCGCTGTCGATGTCGCGCGGCAATGCCTGATTGGCGTCGGCATACTGAATATCGTAGCCGAGATAATTGAGCGGCATCGCGATGTCGCGCACGCCGGCCGTCAGATCCAGCGGCTCGCCCTGCTCCGGCGTCTGCACGACCAGAATTTTGCGCGGCATGACCTCGATGCGGCCGATGCCGACCGTCGCGAAGCTCGGGTCGGTGACGAACGGCGTGAGGCCATCGTGTTCGAGCCGGCGCGCGGTGTCGCGCCGGCATGCCCGATCATCGCGCCCGCAGTAATCGACGGCAACCACGGCAAGCGACGAGGCGCCGCGGCGCAGCGCCTGGATCCGCCGCAGCGCGTCGGTGCGCTCGGCATCGGGCACGTTGGCAAAGAATCCGCCGAGCAGGTCGTAGCGTCGGTACAGCGCGTCGACCATCACGGCGTTTAACTGATCGGCAATGCGCGTGGCCAACCCCAGGTGATTGCGCAACATCACGCGCGCCTGGGGATATTGAGCGTGAATTGCCTGCACCAACCCGGCAAGCCATGCATCGTCGGGCCTGTCATTCTGGTCGAGCGGTGCGCCGTCGTCGAGCAGGAAGCCGCGATAACCCTTGTTCCAAAGCGGCGTTACCGCCTCAGAGACATAAGCTTCGGCCGTTTGCCCGGGGCTGTCGGCCTGAGCTCGCAGGTCGAGCCGTGCCAGCCAGGCGGTATGAGGTGTTGCCTGGGTATCAGGCAGTGCCGCGACGGCGGGATCGATCACCACGTCATCGAACGCCTGCAACTCGTCGACCGGCGGGTGCTCCCCGTAATAAAACGCAATATTTGGATTGGCAACAGCCGCCGCCGGGCTGGCAGCCGCCACGGCGGGGTTGGCGCTACCAATAAGTAGAAACCCCATGACCGCAAGCAGCAGGCGGAACAGCCGCTCCTTTACACCTTTGGCAGGCGGTCGCCCGCCAAAATGAAGCCCACGTACGATCACTTTTTTCCCCGAATGATCAAAGCTCGCTTCCAGCATCGTTCTTTTTGGATACTACCGACCGACAACCCCCCGCCGCCCGCCAGAGCCTGTCTGATCAAGCGACTCATCAAATCGGCCAGCCAGCCCGATCTTCGGAATTCCCGACAACAGAGTTAATCGTAGCAATCCGTAATTTCCCCCAGGGCAAGAATAATCGATTCGTCATTTTCTGTATATAGGGGTTTTACAAAACAAAAGATGCTTATTTGATGATTTTTATCAATGGGTCACCAGCGCATTGATGGCTCATTAAAGGAGGCGATTTTTTGATCAAGCCCGCCTTCTCTTCAACATCGTGACAGTGGTCTGTTTTTGCATTTTTTTTGTACCTGATATTCGGAATAAATTTAACCGGATTTAAAAGGCGTGAAAACATCCATCTGCCAAACTTAAGGAGTCATGAGGGAAAGGGTTACCCCTTGGATAAAGGAGCAATTTTGCCCCAGCGGTTCTCTCTGGGCTTTTCAAAAATAATTATCTTCACCTTGAGTCGAATTGAAAACATCCGACAGGGTTGAGCCGCACCGATTTAACGGTAATTAACATTCGTTTTTGCTGGCGGCGATTAAATGTAAGTACTTGACGAGATGGGAAGGATATTTTTGAGGAATCGCACGAATGCATGCGACTTGGCCAGCGGCGGCGGCGCACCGCCAGCCGCGGCGAATCAAGATGACAGGAACGACGACAGCTTCTGCGCCTGGCTTGCGAAGCGCTCCTTGTCAGCGCCCTTGAGGCGGTGCTCGACTGGCAAGCGCGCAGTCAGCGGATTCACCGGCACATTGTCGCGGCGCAATTCAAAGTGCAAATGTGGCCCTGTCGCCCAGCCGGTTTCGCCCACGTAACCGATGACCTGCCCGCGTTGTACTGCCTCGCCGCGGCGCAGGCCATGCGCGAAGCGGGACAAATGAGCGAACAGCGTCGAGAAATCGTTTGGATTACTCAGTATGACGACTTTGCCGTACCCGCGTTGCCAACCGACGAACTTGACCCTGCCAGTGGCGGTTGCATGCACCGGCGTGCCGACCGGGGCGGCCAGATCGACGCCGTCATGAGGGCGCACGCGCTTGAGAACCGGGTCGAAACGGGCGAGAGAGAATGGCGACGATACGCGCGTGAAGGCGATCGGATAGCGCGAAAACGCCGGCAGCGTGCTGCTGCCATTGGGCGTGTAGTAGCTTCCCTCCCCCCCTGGCTTGCGATACCAGTAGATGGTGTGCGTCGTCGAACCGAGATCGATTTTTGCCGCGACCGGCTTGCGATCGGCTGCGACATCGTCGCCATCGATTCCATTGCGCTTGAACACCAGAGTGAAACTGTCGCCCTTTTGCAGGTCGCGACGGAAATCGATCTCGGACGAAAACGCCTTGACCAGCGAGGCCGCCACCTGAGGACTGACGCCAGCCTTGAGCGCGGCGCTATCGAACGAGCGTTCGATCGTCACCGAGCGCGTGACGTAAGGTGCAGGGGCAGGCGGCGAAGCCGAAGGCGCTACCGTGGCGTCGTTTGCCGCCGATGACGCGTCGCCGCTCGCATCGAGCGCGTCGTCGGTGGGCGCCGCGGCGCGGCCCGACAGATATTCGATGCCGCGGGGAGCCACGGCGATGACTGCCAATCCGAGCAGGACGCAGACGAGTTGCTTCGATGGGGCGCGAGACAGGGCTGTGCTTGACGGCAGTGGCATCGACAAATCCGTACATTGGCAAGCGGGCAGCAAAAGCTCTCCCGATACGCCAATTTTCGAGGCGGATATGACGCGCGGGGGGACTTCGCAAACACACTGAGGTAAAACAGACCGGGCGATGAAGACAAACCGCTCGCCCGCATGAACGCGAACGATCATAGCATGCGTACTGTCGCGCGGCTAGCCCATTGGACCAATCGACTCGCATCAACTGGTACTATCCCGCCCTTTTTTGCTTGCGCATACTCAAGTGATCGCATCGACGTGCCGCCAGGCACGGCATCGCGGCACCGCGACGATCGATCGAGACGATCGCCAACGAGCGCCTGCCCCGCGCACCCCATGCGCGGGACACGCCAAAACCGGCATCCCGAGCGCTACTGCGCTCAAGACACAAATATAGAAAACCTGACAACCAGCGGAGACAGCATGCTCAAATTCTTTATTGGCATCGGCATTCCTTATATCGGCGTGATAGGCCTATTGCCGTGGGTTTCGTCGGTCAACCTGACGGTGCTCGGCGTGCCGTTTATCTACGCGTGGATTTTCGCCTGGTTCGTCTTGACCTCCGGGTGCCTCCTGCTGTGCTGGCGTCTGTTCGACGGCGCCGTCAGCGAAGCCGACCCGCACAATACCTAAAGCCAGGAGCGCATTGCCATGTCGACCATCGTATTTCTTGGCTTCATCGTTTTCTCAATTTACTTGGCAGTTCGATCGAAAAAGGGGCACAGCGCGCAAAGCGTGCACGACTTTTTTGTCGCATCACGCCAATTTGGCGCCTATTTGGTGTTCTTCCTCGCGGCCGGTGAAATCTACAGCATCGGTACGATGGTCGGGTTCCCCGGCGGCATCTATGCCAAAGGACCCACATACGGCATCTGGTTCCTCGGCTACATTTTGCTCGCCTACCCGATCGGCTATTTCATCGGCCCCAAAATCTGGGAAGCGGGCAAGCGTTTTAATGCGATTACGCTCCCCGATCTGTTCAAGGGGCACTACCGTAGCCGCGTGCTGGAGATCGTCGTGGCGGCATCCGCCATTCTGTTTCTATTGCCGTGGGGGCAATTGCAGTTCACCGGCCTGGTCGCCGCGCTCAAAGGACTGGGGTGGGACTTCCAGCCGTTGTACCTGATACTGATCGCCGCGGCGCTGGCGTTTACCTATATCGCCATTTCGGGCGTACGGGCCTCGGCTTACATCGCGGTGCTCAAGGACGTATTGATGGTGCTGGCAATTGTGATCACCGGCGTGGCGGTCTCGTGGGAGACCGGCGTCACTCATGTGTTCCATACCGCCAGCCAGCATTTCAGCAATCAGATGAATTCGCGGCAGCTGTCTTTCTCGATGAGCACCATGCTGTTCCAGTCGCTCGGCTTTTACATGATGCCGTTCGGCATACAGAATTTTTTCACCGCCAAAAGCGCCAATACGATCCGGCGCACGCAGGTGGCGATGCCGCTGTATATGTTGATGTACCCGTTTCTGGTGCTGGCGTCCTATTACGCGCTGAGCCAGAACCTGCACCTGGGCTCGCCCAATGAAGCGTTCTTCGCCGCGGCAATCCGCCTGCTGCCGGGCTGGCTGCTAGGCCTGGTGGCCGCCGGCGCATCGCTCTCGGGCTTGCTGGTTCTGGCAGGCATCTGCCTGGCAATCGGCCCGATCGTCACCCGCAATCTGCTGCCGGGCATGCCTGAGAGCAAGCAAAAGGCCGGCGCGAAAGTGGTCATCGTCATCTACTTGCTAGTATCGATCGTGATGACCCTGCTCACGCCGAAGCTGATGCTCACGCTGATCAACACAGCCTACTATGGCATTACGCAGTTCTTCCCCGGCGTGATGGTGATTCTGTTTGGCCTGCGGGTGAAGCCCATGGCGATTGCGTTGGGCATCCTGACCGGCCAGATCATGGCGGTCGCGCTCTATCTGCATCACATCGATCTGGGCGGCGTGAATCTGGGGCTGGTGTGCCTGGTCGCGAATATCGTGGTCGCCTCGGTGGCCAACTTGCTGGCTGGCGGCCGCGCGCAGTTGCAGTCCGCCTCGTGAGCCTTGACGGGCACGTATTTTGAATTCGCAAAATCAGGGATGAGTCGCATGCAATCCAGTCAGATCAGCATTTATGTCGCCAGGAAAATCCTGACCATGAACCCGGCCCAGCCGCTCGCGACGCACGTGGCCGTGCGCGACGGCAAGGTGCTGGCGGTCGGCGGCCTCGAGGACGTGCGCCAATGGGGCGAGGCCGACATCATCGACACGCTGCGCGACAAGGTGCTCATGCCCGGTCTGGTCGAAGGCCATTGCCATCTGATGGAAGGCGCCATGTGGGACGCCGTGTACGTCGGTTACTACGATCGCCGCGGACCGGACGGCAAGCTCTGGCGCGGCTTGAAAGACCTCGAGCAGGTGATCGAACGTTTGCGCGCGGCGCAGGCGGCGCTGACCGATCCGGCCGCGCCGCTGTTGGCATGGGGTTTCGATCCGATTTTCTTCGGCACGCAGCGCCTGTCGGTCAAGGAACTCGACACGGTTGCGGCGCAGCGACCGATCGTGATATTGCACGCCAGCGTACACTTGATGAACGTCAACTCGGCCATGCTCGCGCTGGCCGGCATCGACGAAGACACTGATATCGACGGCATCGACAAGGATGCCCAGGGGCGGCCGACCGGCGAGTTGCAGGAGTTCGCCGCGATGTTCCCGGTATATCGGGTCATCGGCAAGCAGTTGTCGATTGCCGCCAGCGAGAAGCCGAGCGCGATCTGGAATTTCGGCAGAGTCGCGCAACTGGCTGGCGTGACGACCGCGACCGACCTGGTCAACGACCTGTCGTCGCTGGGCAATCGCAACCTGCAAGAGGTCACCGCCAGTCCCGACTATCCGGTGCGGATCGTGCCGGCCTTCGCGCCGCAGCGCAGCCCCGGCGAAGGCGCCGAAAAAGTGCTGGCGGCCATGCCCGAAAGCACCGATAAATTGAGGTTCGGTCCGGTCAAGTTCATTGTCGACGGCTCGATTCAGGGTTTCACCGCCCGCCTGCTGTGGCCTGGCTATTTCGGTGGCCAGCCCAACGGGCTTTGGCTGGTTCCGCCGAGCCAGCTGGTCGAGTTGTTTACGCCCTATCATCGCGCCGGCCTGCAGTTGCACATTCACACCAATGGCGACGAGGCCACCGAGGTCGTGCTCGCCGCGCTAGAGACGATTCTCGACCAATACCCGCGCCGCGACCACCGCCATACGCTGCAGCACTGCCAGATGGCCAGCCCGAGCCAGCTCGCGCGCGCCGCGCAATTGGGCCTGTGCATCAACTTCTTCTCCAATCACATTTACTACTGGGGCGACGCCCACTACAGCCAGACCATGGGGCCGGACCGCGCCAACCGGATGAACGCCGCGGGCACGGCACGGCGCCTGGGCATTCCGTTCGCGTTTCATTCGGATGCACCGATTACCCCGCTCAACCCGCTGTTCACCGCATGGTGCGCAGTCCAGCGCACGACCGCTTCGGGCCGCGTGCTGGGCCCCGGCGAGCGGGTCGAGGTGGCCGATGCCTTGCGCGCGATTACGCTGGGCGCGGCCTATACGCTCAAGATGGATCACCTCATCGGCAGTATCGAGGTGGGAAAATTCGCCGATTTCGCCGTGCTCGACGACGATCCGACCGAGATCCCAGCCGAACGCCTGAAAGACGTGCGCGTATGGGGCACGGTGCTGGCGGGCCGCGTTTTCCAATCCCCCGAACATGAATGATGTTCATCCTGCCGGCGCGCCGCCGATCGTCCTGGCGGTCATCGGCGGTTATCTCGGAGCGGGCAAGACGACTCTGCTCAACCATGTGCTCGCCCATGCAGGCGGACGACGCATTGCGGTGCTCGTCAACGATTTCGGCGACATCAACATCGACGCGGCGCTGATCCGCGAGCGCAGCAGCGATGTCATCGCACTTGAAAACGGTTGCATCTGCTGCTCGATCGGCGGCCGTCTGGCCGACGCGCTGATAGCCATCGCCGCCCGGCCGGAGCGGCCCGAGTTGCTGCTTATCGAAGCCAGCGGCGTATCCGATCCGGCCAAGGTGGCCCAGATCGGCATGCTCGATCCCGCGTTTCGCCTGCACGGCATCATCGTTGCGGTCGACGCCGAGCGGCTCGAGGCCACCCTGGGCGATGCGTTGGTGGGCGATATCGCGACGCGCCAGATCGCTGGCGCGACGGCTTTGGTACTGACCAAAACCGATCGCGTCGGGGCATCCCAAAAGGCGGCCGCGCAGCGCACCCTCCGATCGATTGCCCCCACCGCGTTGCAGTTCGAGGCCGCACACGGGGCGGTGCCGCTGGCGCTGTTCTTCGATACCGAGGTCATGCCGCGCGCGCCGCACCACCATTCGGAACGCCTGCGTGCTGCGCGGCCGGACCAGCCGCACGCGGGCATCAGCAGTTTCTCGTGCCGCTTGGGCGAGCCGCTCGACAAGGCACGACTCAAACAATTCTTCCGCGACTTTCCGGCGCCGTTGCTGCGTGCCAAAGGCATCGTCCGACTCGCCGGCGAGGCGATACCCCAGGCCTTGCACGTGGTCGGCGGCCGTGTGCGCATTGCGCCTTTCGGCGGCCCGGCTCCAGCCGACTCGGTGCTGGTATTCATCGGCTGCTTCGACGACGACATCGAATCGGCCGTCACCGCGCGGCTTGGCGCAGTCGAAGCCGTGAGTGGCGGCTGACGCGCTGTCGCATTTTTAGGTATCCTCGTGGGGGCCTTTGGGCTGATTGAATTACCCGGATCACTGGGCGGGCGCGAATTTGATCGTGCCCGCCGCTTCCTAGGATAGATAGACAGCATGAAACAGATTCCCACGCTAGAAGCCGCCGACGTGCGGAAGATTCTCGACGCCGCGCAAGCCGAGGCGCTCGCGCAACAATGGAACGTCTCGATCGCGGTGGTCGACAACGGCGCCCAACTGCTCGGCTTCCTGCGCCTGGATGGCGCGGCGCCGCTGTCGGCGAAAATCGCCGTGGGCAAGGCCAATACCGCGGCCATCTCGCGCAAGGAAAGCAAGTTCTACGAGGAAGTCGTCAAAGGCGGTCGCACCGCTTTCCTGTCGGTGCCCGAGTTGGTGGTGCTCGAGGGCGGCGTGCCGATTCTCGTCGACGGCCAATGCATCGGCGCGGTCGGCGTGTCGGGTGTGCGCTCCGACCAGGACGCGCAGGTGGCACGGGCCGGCATCAAGGCGCTCGCCGATGCGCACGGCCTGAACATCACACTCTGAGCCCTGCGCGCCGGCATCGCCGGCGCTTGCCAAAACGGCAACGCTTCGTTAAAGCCCCTTCTCGACCATCGCCAGCAGGCGCAGTCCGATCGCATCGATCTGCTCGCCGGGCTGGGCCCGCAAGGGGCCGTCGATCACCAGCAGCGCCAGGCCGTGCACGGCCGACCACGCCAGGTATTCGGCGCCGGGCCGCCGCTCGGGCGGCAGCACGCCGGCGATCACCAGCCGATCCAGCGCGGCACTCAGCAACTGAAACGGATTCAGCCCACTGTTGCCGGCCTTGGCCGGATCGACGTCGTTCTCGACCTCGTCTGGCATGGAAAAGGCCGTGCGGAACAGCCCGGTCTCCGTTCTGGCGAAGCGCAGGTACCCGGCGCCGATGGCCGCAAGACTCGCGCGGGCGTATTCCGGCGAGCGAGGCGGCGCCTCCACCTTGTCCAGTTCCTCCTCCATGGCGATCGCCAGCGCCGAGAGCGACGCGGCCCTGACCGCCTGCAGCAGATCCTGCTTGTTGGCGAAATGCCGATAGGCCGCGTTGGGCACCACGCCGGCACGCCGCGTTGCCTCGCGCAACACGACCGCCCCGGGGCCGCCGTCGCGCGCCAGCTGCAAGCCGGCCTCGAGCAGCGCCTGGCGCAAATTTCCATGCCGGTAGGTGTTCCGCGCGGGATGCTTCGCTTCCAGATTCGACATTTCAGCTCCTTGTGGACGGCGTACATTTTATCTGCTATCTTTTGTGGACAGTGTACACAACTTTTCATCAAGCGCGGCCAAACCGCTTGACCCACGGCGTTAGCGCCACCTACCTGAAAGGAGTCACCATGCAGATTTTCCCGTACCTGTTTTTCGACGGACGTTGTGACGAAGCGATCGAGTTTTACCGCACCGCGCTGGGGGCTGAGGTGACCATGCTCATGCGCATGAAGGACGCCCCACCCGACGTGCAAGGCCAATGCGCGCCGGCCGGCGCGGAAGAGAAAGTCATGCACGTCACGATGCGCGTGGGCGAGACGCTGCTGCACGCGTCCGACGGCGCCTCCGGTGGCATGACCTTCGGCGGCAAGCCGGAGTTTCGCGGCGTATCGCTGTCGCTGACGCTGACCGACCCAGACGACGCCCGGCGACGTTTCAATGCGCTGGCCGACGGCGGCCAAGTGCTGATGCCGCTGGACAAAACGTTCTTCTCGCCTTGCTTCGGCATGGTGACCGACCGCTTCGGTGTATCTTGGATGGTGATCGTTCCCGGGCACGAGTAGGCCGATCACCGATTTGCAAACCTGGAGGAGTAACCTGCATGACCCACGCTGACGACGAGCGCACGCGCTGGCTGGCCCTGCTGGTGCTGTGCCTGGGCGTACTGATGATCGTGCTCGATACGACCATCGTCAATGTCGCCCTGCCCTCGATACGAGCCGATCTCGGCTTTTCCGAGACGTCGCTGGTGTGGGTCGTCAACGCCTATATGCTGACCTTCGGCGGCTTCCTGCTGCTGGGCGGCCGGCTGGGCGACCTGTTCGGACACCGCCGCCTGTTCCTCGCTGGCATCGCCTGCTTCACGGCCGCATCGCTGGCTTGCGGACTATCGACTTCGCAGTCGCTGCTGATCGCCGCGCGCACCGTGCAGGGCTTCGGCGGCGCGGTGGTATCGGCCCTCGCGCTGTCGCTGATCATGAATTTGTTCGTCGAGCCGGCCGAGCGCGCCCGGGCGATGGGGGTCTATGGCTTCGTGTGCGCCGGCGGCGGCAGCATCGGCGTACTGCTCGGCGGCGTGCTTACCGCATCGTTGAGCTGGCATTGGATTTTCCTGGTCAACCTGCCGATCGGCATCGCGGTCTTTCTCCTGTGCCGCGCGCTGCTGCCCGCCCGCCACGCCAAAGCCGAGGCGGGTCGCCTCGATGTCGCCGGCGCGCTTACCGTGACGATATCGTTGATTCTGGCGGTTTATGCGATCGTCAACGGCAACGCAGCCGGCTGGGGATCGTTGCGCACGCTGGGACTGCTGGTGGTCGCGGTGCTGTGCTTCGCGCTGTTTATCGGCATCGAGGCGCGCGTGCGCCACCCGCTGGTGCCGCTGGGCCTGTTTCGCGTGCGCAACGTCACGATTGCCAACGTCGTCGGCGTCCTGTGGGCCGCGGCGATGTTCGCGTGGTTTTTCATCTCAGCGCTGTATCTGCAGTTGGTGCTTGGCTACAGTCCGCTGCAGGTCGGCCTGGCGTTTTTGCCGGCCAATTTGATCATGGCGGCTTTTTCGTTGGGCCTGTCGGCCAGACTGGTGATGCGCCTCGGCATCAAGTGGCCGCTGGTCGCCGGACTGCTGATGGCCTCCGCCGGCCTGTTGCTTTTTTCCCTCGCCCCCATCCACGGCCAGTTCCTGGCCGACGTGCTGCCCGGCATGCTGCTGCTGGGGCTCGGTGCGGGGATCGCCTTCAACCCGGTGCTGCTGGCGGCCATGAGTGAGGTAGCGCCGAGCGACTCCGGCCTGGCTTCGGGCGTGGTCAACACGTCGTTCATGATGGGCGGCGCGCTTGGCCTGGCGATTCTCGCCAGTCTGGCTGCGGCCGTTTCGAGCGGCATGCAGGCCGCCGGTGCGAATTCCCTCGCGGCTCTCAATGCCGGCTATCACGCCGCCTTCATGTCGGGCGCGATCTCCGCAGTCGCGGCCGCCCTGATCGGGGCTTTGTTGCTTAGGGTGCGGGAGCCCGGTGGGGACGGCGCGATGTTGTCATCCGATGCCGCGGGCTCCTAGCGGGCCGCCTCGCGCGACGGGTTAGAATTGCTGTCCTGCGCAATACCTCCTGGAACCCGCCTGGCCATGACCGAATCCGTTTCGCTATCGCATCTACCCGACCAATCCGCTGCCGACGACACCGCGCTGATACAGGCCCCGCGACGCTGGCGCCAGGATGGCTGGACCGCGCAGGTCATCAAGAATGAAGACGACGAGGGCTGGGCGGTCGCGATGTATAAGGACGGCGAGGCCGAACCTGCGCTGGTCGGCCCATGGACCATGGGACGCGACAAGAAGAACCCCAAGCCGCTGGACGGCGCGGCGTTTCGCACCTTGGTGAAAACCGCCTCGGAGGTATTGCGCCGGCACGAGCAGCATTGGCAGGCGACGCTGCACAAGCGCATCGACGTTGCAACTGCCGGCGGCACCATTACCGTGCTGCTCGACATCGTGCCCGACGAAGACGATCCTTATGCCAGCTTGAGCGCACGCGACGCTGGCGATGAACTGCTCGCCGAGGTGCGCGTGACGCCCGGCTTCAAGCTCAACGCCACCACGGCGGCCGCCTGGATCGCCGATGACTTCAATCCGCCGCGTTGATTCGCGAGATTTTCAGTAGGTCTCCAGATGCAGCCGGCCGTCCCGCTTGAGCTTGGGCCACAAGGTCTCCCAGGCCAGGCCGTGCTGATCGGCGATGGCCTGCAGCGCCTGCAGCACGCCGTCTTCCATGCCCTTGAGGCCGCACACGTAAATGTAGGTGCTGTCGTCGCGCAGCATTTGTGCGACATCGGCCGCGCGCTCGCGCATGACATCCTGCACGTATCGCTTGGGCTGCCCCGGCGTGCGCGAGAAGGCGAAATTCGTGTCGATGAAATCCTTGGGCAAATTGAGTAGCGGCCCGAAATACGGCAGCTCTTCCTGCGTGCGCGCGCCGAAGAACAACATCAGTTTGCCGGTTGCGCCCTTGAGCCGGCGTCGCCGCCGGTACTCGGTCATCGCGCGCATCGGCGCCGACCCGGTGCCGGTACAGATCATCAGCAAATGCGAGTCCGCATGGTTCGGCATCAGGAATGTATTGCCGAACGGCCCGATCACCTCCACCGTGTCGCCCTTTTTGAGATCGCACAGATAGTTCGAGCACACCCCGTCGACGCGCTTGCCCTGGTAGTCCTGCGTCACCCGCTTGACCGTCAGTGACACGTTGTTGTATCCCTTGCGCTCGCCATCGCGCGGACTGGCGATCGAGTACTGGCGAGCATGGTGCGCCCGCCCGTCGGGCGCCGTGCCCGGCGGCAGGATGCCGAGCGACTGTCCTTCGAGCACCGGAAACGGCGTCGTGCCGAAATCGAGCACGATGTGGTGGATATCGCTCTCGGTCGAGGCTTCGGTGAGCCGGTAATTGCCCACTACCGTCGCGCGCAGCGGTGCCTTGTGCGTGTAGAGATTGACGTACGGCTTGGCGGCCGACCACGGCGGCACGGTCGATCCGCGCACCGTGTCGACCTCGATGCCGGCCGGTTCGGCCGCCGCGCCCGCGCCGGCATCGTTGCCCCCCGCCTGCCCGGCGCGCAGCGCGTCGGCGGCGGTGGTGCCTTGCGCCGGCAGCACGTCCCAGGTGAGTTGCTCGTCGATACTATAGGCTTCGGCCCGCAGCACCGTGCGCCAGTTGTCGATCGCGCCGGTCGGGCATGGCGAGATGCACGCCATGCAGCCATTGCAGACGTCGGCCCGCACGACATAGTTGTTATCGTCATGGGTGATCGCATCGATCGGGCAAGTTTCTTCGCAGGTATTGCAGCGAATGCAGATTTCGGGATCGATCAAATGTTGCTTGAGCACTTCGATCGAAACTGGGCCGTTCATAGTCGTCTCCACCACCGTCCGATAATCAACGTTCGCGCTTAGTTGAAACGGACGTATTCAAAATCCACCGGCTGGCGATTGATGCCCATCGCCGGCGGCGCAATCCAGTTGGCGAACTTGCCGGGTTCCATCACCCGCCCCATCAGCGACGCGACATAGGCGCGGTCCTCCGGCGTGGGCAGCCACCTGGCCTGGTTAGCCTGCCATTCGGCCTCGCTGATCACGCGCCCGTCAGGCGACACGCGCACGCCGGCGAAGGTGCCGATCTGACGGTTGAAGGCCTTGTGCGGCACCGTCAGGCGCACATCGATGCCGGCCTTTTCCAGCACCTTGTTCCAGCGCCCGACGCCGGCCACGGAGTCCTTGATGTAGTCGTCGCGAAGCACTTCGTTCATGGCGTTGAGCATCGGCACTTCGCGCTCGACCAGCTTGCCGTCCTGCACGTCGAGCAAGCGGTACATCTGGCCGTTCAACTGGTGATCGTCGTCACGCTTGGCTTCCTCGTAGCGGCCTTTCAACCCCGAATTATAGAAAGTCGCCGCGTTCGACGACTGGTCGGCGCCGAACAGATCGATGGTCACCGAATAGTGGAAGTTGATGTAGCGCTGGATGGTGGCCAGGTCGATCACGCCCGCAGCACGAATCTTGTTCACATCATCGGTCTTGAGCTCGTTCATCACTTGCGCGGTGCGCTGGATCACACGCGAGACGCCCGATTCGCCGACGAACATATGATGCGCTTCTTCGGTCAACATGAACTTCGTGGTGCGGGCCAGCGGATCGAAGCCCGATTCCGCGAGCGCCGACAGCTGGAACTTGCCATCGCGGTCGGTGAAGTAAGTGAACATGTAGAACGACAACCAGTCAGGCGTTTTCTCGTTGAAGGCACCGAGAATACGGGGATTGTCGGCGTCACCCGAGCGCCGATCGAGCAGCGCCTCGGCTTCCTCGCGGCCGTCGCGCCCGAAGTAGCGATGCAGCAGATACACCATCGCCCACAGATGCCGGCCTTCTTCCACATTGACTTGAAACAGGTTGCGCAGGTCGTACATCGACGGCGCGGTCAGCCCCAGGTGACGCTGCTGCTCGACCGACGCCGGCTCGGTGTCGCCCTGCGTGACGATGATGCGGCGCAGGTTGGCGCGATGCTCGCCCGGCACTTCCTGCCATGCCGCCTCGCCCTTGTGTTCGCCGAAGTGAATCTTGCGGTCTTCCTGGCCAGGGGTCAGGAAGATGCCCCAGCGATAGTCGGGCATCTTCACGTGATCGAAGTGTGCCCAGCCGCCGGCGTCGACGCTGACTGCCGTGCGCAGATACACGTCATAGCCGTGCGAGCCCTCCGGGCCCATATCACCCCACCACGACAGAAAATTCGGCTGCCACTGTTCGAGCGCGCGCTGCAGCGTGCGGTCGTCGGCCAGATTGACGTTGTTCGGGATCTTTTCGCTGTAGTTGATCGAAGACATGTTTCGGTTCCTGTGCAAAGGCGCTGCATTGTCTCCAGCGACCGGCGCAGATGCGCACCGGCCGCCGCTTGATATGAATCGGGTTAAACGCGCGAGATGTCGAACTGAGCCTTGCTGCCCTTGCCGTACACCTTGAGGGCACCGCGCTCGCCGACCGCGTTGGGCCGGTTGAAGATCCAGTTCTGCCATGCCGAGAGCCGCCCGAAGATGCGCGTTTCCATCGTTTCCGGGCCATTGAAACGCAAATTGGCTTCCAGTCCGGTCAGCGCATCGGGTGACATCGCCGCGCGCTCTTCGAGGGCAATGCGAATTTCATCGGCCCAGTCGATATCGTCCGGCGCGGCGGTCACCAGCCCCAATTGCTCGGCTTCGACTGGCTTGACCGGCACGCCGATCCTGGCACGCACAGCTTCCAGCGGTGCTGCTTCGTCGTAGAAGCGGCGCGCCAGACGCGACTGGCGCGTGACCATCGGATACAGGCCGAAGTTGACTTCCGAGAGCGTGATGGCCGGTTCTTCCTCTTCGTTGCTGGGCAGCGCGGCCATGTAGGTGCGGTCAGCGGCAAAAGCGAACTCCGCAAAGGTCCCGGCGAAGCAGGAACCGGGCTCGATCAGCGTGAACAGCGAGCGCGACGACACGTCGATGCGCGCCAGCGTGCGGCGCAGCATGCCGATGGTCTCGCGCACGAACCAATGATCGCCGTGCGCCAGCAGCGCCGCATCGACCGCCAGAATGTTTTTCGCCTCGCCCTCGGCCTTGAAGATCCAGGTGCCGATATCGAGTTCGTTGGTGCGCATCGAGAGAATCGCATCGTCCAGCTCGCGCGCGAACTGCAGCGGCCACCAGCGCGCGCCGGCTGCCAAGATCGCTTCGATTTGCGTCGCTGGCGTGTCGGCCGGGGCCTTGACGGTGAAGGTCGCGGTGCGCTTGGCGCGATCGATCGCGACCGAAACGTACTCATAGAACAGGCCGTCTTCGCGGACTGTGCGTTCCAGGCGCGGCAACGTCACGCCCTGCGCGCTGTCAGGCCGGTCGCTTTGCGCGGCCAGCTCCAGGGCGCGGGCCTGAACGCTTTGCTGGAATTGATTCGGCTTGACCACTTCGTCGACCAGCCGCCAGGCCTTGGCGCGCTCGCCGCGCACGCCTTCGACGATGGTGCAGAAAATATCGGCGCGATCGTGGCGCACGCGACGCTTGTCGGTCAAGCGGGTTAGGCCGCCGGTGCCCGGCAGCACGCCCAGCAGCGGTACTTCGGGCAGCGCCACCGACGACGAGCGGTCGTCGACCAGATAAATTTCATCGCAGGCCATCGCCAGCTCATAGCCGCCGCCCGCGCAGGCGCCATTGACGGCCGCCAGAAACTTGAGCCCGGAGTGGCGCGACGAGTCTTCCAGGCCGTTGCGCGTCTCGTTAGTGAATTTGCAGAAGTTGACTTTCCACGCATGAGCCGACAAGCCGAGCATGAAAATATTCGCGCCCGAGCAGAACACGCGATCCTTCAGGCTGGTGATGACTACCGTCTTGACTTCGGGGTGCTCGAAGCGGATGCGCTGAATGGCGTCGTGCAGTTCGATGTCGACGCCCAGATCGTAGGAATTGAGCTTGAGCTTATAGCCTTCGCGAATGCCGCCATCTTCGGCGATATCGATGCCCAGCGTGGCAACAGCGCCGTCGAATGACAATTTCCAATGCTTGTACTGGGTAGGATCGGTGCGGTAATCGACCGGGGGGATGCCTGACATGCTTGTCTCCTGAAATACGCGACTGGCGGGTTACAGGAATCATAGTGCAGCAAATTTCACGAGTCAAGCACTTTAATGCATTTTACTGCAAAGGCACCGCCACCCCCGCCACCGGCACCCTATTCGGACGTCAGACGCACCGCCAGACGCTCGCGCAACTGCAGATAGCTGTCGGCCAGCGTCTTGCCGCTGGTGTCGAACGTCATATCGGCTTTGGCGTAGAACTCCGCGCGGCCCGCCAGAATCCGCTTCAGGTCGTCCATTGCTTCCTTGTTGCCCGACATCGGCCGCAGATCTCCCTGTGCGATCACGCGTCGCATGTGCTCCTCGGGCGACGCCTGCAGCCAAACCGTATAGCAGTGCGCGAGCAGTTGATTGAAGGTGGTGGCTTCCGACACCAGGCCGCCCGGCGAGGCGATCACGGCCCGCTCGTGCTCGTTGATCACGGCTTCGAGCGCGCGCTGCTCGTAGCGCCGGTAGGCATTCGCGCCATACAACGCGTGAATTTCCGACGGCGGGCAGCCGGCCAGCTGTTCGATCACCCGATTGAGCTCGACGAACGGCAGCTTCAGGTCGTCGGCCAGCATGCGCCCCAGCGTCGACTTGCCGGCGCCGCGCAGGCCGATCAACGCAATGCGATGTCGCCGGTTCGGGTCGGGCGGCGCCTGCGCGAACAGTTCCGCCAGCGCTTGCCGGGCCCGCTTGAGCGAGTCGGCGTCCCGCCCGTGCAGCAACTCGCGGATCAGCAGCCATTCGGCCGAGGTGGTGGTTTCGTCGCCGATCAATTCCGCCAGCGTGCAGTTCAGTGCGTGCGTCAATTGCCGCAGGAACAGGACCGAGGCATTGCCGGTGCCGGACTCGAGGTTGGCCAGATGCCGCTCGGAGACCGCCGCCTCGTGCGCCAGCGCCTTGCGCGTCAAGCCGCGGCGCGCGCGCAGCAGCCTTACCCTTTCGCCCATGGCGCTCAGGAACGGATCGCGCGGCGCTTCCTTCTCGTGGTCGGACTCCGGCACGGCTTCCAGGGGTTGCATTGCAGCACTTTGCTTCATCATCTCAATTCCATTGCTTGATTTTATGTAATATAGTGCTTGACTCGGGTTTTGTCGCGTGCTAATTTTCATCGCACCCCGGCAAAAATACAACGGCGTGGGCGCCGCGTTCCCTCGCGTACCCGCCGCCCGTGCCGCATCCGTTCGCACGATGATACAAGGAGACGTGCCATGTCCCCCAACGAATTCCAGCAATTGATTGCCGGCGTGACCGCGCGTCTGGCAGGACGCCCGCTCGATGGCGCCCTGGCCGCCTGGCTCAATCGCGAATATGGCGCCGACAGCCTCGCCTACCGGGCGTTGGCGCACGCATGCCGGAGCGGTGTGGCGGACGGTTGGCTATGCAACCGGGAAGGCGGTGGCATCAAATATGGCCGCATTTTCAAGGCACTGCCGGAAACGCATGGATTTTCAGTCGATGTCGTCGACATGCAAAACATTGCAGGGCCGCACCATGTACACCCGAACGGCGAGATCGACCTGATCATGCCCCTGACCGAAGGCGCCACCTTCGACGGCCATCCCGCCGGCTGGTGCGTCTATGAACCGGGCAGCGCCCACCGCCCCACGGTCGCCAACGGCCAGGCGCTGGTGCTGTACCTGTTGCCCGGCGGCGCCATCGAGTTTTCCAAAACCGCCGCATAGCACGCCGCCGGCAGCCACGGTGCAAATCGACGAGGCGAGCTCGTCGTTTCCCCCTTTAGAGAGATTTCATCCCCATGACAGAGTTATTGAAAAACTACGTCGCAGGCCGTTGGGTCGCCGGGCGCGGCGACGGCACCCTGCTGACCGATCCGGTCACCGGCGAGGCACTGGTGCGCGTGTCCAGCGACGGGCTCGATCTCGACGCGGCGTTTCGCTTTGCCCGCGACGAGGGCGCAGCCGCGCTGCGCGCACTGAGCTATGGCGCGCGTGCCGCGCTGCTGGGCGAGGTGGTCAAACTGCTGCAAAGCAAGCGCGACGACTACTACGCGATTGCGCTGGCCAACTCGGGCACCACCCGCAACGACTCCGCGGTCGACATCGACGGCGGCATTTTCACGCTGTCGCACTACGCCAAGCTTGGTGCAACGCTGGGCGACGCGCAGGTGCTGAGCGACGGCGCGCCGGTCAGTCTGAGCAAAGACCAATCGTTTAACACGCGGCACGTCCTCACGCCCACGCATGGCCTCGCACTGTTCATCAATGCGTTCAACTTCCCGTCCTGGGGGTTGTGGGAAAAAGCAGCGCCGGCGCTGCTGTCCGGTGTACCGGTCATCGTCAAGCCAGCCACCGCCACGGCCTGGCTCACGCAGCGCATGGTGGCCGACGTGGTCGATGCCGGCATTCTGCCGCCGGGCGCTCTCTCGGTGATTTGCGGCAGCGCCGCCGGACTGCTCGACCGGATCGAGGCCTTCGACGTCGTGTCGTTCACCGGCTCGGCGCAGACCGCGGCGCAGTTGCGCGCGCATCCGGCATTCGTGCAACGCGGCGCGCGCCTGAACGTCGAGGCGGACAGTCTGAACAGTGCGATTCTGGCCGCCGACGCGACTCCCGGCACCGAGGCCTTCGATTTGTTCGTCAAGGAAGTGGTGCGCGAGATGACCGTCAAGTCGGGTCAGAAATGCACCGCGATCCGCCGTGCTTTCGTGCCCGCGCAGCATCTGGATGCGGCCGCCGAGGCGCTGTGCGCCCGGCTGGCCAAAATCACGGTGGGCAATCCGCGCAACGACAGCGTGCGCATGGGCGCGCTGGTCAGTCGCGCTCAGTACGACAGCGTGCGCGAGGGTATCGCGCTGCTGGCCCAGGAGGCGGAACTGGCGTTCGATGGCGCCCAAGTGCCGCTGGTCGACACCGACCCGGCACTTGCCGCGTGCCTCGCGCCGCATCTGTTCGTGCAGCGGCATCCGGAGCAGGCTGCGCATTTGCACGATGTTGAAGTGTTCGGTCCGGTCGCGACACTCGCGCCTTACGATGCGGCGATCGGCGACGAGCGCCATGCCGTCTCGCTGGCCCGGCGCGGGCAAGGCTCGCTGGTCGCGTCGGTGTTCTCGAATGATGAAACACGCCTGACGCGCATCGCGCTCGAGTTGGCCGGCACCCACGGGCGCGTGCATACCGTCTCGCCGTCGGTCGCCCAAAGCCAGACGGGTCACGGCAATGTGATGCCGATGTCGCTGCACGGCGGCCCCGGCCGTGCCGGCGGTGGCGAGGAGCTCGGCGGGTTGCGCGCCCTGGCGTTCTATCACAGGCGCACGGCAATCCAGGGTCCGAGCGCTACCGTCGCGGCCACGGCCGAGACCGCCGCAGCGTACGCCCCGTAATACCGTTTAAGCCGGCAAAACCCATTCAGCACGATTCGGACGGCGCAACAAAACGCTATTCAATAGCGCCGCCTCGCATTTCCACAGGAGGAAGTATGGAAGTCCAGACGCCATCCCCGATTGCCTCGGGCGAGCCGCAGCATCCGCCGTGCGAGCCGCCGCCGCCACAATTCAATTTCGCTGCGCACGTGGAAGCGCTCAATGTCGCACGTGCCGCCAAGCCGGCCTATATCGACGATACGAGCGTGCTCAGCTACGGCGAACTGGCCGAACGTATGCGGCGTTGCGCCGGCGCCCTGCGCGCTCTGGGCATTCACCCCGAAGAGCGCGTGCTGCTGGTGATGCAGGACACCGTCGAATTGCCGGTCGCGTTTCTCGGCGCGCTATACGCCGGCATCGTGCCGGTGGTCGTCAACACGCTGCTGGGCGCGGCCGACTATGCCTATATGCTCGGCCATTGCCATGCGCGCGCGGCGATCGTCTCCGGCCCGCTGCTGGACACCGTGCAGCAGGCACTGGCGCAAAGCGGGCAAGCCGACTGCCGGCTGATCGTGGCCGAGCCATCGATCGCGATGCCGGCCACCGTGCCGGTGTTCAGCGAGCTGATCGCCGCGGCCACGCCGGTAGCCCAGGCCGTCGACACCAGCGCCGACGACATCGCATTCTGGTTGTATTCGTCGGGCTCGACGGGCAGGCCCAAGGGCACGGTACACACGCATGCCAACCTGTACTGGACAGCCGAGCTTTATGCCAAGCCACTGCTGGGCATCACTGAAAACGACGTGGTCTTCTCGGCGGCCAAGCTCTTCTTTGCTTACGGACTGGGCAACGGCCTGACGTTTCCGCTGTCGGTCGGCGCGAGCGTCGTGCTGATGGCCGGGCGCCCAACCGCCGAGGCGGTATTCGAGCGCCTCACGCGAGACCGCCCCACGATTTTTTACGGCGTGCCCACGCTGTACGCCAACATGCTCGCCTCGCCGCACCTGCCGGCGCGCGAGCAGGTCGCCCTGCGCGTGTGCACCTCCGCGGGCGAAGCGCTGCCACGCGAGATTGGCGAGCACTTCCGCGCGCACTTTGGCTGCGACATCCTGGATGGCATCGGCTCGACCGAGATGCTGCACATCTTTTTGTCGAACCGGCCGGGCGACATTCATTACGGGACCACTGGCAAGCCCGTGCCGGGCTACGAGGTCGAGTTGCGCGACGAAGCCGGCCATCCGGTACCCGACGGCGAGATCGGCGACCTCTACATCAAGGGGCCGAGTGCCGCGCTGATGTACTGGACCAACCGCGAAAAATCGCGCGCAACGTTTCTCGGCGAGTGGCTCAGGAGTGGCGACAAGTATCGGCGCGACGCCAACGGCTGCTACGTCTATGCCGGGCGCAGCGACGACATGCTCAAAGTCAGCGGCCAGTACGTGTCGCCCATCGAAGTCGAAATGGTGCTCACCCAGCACGAATGCGTGTTCGAAGCGGCCGTGGCCGGCGTCACGCACGACGGGCTGGTCAAAACGCGCGCCTTCGTGGTGCTCAGGCGAGGCTTCACCGGCTCCGAGACGTTGGCGGCGGACCTGAAGGCCTTCGTCAAGACACGCCTGGCGCCGCACAAGTATCCGCGCGAGATCGTTTTCGTCGACGATCTGCCAAAGACCGCCACCGGTAAAATACAGCGCTTCAAATTGAGGGAGTTGTTATGAGCGCCAACGCTTCGCGATCCATTGTGCCCCCACCGTCCGGGACGGAACTGATGACGTTGCCTGCCACTGCATCGACAGGTTCGCTGCAAATCGAATATCAGTGGCTCGACACGGCGGCGCTCGACGCGCCGCTGGCGGTATTCCTGCATGAAGGACTCGGGTCGGTGGCGATGTGGAAGGACTGGCCGCGCACGCTATGCGCGGCGCTGGGCATGCGCGGCCTGGTCTACTCGCGCCCCGGCTATGGTCGTTCGAGCCCTCGCGCGGCCAACGAAAAGTGGCCAGTGACGTTCATGCATCGCCAGGCCCGCGAAGTGCTGCCCGCACTGCTCGATGCGCTGGGCGTGGACGAGGCGCAACGCCGGCGCATGTGGCTCATCGGCCATAGCGATGGCGGCTCGATCGCCCTGCTCTACGCCGCGGCGTTTCCCGATGCGCTGGCCGGCGCGGCAGTGATCGCGCCGCACGTGTTCGTCGAAGACGTCTCGGTGCAGAGCATTACGCAAGCCAGGCAGGCCTATACCGGCACGGGCTTGCGCGCGCGTCTGGCGCGCTATCACGATGATGTGGACTCCGCGTTCTGGGGCTGGAACGACATTTGGCTCGATCCGGCCTTTCGGGACTGGAACATCGAGGGTGCGCTGGGCGCCATACGCTGCCCGCTGCTTGCGGTGCAGGGATTCGACGACGAGTACGGCACGATGGCGCAGATGGAAAGCATTGGCCAGCACGTGCAGCACGCGCAAATCGTCAAGCTGCCCGCCTGCGGTCACTCGCCGCATCGCGACGCGCCGGACGTGCTGAATCAACACATCAAGGCTTTCGTGAGCTCGCACGCGGCGCAGGCACGCGCGCGGTAAACACCGCCTCGATCCGTTGCGCGTTGGCCGGCTCGCTGGCCGGCGCGCGACTGTCTTGCGCGACCACTTCGCGAATCGTATCGAGAAACAGTTTGAGCGCCGGCGACACGTCGTCGGCGCGATAAATCGCATACAACGGCACCTCCGGCACGGCCGGGCTCAGGCGCCGGAACACCACCCCGGCCGGCGCGATATGCGCGATCGAGGCCGGCAGCAAGGCCACCCCGAAATCGGCCCGTACCAGGCTCAGCAACGTTTGCACCTCGATCACCTGCTGGCGGATCTGCGGCGCGAAACCGGCCTGCACGCAGCATTGGTAAAGGAAATCGGCGAAGCGCGATTGCCCCAGGCCAAACGAGACAAACGGATCAGCGGCCAGGTCGGCCAGCGCGAGCTCGGCCTGGCTGGCCATGCGATGCGTCTCGGGCAGCACCGCCATGATGGGCTCGTAGAGCAACACTTCGTTGCACAGGCCCGGATCGTCATGGCTCATGCGAAAGAAGCACACGTCGATGCGCCTCTCGCGCAAGGCCGCGAGTTGCGCCGCCGGCGTCATCTCGCGCAGGTTCCACGATACATCCGGATAGCGCTCGCGAAACACATGCATGGCACGCGGGATCACGCCGACCAGCACCGAGCTGAGCATGCCGATCTCCAGCTTGCCGAGCTGGCCGCGCCCGGTCTGCCGCGTCAGGTCGAGCGCACGCTCGATCTGCGCGAATATCAGCGGCACCTGGTCCTTCAGCGTTTGCCCCGCCGGCGTGAGCTCGACCCGGTGATGCGTGCGCACGAACAGAGGCGTGCCGATCTCTTCCTCGAGCAAACGGATCTGCTGGCTGAGCGGCGGCTGGGACATGTTGAGCCGGGCGGCGGCACGCCCGAAGTGCAGTTCATCGGCGAGCACCGCGAAGTAACGCAAGAGACGGATGTCCATATCGCCATATCGAATAAGTATCAAACATCGCTTTAAATAATATTGTACAGAGCGCATCGCGATCGTGATACTGCGACTCAAGCAGCAGTGCACGTCATGTGTCACCTGATGCAGGGCGGGGGAAAGCGCGGCAACGCGCTTAGTAAAAGGCCGTGGCAAGACGTGGCTGCCCGCGATTCGAAGGTTGGAGAGGAACTCGCTGCAACAGCAGAAGAGTTCCGCCGACTTCCCTGTCTTAGGAGATCGAGTACATGATTATCGATACCAGCTGCTACCCGACCGACGTGGTCGATCTGGCCTGGCGGCACGATGGCGAGCCGTTTTCCGGCGAACGCCTGCTGCAAATGATGGACGGCCCTTACCGGATCAACGGCAAGCCGCGCCGCATCGACCGCGCATTCATCCAGCCCCCGCAGGGCAACACCATCTACACCTGGACCGACGGCGTGCAGAGCGGGCGCGAGGCGATCGACGCCTACATGGCGTATACCCTGAAACTGGTCCAGCAATACCCCGACCGGTTCCTCGGCTGCTTCGTCTACAACCCGCGCTGCGGCGTGCAAAACGGCGTCGAGGCCATCGAGCGGTATGTCAAGGAACACGGCTTCAAGATGGTCCAGATGCAAGCCAACATGCACGCCTACCGTCCCGACCGCGCGATCGACTGGGTGCGCCCGGCGTTCGAAAAATGCGCCGAGCTCGGCGTCCCGGTGAAGCTGCATACCGGCGACGGTCCCTACAGCATACCCACCGAATGGGTGCCGATGATCAAGGAATTCCCGAACGTGAATTTCATCATGGCGCACTTCGGCGTGCAGACCGGTGGCGTGTATTGCTTCGAGCCGTTCCAGTGGGCGATGGAACTGCCCAACGTGTACTGCGAATCGAGCTGGTGCCTGCAATCGCGCATCGTCGAATTCTCGAAGGTGCTGCCCAAGCACAAGATCCTCTACGGCTCGGATACGCCCCCCAATGAACCCGGCATGTGGCTGCGCCTGCTCGAAGTGCTGTGCACCGAGCCGCCGCAAGGGCTCAATCTCGACGAAGACACGCTCGAGGACTACCTCGGCAACAACCTCGCCCGCATGATCGGCCTTGCCCCGACCGAGCCGCCGCGCAGCGTCGAGCAAGCCGAAGCCCAACTGGCCGCCTACGGCATCGAAAACAAACATTATCTGGCGACGCTGGTTGCCTGAGCGGGAGTCCTTTCAATGATCATCGATACCCATCTGCACCCGACCAATCTCGTCGACGAAGCGTGGCGCCACACCGGCGAGCCGTTCACCGGCGAGCGCCTGCTGAAGTTGATGGACGGGCCCTACATCATCAATGGCAAGCCGCGCCGCATCGACATGGGATTCATCCAGCCGCCGCCCGGCAACACCGGCTATCGCGACGGCAACCGGCGCGGCCGCGAAGGCATTCGCGACTATATGAAGTACATCGCTGAATTGACGCAGAAGTACCCCGATCGATTCATCGGCAACTTCACCTACAACCCGCGCTGGGGCCCGGAAAACGGCGCCGCGGAGCTGGAGTTCCATGTCAAGGAATACGGCTTCAAGATGCTCAAGCTGCACGCCAACATGCACGGCTACCGGCCCGATCGCGCACTCGACTGGCTGCGCCCGGCGATGAAGAAATGCGCCGAGCTCGGGGTGGTGGTGCTGATTCACACGGGTGATGGCCCTTACACCATTCCGACGCAGTTCTACCCGATCATCCGTGAGTTTCCGATGGTCAATTTCATCATCGGACACTTCGGTATCCAAACCGGCGGCAATTACTCGTTCGAGGCGTTCTGGATGGCCATGGACACCCCCAATGTGTACTGCGAGTCGGGCTGGTGCTTCCAGTCGCGCATCGTCGAGTTCGCCAAGCAATTGCCGCGCAACAAGATTGTGTTCGGCACGGATTCTCCGCCCAACGAGCCCGGCATGTGGCTGCGCGAGCTGGAAGTCCTGTGCTCGCCGGAACCGCAAGGCATGGGACTCGACGAGGACGGGCTCGAGGACTACATGGGCAACAACATTGCCCGCCTGGTGGGCATCGAGCCGACCAAGCCGCCGAAAGACCTGGAAGAAGCGCAAAAGCGCCTGACCAGCACGTATGTGAAGTGATGTTTACTGCGGGCGCGTTTTTCCCGGAATCCGCGCCCGCTTTTTGCAGAGGTATACGATGACCTTGGGGTCTTTTGTCGATATGCGGAATGTGCAGGACTTTCACGCATTCGTGAACGCGTACCGCGATTGCTTTCCCGACGACGTCCTGACCGTTGGCCAGACGCTGTCTTCGGATCAGGACGTGACCGCCGTGGTGGTCGAGCTGGCCGCTCAAAACCGGCATCCCATGGTCGTGTGCGAGCATGTCGACGGCCTGGGCGCGCCGCTGGCGACCAACGTGTTCGCCTCGCGCGAGCGCATCGCTCGCCTGTTCGGCGTCGAGACAAGTCAGTTGCATGCGGCATATCAGCAACGCGCAAACGCGCCGATCCCGCCTTGCTATGTGCCCTACGGCCCGATCCTGGACGAAGTGTTCGAAGGCGACGCGGTCGATTTGGCGCAATTGCCGATGATCAAGCATTTTCTGAGCGATCGCGCCCCTTATGTGACCAACGCCGTGATCGTCGCCGAGGATCCCGTCACGGGCGTGGCCAATCTCAGTTATCACCGTTCGATGCGACATGCACGCAACGCGCTGGCCACCAGCCTGCACTCGCGGGGCCATTTGTGGCGCATGTTGCAGGCAGCGCGTGCGCGCGGCGACGAATTGCGCGTGGCGATGGTCATCGGGGCGCATCCACTGTTCATGCTCGCTGCCTCGGCACGCGTGCCGTTCGGCACCGATGAGCGGACGATCGCCGGCGGCTTGCTCGGCGCGCCGCTTGAGTTGGTGCGCACGCCGCGTTACGGCATTGGCGTGCCCGCCTGTGCCGAGTTCGTGCTGGAGGGTGCGATCGATCCGACCGCCTACGCCGAAGAAGGCCCGTTCGGCGAATTCACGGGCTACTCGTCCGACCGCTCGACCAACAATGTGCTGCGCGTCGATACGCTGATGCGGCGGCGCGACGCCTGGCTGGTCGATGTGGTCGGCGGGCCGTATGCCGAACACCTGACGCTGGCGCGCCTGCCTCGCGAGGCCGAAATGAGCGAGAAGCTCAAGGCGCGCTTCCCGTCGGTCACCGCGCTGCACTACCCGAATTCAGGTACCCATTTCCACTGCTATGTCGCCCTTGAACAAACGCGCGACGGCGAAGCACGCCAGATCATGCTGGCCTTGCTCGGCTGGGACCCTTACCTGAAGACAGTGATCGCGGTCGACCAGGACATCGACATCACCGACGACGCACAAGTCCTCTGGGCGATGGCCACGCACTTTCAGCCGCACCAGGATCTGTTCGTCGTCGACGGCCTACCCGGTAGCCCGCTCGACCCTTCCTCGTCGGTCGACGGTACCACTTCGCGCCTGGGCATCGACGCCACACGCGGCGCGCATTTCGAAGGCAAGCGCGCGGTGGTCGAGCCGGCCGCGCTCGAGCGCGCGCGCATCCTGCTGCAGCGTCCGGCGGGAGCGCGCTCATGAACGCCCGGGTGACGACGGCCGCACCGCGCACGCGTCTGGTGGTCGGGATCAGCGGCGCGTCCGGTTTCATCTACGGCGCGCGGCTGCTCGAATTGCTGCGCGCGCTCGACATCGAGACGCATCTGGTGGTCACGCGCGCAGCGCAGCTCACGATGGCTCACGAGACCGATTACAAGCTCGCCGAGATTGTCGCCCGCGCCGACTTCTACCACCGAGCCGACGATGTCGCCGCCAGCGTCGCCAGCGGATCGTTCCGCACGCTGGGCATGATCGTCGCGCCTTGCTCGATGAAAACCCTGGCCGAAATCGCGACTGGCACGTCATCGGGCCTATTGACCCGCGCGGCCGACGTCACCCTCAAAGAACGGCGCCCGCTCGTGCTGCTCGCCCGCGAGACGCCGCTCACGCTGGCGCACTTGCGCAATATGCTGGCCGTCACCGAAATGGGCGGTATCGTCGCGCCGCCGGTGCCGGCCTTCTATGCGCGCCCCGCGAGCCTGGCCCAGATGGTCGACCACACGCTGGGCCGCGCGCTCGACCTGTTCGGGCTGGATGCCGGTACTGCATTGCGCTGGGGCGAGCCTGACACGCCCTCCCCGATTCATCAGCCACACCTCTCTACCACGAAGGAGCACGCATGAACACCTTGTCCATGGCCCCCAATGAAGTTCACAAAATCCCTGTCACGGTGCTCACCGGATTCCTCGGCGCGGGCAAGACCACGCTACTGAACTACATCTTGCGCGAGAAGCACGGGCGCAAGATCGCCGTCATCGAAAACGAGTTCGGCGAGATCGGTATCGATGGTGGCCTGGTGCTCGAGTCGACCGAGGAAATCTACGAGATGACCAACGGTTGCATCTGCTGCGTGGGCGCCGTGCGCGAGGATCTCGTGCGCATCATCAAGATGCTGCTCGAGCGGCCCGAGCGGCTCGACCACATCATCGTCGAGACCAGTGGGCTGGCTGATCCGTATCCAGTCGCGCAAACCTTCTTCATTGACGATCCGATCGCCCGCCAGGTTACGCTCGATGCGATCGTCACGATGGTCGACGCCAAGCATATCGCTGCGCACCTGGATGACGTGAAGCTCGATGGCATCGACAATCAGGCGGTCGACCAGATCGTTTGCGCCGACCGCATTGTGATCAACAAGGTGGATCTGGTAGACGCCCGGGAAATCGCAGCGCTTACCGAGCGCATCCGCGGCCTGAATGCCACGGCCGACATCGTCACCTCGAACTACGCGCAGATCGACCTCGGCAAGATTCTTGGCATAGGCGCCTTCGAAGTGTCTCAGCGCCTGATGCAGATCGGCGACGACCACACTACCGCGCCGGCCGATCACGCCGCGGTGCGCGACCACGACGATCACGCCTCGCACGCGCCTGATCATGAGCACGATGCGTTCGCGCACGAGCCGCACGATCACCAGCACGACCCGAGCGTATCGTCGGTCGGCATTGAAGTCTCGTCCGACGTCGACATCACGGCAATTCAGCGCTGGATCGACGAGTTGCGCGCTGCCGATACGGAAAACCTGTTCCGCATGAAAGGCATCCTGGCCGTCAAGGGCGAGGAGCTTCGCTACGTGCTGCAGGGCGTGCACAGCCTGATCGAGTTTCGCCCCGCCCAGCCGTGGGGGTGCGAGCCGCGCTCGAGCCGCGTCGTTTTCATCGGCCGGGATCTCGATCGGGCGGCCTTGAACGAGCGATTCCACGCGTGTTTAGCTGCATGAACTAGAGTTATCCCATACGGGCGCATAACGCCGAACGGCAACGCCCAATTCATAACGACATTCAGGAGACAAACAATGAACAATGCAACCCACCCGGTCGACCAGGTGTTGCCGGCCCGGCAGATGGTCATGCTCGGTCTGCAACACATGCTGGTCGCCTACATCGGCGCGATCGCCGTGCCGCTGATCGTCGCCTCGGCGCTGAAAATGTCGCAAGCCGACACGATCGTGCTGATCAGTACCGCGCTTTTCTGTTCCGGCATCGCGACCTTGATGCAGACCGTCGGTTTCTGGAAATTCGGCGTGCGCCTGCCGATCCTGCAGGGCGTGGCATTCAGTAGCGTCGGGCCGGTGATCGCCATCGGCACCAATCCGCATGTGGGTTTCGCCGGCGTCTGCGGCGCAGTGATCGGCGCCGGCATTTTCACGCTGCTTGCCGCGCCGTTCGTGGGGCGCTTGCGGCGTCTTTTCCCGCCGGTCGTCACCGGCTGCATCGTGACCGTCATCGGGCTTCAGCTCTTTCCGGTTGCCTACGAGTGGGTCGGCGGCGGCCGCGGCGCCCCCCACTTCGGCGCGCCATTGTTCCTGTTCGTGTCACTGGTGGTACTCATCACGATCCTCTGCATCAATCGTTATGGCAATCCGCTGCTGCGCAATCTCGCCGTACTGATTGGACTGATTGTCGGAGCGTTGCTGGCCTGCGGGTTGGGCATGGGCGACTACAGCGGCGTCTCGCGTGCGCCGTGGGTCACCGTTCCGGTGCCGTTTCATTTCGGCGCACCGGTATTCAGCCTGGTGCCCATCGCCACGATGATCGTCGTGATGATCGTGCAGATGGTCGAATCGATGGGGCTGTTTCTCGCTATCGGCGACATCACCGGCAAGCACATCAGCGAAGCGGATGTAGTCAATGGCTTGCGCGCGAATGGCCTGGCCAGCGCGATCGCAGGCATGTTCGCCGCCTTCCCGTTCATCGCTTTCATGGAAAACGTCGGGCTGGTCATTCTGACGGGCGTGCGCAGCCGCTGGGTGGTCGCCGTAAGCGGCGTGCTGATGTGCGTGATCGCGCTGATTCCGAAAGCCGGCGCGGTGTTCGCGTCGACGCCGGCCGCGGCGCTCGGCGGCGCGGGTCTGGCGATGTTCGGCGTGGTGGTGGCCGCCGGCATCCAGACCCTGGCCAAAGTCGATTACGAGAATAACCGCTACAACGTGCTGATCGTCGGATTCACGCTCGCCACGGCGTTGATACCGGTGATGGCCCCTACGGTCTTCAAGCAGCTCCCGGACTGGACGCAGCCGTTCCTGAACAGCAGCGTCGTTATCGCATGCATCGTATCGGTGGTCCTGAACGGATTGCTCAACGGCCTGCGCGACGCAGCCGCCGGCGGCGTGCCCCCCCTGGAAAAATCATCGCAGCACACCGCGATCGGCGGCGTGTAACAGGAAGCATCATGATCATGAAGCAAACAAGCGACGCTGGACAAAGCATTCTGATTCGCAAACCGGTCGCGGTCATGACCGGCCTGCCCGGGGAGGGCGCCCGCGCGGGCAGCGTCGACCTGCGGATCGAAAACGGCCGCATCGCCGCAATCGGCCCCGGCCTGCAGGCGCAGCCTGGCGAGCGCGTGATCGACGCCAGCCGCTGCGTGGTGTATCCGGGCTGGATCAACACGCACCACCACTTGTTCCAGAACCTGCTCAAGGCCGTGCCCGACGGCATGAACGAGGATCTGCAGGGGTGGCTCGCCAGCGTGCCCTACCCCCGGCTGGCCCGCTTCACGCCTGAGCTCACGCGCATCGCGGCCCGCCTGGGCATGGCCGAGCTGCTGCTCTCGGGGGCCACCACCTGCGCCGATCATCACTATCTGTATCACGCCGGCGGTGGCGGCGAAACGGGCGACGCGCTGTTCGACATCGCCGAGGAATTCGGCATGCGCTTCGTGCTTTGCCGTGGCGGCGCGCTGCAGTCGGCCGGCGACCATCCGGGATTTTCCAAAACGGCGCTGCGCCCGGAAAGCCTCGATACCATGCTCGCCGACCTCGAACGCCTCAAGGCGCGCTACCACGATGCCGGTGCGCACGCGATGCGGCGCGTGGTGGTCGCGCCCACTACGCCGACCTTCTCGCTGCCGCCCGAGTTGCTGCGCGAGCTCGCTCGGGCAGCCCGGGCGATGAACTTGCGTCTGCACACGCACTTGTCCGAGACAGACAACTACGTGCGCTTTTGCCGTGAGCGCTATAACCGCCTGCCGGTGGAGTTCGTCGCCGACCATGAGTGGCTGGGCAGCGACGTCTGGTTCGCCCATCTGGTGTGCCTGGAGCCGTCTGAAATTGCGCTGCTTGCGCAAACGGGCACCGGCATCGCTCATTGCCCGGTCAGCAATAGCCGGCTCGGCAGCGGTATCGCGCCGATCCCGCAGCTCGCCGCGGCCGGGGTGCCGATCTCGCTGGGGGTCGACGGTGTGGCGTCGAACGAATCCGGCAGCATGATCGGCGAGGCGCACATGACGTGGCTGATTCACCGCGCAGCGCAAGGCGCCGGGGCGACCACCGTCGAGGAAGTGATTCATTGGGGCAGCGCCGGCGGCGCACGGGTGCTTGGTCTTGACGCGGTCGGCACGCTCGAGGTCGGCCAGGCCGCCGACCTGGTGCTGTACGACATCGATCACCCGCGCTTTTTCGGCTTCCACGATCCGGCCGTGGCGCCGGTGGCCGCCGGCGAGCCGGTCACCGTGCGCACCAGCATCGTCAACGGCCGCGTGGTCGTCGACGACGGCATCATCCCCGGGCTGGACATCGCCAAATTGCGCGCCGATGCGCAGCGTGGCGTGCAGCAATTGCTCGCGGGGCTCGACGCCGCTGCCTGAGCCCCGGCGGCGCGGCTTGGCGTTATTGGGCGGTCCAGCCGCCGTCCATGTTCCAGGCCGCGCCCCGCACCTGCGCGGCCGCATCGCTGCACAGGAAAACGACCAGCCCGGCGAGTTGCTCGGGGGCGACGAATTCGCCGGACGGCTGCTTTTCCTGCAGCAGCGCGCGCTTGGCCTGCTCATCGTCGACCGACAACGCGGCCGCGCGCATGGCAACCTGCTGTTGCACCAGCGGCGTGAGCACGAAGCCGGGGCAGATCGCATTGCACGTGATCGGTTGCTCAGCGGTCTCGAGCGCCACGACCTTGGTCAATCCAACGATGCCGTGCTTGGCAGCGACATAGGCTGACTTTTGCACCGAGCCAACCAGGCCATGCACCGAGGCGACGTTGACGATTCGCCCCCAGCCCCGCGCCCGCATGTGCGGCAAGGCGAGTCGGGTGGTGTGGAATGCCGAACTGAGATTGATCGCGATGATCGCGTCCCACTTCTCCACCGGGAACGCCTCGATCGGCGCGACGTGCTGTATCCCGGCGTTATTGACCAGAATATCGATGCCCCCGAACGTGCTCACGGTCTGTTCGATCAGGTCGGCAATTTCGCCGGGCTTGCTCATGTCGGCGCCGTGGTAGCTCACGCGGTGGCCGTGACGGGCGATCTGTGCCTGCGCGCTCTGGTGGTCGCCAAAGCCATTGAGCATGACGTGCGCGCCTTGCCGGGCCAACGCGTCGGCAATCGCCAGGCCGATCCCGCTGGTCGATCCCGTGACGAGCGCCGTCTTTCCTTGCAGTGACATATCGAATCTCCTTTGCTGGTTAATGTGCGCGCGGCAGCCTTTTCAAACACTTGCCGGGGCCTTTTCACACCTGCTGCATTTTGCAGGCACGCACGATCGCTTAAAGCGAATTGCATGCCAATGGCCCAACGTCCGCCGCACTTGCCGCCGCGTCTCGAAATCGGGAAATCGTCTCCGATCAGAGACTGCCCGAGCGGGACCCGTGGCCCGCAACGATCGCCCGAGACTCAGGCGCCGCGCGGCGCGGCGACACCGAGTTGCGCCATCTTTTTGTAGAGCGTGGCGCGCCCGATACCGAGCCGCCTGGCGGCCTCCGCGACTTTGCCGCCGCACTCGCGCAACGCCTCCTCGATCAGGCCTCGCTCGAAGCGCCCCATCGCATCGTCATAACGGGTGCTCGCGCAAAGCGATGCGCTCGATGAAACACGCGCCGGCGGCGATGATTCGACGCGCATGCCGGCAGCGATGGCGGCTTCGATATCGCCCGCCTCCAGCGGCGCTCCATCGGCGGCCAGCAGCGCGCGCTCGAGCACGTTGCGCAATTCGCGTACGTTACCCGGCCAGTCGTATTGATGCAGCACGGCCAGCGCCCCTTGCGAGAGCACGGCGCTCTCGTACCCGCCTTGCGACAGCAGGTCGGCAAAGATGGCCTCGCACAGCACCTCGATATCCTCCAGCCGGTCGCGCAGGGGTGGCACAGCGACGGTGAGCACATTCAGCCGATAGAACAGGTCGGCGCGAAAGCGGCCTTGCCGCACCTCTTCATGCAGATCACGGGAGGTCGCCGCAATAATGCGCACATCGGCATGAATGACTTCATTGGAGCCGAGCGGCTCGAACTCCTTTTCCTGCAGCACGCGCAGCAGCTTGGCTTGCACCTGCTGCGGCATATCACCCACTTCGTCGAGGAACAGCGTGCCGCCTTGCGCGGCCTGAAATTTCCCGGGCCGGCCTTTGCGGTCGGCCCCGGTGTATGCGCCGGCGACTGCCCCGAAAAACTCGGCCTCGAGCAGCGCTTCCGGGATTGCCGCCAGATTCACGCTGACGAAGGTCTTGTGCGCGCGCTGGGACGTTGCGTGGATCGCATGGGCAAGCAGTTCCTTGCCGGTACCGGTCTCGCCGAGCAGCAAAATAGGCGATTCGGTCGCCGCCGCACGGCGCGCATGGCGCTTGAGCTCCAGGGTCGGCGTGCTGGTACCGACGAAACTGGCAAACGAGTATTTCGAACGCCGTTCGCGCTTGAGCGTCTCGTGCGCGCGGGCAAGTTGCGCCTGCATCAGCGAGTAGCGTGAGAGCAGCGGCGACAGGGAGCGCAACTTGTCGAACAAGGCAACGCCGATCGCGCCGATGGTTTGTCCGTGCTCGTCCTTGATCGGCAGACGCAACACCACCAGCGGGTCAGCCTCACCCTCGAGAATGTCGAGCAAAATGGGCTCTCCGCTTTGCACCACCTCACGCATCCGGCTGTGGGGAATCACCGACTCGCAGGAGCGGCCGATCGCCTCCGCGGCGCACTCCAGGCCGAAGCGGCGCGCATATCGCTCATTCATCCAGACAATACGCGCATCGCGATCGACGATCAGGGTACCCTCGCTGGCGCATTCGAACGTCTCGAAAAGCGAGCGCATCGCCAGCAGCCGCAGACGGGCATAGTCGGACGAGGTAGGCTCCGACGTGCTGTGCTCCCGTTGCCGGGTACCAATAAGCCCGCTTTGTTGCGACGCGGCGCCGGACTGAGCGTCGACCGCCCGGCTGCCGGCCGCGGTGGCAATCATCAATGTTATGTCGTCGTTCTGTAACGTCATCAAGCGCCTCGATATCAAGCCATTGCGCGTGGCCAGGACCCGGATCCGGCGCGCAGCAAACCGCGGCAAGCATAGCGCAAGCCCCCGCTCGTCTCCATCCGTAGAAACGCACATGCGCCGGCCGTGCCAAATTCGTCCATCCATCGGGAACGCATGTCTCGATGGCGAGACATCAGCCGCACGCCGGCCCCGCCGGGGCGAGCCCAACCGCCCGGCGCACGGATGATCGTGATACCGCACGCGGCTGGCACGCGTTTTGCTCTGTTACGTCCGGTCGCGGCAGGACCCGAGCAACGGGCAACCTTGCCTGCTGGGGAGGGCCAGCATCGAAGATCGGCGGCACGACAAATAAAGCTTGGTTGGAGACATGAATTCGTCAAAATACATTTTGGAGACCCGGGGCCTGAGCAAGGGCTTCCGCGGTTTTACGGCTGTCAACGGGGTGGACCTGCGGGTGGCGCGGGGCACGATCCATGCGTTGATCGGGCCCAATGGGGCGGGCAAGACGACGTGCTTCAACCTGCTCACCAAATTTCTGGAGCCCAGCGCGGGGCAGATCCTGTTCAACGGCGAGGACATCACGCGGGAGCGCCCGGCGCAGATTGCGCGGCGCGGGATCATCCGCTCGTTTCAGATTTCGGCGGTGTTCGCGCACCTGAGCGTGCTGGAGAACGTGCGGGTGGGTCTGCAGCGGCGCCTGGGCACGGCGTTTCACTTTTGGCGCGGGGCGGGCTCGCTGGCGGTGCTCGACGAGCAGGCGCTGGCGTTGCTGGGCGAGGTGGGGCTGGCCGAGTACGCGCACACGCCGGCGGTGGAGCTGCCGTACGGGCGCAAGCGTGCGCTGGAGATTGCCACGACGCTGGCGATGGAGCCGGAGCTGATGCTGCTTGACGAGCCCACGCAGGGCATGGGTCACGAGGACGTGGACCGGGTCACGGCGCTGATCAAGAAGGTGTCGGCCGGGCGCACGATTCTGATGGTCGAGCACAACATGAGCGTGATCGCGGGTATTTCGGACACCATCACAGTCTTGCAGCGCGGGGAGATCCTGGCCGAGGGGGCGTATGCCGAGGTGTCGAAGAACCCGCAGGTGATGCAGGCCTACATGGGCACGGTCGAGGCGGAGTTGGAGGGGGCGCACGGGTGAGCAAGGCAAGCAACGGCAAGGCAGGCGGCACGAGCGCGCCGGCGCTGGAACTGGAGGGCGTGCAGGCGTGGTACGGGGAGTCGCACATCCTGCACGGGGTGGACCTGTCGGTGGGGCACGGCGAGGTGGTCACGCTGCTCGGGCGCAACGGGGCGGGGCGCACCACGGCGCTGCGCGCGATCATGGGACTGACGGGGCGTCGCCAGGGCTCGATCCGGGTCGACGGGGCGGAGACGATTCACCTGTCGACGCACCAGGTCGCGCACCGGGGCATCGGCTACTGTCCGGAGGAGCGGGGGATCTTTGCGGCGCTCTCGTGCGAGGAGAACCTGCTGCTGCCGCCGCTGGTGGGCCCGCGCACGCAGGCGATGTCGCTCGAGGAGATCTATGCGATGTTTCCGAACCTGTACGAGCGGCGCCACAGCCAGGGCACGCGGCTGTCGGGCGGGGAGCAGCAGATGCTGGCGGTGGCGCGGATCCTGCGCACGGGGGCGCGGCTGCTGCTGCTCGACGAGAT
>NZ_SCSK01000052.1 GCF_004297875.1 Pandoraea sp. | reverse complement strand
GATCCACATTTACCCGACCATGGCTGAGGCCAATAAATACGCCGCCGGTGTCTGGAAGCGCGCGCACGCGCCGCAGCGCGTGCTGGCATGGCTGGCGCGCTTTCATGCATGGCGTCGCGGTGTGCGCGAGTGACCCGGGGCGGCACTGGATGGCCCCGTATTGTGCATTTTGAATCGCTGCGGAACGCCTTTATCGCAGCGTCCCGCGCAAACGGGCGAGATCTTCCGGACGATCGACATCCCAAAGCGGCGGCAGTTCTGCCCATCGAATGCGCTTAGCCGAAAGGCGCTCACGGGTGAACCGCATTACGTCTTCGGTGCTCCACGGGATATCGTCGAACGCGGCGCGCAATAGCACGTCGAGGTGCGTGCAGGCTGGCGCGTGAACGCCGACCAGGACATAGCCGCCGTCCTCGGCCGGAATGAATACGGCCGGCGTGTCGCAGTCGAGTCGTGCGGCCGCCTCTCGCAGATGCGCAGCCGTCAGCGCCGGGCAATCCGAGCCGATCAATAAGACGCGCCGATGCGCGCCGAGCGAAGCCCGCAGCGCCAAGGCCATGCGCCCGCCAAGATCGGCGCCAGTCTGTCGATGGGCAGGCAGGGCGAAGTCGTCGGTACAGGCGCGCAGGGCCGCGTCGGCAGGGTTGCCGGCAACCCACAGCGAAGCGGAGGCGTCGGCGCTCGCCACCATGTGCAGCGTGCGGACCAGCAGGTACTCGTGCAGCGCGGCCGCGCCATGGGCGCCCAGCGCGGGCACCAGGCGCGTTTTCACCAGGCCCGGCGTCGGCGGCTTGGTGAACACCGCAATGTGGCTGTCAGCGGGGAAGGCCATCGGATCGGCGCTCCTGTTGCAATGCCGCGCTGTTCGCTGGCAGGCTGCCGTACCAGCGCGCGAGCGTGGCGGGTGCGACGCCGCATACATAGGCCAAACGCAGCCCCCACATCAGCGCAATGGTGCGCCATACGCCGCGCGCCTCCCAGCGCCGCCCCGAGGTCACGACCGCTGCGCCGATGCATGCCGGCGGCGAGAGGCGCCTCAGGCGTTTGCTCAGCGCGATGTCTTCCATCAGGGCAATTGCCGGAAAACCCGCGACTTGCGCGAACGCGCGGCGCGCGACGAAGATGGCCTGATCGCCGGTGGCCACGCCGCTGATTCGGGAGCGTAGATTCATCAAGGTCGCGACCACGCGCAGCAGCCGATGGCGGCTCTCGATGCGCACGTCGAAGCGTCCCCAGACGTGGGTCCGGTCCTGCAGCGCGTCGGTCATGCGGTGGTGCGCGTCGGCTGGCAAATACGTATCGGCATGCAGAAACAGCAGCACGTCGCCGTGCGCGAGCGCGGCGCCGGCGTTCATCTGCGCGGCACGGCCGCGCGGCGCCGTCAGCAGCCGGTCGGCATGAGGCTTGGCCAGCTCGCGCGTGGCGTCGTGGCTGCCGCCATCGACCACGATGACTTCCGCGCCCAGCGCGCGCAGCGGTGCGAGTCTGCGCAGCGCGGCGGCGATCCCGGCCGCCTCGTTGAGCACCGGTACCACGATCGACAAGGAAAGTGGCGCGTCACTCATATTTGGCGAGCAGCGCGGCCAGTCGCGCCTTGGCCTGCGGCGGCGCGTCGGTCAGGGGGGTGACCAGCGCGGTGCGCAAGGCATCGTGCGCGGCCGATGCCGGCGGCGCGGCGGCCAGCAGTTCGATGGTGCGCCGGATGACCCGCTGGGCGTTGGACGCGTTGCGGCCCAGGTTGGCGATGGCTGTCTCGACCGTCACGCTTTCATGCGTGGGGTGCCAGCAGTCATAGTCGGTCACCAGCGCCAGCGTTGCGTAGGCGATCTCGGCTTCTCGCGCAAGCTTCGCTTCGGGCAGATTGGTCATGCCGACGACCGCTGCCTGCCAGCTCCGGTAGAGCTGCGATTCTGCGAAAGTGGAGAACGCTGGCCCGTCGATGCAAACGTAGGTGCCGCCCCGGTGCAGCCGCACCTCCGGCGCGGCCTGCCCAGCCGCCTCGGCGATGAGGTCGGCCAGCGCCGCGCAAACCGGCTTGGCGAACGCGACATGCGCGACGATGCCTTGTCCGAAAAAGGTCTGATCGCGCCGGCGCGTGCGATCGATGAATTGGTCAGGAAGCACGATGTCGAGCGGGCGCAGCGTCTGCTGCAATGAGCCGACCGCCGATACCGAGATCAAATAGCGCACGCCGAGCTGCTTGAAAGCGTAAATGTTTGCGCGGTAAGGTACTTCGTCGGGCAGCAGCGAGTGATGGCGGCCGTGACGCGCCAGGAATGCCACGCGCGCGCTACCGAGCCGGCCTGTGACGAGCGCGTCCGAGGGGGCCCCGAATGGCGTGTCGAGCGTGATTTCTTCCATATCCTGAAGCTCGCTCATGCGATAC
>NZ_SCSK01000004.1 GCF_004297875.1 Pandoraea sp. | reverse complement strand
CGCACCAGGACCTGTCGATATTGATACATCTCGAACTTCCTCTTCAAGCCACCCTCCCGAGTAAAAATGCTTTGGGAGGGTAGCGGTTCGTCGAAGTTCGAGCGCCCGATCAGGTGCCAGCGGCGCCTTAACGGCGAAATTCTTGCGGCGCCAATACGCCGAAAGACGGGTGGCGCCTATGCGCCGAGAATCTTCTGGCGCCTTTATGCCGAGAACGGCTTGGCTCCTTTACGCCGAAAGTTCACAGTAGCTACCCGCCGTCGTGACGTTGCCAAATGCTCGCGCTGGCATTGAAGATCCCGCCCCGGCGTTACGCAGCGATGCCGCGGATGAGAACTGCATCCGTCTTTATACGACGCCAACCCACGCGTGGGCAACGGCGCATCGAGGCTGGCGTGTGGGTGCCGCCGACGCGACATTCTGCTGATGGAGCAGGTCGCTTGATGTTGCCTCGAGCGGATAATTGCGATAGACTGAACCAGTCTGTAAACTAGGTCTTTAAATCATGTACACAGAAATTGGCTCCTTTGATGCGAAAGCCAGACTGTCTGAACTCCTGAGGGAGGTCAGGCATGGCCAACGCTACACGATCACGTCCCGTGGGCAACCGGTGGCTGACTTGATTCCGAGCGAAAGCGCGACGCAATTGGATGTTAAGACAGCCATCGAGGCAATGCGCTCGATGCGTCGCGTGCATGACGTGCCGGCGGAGACGCTACGCGAATGGATTGCCGAGGGTCGGCGATGAAATTGGTCGTCGACGCTTCCATGGCGCTAGCGTGGTTGTTTGAGCGCACCAGCAAGACTGAGGCCGATTGCGCAGATCAAGCGTTGCTATGCCTTGCGCAGGCGGAAGTCCTGGTCCCTGCCTTGTGGCATACCGAGGTCGCCAACGCGTTGCTGGTCGGTGAGCGCCGACGCGTCGTGACCGAGGCGCAGGTGATCGACTATCTGAGTAAGCTCTCAGCACTACCGATCGCCACGGACAGCGCTGCGCCGGCCAGTCGCCGCGACGGGATTATGGCGCTCGCGCGAGAACATCGACTGACAGCCTACGACGCGACCTATCTCGACTTGGCTTTGCGCACTGGCGCGATCTTGGCAACGTTTGACGTGGCCCTCGCCGATGCGATGCGTCGCGCCGGCGGGATTGTATTTGGCGACGCGGGCCAGCTACGCGAAAACCCGGAGTCGAAATGAACCTCAAAACCTTTCCACGGGGATGCCAACTGGCTGGCCTGCTCACGCTGGCCGCGATGCTCGGTGGGTGTATGACGTATTACAAGCCGGGGGATCACGATTTTGAAGCAATGTCTGGTAAGACGGTCTATGCCCTTGTCCGGTATGTGCATCCAGGCCCTGACTCCACGTTTATCAAGACATATTGCCACAACGAAAATTGGGGAAAAGATCCGCTCTGTCAAAATCCGGCTACTGTGGACCACATATCAGTTGCGGTCGGTCGCAATTCGTGGGGAATTAAAATCGGTGGCATGTTGGTGCCGAAATCAGCCCGTGTGGAGATAGGCGATATTGTGGTATCAATTGCTCCGACTGATGCCCACCCCTACGATCAATTCATTCGCGTGGCCGCTCGCGCAGCCGACACCAAACGTCTCCACTGCGGCTGGGTCGGCTCCAAGATAGCGTTCAGCGGCGGGGTCGTCTGCGACGGTTGGCGCTACGACAAGGATTTCCCGCTGCTGGCCAACTGAGGCTCACTGCGACGGCGGGCTGCTGTCATAGAAGAGCGGCGCCGCAGTGTTCGTCGTGGAATTGGTCGGCGGCATCGCCGACGTGCTCACCGTCCAGCCGCCGGTTTGGACCGTCTGGGCCTCGGAAGGGGTGAGCAGTGCCCCGGCCGCGCAGCGCTGCAGGTTCGGCCCCGTGTAGCCTTCGTCCTCACACTTCGCGTAGCGCCGCTGCATCTGCGGCGTCCTTACCTGCGCCCGGTAATCGTCCGTGCGGGGCATCACGCCGGCGGTGCCCCCGGCGTTGATGCAGTCGGTGCGCGAGGTCCAGCCGGCGCAGGAGCCTTGCAATAACTCCTGGTCACCCGTCAACGCCTGTTGGGTGTTGGTCTGGATCTCGCGCGCCTCGACGTTCGCCTGCAGCCCTTGCGCGTACTGGTTGTTCGGTGCGCCTGGGTTGATCACGCCCCAGCCGGTCGAGCCAAGGAAGTTGGATTGCGGCTGCGTCACGGCACCCCCATGATTGAGCACGGTCGAGCCAACGGCGTAGGCAGTACCGGCTGCGGAGCCGGCGATGGCACCTATCCCTGATCCACCAAGGCCCCCTCCAAAGCCACCAGCCCCCGCCGCCGTCCACCCCGCCGACCCCGTCGCCATCGTCCCCAGCGCCAGCCCACCGGCAAACGCAAACGCGGTGGCCAGCAGCGCGAACGCTAAAATCGTCCAGCCCGAATGCGACTCGACGTTGGTGTACAGCAGATCCGTCACCTGCGGCAAATCCCCGCCTTGCCACTGCTGCACTGCAATGCCCGAGGGCACCATGTGCCCGACGTCGTCACAGGACGCCCCGGAGGCAACCTGCACCGCGCAGATCTCGGCCGTCTGCGCATAGGGCTGTGCCCTGGGAGGCGTGGCCACATACCACTGCGGCGTCGCGTAGCCGCGCGTGGTGATCGTCACGGTCTTGCGCAGGATGCTGCCGCTGGTGGTCTCCGTCTGCTGCAAGCTCAATTTCGGGAGCGAGATGAAACCGATCAGCGAATGGAAATGCGCCATCGCGAGGCCAATGGCCACCTGCGCGGCCGGCCAGGAAATGTTGTAAAACACCGGGTCGGTGCGCAGCCAGTAGTTCTGCCAGTTGTACTGGCTTTGGGCGAGGATCGCCGGATTGCCGAAGCGCTGCAGCGGGTCGTTGCCCAGCAGGAACGGATTGTCCTTCTCCGCCGCGGACAGGAAATACCGGTCGCGCACGAAGAGCGCCCCGTGCCAGGGCGTCCAATCCGCCATCTGCATGTGCACGACGTGATCGGGCGTGCGAATGACGCGAAACGCCTGCACGCGCAGTTCGGCGTCCTCGAGGAAGTAGCGTGCGAAAACAATCGGCGGCTTCTCGGCGGCCTGGATCAGCAGCTTGCCGGCCTGGATCGAGTTCAGCCCCAGGATGCCGGCGGCAGGGTCGTTATCGACAATCCACCGCTCGCCTTGCGTCATCGAAAAATCATAAGTGCCGGACGACGACTGCCGGGCCGTGCCGATGTCGTGCCAGTTATCGGCCGGATAGACGACATTAGCGGTGCCATCGGCCACATAGCGGCTGTGCCACGTGGGATTGAACTGGCCCGCGGCGGCCAGCGCCGAAGCGGCGGGGAGAAGCACGGCGGTGCCGAGAAAGCACGCGGCGGTGAGCAGGTGAACGGCTTGGCGCAGCGTGTGACGCAGTTCATGACGCATCATGCCTCCTATTTACAGACTTGGTAGAGCGTTGTCGTATAACCCGATTGATAGTCACCGTAGGAGGTCTCTGCGTTGCCCACGTAATAGCCCAAGGGATTGAGCGCCTGGTCGACCTGGCTCACGCCCCAGCCTGCCGTATTGTCGTAATCGCCGAACCCATACCGATAACCCATGGTGCCGCCCGACATCACCTGGACTTCCGTATTCCACGTGTAGTAGCCGGCCGGTGGCATCGAGATCATCACGTAATCGGTCGACGCGTTGTACGTGCAAGGTGGCGGCGGAGGCGGAGGCGGGATGCACTGGTTCTCCGTGATCGGTGCCAGATACACGAGGTTTGGCACGTCGGCCGCCGTCAAATACGCGCCCATGGGACTGGTCGGGTCGATGATGAGGGTGCTGACCAGCGCCTGCTGGCTCGCCGTGAGATCGGTGCGCGTAAAGCTGTACGACTGCGTGGGCGAGATGCTGGTGCCCTGGTAGCTGCCGATCTGCGCGTAGGCACCGCTGGCCGGGACGTAGTAACGATCGGTCTGGTTGAGCAGCGTGTAGCCGTACTGGCCCTGGTTGGTATAGGAGAGCAAACAATAATCGGTGTCGAACACGCGGGAGTTGACCGACATCGACATCACCGGCACCTGCACGTACTGGCCGGAGCCGGGCGGGCTTTCCTGCTGCGTGTATTCGGGCTGCACCATGCGCACGTAGTCCAGGATCGCGTACATCGCGCCGTGGCTGCCGATCAGCGTCTTGGCGTCGGGGTAGCCCTGAGGGCAACTGCTCGACGATGTTTTGTCGATCAGACACTTGAGCCCGGCATCGGGATCTACCGCGGCGCCACCGCTTTGCGGCTCGTCGAAGGCGCCGTAGGTATTGATCGAGACCCAGGTCGACAGGGCGGTGCCGGCCGTATTGCGCAGTTGGTACTGCAACACGCCGGCGTTCGGGTAGGCCCAGCCTGCGGGCAGGCCCGCCGCGACCGCCGAGGGCGTGTAGACCATATAGACCATCACCGGGTCCGTATCGAGGATCTGCGGCGCCGCGTAGGTGGCGGTGCCCGATGAATCGACGGTGAAGGTCCAGACCAGGCGCATCGAATGCGCGGCCCCGACGGGCATGACCTCCTGGTCGTAAGTGAAGTAGGCGCGATCCGCATGGATGCTCGCCAGATACGCCGACAGGTCCGTCGCGAGACGCTCTTCCTGGCCATCGATATAGGTGGTCGCCTGCGCGATGATCTGCGCCTGTGAGAGCGTGCCGTTGCCGTAGGTCGTGGACGTGAGCACCGGAATCGCCGTGGTGTCGGCCACCGGCACGGCGGTGTTGCCCTGCTGATCGAGCGACCCCGCGCTGGGCGAGTAGGCCACGGGACCGGTCGTGGCCGACACCTGCGAGGTGGGGCTGGTGACGCGGTTGACCACCTGGGTAACCTCCAGCGCGGTACCGAAGATCGCCGCACCTCCGGTGCCGCCGTTGTCAGCGGCTACGGAGGCCGCGGGAGCGATGGCCAGGAGCAGAATAAGCGCGCAGATCCAGGATCGCATGGCAAGCTCCTTTTAGCGATTGAGCACAGTGGACAGCTGGGGTAAGGGACCGCGCAGCGGCGGATAGATCGGGTGTGGCCCGCCGGCAGTCGCGCCAGCCGTGGCCGCCGTAGCCGCTGACAACGGCTGCTCGACGTCGGCGATGGTCGACACCGCCTGGTCCGGGCGGAACCGCAGCCCGTCGAGCGTCACCGTGGTGGCCGTGATCGCGCCGACGTGGTGCCCCATAAAGGTGTCACCCACGCGCGCCATCTTGCCCTGGCCGTGGATTTGCAAGAGGGCGTAGCGCACCCCGTGCTCCGTCAGGATGCCGGCCACGGGGCTCACGGCGGCCAAGGGCACAAGCGAGTGCGCGCGGGCGACGGTGGGCTTGCCCTGTTTGCCATACGGTTTGCCTTTGCTTTTGTCTTTCACCGCGGGCGCCACCGGCGGCGGCACCGGCCCCGCGCTCCCCGGCAGGGGGCCGTTCATTTGGCGCTCGGCGCGCACGCGCCTCAAATCCTGGCCCGCGATGTCGGCCTGCAGCGTCTTGACCTTGAGGATGCGCGTCAAGGTCTCCGCCGAAATCGGCTGGCCCGTGAGCGGGTTAAGCGGCGCGGTGACGGCCGCGACCTCGCTCGCCGAAATGGGCGTGGCGCTCGCCGAGTGGGTCGCAGCATTTGTCGAGCTGGCCGGTGCAGCCGCGTTTGCCGTGACGGCCACAGAGCCAGTCGCCGCGCCAACCAGCAGAAGAAGGATCGTGCGTTTCATAGGGGCTCCCCTCGATCAATCATGTCAATAGCTGCCCATGACGGTCTGCGCATACGTCTGGCCGCCGGGCAAGGTGGTGGTAATTCGCGCCGTATAGGGCGGGGTGGTCATCGCTGCGGCGCTGTTATTGGGGCTGCGCACCGCATCCGAATCGTTGTCGAGCTGCATGACTTGCCCCCAGCCATCGGTGATGTCGGTGCTGGAGAGCCCCAGCGGGCTCATCAGATCGACCGACGGGGTGTTCAGGGGCGTGGCCCCCAGCGCGGGCATGGGCGAGCCCGTGTCGCCCCAGGCGTTCGCGAAATAATCGATCGAGGTATCGCGCGCCGTGTTGCCCAGATAGCGGTTCTGGAAGTACGCGGCGTAGGCGGCCGCGACCTTGGCCATCTGCGCCTGGGTCGCCTGCAGGGCCGCGAGCGCCAAGAGCCGCCCGTTGATCAGCACCGCCTGGTTGTCGCCTGCCAGGGTCAGGACGCCCGCGTCCGACAGGCTGGTGCCGGCGGCCATCTTGCCGTGCCGGCCCGCCGAGACGATGGCGATCGTGTGGTAGTAGAGCGTCGCGCCGTCATCCGTGAACGAGAGCTGGGGGGTGATCAGCACGCACACCGGCCGTCCATAGCCGTCGCGCCACACGAGGTTCGGTGCCTGCTTCAAATATTGATAGAGCGGCGTGAATGCGACCGCCGTCGTCGTCGAACATCGGCCCGCCGCGTTGGGGCCGGTCTGCACCAGCGTGCCGGTGGGCAAGACCAGTTCCCGGCCCGTGTTCGTCGGCACCTCCGCCGTCACCATGGCTTGCTGGTAGGCGGTAGTCACCGCCTGCTCGATGTCGGCCAAGCGGTTATTCGTTTCGTACTTGCCCCACAGATCGGTCATGCTTTGAAAGAGGGGATAGGCGACGGCCAGCATGATCGCCAGCACGGCCATGGCGATGAGCATTTCCAGCAGCGTGAAGCCGCGCTGGCGAGGAGAGAAACATCGAGCGCGCTTCATAGCATGCGCTCCAGGCGGTCCCGGTCAGTGGCATAAAAAAGCGCGTCCTCGCGCTCGATCCGGCGCGCGTGATACAGGGCCGCGAGCGCGCGGTGCAGGGTGATCTGCCCGTCCTGCTGGCCCGTCTCCATGTCCTGGCGGATGCCCACGATATTGCCGTTGCGGATGTTGGCGCGCACCGACGTGGTGGGCACCAGGATTTCGGCGGCCAACGCCACCTGGCCCTCGATGCCGCGGATGAGCGTCTGCGAGACCACCCCGCACATGGTGGTGGCCAGCACGCTCAGCACCGCGCCGCGCTCCGCGCCGTCAAAGAGACTCGCCACGCGCTCGATGCTCGCGGCCGCGCCCGCCGTGTGGAGCGTGCCCACCACCAGATGCCCAGTCTCGGCCGCGCGCAGCGCCAGTTCGACCGTCTCCCGGTCGCGCATCTCCCCGACGACCAGGATATTCAGATCCTCGCGCAGCGCCCCGTGCAGGCCCGCCGCAAAACTCACCTCGTCGGTGCCGATCTCGCGCTGGGTGATGAGACACTGCCCGGACACGTGTTCGTACTCGATCGGGTCGGCCAGTTCCAGGATGTGCCCCTGGCGGGTGAGGTTGAAATGCTGGATGAGCGCGGCTTGCGTCGTGCTCTTGCCCGAGCCGGTCGGGCCGGTCGTCAGAAAGATACCCCGCGGCTGATCGGCCAGATCCAGCAAGCTCGCCGGCAAGCCCAGCGCTTCGAAGCCGATGTCGCCGCGATAAATGCGACGGATCGCCAGCCGCAGCGTGCCGCGCGCGGCGTAGACGTTGCAGCGCAGGCGTCCATGCGCGCCGGCGCTCGCAAAATTCGCGTTGCCTACCTTGCCCGTCAGCACCGCCTGGACTTTAGCGTCGCCCGGCCGCTGCTGGCCAAGCCATGCCGCCAGCGGCGCCGGCTCGATGGGCGGGTGGTCAGTGAGCACCAGGTCACGCTTGACGCGGATACGCGGCGCGTCGCCCTCGCACAGATGAACGTCGGTCACGTCATTGTTGGCCAACAGGTCCTCGATCAGCGTTTGCAGTATTTGCATAGGGCTCATAGCTCACTCATAAAGGCTGGACGGCTTCGACCTCGATCGTCGTCCCCCAGGGGGTGACGGTCTTCAGCGCCATCGAATAGGGGGTGGCGGACGAGGAGGAATCGAGCAGATTCGACACATGGATCGGCTGGCCCCAGGCGTCATAGAAACGGTGCGCATCGATGCCGGCCAGCGCCGGGATGCCGGTCTGGTCTCCAGCGGTCCAGGTGTCCACGCAGGGCAGAGCGCTTGACGCCACGCCGCACGGACTCGCGCGAAACCAGTTGGTGTCGGTGGTGCCGGTGCTGTCGTCCTGCTGGCGCGTCAGGAAGTAGCTTTGCAAACCCGTCTGGAGATCCCCCAGCGCCCGCAACGACTGAGACAGCGCGGCCTGCTCGATCGACTGGCCGGAGATGGCCGCCCAGGTGACGTGCGCCGCCGGCGTGAGCTTCCCGGTGGTCGGATCGAACACGGTCGTATCCGGCCCCGAGCCCGGCGGCAACCACAGCGCGATGGTGCGGTAGGCCACGCACGTGTCCACGCCCCCGGCACACGGCAGACCCAGCTCGTCGCTCACGGCCGCTTGCAGGCCGTACTGGCGCATGACGCCGGCGGCGGCGAGGATCTGCGGACCGGTCATCGCAAACCCCGGGCTATCAATGCTCGCTGCGTTCTGCCGATACCAGGCGCGCACCGCAACCTCGGCTGAACTCAGATAAGCGCCGGGAGCGCCCGGCGCACCCACGCCCGCCTGGGCGGTGGTGCGCGTCAAGACCGTCAAGATCATCGCCACGAAGCCCGCGAGCAAGATCATGAGGGCGAGCGCGACGAACCCGCGTTGCTGGCGCTGCTGGTGCCGCTTCATCAACTGCTTCATCAGCTCGACGTCTCTTCGATCTTGTAGTCGAAGGTGCCCAGCGCCCCCGCGCCGGCGCCCAGCGTGCCGCGGCACGACCCTTGCTGAAAGGTCGCGGTGGTGGCCTTGCTGCCATTGCATTTGAGCAAGGCCGCCGTCACGATGTCGTTGGGCACATCGATCACGTGGATGAAGTAGTAGACCCCCAGGCTCGTGGCGGGCGTCGCTTCGCTGGCGATCGTCGCCAGCACCCCGGCGCTCACGCCCGGCAGCTCGACGTCGCCCGTCGCGGCATCGGTGGGCAGGGCGTTCACGTAAGGGCCATCCCACACCTGGGTGCCGTCGACACCGCAAACCATATTCCCGGCGGTCGCGAGCGTGCCGGACCACAAGACGGACGGCGCATTGGGGTAGCAGCCCATGTCCTGCTTGGCGCGCAGAAAGCCCTGGGCCAGGGTTTGCGCGTCCGAGACCATCGCCAGGCCTTTGGAGCTGCTACCGTTGTAGGCGATGGCGATCATCGCGGTGACCACGGCGATCACCGCCATGACCATCAGCATTTCGACCAGCGTGAAGCCGCGTTGCAGGGCGCGCCGGCCGCGGCGGGTACGCCGCGCGGCTTGGCGCCAAAGGGCAGAGGGGAGTTTTTTCATCATGAGGGTCCTTGAATCAAAGGCTGTGAAGCATGGTGGCGACACTGGGGTAATAGGTGAGCATGAACATGACGAACACCAAACCGGTCGTGAGCGCGAGGCTGACCAGATTGGCGTTTTGTTGCAGACGCGCAGTCATCAACTTCGCGTCGCTCTTGAGGTGCCGGGTAAATTGCTGCAAGCCCTTGGCCAGTTCCCCGGAACGCGTGGCCGACCTGAAATTGGCCACCACCCGCGTCGAGAAACCCGCGTGGGCCACCGCCGAGGCGAGATCCGTGCCGGCGCTGGTCGCCTTGGCCGCACGCAAGAGCGCGATCTGCGTCGCTTCGCGGCGCACGGTGGGGGCGAGCGTTCTAAAAATATCTTCCGGGGCGATGCCCGCCGCGTACATCACTCCATAGGTGGCCCACAGGCTCGCGTGCTCCAGCGTCTCCGTCAGGCGCTGGACCGGCTTGATGCGGGTGACCAGTTCGCGCAGGAAGGGGCGTCTCGCCAGGGCCATCAGCCCCAAGGGCAGGGCCACATAGCCGGCGAGCGAGAGCAGCGCGTGCGCGTTGCACCAGGCCGCGAAGCCACAAAACGCCCGCGCGTAAGCGGGCATCCGCTGCCCCAGCCCCAGGCTCGCGCTAAAGAGGCGCGTCATGCTGGGCGCGACGAACCCGATCTCCACGGGAATGAAGGCGTACATGAGCCCGAGCGTGATCTTCACGCCGCGAAAGACGCTGCGCATCTGCAGGGCCAGCTCGTGCCGGTCTTCCACTTCCTGACCCAGATCGAGCAGCGCCTGCGGCAGTTGCGCGGCCTGCGCTCGTGCGCCCACCACCATCGCGTCGCGCGCCTCGAACCCGGCCGCGCGCATGGCGGCGCCCGGCGGGCGGCCCTCCTCGATGCCGGCCGCAAAGATCGCCACGGCGCTCTTGAGGCGCCCATCGAGCAGGTAATCGGAGGCGTCCTCCAACTGCGCCAGCAACTCGCCCCCATTGGCCAAGCGCTCGCCCAGCGTCGCATAGAAGCGGGCGAGCTCTCGCGCGTCGATTTTCGCGCCGAACGCCTCCTTCACCGTCTCGACCACGTCCAGGTGCGCTGTCGGTTGACTAAAGCCCATCTGGCGGATCGCGTAATACGCATAGTCGAGGGACTCGGAGGCGATCAAGGCGCTCACCTTGCGCTGGCGGGCCGTCATGGCCGTGAAGCGATAGATGCATTTCATGACGCGGCCTCCCCGTCGGCATGGGAGGCATAAGGCGACTGGAGCCAGGCGTTTTCTCCAGGCTGATAGTCGTCGGGCGCTTCTTCGACTTCGGTGGCCAGGATCGAGGCGATCGCTTCATGCGACGTGATGCCGGCCGAGAGCAGGCGCAAGGCGCTGGCGGTCATGCGGCGGTGGGGCGGCAAACCCGCCGCGGCGATCTCCGAAGGCAGCGCCTGCCGCTCGATCAGCCGACGCACCTGGGGGTCGACGTGCAGCAGCTCGTAGACCAGTTGCCGCCCGCGATAGCCGGTGTGATTGCAATGGCGGCAACCGGGACCGGCCCGGCGCGGCCGGTGCGGCGTGTCGGCCAGCCAGTCATGGCGCAGCAGATGGCGGGTCGCCTCCCGCGCATCCGGCACCGAGCAACGGGTGCAGAGCTTGCGCACCAGGCGCAGCGCGAGGATGCCCAGGAGCACCGCCGCCACATCGGTCATGTCCACGCCGAAATTCTTGAGCCTCGTGAGGGCGGTCTCGGCCCGGTTGTTATGCTGGGTGGATAGCGTCAAGTGGCCCGTGTTGGCCATCTCCAGCATCAGCGCGGCGATTTCCGCATCGCGCGTCTCGCCGTTCAGAATGATGTTCGGCGCGTTGCGCAGGATGCCTTTGAGCAGGAGCTGCGCGGCCTCACCCTCGTCCTTATGTCCCGGCACCTGGTACTGAATCCACGAACCCTTGCGGTATTCGATCGGGCGCTCCGAGGACTGCACCCAGCGCTCGATCGGATCGACCTCATTGAGTAGCGCATAGATCGCCGAGGTCTTGCCGGAGCCGGTCGGCCCCGTAGTGAGAAAAATCCCGTGATCGGCCTGCATATAGCCGCGCAAACGCTGGAGCGTGTGCGGATCCATGCCGATCTGGTCGAGTTCGGCCGCCTCCGCGTCCTTGTCCAGGATCCGGATCACCACGGTGGTGAATTCGTTCTCGGGACTCTCGACCTGGCGGGTGAGCGAGACCCGGAACGCGTAACGGTGCTTGATTTCCGCGTATTTCTTCTCTTGCGCCGACGTGAATTCGATCTTGCCGTCCACCGGCTCGTCGCGCAGCTTCTCCTGGCGCCCGGAGCGGGTGATCAGATAGGTGATGATCCGTTTCCAGATCGGCCATTCGAGAAAGCGGAAGAAGTCGCCCACCCCGCCCACTTTGAGGCGCACCATCGCGCCGGTGCTGGTGGCCATCGGTGTCAAGCCGATATCGCTCGCCTGCATGTAGCAGGCGTGACGGATGAGCGTCATGATGAGCTCGCCCAGGGCCGCCGCGGCGTCCGGATCGTCCTCGCGGCCCATCAGTTCGCGCATGCGCCCATACGCCACATCGAACGCGGCCTCGGTACGTGCGAAACACTGCCGGTAAATGCTCTGGATCGTGCGGTGCGAGGCGATCCGGTACCGCACGAGGTAGTCCGGCAACGCCGTCTTGGCAATGTTCTCCTGCTCGATCTCGGAGATGGCCACCGTCAGGCATTGCGCAGCTGCGTCGTAGTCGATCGGCACCCAGTGCCGGAACTCGGTGGGCCAGGCCGCCTGGGGGATGCGCTCCGGGTCGATCTCGTCGATGGCCGCCGGCGGCAAATACGCCAGACCGTCCATCCGGGCGTTGACCTGGGCGATCTTCTCGGGCGTGAGAAACCCGTAGTCGGCCGAGCACATGATGTCGGTGAGCGACTCATTGGTGAGTGCCTGACGTTGCTGCACGGCCCGAATGTGGGTCTCTTTCATGCCGAATTCGCGCAGGACCTGCGTGAAGCGGTCTTCCTTCCCGTCTTTAGGCTCTCTACCGAACGCCAGCACCACCCCCGGGGCGCTCGTCGCGGGCGCTTGCCCGGCGCGGGTCGCCTCTTCCATTGCATAAGCCATTGCCTTCTCCTCAGGTCCCGTAGACTTCCAGGTCCAATACGAATTTGTCGCCCGTGAACGCGGCGTGCGACAGCGCCGTGCCATGCGAGGCCAGGGCGGCGATAAAGCGCAGCAGCCCCTCGATATCGGTGTAGGTGCCTTCGCACCTCACCGGGACGAATGAGAGGCCGCTCATCGTGGTCTGCCGCACGCTCGCCACCGGGGCCGCGCCGTTGCGGCCGCGGAAGTTGCCCACCGTCACGGCGCCCAGCCGGATCAGGTCGGCCAGCGCCAGCTCTCGCAGGCGCACCGTCGCGCGCGCGAGCGACACGTCCACGCGCGGCGCGGGGCTTGCCGCGGCACCTTTCAGGCGTTGGCGCAACCCGCGCGTGGCGACCTGCGCATGCACCCATTGCGCGCGGGCGGCGGCGATGCCGGCGCGCAAGGCGGCCTGCTGCGCGCGCCAGGCCAGCCCTTGCTCAACGGCGAGCGCGGAACATAGCACCAAGAGCAGCATCAGATACAGTCGGACACGCATAGGTGAGGTCGATCTCGGAGAGAGTTGAGGTAATGGCCGGGGGCGCTTCATGGCAGGGCGCACCGAGTGGAGCGGGTAAGCGCACCTGGCGCGGATCGTCGCCCAGCGGCACGTGGGTGGTGAGGGTCATGCCGCGCTCGCGATCGATCTGGATGTCGACGTGGCCGCCCGGCACCACCAGGCGCGCCGCGCGCGCCAGCGCCGGCGTCGAATCGATGCTGGCGAGCGCCGTGAACGCATCGAAGCGCGTGCGGGCGAGCGTACGGATGGCATCGAGCGAGTGGGCCACCATCGCCTGACTCACCGCGAGCTGCTGGCTCAAGCGCTTGACCTGCCAGGCCTGCCAGCCGGACCAGGCGATCAGGGCGCAGCAAGCGGCACCCGCCGCGGCCTGCGCGAGCCAGCGCACCGTCGTGCTGGGAATCCCGACCACGTCGCCCGTGCGCGGATAGGCGGGCACGCGCGCCAAGGCGCCGCGCAGCTCCTCGCTGGTAAAGATCATGACCTGCGCGTCGGAGAGTTCCCGATCGGCACCCTTGATCGCTATCTTGGCGCCCGAGGCGAACGAGCGCAGGGTGCGGGCGATGCTGTCCTGGCTGATGCGGGGCACTACCTGCAGCCGGTCGAGCTGGCCAGCCTCATCGAGGACGAACTGGATCAAGAGGGTGTCTTGCGGATCCCCGACGGCAAAGCCGACCACGGCCGGCAACTGCGTGGGCCGGCGCGTCTTGAGTAGCGCATGCAGCACCGCCACGCCCGGCATGACGGGTTGCTCCAGGCCCTGCAGGCGGCTGGCTGGCGTGGCGAACACGGCGGTGTCGCGCCGCGCGCGGATATGGCGAGTGGTCTCCCCGAAACTGCGCGCGATGGTGCGCGCGACCGTGCGCCGGAAGGCGGTGGGCGGCACCAGCAGGCACCGGTCCTGATCCGAGAACGACACGATCGGCGCGGCCGCCGGCACCGCTTCCAGCAGGCTCACGCGATCTTGCTCGGACAGGCAGTAGTCGCGCTGCACACCGCCCGTCTCGGTGCGCAGATAGATCGGCCCCGCTGCCGGCTTCGCCTCAGCCGTCCACCGCCGGCGCCGCCCGATGGCCGTGCCCGAGTCAAGACGCTGATGCAGCTTGATAGGCAGTTTCATCAGATCGCCTCGCCCACCAGGGTTTCAAAGGACGGCGCCGGTACGATCTGCACCTGCAGGAGCAGCACGTTCTCGCGCGCGGCGTTGACGTCGTTCACCCCCGAGAGCGCTCGGCCCACGCCGGGCAGGCGCGCGACGCCCGGGATCCCTTGCGTGCCGTCATTGCCGCTCATATAGCGGTCGCCGGCGAGCACCACCGTATAGCCGGTGGGCACCAGCACTTGCATCAGCGACTGCTTGGTCGACATCACCGGCGCCTGAATCTGGCCGTTGAGGAACGTCTGCATCGTGCCGACCGTGTTGGAGACGGGCACCAGGCGCAACGACACTTCCTGGTTCGACAGGATGTCGGCGGTGACCGAGAAGCTCACGCCGTTGAGCGCGTAGGCGACCGAGCCGGACGTTTGAGAAAAGCCGCCGGTCCCCGACGAGAGGGTGGTGTTGACCGAGGGCAGGTACGGGTCCTGCACCCCGTCGAATTTGGTGGCTGCGGTGTGATTGGCGGCCACCAGCGACGGCTGCGAGACGACCTTGACGCTCGTGTAGTCTTCCAGCGCCTTCATGATGGCGGTGATGGACGCCGTAGTGAGATTGACGTTGAGCGCTGCGTTACTGACCGCGCCCGTGGTGTTGTAGCCGATCGATTTGGTCCCCGCGGCGTTGAGGATCTTGTTCCACTGGATGCCGTATTGGAGCGTGTCGTTGAGCGACACTTCGATGAGCGAGGCCTGGATCTGGACCTGACGCATCGCGTCCTGCGTGTAGGTCTGCAGGAATTCGTGGATCCGGCGCAGCGCGACCGCATTGCCCCGCACGGTCACGAAACCCGAGGCCGGAAACACCAATACCTGGGCCCCTTGACCGCCTTGCTGCTGCAGGTAGGTTTGCAGGCCGCTGGTGTCGGCCTGCTTGTTGTTGCCCGACACCGTGAACTTGGCCGAGAGCGTCGGCCCACTGGTGCCGCCGCTACCGCCCGAAGTGGAGCCGCCGGACGTGCTACCGGTACTGCCCTGGCCGCCGCCTTGGGTGGGATCGCCCCCGACCTTGAAGTCCGCTTCCATCTTGTGCATCAGGCCCGTGGGCAGGCGGAAAGTGTAGGTGGCCGTCTTGGCGAAGGTGACGGTGTGGGCGTCAGGGTTGATCACCGCCACGTACCCCGCCACCAGGCCGATGTAGCGCATCGCCGCGTCGAACGTGAGCCCCCTGAAGTCGATGTTGACCGTCCTGAGCGGATTCACGCCGTCGAGCACGGCCACGGTGTAACCGTGCTGCGTGGCGATCGATTGCGCGAGCGCATAGAACGAGGCCTGCTGCACCGACAGGGAAACCGTATCGGCTGGATCCGGGACATCCACTTCGTGCACGAGCGGACCAGGCCCGGCGCCAGTGACGTTCTCGACCACGTCGCGCGCCGCGGCGAATTGCTTGGCGTCTTGCGCGAGCGGCGCGAGTTGGTTGTGCGCCTGTTGCGAGAGCGGCGCGAAATTGGCGCAGGAGGCGAGGCCCAGGGTCGCCAGGAGCAGGCTAAGGCGAGTCAGTCGGCGAGTCGGTCGCATTATTCTTATTCCTCCGAGAAATTATCGTTGCGCACCACCACGCGCTTGTCGGCATCGAGCACCTGAGCGCGCACGCCCAGGCCGGCGAGCGTGCGGCGCAGCAGGTCCGGCACCGACGCCGGCCGGGTCGCCCAATCGGCGTCGGCGACGAAGTGCCGCAGGCGCCCCGGGCTCGCGCCCTGGGCTTGCCAGTCGAGCGTCCAGCCGGCGCCCTTGAGCCAGGCGCCCAGTGCGGTGGTTAGGTCCTGACCGGCGCGTACGGAAAACGCCACGAGCGCCGGCTTAGCGTCGGGTGCAGAGAGAGGCCTGCGCGACGCCACCGCGGCCGGCATCGAGGGCGCGGCAGCCACGACCGCCTTGACGGCACGATCGCCCTCCGATGGCGCGGGCGCCGGCGAAGCGATCAACGGGGGCGCTGAAGCGGGCGCAGGTGGCGCCGGCGGACGATAGGGCGCGATATGGATCGCGGGGTCCGCCCAGGCGGCCCGCGTCACGCCGGTCAGGCTGCAGATCAAAAGGAGGGGCAACAGCGCTCTCATCGCAGCGTCTCCGCGGTGGTCGTGGTGGTAGTGGTCGAGGGGGAGGTCAGTTCATAGATGCGCACGTGGCGATCTCCAAAAACGGCGTTCAGCGGATAACCGGCCTGCCGCAAGGCGGTGAGGACCGCCTGCACGGCCGGCACGAAGCGGCCGGCCCCCAGCGGCTCGCTGGGGGCGGTGATCGGCGCCGCGATCGAGACATCCCACGAGACGGTCCAACCGGCCATGCCCGCCCAGCGCGCGAGCGCCATGGCGACCGTGCCATCCTGCGCGAGCAGCGCATAGGAGCGCGCGACCGGGCCGGTGGGCGTGGTCGCGCGCTCGAAGGACGTATCGTGCGTCGCGGCGTCTTCCCGGGTGCGTTTGGCGCGCAGCTGATCGGGCGTGACCGCCAAGGCGGCGGCGCCACCCTCATGGACCGGCGCGGCGGCGCCGAACGCAACCCCCTCGGGGCCCGCAACCGGCGGGCGCCAGGCGCGTACATGCTGCCGCCCCAGCCGAAAACTCAGGTGCGACTCCAGATGGGCGATCACCACATAGGGTGGCTCCGACTTCCAGGCCAGCAGGATCGCCCCGCCTGGCGTGTCCGCAAAAATCGCCGGGATGGGCGCGCCCGTCTGGAACTGAAGGTAGATCTGCTGGCCATCGTCGAACACCTGAATGGGCGCGACCGGGCCGCTCCCATCGATCGTCCAGGCGAAGTTGTACAGCGCGGGCGTTGCGTGGGCCGGTGCGGCGCCCGCCAGGGCAGGGGGACACAAGAGGCACAGCGCGGTGCCGATCGAAGTCAATAAACGTCTCATGACGCGTTCCGATTCACGATGTCCGGGGGCAGATCCATCTCGCGCGTGACGATGATGGTGATCTCGTCACCCGGGTCGACCGACAGGGTCGGTTTGATGGTCTGATTGCGCTGCAGGATGTGCTGCACAGTATCCGAGAGCCCCTGCGCCGCGGCTTGCGAGAGCGAGCCGGCCGGGTTCGCGCCGGACACGTTGATCGTCACGCCTCTGCTCGATGAATTGCCGCCGGCCAGGGCCGCGACCCCCGCAATGAGAAAACTGCTGCCGAACTGTTCCCAGAAGTGGCTATTGACCTCGTCCGCCGGCAGGCCCGCGGCGCCCGACACGTCAGCGCCCGGCAGCCCGCCGAGCGTGAGCGTGGCGCCGCTCGGAAACCGCACGCGGTTAAAGGCCATGAGGATGCGGTCCTGCCCCGCGGCAATGTCGGTGTCCTGTGTGCCTATCAGCACCGTGCCGGCCGGCATCACCACATCGCGCGCGTTGACCGTGTCATAGATATCTCGGATGACCATCGCGCGCACGGTGCCGGGTTTGTCGGTATTCATCGCTTGCAGCACCACCGCCTTGATGACGTCGCCTTCCAGGAGGGCGTAGGGAGATTGCGCCGGGCTGGGGACAAGCGGCGAGTAGGTGTCGTGCGTGGCACTCGCTTGCGCATCACTGAGCCAGCGCCGGTCGGCCGCAACCTGGCCGCTGCGGCCGGCCTGTCCGGCGGCCGCCAGCTCGGCGCGGGCGAGCGCTGCCTCGGGCGAGCCGTCCGGTGAGACGCCTGGCGCGGTATGCGCGTGGGCGAAGGGCACCAGGCGCTTGAGCAGATCGAGCGTCGAATCGGCTGGCGCAGCGGGCTTGGCGCCACGGCTGTCGGCCTCCCAGGCGCCGATGCTGCGCGTCTGCAGGACTTTCTGCGCCCGTGCGAGCGCGAGCTTGTCGGCATTGGACTCGGTGGGCGGCACCTGGAACTGCGCCGGCAGCGGGCCGGGGCGCGCCGCACCGGATGGCGCACTGGCGGACGCGGGAGGCGCGCCTGGGGGCGGGCGACGCGCCCGGATCTGCGCCTGGAGCCTATCGAGCGCGACTAGCTCCTGATGGTCGAGCTGGTCACGCATCTCCTCAGGCCGCCCTGCGGGTTGATTGGCCAGAGCGTCCTGGGCCCGCTTGGCCGCCTGTTGCGAGAGCGTCTGATGCGGCCCGAAGAGGTGCCGCGCCACCAGGATGACGATCATCGAGACGACCAGCACGACGAGCGCCACCTGCAGCAGGTTGCGGCGCGTGCGCGTGAGCTTTTGTGGGCCCGTCGAACGGATGCGCGGTGGCTCGGCCATCAGGGCGTCTCCCGCGACAGATTGACGGCGCGGCCCCGGCAGCCGAAGAAGCCGCAGGCGGGGCTGTGCCGGTTGAAAATCTTGATCTTCGCGTGGTTCAGAACCATCAGAGCGCCGTAGGGGAAGGTCTGCTTGACCAGGAAGAAGTCGCAGTGCGGCTCAGGCGGGGTGAAATTCACGATCTGCGCCGTACCGTGTTTGCCCAGCGCAAAGAGGGCCGGCAGATCGACGTGCCGCGGCATCTTGAGCCAGGTGAAATTGCCGTCATCGAACACCATCGTTGGCCTGAACGGCGCGTCGCCTTCGATGCGGTAGTCGAAGTTCACTTTGCCGATATCGACGCTGGGACCCGGGCATTCGGCCGAGCGAGAAGCCTCGCCAACCGGCGCGTGGCGCTCCTGGGGTGCGCGCGAAGACGAATCGCTATTCACCTTTTGAGGCGACGCGCCATGGCTGGTGAAGGTATCGAACGGACCGCGAGTCCCCTCATCGCCCTCGTCGTTATAGTCCCACTGGACCCGCAGATAGGCCGACGACGCATCGACGGTGCGAAATACCAGTTCGTATTGGCGCTTGTTGGTGATGATGGTGGCGGTATCGTCCACGCCATCGATCTTGGGCATGATGAAGAGATCGCGCTGGGTGACCTTCGACACCTTCGCATCCCAGCGCTTCAGATCGGAGAAGTAATAGCCCTCGATCCGCTCGTCCGGGGCGAACTGCAGGTGAGTCAGCACAATGGGGTTGGTGAGAATGGGGTAGCTGTAATTGGCGTCGTAGCTAAAGGTGACCAGGCGCGGATCGAGCGGCTCGGGGATGGCGGGAAATGCCGAGGGGCCCGCCGAAGGGCTCGGATGCGCGTGCGCGGCGACGCTGGCGTGGGCCGGCATCGGATGCGCCTGGCGCGGCGCGGCCGCGGCGACCGAGGCGAGGTTAAGGAGGGCGGCGCCCGCGGCGAGGAGAGTGCGCGGACTCATTGGGGCGTGCCTCCCGGGCCGTAGTAGGGCGTGAGCGTCCAGTCGGTGATGCGCAGGCCGATCGGGTCATCGCGGCGCTCGCCGTCGGTGAGCTTCTCGGGAGCCAGCAGGAGGCTGGCCGTGAGCATCTTGCGCTGGGTAGAGGTCACCGCGCCGTTCACCCGTTCGGTGAAGGTCAGCAACATGTAGGCGGTATGGCCGTCGGCCGAGAACGAGGTCGAGTTCTCGATGACTTCGCGCGTGAGGCCCGGCGTGTTGGCGACCCGGTCCGCGACGCGGTCGGTCTTGGCGAAATACTCGGAGAGTTCCTTTTTGGCCGAGCCGATGGTCCACGCGTAGGCGGCGGGGATGTCGACGTTCAGGGTTTGCTTGACGTCGGGCTTGATGGTCCAGGCGCGGGTGGCCCAAATGCGCAGGAAGTAGGTCTTGTTCAGCGCATCGGGGGAGTACTTTTGCGAGACGGCGTCCGAGATCCACACGGCCCCCGAGGCGGGATCATGTTCGATGAAATAGGGCTGAGGGCCGCTGCGACGCGCGCTGACGATGGCGGCAACGCCTTGCAGCACGTTCAGCGCGAAGAGCGCTGCGCACACCCACATGACGCGGTCGGCCGTCAACAGTGGCTTCTTGAACGCCGAGAAATACAAGGCCAGCGCCCGGGGCGAAGTGCCCGCCGGCGCGATATTCTGCGGCTGCGGCGCGGCGTGCCGCTCAGTCTCAGGTAACTGAGGCACGCGGGCGTGGCGTTTGCGTCCTAACAACGGCATCTTGAAATATCCTCAGATGGTGATAGACTGATTGCGTAGGTTCGCGGTGGATAGCTGGTTCGGTATCCGACAAGAACTGATTGGTGGTTGTGGCGCGGCGGAGCATCGCCGGCATATCGCGTACCCACGCGTGGGCAGACGGGAGCTTCAGGACCCGCGCCACGTGTGCGGCCTGAGTGACTCCCGGAATTCAAATGCTGTGTGGAGTCACCATCATGAAAACCTTCGCAAAAATTCTCCTGGGTGCCTGGACTGTCTTTCATTTGCCGCGCCTGCTGGCGGGCGGCATCGGCGGCATCGTGCGGTGGACACTCGTTATTGGCCTTTCTCGATTCATGTATTCTCTGGACCCAAGCTTCAAGTGGGCAACCATTGGTGCGATGGCAGGACTGATGGGACCGACAGTGTTGCGTTGGTACCTTCTGTTTGTATGAGCCCAGTCGACGAATGTTGGAAATTGTCATTTTGCGATTCTCAGCAAAGTTTTGCCGATGCTCCCCGATCCGAGGCCACTCACGCGACCGCCCGTACCTCCGGAGACCAAGCCATCCGCGTAATGAGGCACTTGCCACATCATCCACGCGGCGATCGCGCACATGATGGAGATCGCCAAGGCGGGCATATAGTTGGTGACGAAGAAGTCCGCCGTGGTTGACTGAGCCACGTATTGCTGCGCGAGTATTCCAATCTGCGGCATGCCGACGGCCAGGATCGTCATCATCGCGATCGCGATCAGCTTATAAAACGCGGCGCCGATCGTGAATCGCAGCCAACTGTTAAAGAGAAATTCCATCGGCGGGCAAACGTACCAAGCGACCATGACGGGACCAATGCCGAACGCCAACGCCAGCAGGAAGCTTCCCATCTGGATAACCGCCATATAGATGAAGGCGCAGATCAATAAGAAAAATACAGTGAGGCCGATGAGCAACCAACTAATGAATAACGAGGCGAGATTGGCCCAGAATCCGCCCGATGTAACCATGCTGGCGATCGCACCGAGCGTACTGCCAGTACTGGCTGGTGGCTTATTCATGGACTTGGTGTCTTCGCTGCGTACAAATATTTCAGCCGTAGACATCAAAGTCTCCAGCGGCGCCTGTGCATCAAACGCGCCCCCCGAAAGCGTCTGAGCCATCGACTCCGTGTTGTTGACGATGAGCGTCTGCAATTGGCTGGTCCAACCTCCGAGCATCACGAGCACCACGGCGGCTTTGATCCCCATGTTGAGCATGTTCGACGCAAAATCCACGAAGCCGTCGCCCAGCACGAGATTGAGCAGATACCAGGCCGTCATGATGAAAGCGAGCGTGCCGACGATCTCATATCCTTGCGGGACCAACCGCCCATACATGGCTTGGCCCGCATGCTGCATCGCTAGAAAGAACGTCTCGAATACCTGGGTGTTCATCGACGTGCCTCAGTAGAGCCAACCGGCCCAGCGCAGCGCCCACACGACGATCAGTCCCGTCGTGGCCGCCAGCCCCGCCGCGAGCATGCCGGGTTGATCGGCTTGCAATTGCAAAACGCTCCAGACGAACGCCATGCGCAGGCGCCGCGTGATCCGCCGGTCCGTCACCGGCGCATGCTGATCGAGCGCGCGCGCTTCCACGTGGCGTTTGAGCTGGCGCAGCATCACGCGTTGTTCCGGCCAACTGCAAAGGCGAATCAGGAGACGTCTGATGAGCATCGCGCGGCCCTCATTGACTGTCGTTAAGTGGAGAGAAACCGACGCCGCTGGTCCAGGCCTTCTCGCTATCGATCGTGCTCTGCAGCGCCTGTATGCGTTGCTGCTCTTCCTGCGCGGAAGCGGCCTGTGCGTTCGCCTCGCTGAGCTTGTCCTGCTCCTGCGTCACCACCTGGCGCTGCACCAGGCCCCGCAACTCCACCATCTCGCCCCCGAGCAGGTTGGCCTGCTGGTTCAGCAATTGCAGTCCCTGGACGTTGCCCGAGACCTGCGGAATCTGTGCCGAGAGCGTCTGCAGGTGCTGCGCCTGCTGCGAGAGGTTACTCAGCGTATCCAGATCGCTGTCCAACTGCTGCTTGTACTGCCCCCCTTGTTGCTGAGCCAGGTTGATATAGGCATTGAGCCATTGCAGCGGGCTCATGCCGGTCGTGTTCATCTCGGATATCCCATTGCTCAGCAGCGCTTGCGTCTGGGCCGCCGCGCTTTGCAGCGAGCCGACGGCTTGCACCACGCTCTTGAGGTCACCGATTTGCTGTTGATATGGCGCGAGCGTTTGAGCCAGCAGGTTTTGCGGAAGCTGCACCAGATTCTTGATCTGGTTGGCCAACTGCGAAATCCGGGTCAACTGCGCGGTCGCGTTTTGTCCGACCATCGTGGCCTGCTGCGACACCGAGGAGGCGAGTTCCACGTGATTGAGCAACTGCGTGACTTCCGTGGCGCCGCCCGTGGGCGAACCCAGCCCGCCGCCTGCGAAAGCGGCATTGGCCCACACGGCAGCTGTCAGCATGAGGACTCGGCGCGCGTTATTCACGGGTCATCTCCTCGAAATACCGTTCGCGCCAGTCCTCACGGCCGGAGGCCAGATGGCGGTTGAAAATCGCCTGGGCGGACAACTCGCTGCGCAAGACCGCCAGCGTGCGCGGATCGAGCGAGAGCGAGATGCGCCGCATGAAGCCGTCCTTGTTCGTGATGAAGTAATCGCGTTTGGGGACGCCTTGCGAGATCATCTGCATCTGGCCATCGTTCAGGCCCAGCTCGCGGAATGCAGCGCGCAGCGACTCGGTCATCGCCGGGTAGGGCAGGATGATGCGCGTGGGGACGTTGTCGCGAATCGCCGGGTAGATCGACGAGGCGATGTAGCGCTCGGGCGACTGCGCATCCATCCACACCATGCCCAGGAGCTTGCGCATGGTCGCGAGCCACTTGGCGATCTCCGTGGCGAAAAAGGGGATGTCCATCAGATGCCAGACTTCGGGCAGGCCGATGAACGTCGGCGAGATGCTGCCGGACGCCTTCTTGCGCTCGATCCGGTCGCGAATCCGATAGAACGCGTAGGCCATGAACGGCGCGGCCACATTCGGGCGCTGCATCAGCGCGCCGGTCTCGAAACCGACCAAGCCGCCGACCTGGTCGAACACATCCCGCACGTTGTCGAAATAATGGGCTTCGGTCGCCTCACCCACCCAGGGGCCCAGCTCGTCCTTGAAACGCCCCGCGTTGAGCGACACAAAAAGCGCATGCAGGCGCCAGTGAGCGCGATCGATCGAGCGCGTGGCGAGGAGTTTCTTCTCCAGATCTTGGCGATCTTCCGTGGTCGGCGCATAGCCGCGCAGCGAGGCGAGCGATTCGATCCAGTTCATCAGCCACTCGAAGTGGCGGGCGTCGGCCAGGAGCGAGAGCGGATTGAGGCGCGCCTCGGTTTGCTCGGGCTGGGTCGGATCGAAATACTGGCCGCCTTGCAACAGTACCGGAATGCGCGACGAGTTATCCCGGTCGAACAGGAAAGCGTCGGCCCCGGGAACCTTCCTCAACAGCGTCCAGACGAGGTTGACGAGCGTCGTCTTGCCCATGCCGGTCTCGCCCGAGAGCAGCGCATGGCCGAGATCCTCGTAGAAGCCGGTGAACCAGTAGGGCGTGCCGTAGTCGGTGGGCAGGGCGGCCAGCGCCGGAATCGGGGTGCCCATCTCCTTGGACAGATGGGCGTTCATCTCATCGCCGCGCGAGACGGTGCGCAGCGGCGAGAGACGGGCAAACACTTGGCTGTCGATGAACGACCAGCGGGCCGCCTCGCGCCACATGCCGGGAATCGTGATGGAGAAGGCCGACAGCGCATGCTCCTCCTCGCGCACCGGCGTGAAATGGGCGCCGTTGAACACGTCTTCCACGGCTTTTTGCGTCTGGACCAGTTGCTCGTAGGCAGCCGGTATCTCCTCGTCGTGCGTATAGTGCGGCGAGTGCGCCAGCACCGTCAGGTTGTACCAGCCGTAGGTCTCGCGCCCGCGCGAGACCTGCTCATAAATCGTCTGCGCCTCGTCGGCGGCCTCGGTGCGGGCACGGTTCTCCCGCACGACGTGAGTCGGGTCATTCTTGTTGAGCGCCTTCGACACGAGGCCGCGCAGGTTCAACGCGCGGTTGTCGTGATAGCGACGCATGCCCTCGACAAAGCGCTCGGTGACACCGCGCGGCGCCAAGCGATAGACCTGGGAGATCGTGATCTCGCCCGGCACCTTGAGCAGATCGTCGAGGGTCGACGGGTCCACCTGGTCCGGCCAGAAGTCGTGCCCGGACGGGATGCCGGTGGCCATCGCCAGTTGCCGATTGCCGTTCGAGGAGAAATACAAAAAATCGTCGCCAGGGCTCACGCGGGTGTCGCATAGCGTGTCGTCGAGAAAGTCGCGCAGCACCACGTCGCCGGTCTGGCGCGAGGCGGGCGAGCAGCAGCGGTGCAAGAAGCCGCCGAGCTGCGCCCCTGAGAGGCGCTGGAAGGAGAGTCCCGGCAGCCCCGAAATCAGCGCGGCGAGCATCTCCTCATAGCGATCCACGGCCCCGAGGAGTTCGCGCGAGGTGTAGGCGAAGGTCATCTGATCCGAGAACAAGCCGCGCGCGGCAAAGAGCAGCGCGGCCGGCACCGACTGGTTGTCCTGCCGCAGTGCATGACCGAAGCGCCCGACAAAGCGGTCCAGGCCCGCATTGGCGAAGAGGGCGATGGACAGCGTATGGTCGTTGACGAAGTTCGCTTCGCGCGTGAACGCATGGCGCCGCTCGTCATCGACCACCTGGGCGTAAGGCTCCGGCATGGGTAGCGTCGGATAGTCGCTCACCCGGCGCCGGTGCACGGTCCACCAGAGCGTAGCCGGATGGCGACTGAGCTGACGCAGCGCCAGCACCAGTTGCTGGATGAGCGACACGAGCCGCGCGCCGGCGATGCTGTCGGTGTCAGGCCCGCGATAGGCAAAGCTTGCGAAGAGCGACGAATCCTTGTTGACGATCACGCGATCGTTGAACTGGAACATCCAGGGCAGCAGCTCGGAAGTCGATCCGCCATTGCCGTTTTGCCGGACCTCGATGTCGCGCAGCGATTCGCTGTGCGTGGGGAAGTCGCGCGTGTGGTTCAGCATAGGCGCCCCCGTCCGAATCCCTCCGGGCGCGGGTTGCGCGGCACGGGATGGGCGCGCGGCTCGTAATAGTCGCGCTGATGGCGGTATTTGAGATAAATGTCGCAGCGATCCGGGTCACGGCGGGTGGCTAGCCACAGCACCAAGTGAATGGGCACATAGGCCAGCAGCAGCCAGTAGCTGTGCAGGACCGCGGCGAAGAGAAACACCAGCACCAGCACGACGACCGCGGGGCGCCGATCGGCGCCCGCCACGAGCTTGTGCTCCAGGAGTGACTTACGCACCTGGGCGCGCAAGGTGTCGTCGGCGGATTCAGTGGAGGGCATGAGGGCCATGGCAAGCGCGCTTAACCGCAGGCGTAAGCGTGATTGGTAATCGCACCGTAGACGACCGGCAGGTTCAGGAGCGCGAGCGTGCCGGCGCCGATACGCAGCGCGTTGAGCTTGATCGCGCTTTTACCGTCATCGAGCATCCACGCGATGATCATGCCCGCCGCGGAGCCGAGCGACACCGTCGTATACAGCTCGTTGTCGAGGATTTGGTTGGCCGCGTTGCACAGCGTGCCGTTCCACAGATCGGCGTGCGCCAGGACCGGCATGCCGGCGGTGAACGCCGCGATGATGACGGACAGGGTGCTGGGTCGTTTCAGGAAGGCGCGGGCTGCCGCCTTGAAATCGCGCCAGTCGGTGACGCGCCGGGCCAGGAAATTACGCAGCTTCTTCATAAGCGGATGCCTCTTGTTGGATTTTGGAGAACAGCAAACGGGTGAGGTAGCGGCCCTGGTCGTCGACGCCGAGAATCTCGCGGATCTCGCACGGCCCGCGGCTCGCACCGACGCGCTGGGCGTGAATCACAAAGCGGAAGGTGTTGGCAATCTGCCGGCGCAGATCCACGAGCGGCCAATTCTGCGTCTCGGGGGCCATGCGGATCATCGATTCGAGGCGGGGCAGGGCAAGCGCGGACGAATCGGCGTGAAACGACACGGCCGAGCCCGAGTGCCCGGTATTTAACGCGTCGAGCAAATCGAACGCCTCGGGCCCGCGCACCTCACCGACGACGATGCGGTCGGGCCGGCAGCGCAGGGCCAGGCGCACCAGGTCGCGCACCGTGATGCCCTGGCCGGGGTTGGTCTCGAACGACACGTAATTGGGCACGTGCACCTGGAGTTCGCCCGTGTCCTCGATCGTAATCAAGCGCTCATGCGCAGGAATCACACCGGTCAACGCATTGAGGAGGGTCGTCTTGCCGGCGGAGGTTGAGCCAGACAAGATGGCATTGATGTGGGCCTCGATCATCCATTGCAGAAAATCCAGCACGGCTTGGCCGCCATGCTTGAGGCCCGCGAGCAGTTGCGTCATGCGCCGCCGCTCGGCGCCGCTCACGCGCTCGTCGAACGGCACGACGTCGAAGGCGCCACGCTGGAGGTAATCGACCAGCGTGATGTGCCGCATCGCGTGCTTGCGGATACACATCATGTCGCCGCGCATGGCGATGGGCTTCTTGGCCGCGGCGATGCGCAAACCCGCCAGGCGCGCGTCGAGAATCGGGCGCGGTGCGCCCTTGTCGTTCATGTTGGCGATGATCGTGATCGCGGTCGACAGACCTGCCTCATCCAGGCGGATATCTGCCAGGTGCTCGATCTCGCCGGCCCGCTCGATACGGATGTCGTCAAACGCGTTGATCATGATTTCCTGAATGGTGGGGTCATCCAGCAGGGCGCGGATCGGCGCGAGGTGCTGCGCCAGGATCTGCAGCGCGTAGGCTGCGGTGAGCCTATCCACGGTCGCGCTCCACGATGTCGAAGCTCGGCACGTGACAAAGCGATCCACGTTGCCACATTACGTTTCGCGTAATATCATTGGCGTTATGATCAAATCTTTCCGATGCAAGGACACGCACGCGCTGTTTGCCGGTCGCTCGCCCAAGCGCTTTCGCACGATTGAAGATGTCGCCGTCCGCCGGTTGAGCGCGCTGGAAGCCGCCAAGGAACTGCGAGACTTGCGCTCGCCGCCCGGCAACCGGTTCGAGGCGCTCAAAGGGGATCGCCACGGGCAGTACAGCATCCGCATCAACGGCCAGTGGCGTATTTGCTTTGCATGGACGGAGCAAGGCGCCGTCGACGTCGAGATCGTCGACTATCACTGACAAGGAGATCGTATGACCAAAAACGGTATGCGTCCGGTCCATCCGGGCGAAATTCTGCGCGAGGACTTTCTGGTCCCGCTGGACATGAGCGTGAATGCGCTGGCGCTGGCGCTGAATGTGCCGGCGACACGGCTGCACGAGATCGTCAAGGAGCGGCGCGGCGTGAGCGCCGATACGGCCTACCGGCTGGCACGGTACTTCGACACGACACCCGAGTTCTGGCTGAACTTGCAGGCGATGTACGATCTCAAGACGCTGGCGACGCGAAACGAGATCGATCGCCGGGTGGAGCCGCGCAGTCTGGCCCATGCGTAAGAGCCCGGCAATCCGGAAATTATCCACGGCCGCCCTCCATGGTGTCCAAAGTGCTGTCGTGGGTGTCGTGATCAGAAGAAAAAAAAGCGGCCGGGACCGCGGGAGCAATCCCGGGCCGTAAAGTCTGGCGCGGGGTACGCCGGGTCGGTAACGGGGCGCCGGCCGGCGCGATGGCGCCTTCGGCCAGCAACTGGCGATAAATCTTGGCCTCGTAGGCGAGGCGCTTATCAGGAGAGGTCGCGTTATAGGCGCCGATGGCGTTCCAGTCGAGGCCCAGGCGGGCAATGTTCTGCGACAGAATCCAGGCGCCGACATAGGTGTTGACGCAACCGTCGAGCAAATCGCGCTCGTGAATGCCAAAGCGGGCTAATGTGGGCAACCAGGACGAATTGATCTGCATGCGCCCGATGTCACGGCTGCCGTTCGCATTGGTGGCGATGATGTGGTCCCGCATGCCGGATTCCTGCATCGCGATAGCGCGCAACAGGTGCGGGTCGACATGGTGGTAGGCGGCCGCGTCATTGAGACAGTCGGCTCGCACCACACCTAACCCTGCGTAGGCAAGCAGCAGTAATCCGGTCACTACTTGGCGCATTTTTATCGCACTCTAAAAAGACCACCGAGCGGGTGAGTTCGCCCGGTGGACCAAGACCAGTCAGCACAAGTGGCAGGCCGACGGGAGCACTGTAAAAAATGGGCAGCTAAATGTCCCAAAACTTGTTGCACATCATCACTGCACAAGCGACAACAAGTTCGACGCGATATTTGGCTTTCCGATAGTTTTTGGCTATGAAATAAAAAGACGTTAAAACACCAAAAACCGTAAGGGAAACAGAGGGTTGCGAAAGGAGAAGGGGCCTATCCAAAGGCCGCGCGCGATGCTAAAGCCTCGCTTTGCGCGCTTAACCAGCGCAAAGGCTGTTTAAGGGGAAAAGGTATTTCAATTCAAAGGGTTAAAGTACTTGAAACGAAATGCAAAAAAGCTTGCAAAGGCAGAAAAACCGCACAGTATAGCGAATCCTCAGCCTGTTTGTCCCGAAACTTCCTGCCGCTTGTGAAGCAATGATGTGCAACAAGTTTGGAAGGCCCGCCACGCGTCTGACCTACAGTTCCTCAAACGCCTCTTACCGTTGGCCCACCTTATGGAAGATTTTTCCGATCGACTGCAACATTTGCTGACCCAGACGGGGCAGGCCCGCTGGTGGCCGCCGATCCAGGTGTGGCTGCACCGCTTTGACGGCTGGTATGCCGACTGCCGGGACGAGGCGCGCGAGCCAGCTTGGGCCATCACTTATCACGCCATCAAGCGAGCGCCGCTCCCGGCCAATCCGGCCGAGGCGGCCTTTTTTCTGGCGCAGTTGCCATTTAACGCATGGTGCGCGGCCACGCTCTCCATCTCCGAGCGCTGGAATCCGCTGCTCGCGTCCTACCGCGAGTTCATCGCGCGCTGCACCGAGCCGGTCTGTCCGGCGGTGGCCGCGGCGGTGCCGCCGCAGCGCGTGACGCAAACCACTCAGTGGCTGCTGGCGCTGTACCAGGGCGGTCTGGCGCCCAGCCCGGCGCAGCGCGCGCCGATGCGGGCAGCGTGCCGGGTCCGACCCAAACCCTCCTCACCCTGATGTCCGTCTTCCATAGCGATTGGCCCTATCTGGTGACGGCCGCCGCGGCCGGCGGCGCCCTGTGGATGGTGCGCCGCCGGCCGATCTCGCCAGTCTCGCCCGCCACCGCGGGTGCCGACGCGAACTCGCTTCGTGCCGAGAGGCCGCCTCCCAGTGCTCGGCACCTGCCGGTGCTGTCGTATGAAGCGTTGATCGCGCGCACGGGCTCTCAATCCTCGATCGGCAAAATCCGCACCCGCCTGGGGTTCACGGCAGAGAATTTCTCGGGGGAAGTCGAGCCGCTGCTGCAGCGCTTTGCCGAATTCGTGCAACTGCTGCCAGCCTCCGAATCCCATCACCATGCGCAGCCCGGCGGCCTGCTGGTGCATTTATTGGAAGTCGCTTGTCACGCACTGCATTTCCGGGATGCCTACAAATTGCCGTTGGGCGCCACCACCGAAGAGCAGTCGCGGCTGGCGGCCCTCTATAGCTACGCGGTGCTGGTCGGGGCGCTGCTGCATGACATCGGTAAGCCCGTGTCGGACGTGCTGGTGCAACTGGTCAAAGCCGACGGCACGCGCGAGGCGTGGGTGGCGTTGGGCGGCAGTATGGTGGAGCAGGGCGGAGCATGGTACACGGTGGATTTCCCGGCCGAGCGGCATTACGACAAACACGGCCGGCTCGCCTTGATTCTGCTGCAGCGCCTGGTGCCAGCCCGGGCGCTCACATGGCTGGGGCAGTATCCGCCGGTATTGAATGAATTGACCGACTATCTCAGTGGCGAAGCCGCGCAGGGGCAACTCGCCGAGATCATCAAGAAAGCGGACGGCACGTCGGTGGCGGACAATTTGCTGACTGGCCCGCGCACGCGCTTTGGCGCGGCGCGCGCCGTGCCGCTCATCGAGCGGCTAATGGAAGGGCTGCGCCGGCTCCTGGACGCCGGCGAGCTGCCGCTCAACCGCGCCGGCGCGGCGGCCTTCTGCGACGGCGAGCATTTGTGGTGCGTGGCTGGGACCGTCGCCAAGGCGGTACGCGAGTATCTGGACAAGCACGAACAACGGCAGGCTGGGGCAGCGGGCATTCCGCAGGACAATTCGAGGCTCTTTGACACCTGGCAGGAATACGGCGCGCTAATCCCGACCGAGGCGGGTCAAGCGATCTGGAACGTGAAAGTGACGATCGGGGCCTGGAGCCAGCCCTTTACCGTCATCAAGTTCGCGCTCGCGCGCCTGTATGCGTCGCCCGAGCGCCATCCGGGGGCACTGCCCGCCGGCGCAATCGTGGCGATGGAGACTGCGTCAAGCGCGGCGCCGGCGGTAACCGCTCCGGAAACTGCGCCAGTTACCGCATCAGTGGAGCCGCCGTCTCCGGTGGCTGCTGCAGCGACGGGCACGGCCGCGCAGATCAACGAGCACGGCATGACCGAGGCGGAGATGGCTGCGGCATTGGCGGGAGAAGCTGCCACCCCGGCCGAGCTGGCGCCATCCATGCAAACCGCTGCGCCAGCGCTCTTCCCCGTCCCATCCACCAAGTCATCTCACCCTGCGCCGGCTGCGCCAGTTGCCGACTACCTGGACGAGCAAGACAGCGCGGCAAGTGCTTTATCGCCTGAGAATGCCATGACCATGAGCCCTGCGCCAGAAACCTTGAGCGCGCCGCTGGCGCCCAAACCCAAGCAGGCGCCGCGGGCGCCCAAGCTAAGCCGCGCGGCGCCTGGCACACCCTCCGGGCCGACCCCGCGGCCCAACGCCGAGCGCTTCCTCGCTTGGATCCAGCAAGGCGTTGCCGACGGGACGTTGCCATACAACGATGCCAGTGCGCCGGTGCATTTCGTGGAAGCAGGCGTCCTGATCGTCTCGCCGCGCGCCTTCCAAATGTACGCGGAGCGCTTTGGCCCGCAGATCGAGATCTCGCCCACCAGCGCGGTGCGGGAGCCCTGGCGTGTGCTGCAGCGGGATTTTCAGCGCTCGGGCTATGCCGCCAAAGGCGTGGGCGGCACCTTCATCCACTATTACACCGTGGCTGGCCCCGGCAGCAAGCAATTGGTCGGCTACCTGGTGCCAGATCCGGGCCGTTTCTTCAACCCGGTGCCGGCGGCCAATCCGGCGCTCAGTCACCCCCTCAGTCAGCCCAAACCGGTGAAGGAGGGGGCGTGAGCGGCGCCCGTTTCAAGAACCGGTTTCGCAAGCCTGTCGAGTTGGTTTCGGTGGCGACTTCGCTCACCTGTGTCGTCGTGCTGTGGACCTGGCCGAGGATCTTCCTGGTGACGCCCGCCATCGGCGGGGTGATGACCGTGGGCTTGCTGACGCTCGCCGGCGTGCGTGGCTACCAGGCCGCGCGTCTGCTGCGCTTTCAGCGCAACTTGAAACGCTTGCCGGCCTACCAGATGCGCCCGCAGGATATTCCGGTCTCATCCGCCGAGCAGTTTCTCGGCCGCGGCTTCTACTGGGCGCCCGAGCACACCCAGCGCCTGCACATGGCACGCTTGCCCGAGTACCGGCACTTGCGCGCGCGCAACGATCTGTACGAGTGGGCGCGTGACTTCGAACGCAGCCATCCGGGCTCGCGCCTCGCACGCTTGCTGCAACGGCCAGCCTGGTGGAACCCGGTGGCGCCGCTGCCGCCCGTGGGGGGCGACCCAGCGATTCATGGCGTCGAGCCGCGCGAGGCGGACGTCTATACGGACCTGCGCGAGCGGGTGGGCCACACGCTGGTGCTGGGCACCACGCGCGTGGGCAAGACCCGCTGGGCCGAGATCCAGGTCACCCAGGACATTCGCCGTGGCGACGTCGTGATCGTCTTCGATCCCAAGGGCGACGTGGATCTGCTGCTGCGCATGTACACCGAGGCCAAGCGCTGTGGGCGGGAGCAGGATTTAACGTTCTTTCACTTGGGCTATCCGCATGTGTCGGCCCGCTACAGCCCGATCGGCACGTTCGCCCGGATCACCGAGGTGGCGACTCGGATCGCCGGCCAGTTGCCGGGCGAAGGGCAGAGCGCGACCTTCCGCGAATTCGTCTGGCGTTTCATCAACGTGATGGCGCGAGCCATGACCGCGCTGGGGATGAAACCCACCTATGAGATGGTGTACCAGAACGCCGTCAATATCGACGGCCTGTGCCTCAAATACTTCGAGTTCTGGCTCAATCGGGACCACCCCGGCTGGCGCAACGAACTACCCGAGGCGGACCGGCAGGTTCAAGAGCAGGCGCGCAAGACGGGCCGGGCGATGCTGGCGCTGCAGATCCTAGCGCTGATGCGCGAGCGCGGCTGGCAGGACCCGATTGCCGATGGTCTGGCCTCGGTGCTCACCAACGACCGCAGCTATTTCGAGAAGCTGGTCTCGTCGCTCTATCCGCTGCTGGAGAAGCTCACCACCGGCAAGGTGGCCGAGCTGCTCTCGCCCGACTACGACGACCCGAACGATCCTCGTCCGGTCTTCGATTGGACGCGCGTGATCGACCAGGGCGGCATCGTCTATGTGGGGCTCGACGCGCTGTCGGACTTTGAAGTGGCCGCGGCCGTGGGCAATGCGATGTTCGCCGACCTGACCTCGACGGCCGGGCGCATCTACAAGTACGGCAACGGCTTTGGCCAGACCCGGCAGGGCGCCAAACGTAGCATTGATCTCTACGCGGACGAGTTCAACGAACTGTGCGGCGACGAATTCATCCCGATGCTCAACAAGGCCGGCGGGGCGGGCGTTCGCGTGACCGCCCTGACGCAGACTGATGCCGACATCGAGGCCAAGATCGGTTCGAAGGCCAAGGCCCAGCAGATGTTCGGCAACTTCAACACGCTCGTCATGCTGCGCGTGAAGAACTCCAGCACGGCCGAAGTGCTCACGGATCAGTTGGCGATGACGCAGATCTGGATTCGCACGACCGAATCCGGCGCGAGCGACGCCGAGGAGCCGGGCGAATTCGTCGACTTCACCGCCAAGACGGCCGACAAATGGACGCCGCGCGAAGTGCCGATGATCGAGCCCACGGATCTGGTGCAGCTACCCAAAGGCCAGGCATTTGCCCTCATCGACGGCGGCCAGCTCGTCAAGCTGCGCCTGCCGCTGGCCAAGGATGAGGGAGATCCGATCGCGATTCCGGGTCTGGACGGCGTCATTACGGACATGCGGGCGCGCTACGGGCGCCAGGGGGCGGGGGACGATGATGCGGATGCGGCGCCCGACTGGCCGCTGAACAGCGGCGAGGCGTTGACCGTAGAGGGCAAGGGCGCGGGATTCTAGGAGTGGCGATGGGGCGCAATAAAAAAGGCGATAGCGACGGGGTGCGGGAGTTCTTCTGGGTGCTCCACCTGGGGTTCGACCTGGCGCTGTGGCTGGCGGTGATCTCGGTGTTGTCGGTGGGCGCGGCCCTGCTCGCGGCCCATTATTGGTGGCACGCGGATCCGGTGGCGGGCGTCGAGCATCTGTTGGGGTACTACCTGGCACAGACGACCGATCCGGCGCTTGCGCGCACCTGCGCCGACGGCGCCTACTGGAGCTGGTTCGGCTGGACCGGGATCGATGCGGCCGCGCGAGAGTTTGCCCTGGGCCTGCCGGCCAGCTCCGCCATGGGCAACATCTATCGCCACACCCTGTTCACCAATCTGTACCAGCCGCTGACGGTGGCCATGATGGCGATGAAGCTCTTTGGCGTGCGCGTGGCGATGCTGGCCATGGCCGCGCCGGCGTTCGGTATGGCGCTGGCCGCGTTCCTGGCCGATGGGCTCGCGGGGCGCCATATCCGACGCGAGGACGGCGCCAACGAGTCGGCCACGCGCTACCACCGTGCCAAGCGCTGGTTCACCTTCGGGATGATTCCGTTGACGGCGATTATTTGGCTGGTTGCGCCCGTCAGGATTCCGTTAGTGGGTTTGTTCCTGCCGGTCACGGGATTCTGCGCGCTCTTGATCTGGAATATGGCCAAGTATTACAAGAAGTATGTGTAAGGCGGGGGCAATGCGCGAAAATATGATATTGACGGAATAGTCACTAGAGGAGATGACCGATGGTACGACGTGAATGTGCCGATCGCAGACAAGTTGTACGACATGCACCTTGAGATATTGAGAAAGGGAGAGTAGAGCAATGGCTAAGAAATTCAGCGAATTACGCGCCAAGATGTCGCCGCAGGCGCAGTCACGCGCAGCTGCGCGCGCCGAGGCCATGCTTGTAGAAATGCAGCTCCAGGAACTGCGCAAGGCACGTCATGTGACGCAAGTCGCGGTGGCCAAGGCCATGAGCGTGGAACAAGCTACTATCTCCAAACTGGAGCGCCGTGACGACATGTACGTCAGCACCCTGCGCGAATACGTCAAGGCGCTTGGCGGTGAATTGAAGCTCGTGGCCTCGTTCCCTGACGCTGAGATTCAAGTGCGCCCGTTCGAACTGGCTAACTAAGCGAGGGACTCGATTTTCTGTCACTGAAATTCCTCGCGAAATTGCCGTTAGATAAGGATTCCAGTCAAATTGTTGTAGAAATCATCAAATTTGCGCCGTGAGACTGTCCCAATTCTTGACAGTTGTCATTGATTAACGATAGGCTTTGCTCACTGCGCAAAATGGGAGCATACGAAGGGGTTAAATACGAACAACGATGGGAATCGGTCGAGTGCGTGACTGTTGAGGTAGTTGAGGGTCGCGAAGGCGGCATTTTTTAGCGCCGCCAAATTCGCATAATATACATTATGTTAAATAAACTCTCTGACGCAGCACCGATTCGCACTCATTGCTCACCCGCTGCCGCGAACGCCGCCTCCTGCAGCAGCATCAGCCGTTGCGCTTCATCCAGGTCGATCAGCTGGAAATGCACCGTCTCCCCGGGCATTTTCTGCGCCAGGCGCGGCAGATCGACGGCGCAAACGTGCGCGATCTTCGGATAGCCTCCAGTGGTTTGCCGATCCGCCATCAAGACGATCGGCTGACCGTCGGGCGGTACCTGGATGGTACCGAAGCCGACCGCCTCGGAGATCATTTCCCGGGCGGCGCCAAGCTCGAGCGGCAGGCCCGCCAGGCGGTAGCCCATGCGGTCCGATTGCGGGTCGATGCGAAACGGCTCGGCCACCAGGTTGCGCTGTGCCTGGGCGGAAAACATCGACCACTCGCGCCCGGCCAGTGCGCGCAATGGCGCATCAGGCGAACCCAGCACCACGGGCGGCAAGACCGGCAGCGCCGTTGCGCGCGCGCCTTTGACGGCTCGCCGAGCAGCCTGCGGCGCACCGCGCAGCGCAATCACGTCACCCCGGCGCAACGGCTCGCCGCGCAGCCCGCCATAGCCGCCGCGCACGTATGTGCTCGCGCTGCCCATCACGGGCGCCAGCGCAAAGCCGCCGCGCACGGCCAGATAGGCCCGCACGCCATTACGGCGCTTCCCGAATGCGAGCACCGCACCGGCAGCGACCGGCACCGGCTCATACATCGGAATCGGTTGATCGTCGACACTCGGCTGGAGATCCGCGCCACAGATGACGATCGTCGCTGGCGCGTGCCACTGCAGCGTCGGTCCCATCAGCGTCACTTCGAGAGTTGCTTCGGTCGACGCATTGCCGGCCAGCAGGTTCGCCAGCCGGTGCGAGCGCTCGTCCATCGCGCCGTTGACCGGCACGCCAAGATGCTGATAGCCGGCGCGGCCGAGATCCTGGAAGGTCGTCAGCATGCCCGGCTTGATCACTTCGATGCTCATGCGGCCCCGCCCTGACCTGCCTGCATTGCCGCGAATTCGTTCGGTTCGATGGGAACAAAGCGCACGCGATCGCCCGGGCGCAGCAGACACGGTTGCGAGCCACGCCGCGCATCGAACAACGGCAGCGGCGTGCGTCCGATCAAATGCCAGCCGCCGGGCAAATTCATCGGATAGATCACGGTTTGGCGATTCGCCAGACCCAGCGAGCCGGCCGGCACGACGGTGCGCGGCGTGGCCCGGCGCGGCGGCGACAGGCGCGCATCGAGGCGACCAATATATGGATGGCCCGGCGCGAAACCAAGCATCAGCACTTCGACCGGCGCCGCGCAATGCAGCTCGATCAGTTGCGCGGGCCGCAGATTGCACAAGGCGGCAACCGCTTCGAGATCGGGCCCGCAATCACCGCCGTAACACACCGGCAGTTCAATCACGCGCGCATCGCCGACCGCCGGCAACGACAGATCGGCGAGCATCGATTGCAGGATTTCCGTCAGCGCCAGATGTGGCAACAACGCCCCGGACAATCGCACGCGATGCGGCTGGTAATGCACGCCGACCGTATGCAATGCCGGCACCACGTCGGTCACGCCGGGCAGCGCGGCGGCTTCGATGCAGGCTGCCGCTGCGCGCACGAAGCGATTCGCCGCGAATGGATCTGATGCCTCGAATTCGACGATCAGGCACCGATCGCCGGACGGCGCGATGACTGGCACCATGGCGCAGGCGTTTCGAATTGCTTATTTCGCGAACAGCGACGCCATGTCGGCAAACGCCTTGATTTCGACGGCATTGCCCGACGGATCCAGGAAGAACATCGTCGCCTGCTCACCCACCTCTCCTTTGAAGCGGATATGCGGCTCGATAATGAACTTGATGCCAGCCTGCGTCAGCTTGTCGGCCATCGCCTGCCATTGCGGCATCGTCAGCACGACGCCAAAGTGGCGCACCGGCACGGCATCGCCGTCGACCGCGCTGGTCTGGCGGTGGCCGGCCTCCTCGGGCGCGAGGTGCGCCACGATTTGATGGCCATAGAAGTTGAAGTCCACCCATTCAGGCGCGCTGCGCCCCTCGGGGCATCCCAGCAGTTCGCCGTAGAACGCTCGCGCGGCGGCGATACTGTGTACCGGAAAGGCCAGGTGAAAAGGAGGAATGGTCGCGCTCGTTTGGCTCATGTCGTGGCAACTCGAAGTGGGGATGAAAGGGGTTCGGTCGATATGCCAAGCGTTCACCTGGCACGATCAACGTTACCGGGAACCATTATATGCATGATAAAAATTGCTTAAAAGCGATATATTTTTGAGCTTACAATCATTTTTTTTGATGAATTGCCATGCTGCGCGAACTCAAGACATTCATGGCCGTCGCCGAGCACGGCACTTTCGCCGCTGCCGGTGCGCACATCGGGCTGACGCAATCGGCCGTCAGCGCCCAGATACAGCGGCTGGAGGAAGAACTGGGCATCGCATTGTTCGACCGCACCGGCCGTTCGGCGCGCCTGAACAGCGATGGCCGCCAAACGCTCGCGTTGGCCGGCGAATTGATGACGCTCTACGCCCGTCTGGGCCGGCACGGTGACGCCGCCGAAAAAAGCGGCATGCTGCGCGTGGGGGCGATCGCCTCGGCACAAGTGTCGTTTCTGGCCAGCGCGATCGAAACATTCCGGCAGCGGCTGCCGGGCTGGCACCTCCGTATCGTGCCCGGGGTGTCGCTGAACCTGCTGAGCCAGGTCGACGCGGGTGAAATCGACATCGCCGTGCTGATCCGTCCGCCCTTTGCGCTGCCGTCCGAATTGAAATGGCGCCCGCTGGTCAAGGAACCGTTTGTGCTGCTCGTGCCCGAGGCTGTCGGCGGGCAGCCGTGGCGTGCCCTGCTCCGGCACGCGCCGTTCATTCGCTATGACCGCAATTCGTTCGGCGGCCGGCTGGTCGAACGCTTCCTGCGACGTGCGCGATTGAACGTGCAGGATGTCGTCGAGCTCGACGAATTGCAGGCGATCGTGCAACTCGTCTCGCACGGCGTCGGCGTGGCGCTCGTGCCCAAGGCGGCCGCGCTCGGCCCCTGGCCGGCCGGGGTCTGCGCGCTGGATCTGGGCGACGCCACCTTCCACCGCGAAATCGGCCTGATCGAGCGCCCCCGACAAAGCCCCGATCACGCGGCGCATCAGTTTGCCGACGAGGTCGGCCGCGCGGCCGAGGCGATCGCCAGGGCTTGAACCGCGCTCGCAGGATACGCCCAGGCACCCTGCCCGTTCCTGTTTATCCAGAGACCACTTCCAGCAGGCGTTCCTTCGCGTAATCGACGAATGCCCTGGCGAGCTGCGACAGCGGCCACTGGTTCGACACAACCAGCGAATACTCCGAACAGATCTCCGGCGTGAACGGCTTGACCACCACGCGCCCAGCGGCGTATCGCGCGGTAATCGGATCGATCAGCGCAACCCCGGCGCCGTGTTGCACCAGCACGCACAGTGTCGCCGACAGCTGCGACTCCGAAGTAATGACGCGATCGATGCGCCGCGCGGCGAACTCCCGATCGATCGCCACCCGGCCGTCGAACTCCTTGGGAAACGAGACGAACGACTCGCCGTGCAGATCCTCCGGCGTGATCACCGGGCGCTCGGCCAAACGATGGCCCAGCGGCAGGACGCAGCGCATCGGCGCCTTCACGATAAGCTGGACGTGCGCTCCGGGGTGTGTGAGCGGATGGGCAATGAAACCCACGTCGCAGCGCCGGCCAACGACCAGATCGACCACCGTCCGGGAACTGTGTATGAGCAGCGTGGTGTCGATGCCGGGATGCTCGCGCAAGAAGCCAGTGAGCGTGGTCGGCAGGAATTCCAGCGCGATGGCGGGCGCGCCGGCGATATGCAGCGAGCCGCGCCGCAGCGACTTGATCTGCTCGGCGGTCTGCGCAATGCGCTCCATGCCGGCAAACGAACGCTCCACCTCCTCGAACAGCGCCTGCCCTTCGGGCGTCGGATGCAAGCGGCCGTTGGCGCGATCGAACAGCGGGAAGCCGACATCGGCCTCCAGGTCGTTGATCAGGCGCGTGACCGCCGGCTGCGAGATATGCAGCATCTGTGCGGCGCGCGTCACAGTCTGCCGCAACATCAGTGCATGAAAAGCTTCAAGCTGTCGGATTTTCATAAGGAACCGCGAGATCGACCGTATAACATTTGCGTATGAACGACGCAAAAAATGTGATTTGACTTCATCTTTCCCGACGACGATTATTCGGAAAATCAAGCCGATAGTAAAGAAAAAAACGTTGTCGTTCCTATAACATGCTTGTAGCCAGGAGGTTGTGAAAATGAGTTTATCCCCCGTAATGCGTCAATTTGGACTTGCGGCAGCGATGGCTGCCGTCATATCGGTCGGCGTCACCAACGCCCACGCCACCACCACGCTGTATGTCGGCGCCTATGGCGGGTCGTTCGAGCAAATGCTGAGAAAGGACGTCATCCCCCCGTTCGAAAAAAGCAATGGGGACGTCAAGGTCGTCACGGTGCCGGGCGACTCCACCACGACGCTGGCCAAACTGGAGGCACAAAAGGGCAAGGCCGGCATCGACGTGGCCTTCCTCGACGACGGCCCGATGTACCAGGCGATCCAGTTGGGCCTGTGCGGCAAGCTGGCGGATGCACCCGTCTACAAAGACCTGTACGACATTGCCCGCTTCAAGGGCGACCGCGCCGTGGCGGTCGGCTTGATCGCCACCGGCATCGCCTACAACACGCATCTGTTCAAGCAAAAAGGCTGGGCGCCGCCGACTTCCTGGAAGGATCTGGCCGATCCGAAATACAAGGGACTGCTGGTGATGCCGAGCATCATCAACACTTATGGGCTGCACGCGCTGCTGATGGAGGCCCGGCTCAACGGCGGCAGTGAAACGGACATCGACCCGGGCTTCGCGGTCATGAAAAAGTCGATCGCGCCGAACGTGCTGTCGTTCGATCCGTCGCCGGGCAAAATCGCGCAGATGTTCGGGGACGATGAAATTGCGCTGGCGGTGTGGGGCAACGGCCGCGTGCAGGCGTTGCGCGACCAGGGCCTGCCGGTCAAGTTCGTGTATCCGAAGGAAGGCGCCGTCGCGCTGGGCATGGGCGTGTGCGTCGTGGCCAGCTCCGCGCACAACACACTGGCGCAAAAGTTCGTGCAATACATCCTGTCGCCGCACGTGCAAGCCATCCTGGCCCAAAGCCAGGGCGTCGGCCCGTCCAACCGCAACACCAAGCTGCCGCCCGCGGTGGCCGCCGAGGTACCGAGCCCGGACGAAATCAGCAAGCTCGTGCGGGTCAACTGGGACGTCGTCAACCCGCACCGAAATGCGTGGACGCAGCGCTGGAACCGGGAAATCGAACAATAAAACCGAAACGCGCACCACTTGAACCCGGCGTTCCGGGCAGCAACCGGACGCCGGATTCACACAGCCTGTCTGTCGTCCGGCAAGAGCACCATGACACCTTATCTACACCTTGAAAATCTCGGCAAGCGCTTCGGCCCAACGATTGCCGTGGACGCGATCGACCTGACGGTGGACCAGGGGGAGTTCATCTCCCTGCTGGGCCCATCGGGTTGTGGCAAAACCACCACCCTGCAAATGATCGCCGGTTTCACCGAACCCAGCGCCGGGCGCATCCTGCTGCAGGGGCGCGACCTGACCCCCATTGCCCCGGAACGGCGCGGGCTGGGCATCGTATTCCAGAGCTACGCGCTGTTTCCTCATATGACGGTGGCTCAGAACGTCGCCTTTGGCCTGGAGATGCGCCGCGTCGATGCCGGCGCGCGCCGGCGCCGCGTGCAGGATGCGCTGGAGCTCGTGCACCTGGGCCAACATGCCGGACGCTACCCGCGCGAACTCTCGGGCGGGCAGCGCCAGCGGGTCGCGCTGGCCCGCGCGCTGGTGATCGCTCCGCCGCTGCTGCTGCTCGACGAGCCGCTCTCCAATCTGGACGCCAAGCTGCGCGAAGAGATGCAGGGCGAGCTGCGCGCGATTCAGCGCAAAGTCGGCACCACCACCATCATGGTCACGCACGATCAGGCCGAGGCCCTGGCCATCAGCGATCGCATTGTGCTGCTCAATCAGGGGTGCATCGTGCGCATCGATGCGCCGCACACGGCCTACGAGGATCCCCGTCATACTTTTGCGGCCCATTTCATCGGGCACACGAACCTGATCAGCGGGCAAATCGAGTCGCGGCCATCGGGCATCGTGCTCACGGCCAATGGCAGCAGCTTCAATCTGCCGCCCGACACCGCCAGTCGCGACGGCGCGACCTTCTCCCTGCGTCCGGAGCGCATTCGCGTGGTTGCCAGCGGCGCCGGTCGCCTGAAAGGTCAGGTCGAGCAGCGCATGTTCCATGGCAATCATTGGGTGCTGAGCGTGCGCACCGGGCTGGGCAGGCTACAGGTATTTTTGCTCAACGACGGCATCCCCACAGCCATGGAAGGCGACACGGTCGACCTGGATTGGGGCGACGATGCCCTGCGTCCGGTGGAGGAAAACGCATGAGTCGCAATCGCGCGCATCATGGCCTGACGCTGACGCTGCCCGCGGCGCTGTATTTCATCCTGCTGCTGGCGGTTCCCCTGGCACTGACATTCGTGCTGAGCCTGCGGGGGTTCAACCTCGACGTGGGCGGCATCGTGGATACCACGTCGCTGCACAACTACGTCGCAGTCCTGAGCGACCCCTACTACTACACGATTTTCCTGCGCACGCTGTTTCTGTCGGTGGCGGTCACGCTACTGTGCGTTCTGGTGGGGGTTCCCGAAGCGTATTTTCTGTTTCGCATGCGCGATCCATGGCGCTCGCTGTGCCTGGTGGCGGTGCTCGGCCCGCTGCTGGTCTCGGTGGTGGTGCGCACGCTCGGCTGGTCGATCCTGCTGGGCCGCGAGGGGCCGGTCAACGCCCTGCTGCTCAAGCTCGGTCTCGTCGCGCATCCGATCCATATGCTCTTCACGCTCGGCGCCGTGATCGCCGTGATGGTGCACGTGCTCGTGCCGCTGATGGTACTGTCGGTCTGGACGTCGCTCACGCGGCTCGATCCGGCGGTGGGCCATGCGGCGCGCTCGCTCGGCGCCGGGCGGGGCACCGTCCTGTGGCGCGTGGTATTGCCGCAGATCGCGCCGGGCATTCTCTCCGGCAGCCTGATTGTGTTCGCCCTGACCGCCAGTGCGTTCGCCACCCCGGCGCTCATCGGCGGGCGGCGGCTCAAGGTGGTGGCCACCACCGCCTACGACGAGTTCCTGGGCACCCTCAACTGGCCCCGCGGCGCCGCCATCGCCGTCATTCTGCTGGTGGCCAACTTCGTCATCATCGCCGCCTATAACCGCGTGGTCGAACGACGCGTCACGCGCCGGCTCGGAGGTGCGTCATGAAACATCACGATCGCAACGGCGCAGTAGCGTTGCTATTCCATGGCCTGTTCCTGGCCTTCATTCTGGCCCCGCTGGTGGTGGTGTGCCTGTCGGCCTTCACTCCGGACGATTTCCTGACGATTCCGACCCGCCACTTCTCGCTGCGCTGGTTTGTCGCGCTGTGGCATAGCGACGATTTCACCTCGGCCTTCAAAACCAGCCTGTGGCTCGGCGCGCTGGCGGCAACCATCAGTTCCGCGCTCGCGCTGCCCACCGCGCTGGGGCTGGTGCGCTATCGCTTTGCGGGTCGCGACGCCATCAATGCCTTCGTGCTCTCGCCGCTGATGATCCCGCCGGTGGTGCTCGGCATCGCCTTCCTGCGGTTCTTCACGCTCATCGATATCAGCGGTTCGTTCGCGAGCCTGGTGGCCTGCCATGTGCTGTTGATCTTTCCGTATGCGCTGCGTCTGATCATGGCTGCGCTCACGGGCATGGCCAGCGACGCCGAGCAGGCCGCGCGCTCGTTGGGCGCCACACGCTGGACCACGTTTCGCCGCATCACGTTGCCGATGATTTTGCCTGGCCTGGTGGGCGGCTGGGTTCTGGCATTCATCAGCAGCTTCGACGAGCTCACCGCCACCATCTTCGTTGCGGCGCCGGCGACCATCACCTTGCCGGTGCGCATCTACATGAACATGAGCGAGACCGTCGACCCGACGGTGGCGGCCGTCTCCACTGTGCTCATCGCGCTGGTTCTGGTGGTGATGGTGTTCCTGGACCGCATCTACGGCTTGAACAAAGTATTAGTGGGAAGTCATTAAATGCAAAAAACTTTCGATGTCGCCGTTGTCGGCGGCGGCCTGGTCGGCATGGCCATCGCCTTCGGACTGGCCAAACGCGGCCAAAGGGTCATCGTATGCGATGGTGAGGACGGCGCGCTGCGCGCCGCGCGCGGCAATTTCGGGCTGGTGTGGGTCCAGGGCAAAGGCGCCAATTGCGTCAGCTATGCCCGCTGGTCGCTGCATTCGGCAGATCTCTGGCAGGGTTTCGCCGACGAGTTGCTCACGCGCAGCGGCGTGTCGATCGGCTTTAGCCGGCCGGGCGGCTTCAACATCGCGCAGTCGCGGCAGGAGCTGACGACCAAGGCTGAAACGATGCAGCGCCTCTATCTTGCCGAGCCGCGCCTGAAGTTCGAAGTGCTGGAGAGCAGGGAACTGGCGCAACGGCTGCCGGCCATCGGCCCGGATGCCGCTGGCGCCATCTATTCGCCCAACGATGGACACGTCAGCCCACTTTATACGCTGCGGGCCCTGTTCGCGGCCTACGAGCATGCCGGCGGCGAGTACGCACCGAACGCCAACGTCACTGAAATCAACCCGGCCAGCGGCTCGTTTCGCCTGCGCGTGGCCAATGGCCACACGCTCGAGGCGGGCCGCGTCGTGCTGGCCGCCGGGCTCGGCAACCGCGCACTCGCGCCGCAGGTCGGCCTGCGAGCCCCCGTCAAGCCGCTGCGCGGCCAGATTCTGGTGACCGAGCGGGTCCGCCCGTTTCTGGCCCACCCGACCATCTATGTGCGGCAAACGGTCGAGGGCTCGGTGCTGGTGGGCGATTCGGCGGAGGACGTGGGTTTTAACGACAGCGTCACGCCGGACGTTCTGGCCGACATCGCCCGGCGCGCCATCGCGCCGTTCCCGCTGCTCAAGCACGTGCGGGTAGTGCGCGCCTGGGGCGCGCTGCGCGTGATGACGCCCGACGGTCTGCCGATCTACGAGGAATCGACCCGTCACCCGGGCGCCTTTCTGGCGACCTGCCACAGTGGCGTGACGCTGGCAGCCGCGCATTGCGAGACCATCGCGCCGTGGATTCTCGGGGGCGATCGCCCCGCTCTTCTGGATACTTTCTATGCCAACCGATTTGCTGTTTAAGACACTGCCTCGCGCGGAGCATGCCACCGTGCGGATCTATATCGACGATCGAGCGCACGACGTGCCCGGCACGCTGAGCGTGGCAGCCGCACTGCTGGCCGCCGGGCATCTCGTCTGCCGCACCACGCCAGTGGGCGGTAACGAGCGCGCGCCGTTTTGCATGATGGGTGTGTGCTTCGACTGCCTGGTGGAGATCGACGGCGTGCCAAACCGCCAAGGCTGCATGACGCCGGTGCGCGATGGCATGCATGTGCGGCGCATGCAGGGCGCAAGGAGCATCGCATGACTGAAAAATATGTCGATCTGCTCGTCATCGGCGCCGGCCCCGCGGGCATGGCCACCGCGCTCGAAGCGCATCGGCGCGGCGTCGAGACGCTGGTGCTCGATGAAAATCCCTATCCCGGCGGCCAGATCTACCGCAATGTGAGTCACTCGCCACTGGCGAATCCTGGCGTGCTCGGCCCCGATTACCTCTACGGCCGCACGCTGGTCGACGCATTCGCGCGCAGCGGCGTTGCCTACTGGCCGCAAACGCTGGCCTGGCAGATCACGCCGGACAGGCGCGTGAGCGTGACACGCCAGGGGCCCGACGGCGGCACGCTGCAAATCGCCGCGCGCGCGATCGTGCTGGCCGGCGGCGCGCAGGAACGTCCCTTCCCGGTGCCGGGATGGACGCTGCCGGGCGTTATGGGCGTTGGCGCGGCGCAAACCCTGCTGAAGGCGGCCGCCCTGGCACCCGGCGCGCCGGCGGTGCTGGCTGGCTGCGGGCCGCTGCTGTACTTGTTTGCCTGGCAATTGCTGCAGGCGGGCATCGAGATTCGCGCGCTGCTCGACACTACCGCACCGGGCGCCTATCGTGCCGCCCTGCCGCATTTGGCCGGCGCCTTGCGCGCATCGTCCTATCTTGCCAAGGGGTGGCGCATGTTGCGCGCGATTCGCCGCGCTGGCGTCGAACACGTCAAACACGTGCAAGGACTCCGGGTGCTGGGCACGCACCGAGTCGAAGCGATCGAATACGAAGTCGCCGGCCGTGTGCGACGCCTGCAGACGCCGCTTGTGCTGTTGCATCAGGGCGTGATTCCGAACACACAGGTCACGCGGTCGATCGGCTGCGACCATGCCTGGGATCCAGCACAGCTATGCTGGCGGCCTCGGCTCGACGCGTGGGGGCAAACCAGCATCGCCGATATTTTCGTGGCGGGCGACGGCGGTGGTATCGCCGGCGCGCTGGCGGCCGAAGTCTCAGGCCGGCTCGTCGGGCTCCAGCTTGCCCATCGCCTGGCCGGACTCGATCTTGCCGAGCGCGACGCGGCAGCCGCCGGGGCGCGTGCCGAGCTGGCCCGGCATCTGGCCATTCGCCCCTTGCTCGATGCCCTCTATCGCCCCGCCGACGCATTCCGCCGCCCGCCCGCCGATGACACTATCGTCTGCCGCTGCGAGGAAGTCACCGCCGGCGAGATCCGTGCGATGGCCAGGCTCGGCTGCGTTGGCCCGAATCAAACGAAGTCGTTCTCGCGTTGCGGCATGGGCCCGTGCCAGGGTCGCTTCTGCGGGCTGACCGTCGCCGAACTGCTTGCCGACGCGCAGGCAAAGCCCATTCCGGAAGTCGGTTACTACCGCATTCGCCCCCCCATCAAGCCGATTACCCTGGGCGAAGTGGCTGCAGCCATACCGATGCACGAAGACAACCGCATGGCGCGCGGCGGCTTTCCCAAGTAAGCGGCTCGCGTGGCCGATCGCCATTTTTGAACAACTGCAACTTTGACAAGAGACACAATGAACGAAATTAAACGCTTTCATCCGAGCACCCGCATGAGCCGCGTGGTGATTTATAACGGCATGGTTTTCATCGGCGGCCAGACCGCTGGCGACCCGGCGCAGGACATCGCGGGTCAGACGCGCCAGGTATTGGCAAAGATCGATGGCTTTCTGGCCGACGCCGGCATCGACAAGACAAGGCTATTGACCGCTCAAGTCTGGCTCAAGGACATCGCAGCCGATTTCGCCGGCATGAACGAGGTATGGGACGCATGGGTGGCGCCCGACTGCGCACCCGCCCGAGCCACGGTACAGGCAAGTCTGGCGCGTCCGGAACTGCTGGTGGAGATTTCGGTAACCGCCGCCCTATGAGCAGCAATATGGTCCTGGCGTAGAAAATGGCAGCAAGCATGCGGCCGGCTCGCCAGCCGCATGCTTCGGCAAATCACTGGCCGGCGCGAAGACCCTCAGGACTGCTCGGTATCGGCCCCCACCGACACCAGCAGGCTACACGAGACCCGGTCGAGCAGCATGGCGCTCTCCGAGCCGCCGGCCCACCAGCGGGCCAGCGTGCCGCGTGTCTGATGCCCAACCACGATCAGATCGGCATTGAGTTTTTCCGCCAGACGCGGGATTTCCTCGATCGGGCGACCGTGCGCCAGATGCCCGGTCGCATTCACGCCGCGCGAGGTCAGCCACTGCACGCCTTCCTCCAGGATCTCGCGTGTGGTGGTTTCGATCGCACTGCAAGTCACGTCGGCCATGATGCCGCCGCTTTGCGCGACGTTCGAGATAATGTCGACCACCGCCAGCACATGTGTTTCGGCCTTCAGGTCGAGTGCCAGATTAGCGCCGCAACGCAACGCCTTGCGGCCTTCGCGCGAACCGTCATAGCACAGCAAAATACGGTTGTAGGCTGCCATATCGATCTCCTGCAAATTTTCCCTACCCCACTCTAGCGTCACAGCCGCGCCATCGCCATAGTGGCTTTTACCGAGAGACCGTCGCCCCGACTTGGCGCATCGAGGCCGGGCGGCGCGGCCCGCCGGCCGCCCTGCTCCATTAACAGCTTAGACGCTTTTGACGAAAATTTAGTAAAACCAATCACCCTGGCATATGAAATGCGGCGTGGCGTCAATCGATGCCATGACAGGAATACGAGGGGCGCGCCGTCACACCCTTGTAGGCGGCACTGCCGCATGTTCCGATATGAATCAATCGGGTTTCGGTGAGGGATCGGCCGAGCCGTTCGGGGCCGGGCCGACGGCGCGCCGAAAGGTGAGCAATACAGAGAAGCCGCCACCCTGCGGCCGGGCAAACCGGATCTGGCCGCCATGCGCGCGCATCACCTCGTCGACGATGGCCAATCCGAGCCCCGAGCCCCGTTGCTGCTCGCGCAGTTTCACAAACGGTTGCAACGCCGCGTCCCAGTCGGCCGGATCGATACCGCAACCGTTGTCGGTGATGCGCAGTGTGACGCCCTGCCCCGCGCTTTCAACGGATACGTCAATCGCATCGGCCTGCCCGTGACAGAGGGCGTTGTGCAGCACGTTCGATATGGCCTCCTGCAGGCTGACGCTGTCGCCGAAGATGTACGTCGGGTCCTGGTCGCAGCGAAACGTCACACTCACGTCGCGCTCGCCTGCCAGAGGAACGGCCCTGCCGAGCGCTTCGCGCACCAGGGCATTGAGCTCGACCGGCTGCAGTTGCATGGCTTCCGAGCGGTGGATCACCATCGCATGGTTCAGCAATTGACCGGCAAGCCGGCCGGCATCCGCGCAGGAAGCCTGCAGCGCGGCGATGCGCCGGTCGCGCGCTGCGGCGTCCGGCTCCATCGTCAGCAATTCGATTTGCGCATCCAGACTTGCCAGGGGCGTGCGAATCTGATGCGCGGCATCGGCGATGAAACGCTGCATCATGGTCATGCGCCTGGCCAGGCGCTGCATCAAAAGATTGATGGCGCCGATAATCGCGCCCATCTCGGCCGGGGTGTTCACCACCAGTGGCTTGAGATCTCCCGGATCGCGCCGCATGATCAACTGCTCGATCTGAGCAAGCGGCTGCAGGCCGCGTTTGATCGCCACGCCGCTGGCACTGATGGCCAGCACGCTCATGGCCGCGATCAGCAAGCAGACCTTGAGCGTCATCGCGTTGGTCAATTGCTGTCGCGCATGAACGGTCTGCGCGACCGTGACCAGGCTCCAGCCGGGTACGGCGGCATCGGGCATATAGCGGGCAATCGTGGCGATTCTCACGCGCCGCCCATGATAGAAGCCGTTCTCGAAGATCGGCCCGCGTTGGGCTGCCGCCAACGTCGCCCCGGCCCGCAGATCCGGATATCCGGCGATCACCATGCCGCGCGGATCGACCACCTTGTAATAGACAGGATCATAGTCCGACATGGTTGCGAAGGCGTCCAGCGGCGGATTCAGCGCCAGCACGCCACCCTGGACATAGAGATTTTCCGCCACCTGGATAACCGCGCCCGAGAGCAACCGGTCATAGGCTTCCTGGGCCGCGGCCGCGGCGTAATAACGGGCGATCAACGCAAGCATGATCGCACCGGAAATAACCACCAGTGCAACGAACAGCAGCGTGCGCCCGAACAGCGTTTTCCCGATGTACTTAGGCGAGCGCAAGTTGATATCCCATGCCTCGCGCGGTGCGGATTTCAACGTCGCTGCCCTGCAGCTTCTTGCGCAAGCGCGTCACGTACTGCTCGACGGCATTCAAACTGGGCTCTTTTTCGAAGGGAAACAGTTGATTGAGCAATTCGTCCTTGGAAAAAATGCGCTGCGGCCGGCTGGCCAGTATCTCCAGCAATGCAAACTCCTTGCGCGAGAGCGCCAGCGGTTGTCCGCCCAGTTCGGCCAGACGATTGCTGCGATCGAGGCTTAGACCGCCAAGGTTCAGGCGGTCGGACACCTGACCGCTCCTGCGACGCAAAAGCGCCTGGACCCGCGCCTCCAGCTCCCGATAGTCGAACGGTTTGACCAGATAATCGTCGGCGCCCAGGCTCAGGCCGCTCACGCGATCATCAATCGCCGAGCGCGCGCTCAGCAGCAGCACCGGCGTTTCGCTGCCGCGCTCGCGCAGCTCGCGCAAAATGGCAAATCCATCCATGGACGGCAGCATGACGTCGAGCACCACCAGATCGTAGGGCTGCACGCGCAGCAAGGCGTTCGCCTCGCGGCCGTCGATCTGCAGATCGACGGCATGCCCCAATCGCGCCAGGCGGTTGCGGATCGCGGCACCGATATCCTTGCCGTCCTCGACGATCAGAATCCGCATGCCCTTCCTTGCCGATTTTTCACGTTAACCCCAGGGCGATTTGTCAGTGTTATCTCAGGTTCGGAAGATAAGCTTGCGCCAAATAAATAGTCAAGCGACTTCGAGATCAGGAGACAACTTGTTACGTGTGAACGATGCCAGTGCCGCCGGCCGCCGCTCGCCGCGCCCTGGGCGGCGAGCGTTCGTGGCCGCGGCCGGCATGCTCGCGGCAATGCCCGCCGCCGCTCTCGCCGATGCGCCACTGGAGATTCGTATCTCGAAGGGTTATGGCATTCTGTATTTGCCGCTGCTGGTCATGGAAAAGCAGCGCCTGTTCGAGAAGCACGCGGCGCGCCTGGGGGCCGGCAATTGCCGCGTCAGCTGGGTATTGCTCGACGGCGGCGGCTCGATCAACGACGCCATGATGGCGGGTACGCTCGACTTTGCCGGCACCGGCGCGCCCGGTTTCATTGACCTTTGGGCCAGGGCCAGGGGCATTCCGAACGTCGAGGTCGTCGGCGTGAGCGGGCTGAGCGCAACGTCGCTGTGGCTCAATGCCAATCGCCCGCGAATCCGCTCGCTGCGCGACTTCACGGCAAAGGACAAGATCGCCGTGCCGGGCATCAAGACCTCGCTCTCCGCGGTGGTGTTGCAGATGATGGCGTCCAAAATACTGGGCCCGCGGCACTTCGCCGCCCTGGACGCGTTGACCGCCAATTATCCGCATCCGGCAGCGATGCGCGCGCTCATCGAGCGGCGCGACGGTGTGAGCGCGCATCTCGCATCGCCGCCCTTCTCCTATCTGGAACTGCTGCACAAAGACGTGCATCGCGTCCTGAGTTCCGTGGACGTGCTGGGCAATATCACTCTGGACGTGATCTTCGCGCCCAGGCGCTTCACGCAGTCGCATCCGCTCATGGTCGACGTCTTTCTCGACGCGCTCGACGAAGCGAATCGCTTCATCGCGGCGCACCGGCATGTGGCCGCCGCGCTGTATGCGGCCGATGCCGCAGTGAGCGTCTCGGCCAGGGAAGTGCTGGGCATGCTCGACGATCCCGATACCCGTTTTTCGCTGATACCGAATCAAATCATGGACTACGTGAATTTTCTCTACGGTACCGGCACGATCAGGATCAAACCCGAACGCTGGACGGAATTGTTCGTACCGCAACTGGTGGCGCGGGTGTCCCATCGAGTGGACAAATCAGGCAGGTGAAGAAAAAATTTTCAACGGAGATCAAACATGAAAGAGACAAACGGCCATCCCACGGAACAGCAGATTCGCAAAGTGGCGCTGGCCAGCATTATCGGTTCCGTCATCGAGCAATACGACTTCCTGGTGACCGGCATCATGGCCGCAACGGTGTGGGGCGGCGTGTTCTTCAAGCTGCCTGGTTTAGCCGCGATTGCCGCGGCGATCGCGGTCTACGGCATCGGCATCATCATCCGGCCTCTGGGCGCTTTCATCTTCGGCAATATCGCCGACCGCCTGGGCCGCAAGGACGCGATGGTCTATGCGCTGCTGTTGATGGGCTTCAGCACCCTGGCCATCGGGCTGACCCCGTCGTACAACAGCATCGGCGTGATTGCACCGGTGCTGCTGATCGTCTTCCGGCTCCTGCAGGGGATAAGTTTCGGCGCCGAATTCGGCACTGCGGCGACCTGGGTGGTCGAGCAGGCCGCACGCTCCAAGCGCCGCGCTTTCTGGGGTGCCTGGGTCGGCTTCGCGATTCCGATCGGCCTGCTGCTGGGGTTCGGCTCGGTGATTTTCGTCAAATCGCTGATGTCCCCCGCTGCATTCCTGAGCTGGGGCTGGCGGATTTTCTTCGTGATCGGCTTTATCGTGGCGATCGTCGGCATCGTGATTCGCACGCGTACCATGGACAGCTTCGTGTTCGAGGGCTTCAAATCCAATAGCCAGACCCTGCAGCATCCGGCCCGGCAAGTGTGGCGCGACATGCCACTGCGCATCCTGCGCACCTCGCTGGTCAACGCCATGTTCGGCGGTGTATTCTTCCTGAGCTTCGTGTTCGGCACCGGCTATATGAAGTCGGTCGGGTTCACCGGCACGCAGGCCGAGACGATTGGCCTGATCGCCGCGGCCTTTATGCTGGTGTTCATGATCATCGGCTCGACGTTGGCCGACAAAATCAATCGCCGCACGATCTTGCTGATCGCCGCGGTCGTTGCTTTCGTATTCGCCATCCCGTATTTCTATCTGCTCAACACCGGCAATTTCCTGCTCGCGACGATCGCTGAAATTATCGGCTTCGGCTTTGTGTTCGGCTTCGGCTACGGCGCGGTACCGACCTTCTACACGGAGAGCTTCCCGACCAAGTACCGCGCCTCTGGGGCCAGTGCCGGCTACCAGGTATCGCAAGTGTATGGCGGCGGGCTGATTCCGATTATCGCCGGCATGCTGCTGCATACCTACGGCATCCATCGCGCCTATCTCTACATCGGCATGCTGGTGATGGGTTACGCGGCGCTGGCGATTTTCGCCATCCTGGCTTCGCCCGAAACCAAAGGCGCCAGCCTCGAGGCATAGGCGGCAAAAGAGTTGCGGCGGGCCGCGACCCGCCGGATCGCCCGCATTCCGGCTTCGGGCTACGCGGTTTTTGCCGTGCCGGCCGTCTCGCTTGCCTGCGGGCGCCCGGCGATGCGCGCCAGCACCGGCCGCAAGGCCACGCCGGTATGACTCTCGCGCACCCGCAGCAAGTCCTCCGGGGTGCCTGCGGCGACGATCGTGCCGCCGCCCACCCCGCCCTCCGGGCCGAGATCGATCACCCAGTCGGCCTCGGCAATCACATCGAGATCATGCTCGATGACCACCACGCTATGCCCCCCATCGGCCAGGCGGTGCAGCACGCGAATCAGCTTGGCCACATCCGCCATGTGCAGCCCGACGGTCGGTTCGTCGAGCACATACAGCGTGTGCGGCGCCCGCTGGCCGCGCCGCGTGAGATCGTCGCGCACCTTGCTCAGTTCCGTCACCAGCTTGATGCGCTGCGCCTCGCCGCCCGACAATGTCGGCGACGGCTGGCCGAGCGTCAGATAGCCCAGGCCGACGTCCTTCATCAGTTGCAGCGGATGGGCGATGCTAGTGATGGGCGCGAAGAATTCGACGGCTTCGTCGATTTCCATGGTCAGCACGTCGCCGATGTTCTTGCCGCGCCAGGTCACCGCGAGCGTCTCGGGGTTGAAGCGCTGGCCGTGGCACACGTCGCACGGCACCTTCACGTCGGGCAAAAAACTCATGCCGATGGTGCGCACGCCCTGCCCCTCGCAGGCGGGGCAGCGCCCGGCACCGGTATTGAATGAAAAGCGCGAAGCGGTGTAGCCGCGCGCACGCGCCTCGAGCGTGCCTTCGAACAGCTTGCGAATCGCATCCCACACGCCGATGTAGGTCGCCGGGCACGAGCGCGGCGTTTTGCCGATCGGCGTCTGGTCGACTTCGAGCACGCGGTCGATCGCTTCCCAGCCGGTCACGGCATCACAACCCTGCCATTGATGCGTGACCTCCAGCGGCGCACTCGCGCGATGCCTTTCGGTGTCGGGCTGCCGGGCCGCGGCAGCCTTGCGCGCGCGCCGCGTGGCAGGCGAGGACAGCACCGAGCGTCCGACCGCATCGAGCAGATTCGTCATCAACACGTCGCGCGCCAGGGTCGACTTGCCCGACCCGCTCACGCCCGTGACCACCACCAGCCTCGACAGCGGAATGTCCACCGTCAGCTCGCGCAAATTGTGCAGTCTGGCACCTTGCACGCTCAGCCACTGCGCCGGTTCCGGCGCCTTGCCGCTACCGACCGGCACCACAGCGCGGCGCGCTTGCAGCGGGTGCGCGATCGGATGCGCAAGAAACTGCCCGGTCAGTGACGCCGCCTGCTTCGCCAGATCGGCAACGCTGCCTTGCGCCACCAGCGTGCCGCCGCGCTTGCCGGCCCCGGGGCCGATATCGATGATGTGATCCGCACGGCGGATCGTGTCTTCGTCGTGCTCGACCACCACCAGCGTATTGCCCTTCTCGCCGAGCTTGCGCAGCGCGTCGAGCAAAATCCGATTGTCGCGCGGATGCAGGCCGATGGTCGGCTCGTCGAGCACGTAACAAACCCCCTGCAAATTGCTGCCCAGCTGCGCCGCCAACCGGATGCGTTGTGCCTCGCCGCCAGACAGGCTGGGCGCCGCGCGATCGAGGCTCAGATAGCCCAGTCCGACCTCTTCGAGAAACGCCAGCCGGCTGCCGATTTCGCTGACCACGTCGCGCGCGATGTCGGCCTGGCGGCCAACCAGTTGCAGCGATTCGATCCAGCGGCGCGTATCGGTCACGGTCCACTGCGCGACGTCGACGATCGGATGCCCGTCGAAAGTGACCGCGCGCGCTGCCGGGTTCAGGCGGGTGCCGCCGCAGTCGGGGCAAGGCTCATCGCCCACCCCTTCGGGCTCCTGCTCCTCGGACGGCAGGCTTTGTTCGCGCCCCCGGCCGTCCTCGGCAAGCAGCGTGTCGTCGTAGGCTTTGCGTTGCTCGCGCGTGAGTGCCAGGCCGGTGCCGACACAACTCGTGCACCAGCCGTGCTTGCTGTTGTACGAGAACATGCGTGGATCGAGTTCCGGATAACTGGTCCCGCACACCGGGCAGGCGCGCCTGGTCGACAGCACCTTGACCTGGCCGATGCCGGCACTCGAGCGTCCGGCGCGCATGGCGTCGCCCAAGCCATCGAGCGGCACGAGCAAATGCATGACGCCCTTGCCAACTTCCAGGGTTTCGTCGAGCAGCCGGCGCAATTCTGCTTCGCGGTCAGCCAGAATCACGAGATCGGCCACCGGCAGCTCGATCGTGTGCTCGCGAAAGCGATCGAGCTTGGGCCACGGCGCCACCGGCACGAATTCGCCGTCCACGCGCAAATGGGTATGGCCGCGCGCCCGCGCCCACTTCGCCAGGTCGGTATAGAGCCCCTTGCGATTGACCACCAGCGGCGCGAGCAAACCGACATGCTCGCCACGGTGATCACGCAGCAGTTGCGCGGCGATCGATTCCACGCTTTGCGCGGTGACCGGCGTGCCATCGTGAATGCAATGCTGCAATCCGAGCTTCACATACAACAGCCGCAGGAAGTGCCACACTTCCGAGGTGGTGGCGACGGTGCTCTTGCGCCCGCCGCGCGACAGGCGCTGCTCGATCGCCACGGTCGGTGGAATGCCATAGACGGCGTCGACCTCGGGCCGGCCGGCCGGCTGCACGATCGAGCGCGCATACGCGTTGAGCGACTCGAGATAGCGGCGCTGGCCTTCATGAAAAAGAATGTCGAACGCGAGCGTCGATTTGCCCGACCCCGACACGCCCGTGATCACGTTGAACTTGCCGTGCGGAATGTCGACGTCGAGCGACTTCAGATTATGTTCGCGCGCATTGACGATGCGCACCACATCCTCGCCTTCCACCGCACGGCGTGCGCGCGACGCGCGCAGCGCCGTTTGCAGCGGCATGCCTGCCAACCCGCTGCCCGCCGCGCCGACCGCGTCCGCATGCTCCGGGTCGGCCAGCGCGGCCAGCGCGCGTTCGTATTGCAACAGGGCCTGTCCGGTATGCGATTCGGCACACTGCTGCACCGTGCGCGGTGTGCCGGCGCACAGCACGCGGCCACCGCCGTCGCCACCTTCAGGGCCCAGGTCGATCAGCCAGTCGGCCGCGCGAATCACATCGAGATTGTGTTCGATCACGATCACCGAATGCCCGCTCGCAAGCAGTTTGCCGAACGCACGCATGAGCTTGGCAATATCGTCGAAATGCAGCCCGGTAGTCGGCTCGTCGAACATAAAGAGCCGCGCCGAAGGCACCGATCCTGCGCCGCGCGCACCGCGCGTATTGGCGGTCTCGGCCAAAAATCCGGCGAGCTTGAGCCGCTGCGCCTCGCCGCCCGAGAGGGTCGGCACCGGCTGGCCGAGTTTGACGTATTCGAGCCCGACGTCGACGATCGGCTGCAACACGCGCAGCACTTCCGCGTCGCCGGCAAAAAGTCCGGTAGCCTCGCTGACCGTCAGCTCCAGCACGTCCGCGATGCTCAGCGCGCGCGCCGGCACGCCGCGCTCGATTTTCACTTCGAGCACTTCAGGCCGGTAGCGGCGCCCGTCGCAATCCGGGCAGCGCAAATACACGTCGCTCAGAAACTGCATCTCGACGTGTTCGAAGCCGGAGCCGCCGCACGTGGGGCAGCGTCCATCACCAGAATTGAAGCTGAAGGTGCCGGCGCTGTAGCCGCGTTGCATGGCCATCGGCGACTTGGCGAACAGCTTGCGGATTTCGTCGAATGCGCCGACATAGCTCGCCGGGTTCGACCGGGTGGTCTTGCCGATCGGCGATTGGTCGACGAATACCACGTCGCTGAGCAAGTCGGCGCCGACCACACGCCGGTAAGCGCCCGGCGCTTCGGTGGCCAACCCGAAATGGCGCGCCAGTGCCGGGTACAACACGTCCTGCACCAGTGTCGACTTGCCGGAGCCGGAAACACCGGTCACGCACACCAGGCGGCGCAGCGGAATCTCTACCGTGACGTCCCGCAGATTGTGTTCGTTCGCCCCCTCGAGCACCAGGCGCGGGGTGCTCGGCTCGACCGGGCGGCGCGTCCAGCTCAGGTCGGTGACCTGGCGCCGCCCCGCCAGGTATTCGCCGGTCAGCGTGCCGCTGCGCCGGATCTGGCCGGGGTTGCCGTCATAGATGATCGTGCCGCCGCGCTCGCCGGGCCCAGGGCCCATGTCGATCAGGCGGTCGGCCGCAAGCATGACCGACGGATCATGCTCGACCACCACCAGCGTATTGCCGGCGTCGCGCAACCGATGCATCGCCTCGACGATGCGGTTGAGATCTCGCGGATGCAGGCCAATGCTCGGTTCGTCGAGCACGAACAGCGTCTTGGTCAGCGACGTGCCAAGCGCTGTGGTCAGGTTGATGCGCTGCACTTCGCCGCCCGACAGCGTGCGGCTTTGGCGGTCCAGCGTCAGGTAACCGAGCCCTACGTCGCACAGGTATTTCAGGCGTGTGCGCACCTCGGCGAGCAGCAGTTTGAGCGCATCGTCGAGCATTGCGCTGGGCAGGACGATGTCGTCGAAGAAGCGCCGGATGCGCTCGATCGGCAGCAGCATCAGGTCGTGCACGGTCAAACCCGGCAATGCCTCGAGCTGCTCGCGGCGCCACTCGACGCCATGCGGCATGAAGCGCCGCGCCGGCGCCAGCACTGCGTCGGCGTTGGCCTTGGTGCCCAGGCGCCACAGCAGCGACTCGGTTTTCAGGCGCGCGCCGCCGCACGTCTGGCATGGGGTGTAGCTGCGATATTTCGACAGCAGCACACGGATGTGCATCTTGTAGGCCTTCGATTCCAGATAACCGAAGAACCGCCTGACGCCATACCATTGCTTCTGCCACTTGCCATTCCATTCCGGCGCGCCGTCGATGACCCAGGCGCGTTCGGACGGCGACAGGTCAGCCCACGGCGTGTCGCAACGCACGTCGGCTTTTGCCGCGTGGCGCAGCAAATCATCCTGGCACTCCTTCCAGGCGGGCGTCTGCATCGGCTTGACCGCGCCGCCGCGCAGCGTCTTGCGCTCGTCGGGAATCACCAGCCCCAGGTCGACCCCGATCACGCGGCCGAAACCGCGACAGGTGTCGCACGCGCCATAGGCCGAGTTGAACGAAAACAGTGCCGGCTGCGGATCTGCATAACGCAGGTCACTGTCGGGGTTGTGCAAGCCGGTGGAAAAGCGCCAGATTTCCGGCGCGGCATCGATCGCATCGGCCGCGTCGGTCGCCGGCAGCACATAGACGTTGACGCGCCCGCCCCCGCGCTTGAGGGAGGCCTCGATCGCCTCGAGCACGCGTGCGCGCTCGGCCTGCTGGATGCGAAAGCGGTCGGCCACCACGTCGAGCAGTTTGCGCGGACCGCTGGTGCTTGCCACTTCGCGCTGCGCCTGCACGCGCGTATAGCCACTGAGCGAGAGCCACTGCTCGACTTCCTCGGCCGAAGCCGATTCGGGCAATTCCACCGGAAAGGTCACCACCAGCCGCGGATCGTCGCGCTCGGTGCGCGCCCGCAGCTCGGCATAGATTGTCTCTGGCGTATCGTGCCGCACCGGCTGCGCGGTCTTGCGATCGAACAACTCGCCCGCGCGCGCATAGAGCAGCTTCAGGTGATCGTTGAGCTCGGTCATGGTGCCGACCGTCGAGCGCGAGCTTCGCACCGGATTGGTCTGGTCAATTGCGATCGCCGGCGGCACACCGTCGACCCGGTCGACCTGGGGCCGGTCCATCCGGTCGAGAAACTGCCGCGCGTAGGCGCTGAATGTTTCCACGTAACGCCGCTGGCCCTCGGCGTAAAGCGTGTCGAACACCAGGCTCGACTTGCCCGAGCCCGACGGGCCCGTGACGACCGTCATTTCGCCGGTCTGCAAATCCAGATCGATATTCTTGAGGTTGTGCTGTCGAGCGCCGCGAATGCGGATTTTTCCAGTCGATGACAATTTATTCGATCCTCACAAGGCGTTGAGCCAATGCTGTTGGCCCGATACGCAGCGCGGCGTCGCGACGCTCACCCGGTGCGCCGGCGCTTCGCCGCGGCAATGGGTTGCCGCAAAAATAGGAATATTCTACTGTACATTTATACAGCTTTGCAGCGGACTTCTCATTCGCACCCGGTTCGCCTGTCAATCGGCGCGAGAACGCCCTATGCTGGAAAACCAGGGAGCCCGCGGGACTCCCGTTCTCCCGAGGAGGCCCCCATGTCGATCGCCACCACTCTAGAGGACTGCCTGCGTGAAAAAGGCAGCGAATACGACATCGTGCAGCACCGTCATACCCACACCAGCGCCGAAACAGCCGAAGCCGCGCATATTCCGGCCGACCGCCTTGCCAAGACGGTACTCCTGGAGGATGAACGCGGCTACGTCGCTGCGGTGCTGCCCGCCACGCACCGGCTGCAACTGGCCAAGCTGTGGGCGCAGACCGGACGGCGGCTGGTACTGGCCAAGGAGAGCGATTTGCCCGGCCTGTTCAAGGACTGCGACATCGGCGCCATTCCCCCGGTGTGCGCAGCCTACGGATTGCCGACCTACGTCGACCAAAGTCTCGCCAGCCAGGCCGACGTGTACTTCGAGGCCGGCGACCATGAGGCGCTGATTCACATGCGCACGCAGCAATTCATGGACCTCATGGAACAAGCCGAAACAGCGCAGTTTTCGCGCCGCCGTCCGGCATATCGCCACTGATCGGTCCGGCGGCTGACGGCCCGCGTCGTCGTCGGCCGCCGTGCTTTGGCGCAAAGCATGGCCTCAAAAAATATCAATTCTGCATAAATAATTAGATTGCTATCTAATTATCAGTATGCTAATTTATTGCCATGTCCAATCTCACCTCCCTTCATCTCGCCTTGACCAGCACGCTCATGACCGCCGGGCGGCAATGGCGTCAAATCTCCGAGGCAATCACTACGCCGTCGGGCATCTCCGGCGCCTGCACCGCACCGCTGATTTTCATTGGCCGGCTGGGCGAAGGGGTGCGCCAAAACGTGCTGGCCGAGCAGATCGGCATCGAAGGCGCATCGCTGGTGCGCCTGCTCGACCAGATGTGCCGTGCGGGCCTGATTCGCCGCGAGGTCGATCCGGCCGACCGGCGAGCCAACATGATCTGGTACACCGACGCCGGCAGGGCATTGGCCGAGAAAATCGAGGCCGACCTCATTGCACTGCGGGCTTCGGTGTTTCGCAACGTCAGCAAGGAAGATGTCGAGGCGACCCTGCGGGTGTTGGCCGCCATTGGAGACGCAGCCCACGCGGCGAGCGCCCCGACCCGTCCGTGAGCGGGGTGCTGCCATGAGTCATTGGCCTTCGGCGCGGGACTGGCTGTTTTCGCTCAAAGCCTTCGTTGCCGCCATGCTGGCGCTTTACCTCGCGATGGCGGCCGGCTTGCCGCGCCCCTATTGGGCGATGTCGGCGGTCTATATCGTCGCCCATCCGCTGACCGGCGCCACCCGCTCCAAGGCGCTGTACCGCGTGCTGGGCACGCTGCTGGGCGCCACCGCGGCAGTCGCTTTCGTGCCGCTTTTCGACGACGCGCCAATACTGCTGGCGGCCGTCGTGGCGCTATGGACCGGCTCGCTGCTCTACATTTCGCTGCTGCACCGAACGCCGCGCAGCTATGTGTTCATGCTCGCCGCCTACACGCTGCCGCTGATCGCCCTGCCCGCCGTCGATCAGCCGCAGGCCGTGTTCGACATCGCCGTGGCGCGCAGCGAGGAAATCATGCTCGGCATCATCTGCGCCAGCATCGTCGGGGCGATCGCCTTTCCGGGCAAGATCGCGCCGGTGATCCACGCCCGCACGCAAGACTGGCTGCGCGACGCCGCCGCCTGGGCCGCCGACACGCTGGCGCCCGGCAGCGCCGCCGGGCATCCCGGCACCCGGCACCGGCTGGCGTCCGACATCCTGGCGCTCGATCAACTCATCAGCCAGCTTTCATACGACCCGGAAACGGACGATGTGGTGCGTCACGCGCGTGAATTGCGCGCCCGCATGTCGATGCTGTTGCCGGTGCTCTCGTCGCTGACGGCCGTGCTCGCCACGCTGCGCGGCCAGGGGCACGCGATGCCCGAGGATCTAGAGCAACTCACCGGCGAGATTGCCGGTTGGGTTCGCACGATGTCGGCCGATGCCGGCACGGCCCAGCGCTTTCGCGAACGGCTCGAGCGTGGCGACGCGCCAGCCGGCGACGCGCTCGACTGGGGCGGCGCGCTTGCCGCCAACGCCCGCTGGCGCCTGGGTGCGCTGGTCGATCTTTGGCTCGACTGCCTGAGCCTGCACGCGCGCATCGCCGGCAAGGCGTCGGGAACGCCCTGGGCGCCTGCGTATCGCCGCCGCGAGATTTCGCGTGGGGCGCGCCATCTCGACCATGGCATGACCCTGTTTTCAGCGCTCTCCGCGAGCCTGGCGACGTTCTGCGGCAGCCTGATCTGGATCGCCACCGGCTGGGCCGACGGTGGCGCGGCCGTCACGCTGGGCGCCATCGCCTGCTGTTTTTTTGCCGCCCAGGACGAACCGGCGCCGATGGTGCTGTCGTTTGCCGTCTGGACCGCCGTGTGCATCGTCATCGCCGCAATCTATCTGTTCGCGATCCTGCCGCTCTCGCACGGCTTCGCCACGCTGGTGATGCTGCTGGCCTTGCCGTTCCTGCTCGTCGGCACATTGATCGCGCAACCGCGCTTTAACATGATCGCCATGCTGCTGACCGTCAACACCGCGACCTTCATCGGCCTGCAGGGCGCTTACCAGGCGGATTTCACGGCGTTTCTCAACGGCAATCTGGCCGGCGTGGCGGGCGTGCTATTCGCACTCGTCTGGACGTTGCTGACGCGGCCGTTCGGTACCGAGTTGGCGCTGCGCCGCCTGGTGCACGCGAGCTGGCGCGACCTTGCCAACACTGCCGCCGGCCATGCCGTCACCGATCATGCGCGGCTCACCGCCCGCATGCTGGACCGGCTCGGTCAGTTGATCCCGCGCCTGGCGGCCAGCGGCAATGACAGCGTCACCGACGGCTTCAAGGAGTTGCGCGTCGGTTTCAGCACACTCGAGCTGCAGCGGGAGGAACTCGACCTGTCGGGCGCCACGCGCGATGCGATCCAGGCGGTACTCGATGCGCTTGCCGATTACTACCGGCGCTGTCTGGCCGAACGCACGCATCAGGCCCCGCAGGCCGACCTGCAGCAACGCATCGACGCGGCCATCGCGCGCATCGTCACGCGCCGCACCGCGGCAGCGCGCATCGCGCTCAATGCGCTGGTCGAACTGCGCGTGGCATTGCTGCCCAACGCGGCTGCCCTGCGGATGCCGAGCGTGCCCGCGCAGCCAGCGGCGGTTGATTTTTAACGTTTGAACGAGACCGGCCAGCGGCCGGGACTGACAGAAGAATGAGCGGCGAAATCAATATTTACGGTGTGTTCGTTCCCAGCGTGCTGGGCTGGATGCTGATCGCCTTCGCGATCACCACCGGCCTGCGCATGCTGCTCGGGCGCTCGGGCTTCTACCGGCTCGTATGGCACCGCTCGCTGTTCAATCTGGCGCTTTACGTGATCGTGCTCGGCGGCACGGTTTCCCTGATTCACTGGTTGCAATCATGAAAAAAGATACCCGCTTCATCGGATCCGTCATCCTCACTTTGGCACTGGCGGCACTCGCCGCCGTGATCGGCGCTCGCCTGTGGGACTACTACACCGTTGCGCCATGGACGCGCGATGGCCAGGTTGGCGCCGACGTCGTGCAGATCGCCCCCGACGTAAGCGGCCAGATCACCCAGGTGATGGCCCGCGACAACCAGACCGTCAAGCAGGGACAGGTGCTGTTCGTCATTGATCGCGCGCGCTTCGAGCTCGCGTTGCAGCATGCCCGGGAAGTCGTTGCCTCGCAAAGCGCGGCGTTGGCCGAAGCGCGCCGCGAAGCGGCACGCAATCGCGCACTGGGCAATCTGGTCGCCCAGGAAACCACCGAACAAAGCCAGGCCCGAGTGCTGCAGGACGAAGCGGCCCTGGCCCAGGCAAAGACCGCCGTCTCCCTGGCCGAACTGAATTTGCGGCGCGCCACCGTGCTCAGCCCGGTCGACGGCTTCCTGAGCGACCGCACGCCGCGCGTTGGGGACTATGTGGTGACCGGCAAGCCGGTGCTGTCGATCGTCGATGCGCATTCGTTCCATGTCGACGGCTACTTCGAAGAAACCAAACTGCACGACATCCGCATCGGCCAGCCGGTCAAAATTCGCATCATGGGTGAATCGCAGACGCTGCGCGGCCACGTGCAAAGCATCGCCGCCGGCATCGAGGACCGCGACCGCAGCAATGGCGCGAACCTGCTGCCGAACGTCAATCCGACCTTCAGTTGGGTGCGCCTGGCGCAGCGCATTCCCGTGCGCGTGGCGCTCGACGACGTGCCGCGCGATATCCGCCTGATCGCCGGCCGCACCGCGACCGTGTCGATCGACACCGACGCCTCTGCGCACAGATCGGGAGCGCGCTCATGAAACCCATCCGCCTTGCCGTGGCGCTCGTGCTGTTGCAATGCCTGCTGGGTTGCGCGGTGGTCGGCCCCGACTATCATCTGCCGGCCAGGGCGGCTATCAACCGCCCATCGGCCAATGCCGAATTCACCCGCGCGCACGGCGCCGCCGTCACGCTTGCTCCGGTGCCGGGCAACTGGTGGCGCCTGTATGACGACCCCGCCCTCAATAGCCTGGTGCGGCAGGCGCTTGCGGCCAACACCGACGTACGCGTGGCCGCCGCGAATCTGCGCCGCACGCTCGCGGTGCGCGACGAAGTCAATGCCGAGCGCGGTTTTCACGGCGCCATCGAAGGCGCGCTCAAGCGGGCCCAGGAATCGGGCGAACAATATCTGCTGAGCGAAAAGCTGCCGGTCATCAACGAAGGAGACGCCGGCCTGAGCGTGTCATACGACCTCGATCTGTTCGGCAAGCTCAAGCGCGCCGAGCAAGCGGCCGCGGCCGACACCCAGGCCAGCCAGGCAGCGCTCGATCTTGTGCGCGTGAACGTCGCCGCGCAAACCGTGCGCGCCTATGTGGAGAGCTGCGCCGCCACCCAGGCACTGGACGTAGTCCGCCGGCAACTCGATCTGCAAAACCGCAGCGTCGACATCGCCCGGCGGCTCGAAGCCGCCGGGCGGGGCCGCAGCACCGACGTGCTGCGCGCCCAGGCGCAAGCCGACCTGTTGCGTGCCAACTTGCCGAAATTCGAAGCTGCACACGATGCCGCGCTGCTGCAACTGGCCGTGATGGTGGGCAAAACACCGCGCGAATTCGATGCGTCGGCGCTCGTCTGCACGCACGCGCCGGCGCTGCGCCAGCCGATTCCGGTCGGCGACGGCACCGCGCTGCTCAGGCGCCGGCCCGACGTGCGCGAGGCCGAGCGCCAACTGGCCGCCGCCACGGCGCGCATCGGCGTGGCTACCGCAGCGCTATATCCGGATATCGTGATCGGCGCCTCGGGCGGCTTCACCGGCGTGCTGGAAGACCTGGGAAAGGCCTCGACCGGGCGCTGGAATATCGGGCCACTGATCTCCTGGACCCTGCCCGATAATGGTGCACGCGCGCGCATCCGCGGCGCACGCGCCGGCACCGAGGCAGCCCTGGCCCACTTCGACGGTGTCGTGCTCAACGCGCTCAAGGAAACCGAGACAGCCTTGACCCGCTACACGCACGACCTCGCCAGCCGAGGCGAGTTACGCGCCGCGCGCGATGCGGCCCGCCAGGCAGCGCAACAGAACCGGGTCCTGTACCGGGCGGGCAAGACACCGTACCTCGCCAGTCTCGATGCCGATCGTACGCTGGCCAATACCGATGCGGCGTTGGCTGCGGCCGACCGGCAAGTTGCGCTCGATCAGGTCAATCTGTTTCTGGCGCTTGGCGGCGGCTGGCAAGGCGTTCCAATCGAGTCCGCCACGCACTCGAGCGCTACCGCCGTAAAGTCGCCATCCTAAGCAAACGCTCATCCAAATTTCCCCTCAGCGTCACATTTTGGACATATTCATTTAATTAGGAAAACCTAATTAAAACTTAGGAAGATATTCACGGTTCTGTCAGAAACCATTGTTAGCATCGCGCCTCATTCGAAACGTCGTCTTACAACTGATTTGAATAAGGATGCCGATATGAAACGGGTAGTTCCGCAGTTCCGTAAAAAACCGCTGGCGCAATTGATCCTCGCATCGTTATGCGCTGCCGGCGCCCAGGTTTCCCATGCACAGGCCTCGGGCGACCTCGGTTCCGTGCAAAGCACCGCGAACTGGTCGGCAGCCGGCGGCTCGGGGGCGAACAACCCGCAGTCCGCACCGGCGCAGGCGCCCACCCAGGGGTCGCTCACCACGACCCAGCCCAAGTCGATCATCAGCCGCCATTACATCGAGAACAGCACCGCGCCGACGTCGAACTACACCGACATTCTGCAGATCGCGCCTAGCGTGTCGAACGTCGATCCCAACGGTCCGGGCTTGATGGAATCGCAAAGCCTGTCGATTCGAGGGTTTCAGGATGGCCAGTACAACGTGACGTTCGACGGCATTCCCTTCGGCGACTCGAACGACTTCACCCACCACTCGACGTCGTTCTTCGCCTCCCAGGCGCTGGGCAATATGTCGGTCGACCGCGGCCCGGGGGATGCCTCGCAAATCGGCTTCGCCACCTTCGGCGGCACAATCGGCCTGACCTCCAAGGCGTTGTCCGACAAACCGGCCTTTAACGTGGCAGGGTCGTACGGCAGCTTCAACACGTGGCTGGGCAGCGCTGAATTCAACAGCGGCGACATGAAACAATGGGGCGACGCCCGCGTGCTGTTCGGCTACAACCAGATCGGCAGTGATGGCTATTTGACCAACGCCCACCTGAGCCGCAAGAACACCTACTTCAAGCTCGAAAAACCGATCGGCGACAACACGCTGGTGACCTTGTTCGCGACTTATTCGCGCATTCATCAGAACGTCCCGGTTGGCGCGACCGCCGCGCAAATCCAGCAATTCGGGCCCGACTTCGGCCTGAGCACCGATCCGACCAGCCAATCCTATTACGGCTACAACTTCGACAAGATCAATACCGATTTCGAGTACCTCGGTATCCAAACCAAACTTGGCGAGTGGGCGATCGACAACAAGCTGTATACGTATGGCTATTACCACAACGGGTTCAACGGCGCAGATCCGAATGGCGAGACGCCGAACGGCACCAACTTCGGCGCCAACAACGTGCCCGGCCAGGAGATGAACAACAACTACCGGGCCGTGGGTGATGTGCTTAACGCCGAGCGAAAACTTGGCCCGGGCAAGCTGAAGACCGGGTTGTGGATCACTCGTCAAACGAACTTCCGCAACAACTTCAATGTCGACGATTCGCTGAATTTCGCTTTCGAGTCGCTGAACTTCACGATGAACGATACGCTGCAGACGTTTGAGCCCTACGCCCAATACGCCTGGGATCTGGGCCATGGCCTGACGCTGACGCCGGGCGTGAAGTACGTGTCGTTCAATCGCAGTATCTCCACACCGCAAAACCAGGGATCCGGCGCCCCACTCGATTACAGCCACACCTGGACCAAGTTCCTGCCGTCGCTGACCGCGCACGAACGGATCACGCCCAACTGGAGCGCCTACGCACAATATGCGCAGGGCTTCCTGGCACCCAACCTGAATGTTTTCTATGTGCAGAATCCGTCGATTTCCGGGCAGCCCAACCCCGAGCAGACCAATAATTATCAAATCGGCACGACCTACAAGACCGGCCGCCTGACGCTGGCCGCCGATGCGTATTACATCGATTTTCTCAATGCGGTGACCAAGCGCACGGTCGCCGGCAATACCACCTTCAGCAACGCAGGCGGCGCGATCTACAAGGGTATCGAGACCGAGGCCACGGTCTATGCGGGCGACGGTTTCAGCCTGTACGGCAACCTCACCTTCAACTCGGCCAAGCAGAAAGACACCGGCAGCTGGATGCCCAACGCACCGCGTCAGACCGCCGCGGCCGGCCTGATTTATCAGCATGGCCCGCTGTACGGCTCGCTGATCACCAAGTTCGTCGGCCGCCAGTTCGGCGACACCGGCGATACACAACCGATCGGCGGCTTCGCGGTGACCAACCTGGCGGCGGTCTACACCATCAAACACCTCGCGCCGTGGACGCATGACACGCGCATCGGCTTCCAGATCGACAACCTGTTCAATCGCACCAGCATCGATGCACTGGCCGGCTACACCGCGGCCGACAACACGCCGCTGTACTGGACCGTCCCGGGCCGCTCGATCATCGCCACGCTGGCCACCTCTTTCTAATTGGAGATTGACGTCATGACCGTCGACACTTTCATGCACCTGGCGAACAATTCGGACGGGGTGCTCTATGTCATTGCCGCCATGCTGCTGGTCGCCCTGACCGTCATCATCGAGCGGTTCTGGTTCCTGCACCGTGCAGCGGCCAGCAGCCACGCCGCGCTCGATGCGATCGACCGCAGCGAATTGCTCAGCGCCGCGACGCTGGCTGCATGCGCTGAGCAGTTCCGCGGCATGCCCGCAGCCAGCCTGTTTGCCAGCGCCGCGCGGTTGGCCGGACATACGTCGGACGACGCACTGGAGTCCTGCATGGAGGAGGTCATCATGCGCCAGGCGCCGCGCATCGACCGCTTCCTCTGGGTGCTTGACACGATCGTCACGCTAGTGTAGTGTTTGATTCTTGAGTGAACTTAATTGATTTGAGTTCCTCCAATGGTCTACTTCGGTTTGCATTGGAGCGAGCAATTGCGAGTGGCCCCGGGGATTGAGCTGACAGACGA